>JAUILA010000041.1 GCA_030432655.1 Bacteroidia bacterium
GGCAACGGTTGCCTTAAATTTTGCACTGAATTTTCTTCTGGATCGTCTCATAGGTTTATTAAAGTTAAAGGTTAATTTTTAACTTACCCTATGGTCCGGATTTCGGGGAGTATTATAGTGATTAGCAAACAAATAAAAGACAAGTTTATTTTAAGACCAATTTATAATTAATAGGAAAAGTATAAGGTTATTATTTTAGATGAAAAGGATATGTGTATTTTGACATTTTTAGCCCTTATAAATTAAAAAAGTTCGATGTTTAAAGTTGATAAAACCGACAACCGAATTCACAGAATTGAAGAAAAGTCATTCTCAGAATTGGGTATTCGTGAGAGAGAAAATCTCCAAGAGTGGTTAGAACATAATCCGGAAGTATTTGGTGAGGAAATTCTGATTATTCAAAAAGAGTTTGATGGGTTTGATGATACTCGTGAACGTTTAGATCTTCTAGCGCTTGATAAACAAGGCAATATTATTGTAATAGAGAATAAATTAGATGACAGCGGACGTGATGTGACTTGGCAAGTATTGAAATACGCATCGTATTGTTCAAGCCTTTCAAAGCATCAGATTAAAGATATTTATCAGTCTTATCTGGATCGAAATGGAATCGAAGAAGATGCCAAAGCGAATCTAGAGGAATTTTTGGAAGTTGAATTTCCAGAATTACAGACAAATAAAACTCAAAGAATAATCCTTGTTTCTGCAAGTTTCAGAAAGGAGGTGACTTCAACTGTAATGTGGTTGCTTACCACTTACAACATGAAAATTCAGTGTTTCAAAGCCGTTCCCTATTTGTTCAATGATGATATACTTTTAAGCGTTGACCAAATAATACCAGTTAAGGAGGCAGAGGAGTATACAATTAGAATGGCTGAGAAAGCACAAGATCAGCAAAGCTCTCAGGATACACTTAAGGCAAGGCAAAAACTGAATCTTGAATTTTGGAAAAAGTACTTAACCTACTTTAGTAAAAGGAGTAATTTGCTTGACAATGTTAGCCCGTCTAAGGATAGCTGGATTAGCACTGGGAGTGGAATAAGTGGGATTGCGTATAATTCTGTAATATCAAATAGCTATGCTAGAGCTGAATTATATTTTAGTCGACCTGTTCGAGAAGAGAACAAGTTTATTTTTGATAAGTTGCTTGAGATGAAAAGTGAAATTGAATCAACATTTGGAGATGTACTTACTTGGGAACGAATGGATAATAAGAAGTCGTCGCGAATAAAGTATGAGCTAAATGAAGTGAGCATATCTGATCCGGATAAATGGCAACAGATGATTGAATTTATGGCTAATGCGCTGATCCGGCTAGAAGCTGCACTTCAACAACCAATTAAAAAAGCGGGGCGTTTAATAAAGAGTCGTTAGTTATCACTAAAAGGATCGCCTTATTTGTCTATTATTGAAAGACATTCTCACCCAATGCGGATTCGGATCCGGTTTTTGCCAGTAAAGATTAATTTCTGAGAAACCATCCCCTAAATAGTATACGATATATTCATCCCTGTAAAGTGTAATAATTATATCGGTCCAGGTGCTCTTCGCCAATCTCTTCGATAAAGGTGGATTCATTGCCTGTTTCTGAAAGGAGATAAACCGATTCCTGGGCACGGGTAAGGGCCACATAAAACAAGCGCCGTTCCTCCTCCTCAAGCAGATCGATATTCTCCTCTTTCACCAGCTGAAAGATCCGGTCGCTCTGCCATACATTTGGGAAATTGCCTTCGGTTAGTCCGACGATAAATACCACCTTTGCCTCTAGTCCTTTCGAACCATGAATAGTCTTCCGCTGTACATTCAGTCCGGCTTTTTTCCAGCCTTCCTGGTAGGGGAAGACCTGAGCAGTTCGCCGGTAAAGTACAAGGACTTCCTCTTTCGAATATCCATTCTCATACAACTCATTTATTTTGTTCACCAGGAAATGCACGCCATCTTCTTCTTCCCGCTGGGCACAATACAAAAATATTTTTCGTTTGTCCTGATCACGGAAGGCTCGGATCTCTTTTTGTATCAGGTGTTGGTTAAAACGGATTACCCGGTTACTGGCGCGTACAATCGTATCGCTGCTGCGGTAATTCAGATCGAATTTGATCACCCGTGAGTCCGGGAAATACTTCTCAAAATTGACAATGTACTTAACTTCAGATCCACGAAACCCATAGATGCTTTGCCAGTCATCCCCTACACAGAATAGCTGGGTTTCGGGTTTCAACATATTGTTCAGGAAATCGATCTGCAAAGTGTTCACATCCTGGAACTCATCCACAAGTATGTGCTTATAGGTATTCTGAATGTTTTGCCTGACCCCTGACTTTTTTTGAAGGATCTCGAGGGATTTGATCAGCAAGTCATTGAAATCAAGGTAGGCATAACGTTCACAATAAGATGTGTATTTTTTAATGATCCGTTTCGCCAGTTGATAGAAGCGGGATATGCGGACACTTTCGTGGTCCTGTGATCGTTCATATACCTTTAAAAAGTCCAGGTTCTCCACTTTAACCTTGTCATTCAGTTGCTTTACGTTGTACAGGAATTCCTTTACCTTGTCGTGATAATATTTGAATTCATCCTCGAATTTGAGTGGCGGGTCTTTCTCTTCCACATCTATCTTGCCCGCCGTGATCCGTTCGAGTGCCTGGTGGAACCCCCGGATATCATGATTCATGTCCTCATGAATCTTGTACAGTAGTTTTCCGGCTTTTTTGAATTGCTGTTCCTTGTCCCGAATGGGATGACTTATATCGCTGATATGCTCGATATACAGATCCAGTGTGGGAAGATAGAAGTCCGGATTGAACGGAAAGTCTTTAAAATTCACATCGGGTTCATATACAAATGGCAATTCATGTGAATAAAGCCAATCGGCAATGTCCCGTTCGGATTTCGAGCGTACCTTTGTGCCATTCAGTGTGGTGTAAGGCTTATCAAGATCATACATTCGGTCTTTGGATCGCTGGATGTTGATCTCATCTATATAATAATCAATGATATACCGCTTTAATTTGAGCAGAAACGTGCGGTCTTCCACTAAGCCGGATAAAGCCTTTCGATAAATATCCATGGGGGATTCATCCGCCACACGTCGGGACAACGTGTCGCTATCGGCTTTGCTATCCAGGAGAATCTTAAACCGGTTATCCAGATCGATTGAGCCATAAGTGCTTAGCAGGCTGTAGCTGAAGCTGTGAAATGTGCGGATCGTGAGATTGGAGATCCAGGGGAATTTTTTCTGATATTGCCTTCTCAGAAAATCACGTTTATCACCCTTCAGGGTTCGGTCATTCAGAATTCCGGCGTATTCTCCCGAATCTTTATCGGCCTCAAGGATTAGCCGGTCAATCATTTCATCAGCCGCATTCTTGGTGAAGGTCACAGCAAGAATACTTCCGGGCTTGACATTTTTTTCAAAAACCAGGTACAGGATCTTGCGGATAATGGTTGAGGTCTTTCCCGCACCGGCTCCTGCAAGAATCAGCATGCGTTTATCATTGGCCTTAACTGCCTGACGCTGTCTTTCGTTTAATCCATCAAATATCCTGCTTTCTTCGGCCATGTTGTGAATTAGTTGCTCTTAAATTAAGCACTTATTTTTTAATAGCCTTTCGCCATATGGCGGCAATGTCATTTGTGTGTATGTCTACTTAGTCTTTTGAATCTGCCTCAAGCGACGAATGCAGATAGTTACTTTATTCCAAAGGAATACTTGAATCCGTATCTCTTTGCATCTATCCAGTGCGCCCGGGCGTGGGCAGCACGGTTGGCGAAAACCCACAAATTCTGCGGGTCGTTATTTAGTTTGTCGCGATCGATGTGGTGGACTACTTCTACTTCGGAGAGTTTACGTCCTAATTTTTTCTCTGCCATCCATCGGTGGAATAATATTCCGGAATCAATGAATCTTCGGTAGCCGCGGGAGTCGATATATGTGATAGCCATAGACGTTTTTTTCTAATACATATGGCATAATTGTAGAATTGTAACCCATTTTAATGGTTTAACTATATATCAGTCTGACATTCTGTTGATTAGAATTAAAGGATTTTATGCTGATTAAATATTTTGTATAATTCGGTTGTGGTTACTCCTCAAGCCCAATCAATTCTTTCGGTAGAAAACCTGTTTGCCCATTTTAACTTGGCGATAAGCTTCATTCTGTTATTGTCATTAAGCAGCTGTCAAGAGTATTCCAGAGATCAATTGATCGGAACCTGGACTTCTAAAGAGATTGCCTGGCAATTTAATGATTCCCTGGCCATAAAATACGAAATGAGTATTGACGAGTTTTTTGTATACACTTACGAGTTAAATGGAGACGAAATCAAGTTTAGCTTACTTGATTCTTTCCTGGATTATGAAGAAGTTTTTACCTTCAAGATTTCATCATTCAACAATTTAAAAATCACTCTTAGTGATGTCAACACGGATGTTGAAAAGGAACCTCTTAGCTTAACCAAGGTAAATTCCAAGATTCCTGTAATTTATTCGAGTGGCTATCCATACCATAATGAATTTTACTATTCACAACTGAAGAAATCTGCCCCAAACTTTTTTCCTAGGTTGATTCCATTAAAATGATCTTATTGATTCGCCAAATCAAAATCCGTTTATTCTATTGCAGATCAATGGGCTATTTAGGTTAACGACAGCTGTTCCTATCTCCTGTCTATGTCTTGGTCCTAGTCTTTGTCCTACCCCCCTGTAACCTCCCCCTGTGACCAATCGTCTTCTTGCTGATTAGCTTAGAAAACCCCTGGTCATGAAACTCCTGCTCTTCATTCTCCTTTGCCTGCCCATTTATTCATTCTCCCAGGAAACGGCCATGTACTATTATCTGGAACAAGGCGAATCCGGGGATCCGGAGTCTTATGATCATCTGAAGAAAGCCGGGTACCGCCTGGCTATCACCGATGACTCCGTCCGGCTTTACCTGGGTAATCCGTACCAGTTCGCCCGCGCCATCTATAAGAATGGCGGCAACCTGCTGCTGGTCCACAAGCATGGCCAGTCCGCCTTCGGGTCCCGTCAGCTCCGGAATGAATTCCGGGCCGCCTACCTGGAGTCCTTTCACTGGCGCTCAAAGAAATTCATGCGCTCCCGCAAGCGGTATTTCAATCGTCTCTGGCGGGGTAAGGAGCGCAAGCTCAATACGAAGCGCGCGGTGTATATCGCCCTTCCGGTGACGGACCAGCATGTGCTGGACTGGCATATCCAATTCCGCAAGCGGAAGAATGTGATCGGCGAACTCTTTTTTCAGGAGGACCTCGTTCGGCGGATCGATCATACGCCCTATGTCCGGGAGAATAATTGCCAGGACGGCAACCGGTGGACGCGCTTCAGCCAGGGGAATCCCGCGAAGTCACGTTTGCCGGCGAATATTCCAGAGTATTCTCCCGAACGTGTGACATCTTCCCGGAAGATTTTCTCCCTGACCTTCGCCTCGAATGCGGTGGAGCCAGGGCCGGGCGAACTCGAGGCCATCCGCCGGTTCCTGAAGTCGAATCAGCTTCCTGTTGACCGGATCTATATCCATGGGTTTGCGTCGGTGGAAGGGGATTCGCTCCGCAACCAGGCCCTGATGGAAGACCGGGCACAGGTGATCACGAATGCCATTCGTTCTTTGTCCGACCGATCAATACCCATCCGTGTTCGCCACCGGGAGCACTGGCAGCTATTTGAGCGGCAGATCCGCAGGGAAGGCTGGCCGCAGCACAGCCGGAGCGAGTGGAAGGAGTTGCTGGAGAATGATTCGGTTCGCCGGGCGATGGAGCCCTGGCTGGCCAGGCAGCGATCGGCGCGACTGATGATCTACCTGGAAGATTCGGTTAGTGATCGCGACCTGCAGCAGGACATTCTCCGGGAATTCCAGCAATTGCACATGGCCTATACACGCCGCCAGGGTACCGATCGACTTCGACAACTGCTTTCCATCCGCCGGTTTATCAGGCAGCAGGTCATCCTTGGCGAATGGCCTAATTCGATGCTGACGGAACTGTCCGCCGGATTATCTGATTACGACCTGTACGTGCTGTTTGAGGAGGAGCAGGCCACAGAGCCGCTTCCGCCGGAATACCTGGTGCCATTGCTGGAGAATGCCTGGGAATGGGCCATCCGGAAGTGCCGGGAGAATCCGCGCAGTTCACTAGCGTCGGCAGATCTGCTGTACGTCCAGCAGCAGCTGTTTCAGGCGGCAGAGGCTTACCCGGGCATCCACCCGGAGCAATTCACTTTGCCTGAAGGGGAACAGTTTCTCCAGGTACAGCTGAATTACATGGCTTATCGGGAAGAACATTCGGGGCTGGTGCGCCTGACTTCTGCAGAAGCAGGGCAGAGGCGAAGCTGGAGGATTAACCCGTCGGCGGCCGAGTCCCGCTATTACCACCTGCTGAAGAATGTGGCGAAGGAGACCCTCTCGCGCGGACTGAAGGCGGTGGCGTACCGGTCGGACTGGATGCGGGAGTTTGACCTGGCCGAATTTCTGGACATGTCCCTGCGCGGCTGGGACCCGTTTACAGATACCTACCTTGATCCGGAATTCGACCGGAAGAAACTGGGCAAACTGATGCATGAGCTTCAATTCAGCCGGAAACATCTTTGTCCGGATGATGTCACCTACCTGCGTCTGACGTATTCGCTCAAGCTGATCCAGGCCGGGAGCGTCCGCTATATCCGCGATCCGCTGATGCACCAGTCCATTAAGTATGTCCTGAAGTATTACCTGGAGCATGGCGACCGGCTGACACCCACCGAGCGGATGGATCTGGCCAATCAACTGGCTGCCGCGAATTCCTACTTGTATTTCAATGAGGCCAAATGGCTGGCGGAGGAGTTGAGGAGGCTTAGGACAGGGGAGAGGCTGAAAGGGACCATGCTGTTTTAAATCAAATTCCTAAAAACGTACAGGCTCACAAGTCAGAGCAAATTCACTAAATTTATGCTATGTATATCTGCTGCCAGGCTAAACTCAATGAGAAAGGTGTATACTGCCGCCTCGATAGGAGTGTAACGGTATGATTTGTCACTTAATTGGTTGAGTAAGCAGGAAAAAGTAAAGAAAGCCATGGATCTCAAAAAACTCAAAGCCCACTGCCAGCGAACTTCAGAATTGACCAGGGAGGTCATTGACGATTTTCTCATGCCCTATGCCGGTCAGCTAAAATTGCTCGGCAAGGAGATGAACCGTCAGTTCGAACGTTACCGGCACATCACCATAGACTTTCCTGCTTCCATGCTGCCGATGTTGCAGGCGCAGTACCTGGTGCACAGGCTCTTTAAAAAGGATGGCCTCATTCGCAAATACCTCAACCATGCCGATCTCAGGATCCTTACAGCGGAACACCGGGAGTTCCTGGAATCTCAAATTTCTCATCCCTGGGAATTCTCTTTTGCTCAAATCCAGGAGTCACTGGGGGATGATTTTTATGAGATGATCGATGTATTCACTGAAGAGACTTATGTGTTGTATTCTCCCGGAACCACTGAAACCCTTGAGGAATATCCCTACCGACTCTGGTTTAATCTGATTGGATTTAACGGAGAATGTTACCAGTCGTACGGACCGATCGTGGGATACCTGGCATTCACGCCGGACGATATCTTTTTCTTTGCCAATGAACTGACGGATGATGTGGAAACTGATGAAGATGTGCGTCGTGTCATTGACAAACAACCCGTCCCATTTATGATGCTGGCGACAGGCAGTTCACTTCCCTCTTTTGCAGCGAAGGACGGCCAGGAAATGCTTTATGCCTTTTCCGAATTTTATATTCCATCCTTACCAGAAATATTTCCGGAGGAGGTGTTTGAGTCGGAAGAATATATGGGACTGGTCAAATTAAAACCCGCGGGGGAAGAAAAAGCTCCACATTTTGCCGCAGCATATTACGACCGGGAAGAAAAGATTCTCCAGCTTACCTCCATGACGCTAAACGGACATAAACTGTTGGTGCAGGCCTTCAAAAAACTGTCACTGGATTTTGAGGAATGGCCTCATCTGATCGTGAGCATTGCCATGCACGGGATTACTGAACTTATCCTGAAACGTGAGGTGGCGATATTTCCGTATGAATCACTTTTCGACGAGGAGCTGGATATCGATGAGGAGGATTACTTTGATTTCAGCGTGGATGAGGATGAAACATTCGATGACCTGAACAAGGCTATAATAGGCATAATACCGTATATCAACCGTGGTGAATACCCGGATATCAGGTCGCTGGCTAAACAATATAACCTGGAAGAGGAGGAGCTGAAACGTGTGGTGGATCAAATAATCGAGAAGTTGGGTAATATGTGAATCAGGAAATAGTGTGAAGAGGTTTGCTGCGAGATTAATAAACCCGCAAGATTAATAGATATCCGGACATAAAAGGATTAAGCTGACATTATTCAAAATGAATCTTTAAGCTCACCTTCGCGTCCAGTGCATCGAACACATTAAGGAGCGTTTCCACGGTGAAATTGCCTGTCTTATTTTCCAGTCTGGAAATCTGCGCCTTCTTCACACCAATCCGCTTACCCAAATCTTCCTGGGTAAGCTTTCGGGCTTTTCTGGCCGAGCGGATCAGATTTCCTATTATCTGCAGATTCAATTCAAATTCATACTGACTGCGTTCAGGCGTTCCAGGTTGGCCAATCAATAAATCTTCTGCTTCCGATAATGTATATTTTTTCATTTCTTCTCACTATTAAAATATTCTTCCCGAATTTTCATTGCCTTGTTGATTTCTTTAAGATCGGTTGTTCTTCTTTTTTTTATGAAACCGTGTGTGGCTATAACGATTGTTTTCGCTCTGTTAGTTTTATCCCAAAATGCAAGCAACCGATATTGATTGCCTGCATAGCGCGTTCTGAATTCCCAAATCTCATTTCTCAGTTTCTTAAACCAGACCGGATCTATCTTACCCTGAGCCATCCGCATGTTTTGAAGAATTTTTGAACGCACTTTAAATGGTTGCGATTCAATAAATGCAACGGCTTGTTCCAGTAAAATAATCTCAAATCGAGCTGACATAAGATTACATTTTTAATATACAAAAAGTTTCTATTTATGTAAACATTCTGCCTACCCCGGAGAATAATAATTCTGACGGACTTTATCATGTTTAATTGCAAGAGTCACGGAGAAGAGGGTTTGGGGACCGCGCTATGACCCAAGGTTGGCTCTTGGTTCCAGGGTTGTCATCCTGGGGGCCCGGCAGGGCAACCCGGGATCCGGCAGCTACGAAAGCGTACTATTTAATTTACCGTGATCTTCGATCACAGATCCCCGTTTGGAAGAAACAGCACACTATGAAAAGATCGGACGGGGATGACAGGTGGGGGCGCTCGACCATCGACGCTATGACCACCAAACACGAATCTTTCTCCAAAAAACTGCTTAAATTGCCCGCAAAAGCAAATGCCGGGTAAATGTCGGGTCAATTAATCTTTAGTTCTTTGTTCCTGATTCAAACTGCGAATATCATTGCCAGGAATCAATCAACTCATCATGAAACAACCTCATTTAGGAAAAAAGCTGGCAGATATCAGGCAACAAAAGAACCTGACCCAGGAGGACCTGGTCAGCAAGTGCAACATCAATGTGCGCACCATTCAGCGCATTGAATCCGGCGATGTCACCCCGCGACCATCCACCTTGAAAATAATTGTGGAGGCCCTGGATGAAAATTTTGAAGAGCTTTTCACCACGGATGAACCAACCAGCTGGTGGCGGTCTTTGCTGGTCCTCCGGCAGGAACTGTCCAAAAAACAAATCCTGCACTTGTTGCAAACCGCCTGGATAGCCGGACTGATCTATTTCGCCCTTGGACTCGTCGAGGCCGCGGCAGATTATATCTTCCTTGATGAACGAATTCTAAGCAATTCGCAAAAGGTTTTTTACGTAGTGACCAAAACCAGCGTGCTGGTAGCCTATGCCTTCTTCATGCGCGGGTTCATTGGTCTTGGCAAAGTGTACCATAACTACCTGCTTAAAATAAGCAGCTACTTAATGGTCATCAGCTACATCATTTTAATAGCGCTGGATAATTACCACGTCCTCTGGCCCATGGATGATCAGCTATATTTGTTTATCCAATCCGGAGCGGCGCTGATATTCGGGGCCATTGGTATCGTCCTGGCAATCGCATTCATTCGCTTGAAAAAATCACTGGGGGCGATCGCTGTGGCCGCAGGTGTTTTCGAATTAATCATCGCCTTACTTTTCCTTACGATTGTCGGTTCGTTTATCGCCTTGCTGTTACTCATACCTGCCGTTATCATCGAGGTAGTTATCCTGTATAAGGCATCCGAACAGATCGCTGACAACCGGGTATAATGAAAAAATTACTGATCGGTTCAGCAATCGCCGCCGTGTTGTTGCTGGACTTCTTCCTGTTCGAACCTATATTCGTCTACAATTTTGGATGGAGGCCTTTCACCGCAGAGCATTCACATGCAAGGGAGATAATCTATGATTCTTCACTGGAGAATAGTATAACGTGTGCCCGCGCATTCCTGGAAGATTCGCTGACACTTGAAACGCCGGCGCTTTCCGTAGCGGTGGGTATGGATGGCAAGCTGGTATGGGCGTCGGCGAGCGGACTGGCCAATATGGATGATGAAATAGAAGCGACGCCTGCAACGGCGTTTCGGATTGGCAGTACCTCCAAAGCGGTAACCAGCGTTGGATTAGGGATTTTACTGGAGCAGCAACGCCTGGCATTACATGATACAGTTCCCAGCGAAATCCTCGACCAGGGAATAACCATCAGCCAGCTGGCAAGCCACACATCCGGCATCAGGAACTACGGCATGTGCCTGTGTTTTCCTGTATGGGAATATCACAATAATGATGCGTATTCATCCGTGGAGGAGGCTGTTGCCATATTCAGGGACGACCCGCTCCTGTTTGATCCCGGTACTAATTTTAGCTACAGCAGCTATAATTTCACCGCTTTGAGCGCGGTGATGGAGCACGCTGCCGGAACCTCGTTCACTCAATTCATGGAAAATAATGTGTTCCGGAAGTCAGGCATGAATAATACAGCTTTTGATCATCAACAGGTAAGCATCGAAAGAGCTGAATTTTATGATCTGAAGGAGGCGGAGTATAAGAAAGCTTTCCCGGTGGACAACAGTAATAAATGGGCCGGCGGAGGCATGATCTCCACGCCTTCGGATCTGGTGAACCTGGGTAATTCGATTTTGACGGGAGAAATAATAAAGAATGAAACTTTTCATAAGTTGACTGAGCCGGTGAAATTAACCACTGGCGAAGTCAATGAACAAAATTATGCCATTGGCTGGCGTGTATCGGAATTAGACCTGTTGGATAAGAAAGTAAAAGTCATCCATCACGGGGGCACGGCCGCCGGTTCGACCACCCTGTGGATTATTATCCCAGCCTATAATCTAACTGCTGCTATTATGATAAATCGATCGGTGGAAGGATTTCCTTTGTTCGATATACTGATCCCTGTTGCGGAAGCTTTCATTGGTGACAGTGAGGTGAATGAGAATAAGTGATTGCATTGGATGGTCGTAGCATGTTGCTACGACCCTTTCGTACGTTTTTCCATAGAACACTAGCCGGTCGTAGCGGAGGACGTTACGACCATCCTCCATCCAAGTCACCCCTGTCCGTTATGAACAGTTGGAGAATTGAGCATTCAGTGCGATAGCAGCTGTCAACCCCGTCCGTAAGACTGAATGAGCGCTTCTCTTTCCAATCGGGGGCCTGGGATCGTTAGATCCCGGTAAGATTAAAGAGTACGCCTTCGTAGTTGCCGGATCTCGGGTTACACGCCCTTCGGCCGTGTCCCCGAGATGACAATTAACAGTACTGGGTCGTAGCGGAGGATGCTACGACCATCGACGGTTTATCCTCCAATATTAAACCTCAAATATTTTTCTATCTGGCAATCAGTCAGTTACAAATTAGTTGGGTGAAGAATGGTATTCTTTTGCTATTTTAATGTATTCAAAGGGTAAAATATACCATTAACCGTCCCTTCAAGCCAACCAACACAATGCGTAACATTTTTATTCTCCATCTCCTGATTGTTTTACTAATAGGATCTTCCTGTGCAGAGGAGGAGGTAATTACCGAAGTGATCCCAACGCCTGACTACACAGGATACTGGGAGATTAACAGTTCCTACATTCATGCATCCGACCAGATCATGCTGAAGGATAATTTATACGATCATGACCGGATCGTTTTCCGTGGACTGGAGATATACGAGGAAGGTGAGCAAACTTATATGCTGGAAAAGGAAAAGACCATGGATCATGCCGTTATCACAAGGTTGTGGCTCCTTGATTTTAAGGAAACCGGAGAGGCTTACGTCAGAAATCCGGATTCAGGCTTGGTTATGCCGTTTTTCACTGCCTTTGAAATGATCGATCATCAGTTGGTGATGCATACGGGACACCAGACAAATTCTTCCTCGAATTATTTTGACCGGATCAATGCAGGCCACTGGGACCAGTTTTAACTACCTGGACAGGTTTGAGGACGCACGCTATACTATTCGTAATCTTCGCCAGGACCTGGTAAGGGAAGGATTGCCGGAAGACGAGATTCGTTCCATAATCCGCCAGGTGGATGACCTGCTGCTGGAAAGAGTCCGGGAGTCCGAAAGAAAGCGGAATAGTTGGTTACTGAAATTAGGCGGAATTCTGCTGTTCATAATTTCCGCTTGTATGTCACTGTCTTTTGTCGGTTCATTTTTTGGGATTGCATATTTCCTTTATTACGGTCCGCTCGCCACCGGCACTGCCCTTTTCCTGGCGGGCGTGGCTAAAAGCCGCCAAAGTAAGAAGCGACTAAAATTTAGCCGGAGAATGGGGAGGTGATTTTTTTAGGATTGTCGTAGCCCGGAAGCTACGACTATCGAAGGAACTGGAGAGACCGAAAACTGTCATCCTCGAAAGACCTGTTTCGGGTTGAAGTACAACGGAGAGTTCGAGGATCTGCTGCAAAGCAGCGCTTCTCTTTCATCCCCGGGCTGTGAATGGGATGAGGAGAACCGGGGATCCCGCGGCAACGAAGACGTACTCTTCAAAACTACCGGGATCTTCGATCCAGACCCCCGTTTGGAGGGAGTATCGCTCGTTTACAATTTCGGACGGGGTGACATAATAATGTCATCCTCGAAAGACCCATTTCGGGTTGAAGTACCACTGAAAGTTCGAGGATCTGCTGCAAAGCAGCGCTTCTCTTTCATTCTCGGGCTGCGAATGGTATGAGCGGAACCGGGAATCCCGCAACTACGTAGTAATCCTTTCATAGCTCCCGGATCCCCGGCGAACGTCAGTGAGACCGGGGATGACAATGGAGAGTAGGATCCCCGCCTGCCTGCTTCCGGCAAGTAAACCGGCAGGCGGGCTCGAACCATCGAGTGTAACATCCCCCTAACCCCCTTCAAAAGGGGGAAGGAAAATATTATTTTATGGAATCTCCCCACTTCGTGCATCCTGTCTGTGTCTTTGTTAAACTTTGATATTAGGTTAGATGCAACATTCTCAAAGCATGAAATTTCTGTTTGTCCTGTTCCTCACTTTCACCGCGCTGGCTGTACAGGCCCAGAATTCGGTTGATTATTCGGCGTACTGGCAGCGGGTCTATCAGTATGAGGTGAAGGACCTGCCCCGTTCGGCCCGTCAGGTGGTCGACAGCATTTATTCGCTGGCTAAAACGAGGGAGAATACACCTCAGCAGATCCGGTCCATGATTTACCTGGCTAAATTCCAGAATATCCTGGAAGAGGAGGCGGAAGCCGATGTAATGGAGATGTTTGAGCAGGAGCTGTTGGCTTCTTCCGGGGTGCGACGCGCCGTGCTGGCCAGCCTGGTGGCTGAATTCTACCGCGATTACCTGGTGCGTAATAACTGGAAAATCCGCCAGCGAACGCCACTTGCGGAAAATGAAATCAATCCGGACTTCCGAACCTGGACGGAGGATCAATTCAATGCCACCGTTGATTCTCTCCATCAGCTAAGCCTTTCTGATACCATTCTCCTGCAAAACACCTCCCTTGACGATATAGAGGAGATATTATACAACCGCGTCGATCAGCGAAACATTCGTCCGACGCTTTATGACCTGCTCGCCCACCGGGCACTGGACTGGTACGAATCGCAGCATTCGTATAAATCAATCTCCATTTCGCGTGAAGTCATGATGCAGCCGACCTGGCGCGATACAACCATGACGAATATCCAGATTCGCATCCTGGACTTGTATTCTTCCCTGATGCACCTCAGGAAGCATGATACATCCGCGCTGGCGATGTTGTGGACAGAACGCACTCACTACCTGTCTAGTAAGGCCTCCAATAATGACTTGTATGAATGGCGTACTTCTCTCTATGATAGTTTGTATTCATTGTATGCGGAACACCCGGCAGGCACCCTGCTGCAATACGAACTGGCCAATGACCTTTACGAGAAGGGTAGTCAGTATTCTCCCGAACGCCCAGAGCTTCAATATGCCTGGAAGGAGGCAAAACAACTGGCTGAAGCAGCCATCGAAGCCTTTCCTGATAGCTTTGGTGCCGAAAAATGCCGGGCGCTGATCAATCGTATTACGATTCCTTCGTTCGAAGCGATGATGGAAACCTACATCCCGGTCCGCCGGCACAGTCCGGTGCTTATCCAGTTCCGGAATACCGACTCTGTCCGCGTGTCCGTTCGCCGGATTTCCACCTCCGCTTACCTGGACCCCAATGAAAGTCTCAGTGACCTGATCCAGGCGGCAGAGGAGGTAAATTCGTTTTCGGTGGGCTTACCGGTCACAGATGACTTCCGACAGCATTCCACCGAAATCGCATTACCACCCCTTCCGGCAGGAACTTACGGATTAATCGTCAAATCAAACAAGAATCAGGAAGCCATTATCAACTTCCAGGTGACCAACCTCGTACTGGACGTGCTGGAATCCGGTCCGGATATTCGTTTCCGGACGCTGCACCGGATCAGCGGGCTCCCGTTAAACCAGGCGCAGATCATGGTTTCGTTTCCTCAAACCAAACAACGGCCAGTGCGCCTGGACGGACCGGGGACTATCCGGCCGGAAAACGGCCAGTACAACGCCATGGCCGTGCTGGATGGAGACACCACGATTCTCAACCTTCATCATTACTATTATGACAGGAATGCTGTCGATGAAACAGAAGATCGCACCGCGCGTATCCTGGCATTCACCGACCGGAGTATTTACCGGCCGGGCCAGATGCTCTATTTTAAGGCAATCCTGACACAGCAGTACAAGGGTAAATCTTCAGTGGTGCCGGGAGAATACATCAATGTATACCTGGAGGATCCAAACGGGGAAGAGATCGTTGATCTGCGGCTTAAAACGAACGAATATGGCTCGGTGAGCGGAGAGATCAAATTGCCGTCCGACCGCATTACCGGCGAATACTGGCTGTATGCCGATGAAGATTATGAGGAGGGAAGTAAATTCTATGACGAAAAGCTGGATGACCTGGACTGGGCGGAGATTCCCATCCGGGTGGAAGAATACAAGCGCCCCACGTTCGAGGTCACCTTTGACCCGGTTACCGAAGCGATTGCGATCGGGGACAGCATTGGGGTAAGCGGACAAGCCACGGCATTTAGCGGGGCACCGCTGTCTAATGTCGCGGTGACGATGAAAGTGGAGAAAAGCAGCCGGGATTTATTTTCCTATTCCTATTCCCGGGAAGTTGTTACGATCGCGAAAATCCGCACGGATGCGAATGGGAAATTCACATTTACCTTCCGCAGCACCCCAGACCAGCGGCCGGGCCGGTACTACCCGGTCCAGAAATATCACATAAGCGCCGATGTCCATGATATCACGGGTGAAGTGAGATCGGCCGATTCGTATGTACGGGCTGCCCTGCACGCGGTGGAGGTGACCACCTCCGTTCCGAAGGAGCTTACGGCCGGGGATACCCTGAAGGCATTTATTACTTCGGAGAATATAAACCAGGCGCCCGCCGCTTCGGCTGGCACACTGGAGATCATCCGCCTGCAGTCGCCCAACCGTTCATACCGAAACCGCAAGTGGGAAGCTCCGGATATGCCCCTGTATGATGAAGCAACGTACCGGCAACTGTTTCCGGATCGGGAATTTGAAAATGAACTGGATAAGAATACCTGGGAACAGCTGGAGGTGGTGGCCAGTTATCCATTTGCCCTCGAGGGGAAGGAAATAGTCCCACTCACGAGCGAACTTGCCCCGGGGCATTACCTGGTCAGAACGGTTGTAGATTCCGCCTACCGGGCGGCCCCTGTAAAAGAGACATACCTCTGGGTAAAGTCACAGGAGACCGTCATTCCTGAATTTGAATTATTCTCCATTGATATACCACTAATGACCAAGAACGACACCATCTCCGTGATTTCGGGTGTGGACTCCCTATATGTCACCGTTGACCTGCTTCAACAGGAAAAAATACTGTCCTCGAAGGAGTTGCTACTGACCAGTGGTGCGCACATAGTAATATTTGATGACCTGCCGGAAGCGCAGCCGTTCACAATTCGCTATTCCTACGTCTGGCACAATGATTTCGGGGCCGGCAGTCAGCAGGTGGTACAGGCAGTTGCCGCTGTTGACAACCTGGGCGTTGACGTGCTTACCTTCCGGGACAAGATTGATCCGGGGGCGCAGGAGGAGTGGCAATTCCGGATCACCGGGGAGAATGGAAAGGGAGCAACCGCTGAGGTACTGGCTTCCATGTACGACGCATCCTTGGACCAATTCTCCGGTCATGCCTGGGAGGTGCCTTCCCGGCGGCAGGAATATTATTATGATCCGTTCAATACGTTATTGCATCAGAATTTCGGTTCGCAGCGTCTCTGGCAATGGGGCAGGGGCAGTCAGAATATCTCGATTCCTACGCGCATCTTTGATGAGCTGAACCGGTTTGGTTTCAGCCTGACAGATCCGGAGCAGCACAATAACAGCTACCTGGTACGTCTGAAGAATTTCATGAACCGCCTGGATACCCTTTCCGAGGTGTCAAACGGATTCAACCCGGATACGCAGAAAGGTTATGTCTCCGGGCTTGTGGTCAACCGGAAAAACGAACCTCTTCCAGGGGTGAATGTGGTGATAAGGGGAACATCCACCGGCACGGTTACCGACATCGACGGAAAATATTATATCAAAGCAAATCCGGACCAGGAGCTGGTGTTCAGCTTTGTGGGGTACAGCACTCTGACTGCGAGTCCGGGTGCCGGCAATTCTATCAATATCGTTCTGGCCGAGGACATGACTCACCTGTCCGAGGTGGTGGTGACCGGCTACGGGGTAGAGGAGAAGCAAAGCCTGACCGGCTCGGCAGTGATGATTTCGGCAGTTAGTGAAGAGACCATCATGGAAGAGGTAATGATGGATCTGGATGTGTCTCTGGAAGGAAGAGCAGCCGGTGTGCAGATCAGGGGGATGAATGCGCTTCAGGATGTTGGCGTACTGGTAGTGGTGGATGGTGTAGTCATGGAGGCTGGAAGTGCCATCCCATCCGACATCGCCAACTACCAGGTGCTTAAAGACGAATCGGCCACCGCCTTGTACGGTTCGCGTGCCGCCAATGGCGTGGTTATTATTACCACCACTGAAAAGCAAAAGCGGTTGGACGAGCAGCTGGCTTCCGTCACTGCCCGGGGCGATCTGCGGGAGACGGCCTTTTTCTATCCGCACCTGACTACCAACCGGAAGGGCGATGTATCATTCTCCTTTACCAGCCCGGAAAACCTGACACGCTGGAAACTGCAGCTGCTCGCTCATGACAAATCCGCCCGCTGGGGGCTGCAAACGATGCAGACCATTACCCAAAAGGAGCTGATGGTCGTCCCCCATTTGCCCCGCTTCCTCCGGGAAGACGATGAGATTACCATCACGGCCAAGGTGGTGAACCTGACCGGCGAACCGAAATCGGGTACGGCTGTCCTCTCGCTGAAAGATGCCATTTCCGGAGCCACGCTCGACGACAGGTTGATCCGGGGAAATATTCAGCTGCCTTTTACGGTCGGCCCTAATGAGCAATCAGAAGTGTCCTGGAAACTGGCCATCCCCGGCGGACTCACCGCGGTGGAGGCAGAGATCAAAGCGGCCACGGATTCGCAGGGGGATGGCGAACGGCATGTACTGCCGGTACTGCCAAACCGTACACTGGTCACTGAATCCATTTCGCTGTACACGAAGGAAGGTCAGGAGAATACGTTTGTCCTGGAGAATCTTAATAATACTACTTCCACTACCCTGGAGCATCAGTCTCTTCGGTTGACGCTGGACACCAACCCGGTGTGGACGGCCCTGCAGTCGCTTCCTTATTTAATGGAATTCCCTTACGAATGCTCCGAACAAACCTTTGCCCGCCTGTTTGGTAACCATTTGGGTTCGTATCTGCTTACACAAAACCCTCAGATTGCAGAACAGCTGACCACCTGGCGGGAGAATGGCTCGACTGCCTCACCCCTGGAAAAGAACCAGGAAATGATGGAGCTGATGCTACGGGAAACACCCTGGTGGAGGGATGCCATGGAAGAATCACAGGCTGGAGAGCGCCTGGCGAAGCTGATGCAGCAGGACAGCCTGGATATCGCGTCCCGGGCCTTGCTGGACAAATTGATCGGAATTCAAAATTCCGATGGCGGGATGCCCTGGTTTGCCGGGGGGTATTCAAACCGGTTTATTACCCAGCATATTTCGCTCGGGCTAATCCGCCTGATCTCACTGACCAGCGACGACCAGCTGAGCACTGCAAGCCAGTCGTTTCTGAATCAAATGAAGAACTACCTGGACCGCGAACTGCTGGAGGATTTTGGAGAGGAGCGGTCGCTTATGAATATTCATTACCAGTATTTTTACCTTTCCGGCCTGATGGAAAAGAGTGATGAGCCATCAGAAGATCAGCAACGAGCCCGGAACCATTACTACGAAAAAATGAAGGAATCCTGGCAGTCCGAAAACCTGATGCTCAAGTCGCTGGCAGTACTCTCTTTCCAGCTTCATGGCGATGAGACCCTGGCGGGAGAGGTGCTTAATTCTATTATGGAATACAGCCTGCGGGATGAGGAGCTGGGTATGTACTGGAAAGGTCCCGGGACAGCCTGGTACTGGCACCAGTCGCAGGTTGAAAGTCATGTGATGGCGATGCATGCGTTTGACGTGATCATGCCGGACGGTGAAGAAAAACAGGCCATGCTGGAGGATCAGAAAGTTTGGTTGCTGCGACAGAAACAAACACAGCACTGGCCAAGTACGAAAGCGACCACGGAAGCGGTTCACGCGATGCTTTCCCTGGGGGCGGACTGGGTAGCCGAAGATCCTCAGGTGGAGGTCAGAACAGGAGCGGGACAGGTACTTGAATCGTCGGTCATGGGAGAATATGCGAAAACATGGACGGTGGAGGAGATTCGGCCGGAGCTGGCGAAAGTGGAAGTCGAACAGCAGGGAGTGGGTGCAAGCTGGGGTTCGTTGCGGTGGCAGTATTTTGAGGAATATGACAATATCAGACAAACCGGCGAATCGCTGCAGGTGGAAAAGCAGCTTTACCGGGTCATTCAGACGAAAGAAGGCGAAAAACTGGAGAAAGTAGGTTCTGGTGAACCGTTGAACAACGGGGATCTTGTACGGGTGCGGCTGATTCTCCGGACGGACAGGACTCTGGAATTCATTCACCTCAAAGACCAGCGCGCCGCCGGGTTTGAGCCGGTGGATGTACTTTCAGGATATGCTTACCAGGAGGGGTTACGCTATTATCAAAGCACCCGTGACGCAGCCACCCATTTCTTCTTCGATCATGCCGAACAGGGTGTGTATGTCTTCGAATATGACCTGCGCGCCACGCACAAAGGCAGCTACGCCTCCGGACTGGCCACTATGGAAAATATGTATTCTCCGGCATACAATGCAAACAGTGAAAGTATCCGGATTAGAATTGAGTAATTCCCCCATCGAGGGGGGCGTAGGGGGGTGTATCCACTGTTTGAGTTGGAAGTCTAGATTCGGGACAGGGCGACGGTGGGACTACTCCACCTTCCCGATCAAACGCTCATCCTCACGAGGTGATTCACCGTATTCATTCTCCCGGAAATCGCCTGGCCTTGAAAGCAGGATGAAAAAATAGAACGGAATCAGCTGCCACCATCCGCTTTTACCAATGTCGTGACAACGCTTCGCTCCCTGGGCATATATAAACCATAACATGGGGATTAAAACGAGTAGCGCGGGAATTGCGTAAGCGCTGTTCTCGTCCATTAACATGAAAGAAAAGTAAAACACAAAATAGATCGCAAATGAAATTCCGTATTCGGAGCGACCTATCCGGCCTGCAAAATTGAAAGGAGACTTGAACATGATTGCTTCGGTTGAGTAAGAAAAAATATTTCTTATTCATAGGGGAGATAAGAAGAATGTAACCCATTTCTAATTGAAGAATATATAAGCATGCTGATTGTCTGGAAGTTAATTTTGAGTCTCAGACTGCTTGCTTTTCGATGTTTGCCGCGACTACCTGTCATCTCAGGGCCGAAGAAACCGGAGAGACCGAAAACTGTCATCCTCGAAAGTCCTGTTTCGGGTTGAAGTACAACAGAAAGTTCGAGGATCTGCTGCAAAGCAGCGCTTATTTGTCATCCCCGGGCTGTGAATGGAATGAGCAGAACCGGGGATCCCGCAGCTACGAAGACGTACTCTTCAAAACTACCGGGATCTTCGATCCCAGACCCCCGTTTGGAGAGAGCATCACTCGTTTACAATTTCGGACGGGGGTGACAGTTGCTATCACACTGTATGCTCAATTCTCCAACTGTTCATATCGGACGGGGGTGACCGAAAACTGTCATCCTCGAAAGACCTGTTTCGGGTTGAAGTACAACGGAAAGTTCGAGGATCTGCTGCAGAGCAGCGCTTCTCTTTCATCCCCGGGCTGTGAATGGAATGAGCAGAACCCTGCCTGCCTGACGGGTCTCACTGACGTTTGCCGGGGATGATAATCAAACTGAATGCTCAATTCTCCAACTGTCCACAAGGCTCCCGTTTGGAGGGAGCATCACTCGTTTACAATTTCGGACGGGGGTGACAGTTGCTATCACACTGTATGCTCAATTCTCCAACTTTCATATCGGACGGGGGTGACAAGGAGGTGAAGGGATCCTGTCTCGGGTTGAAGTACAACGGAGTGTTCGAGGTTCTGCTGCCACGCAGCATTTCTCCTAAACAATAAGTCATATATCAGAAGCGTTGAATTTTGAAATTCATTAAACATCCAATAATATAGCAGGCTTTTATCTGCATACATCTATGAAATACCTGGCTATCCTGCTGTTATTTGTTTCCACCGGGCTCATTGCTCAGCACGATTTTGACGCGCTTATCAAGCCGCGTATTACCTGTGAGGATGTTCAGTATAATGCCTATCAGCTGTTGCCTCAGTACTACTATCAGGAAAAGTATGATTCGATCTCCTTTTTCCTGGAATACTGGGAGAATAAATGCGGACCGGGTGAGGCCAATTTCCGGGCGAAAACCCTCCTGACTATTCAAAGGGGTACATTCCGTGATCAGGTGCTTACTCCCCAGGATTACAGACTTTTGACGAATTACAAGGAATTTATCGAATGGAAACACAAGGTGGACAGCACCTACGATAATCCGCTCGAATTTTACCACAGTACTTTTGAAGATGCGGGTGTCGCGTTCCGGTTTGATTCGTTCACTGCGTCCTGGGCGGAGAAGATTTACCAGGAATTCAACGGGGAGATGACGTGTGATGAATCCGCTATTCTGTCTCTTTACCGGGAAATGCCGGATGAATTCACCCGCATTGTGCAGTCATGTCCCAACAGTGCGCTCCATCACTACATGCAGGAAGAGGCCGAGGCAGAACGAAATGCGCTCTATGGAAATATGGCCCTGATCAACGGCATCTGGATACCGAATGGTGACGCTTCTGTGCTGGGCGTGCACCCTACTCTGGGGATTCTGTTTGGCCTCCAGAAGCGGCGGTGGCTATTTGATTTGACTTTAATGTTCCGGTACGTCAAGGCCAGAAATACCTACCAGGTGATGTTTGATGATCAGCTGTACAATACCGATCATTTCTTTGGTGGGTATGTGGGGCTGGATGTGAATTACCAGTTCGCTAACATCGGCAAGCATCGGGTATATGCCTTAAGCGGTATTGCCTATGATGGATTTGATTCACTGAATGATGAGGATGATGACGACTTCACCAAATCGATCAATTCGCTGAATCTGAACCTTGGTGTGGGCTTCAAATGGATGGTTTCTGACAATCTGTATATAGGCACGGAGTGGCGGTACAACTTTGTGGATTATGATAATCCCGGAGGTACTGATTTGACCGGCAACACGCAATCCATCCGCATCCTGATCGGCGGATTGTCAAAAAAGCAGGACAGGAGATACTGGTATTGATATCGATGATCGTAGTGTCCGCACTACGACCATCCCGGGAGGAACCTTTCGTCTGTCATCTCCGGGCCGAAGGAACGGGGGAGACGGAAAAATGTCATCCTCGAAAGACCTGTTTCGGGTTGAAGTACAACGGAGAGTTCGAGGATCTGCTGCAAAGCAGCGCTTCTTCGTCATCCCCGGGCTGCGAATGGAATGAGCAGAACCGGGGATCCCGCAGCTACGAAGAAGTACTTTTAAATCTTACCGGGATCTTCGATCCCAGACCCCCGTTTGGAGGGAGAATCGCTACGTTTACAATTTCGGACGAGGGTGACAGTTGCAATCACACTGTATGCTCAATTCTCCAACTGTTCATATCGGGTGACGAGGCGTGACGATCCCCGAAAACTGGTATTTTATATACCGAAATTGATTAGGCATTCTATAATCACTACTTTAAAATCCTTATCATTATTCCACTTTCCCAGGTTTATATGAAATCATTCAGGCTATTCCTGCTCCTTCTCTTTTTCGCATCTTGTACAGGTAATTCCAATTCTGCTGAAGAAGACAGCGCGGTGGTACAATGGATATCAGACAACGCAGTTGAATTCACCACCGCCACGCCCGGTTCCGGTTTCTCCGACCTGGAGCCCCTGAAAGATATGGTCGGGGACGCGCGAATTGTTTCGCTGGGCGAACCGACACACGGAAACAAGGAGGTGTTTCAACTCAAGCACCGCATGATCGAATACCTGGTCACCGAGATGGACTTTAATATTGTTGCCTTTGAGGCGCCGTTCGGAGAATCATTCGATGTCAACCGCTACGTCCTGGAAGGGGTGGGGGACCCGGAGAAAGCCCTGGCCGGAATCTATTTCTGGAGCTGGGATACTAAGGAGGTGCTTGAATTGTTAAAATGGATGCGTGAATACAATGCGGATCCCTCCCATACGCGGAAGGTGATGTTTGCCGGCTTTGATCCGCAGGACCCGGAACGGGCTGCCCGCCGCATGCTGGAATACCTGGAACAGGCAGATCCGGACCTGCATCGGGACATTCTCCCGCAACTGGGTGGTCTCCAGGTTCCTTTTTCCAATCCGGAGTATGTAGGCAAGCGACAGTACATTCCTGAGGAATATGATTCTTCGTCTTACCGGGCGATTGAAAAAGTGATGCAGGCATTTGATGACAGGAAGGCGGAGTATATAGAACACTCAGGGGCTGCTGAATATGAGATCAGCCGGCAGCATGCGCAGCTGGTCCGCCGGTTCATCGAATCAAATATTAATGACGCCAGCGATTACAACCAGGTGAGGGATTATTCCCAGGCGGAAAATATTAGATGGTGGCTGGACCAGCAGGGCGAAGATTCGAAAATTATAACCTGGGCGCATAACTCCCATGTTGCCAATGCAACCGCATATGGTGATGACTTTATGGGAGTACACCTTCGAGAATGGTATGGCGAGGACCTGAAAATAGTTGGTATATTCTTTAATCAGGGATCTTTTCAGGCAATTGATGCCCGGATTCCTTCCACCGGGATGGCTAATTTCACGGTCGGACCGGCACCGGATAGCACGCTGGAGCATACGCTGCATGAGGCAGGCTTAACAATTGCTGCCCTGAATTTGGGAAAATTACCTGGAGAAGGAGAGGTCAGGGATTGGTTTCAGAAGGTCCGCCCGACCCAGCACAGCGGTGGTGGGTATAATCCGGACAATCCGGGAAAATACCAATGGGCCTATTCGCTGGCTGAGGCATATGATGTGCTTGTCTACCTGGATTCCACAACGGCCGTGGAGGCAATCGATCCGGCTGATTATGAAGTAATCTGGATGCTTAATAAGCGCCTGGATACGGCGGAGAATGCGAACTTTGAAACAGGGAATCCGGGGGATGATCCTCCCGGGTGGATCGCCTGGTCCAAATTCAAACGGTTTGATCTGGAAATGACAATTACCGATGAATATGCCTTCGAAGGCAGCCAGTCAGCTGTTATTCGTCGTACGGCCGAACCTCTCTTCGGAGAAATAGCACCCAATCTAAAGCAGCAAATTGACGCCACGCCATACCGTGGTAATAAGATACGGTTGAGCGTGGCAGCCAGGGCTGATTTACAGGAGAATGCCTTTGCCTTCTTCAGACTGGAGATTATCAGGCAGTCATTGGAAAGCGTTCATGAGGGAGAGCCCCCGCTGTTTGACAGCCTGGACAAAATCCGGATCGACTCTAATGACTGGAAAGTCTACGAGATCGAAGTGGATATCCCTGAGGAGGCGACCATCATGTCATACAGCATGCATCTGCGCGACTTCGGGGCCGTTTGGATGGATGCCGTGGAGATTGAAGTGCTGGATTAACCTCGATTATGCTTCTTCGTGCTTGTAAGTACGTTCTTCCTGAACGGATCCATCTTCCTTATGAATGACCAATTCTCCTTCGTGTTTATCAAAGTAGTCTTTCGCGTAAGCCATCGCTTCATTTTTAGAATCGAAATTACGGATTGACCGGTCGGCCCCTGTTTTCGTAAATTTCCATTTGTCTTCTACCTTCAGAACCTGGTATGCTTCGAGACCATTTCCGAATACATTTTTGATTGCTTTAACTAAGCCCATGATTTTATTATTTAGTGATATTGATTGTATTTAATGAATAGCGCTGGCAGAATGTCGCTTTAACGTGATCATGCCGATCTGTTCTTTAACTTATACTTTGTCAAAATCATGCCAGATGATCAATTCAATTCACAATCCGTGATATGTCAGTTTTCTTAACCAGATGATGTCCCTTTTTTTCTACAATCGGGGGAGACTGAGCTCCACTCCGTCATCTCGTGGACACGCATATGTACAGTTGGAGTTTGGAGTGTTGAGTGTATGGTCCATTTAAATCCCCCCTTGAGGGGGGTGTAGGGGGGTGTAATTACCTAGCTATGAAATCCTTCTATTCAACTTACCAGGATCTCCGATCCCGGACCCCCGTTTGGATGGATTATCACTCGCTAAGGTTCACGGACGAGGGTGACAATAATTATCCCCCACTGTATGCTCAATCCTCAAACTGTTCATATGGCGGGGGTGTCAGATTATTTATATGTCCGTCAACAATGCGTTCTTGAAAAGTAGTTTAGTTATTTCAGCGTTAAATCAATGGTAATGCAAATCATTCACCAGATAAGTACGTATATTAGTACGTATAAAAGTACAATTAAAATGATTGCTGCAAATTACTCTGAATTCAGATCCGATCTGAAAAAGTACCTGGATAGCGTGGAAGACAATAATGAAACTCTCATTATTAAAAGAAAAACCGGAAAAGGAGCCGTTGTTATTTCATTGGAGGAATATAACTCCTTGATAGAAACCCTTCATTTATTAAGCTCCCGTAAGAATGCTGAGCGTCTTTACAGCTCAATGAATCAGTTGAAATCAGGTAAAACAATCAAGCCGGATCTGGAAGATTGATGCTGGTAACCTTTACAGAAAATGCCTGGGAGGATTACCGGTACTGGCAAAAAACGGACAAGCGAATGGTTCGTAAGATAAACGAACTGATCAAATCAATTTCTCGAACTCCGTTTGAAGGACTTGGTAAACCTGAACCTTTGAAATATGACCTGGCCGGATATTGGTCCAGGCGAATTGGGATCCAGTAGCATTTGGATTCCCCCCTTTGAGGGGGGCGCAATGCTATTAAGTTAAGGATTCATAGAAATCAAAAGGGCCGGTTCCATGGTAGGACCGACCCTTTTTTTGTATATT
>JAUILA010000013.1 GCA_030432655.1 Bacteroidia bacterium
TGGACGGATTATTCCCTGACAGCCTGTACCAACGGGCATTGTGACCGGCGCCGTGATTACCTCAGTGCTGCCGTGACGCTCCTGGTCAACGACCTGGAAGAGATGGTGCAGAACTGGCAGGCGGGTTACGACAAGGAACGGCTGATTTTTCACACCGTTCCCAATAACCTGAGCTCCAGCCTTCAGGCTTACCGGAATGATCTGCTCCAGTCAGGATTGGCTACGTCGGTCTCATTCACCGCTTCAAAAATCACGGAAGACTGGTCAAGTACGTACAGTATGAACTGGCCGGGTAAAGTGGAAGGCGAACGTGTGACGGTTGACCGCTTTGTGGTAGATGATCAGCTGGTTCCCACGGCTGCCATCAACGTGGTGGAAGGACGAAATCTTGATTTTGCGAAATACCCGTCAGATTCGGCAGCAGGATTGATCAATCAGGCAGCGGTAAGAGAGATGGGGCTGGAAGACCCGGTTGGTGCGGTGATCAAAGATGATAGCAGGACACTTACTATTGTAGGGGTCATTGAGGATTTTGTATTGAAGTCTCCGCTGAACAAAGTGGAACCAATTCTGCTTATCCCCAACACCGGCTGGAACAATGTCATAAATATTCGTCTGGCAGGCAATGATGACCTGGGAGAAACACTCGAACGGGTGGAAGCGCTTTACGGCAAGTACGAACCTGACTATCCGTTTGAATATGAATTCGTCGATGACATTTATGCCCGCAAATTTGCCGGCATTCAAAAAACCGAACGAATTTCTCAACTGGCCAGTTTCGTTGTAATTCTTATTGCCTGTCTCGGGCTGTACGGACTTACCCTTTATGTAGTACAGCAACGGATGCAGGAAGTAAGTATCCGGAGAATCTTCGGCGGATCGATAGCGGGGATCATGAAGCTGCTTTGCTGGCGTTCGCTTAGTCCAATTCTTTGGGCGATCCTATTGTTCACGCCGTTTGCATGGTTGTCAATGAACTGGTGGCTGCAAAGCTTTGAATACAGGATAACTCCGGGCGTGCTCCATATACTTGCCACCGGGGGCATCCTGATTCTCCTGAGCCTTGTCACGATCCTGTACCAGGTTTGGAAAACGTCCACTATCAATCCGGCGAATGTGTTGAAGAGAGAGTAATATGTACAGTTGGAGGATGGAGCAGACGGTGTGGGAGAATTAAAATGATTGTCACCCCCGTCCGTGAACCTCAGCGAGCGATAAACCATCCAGACGGGGGTCTGGGATCGACAGATCCCCGGTAAGTTCTAAGAGTACGTCTTCGTAGCTACTGGATCTCGGGTTACACGTCCTTTGGCCGTGTCCCCGAGATGACAATACCATAACGGATCCAGGGATGCCCTCACTTCGTTCGAGATCCTCGAATTTTCGGTAGTGGCGCCACCCGCTAGATGACTTTCGAGGATGACATTAATTTGTCACTCTGTCCGATTGCATTTTCTGTCAGCCCCATCCGACCTCATCCCCCCGGATTCTAATCAGCCGGCCGTTCACCAAACAAGCCGCCGATCAGCATGATAATCCCCGGGAAAACCAGAAATATTCCGGCCATGCCCATAAAGCCAATCATTTCCAGGCCATTCCTGAAAAACAGGATGATGCCGAACATGAGCATCACGACGCCAACCGCAATAACCAGGAACGACGACAACCGGGTGCGCCTGGGCGAGATAATATGTGCCATGCCGGAGACAATAAACCAGCCGCCTGCCATGGGAGCCATCTTATCCATCTCATCCACCCAGCCTGAAAACAGCACGATAACGAGTAACAGGTCAATGGCCGCTTCCAGGTAAGCCATCCGGTGCCGCAGGGCCAGCAGAATCCCGGCTTCGGCACACAGGAAGAAAGCAAAATAGGTGACCAGGTCTGCCAATGGCATCTCCGGAGAGCCCAATACCAGCAGTACGCCTGACATGATAAGGTAAAGGAGACCGCGTATGATGAAGATCATCCATAAAAGTTAATTCAAAACGCGAAATTTAATCGCTTAAAACGGCAAAAAATCCCCGAAAAGTGATCAGAAACCAATCCTGCGAAGATCAAATACCATATTTGACGAAACAAATGTATTGACTATATTGTACTATGACTTAAGGCTTTCACAGCCAGCTAATTGTCGCTGTATCAGCCTCCGGGAATTCAAAATGAATATTCCCATCATCCATACTATAAATTGACTATCTGATGAAGCTTTATGAACGAATTATTCTCCTTATTGTCCTGCTTCTCTTTTCAGGACCCGGTTTGTTCGCACAAATTACCAGGACCATTGATCTTTACGTCGATGTAGCGGCACTCAATGGAGATGACGCCTACGGTCAGGGGCGTTTTAACGGACAGCAGGTGGCTGATTCGCGGGAGTTCCTGGTTCAGGTGGATCCCGGGGACACAATCGTCTGGCGCGGATTTCCGACCTCAGGGGAAAGCCGCATCCTTATCCGGCAAATCGTCCATGCGGGAAATGATAATGTATTTGAAAGTAATGTGCTGCGTGATTCCCGGGGTGAACCAGGCATCGTACGAGGGGTTATTCAACCAGGAACGGAGGGCTTTCTTATGAAATACATGCTTATGTTCCAGGTGGAAGGAGATGGCCGGCCCGGCAACCGGATGTATAAAATAGACCCGAAACTCCAGGTAAAAACAGCCCGGTAAATGTTCTTTAAAAACCGCGGCCTTCCATTCATTATCGGGTTTCTCCTGATCTTCACCTTGCATCACTTCCCTGCCGGTGCTCAGCGTCTGTCTGAAACCGACAGCCTGATCACCAGGTACGAGAAGGGCGGAAATTCCATGTCTGAAGAACTGGAATTGCTGCGGATACTATCCGAGGACCAAACCGATCCGCAGGAAAAACTAAAATACAGCAACCTGCTGATTGAAAAGGCCGAGCCCCTTGATTCCATGAAACTGCTGTACACCGGGTATCTCAACCAAGGGTATGCTTATCAGATGAAAAGCGATCTGACGCCGGCGCTCGAAAGCTTTTTTAAAGCCGCAGCCATTGCCGAAGAAGAAATTGACATGGCAAAAATGGCTGTTAACCTGGGCCGCGTACATATAGCAATAGCCGACGTATATTCCGTTCGTGGCAATCACGATAATGCGGTGCATTATTACAAACGGGCCGTGGAAATGCTTCAGGTACAAAATGACTCGTTGGGTTTTGCCACCGCCTTCGAAAACCTGGGAGATGAATTCCTGAACGTGGATTTGCCTGATTCGGCCTTGTATTTTTTCAATGCATCCGGACGAATATTCGATTCACTAAACTACCGGGAAGGTCTCGCGCTCAATACTGGCAACAAAGGAATCGCCTACGCCATGCTCGAACGCGACGACTCCGCCAAATACATGATCAACAATGCCGTTACGCAGTTCGAATTGATGGAGAATTATTATCCGATTCCCATCTACCTCACCTTCATGTCGGATATTTACCTGAACCAGGATAACTGGACGGTTGCCCTTAATTACGCGCAGCGCAGCCTGGATATTGCATCCAAGTACGGCCTTAAGGATCAGATCAGTGAAGCAAACCTCAAATTATCAGAACTGTACCAGTTATCAGGTGATTACCAGCACGCTCTTGATCACTATCGCGAATACGCGGTCTACAAAGACAGTGTCCAGAATATTGCCTCCGTCCAGCAAATGGCCAATCTGCGAACCAATTTTGAAGTTGCCCGGAAACAGATGGAGGTGGACCTGCTGAGTGAGCAGAAACGCACACAGACTTTTCTGGTGATCCTGGCGGCCATTGCCGCCGTATTGCTGGCCATCCTGGCGATCGGACTATACCGCCGGAACCGCTTTATCGAGCGAACCAAAAAGATCATTGAATCAGAAAAAAGCCGGTCCGACAACCTGCTGCGTAACATTCTCCCGGAAGAAACCGCGCAGGAACTTAAGGAACATGGAAAAGTTAAGGCACGCAGGTTCGATTCCGTTTCGGTCCTGTTCGCCGATTTTAAAGGATTCACCCGGTTATCCGAACGGATGAGTCCGGAAGAGCTGGTCAGCAGCGTGGATTATTATTTTTCGCAATTTGACAAGATCATTGAAAAATACGGGCTGGAGAAAATTAAGACGATGGGTGATGCCTACATGTGTGCCGGCGGATTGCCGTTTCCGGAGCAGGGCCATGCTGTGAGGATAACGGAGGCAGCCTTTGAAATGGCCGCATTTGTCGAAGAGGTTTGCCGCCGCGACGACGGCAGTATTGCCTGCTTTGAGCTGCGGATCGGAATTAATACCGGCCCGGTGGTATCCGGGGTAGTGGGCACTAAAAAATTCGTGTATGATATCTGGGGGGATACTGTGAATATTGCTGCCAGGATGGAATCGAATTCGGAACCAGGCCGGATCAATATCTCGGAGAATACGTTCCAGCAGATTTCCCATGTTTTTAAATGCACATCGCGCGGTAAGATCGATGTGAAGAACAAAGGCATGATGGACATGTACTTTGTGGATGGTAAAAAAGAAGGCAAGAAATCCGGAAGCCAGGGCAACGATCCACCGGTAAAAAAATATTCACTCAAACAACATGACTGATAAGGCCGATAAGCAGGTGGCACTTGCCCAGGATCCGCAGAATTACTGGGAGCAGCTCGAGCGCATTGAGCGGCTGAATAAAGCATCGGAACTCAAGGCAGGAGTCATCTTTTCCTTTCACAGTCTTATCCTGGGATTTCTGGTCGATCACATGGACATCCTGACCGGCTTGTTCAGTGAATACGTGTTATTCACATCCATTTTTGCCATCTGGCTGCTGCTCGTACTGGTCTCTATCTACTTTTGCTTCCGGTGCTTTACGCCCCGGCTTGAGTTGAAATTCAAAAAGAGCATCTTCTTTTTCCGCGATGCAGCCCGCTCTTTCGGCGATGTCTCGGAATTTTGTGAGACCTATATCAGGATTTGCAGCAATGAAGAAGAACTGTACAGTCAGCTCAGCCAGCAAATCTATATTGAGAGCATGGTGGTCAATAAAAAATTTGTGAGTGTGCAGCGATCCCTGCGCTTCTTCGCGCTTTCGTTCGCAGCCATTATGATACTGATTATTTTCTGGGCAATGATTGTATAATGAAACCGTACCAACAGATCAAGGAGCGCGTCTATAGCTTGCTGGAGAATGGCTTGCCTGCAGAACTTTCCTATCATTGTCCGGAACATACAACGGATGTCCTGGAGGTCTGTGAAGCATATATCGAACGGGAGAATATTAATGACGAAAAGGCGGAATTATTACGACTGGGCGCCATCTTTCATGACGCCGGTTTTATTGTATCCACCGAAAATCATGAGGAACATGGCGTGGAGATCGCCCGGGAGATCATGTCAGCCTATAATTATTCTGACCAGCAGATTGCCAAAGTCGCCGGACTCATTCGTGCCACCAGGATTCCGCAATCCCCGGCATCTTTACTTGAGAAAATAATATGCGATGCCGACCTGGATTACCTGGGACGTGATAATTTCTATGAGATCAGCGACCGGCTCATGCGCGAACTGAACGCCCTGGGAAATAACCTGGACGAACTCACCTGGAATAAAATGCAAATCAGGTTCCTGGAAAACCACAACTACTATACATCATATGCCCGCCAACACCTGCAGCCTGTAAAAGAAAAGCGGCTGGAGGAGCTGAGAAGAAAGGTATGATTAGACAGCAATTACCCTCCCTGTCATCCCCGTCCGAATTATTAACCGAGCGCTGTTCCTTCCAAACGGGGATCTGTGATCAAAGATCACGGTGAACTGCAAGAGTAAGTCTGCATAATTTCAGGCTACCGTTAATAGACGTAGCATGACCTTACGACCATCCACAGATCCCGGGCCTCCGCTTGCAGCGGATCCCAGGATGACAGCACCTGGGCTCCCTGTCATCCCCGTCCGAATTATTAACCGAGTGCTTGTCCCTCCAAACGGGGGTCTGGGATCGGCAGATCCCCGGTAAGTTGGAAGAGTACGATAGGAAAGTCGTAGCATGACATTACGACCATCCACAGATCCCGGGCCTCCGCTTGCAGCGGATCCCAGGATGACATACTGGAGATTCTCCCCTCTCCTCGCTACTCCTCTTGCCCCCATCCGTTTCTACCCTCTTTCTCACTCCCTTTCTGCCCTCTTTCTCCATCTCTTTCTCCCTCTCCTCCCTACTTATAGCTATTTTTATATTCTAGCTACAAATAGTGATGTTTAGGATGTGGTATGTGGGTACCTTCACTATACATTAATCAAACACTTACTATCATGAAAGCTTTAAGTTTTATTGGCCTGCTGGCCGTTCTTCTCGTGGCACCAATTATCGCCACCGCGCAATTGTCAACAAAGCATTCTCCTAAAGTGGAGATCATGCCTTCCCAGCCAGGGATCCTGAAAGTTCTGTACGTGAATGACCAGGAGAAAAAGGTGAAAGTCAAAATAATTGGCTCCAAAGGCCTGTTGTTTGCAGATCGGATCACCCTTGAGGATGACTCAAAAGGATTCGTCAAACGGTATGATCTGAACGAACTGGAGACCGGGATTTACTGGGTGGAAATTTCCAATCAGAATATGACCGTCAAATACCAGTTTGACTATCTGGATGACAAAAAGGTATTCGCACATTACTGGCAATGGGCCAACCCCACTACACCCGGTGAAACCATTGTTGCATCCTCAAAATAACTTAACCTATGAAACAAGCGTGTGAAAAAAGTTGTCACGTTGGACAATAAAACCGCCGGTTCTGACAGGACTGGCGGTTTTTATTTACCAGATTCATAGTCTTTGTCTTTGTCTTTGTCTTTGTCTTTGTCTTTGTCTTTGTCTTTGTCTTTGTCCTGGTCCTACCCCATTATTCCCCATTCCGTGCACATCTTTTTACAACCGGTCCATTATTTCTCCCCTCCCGGCCGAATATCACTCAGTTAGCCACCTAACACCGGAAACTGCGGGTCTTGCCGACTTTGGCATGGTCCCTGCACTATATTGCCTGAAAGATATTTGAATTTAGAAGAGATATAATCTTATGAAAGTGAAGAAGAACAAGTTCAACAAACACCAATTATTAACATTATTATTATTTATTCCGGCAATGCTATTCACCGCGTGCAACAATGATGACGACGTGGCGCCGATCGAAAATCAGGATATTTCCTACGTATCCCTGTATCAGGCGTCACCTGATGCACCGGATATGCGGGTGGTGGTCGACAGCCGTCAGATCAATGCGAGTCCGTTTGAATATGCAAACCATACAGGTTACCTCCGTTTCTATGCAGGAGAACGTACCATGTCATTCGGGCCCTTCGACGGCAGCAATGTGGTGAGTGATACGACACTCAACCTGATGGAAAATGAATTCTATTCAATATTTGTAACGGATGAATATCCCGAGGTCCAGCCGCTGATCATTAATGATACCAATGAGGCCCCTGACGAGGGAATGGCGAAGATTCGTTTCCTGCATCTGTCACCGGATGCTCCGGCCGTAAACCTGGAAGCGGATGAAATGGAGATGCCGTTGGCCGAATCAGCCATGTTCAATGAAATAGCTGATTTTATGGAAGTGGAAGCCGGAAATTATGACCTGACCGTTAATACGTCAGACGGAGACGAAACCGTTCTTGAAATACCTAATACTGTATTTCAGGAAGGTGGTTTCTATACCGTAATTGTCCGCGGATATGCCAATCCGCCGGCAGGAAACAACAATGACCTTACAGCAGAAATCCTTATTAATTAAGAATCTGCCTGTATTATAATTACCACCCTGGCCTTACCGGCCGGGGTTTTTTATGCAGTAGGTTTAAATATTCTTTGTCCTGGTCTTTGTCTTTGTCTTTGTCTTAGTCTTAGACCCCAGGACCGCAATTCTTTACTATTTCTTCCTCAATATGTATCTTGCTTAAAACTCCCCTGATATGAAGAAGATTTCCGTTTCACTCCTCCTGGTATTCTCCGTTGCCTTATTCTCCCATGCGCAGCCTTCGTCCAAAGAACTTCGGAACATGGAAAGCTTCATTGAAAAGGCCATGTCGGACTGGCAGGTTCCAGGCGTGGCTATCGGGATTGTTCAGGGAGATGAGGTAATCTATACTAACGGGTTCGGACTTGCTGACCTGGAATCCGGCAGGGCGGTAGACGAAAATACGCTGTTTGCCATCGGATCCAGTTCGAAAGCGTTTACCGCTTTCTCTGTCCTGCAACTGGTGCGGGATGATTTGGTCGAACTGGATGAACCGGTGCGAACCTACCTGCCTGAATTCGAGATGTTTGACCAGTATGTGGGCAATCATCTGACTGTGCGCGACCTGCTTTGCCACCGCTCCGGACTGCCTCGTCATGATGTCGTTTGGTATGGTGCGCCGGACACACGCGAAGAATTGTTCCATAAACTCAAATACCTGGAACCATCCGCGGGATTCAGGGAGATTTTCCAGTACCAGAACCTGATGTACATGACGGCCGGGTACCTGGTCGGACAAATGCGACAGTCTTCCTGGGAGAATGAAGTGCAGCAACGTATCCTGACTCCTCTCGGCATGGAACGCGCCAATTTTTCCGTGGATGAAATGAAGGATGATCTGAACCACGCGCTTCCTTATCTGAACCAGGAAGATTCACTGGTAAAGATCGATTTCAGAAATATTGATGCGGTCGGACCGGCGGGTTCCATAAATGCCTCCGCCCGGGAAATGACACACTGGGTACTTACCCAACTTAACGGCGGGACCTATAATGAGTCAGAACTTCTTCCGGCTTCTGTGCTTGCGGAAGCCCATACCTCCACCATTCCGGTCCCCAATGGCTGGGCAGGCCCGTTGGCTTTTGATAATGGGGGCGGACCAATGACCTATGGCCTGGGTTGGTTTATCAGCACCCATAAAGGCAGGGAAATATTGCAGCATGGCGGAAATATTGACGGATTCAGCGCGATGGTCGCATTTCTTCCGGAAGAATCGATAGGGGTAGTGGTGCTTACAAACCTTAATGGAAACCCGTTACCAGCCATCATACGTAATTACGTAGTCGATATGCTGCTGGAAGAAGATATTCGGGACTGGAACAACGAATTTTTAACTCAGCGTAACCAGAACCGGGTCCGCCAGGACAGCGTTCAAAACCAGGAAGACCTTAAACGCGTGAAGGACACCACACCTTCTCACCCGATGTCAGACTATGCCGGTAGCTATTCTCATCCTGCCTATGGCACCGTAGAGGTGAAACCTCAGGGGGATTCGTTGGACGTTACTTATAATTCAATTCATGCGCTCATGGGTCATTACCATTATGATGTGTTTGATGCAACCCATCCTATTTTTGGTCCGCTTAAAATTACTTTCCATACCAATGTGGAAGGAGACGTTTCTCATCTGGAAATGAAACTGGAGCCATCGGTAGATCCGATTGAATTTGACCGTACACCTCCGCCGATGGAACTGTCGGCAGAAGACCTTGCGGAATTTACGGGAGAGTATATGATACAAGGTGTTCAGCGCGTGACCGTGGCAGCAGAAGACGGGGTGCTGACACTTACTGTCCCGGGGCAACCCACTTATACACTTGAACCGATAAGTAGCATGAAATTCAACCTGAAAGATCTGCCAGGATTTTCAGCACTTTTCCAAAAGGATGAATCCGGTCGGGTCAATGCAATGGTGCTTCTTCAGCCAAACGGGCAGTTTAAAGGAACAAGAGTGAAAGAATGACACCAATCAGTAGTGTTAAAGTGTTTCAAAGTGAAACATGCTGTATTGGATTGAAACATACGTGCCGCCAAAAAAATTCATAAAATACTGTTATACAGCTGTTTATGATTATGGCATTATTTTGTGAAGGCATTATGCGAAACCACTGACTAAGTTCATGATCAGAAATTATCTCCGGATAGCCATTCGAACCATCAGAAAGAATTTTTTCTTCAGCCTGATTAATATTTCGGGGCTCTCATTGGGCCTGATTTCCTCCTTTTTACTGATTTCTTATGTCAGTCAGGAACTTAGCTATGATCAGTTTCACGAAGATGCATCAGCTATATACAGGGTTACTATTGATATTGAAAAATCAGGTGCGGATGAAATACAAAGTGCCAGAGTGGCACCGGCGGTGGCACCGGCATTTCAGCAAGCCTATCCGGAGATCACTGACTTTACGAGAATGGTGATTCTAGGCCCTGATGCGGTCCTCACGGCAGGGGAAAAGTTTGTGGGCGAAAAAGAGGTATACCTGGCCGATTCCTCCTTTTTCGATATATTCTCCTACAAGCTCATCCGGGGTAACAGCCAGACAGCACTGAATGACCCGTTTGGTATTATTATCACTGAGAGTACGGCGGAAAAACTGTTTGGAGAAAAGGACGCACTTGGCGAAGAGGTCATCATGAATGCGGCAAATTTTGACAATACGTCCCTGCCTTTTACCGTAACCGGCGTGATTGCCAACTTCCCCGCAAATACTCACCTGAAGCCTTCTGTGCTGATTTCCTATCCTACCCTTTTCGAATTTGTCGGACACCGGTTTGACGATTCCTGGACCTGGAACGAGACCTACACGTATGTTCGCCTGAATCCCGGCACTGATCCAATGAAACTGGAAGCAGGTTTTCCGAAGATTGTCCGGGCGAACAACGAAAAACTGTTGGAGGCGGAGCAAACCTACTGGCAATTTCACCTCCAGCCCGTTACGGATATTCACCTTCACTCCAACCTGCAGCATGAATCAGGAGTGAATGGCAACTGGTATTACGTTGTGATCCTGGGTTTAGTGAGCCTTGTAATCCTGTTCATTGCCTATATTAATTTCATCAACCTGGTGACCGTGAAGGCATTGAACCGGGGCAAGGAAGTAGGCGTTAGAAAGGTATCCGGCGCCCGGCGCGGTCAGCTGATATTTCAGTTCTTTACCGAATCAACCTTATTAAATCTTTTTGCTCTCTTCCTTTCAGTAACAATCCTGCAGATAGGCAGCCCATGGTTCAGAGACCTTTTCGCTTTGCAATCTGTTTTCCATTTCAGCCAGAATATGGTCTTGTGGATTGGTCTTGGCGCGTATCTGCTGTTGCTGATTGCAGGTAGCGGATTTTACCCGGCCTTCATTCTTTCTTACCAAAAACCGGTTAACAGTATCCTGGGATTAACAAGAACCGGTCGCTCGGGTGTCAGGATGCGCAAGGTATTGGTTACGTGTCAGTTTATTGCATCCATGGTGATCCTGGCACTGACACTTGCAGCCGCACTCCAGGTTAATTTTATGCAAAAGCAATCACTTGGATTTGATCCCGACCAGGTATTGGTGATAAAAGGCCCTAAATCATATGATTACGGGTACAATAGTAATCTTGCCGCATTCGATGCATCAACAGGACATTTGGCTTCAGTAATCAGTACTTCCGGTTCGATGGTTGTCCCGGGTCAGGAAATCTATTTGTACAATGACAATCTTCAGTTGAATGGAGAATCAGCCAATGGTATCTTTTCTGTTAATTATGTAGATCCGGGCTATTTTGATCATTATGGCATACCCCTGCTGGCCGGACGTGAATTTAATGACCTGCAACAGGATGAGTGGATCATCAACGAATCGGCCATGTATCAGCTTGGGATTGATTCTCCCGAAAAAGCAATTAATCAAACCATCCAGCGTGACGGCCACGCCGGGGTCATCATGGGGGTGGCCAGCGATTTTCATCACCAGAGCCTTAAGGAATCGATCAGTCCGACACTTTTCCGAAACGGCGGCAACTTTAACTACTATTCGGTCCGGCTGAATACGCCGACTCCTTCTGCAGCCATTAAAGATATCAAAGAAGCCTGGTCAAAAACGTTTCCGGGAAGTCCGTTCGACTATTTCTTTCTCGATCAGTATTTTAATCAGCAATACAAGTCCGAACAGGAATTTAACCTGCTCTTCCGCATATTTTCGGGCCTGGCGGTTGTTATCACGATTCTTGGACTTCTCGGGCTAGCAGGGTATTCAGCCAGGCAGAAAACCAAGGAAATCGGTATTCGCAAAGTTTATGGCGCTTCGGTGATAAGCATTCTGGCCCTGTTATCGCGGGATGTTGTGCGAATGGTGCTATACGCAAGCATAATCGCATTGCCCATCGCTTACTGGCTGATTGATATGTGGCTGGAGTATTATGCCTACCAGATCAGTATTTCCTGGTGGCTGCTTATCCCGGTCGGATTGTTACTGCTGATTACGATTTTAACGGTCGGATTGCAGTCCTTCCGGACCGCCGTCACCACTCCGGTAAGATCGTTACGGCATGAATGAAAAAACCCGGTGCCCCAGGTTATCTGAAACACCGGGAAAGTGTCAGGTCATGCGCCTTCTGCCATGGCCCGGACCTCATCAGGAGATTTTGGATCGGGCACCTTGTTATCAACAGGCGGCAGACTCATGAGATATTTATAGATGGCTTTAAGATCTTCTTCTTTTGCATTAGCCAGGTTTATCCAGGGCATTGGTGGCATTATAGGTCTGCCCTGATCCACACCCATATGTTTCCCGGTACGCATTGATTTAATGAATACCTCCTCCGTCCAGCCTTTAATTCCTGTTTCATGAGGAGTCAGATTCTGCGCAAAAGTCATCCCCCAGGGACCGATTGCTGTGGTCAGATCGCCTGACATCAGCACCCAGTTACCCGGCTCCAGCGCCTTGAGGTCAATTGAAGGCAGCGGGGCACCTGCCGGTGCTCCTGACAACAAACGGGACTCGTCAAGTGCCATGACACCCTCGGGGAAAACCTTCGGTGTATGACAATCATGACAACCGGCCAGACCTGTCAGATATTTCCCTTCAAGAATGTAATTCTCCTCTGATTTGACTGGTTCAGCCGCTTTTGCTTCTTTCACAGGTTGCTGATTACAACTGTAAAAAGAAATGCCCGCAATCAGTATGATCACAGGCATGCATTGAAATGATTTGTTCATATGGTTGATTGCGTTTACTAACCGGATAGAATGTACATCCGGTAATTGGTTGATTCACAATATACTAAAAATCCCTAATTTTCTTTTTCAGAATAGTCCAACTAATAATCCTGTGATGTGGGGTATGAGATTTCGGGCAATAGACATTCTCCAATGACCGGCAAAGTGGTCAGGGGAGAATGTCATGCAGTTACCTGGCTCAGGGCTTCATTCTTACTAGCTGACGGCCCGGATTCAAAGTCGGAAATTAAGAGGTTTCGGGAATCCTGAGCACCTGTCCCGGGTATATCTTATTTGGATCACTCAGCATAGGTTTGTTTGCTTCGAATATCACGTTATATTTCATGGCATCCCCATAATATTCCTTTGAAATCTTACTGAGTGAATCACCTGATTTTACGGTGTAGAACTTCGCCTCAGGTGCCTTTTTTACCACCTGAATGAGATTATCCACCTCGGTGACACCTCGCACATTTCCTACAACGAGGGCCGCCTTTTCTGCGCTTGCCTGCTCTTCCGTGTGCCCCGCAATGGTCACCTTCCTGTTATGAAAACGAACGTCCAGGTTCTCAATCGGCAAATTATGCTTCCTGACTAATCGCTCCAGCGCAGAAGCCGCGCGTTCTTCTTTTTCTTCCAGCCTTGCTTCTTTCGCCGCTTTGTCCTCTTCCAGGACCTTTTCGCCAGCATCTTTATTAAAAGAAAATATTCCCATGATTTTAGATTTTGGTTAATGATACTCTAACCTACTAAATCACTGATTGTTAGGGAATAAATGGAGAATATTTATTATTTACAAGCTTTGCTAATATAAAGGGCGAGGCAGGGTGCCTTCGGCCCGGAGATGACAGCTGGGGATGGTCGTAGCAGCCTGCCTGGCGCATGCCGGGGTCCTCCGCTACGACCCGGTGGAACTAGTATAGGTACTTAGCGGGGACGCTAAGACCATCAGCTCGTTCGCTACAGGGTTAAAAAAAACCCTGTAGTGATGCGCCAGCATCTACTACAGGGTAAACTTAAACTATGAATCTTTCGCGGTAGCCGGCAGAACCCATTAAGGATTCGTCTGCAACGGCTGTCCGGATTTTATACCTCGCCGGCCTGGATCATGCTCTCAGGCACCCGGTTGATCGCATATTCTACGACCTGGGCTTTTTCATTTTCCTGATCAATGCGCACCTTCACCCAACCGGTATAGGTAGTGTTGTCCTTTACAAGACGGATTCCGATGTACTGATCACGATCACCTGACCACAATCCTCTCCATGAAGTTTCACTTCCATTGTTTACTTCTTCGAGAATGTTCACCGGATTAGTGTTCCACTCAATATTACCGAAACTTTCAAGAGGGTTGCCTGCATCTGCCATAGCGGCATCATTGCCTGCAGAAAGAAGCTGGTTGTCCCCTAAAGAGTTTGCCAGGTATTTAGTGTGGATTCCGTCATCTTCATTGATGTAAAGTGTGGTGAACATGAAGTCATTCATACCATCTTTATCAATATCCAGGTTAAAACTGTTTCCGAAACCAAACTCTGCCGGTGTGGCAAGTGTTTCGTGTGCGATTACTTTTTCAGAGGTGGTAACATTCGATTTTTCAGTTGAAGATCCTATGGTAAGTACCACCAGGGCAAATATTGTTGCTAGAGTTTTCATGTTGTTGTTGCTTTATTTTTTGTTGTTTGACCTACTGATATCAACGGTATTGTGCATTACAAGTTACCTGTTAATGGCAAGCGTACGCGGAGAATGGTAAACGGTCAAAAGCGCTGATGAATCCGGCGCAAAACTTGCAGAATATGCCTACCTTGTTTAAACGTGGTGGTGTACCTGATTTTAGTTCAGCCTGGGTTTCCCCTGTGGTATCCGGGGAACGGACGAACGGTAATCATGGATAAGCACAATAATCAACAAAGCAAGTGTCAGTAAGAGGGTGGTTTGCAGCATATCCAGAAGGCGCATGCTCCCGTTGATCGAATCATGTCCCCTGGCCAGTTCCCTTCCTACTTCCAGCTGTATATCGCCAAGCACCAGTAATTCATCATATACTTTCTCCAATAAATTATTAAGCTCAGCATAATTCTGATTTCCGGAATGAATTATTTCATTCTCCAGGTCAAGATACGCTGCCAGTGACTTTTTGTAAACAGGAATGTGCCGGGTTTCCTCGTCCACCAGGTATGTTTGCTCATAGGCATGGAGTATTGAATCCATCTGGTGCCGGTTTGATTCGAGTTGCAACCGGACGCCCCCTGGGTCGCCATTGCGCCGGAAATTCTCCATCATGCGGCTTCGTTCGTACAACAAATTGGACAAATGAAATATTTCTGAGGCTGGAATCAGCCGGTCAGCGTACATGGTGTCAAAGGATGAAACCATTTGGGACCGGTTGTACTTTGCCAGCATGGTCATGCCCGTAAGCCCGAAGGCAAGAATTGACAAAAATATCAGGAGTTTGATTCGGTAGTAAGAAGATTTAAAAAGCCTCATAAAGAAATAACGTCTGCTTACCCCTTAAAGTACCAAATTTCCAATTAGTTTGCCTGCTGGTATTTTTTCAGATAAGCGTATGGGGTCATATCCGTGATTTTCCTAAATACCTCACGAAAAGCCCGTGAATCCGAATAACCTACTTCGTACATCACTTCATTAACCGACTTCCTTCCCTTCTCCAGGGACTTCTTGGCAGCTTCAACCTTCACCCGCTGGATATATTCAACCACCGTATTTGCGGTTGCCTTCTTAAAACGTCGTTCAAAGGTACGCCTGCCGACCGCCAGTTCATCGGCAATCTCTCCGACTGAAATCTTCTCCCGGTAATTCTCTTCAATAAAATCCTGTGCCTTTAAAACTTCCCGGTCATTATGGGATTTCTGGCCGGAGAAAATAATGAATGGCGATTGACTGTTGCGGTCAATATCCACCATAAACCCCTTGGCCGCCTGGACGGCCACTTCGCGCCCTGCATACTTTTCTATCAGATATATGACCAGGTTGGTGAATGAATAAGCGCCCCCGCAGGTATAAATTCCATCCGCATCGGTCAGGATCCTGTCATCCTGCAGGTCTGCCTGCGGAAACATCTCACGAAAAACCGGGGCGTACTGCCAGTGGGTGGAACACGGCCTGCCGTCCAGCAAGCCCGTTTCTGCCAGGAAAAAGGCACCTACACACATGGTCGCAATTTCTGCTCCCTGCTTGTATTGTTTGATCAGCCACGGGATAAGCGGACTGTTCAATTTCCTGTTTTCCATGAAATCACCGAATATCGCCGGTATCACAATCAGGTCAGTTTTATCCAGTTCATTGATGAATACCTCCGGCCTGACAGTGTAATTTCCGCCGCGGCCTTTCAGGGGATCGGTGACCCCAACCAACTGCAATTCAAACAACGGAGAGGTACCGGTTTGTAACGAAGATTCATTCACCCAGGATAACATCTGGTGCGTACCGCCGATATTAACAATACTGGATTCTCCGTTGGGTACAATAATCGATACATGTTTCATATTCAATGATAAATAGTTACTCACAAGGTAGCAGATAAGCATGTCGCATTCAACCCCTTAAGTTGACGTATTTACACGACACAGAGTAGAATTATCGTGCGTATATTTGTTAAAACCACAATCTCTCATGATACCTCAACCAAAGAACATCTGGCTGAATCTACCGGTCAGTAACGTCAGGAAATCACGCGAATTTTATAAAGCGATAGGGTTTCGTCCGCATCCGATGCACGAAGGCAATGAGGAGCTCGGCAGTTTCCTTATCGGGGAACACGACTTTGTTCTCATGCTCTTCGGAGAAGATACCTTCAAAACATTTACGGACAATGAGATAGCAGATACCCATAAAGGGACCGAAGTACTGATCAACGTGGATGCTGCAAGCCCGGAAGAAGTCGATGCCTTCGCGGATCGCGTAAGAGCCGCAGGTGGAAAAATTTATGCACAACCCGGAGAATCCCAGGGCTGGATGTATGCCTTCGGATTTTGTGACCCGGATGGCCACCGTTGGAGTGTGCTTCATATGGATATGAGTAAAATGCCTGAGAATAATTAACAATTTAACCAGCTGCATCATGAAAAAAATTGAATATGACATACTGATAGATGCCTCCCCGGCAGCAATCTGGGAGGTGCTATGGGAGGATAAAACCTACCGTGAGTGGACAAAGGTATTTGCTGAAGGGTCCCGGGCGGAAACCGACTGGAAGGAAGGAAGCAAGATCCTGTTCACCGACGGATCCGGTCAGGGCATGGTATCTGAAGTTGCTAAAAACCAGCCAAATGAATATATGTCAATCCGCCACCTCGGCATGCTGAAGGATGGAAAAGAAATATACAAAGGAGATGAAATTGAGGAATGGAGCGGTGCCCTGGAGAATTATACACTGACAGAGGAAAACGGACAGGTCAGGCTGTTAGTGGATATTGAACTGCACGATAAATGGGTGAATTATTTTGATGAAACCTGGCCAAAAGCACTGAAAAAAGTTAAGGAAATAGCTGAAAACCAATAATCAAACAACCATGCAAGTAAATCCCTATCTTAATTTTGACGGAAATGCCAGCGAAGCCATGGACTTCTACAAGTCCGTTTTCGGAGGCGAGTTTTCACACAGTCAGAAAATGGCCGAAGCACCCGGTATGGAAAATCTGCCGGAGGACGAAAAGAACCGCGTCATGCATATTTCGCTGCCTCTGAAGGGCGGCATCATCCTGATGGCCTCTGATATTATCCCATCCATGGGTCACACGCTCTCTCACGGAAACAGTGTTCAGATTACCCTGAGTCCGGAGTCCAGAGAGGAAGCAGACGAGCTTTTCAACGGACTATCCGAAGGAGGCGAGATTGAAATGGAAATGCAGGACACTTTCTGGGGAGCCTATTTCGGGAGTTTTAAGGACAAGTATGGAATTCCCTGGATGATAAACTTCGAGACTCAAAGCTGACAAGGCCCGGGGGTTATAGTCCCGTCCCTGGATTCCCCCTTTTCTTTTCCAGGTATTTCCTTTCCAGGCTGTTCGTACAGCTGGATATTGCCTGGTCCAGATATTCCCGGGCCCGCTTTCTGTCACCGGTCATCTCATAATATTCAGAATAACACCCTGAAAGCAAGTATTCCCGGGGTCCAAGTGCTCCTGGTTTAATTTTCTTTAATTCAGCCAGCGCATTCTCCGGCTCTTTTAACTGTAAATAGATCGTGGCACGCGATAGCAGAATATTATCGGAAGGCATCAGCGAATACATCGCTTCATAGTGGCCGAGGATGTTCTGCCAGTTGGTATTCTCAAATTTTACGGCCCGCACGTGCTCGGCGGCTATAGCTGCTTCATAAAAATATACCGAACGATCTTCGTAGTCACTCGACTTATGCAGCGCATCGTGGCCAAGCAGGATCAGCGGCAGATACCAGCGGGACCGGTTCTGGTGCTTTAAATCGATAATTTCATTTTCATGGCTGACTTTCGCCTCCAGCCGCGATGAATGATAACAAAACAGGGCAAACAAGGCATATATGGATCCCGAACGAAATCGTTCCTTCTCCAGTAACAGCCGGCAGAGACGTAACGCCTCCCCGCAAAGCTCCTTGCTGATCAGTAGATCCGTTTTCGTGGAGTGGAATCCTTCATTAAAAATAAGGTAGATCACCTGGAGCACACCAGCCATTCGCTCGTCCGTTTCTTCAGGAGACGGGTAGGTTAAAGAAATATTCTCCGTTTTAAGTTTTTTACGCGCCCGCACGAGCCGCTTTTTTATGGTTTCCTCTTTCTGAAGCAAGGCCGCCGCAATTTCCTTCATTGAAAACCCGGATATTGTTTTCAGCGAAAAGGCAATCTGTTCTTCCCGGGAGAATATTGGATGACAAGCCACGAAAATCATCCTCAGCTGGCTGTCGGCCACCTCATGGTCCAGGAAAAATTCGTTGATTTCCAGGGCGACCGATCCATGGACGGATTTTTCCATCCGGTTCTTTTCGGCACGGATCTTCCGAAGCAAATCAATCACCCTGTTCTTTGCTGCCTGCGTAAGCCAGGCTTCCGGATTATCAGGCAGGCCGTCTGACCAGCTCAGCGTCGCATTAACAAAGGTATCCTGTACCGCATCCTCTACCAGCTCCAGGTGCTCCAGTCCGAAAATGCGGGAAAGAATAGCGACCATCTTTCCGTACTGAAGCCGGAACAGATGGTCGACTGATATCTGTGAAGCCTTACTGATCAAACTTCATCACTTCACGGATTTCCACCGTGCCACCGAGGTCGTAATCCGGAAAATCCTGGGCCAGCCGGACCACGTCGTCCGGGTCCTTAGCCTCCACTATGAAATAGCCGCCGATCAGCTCCTTACTTTCAACGAACGGACCGTCCGAAACTGTCCGATCCGGACCCGAAACCCGCTTACTTTTCGTATGCAAGGCTTCCCCGCTTTTCATTATCCCCTGCTCACTCAGCTTGCCCGTCCAGGCAAACCACTTCCCCATCCGGTCCTGAAGCTGCTCAGGTGAAAGGCCTAACTCTTCGTAGTCAGCGCCGATGAATATCATCATAAATTCTTTCATGATTGTAGGTTTGTTGTTGTAAATAATTTTTGTTGGTAATGACTTTTACGGCCGGCCCTCCTTTCAGGATTTCAATTTACTGAATACCTGCAGAAAATTTACCGGCCGAATCCACTAATTCGCTGAGTGAAAAGCTACCCTGTTTCCTTCCGGATCAACGAATTGTGCAATAAAACCGTTTTCACCTATCGCCGTTTTCGGGAGAATGACTTTGCCGCCCGCTTTTTCCACCCTGGCCAACGGTACATTCAGGTCGTCTCCACCGTTCAGGTAAACAAGCGACCCCTTCTCCGAAGGCTCAAATCCGGGCCCATAACAGATACACCCGCCAACCCCATTCTCCCAGTCAGCCGGGAAAAAGGCCATGGTCTGACCAAAATCTTCCATGGTCATGGTTTCAAATTTACCGCCTACCACTTCTTCGTAAAATGATTTGGCCCTGTCAAAATCCTTTGCCGGAATCTCAAACCAGCTAATTGCATTTTTCATAATTGTAAATGTTTAATAGAACATATTTACCTGATGACGTAGCCGGGCAAACAAAGGGGGACATCATTTAAAAAAAATTCTGCCTGTGTTCCCATTAACCAGCAGAAGTTGTCCGTCTTCCTCGCCTTCTCCTTTTGTATCTGTCCTTATTGTGTTAAATTGACATACTGAATTAACCTTTATGATTATGGACCAATTAACCCGGAAAGCAATCCGTTTAATGATATTCTCTGCGAGCTTCGTGCTTCTACTCGCTTCGTGCGGACCGAAATGGACCGAAAAGGAAAGAGAGGGTTTCAATCTGATCACCAATGAAGGCGGACAATCCCTTGGGTATTCACCTGAATCGGGCGTTACCATCCTTACAGTCGACCGTCTTGCTTTTAAGGATCTCAATAAGAACGGGAAACTGGACCCCTACGAGGACTGGCGGTTACCGGCAGAGGAGCGGGCATCTGACCTGGCATCAAAAATGACCCGGGAACAGATCGCAGGATTAATGCTGTACAGCGGTCACCAGCGCATTCCGGGTGGTGGGTTCGGAGCCGGCGGAACATACGGGGACAAACCTTACGATGAAAGCGGCGCTAAACCGTCGGATCTTACCGACCAGCAGATTGAATTTCTAACCGACGACAACCTGCGACATGTGCTTATTACTACCGTGGAAAGCCCGGAAGTTGCCGCCCGCTGGAATAATAATGCACAGGCGCTGGTGGAAGGCCTTGGCCTGGGTATCCCTGCGAATAACAGCTCGGACCCCCGCCACGAAGCAGAATCAGATGAGGAATATACCCTTGGCGCGGGAGGTACGATCTCGCGGTGGCCGAATTCCATTGGCCTGGCTGCATCCTTTGATCCTGCCCTTGTAAAACAATTCGGGGAGATCGCATCCAAGGAATACCGCGCTTTGGGAATCGCAACGGCCCTCTCGCCCCAGGTTGACCTCGCCACAGATCCTCGATGGTACAGGTTCAGCGGCACCTTCGGCCCCAGCCCGGAACTGTCAATTGCGATGTCCAAAGCCTATATCGACGGATTTCAGACTTCCCCGGGAGAAATGGAAATTGCCGGCGGCTGGGGGTATGAAAGCGTAAATGCCATGGCCAAACACTGGCCGGGAGGCGGAACCGGTGAAGGGGGAAGGGACGCCCACTACGGGTTTGGTAAATTCGCCGTTTACCCGGGCGACAACATGGAGACACATATGCGTCCGTTCCTGGAAGGTGCTTTTGCCCTTGAAGGAGGCACAGGCATGGCATCCGCCATAATGCCCTACTATACGATTTCATTCGATCAGGATCCTTCCGGGGAGAATGTTGGCAATTCATTCAGCAAGTACATCATCCAGGAATTACTTCGGGATAAATACGGATACGACGGCGTTGTTTGTACCGACTGGGGTGTAACCCGCCCCGATGCCGGCATGGCAGTATTCGGACAAACTCCCTGGGGTGTGGAAGACCTTACCGAAGCTCAACGTCACTATCGTATTCTAATGGCCGGATGTGACCAGTTCGGCGGAAACAATGATGCCGGACCGGTACTTGAAGCCTATGACATGGGGGTGCAGGAATTCGGAGAAGACTTCATGCGCGCCCGGTTTGAAAGGTCAGCCACCCGCCTGCTGATGAATATTTTCCGTGTCGGACTGTTTGAAAATCCTTACCTGGATACAGAGGAAACGAACAACATTGTAGGTAATCCGGATTTCATGGATGCCGGCTACCAGGCGCAGTTGAAATCAATTGTCATGCTAAAAAATAAGGATGGGGTGCTTCCGCTGGAAAAAACCACACGGATTTATGTACCTACCCGCTATGTGCCTGCCTCGCAGAACTTTTTCGGACAGGAAATTCCGGCCCGCTGGGAGGACCCGGTTTCAAAATCACTTCTCGGAGAATATTTCATGCTGACCAATGACCCGGATTCGGCCGACGTGGCCCTAGTTGTGATCAATAACCCGGATAATGGACGGACTGCCGGGTACAGCACGGCTGAGGCAGAAGCCGGAGGCAATGGTTTTTTACCCGTGAGCCTCCAGTACGGAAGCTATACTGCGACAGAAGCCAGAGATCCGAGTATTGCCGGAGATGCGCGGGAACAGGATGTCCTCAACAGGACATACAAGAATAAAACAGTGACTGCCAATAATGTCACGGATCTCGAACTTGTACTTACAACCAGGAAGGAAATGAAAGATAAACCTGTGATTGTGGTGTTGAAGATGTCAAATCCGACTGTTGTGTCTGAATTTGAAAAGGTAATTGATGGGCTGCTCATCAACTTCAATATTCAGGATCAGGCTATTCTGGATATCATATCCGGTGCAACAGAACCCTCCGGGTTGCTGCCGCTTCAGATGCCGGCGAATATGGCGACGGTAGAAACACAGATGGAGGATGTACCGTTTGATATGCAACCATACGTAGATTCGGAAGGCCATACCTATGATTTTGCCTTTGGGTTGAACTGGAATGGAGTCATTCAGGATGAACGGACAGAAATGTATAAGCCTGCCGGGAAAATCATGACCGGCAACTGATGGTATGGTCAGACTGGGTTTAATCATACACGCCGGGCGAAGAATAAAACACATGCTTACAGGCTTTGTTGATTAGGTATGACAAGAAAAAAAGCGCTGATCATCGGGGCTACCGGCCTGGTAGGAAGAGAGCTCACGAAACTACTTCTGGCTGATAAGGAATTCGGGACCGTCCGGGCCTTCCTCCGGACGCCAACTGGTTTGAAAGATCAGAAACTGGAAGAAATCACTACCGATTTTACCCGACTAAAAGAAGTCGAGGAAAAAATATCCGGCGATGTTCTTTTCTCTTGTATGGGCACTACCCTGAGCAAAGCCGGCAGCAAGGAGAAACAATACCAGATTGATTACACCTTTCAATATGAATTTGCGAAGCTTGCCGCCTCGAATGGCGTGCAGGACTACATGCTCATCTCCGCCCCCGGCGCATCACCGGATTCAATGTTCTTTTATTCGAGAATGAAAGGGGAGCTTGATGAAGCGGTTAGCCGGCTCCCTTTCCGGCGGATCATATTTATCAGGCCAAGTGTGCTTCGCGGGGACAGGCCGGAGAGCCGCACCGGCGAAAAATGGGGCGGAAAGATCATTGATGGCCTTGCTTCATTTATTCCTCCACTCCGTAAATACCGCAGTATTTCCGGGAAAGAAGTGGCAGAAGCCATGGTCCGGATTTACAAAGAAGAAAAATCCGGCGGAAGCTTTGCCCTGGATGATTTGCATAAACGGACGGACTAGCCTGCCGGGATAGATGCCTCCGGATCATATTCTGCATTCAGCCGTCTGGCATTCTCCTCGACACTTAAGTCAAACCCGGCTTCTTTACGAAGATCATTCACCCTGTTGGGATCGGCAACCGGCCATATAAACGACTGCGATGATCCATCCGGTGCAGATCGCATAGTCGCCTGGGTACCGTAAATCTGTCTCTGACCGCGGTACATCAAAATGCGGTCTTCCATCATGGCTGCGTGGGTGCGTCGGGCTTCCCCTTTTGCTGCCAGCGCCTTGAGATCAGCGATATATTTCTCCATGATTTCGACCTCACCGTGCTGTACGACATAGAATAAACCATCAGCGGCTTTTTCACCAATTCGGCTCCGTGGAATCCAGCCATATTGATCCAGAATCTGTTTGATCCGCTGCTGATTAGCTGAATCAGTTCTGTTCAGCCTTGCCACCAGATCTGCATTATAGGAGGACATTGATGCTATTTGCGAACGCAAGCCCTGATCCGCATTATACATCTGCTCAAGCTCGATCTGCAATTCCACATATTCATTGGCTGCAAACTCCACAGGGGATTCTTCCACCGAAGATTGATCCCTCTCACATCCGGACTGGACAAAAATCAACATACAAAACAGGAAGATGAGCGGCTTCATGAATGAATTAAACAATTGAATATCAGAGCGAAAGATACAAGATACGCATAAATAGTGCGAATAATCAAGCAATTTGCCAATGTCATCCCGGCCATACACCTCTCCATCATCCCGGCCATACACCTCTCTGTCATCCCGGCCTGAAAGGCAGGTATCATCGAAGAGGTAAGTACTCGTGAGCCGGGACCCTTTTACGCCCTGTCAGTATGTATCTTTTATTGCTCGGATAATTACTGGAATTATTTTCTTACGCCCTGCAAGTATGTATCATTTATCGCCCGGATAATTACTGGAATTATTTTCCTACCCCCTCCCGGTATGTATCCGATTCGGTTCGCAAACCAATATCCCGTCATAAAAAAAACCCTCCCCGCTTTTCGCAGGAAGGGTTTTGCCTTTTAGTGACCTCGTCAGGATTCAAACCTGAAACCTCCTGAGCCGTAATCAGGTGCTCTATTCAGTTGAGCTACGAGGCCATCTCTTCGTAGAGAGGCTGCAAATTTAAGTAAAAACATCGCTTCGAACGAATACTTTTTTAAAAAAAGTTATCTTTGCCCGGTCCAACAACAATCCACAAAAATCACAGTTACAATAACTATGAAATACATACACATTTTTCTGCTTTCCATTATTCTTCCAGCTACTGCATTTGCCGTAAATACGGATCCGACAGACCCCCCTTATGGGAAAAAGCTCACCAAGCTCGCCCCGGTTCAGATCAGGGATCGTGCAGCCCGCCCGGACTTGCCTGGCATGTTCCTGCTGGAACTGGGCTGGAATACACTGGAAAATACGCCGGAACTTATGGATATGAATACGTTTGGTTCACGGACGGTCAACTTCATCTATTTTTATCCGGTCGAGATCGGACGGTCAGGTATCTATTTCATGCCAGGTGTGGGGCTCGGACTGGAGCGTCATAAATTTGATAATGATTATACAATCACGCAGGACATAAATGGCGAAGTATCATTCGACGACATTACCATTCTCGATCCCAAAAAGTCCATGATCGTCACCAATTACGTCGACATTCCTGTCGAATTTCGCTACTACCTCAACCGGGATGACATCAAGCGCAGCTTTAATTTCGGTTTCGGTGCCAAATTCGGGTACCTCTTCTCCTCGCATACCAAAATCAAATACGAGGAAGCCGGGGACAATGTGATCGTAAAAAACAAGCGTCCATTCGGATTAAATCAGTTCCGTTACGGACTGACAGGGAGAATTGGCTATGGCGGACTGACTTTATTCGGGTACTTTGGATTGTCCGAAATGTTTGAATCAGGCAACGGTCCGCTAAACACCGACGACGTTTCGGGCTATACTATCGGTATTTCCTTTACCGGTTTCTAAAATACCGCGCTGAAATAGTAATAGGTGATTACCGCGGAGGCGGTTAGTTTGATCAGAGTTGTTGCCACAAACCCGATAAATGACCCGAAGGCGGCGCGTGTGGCTTCCTGATGGGTTCGTCCGTACATGATTTCACCAGCGAGAGCTCCGATTACCGGTCCGATAATGATCCCGAATGGTGGGAAAAACAATAAGCCAACCACGAGCCCGATAACGGTTCCTATTATACCGTAACGACTGCCACCGTACTTTTTAGTTCCCCAGGCAGGTATCAGAAAATCCAGGGCCATTACCACGATCACAATAATCAGCATGATTATCATAAACCTGGTGGAGAATGGAACAGGATCGGTGAGTTGCAGGAACAGAAGCCCGATGTAACTCAGCGGCGGACCTGGTAATATGGGCAATACACATCCGAGAAGTCCCAGGAATACAAAAATCCCCGCCACGATGAAAAGGAGGATCTCCATTTATTTCACCTTTTTTTCCGTCAATTCGATTCCAAGCGTTTTCAGTTCCTCCAGAATTGGCGTATATATTTCGCGGCGAATCGGTACATGTACCCCGCTGATATCCATATTACCCATCAGGTAATGCTTAGCAGCAATTGCCAGGGGTAATCCGACGGTTTTTGACATGGCTGTATTCTCCGAATCATCTCCAACCGCTACCATAGTGCTGTGTATCTCGTGATCCATGCCATCTTGCATGTATTCAAACTTATGCCACATGACAATCATGTCCCGGTCATCCGGGTGGAGACTCCATTTCTTCTTAAGAATATGTTCAAGAATCTGCGCTGGCGTCCCGCTGTCCAGTCCGACCAAATCCCTTTCAAAAAAACCTGACCATTGCAGGCAATGCATTTCAGCTCCGTCCCGTTCCAGGTTCAGGTAGTGCGCGAGCTTGAGTTCAACAGAATCGGTCGGATTATACGAAAGAAATGAATTGATGAAATCACGGTGCGTCATCTTATCCACATTCTCCATTTCATAGGTATCATCGGTAGCACCCAGCTGCACAAAAATATCCCAGGTCCGGCAAAACCCCGGCCTTCGCAGCGTACCACGATAAATCGTATCAATCCCGCGGAGCCCATATACATCAAGGTATTTCAGGGAGTCCCGGTTGGCGTATCCTTCGAAATAGCCATAGCCGGGAATATGGATCATCTCTATCCGCCGGAAAAGTTTCTGATAGGGAATGTATTTGTACATGCCCTCCTGGATAAACTTCACGATCCCCTGTCCGGCCAGCACCACATTACGCGGATTCCAGGTGAATTTATATTGCCATGGGTTGTCGTCTTCTGGGTCTTCCGCCAGCAGTCCGCCGGTAAAACTTTCAAATGCCCGCAATTCATTGCCTGAATCACGGATCTGATCAATTACTTTCATGGCCGACATATGATCGATTCCCGGGTCCAGTCCGCATTCATTCAGGAACAGGATTCCCTTTCGTTTGGCCTCTTCATCGAACGTGCGCATCTCGTCGGAGATATAGGAAGCCGTCATCATTGAGACGCCGTATTTCAGGCACTCCCTGGCTACGACCGGATGGAATTTGGCTGGCAGCATCGAAATCACCAGGTCCGCCTTTTCAATTTCTTCCTCACGCTGGAGTGACTTCTGAATATCAAAAGCGAATCCCTCTGCACACGCATGCCCTCTGGTCTTCGCCACGGCCAGATCAGCATCATAATCGCCCACCCGGAGTTTCCAGTTATTATTTTCACATTCCTTAAGCAGGTACGAGATCAGGGACGTCGCGGAGCGCCCGGCCCCGAGGATTAAGATGTTAGCCATATATTAGGGTTTGCCTTCAAATTAAATGAAGAAAAACCGGATGACATAGGAATCAGAGCGAATTCGAGCCGCCCGACTATACGGCCGGATAAGAATACCTTTGACCGCCGGTTAAATTTAACCCGAAATGAAGCTCCGGAGAATTATTCCCTAGAAAACTCTGTATCCTAAATGCAATACCATGGTGGAATAATTGGAATATTCGTCCACCGAATCTATATAGATTTTGCGCTCCATTCCATATTCAAACTGCAGAAAATATCTATTTGAGAAAATGACCCCTGCACCCAGGTTTAAGTTTTCACCTGAACTGATTTTTCTTTGCCCGAAGATTGACCAGGTTGGAATATCAATTGTGTAAGTGGCAGATAAATGAATGCTGGTTTCATCTTTCAGATGAAAATATCGGCGTACACCGGGCGATATCTCGAATGACTTATACACCAATCTAATATTACTGTCCGGTTCGTACTTTTGAAATGTAACACCCAGTAATGCGCTCCAGGATTTCTTCTGGAATGGAAAAATATATTCTCCTTCAATCCCATAGGTTAAATTCATTTGTGACTCGTACTCGTTGGTGTATACCGGGTGATTAAAATCAAATTTTGAATAATTAATACCCAGCTTTGGAGTTAAATGAAATCCTGAACTGGATTCCTCGCCTTCAAAATGAATGAATGATTCTCCAGTACATTCATAATGCTTAATGAAGTATTTTTCAAGAGAACTTTTGCTATACCTGAGCCTGCTAAAATACGACTGTGGTTTATCACAATTGACATTCAGGAAAAGCTGTTGCTGATAATAGTTATTTTCAGCAATCTCATCCGGCCTTTTATAGTAGCGGTTGTATATAAGCTGTTCAATGCCGGTTGAGGGTGTGGAGTAGAAATACTTTATGATGTTTCCCTGCACGTAAGAATAAAAGGAAACGGGTCCCTCAATGATTACCTTCAGCAATAGTGTTTGCTTTTCCTGCTCCGCGTTCCTATCCTCACCCAGCTCTTTATCAGAATCGGTAACGTTTAATGCTGCCAGCACATCATGACGCTCGTACTTCAGATCTGCCACGCCAAATTCCTGAAATTCGTTGGCCTCCAGGACGACCAAACTGCTTAGTGCATTCTGTTTGAATGAGATCTGATCCGGACTGTTTGTCCACTTTTCATTAAGAATCAACCCTTCCACACGCTCACCTGAAGAGGAAATGTAATACCCGCTTTCAAAGTCTGCTTTCTGTCCAACCGCGGATGAATAAAGGATGCTCAGGGTGAGTATCAAAAAAATCTGTCTCATTATTAAAAATTAAGTATCTAGAATAACCGTATACCTCCCAGGACCATGATGGATTGAAACTCGGATTTCATGAAAACATAATTTCTGAATATGTCCTTATTCAACCCGTAATTCACCTGCAGAAAAACGCGGTCAGCCAGTAAGGCCCCTGCACCAATATTAACATTCGCACTGCCCGCTGTTATCTCATTAGTATTGAATTCACTGTCAATGGTCGAACTCATCGGCTTATCGAATGAATAAGTAAGGGTCAGGTGCAGCGCCGACTTTTCACCCAGGAAAAAATAATGCCGGATTCCGGGGGCAAAACCAATCGACTTGTAATCGACTCCATACCAGAGCTTGGTCGACGGGTCGAGCGGATTGGCATACACATCCGTGGCGATCTCACTCTTGTACTGCTGATACATAATACCAAATACCAGGCCCCACTTATTATTATTAAATGGGAGAATGTATTCCAGTTCGGCCCCAAATACAGGGCTGATGGTCGGATCAAACTCCACATCCGTCACACGGGCATTGGTATATTTCAGGGTGGTATAATTAATACCTGCCTTGGGAATCAGGTGCAGTGTCGATCGCTTTTCAATATTATTCAGCCGATTGAATTCCTCCCCGGTGCACTCGTAATATTTGATGAAGTGTTTTTCCAGGGCCTGACGGGTATAATCAACCCGCTGAAAATAACTGACAGGCTGATCACAATTGACGTACAGATACAACTGCTGCTGGTAATAATTATTCTCCGCCACCTGAGTGTCACTCAGCTTGTACTTATTATAAAGAAGTTGCTGCACCCCGGATTCAGGGGTGGACAAAAAGTATTTGTGAATGTTATTCTCCGCATAAGAATAAAGTGATACGGAACCTTCAAGAATTACTTTCAAAAAAATAGTCCGCTTTTCCATATCCGGAGTGCGCTGGTCTGTTAGATCATCCACGCTGAATATGGAATTCAAAGCTACCTCCACTTCATGCCTTTCATACTTAAGGTCAGCAACACCAAATTCGGAAACCTGCGAAATGTCCTTCCTTACAGTCTCTGCCGTAGCACTTGTTCGAAAGCTGAAATCCTCCGGATTCTTATTCCAGTCCTGGTTTAGAATCTCTCCCTCAACCCGTTCGCCGTTTGATATGTAATAGCCCGGTTGATAATTAGTCTGGGCCGCAGCGGTAAAAAATGCTAATCCGCTGATTATTAACGTAATAATGTATTTCACTGTAGTTTAAAAAATATTGTTTCACAAATAATTTAAAATTATTCCGTAAATCATAATAAAATCTTAATTGTTTGACCGGTCGGTCAGAGGGGCAATACCTATTTACAGGGGAGAATGCGACTACTAATTGACAAAGCCGACCAGCCCCAGGAAATCACGGAAAAAGTTTCTGACTTTCTCCTGTTCCGTAGTATTCACCTGCATGGCGATCGCCAGTTTTTTCTCAGGCAGATAAATACCCAGCGTAAAGTATCCGGGGAAAAATCCGGAATGTCCGTAAGATTCTCCCAAACCTGGTAACTCGAATACCTGGAATCCCATTCCGTACTTACCGCCGACTTCCGGTGCTTCCACTACCTGGTAAAAGGTGTCATGAAGTGATTCCATATCGAACGCCTTACCGTTGAACAGCAATCCAAGCCAGCGGGCGTAGTCTGAAGTGCGAAAGGCCAGACCGCCGCCCGTCCATTCGAACTGCATATTGTAGCGTGCCTTGCCATGCTCCAGCATCTTGCCCGTAAAGCCCAGGGGATCCTCCTCAGCCATGTAGCCCTGGGCGAGGCCATCGATCGTCCGGGTATTGGTTGGAACTATATCTTTTAGCGAGAGAGGTTGCAGTATCCGATCCTCCAGATTTTCGTAATATGATTTCCCGGTGATCTTTTCGATGATCATTCCCAGGAGAATATAATTGGTATCCGAGTAAGCGAAGCCTTCACCGGCAGCAAACAACGGTTCATCATCCAGTACAAAGTCAATCAGCTCTTCCGGCTGCCAGACCCGGTCGGCATCTTTCACCACCTCTTCCAGGAATGCCGGCTTGAATTCATACCGTTCCAGGCCGGACTGATGCTGCATCAGGTTTTTAACCGTCACTGCCTCATGATTGGGCAGGCGGGTGAACCAGTCCTCTTCTCCCAGGAAATCTGACACAGGCATATCCGGCTGCAGTTTGCTCTCTCCGATCAGCTGCATAAGAATGGCGGATACAAAGGTTTTGCCAGTACTGCCACTCAGCAACTTATGCCGGGAAGTCATGGTAATATCATTCTCCATATCGGCAAATCCGCCTGTATAGTTGCTGGATTCTCCCGTAGTAACATCATAAACGCTGAAATAAATACCCGGATAATGGCCGTCATCGATTATCTGATTAATGCGATGCTGAATGGAGTCTTGTCCGTTAAGCGGAATGGATATACAGAAAATGGCTAAAAGAAGCATGGCTGACTTGAAGGAGATGAAACAAGCAGCCTTGAAGTGGCTCAGATTGGTCATAGGGTACAGGATGGGGAAGTTAATACAAGATAGTAATAATATGCAAGCAAAGTCGTGATTTCATCATGAGATTCGTCCGCTTACCATTTTTGCGGTACGTTCGTCACCTTCCCCCAACCACTCCCCCCGGCCGCCGTTCATTCTACCAGGTCAAACAACAAAAAATAAAGCAACAACATCATGAAAACGTTATTATCAATTTTATTATTAGTAGCCATTTCAGCAGGAAACGGTGAAGTCGAGAAGCCAGTAGCTTCAGAAACAAAGGTCATCAATTACGAATCATTTGCAACTCCGGTTGAATTCGGATTCGGAAACAATTACTACCTGGATGCAGACCGGGACGGACAAGACGATTTCTTGTTCACTACTGTCTACGAAAACGAAAACGGTACTATCCATACAAAATATATGGTGAATGCAATCGGGGACAACAAAATCCTCGTGGTGGACAACGATGCAGCAGTAGCCGATGAAGGTCACTCGCTGGAAAGTTTTGGAAACGTCGCATGGAACAGCGCTCCGGTATCTATCCTCGAGCAGGTTTCTAACGGAGAATCCAACGGATGGAAAGGGTTGTGGTCAGGAGATCGTGATCAGTACATCGGAATCCAGGTGGAGAAGAACGGTAAGTCGCACACAGGCTGGGTGAAGGTTTTCATAGATCAAAGCACTGAAAAAGCTCAGATCGAAGGATTCGCCCTCAATGAAGTAGCTGACAATCCGATCAACGCAGGAGAAATATAGCAGAAAGGGGATCTGAAAATTGACAAAGATCTCAATCCGGATCCCCGTTGCAAGATACATAGTTTAGGTTCACGTTTTAGTTAAGGTTGCCCTGTAGTAGATGTTGACATCACTACAGGGTTTTTTCTTGTCCTGAAGTGAGTGTGCAGTTGCACACTCTACTTTCAGGATCCTGTAGCGAACGAGCTCAGCGAGTTCTGCATACCAAATGTCATTCCGGGGGTCTGAAAGACAACCCGGGATCCCGCGGCTACGAAGACTTACTCTTTAATTTTACCGGGATCTCACGATCCCAGACCCCCGTCTGGAAGGTGTAGCACTCGTTCACGCTTACGGACGGGGGTGACAAGGCGGGTCTTAGTCTTAGTCTTTCTCCCCTTTTCTCCTTCTCATCTCTTTCTCCCTCCGTTTCTCTTTCTCCCTCTCTTTTCATAATTTCATCCCATGACCGATAACTTCATCATTCTCCATCACCGTTCGAAACTCACCGACGAGGAAAATGAGCTTCTCGCTGCCGCGGAGGCAGCTCTGGAGAATGCCTATGCTCCCTATTCCCATTTCAGGGTGGCAGCTGCCTTATTAATGGAAGACGGCACGATCATCACCGGGGTCAATCAGGAAAACGCTGCCTATCCGGCGGGACTGTGTGCCGAGCGCGTGGCATTGTACCGGGCCGGGGCTGAATTGCCGAATGTTAAAATCAACCGGATGGCCATCACTTTCAGGTCTGACCGGGAGGATTCTACGGAAGGAATTTCCCCGTGTGGCGGGTGCCGCCAGGTGATGATGGAATTCATTCATCGCCAGAATCAATCATTCGCCCTGATCATGCCGCTGACCAACGACACCTGGTTGCGCGTTCTGAATGCGGAAGCCCTTCTCCCGTTCGGTTTCAGGACAAAAACCCTTTGATACTTACATAGACCTTCCTTTTTTTCCATTATGTCGTATCTTGGAATAAGGATTTGGCCATGCCTTTTGTTTGTTTAATGGTCATTTAGCCTCTCCGGCCCATGTTCGGGAGGTATTTTTTAAGATAACTGTCGGTACCTATCGGGACCGCCTAACTGGTGACTTAGATTTTTTGCACCGTGCTGATTATTAAAGGTTTTAAAAAGACTGTATTTCTTACGGATGTGATTCCGGGAATTTCGAAAGGAATTTTCCCCGGATTTTCTGTGCCGTGATTTTACGAGGGACGCTTATGATGACAGAAATAGACCTGGCAGACATCAAACGAATTACCGAGTTAATAAAGACCCGGTATAATTATGATTTCACAAATTATGCGCTCTCTTCTTTTAAACGAAGAGTCAGCCGCATTCTTGAACTCAACAAACTGTCCGTAGACCGTCTTATCCAAAAACTGGAAAACCCGGAGTTCCTGGAATATTTCCTGAATGAGATTACAGTCAACGTAACGGAGATGTTCCGCGATCCCAGTTTCTGGCGCGCGCTTCGCGAAAAAATTCTCCCCCAAATTATGGTCAACCATAAAAAGATCCGCATCTGGCATGCGGGCTGCAGCTCGGGAGAAGAAGTGATCTCCATGTCTATTATGCTGCGTGAAATGGAAATCGAAGAAGATGTGCAGATCATCGCCACAGATCTTGATACTAATATCCTGAAACGTGCCAAGGAAGGACGGCTGCCCCTGAAGAATATGGAATTGAACGAAAGGAACTACGTTCGCTACCAGGGCACCGGGAAATTATCGGACTATTATACCCCCCAGAAGGATATAGCCATTATGGACCCCACTTTACTGGACAATGTCTCTTTTCGCCAGCACGACCTGGTCCGGGGGGAGGTCTTCAATAAATTCGACCTCGTTCTATGCCGCAATGTGATGATCTATTTTAATCAGCACCTTCAGAACGAAGTACTTAATAAGCTGCACGAGAGCCTGTTTAAATATGGTTACCTCGCGATCGGCTCAAAAGAATCACTCATCTGGTGTGACATCGCCGGGAAATTCCTGGTGGTGAATAATGAAGAAAAAGTTTACCGAAAAATTAAAGAGTAAGTGAGTCCCGGATCTTCACATAGCACCAGATATAAGGCCATTGTGATCGGAGGATCGGCAGGGAGCTTCCAGGGAATTGTTAAAATTCTCTCCGCGCTGCCTGACTCGTTTCCTATTCCCATCATCATGTGCCTGCACCGGCTTAAACATGTTCGGAACGGATTTGTGGAGGCACTTTCCCTGAAAAGTGTCCCCGAAATCATAGAGCCCTATGACAAACAGCCTATTAAAAAAGGTAAGGTCTACCTCGCCCCGGCGAATTACCACCTGTCGGTCGAACTTGGCAATTATTTCAGCTTATCCACTGAAGAGATGGTAAATAACAGCAGGCCGGCCATTGATCTCACCTTTCATTCTTCTTCCTATGTATTCAGGGACAAAATGATAGGCATCCTGCTCTCCGGGGCCAACCGGGATGGCGGACTGGGAATGAAATCTGTAAAGGACAAGGGCGGACTGACCATTGTGCAGGATCCGGCAGAATGTATGATCGATACCATGCCGAAGGCTGCGATTGACCTTGCGGAAATCGACCATATATACAGTATTGATAACATTATCAGCTTTCTATTGAAACTGAATAACATAAAATATGAATCATGAAACTGGCAACCTATAAACAAATACCCACACTGATAATGCTTCTGTTTGCGGCGGGAGCACTGGCAACTCTTTACCTTCTGTTTGGATTGTCAAATGACCTGGCACTGGAAGCAGGCGTACTCTCTACGGGAGAAGTTGAACGTGTGCAGCCTTTTATGTTCAGAATCCAGGTGCTGATGACAATCACACTGGCTGCCGGTTTCGGTGGATTGCTGGTCCTCTCCCGACAAACCCGGGTACAGGAGGTCTATGTCGAACAAATGCGGCGTCAGGAGGAAAAAGAAGAAGCTGACCGGCAAACAAAAGAATCCAAAATACAGGACCTTGAATGGATCGATGACCTGCTGAAAGAAGCGAATAACGATGAAAGCCTTCAAAAGAAAGTATTTGAACGCCTTTGTAAAAAATCGGAAGCGGTGGCAGGCGCTTATTACGTCCGGGATGAAAGCAAGTTTACACTTACTCATCACTACGCACTGGCCCTGGGAGACTCACAAACATTCTCCTACGAGAATGGAGAAGGACTGGTAGGCCAGGCTGCCAAATCCGGAAAAAAGATGGTCGTCAATGAAATCCCTCAAAACGGAATGCGTGTGGTATCAGGACTTGGTGAAAGTGCACCGAAAAACCTGATCATCCTGCCAGTGGTAGTCGGCGGCGAAACGGTGGCTGTCAGCGAAATAGGTACATTTCACGTACCGGAGAAAGAAACAATCAGGGGCCTCGAAGAAGCGCATAAAAAGTTTGCATCCTTTCTTGAGCCTAAACCGGAGAAAAAGAAAACAAAAACAACAAGCGGTAAATCCTAACGAACCGAGCTATGTTTAAAAAAATAAGTATTCGAACTAAGATCACGGCGCTTATTATGGGTGTCGTACTCATCACTGTCCTGGTCACCCATTACCTGGCGTTCCAGATCAACCAACAGGCAGTGGAACAAAAATACCAGGACAACCTGTCCCTGCTGGCCCAAAACAAGGCGCTGGAGGTATCCCTGTTGCTCAACCATCTTTCCAGCAACCTGCAATACATCAGCCAGAGTGAATTACTGGAGAATGACGGTGGTGCCGGTCAGGACGATGGCGGTTTGGGTTTCTTTGTGGTATCCGATACGGATGACAGCGAAGATGACTTCATCATTGCGGATGATGCGGAGAATGAAACCGGCGGATTTGATGGAAATGATAGCGGTATGGACCTGTTTGCAGCTGAGGGCGAAGCGGATTTGTTTGGAGAATCTCCGGAGAATACAGGGAAGGATATAGGTGAAGTACTTACCAGGCTTAAAGACGGGTTCGGACTCTCCGCCGTACACCTTACCAAAACAGACGGCAAGGTGATCAAGAGTACCAAAAGCTCACTGAATAATCAGAATTTTCCCGATCCGGCCCGTATTATTTCCAGTGCAACGAACGGCTTGTATTTCAGTGAGGTTTACGGAGATACATTTTATGCTGCAGTACCGGTTACAACAAATGCTGAGAAACAATTGCTGATATACGAGGTGAGTGCCCAGGTGCTTAACAATATCCTGAGCGATACACTGGGACTTGGCAAAACAGGTGAAATCGTAGTGGCAAGCCGCGATGAAAAAACCAACCGGATTTCACTGATTAACAAACTCCGTCACAAACCGGAAGACAGCGTGGAAGTGATCACCGCTAATGAACGACAAAACATTGCTGCGCTGGCCGCCGTAAACGGAGAAACGGGGGCTACCTTTGACATTGATTACCGTGGCGCAAGGGTGCTGACCGCCTATGCACCGGTACCGGATACCCGCTGGGGAGTTATCGCCAAGATAGATTCCAGCGAAATATTCTCGAGCATTCAGGATTCTATCGGAACCTATATACTTTCAGGCTCGCTGATCATGCTGGCTACACTCGGACTTTGTTTTGTATTTGCCGGCAAGCTCACTTACCCGCTTGAATCCCTGAAGGCCAATATTGAAATGCTCGGACAGGGAATTCTCCCGGCCAAAGTTGACCGCCAGTCCAACGATGAATTCGGTGATATGGCCGATAGCGTGGATACCCTGGCCAAATCACTTCGCAATACAGCACATTTTGCTGAGGAAATCGGAGAAGGAAATTTTGACGCTGAATTTACCCCTATGTCGGGACAGGATTCGCTGGGGAGCGCCCTGGTAACAATGCGCACCAACCTGATTGACGCAGAGAAAAGAGACAAGGAGCGGAACTGGATCGTGACCGGAGTGGCCGAGATCGGCGAGATCCTGCGTTCGTCAGACAACCTCGAAAAACTGGGCGACGATGTTATTGAATATATTATCGGAAAAATCGATGCCATTCAGGGGGCCTTTTATGTCGTCAATGAGAAAGACGATCAGAAAGTGCTTCAGATTACCTCAAGTTTTGCCTACAACCGGAAAAAATACCTGAAGGGTGAATATAAATTTGCCGAGGGGCTCGTGGGCCAGGCCGCGGCAGAAATGGATTCCATTCTCCGCACCGAGGTGCCGGATGAATATGTTTCCGTAACATCAGGAATTCTTGGGGATCAGAAACCATCCTGTATCCTGATTGTGCCCCTGGTAGCCGAAGAAACGGTCTATGGCGCCCTTGAATTCGCCGGATTCCATAAATTCTCTGACAGTGAAGTACGATTTGTGGAAGAGCTGTCCGTCATTATGGCGCGTACGGTCTTCAATATCAAAGTCAACGAGCGGACACGCAAACTGCTGGCAGAATCACAGGAAATGAGTTCCGAGCTTCAGGAAAAACAGGAAATCCTGAGACAGAATGCCGAGGAAATGCAGGCGACCCAGGAAGAATTACAACGCTCAAATGCAAGGCTTGAAGAGCAGATAGAAGAAGTGAACCGTACACAAAAACGTATGCAGCTTCTCCTGGAGAATGCTTCTGAGGTTATCACCATCTACGAAAAGGATGGAACTATCAAATATATCAGTCCGTCTGTCGAACCTATTCTGGGATATTCCCAGAACGAAATGGTGGGAGAAAACGATTTGGAGAAGGTGCATTCAGATAGCAGAAAAGCATTCTCCAAAATGCTGAAGACCCTGCTTGAAAAACCAGGGGAGCATGTAACCATGCAATACGAATACCGGACCAAGGAGGGTGAATTCATCTGGATGGAAGCAACCGGAAACAACTTCCTCGATAATCCGGCGATTGGCGGATTGGTGGTGAACTCACAGAATATCACTGAACGCAAGCGGGCCGAGCAGGAACAGCGGATGCGTTCCAAAATGCAGGCCCTTTCAGAAAATTCTCCGGACCTGATCACGCGCCTGGAGCAGGGAGCTATCTCCTATATAAACCCGGTGATCGAACAGTATACCGGCAAGAAACCCAATGACTACCTGAACCGGTCGGTCGAAGAGTCTGACCTTAACAAGGCCATCCTTGACCAGTGGCTCCAGATCGTTGAAGACGTAAAAACCAACGATGATAAAGTCAGCACCGAAATGGATTTCCCTTCCGAAATGGGCGATCGCATTATGCAGGTCAACGCCATTCCGGAATACGATGAGAATGAATCATTCGAATCGGTCCTGGTGGTATCACATGATATCACCCAGCGAAAGCTGATCGAGATGGATATCCAGAACAAGAACAAAAAGATCGCGGACAGTATCAACTACGCTAAGCGGATCCAGAACGCGATTCTCCCGGATAATACCATTATCAGGAAAAACCTGCCTGATTCATTTATTCTCTACAAACCCAAGGATGTGGTAAGTGGTGATTTCCCCTGGTATGTACAGGTGGGTGACATCATGTACATCGCCGCGGTGGATTGTACGGGACACGGGGTACCGGGAGCACTGCTGTCGCTGATCGGGTATTTCCTGCTAAATGACATTGTCAGGAGCCGAAAAATCTCCGACCCGGGGAAAATTCTGGATATCCTGGACGACGGGGTAACCACGACGTTGCGACAGGATCAGGACGACTCGCGCACCAAGGACGGTATGGATATCGCCCTGTGTAAGATCGATACGAAGCAGCGGAAGGTGGAATTCGCCGGGGCGCACCGTCCGCTTTACATCATGAAAAAAGGTGAAATGGAGGAGATCAAGGGCAATAAGTTTGCCATTGGCGGTGGTATTTACAAGAACCAGACGAATTTCACCAATTTCAAAGTATCGCTGAACAAAGGAGATTCGATCTACTTCTGTTCAGACGGATTCCCGGATCAGTTCGGCGGACCTCAGAATCGTAAATTCGGTCCGAAACGTCTGCGCCAGATGATCACGGAGATCCATAAAAAACCGATGCAGGAGGCCTACGACATATTTGATAAGGAGTGGGAAGACTGGAAAGGAGAAGAAAATCAGACAGACGATATGCTGCTGATCGGCATTAAATTTTAACCTAACACGACCTCTTATTTTTCATATATAAACATTGTTTCACGTAATTAACCAAAAACACTTATGAGGTATATTTTTGATTTACACCAGACTATGGTCGACGAGCACCTCATACTGGTTTACGAAGGGGAGTTTACCCAGGAAATAACTAAATCAGTATTGGCAATGGCCGAACGAAACATGGACTCTACTGGTGAGGAGTCAACCATCAAACGTAAGGTATTCAACGTGATGGTGGAATGCTTACAGAATATTGTTAAGCATGCAGATCATGAAGACCGGGACAACGCTGCCATTTTCCTGATCGGACGCAATGATGATAATTATCATATCATCTCAGGTAATCCGATTAAAACAGATGAAAAGGAAAAACTCAGCGCGAGTCTTGAACAGATCAACAGTCTTGACAAAGACGGCCTGAAGCAGCTTTATAAGAATATCATCAAGAACACGGAGATATCTGATAAAGGCGGCGCCGGGTTGGGATTTGTAGACATGGCCAGGAAATCGGGCCGCAAGCTTGTGTACGAGTTTGTGGATACCAATAATGGCACATCGTTTTTCTGTCTCAAATGTTCTATTCCACGAGCATAATCCCTAATTGTTTAACTCAAATTGACTTACACTATCATGGAAATATTAAATCTTGAAGGAACTGAGGATACGCCAAAAATAATCCTCGATAAAGGAAACGGGATCTTTGAAATCTCCGGAAGATCATTACCGGAAGACTCCGCGGAATTCTACCAGCCTGTACTGGACTGGATTGACTCTTATGCTGCGGATCCTAATGCTTCTACGGACTTTGTTTTTAAACTGGAATATTTCAACACCGCCTCTTCCAAACTTATACTGGATGTTTTGTCGGCACTGGAAGACATCGATGGAATGACAATCCACTGGTATTTCCACGAGGATGACGAGGACATGGAAGAAGCCGGAGAAGAATTCTCCGAATTGGTTGAATTGCCATTTGAATTCAAAACCTACTAATTAATTATTAATCAACTGGTCAACGCGGGCATATGAGTGAGGAAATACTTAAGGCACTTACCCAACTTTTTGCGATAATCACCAAACAGGACGGTGGTGTGACCGAAAAAGAACGTGAATTCGTCATCGGCTTCTTCAAAAAAGAGCTGGATGAAGAGTCCGTCAGGGAATACCTGGGCTTGTACGACAAGTTTTCCGGGTACGGTGAATCAGAATCAGAAACGGATGAAGGCGATAAGAAAAAGAAGCTGACTTCGGTGCGCGATTCTGTAAAGACCCTTGGTCTTTGCCGGAAGATCAACAAAACACTAACCCAGAAGCAAAAGGTGGTAGTTCTGATTAAAATCCTGGAGCTGGTTGCTTCGGACAAGAACTTCACCCCGCAGCGGATGGAAATTATTGATACGATCAGCACGGTATTTAATATCGACAAGACGGAATACAAGCTGATCGAAAGTTTTGTGATCAAGGAAGAGGCTAAGTGCCTGGATTTTGACGACATCCTGGTTGTTGATGACAAAGAGCAGGAGGCGGATGCCAATAGCAAACACCTGCGCGAGGACATCAACGGTACGCTTCTGTTCCTCAGGATCCGCAGTGTGGACATGTTCTTCTCCAGGTATATCGGGCATGACGAAGTGATTCTGAATGGATTTATCATGCAGCCGGAAAGGGTTTACCTGTTCTCACACGGCAGCACTGTCAAAACCGCCCAGGGAGCAGCACTGTATTACAGTGACCTGGTGGCGCTGTTTAACGAGGAGATCCGGACCACCAAGCTTTCATTCAACGCCGATATCGAACGGTTTACTTTCCCGAACGGAGCCACAGGGCTGCGGGATGTGCACATTTCAGAAGGACCCGGGCGCCTGATAGGCATTATGGGTGCCAGTGGTGCCGGCAAGACCACCTTGCTGAATGTCATGGCCGGCATTGAGAATCCGGGGGACGGGACAGTGCGCATCAATGGAGTGGATATTCACCGAAACAAGGAAAAGGTGCGTGGCGTAATCGGGTATGTCTCCCAGGATGACCTCCTGATTGAGGAGCTTACCGTTTACGACAACCTGTATTACAATGCGAAACTCTGCTTCGCCGATTCCACGGAAGAAGAAATCAGTGAACGAGTACTTAAAGTCCTGGAAAGCCTCGGACTTGATCAGCGAAAAGACCTGAAAGTAGGAAATCCGCTGGATAAGACGATCAGCGGCGGACAGCGCAAAAGGCTGAATATCGCCCTGGAGCTGATCCGTGAACCGGCCGTCATGTTTGTGGATGAGCCGACATCCGGTTTGTCGTCCAGGGACTCGGAGAATGTAATCGACCTTCTCAAAGAACTTTCCCTGAAAGGAAAACTGATCTTTGTGGTTATTCACCAGCCGTCTTCGGACATCTACAAGATGTTCGATAAAATGTATATCATGGACACCGGTGGTTATCCGGTATTCTACGGAAATCCGGTTGCTGCGGTGACGTACTTCAAGCAGGTGACCAACCAGGTAGACAGCGAACGCGGGCAGTGCGACAGCTGTGGTAATGTAAACCCGGAGCAGATATTTAATATTATTGAAGCGCGGGTGGTCGATGAATACGGCCAGCTGACCAACAAGCGAAAGATTAGTCCGCAAGGCTGGCATGAACATTTTAAGGAGAATTTCTCGCCGGAACCGGTGGAGGACATTAAAGAAACTCCGCCACAGTCACTTTCTATTCCTTCCAAATTAAAGCAAAGCCTCGTATTCCTGACGCGGGATTTCCTGGCGAAAATTGCCAACAAACAATATCTGCTTATAAACCTCCTGGAAGCACCCCTGCTGGCGGTGATCCTGGCCTTTATCATTCGTTACAGAAGCAGTCCGAATGGCCAGGAATACATCTTCCGGTTTAATGAGAATATCCCGGCGTACATGCTCATGAGTATTATCGTGGCATTGTTCATGGGGCTTACAGTCAGCGCCGAAGAGATCATACGGGACAGGAAGATCCTGAAACGGGAATCCTTTCTGAATCTTAGCTGGAACAGCTACCTGGTCTCCAAACTTACGCTGCTTTTCTTCCTGTCTGCCATCCAGACACTGTCTTTTGTGCTGATAGGAAACTGGATCCTGGAGATCCATGATATGACCTGGTCGTTCTGGCTGGTCCTGTTTTCAACGTCGTGTTTTGCCAATGTTCTGGGACTCAATATCTCCTCCGCATTTAAATCAGCGGTAACCGTGTATATTATGATCCCGCTTGTCCTGATCCCCCAAATGATCCTGAGCGGACTGCTCTTCAGCTTCGACCGCCTGAATGATGTAATCAGCACAAGGGGCAAGGTGCCGGTGGTCGCCGACCTGATGGCCTCCCGATGGGCCTATGAAGCCATGGCCGTGCACCAGTTCAAAAATAACAGCTACGAATACCTCTATTACGACCTGGAGCTGACCGAAGCGGAGGCCGATTTCAAGGCAGCTTATATCCAGCCGCATCTTGCCGAGAAAGTACGCTGGCTCCGCGATAACGCCGCGGTCGACAGCCTGGCCCGGGAGCGCAGGGAGATTACACGAATGTTGCACAATTTTATCGCCCGGGAAGAATTCACGGAGGGACTGCCGGACAAGATCCAGTCGGGCATACCGAAAAATCTCGAATCTGCTGACCTGGACGCACTTGACGCGTACCTGGAAAAGTACCAGCAGCACTACCGGCAGCAATTTAACGAGGCCGTAGAGGAGAAAGAAAAGAAAGCCTATTTCTATGAGAATAATTACCAGGATTATGATCTGAATATTTACAAAAATGCTTACTTCAATGAAAGCCTGGCAGATCTGGTAACAAACGCCACCGAAACCGATCGCCTGATAGAATATGACGGTGAACTTATCCAGCAGGTGAACGCGATTTTCCATACACCGGAAGCTTCCGATAACCCGCTGAATTACAGGGCTCACTTTTTCGCACCGGTTAAATACTTCATGGGAAATTACATAGATACATTCTGGTTTAATCTCATCGTAATCTGGCTTATGTCGGTGCTTTTGTACGTTACTTTATACTTCGAATGGTTCCGGAAGGGCCTCGAAGCTATGGGAAAAATTTCAATTTATGGAAAGAAGGGGGATTAACTTACATAGGGTTTACCACCCCCATTTGCATAACATACAGGGAATGATATTTTTGTTTAAACTTTTTACTATTTCAGCTATGAGGAAATTATTTTTTGGACTTGCAGTCCTGTTTCTCTGGAGCTGCGGAGGGAACAAACCCGACGAATCTGCTTACCAGGAACAGACTGACACAACAGCGGTGTCCTCACCACCTATTTCAGAAGAGGTCATATCCAGCATTATTCAGCAAATACCTTCTCCTTTGGAGATATCGGTATTACTGAAAGAATCAGGAACCAATTACAACCAGGAATTTCTGAACAACCCGGACAACCGGGCCAACTACAACAGCAACTTCCAGAAGGCGCTGAACCTGGGCATCTATGGTACCGATCTGGGATATACCAATATCTATGAACAAAGCGGGGACGGCCTTGAATACATGGAGTCGATCAAGTCACTGGCAGATGAACTGAATATCGGGCAATTCTTCGATATCAGAACTATCGGACGCCTGGCGACAAACAGCAAGAACCTTGATTCATTGCTGCTGATCACCACCCAGAACTTCAATGACATCAATGCGCACCTCCAGGAGCAAAACCGGTCTAATCTCAGCGTGTTATTGCTTACCGGGGGTTGGATGGAAGCAATGCATATAACCTGTCAGGTAGCTGAGAAGAACCCGGAGAATGAAGCGCTGAAGGAAACTATTGGCGAACAAAAAATCATTCTCGACAATATTACAATACTACTGAACTTCTATAAGGAGTCTGACCCGAACGTTGCGGATCTGCTTTCAAAGATCAAGTCGCTTGAGGAGGTTTACGAACAGGTAGACATTGTTCATACTTACCAGGAATCAAGCTACGAAATTGTAGACGGGGTGATGGTGATCAAGGACAATAGTACAAGTGAGATCAAAATCACAGATGAGCAGGTAGCACAGATTCGGGATATTGTCTCATCGATCAGGAAGGACGTAATCATATAAGGAGGTAAAAGACATGAAACAGATACTTTATATAATTGTAGTTACAGCATTATTTATGATTTCAGGGTCTGAAGTACCGGCACAATGTAATCCGGAAGCATTCACCCAGAATTGTATCCCGAAGCTATCAAATGGCTTCAATTACCTGAAGAGCTACAAAATCAACGGAGCTGACGGAGCTAAAGACAAGGTAGAATACTCGTATGTGTTCACGAAAGGTACGCAGTATATGATCAATGTTTGCGCAAACGGTGAAGGAACGGACGGCATTGTGGTGAACCTGTACGACAGCAATCGTAACCGGGTGGCCAGCAGCAAGATTGACGGACAGTTCATTTCTGCTATAGCTTATCCCTGCAATAATACGGGGATCTACTACATACAGTATACGTTTGACAATTCCAGCAGCTACTGCGGTGGCAGTGCCCTGGGTTTCAAACGGTAACTCTTATCGAAGAACACCCCCCCTGTCCGTCCTCAGGCGGAATTTTTGGCAGAAGGGTGTCATCCAGGGGGATTGTTTTTCGAATACCGGTCCGGAGCTGTCAAGGACAGCACGGATCATTCGTCTGGGGAGCCATCGGCTCCCTTTTTTTATTCCAATAATTGCCCCCTTGAGGGGGCTATGGGGGTGTCTTTGTCCATCTCCCTCTCTTCCACTATCTTCACCTCATGGCAACCGAAAAACGAATCTCCTTCCCGTTCCGGGGTCGCTTTTTTCAGCTCGGGGAAGCAGGAAAAGATACACGTGAAATCGTCTTCGTCCTCCACGGGCACGGGCAGCTGGCTCAGTATTTCATCAGGAAATTCCAGGGCCTGGACAACGGGACCCGGATAGTATATGCCCCGGAAGGATTATCCCGCTATTACCTCGAAGGATTTACCGGGCGGGTCGGTGCCACCTGGATGACCAGGGAAGACCGGGAGAATGATATTATTAATTACATCACCTACCTCGATCAGCTCTATGAATCGGAAGCTGCCACCTGGCCGGAGAATGTCCGTATTCATGTGATTGGGTTCTCCCAGGGTGCAGCCACTGCCACCCGCTGGATACTGAACGGAAAGATGAAAGCAGACCGGTTGATCCTGTGGGCCGGAATTCTCCCCTATGACATGGACATTGGAAAAAGTCGTGAAATACTAACGGAAATGGATACCATAAGTGTCCATGGCACCAGGGATCCTTACCTTACCGATGAAACTACCAGGGAAATGACCCAACTTGCCGATAAATCAGGAGCTGCTTTTGAATATCATACGTTTGACGGCGAACATGTTATTGACGAGGAGATGCTGCTGGCGCTATTTACTCCCGGTGGACCATCGTCGCCATCGCCTGGGCAGTAGGCAGCACAAGCATGTCCGTAACATTTACGTGCGCCGGCCTGGTGATGATATAAAGAATATTATCAGCAATATCTTCAGAACGAAGAGGCTCCAGTCCTTCGTAAACTTTTTTAGCACGGTCTTCGTCACCTTTGAAACGAACCACTGAAAACTCCGTTTCCACAAGTCCGGGGTTAACTGCAGACACCCGTATTTTCGTTCCGTTCAGGTCAATCCTCAACCCCTGGTTAATCGCGTCCACCGCATGCTTTGATGCGCAGTAGACATTTCCGTTCGGGTAAACCTCTTTGCCGGCGATCGAACCAATGTTTACAATATGACCCGCATTACGTTTCTGCATATGTGGTAATATGGCTTTAGTGACATACAAAAGTCCTTTAACATTTATATCGATCATGGCATCCCAGTCGTCCTCACTTCCCTCCTGCATGGGAGCCATTCCATGCGCGTTACCTGCATTGTTGACCAAAACGGCTATTTCCTTCCAATCTTCAGGGAGTGAATCTACTGCCTGGTGAACAGCTGCTCTGTCCCTTACATCAAATGATAAGGTATGAACCCTGACTTTCGAAGTTAATTGTGATTGAAGTTTGCTGAGCCGGTCCTGACGTCGTCCGCACAGAACAAGATCGTATCCATTATCTGCCAGCAAACGGGCCGTGGCTTCCCCGATTCCCGAGGTAGCGCCAGTGATAAATGCAATTTGAGACATTATTGAAAATGAAGAATGAGAGAAATGGTATTGGTTTTCAGGTCGTCAATACCTTTGCCGTAGTCATTATTGAGATCGTCAAGCATATTGACCAATCCGCGTGAATACCTGATTTCAGGAGAGAATTTAAAAAGCGGATAGTAAATATCAAAACCCGCCCCGATATCAAACGAAAAATTAAAGGTCTTTGTCTCCAGGTTGTCACCTCCGATATTGGCTATCTCATTTTTCCCGGAAGCTTCAAAACCAGGCTTTACCCCTCCTACGACGTACATCCGCATATTTCCGCGCCGTTCCGATTTGTATTTTAGCATGATCGGTAACTCAACCACGGTCGACTCTACCGTTTCATTCTCCGTTGGATCATCTACATAATCGTATTGAACCACATATTCATTGAACGAAACCGTCGGCGTGAGGCGGAGATCAAAAAACTGCTCAATCCTGAAATTTATAATAAAGCCAAGGGCAAATCCCGGGGAGAATTTCGGACTGATGGCGTATACCGAATCGAATTCCTCCGACAGAAACCGCTCGCTGTATTTTAAGCTGTACGAGGTGGTGTGGCCGCCGATAATAAATCCATAGCTGAAATTTTTATTATCATAGCCGGGATTATTGATCTGCCTTCGCTTGGCTCCGTACTGTGCATCGGCGGTAAAAGCAAATGCCAGCAGAAGCACCAGCGTGATCAGGGCTTTTGGCCAGTGTAAATGGAGCTTATTCCAAATGTAAGCGGTCTGCATCTTGTATTCGTAAAACCTGCCTTCTCCAGGATCTTAAGGAACCTGTTCCCGTCGGGAAAGGCTTCAACAGATTCAGGAAGGTAGGTATATGCTGCGTTATCTTTTGATATCAATTTTCCTAATTTGGGCAAAATCGCCTTAAAGTAAAAACCATAAAGCTGACGGAACGGAAAGCTTTTCGGCTGACTGAATTCCAGTATCACTGCCTTTCCCCCGGGCTTCAGGACCCTGCACATATCAGTCAGTCCCTGCTCAAGGTGCTCAAAGTTCCTCACCCCAAAAGCAACGATCACCGCGTCGAATTTATTGTCATCGAACAGTAATCTCTCCGAATCACCCATCTGAAGCTCGATGCGATCATCAAGCCCCTTTTTCTTCATTTTTTTTCGTCCTACGTCCAGCATCCCTTCCGAGATATCCACCCCGATAACCTTATCAGGATCCAGGGCAAGTGCTTCTATGGCAAAATCCCCGGTGCCGGTGGCAATATCCAGGATCAGTTTTGGCTGGTCCTTCTTAAGCATCCCGATGGCCTTTTTTCGCCAGATAATATCTATGCCGAGACTCAGGAAATGATTGAGAAAATCATATTTCCCGCTGATGTTGTTAAACATCTCGGCCACCTGCTCTTTTTTCCCTGATTCTTTCTCCTTGTAAGGAACGACTGCCATGGTTGTGATCTTTAGTAGTGCAAATATAGGAGTTTCTATCTCTTTCTCTTTCAGTACTCCCTCTCCGTCTCCCTCTGTTTCCCCCTCTCTCAAAAAAAGGGCCGCCCGGCCCTTTTTTGAAATAAACATTCACAATCCCGACAATGTTTTTATTCCGTTCCCCGTACTTCGGTAACCACAAACTCAACCCTCCGGTTAAGTTCCCTGCCTTCCAGTTCGTCATCATTACTGGCCAGCGGCTTTTCTTCCCCATATCCCATGGCAACCACCCGGCGGGCATCAATACCCTTGTTCACCAGGTAATTCTTCACGGCATTGGCGCGCCGCTGGGAAAGGTCCTTATTATAGGCTTTCGTTCCGATTTTATCAGTATGACCCGAGATCTCCACTTTCATGCCTGGATTCTGCGCCAGCATATTCTCCAACCTGTTAAGCTCGGTATAACTTTCATCCTGGAAGGTGGCTTTATCGAATTCAAAATAGATATTGCGCAGAACCTGTCGCGTGCCTACTTCCAGCTTGCGCAGTGTGACTGTACGCTCCAGTTGCTGTTCATCCGCTGAAGCCACAATGCTTCCCAGGTTTAGACTCTGGAATACATAGCCGTCTTTCTGTACAGCCAGTTCATATTCTTTAGGAGTTTTGGCATTGATCCTGAATTCATATACGCCTTCCTGCACACGCGACTTACCGGCTACCATATTATCCGGCCGGCTGCGTACATCGACCGTGGCATCGACAGGTACCCCCTGTTCATTCAGCACTGTCACCAGCAATTCGACCGGCTGTACTGCCACTTCTGTTTCCGGCACCTCAACCGCCACAGGTGTAACATCACTGACCTCACTGCTGTCAGCTTCGTTGTTCTGGGCTACTATGTTCTCCGCCATGGTATCCTCATCCGGCACGGTCACCATATAAATATCTGTAAATCCCAGTCCGTCTTCCCGAACCGAAGCATAATACCCGCGCTGGCCATCCTTGGTACTTACGAAATACACGTCGTCATCCGGGGTATTAATCGGATAGCCCAGGTTTTCAGGTTCGCCCCATTGTGAGTTGGCACTGTCATATTCTGCCCGGAAAATATCATGACCACCCATGCCTTTCCGGCCCTGCGAACTGAAGTAAAGTGTAATTCCGTCGTAGTCAATGAATGGTCCGTCATCGTCATACTCCGTATTGATTATGGCTCCGATATTCCTGGAACGCCCCCAATCGCCTTTTGCATCCTTTTCGGAATAGTAAATATCGATACCACCGAATCCTCCCGGACGATCACTGGCAAAAAATAACGTGTTTCCATCTGGTGAAATGGAGATAGAACTCTCTTTAAATCCTTCGGAATTAATGTTTTCACTAAGCGGTTCCGGATAGGTCCAGGTTCCGTCTTCGTTACGTGTGGATGAATAAATGTCCCCGTTGTTCTCATCCTTGTAAAGGAACAGTGTTTTTCCGTCAGCAGAAAGTGCCAGGTTGGAATCATGGTACTGGGTGTTGATCACCTCTCCGATATTCTCCGCATATCCCCAGGTATCATTTTCCTTGGTAGCAATGAAAATGTCTTCGAATGGCTTGTTATCCCTGTCCACGTTCTGGTTCAGGTTGCCGTCCCGACGGCGCGTGGTGAAAATAAGAAGGGATTCATCTTCGTTCAGCACCGGTGCGTATTCCTCGTATTCGGAATTAATGGAATTTCCTACGTTCACAATAGAGTAATGCGCAGGATTGGCGACGAATTCCTTGGCATTGTTACACTCGTAAATGCGACGGGATACTTCCGCCAGTTCCACTTTGTCCAGTCCGCGGTAGCCGTCTTCCTTGTTCAGTTTGTTGAGGTAGCGGTTGTAATAGGCCAGAGCATTATCGAAATCCATGCCGTACTGATAGCTGCGGCCGATCTGGTACATTATGTCGAACCGGTAATTGGGCTCCACTTCCAGCACTTTCAGGAAATATTTAACCGCACGGTCCTTCCCGATGGTCAGAAGGTGATATTCTCCCGCCTTCCAGTTTGCCACCACATTGTCCGGATCCGCTTCGGCCGCCAGTACATACAGATCACGCGCTTCCACCATCGCGGAAGTCGCATCCATGATCAGTTCGGCCTGGTTGATATACTCCTGGGCTAATTCCTTGTTGGACTGTTCCTGGGCATATCCGGTAAATTGTAAGAAAAGAAGGAGGGATAAACTTCCAAAAAATAATTTCCCCCGTTCTGATAACGAAGATTTTAACCAGTTCATAGTTTGATCTAAAGTCAAAAAAATAGCAACTCTAGCTGCTTAATCAGCTGAAATAAAACACAATTAACGACATTTTTCCCAATTAGGGAATCAATCTTCTTTCAAAATGTTGCTTTTGTACAGTAAATACCAAAATTTGACAAATATTTCATAATCATCGTTTTTCCATGGATATCAAAGATTCCCGGTTTATCACCAGTAGCAGCGCCCATAGCCAGTGTCCGCCCCCGGATTTGCCGGAATTCGCCTTTATTGGCCGATCGAATGTCGGCAAATCTTCACTGATAAACATGCTTACGGCACGTAAGAATTTGGCCAAAGTTTCAGGAAAACCGGGTAAGACACAGCTGATCAATCATTTTCTGATTAATAATGCCTGGTATCTGGTAGATCTGCCCGGTTACGGATGGGCAAAGGTGAGTAAATCGGAGAAACAAAAATGGGGAGAAATGATCCATGACTACCTGTTGGAACGACGGAACCTCATGCTGATTTTTGTGCTGATTGACATCCGTCTGCCCCCGCAACCAATAGACATGGAATTTATTAACTGGCTGGGGGAGAATGGAATACCGCTGGCACTGGTATTTACTAAGGCAGACAAACTATCCCATAATAAAAACCAGAGTTCTGTCGCCCGCTTCAAACGTCAGCTCAAAAAAAACTGGGAGGAACTGCCACCAATGTTCGTTACCTCCTCCATGAAAATTGAAGGTCGCGATAGGGTGCTCAGCTATATCGGGGATATGCTGGAGAATATCCCACCGGAGTAGTGAAAATTCATGTCAGATTTTACGTAGGCAGGTAACAATTTTCTAACTTTGCCGCCTAACGAACGAACTATGAAATACAGCGATATTGCTTCCGTTACCGGAAAAGGCGGATTGTTTAAAGTGGTTAAACCAACGCGTACCGGAGTGATCCTGGAGGCCCTCGATGATTCCCGTAAAAAGCTGGTGGCCAATGCCGCACAGCGGATTTCCGTCCTCAGTGATATCAGTATCTATACCACCGACCAGGAAGGCTCCAAACCCCTGAGTGAGGTATTTCATATCATTTATGGCGAATTCGATGATGATCCAGGCGTCAGCTCTTCTTCGGATGGTGAAGAATTGAAGGCATTCATGAAACACATTCTGCCCGACTTTGACGAACAGCGGGTGTATGTATCTGATATCAAGAAACTGGTGACCTGGTACAAAATTCTGTACAAAGAACAGCCGGAGTTGCTCAAACAAGCTGATGATGGAGAAGAAGGAGAATCTTCAGATTCCTGAACTAGCCACCCGCACCTTCCCCCCATTGAGGGGGGCGTAGGGGGGTGTAACGGTGATGCTGGCGATGGTCGTAGCGTCCACGCTACGATTGGCAATAGTTCCATGGAAGAAAATACGAGAGGGTCGTAGCAACATGCTACGACCATCAACATGTTTCGTCCATCAGCCTTCCTGCCCCCTGAACAACTCCTCCACCGCTTCCACCATATTGGTCGAACCAATGATCAGCGGCACGCGCTGATGGAGGTCTTCAGGCTGCAGGTCAAGAATTCGTTCCTGTCCCGTACTGGCACTCCCGCCCGCCTGTTCGATCAGGAACGCCAGTGCATTGCATTCGTACATTAATCGTAATTTACCTTTAGGGTCTTTTGCCGTGGATGGGTACATGTAAACGCCTCCCTTCAGCAGGTTCCGGTGGAAATCTGCCACGAGCGAACCGATATACCGGGCCGAAAAACCCTGTTCCCGGCAATTTTCAATATAGGTCCGAATGGCAGGGGGAAAACTGTGATATGATCCGTCATTGATACTGTATACCTTCCCGTCCCGGGGAATTTCCATGTTCGGATGTGAAAGGAAATATTCTCCAAGTGAAGGCTCGTAGGTAAATCCGTTCACGCCATGCCCCGTAGTGTAAACCAGCATGGTCGAGGACCCGTAAAGAAGATACCCCGCAGCCACCTGTTCCCTGCCCGGCTGCAAAACATCGTCGAGGGTCACACTGCTGCCCGGGGGTGTAACCCGGCGGTAAATGGAAAAAATCGTCCCGATGGAAACATTGACGTCAATATTGGATGACCCGTCAAGCGGATCAATGGCGATCATGTATTTCCCGTTATTCTGCAGATCAGTAAATTCCTCATCTTCCTCGGAAATAATCACACTTGCCTCCCCTCCTTTGGTCAGGGCCCTGATGAAGCGGATATTCGCAAGCACGTCAAGCTTCTGCTGCTCTTCTCCCTGGATGTTCTGACTGCCTATTGCGCCCACAATATTGATCAGACCGGCTTTATTGATTTCACGGTTGACTACCTTGCCGGCAAGGGCAATATCCCTCAATAATTGCGACAATTCACCGGTGGCAAATTGAAATTCATCCTGCTTTTTCTTGATAAATCTGTCCAGTGTTGTGCCGATCGGCAGGGCAATTCGCGAATCCTCCATGTAGTCCCTTTATTTTGTCGTGATTTAACTGCATTTTGCGGGCAAATTTATAAAATTTTCATTCGCAAACGTTTGAATTTATGAAAGTATTCAAATTCGGAGGGGCTTCTATACGGGATGCCGCTGCTATCAGGAACATGGCTGAAATAGTCCGCCGATATGCGGGGGAGCCATTGGTAGTGGTCGTATCTGCTATGGGAAAAATGACCAATGCTTTTGAAGAGGTATTGCGAAGAAAAGGGGACCCTCAACGGCAACAGGAACAAATTTCCCTTATTGCGCGCTATCATCAGGAGATTGCCGAAGATCTGTTTGGCTCCGCTCACGAAATTTCGACCCGGATTCGATTGCTGATGGAAGAAGTGCGGGAAATGACCAACCGGACAATGCCGGCGAATGAATGGTACGACCAGGTGGTTTCCTACGGGGAGATTCTTTCCTCAACAATTATTCAGACCTGGCTTGAACAGGCAGGCATTGCCTCTGCCTGGCTGGATGCCCGTAAATGCATCATCACGGACGACCACTTCCGGGAAGGACATATTCTATGGGAACTGACTCATGAAGCCCTTAAAAAAGAGGTGATTCCATTATCGGAGAATGGTGTGGTGCTTACACAGGGATTCCTCGGCGGGACCCGGGACGGACGCACCACCACACTCGGACGCGAAGGATCTGATTTTACAGCCGCCATCATTGCCGCATCCCTCCGCGCGGAATCCGTAACGGTCTGGAAAGATGTGGACGGCATAATGAGCGGGGATCCGAAACGCATCCCGGATACTGTCATTTTACCGGAATTGCCTTACCGGGAGGCATCGGAAATGACCTATTACGGCGCATCGGTGATCCATCCGAAAACCATTAAGCCATTGGCGAATGTTGGTATTCCGCTGTTTGTACGCAGCTTTTATCAACCTGATCAGCCGGGGACCATTATCCGGGATACAGAAGAATTCTCACCGGTGGCTGTGACCATTCTGAAAGACAATCAATGCCTGGTTTCGTTTTATGTTCGTGATTTTACCTTTGTAAACGAACTGAACCTGAGCCTGATATTTCATCAGCTGGCGGAAATGGATATGAAGATAAATATGATGCAGAATTCAGCGATTTCCTTTTCCATATGTGTGGATTATGATGAAGAAAAAATAGGGGAATTACGGGAGAGGCTGAAAGGACATTTCAAAATCCGGTTTAACACCGGACTGGAGTTGGTCACAGTCAAACATTATACAAATACGCAACTGGAACTTTACAGGAACCAAACCATTCTCCTGGAACAGATCACCCGAACTACCTTCCAGGTTCTTAAGGATCCTGGTTGCTGACAGATAGATTGTGCTTTTCAGTCAGATGATCCAGCAGTTTGCTCACGGATCGTTCTACAATTTCAAATACGTGCTGGAAACCTTCTTCCCCTCCAAAATACGGGTCCGGCACATCTGCCCCGCGTTCCTGCTCATCGAATTCCCGGAATAGCCGAACCTTGTGCTCATACTTGCCAAACGGATCCAGCCGAAGGATATTCCGGTAGTTGGACTGATCCATGGCCAGGATATAATCAAATTTTTCAAAATCTTCTACCCTGAATTGCCGTGCCTTGCTGGTCAGAATAATTTTATTCTCCCTCGCATTCTGCATGGTCCGTGGATCGGGAGAATCACCGATATGGTAGGAGCTGGTTCCGGATGAATCCACATGTATTTGATTTTCAAGGCCCTTCTCCCGGATTGCATGAAGAAGTACTCCTTCTGCAAGCGGGGAGCGGCATATATTTCCGAGGCAAACAAAGAGTACGTTGATCATAATTTTTCACAAAACTAAAAAATTAAGGTTACCAAGCCTAAGGTATCCGGTATATAACGGTACATAGCACTTTTGCTCACCTGTTTAGTATGGTTAGATAAGCCGGCTTCTTTTTGAGGCTGGCTTTTCTTATTATTGCTCAAACCACTTTTCCTCCCACCATGGATTTTATAAAAGTCACCTCATCGTATGAAGAGCATATTGCCCTGATTGAACTCAACCGGCCGAAGGAACTGAATGCGTTGAACCTTCAGCTCATGCAGGAACTGGCAGACAGTCTTGAGACGCTCAACCAGGATGAAAATGTCCGGGTAATTATCCTTACAGGCAATGAAAAGGCGTTTGCCGCAGGTGCCGACATCAAACAAATGGCAGAAAAATCGGCCATTGATATGCTGCGGATTGATCAGCTCACGTTGTGGAACCGCATCAGGAATAACGGGAAACCCCTGATCGCTGCGGTATCCGGTTTTGCCCTGGGGGGAGGCTGCGAACTGGCCATGATCTGCGATATGATCATTGCCTCGGAAACAGCGAAATTTGGTCAGCCTGAGATACGCATCGGCGTCATGCCAGGCGGAGGTGGTACCCAGCGCCTGACCAGGGCGGTTGGTAAAGCCCGGGCCATGGAGATGGTGCTTACCGGTAAGTTCATTTCTGCCGATGAAGCCCTGTCGTATGGACTGGTCAACCGGGTGGTCCCGGTCGAAATGTATTTGTACGAGGCAGTATCACTCGCGAAGGACATTGCATCCATGTCTCCCATCGCTGCCCGCCTTGCCAGGGAAGCAGTCAACCGCTCCTTTGAAACACACCTCGATGAAGGCCTCCAGTTCGAAAGAAAGAATTATTATCTCACCTACGCATCCGGCGATCAGAAGGAAGGGATGAGGGCATTCCTTGAAAAGAGAAAGCCTGATTTTAAAGGAGAATAATTCAAATGGCCATCAAGGTAATTGCATTTGATGCGGATGATACCCTTTGGGTCAACGAACCATATTTCCGTGAGGCGGAAGAGCATTTCTTTGCGCTGATGGAGGACTTTCTTCCGGTGCACACCAGTGCACGCGAACTTTTTGCCGTGGAAATGCAGAACCTGCCTCTCTATGGCTATGGGATTAAAGGCTTTATGCTTTCCATGATTGAAACTGCGCTGAAGGTTTCAAACGGTAATATCAGTACTGAAGTATTTGGCAAAATCCTGGAGCTCGGAAAGGACATGCTCCAAAGACCAATTGAATTACTGGATGGCATCGAGCCAGTCCTTACCCATTTGAAATCGAAATACCGGTTGGTGGTGGCAACCAAAGGGGATTTGCTTGATCAGGAAAGAAAATTGCGAAAATCAGGTATCGAACACTACTTTCACCATATTGAAATTATGTCCGGGAAGGAGAAATCTGACTACCTGAAACTGATCCGGCATCTTGATATTTCACCAGCGGAATTCCTTATGGTTGGAAATTCCGTAAAATCAGATGTCCTTCCTGTACTGGAGGCAGGAGCCCATAGCTGTCACATTCCGTTTCATATCACCTGGGCACATGAACATGTGGAAGAAACCATCGATCATGAGAACTACCGGCAGCTTGAGAATGCCAGGGAGTTACTGAAAATCCTGTAGACAAGGAGAAGCGGTCCTATTCCTGGTTCTGGTCTTTGTCCTAGTCTTAGTCTTCGTCTTTGTCTCTTCCAACCCCTCATCACCTCCCTCTATCACCCCATAAATAAACTCGAAGAAACTATCCCATGAAAAGCCTTGACTCATGTGCAAACCTGACCTACCTTTGGACTATTGATTTCAAGTTAAGAATGATTCCTAAGTAATAATGATTACTGACTCGGTAATAATGAAGGAAAAAATTGCCGGCACTGGGCTTAAAGTCACGCACCAGCGAATGGTGATTTATGACGCTGTGTTGCAAATGAACTTTCACCCGACAGTGGAGCAGATTTACGAGGATATTCAAGGGGAAAACCCGAGTATTTCTTTGGGAACAGTATATAAAACACTGGAAACCTTTGTGGAATACGGCCTGATTGACCGGGTCTTTACTGAGGAAGGGGTACGGAGATATGATCCTAATCTCGAACATCATGGTCACATCTATTGTACGAATACCCGCGAAATCGTGGATTACTACAGTGAGGAACTTAATGAAATCATCACCGGCTTTTTTAAAAAGCGAAAGGTGAATAACCTCAAGATCAAAAATATCACCCTGCAAATCAATGGGGATAAAATTGATCCGGATAAGGACATAACAATCAAATAATAAATTTCAAACCAAAAATCAGAATTAAGCATATGTCATTAGTAGGAAAAAAAGCGCCCGTATTTGAGGCACCTGCAGTTATCAATGGAGAGGAAATCACAGAAAATTTCTCCCTTAATGATTTCATCGGCGAGAAGGAAGTAATGTTCTTCTTCTACCCGAAAGATTTCACTTTTGTTTGCCCGACTGAAATTCTGGCATTCCAGGAAAAACTTCAGGAATTCGAAAAGCGTGGCGTTCAGGTCGTGGGATGCTCGTGTGATACTGAAGAAACTCACCTGGCATGGTTGATGACATCCAAAGTTAATGGTGGAATCGAAGGAGTTACTTATCCTTTGGTGGCCGACTCTTCTAAAACAGTTGCCAACAACTATGGTGTACTGGCAGGAGACTGGAATTACAACGAAGAAGGTCAGCTCATTTTCGAAGGAGCGCCGGTTGCTTTCCGCGGAACATTCTTCATAGACAAAGAAGGTATTGTACGTCATGAAACCATCAATGACCTGCCTCTCGGAAGGAACATTGATGAAATGATTCGCATTGTAGACGCATGGCACCATGTACAGGAGCACGGCGAAGTATGCCCTGCAAACTGGGAAGATGGAAAAAGCGCCATGCAGGCGACACGCGAAGGAGTGGCTGAATACCTCTCTGCCAACTAAAACAACAAATAGTGGGATTTGAAAAAGGCCGGGTTTCCCGGCCTTTTTACGTTGTTCCTCATTACTTTTGCCCACGATGCAGGCCTTGTTGTACTCCATTTCCCTTTTCTTCTATCGCCTGGGCGTCCGCCTCGCAGGTCCGTTCAATGAAAAAGCCAGCCAGCTTATAACAGGACATAAGAATTCACGGGAAATGCTCGGACTGATCAGTAAAGACCCAGCCCCGAAAATCTGGATACATTGTGCTTCCCTGGGAGAATTTGAACAAGGTCGTCCGGTCATTGAAAAATTCCGGGCCAATTTCACCTCCCATAAGATCATCCTGACGTTTTTCTCACCTTCAGGATACTCTGTCCGAAAGAACTACCCCGGTGCCGATTATATCCTTTACCTGCCATTTGATACTCCATCCAATGCCAGGAAATGGGTGAATGCGACCAGTCCCGATCTGGCTGTGTTTGTTAAATATGAATTCTGGCACTACTACACCAGCGAACTCAAACGTAAGCTTATTCCCATCCTTTCCGTATCGTCCATATTCCGCTCCGACCAGGTGTATTTCCGGTCTTATGGAAATTTTTACCGTAATATTCTCAAGCGTTTTGAACACTTCTTCGTCCAGGACGCTGAATCAGCCGGTCTTCTGAAGAAAATTGGAATTGATCAGGTGACTGTTTCCGGTGATACCCGTTTTGACCGGGTGCTGGAAATTAAAGAATCAAGAAAAGACATCCCGGAAGCCCGTGAATTCTGCGGTAACGATACCATATTGGTTGCCGGAAGCGTCTGGCCGGAAGATATGGAAGTGCTTACTCCTTTCATAAATACACATTCTCTTAAATACATTATCGCACCGCACGAGATCACCGAAAAATTCATGCAGCATATTGAGAATGACGTGGAAAAGAATTGCATCAGATTCTCCCAATGGGACCCTTCCATGTCCGCATCATGCGATATCCTGATCATTGACAATATGGGCATGCTTTCAAGCCTGTACGCTTTTGCCGATTATGCCTGGGTAGGTGGCGCCTTCGGAAACGGCCTTCATAATATCCTGGAAGCAGCCGTGTATGGCTGTCCGGTCTTTTTTGGCAATAAAAATTATGAAAAGTTCAGGGAAGCCCGTGACCTGATTAACCTGGGGGGCGCCTCCGCCGTTTCCAACTACATGGAATTGAAAGAACAATTTGCTACATTCAGTGAGGAACAGACATACGCGATCACCCGTCAGATCACCATGGAATACATTGAGTCTAACCGGGGTGCCACCGAAAAAATAATCCGTTACTGCACATCCTTGCTAAAATGAAAGGGCTCGTTCTGAAATCTACCGGCTCCTGGTATGAGGTTCTGGCAAATGACCGGAGATACCAGGCACGTACGAGGGGTAAGCTCCGGCTCAAGGGTATAAAAACCACTAATCCGGTGGCCGTGGGTGATTATGTTGAACTCGAGGAAGAAGGAGAAAACCTCGTAATCACCGCCATAGTACCGCGTGAAAATTACATCATCCGTAAATCAGTTCACAAAAAAGAAGAATCACATATTCTGGCTGCGAATGTGGATCAGGCTATGCTCATCGTCACCTTACGTTTTCCCAAAACTTCCCTGGGATTTATTGACCGCTTCCTTGTAACCGCCGAATCATTCCGCATACCACAGGTACTCGTTTTTAACAAACAGGATTTGCTGAATCCCGATGAAATTAAAAAGCAGGCTGATTTGACAGACATATACTCAGACATCGGTGTGAAATGTATTCTCTCATCCGCCAAACAGGATCATGGCCTCGATGATTTCAAAAATGCACTCCAGGGGAAAAAAACGTTGATCGCAGGGCACTCTGGCGTGGGAAAATCAACCCTCATCAACACGCTTTCCCCGGATTTGAACCTGCGCACCGGTGAAATCTCAGGTTCCATTGAAAAAGGAAAGCATACAACCACTTTTGCCGAAATGATCATGCTGGAGAATAATACATTCATCATAGATACACCCGGAATCAAGGAATTAGGCTTGTCCGATATTCCACCCGCGGAATTATCCGACTATTTCCCCGAATTGCGCGAGATCAGCCGTAATTGCAAGTTCAACAACTGCCTGCACACGAATGAACCAAAATGTGCGGTAAAATCAGCTGTCGAATCCGGCGAGATCGCCGAATCCAGGTTCAACAGCTACCTGTCTATGCTCGACGACCAGGACAACCGAAGATAATAATCAGACCTGCTGATCAGGTAGTTTCCGGCTTTTTACTAACTTAACCTTTTCTGCACCGTACATTGAACCCTGATGAATAAAGCGTTTAACCTGTTCCTCCTGCCTGTCCTGTTGCTGCTTGCTTCCCCGTCTTGCGGGCAAAACCAAACAGCAGAAGTAAGCTTCTCTATCTCGGTCAATGAGTCTGTGCGGGAATCCATGTCACCCGATGGACGGTTGGTCATCTACCTTTCCACGTCAGATGACCGGCAACCGCGTTATGGATATGTCAGCAGCTCCAATCAGGCATTTGCACAAAATATAGAAGGATGGAATGCCGGTGAAACAAAGGAGTTATCTTCCGATAACTGGTCGCATACATCAACATGGGACCTTAATCAAACTCCTGAAGGGGTCTATTTTGTCCAGGCTGTATGGAATCAATACGCAGATTTTCATGCCACATCACCCAATTCCGGCGGCAACCTGGCAAGTGAACCCGTAAAAGTCACGATTGACGGTGAACAAAAAATTTCACTGGAGCTGACCCAGGTACTCCCGGAAACTGAGGTGGCCGATCACAAATTGGCGAAGGTATTTTCCATGGAAAGTCCGGTCCTTTCTGATTGGTGGCAGCAGCCGGTTGAACTTAAAGCGTCAGTCCTCCTTCCTCCCGGCTACAACGAAAATGCTGAAAAGAAATATCCCGTTCGCTACAATGTGGCCGGATACGGAGGCAGATATACTCGCATTAACAGAATTCTACAGGATTCGGCGTTTATGGCCTGGTGGACTTCAGGCGACGCCCCGCAGATTATCACAGTTTTTCTCGATGGCGGCGGTCCGTTCGGCGATAATTACCAGCTGGATTCAGAGAACAGCGGGCCTTTCGGACAGGCTTTGACCGAAGAACTGATCCCTGCCATAGAGGAAGAATTCAACATTGAAGGCTCGGCTAACTCAAGATTCGTGGATGGTTGTTCGACCGGCGGATGGGTTTCGCTGGCACTGCAGCTCTTTTATCCAGAGGTTTTTAACGGATGCTGGTCTTACAGCCCTGACCCTGTAACTTTTGAACACATGCAACTGGTTGACCTGTACAACCAGGAAAATGCATTTACCAACAGCGCCGGCTACCTGATACCCAGTATGCGCACTACATCAGGCGATCCCCGCTTTTCTATCAAAGGCGAGGTGACATGGGAGAATGTTTTCGGAAAATCAGGAACCTATGTCACTTCCGGACAGCAGTGGGGAGCATGGAATGCCTTGTACAGTCCGAAAGGGGCTGATGGACTTCCCAAAGCCATTTTTGATCCGGAAAGCGGTGCAATCGATCAGGAGGTGGCGGAGCACTGGAAGAAGTATGATCTGCTGCTCTATACCCGCGAGAACTGGAACGAACTTGGGCCAAAAATCCAGGGAAAAATTCATGTCTGGATGGGTGATATGGACAATTTCTACCTGAACAATGCCATGCGCCAGTATGATGCCTTCCTAGAGGAAACCGCTAACCCGGTGTCCGATGCCGAGATCGTTTTTACCCCGATGGAAGGCCATTGCTCCCTGTATTCTCATCGTGAAATACTGGAAAAGATCCAGGCCCGGCTCAATTCATTACAGGAAGAATAACAAACTCGTTCAACTTGTTCAACCTGTCATCCAGACCATCCTTCACGGTCCAGGCTCCTGTACTGGATCGCTTCCGCCACATGCTGCACCCGGATTTCACCGGAGTCGTCTAGGTCTGCAATGGTCCGGCTGACTTTCAGTATTCGTTCGTAAGCCCTTGCCGATAACCCCAAACGTTCCATAGCTTTTTTCAACAGCACATTCCCTGCTTTGTCAATCGAGCAGATTTCTCTTGCCTGGTGAGCCGACATCATGGCATTGCAATGAATGGCTTTGAATTCCGAGAAGCGGTCCTGTTGAATCTCGCGCGCTTTAATGACCCTGTCGCGTATGTCCTTACTCTTTTCCGTTGTCCTGTCTGCTGTCATATCATTGAATGATACAGGTGTTACCTCTACATGAAGATCAATGCGGTCCAGCAACGGACCACTGATCCGGCTGAGGTAACGGCGGACTACTCCCGGGCCGCAAACACATTCCTTTTCCGGATGATTGTAAAATCCGCACGGACATGGATTCATGCTGGCGATCAGCATAAAATTCGCCGGGTAATCCAGTGAAATCTTCGCCCTCGATATGGTCACCCTGCGCTCCTCCATGGGCTGGCGCATTACCTCCAGCACACTTCGCTTAAACTCAGGTAATTCATCGAGAAATAGAACACCATTGTGTGCCAGGGATATCTCACCGGGCTGAGGATGCCCTCCCCCCCCGACAAGTGCCACGTCACTTATGGTATGGTGCGGAGCCCGGTACGGCCTTACCGCCATAAGGGAAGCATCGCTCCCCAAGTTTCCCGCCACAGAATGGATTTTAGTGGTTTCCAGCGCTTCATTCAGGCTTAATGGCGGGAGAATGGTGGGCAGTCGCTTGGCAAGCATGGTCTTGCCTGCGCCCGGCGGACCGATCATTATAGCGTTATGTCCTCCAGCTGCGGCTATTTCCAGCGATCTTTTGATATTCTCCTGCCCCTGCACATCCGCGAAATCCACATCGTACTGGTCCAGGTTGTACATAAAAATATCCCGGGTATCCACTACTTCCGGCTTCAGTTCGGAACTGCCTTCCAGGTATTCAACCGCCTCCCGGAGCGATGAGGCCCCAATTACATTCAGGTTGCTGACAATGGCCGCCTCCCGGGCATTCTCCCGTGGCAAAACAAACGCTTTGAACGAATGCCTGCGGGCTTCTATCGCAATCGGAAGAATTCCCCGAATCGGTCGAAGATTGCCGTCGAGCGATAATTCTCCCATAAATAAATAATCATTCAGCCCGTCTATGGTGATCTGTCCGCTTGCCTGCAAAATATTCAGCGCAATCGGCAGATCATAGGCACTCCCCTCTTTGCGGATATCGGCCGGGGCCATATTCACCACCACCCGATTCCGGGGCATGTCATAACCAAGTGATTTGATCGCCGCTGTTACCCGGTGCTCACTTTCCTTTACGGTGCTGTCGGGCAACCCACTGATGTGAAATCCTGTTCCGCCTTCGATACTTACCTCTAACGTGATAATTCGGGCATCCACTCCATACACTGCCGCCCCGTTTGTTTTTGAGAGCATAAACTTAACTTTACCGGTCCACGAAGATCATGGATATGGCGGACAGGGTCAAACACACCTGACAAAAATAAGCATTATAGCCTTATTGACTTTGTTAAGTATCTCGTTTCATTTCCGGAAATTTGAACCAGCGAACCATTGATATGAGTGCTCGGCTCTTTCAATTCGACTTCAACTTTCAGATTCTCCAGAGTGCCATGCGGAGTCGTTTCAAAAAACGTATCCGGAAATGATGGATAAGAACTGTAATCCACCGATTCATCATAAATAGTAACAAACCATGAAATATCCGGGGTATAAATGGTATACTCCAAATGAGAATATTGTCCGGTTCCTGATAATCTGAAAGTACCTGGCGTCGCATCTTGTATTTCCAAGTCACCTTCAATTAAAGATGGAACACCGGGGTGATCCCCACGATAATAAGATGTGTGATCAACAAAATAATATTTACCCGTACTCAAAGATTCACCAATAGCCGCTCTTGTCTCAAAAGATTTAAAGACATCAAAATCCGGAACCCGGATTTCCGGCTTCTCGCTGGCGTTCGTTGATGGTGTTTCAAATATTGTAATGGGATATTGCAGACGTCCATCTCTGTCTTCAGGTGTAGCTTTCATTATTATATAAGGGCTGAAATCACTGAAATCGTTTGTGAAATCATAATCCAATAAGACAAGGTCACTTAGGGGAGATAAATCCTCCTGGCCAATCCTGAGTGTATCACCGTCGAAATCAAAATTTTCGATGAACAAATATCCATCGTTCTCATCCTTATCAAATTCATCCCTTATGAAATACAGCATGTCAGCATTCTCAAAAAATCTGCCGGCAGTCTGATAATAGGTACCGTAATTATTTTGATAGAAAAGACCTGCCTGAAGGATCCATGGTACGATTTCCGTATTAAATTTAATAGGTAACCTTCTTATCTCATTACCGAACTCAAAATCCGGATAACCGTCAACATGAAGAGTATCCTCATTGTATCCCATGTAAGAACGAAGTTGAAATTTCTCGGCATCATATAAAGCTATGTGTACGCTGAATTTTTCATATCCTGATAAATCGAACTCGTAGTTCCCTCCAGGCTCCACTTCCAGAAATTCCAGCAAGGTATTTTCAGTATCTGTGAAAAGGACGGCATAATTTCCAACATAATTCGGTTCCCCTATAGTCAGGCGGAACATAACCGTCGGATCGGGGACGGGAACCGGATCAGTGGAATCTTCACTGCAGGAAATTATTCCCCCAAGTAAAAACAATGTAGTAATCCTGAGAAGCAAGCTGTGTAATTTCATCTAGTTATTATTTTTCTAATAAGCTTAATGATATGAATTTTTACGGCAAGAAACTAAATTCCGTAAATTTCGCTTGCGTAGTTTACTCATGCCGGATCGCCTCCACCGGATCCAGCCGGGAAGCCTTGAGCGCGGGGTAGGTGCCGAATGCCACCCCGATCACCACAGCCAGGATGCCAACAATAATAAGTGTATTCACCGTAAAGGCCGCCTGGAACGGCGCCTCCGTAACGGCCCGGAGAATGGGCACAATGCCCAGAGTCAGCAGAATGCCTGCGATCAGTCCCAGGAAGCTGCCCAGTCCGGATATGGTCACCGACTCCGACAGGAACTGCAACAGGATCTGCTGCTTTTTGGCCCCGACTGCTTTCCGGATACCAATTTCCCGGATCCGTTCGGTGACAGAAATGATCATGACATTCATGATACCGATCCCGCCGACGACCACCGATACCCCGACAATAAGTCCCATGATGATCCTGAACAACAAAAATCCCCGGTTTACCTGTTCGACGCGAAATTCATTGGTCTGCACCCGCATATCGTGGTCCCCCAGGTGCTCCAGCATCCAGGCTTTAACCTTTGCCTCGATCACCGGCACCTGGGTAACATCCTCCGCCCTGATCGTATAACCAAGCCGCTTACTTTCTAAATAATTTCCGGGAACCGTAGCAAAAGGAAGGGCGATCCCCGCCGGCTCATTCTCCCGCTGATTTTTTACCACCGCCTGAATAGTATACATCAATGAGTCGAAGCCCACTTTTCGCCCGGGTACATCAGGCAACTCCGTGTCAGGAAATAATTCATTCGCGCAATTCACATTGATAACTGCCACACGTTCCCCCGTCTTCATCATTTCTTCATCCGGCAGTGCCCCGGAAACCACCTCCAGCCGGTCCACCGGCAGCCGGCTGATAAACTGCACCATTCCCCCCACTTTCGCAGTGTCTCCCGCATGGATCCTGGACGCAAAGGACAGCATTGCTGTACCTTTCCCGGGTATGCCGGCTTCGGCCATCATCTGTTCAAACTGATCATAATCCAGCGCATTAATGGAATCCTTGGACATACGTACGCCATCCATCACCTCAGTCGTTTCCGTGCTGATCATTACCGCTTCGAGCGACGTGGTGGACGAGATCTGCTCAAGGGCATATTTCTCCATTCCGTCAATCATGGAAAGAATGATCACCAGCGCGGCCACCCCGATGACGATGCCCAGGATCGACAAGAGGGTATGCAATAAATTTTTTCTAACATGGGAGAATGCTTCGGCCAGCATTCCAATCAAACGCCTTATCATAGCTTTGCTTTTTTGTAAGACTGCAGGCAGCGGCAGAAGTTACAGTCGTACGGGACTTTAATTCCCCGCTACTTCGCGCTCGATCAGCAGAATAAGCATATGGATGACTTTTATGTGTACCTCCTGGATCCTGTCTGCAAATCCATCATGAGCAACATCAATCACCACATCAGCCAGTGGTGCCAGCTTACCTCCTCCCTTCCCGGTGAGGGCCACTACCTTAATGCCCGATTCCTGTGCACGACGTACAGCCTCCAGTACATTCGGAGAATTTCCGGAAGTGGAAATCGCCAGCAGTACATCTCCTTTGCGCCCCACCGCTTCCACGTACCTGGCAAAAACCGCATCATACCCGTAATCATTTCCAACACAGGTGAGGTGACTGGGATCAGAAATAGCAATGGCCGGAAGTCCCCGGCGGTCTTCCCGGTAACGCCCGGTGAGCTCTTCGGCAAAATGCATCGCGTCACACATTGACCCCCCGTTCCCACAGGACAAGGCCTTGTTTCCCTGCCGGATCGCCTCTGAAAATAAACGTGCGGCATGTTCAACGGCCGCAATCCGCTCAGGATCCTGTCTGAATCGGTCAAGCACACTGGCTGCCGAAGCTAACTCGGCCTCAATGATCTCCTTCATGGTCTGTTTTCGGTTTATCTTTCGGAGGTTCGGTACTGGTCATGCCCGTGTCGGTGGACTTTTTTCTCTCAATCCCTTTGGCATCCTGCAGGTCATACAATTTGGCTTTAAGCGAATTGACTTCTCCCTCCAGTTTCGCAACCTTTTTTTTATGGCTTCTGATCTGAAGATTTACCAGTAAAAGATTGATCAGATAAAGTATTAGACCAAAGATGACAAATGGTATTACATATGACTTATTAATAAGCAAATTTTCATTATTCAAAAATTTACCTATCTCTTCAAAATCATTCTCACTAACAATGTCAATCAAGACTTTGGCACCAAAAAAAAGTAAGAAATGAAAGATAAAATAGATCAGGTAAAAGATGTATTTGGGGGTGCTCATAGGTGCGCTGGTTTGTGTTTAAAACTACAAAACTTTACTAAGTATTCTGCATGGCGCTCAGCTTTTTGTACAGCCCTCCGGCGGCAAGCAATGCCTCGTGTGTTCCTTGTTCAATGATCCTGCCGCCCTGTATCACAATGATCTTGTCAGCATGCTGAATCGTACTCAGGCGATGCGCGATAACCAGCGATGTCCGGTTCTTCATGAGGTTGGACAGGGCCTCCTGCACCAGCCGTTCTGACTCAGAATCCAGCGCCGAAGTTGCCTCGTCCAGGATAAGGATGGGCGGATTTTTCATAACCGCCCGGGCAATGCTCAGCCGCTGCCGCTGGCCACCGCTCAGTTTCATGCCCCGCTCCCCGATATTGGTCTGATATCCTTCCGACAGTTCAGTGATAAAAGAATGTGCATTGGCAATTTTCGCCGCGCGTTCCACCGACTCTTCCGTAGCATTCTCCATCCCGAATGCTATATTATTGTACACGGTGTCATTGAAAAGGATTGACTCCTGCGTCACAATTCCCAGCTTTTCCCGCAAGGACCGTACGGTATAAGCCGGAAGAGGCTTTCCGTCCAGCAGAATCTCTCCTTCCGTCGGATCATAAAAACGCGGTACCAGGTCGGCCAGGGTTGATTTACCACCTCCCGACGGACCCACCAGCGCTACGGTCTGGCCTTTTTTAAGCTCCAGTTCAATATCCGAAAGCACCTTTTCCTTGTTGTAGGCAAAACTGACATTGGCAAACCGGATGGAATCATTAAACTGCTCCAGTTCGACTGCGCCCGGCACGTCCTTGATATTTGGTTCCGCATCTACCACACTGAATATCCGGTCGGCAGAAACAATTCCCTTCTGTATACCTGACAACCCCTGGGTAAAGGCTTTTGCCGGGGAAATGATCTGGGAGAATATGGCGAGGTAGGCCAGGAATTCCTCTGGCTGGAGGGCTGACGTCTCATTCAGCACCAGGGATCCGCCGTAATAAAGGATGACGAGGAATATGCTGATCCCAAGAAATTCCGAGACCGGCGACCCGAGCTCCTTTTTATACGAGTAGGACATATTTACATGCCGGTAGTAATCCGTTTCCTCATCCACCTTATTCCGAACATAGGGTTCGGCTGTAAACGCCTTGATGATCCGCATACCGCCAAGTGTCTCATCCAGGATGTTCAGGATACGGCCGAGAGATTCCTGGCTTTGCATAGCGCGCTTTTTCAGCCGCCTGACTATTTCAGCCATGGCTCCGCCTGCCACCGGAAGGACGATCAGCGTGAATATGGTCAGGTCAAAGCTCATGTAGAACAGGATCACGAAGTAAACGATGATCGTCACAGGCTCCCTAAACAACGATTTCGGACTGTTCAGAATGGAAATGTCCACCTCCTGGATATCATTGGTCACCCTGGACATCAAATCTCCCTTGCGCTGGTCGGTAAAATACCCCAGGTGCATGGCGGTGATCTTGTCGTAAATGTCGATCCGCATATACTTGAGAATATCCAGCCTGATCTTTGCGATCAGGATCGCCGAAATGTACCGGAAGAGATTGGTCAGAAAAACCGATATTAAAACGGTAAGACACACAAAAAGTAAGGCATCCAGCTTGCCGGATTCAGCAATGATCGTCGTAAAATAATGATCGAAAACGCCCGTGAAGTAATCAATGGTAGGTGAGAATTCCTCAGGCAGCGGGGCTACTTCCAGGTTACTGCTTTTCAGGAAGAGGATCTCAAGGAGCGGGATCAGAAGGGTTATGTTAACCGCACTGAAGACAACGCCCAGCAGTACAAAAAAGGCGTACATCGGCACCCTGACCCCCAGATTCTTCGCATAGGTAAATACCCTGAAAAACGTTTTCATAATCTGGGGGCAAATCTACATATTAAAACTCACTTACCCGTACCGGGATATTCCACCGGAGCGCCACGCTGGTATAATTGGTGGTGGCATCAAAGGGGTCATGCGCACTGTCCACCTTACGATAGACATGCTGCAGGTCGGCAAACAAATTATGCTTAAACTGGTACGTAGCCCGGAAACTCGCATAAAGCTGCTGGGTACTCACCCCCTGTGCGATCTCGTTACCGTAATTTTGCTCCCGGAGTGTATTTGGAATCAGGATATTGCCGCCCCAATCCGAATCAAGCGTATCCAGACCATAATCGGAATACATCAGTTTTGCCGTCAGACTAAGTTTTGGAACCGGCTGAAAACGTGCGACCCCAACCACTTCCCTGAAATTAGCCCCGCGGGGATGAGCCAATGGCTGCCAGTAATGGGAATAGGAACCTGACGGCGTATCGTGCGAATACATGTAGGGCCTGGCCAGGTTACCCTCCAGCTGCAAATCCAGGTGATCAAGGCCAAATGCATTGATCCATTCTCCGCCAGCCTGAATACCGAATTTATTACCCCACCATCCTTCCCCGGAAGTGAGTTCATCCAGCACCAGTTCGTCGATCGTCACCTGGCCGTATACGGAAAACCCCCTGGTCATAAGCCATCTTGCATCCAGACCGAGAATTACATTATCCGTACTGCCGTCCTGCTGCTCAATGGCCCGGTAAAAAATGATGGGATTCAGGTATTTCCATTCAAATCTGGCATCCACGGTGGGATCCGGATTACTGTAAATGACTGATTCAAAAAGACCCAGGTTCAGTTTTTTCCCAATATTTATCTGTATCTGGTGAAAGGCAAGAAACTTATTCGGGAATCCTGAGGAACCTGTCAGTCCACTTGCATTTCCCTCTATCTGTGCTGTCAGCTCCTGGACGAGCATGGTATATTTGATCTTCCAGACCTGTGCATCCACTTTCAGGAACAACGACGCTGGTCCGAAATCAGACAGGATCATGCTCCGGTACCCGTTACCCATCCGGAACCTGTCGTGTCCGAACTGAAAATTGATATGACGGGTTGCCTGAAAACTGATGTAGCCGCGTGCTGTGAAGAAATCGTAGCCATTGTCCTTAAAGCCTTTCCAGAAAGCCTCCCCGGGTACAGTGAGTGTTTCACTGATGTGATCCCTGACATATCCGGGGTAGAATACCTGGTTTTCGCCCAGATAGGTATAAAAACCCACTTTTTTATCGATCATTCCCCGAACCTGCACACCCCGTGTATTAATAAATGGCGTGTAATCCGCATCCGACGCAGTGCCGGCCCCGAGATAAAAGACCGGGTTGACATGAAGGTCGAAGGATGGTGTCTGTACACTGTACAGATCAGATTTTTTCCGGTAAAACACGTTTAAAAATGCCTTCTGGCTGTCGCTTTCATCGTTTTCAGCCCACTCCCAGTTATCATTCAGTAAGTACATGATGTTGAACTGATCAATCCGGTCGTCAAATTCGCCTGATGTATAAAGTGAATCAGCGAATAACGCCACCTGCTCCCGTGTATAGGGTTTCCAGCTGCTGAAAAAATAGGGATTGATTTGGCCCTGCAATATTTCGTACCGGTCAATTATGTGGTAATAATCGTCATTTAACGGAGCATTTACACTTTGGGACCAGCCTGCCGGCGCCACGACGGTAACCAGAAAAAAGAATAGGATTCTGCGCATATTAAAAAAATATTGCCCCAAAATAAGGTAAATTTGTGAATCTGCGTAACCGTTGCCTGCCTGAGATTATTTCAAAGAAAAGTTTGGGCATATTCTGCTGAATGGTTAACTTTGTGCCTCTTTTGAGGAGAATGTAAAGAAAAGGCTTACAAAAATGAAAAAAGACATACATCCGGAATACAGGGAAGTGATTTTCCACGATACTTCCAGCGATTACAAGTTTATGACCCGTTCGACGATCAAGTCGAGTGAGACGATCAAGTGGGAAGACGGTAACGAATATCCGCTGGTTAAGATAGAAGTAAGCTCCGCCTCACATCCTTTCTACACAGGTAAAAAACTGTTTGTGGATACTGCAGGACGTGTTGAGAAATTTAACAGGAAATACAAGAAAAAGTAATTTAAGGTCCCCCGTCATTAGAGGTCTTCGTGTTCGAGCATGAAGGCCTTTTTTATTTTACTCGCCTGAAGACAAACGGATTCTCATCCATTGCTCCGGTCTGAATGAGTAGGAATCCTCAGGCGAACCTGAAACAAGCGAATGCGTGGCGCAACCGTTCGCTTCGGCAGGCAACGCCAGTATCACAGAAGGATCGGCGGTGGTCATCAGTCCGACCGCCAGAAAAACCTTGTCTCCCTCCACCATTTTCCGGCTGATCAGAAATTCCGTCTGCCCCGCCGGCCCCATCTCCATCGTATTGGCAACCCACGCGAAATCCGCAAGATATTTTTCCCGGGCCTTGATTGCCTCAGGGTCCATAGACGTTTCACGCATTGCCCAGTTAAATTCTCCTTCCTTCAAATAAGAATCCCCGTTCTCAGCAAACCCCAGGCTTCCGAGTGCAGCCGAAGCATGCAGTATGCTCACATGGTCTGCGCCGGTTTGCAGGCACAAACTGGCAACATACAGCGAATCACTCTCAATTCCTATCCGAAGGTATTCCTGGTCTGAGGCAGCATATAAACGATAGGTATCGCCCTCAGCTACGAGGTCCATTTCTGAAATTTCCGCTGTGGTCAGTTCGCCGTCCATAGACGCCACCACTCCAGTCTGACCCCAGGAACTGCCGGCCGTAACCATCGTAACGAGAAGCAACATACACCACAACCTGGAGTAACAAGGAAGCAATTTCAGATCTATAGGATTCATTGGTAACTATTCAACGGATTTCAGGGCACATGGGTTGGTTCAGCCTTTGCAAAGGGAACCTAAAACAGTTAACATTGTAACAGATGGTTCCCCGCACCGGGAAACGGCCGTCATTGCATTTTATACATCTTAGTTTATTCGATCATTCACGATATATTGACAGAATGAAGGTACTGTTATTTGACGATCCCGTTATCCGGCAACAGCTACTCCCGCTGACGTTTACACGTCCGGTGGCCGACCTTCGCGTGGGCATCCGAACCATCGCTGAAAAATGGGGCTATTACCTTAAGGCCGATTATGGCTATCATACGCAGGACTATCTGTCAGAACGGTTTCCCGGAGTATCATCCGCCTGGTGGATCAACGGAGCTGTATGCCCTGATCCGCAGCTTATCGATACATTAGGAGAACTCAACCCCGGTCAGGGATTGTTTGCCGGCGAGGTCCTGCTGGTCGCCCAGGCTCCGTCTCATGACTGGAAACCTGAAGATGGCGGGCTGGAGGTTATTTCCTATTCGCAAGCTGTTACGCTCATTGACCGCCCCTGGAAAATATTCCAGCAAAACGCGGATCAGCTGATTAAAGATTTTGAAGAAATTACGCGGGGAAGAGAAAGCGCCCCCCTGACCGATAGTCATTCTGTCGTTTACGGGCGGGAGAATCTCTTTCTTGAGGAGGGTGCAGAAGTACGCGCCGCCATCCTGGATGCCGAAAAAGGACCTATTTACCTGGGAAAAGACACACTCATCGGAGAAGGTGCAATCGTCAAAGGGGCATTCGCCCTGATGGAAGGTGCCTCGGTAAATATCGGGGCCAAACTCAGGGGCGATTCGACCATTGGACCGCACTGCAAGATTGGTGGCGAAGTAAGCAATTCCGTATTGCATTCATACAGTAACAAAAGTCATGATGGTTTCCTGGGAAATGCCGTGATCGGACAATGGTGCAACCTCGGGGCAGATACCAACTGCTCAAACATGAAAAATAATTATTCTCCCATCAAGGTCTATGATCATGCCACAAGCGGTTTTGTAGATACTGGCGGATTGTTTTGCGGACTGATCATGGGGGATCATTCAAAAACCGGGATATCCACTATGCTGAATACCGGAACGGTAGTTGGAGTTTCCGCCAATATTTTCGGATCGGGATTTCCGCGCCAGTTTATTCCCAGCTTTGCCTGGGGAGGAGCCGGCGGATTTAGCACCTTCCGGGTCGATAAGGTGTTTGAAACCGCCGCCGCCATGATGGGCCGCCGCAATGTGGAGCTTTCCGGGACGGACCGGAAAATCTTAACCAGAATTTACGAAGACACCGCCGGTAACAGGTTGTGGGAAAAATAACTTATGAAATTCAGCGACATAGCAGGGCATTCTTCCATCAAAAAACAGCTGATACAGGCGGCTCGTAACGAACAGGTCGCCCATGCACAACTATTTTTCGGCCCCGAATCAGCACCCAACCTGCCAATGGCGCTGGCATTTGCCACCTACCTCAATTGTGAAGCCCCGGGAGAAGAAGATGCCTGCGGCCAGTGCGCTGCCTGTGTGAAAAACATCAAATTCATCCATCCGGACCTTCATTTTGTCTTCCCGGTAAGCAGTACAAAAAAAGTGAAGGCCAAAGATGCTATCAGCCAGTCCTTTCTCACGGAATGGAGGAAATTTCTGATCGAACAACCTTTCTCCGACCTCTCTGTCTGGTCATCCTATTACGGGGGAGAAGACAAGCAGGCCAATATTTCGAAAGAGGAAAGCCGGCAGATTATCAGGAACCTGAGTCTGAAGGCATTCGAAGGGAAATACAAGATCATGCTCATCTGGCTGCCTGAATACCTGCACCGGTTCGCCGCCAACGGGATCCTCAAAATACTTGAAGAACCACCTGAAAAAACGTTATTCCTGCTCGTCAGCAATGATTCAGAGCAACTCCTTTCAACCATTTTATCCCGAACCCAGATGGTTCATGTGCCCCGGTTCAACGAAGATGAAATGGTGGAAATGCTTACCAGGAATTATGGATTTTCTTCAGAAGAGGCCGGTGAAATATCCCGTGTTTCGGAAGGAAGCATTCTCCAGGCACTCCGGCTTAGGGAAAACGCTGATGACAATACACAAAAAGTGTTTGCCGATTGGATGCGGAGCTGTTTTAAAATGGAATTTGATCAGCTTGTCCGCCAGGCAGATGAATTTCACCGCTCAAATAAACTGGCGCAGCGTACCCTTCTGCGTTTTACACTGCATATGCTTCGGGAATGCCTCCTATTCCAGACTGCGCCCGGCCTGCTCCACGTCAGTGCAGAAACAGAAAAATTCATTGAGAACTTCAGCAAAGTAATGGTGGCAGATCGTCTGTCCCGGATTTCAGGCAAAGTGGATGAAGCCCTGTACCACTTGGAGCGTAACGGCAGCGCCAAGATGATTTTTCTGGACCTGTCCCTGTCCATCGCACAAACCATGAAGCAACCGGCATGAAACCCATCAGAATAGTTACGCGGAAAAGCAAGCTTGCCCTGTGGCAGGCCGAATATGTCGCAGGTAAGCTGGAGCAGGCGGGTCTTTCCACCCGGCTTGTCACCATGGATACGATCGGGGACAAGATCCTGGATGTTACCATTTCGAAAATCGGCAGCAAGGGGGTTTTTACAGAGGAACTGGAGAATGCACTGGCGGCCGGAGAGGCAGAAATTGCCGTACACAGTGCCAAAGACATGCAATCGGTGCTTCCGGAGGGCTTTGAATTGATTGCTTTTACAGAAAGGGAGAAAGTGAACGATGTACTTGTAAGTCATAAGAAGGATGTCAGCCTGTCCTCTCCCATGTTAATAGGAACCTCCTCCACCCGGCGTACGGCACTACTGAAGCACTATTATCCGCATATCCGTACCATACCGGTTCGGGGCAACCTTCAGACAAGGCTTCGAAAGATGGAGGAAGGGCACTGCGATGCGTTGCTGCTGGCCTATGCCGGGATCCACAGGATGGGATATGGTGATCTGATCAGGACGAATATTGCTCAGGACGAATTCACACCGGCGGTTGGCCAGGGAACCGTAGCAGTGGAAGCACATTCCTCACTAGGTGACACCTTGAGAAACAGTATCCGCGAGGCCGTAAATCATACAGAAACATATACCTGCATGATGGCAGAAAGGGCTTTCCTTCGTAGATTGGAGGGCGGCTGCAGCATACCGGTTTTTGGCCTGGCTGGACTTTCAGGAAACGAACTAAAAATGACCGGTGGCATTGTAAGCCTTGACGGGAAGAGGATCATTCGAAAATCAGTAGCCGGTCCTGCCGGGCGTGCTGATCAACTCGGAAACGACCTCGCAGAAAACATCCTCCGGGAAGGAGGAAAGGAATTATTGGAAGAAATTAAATCTGCACTATGAAATATACGTTGATCATTTTTTTGGCCATCACCACGACATTCCTGTCCGGATGCGGGGAGAAAGATTACCTGGTTACGATCGCCACACCCTATGGGGACATGCATGCTATTTTGTACGATGAGACTCCTGAGCACAAGGAGAATTTCGTGAAGCTTATCCGGGAAGGCTTCTACGATAGTCTGCTATTCCACCGGGTCATGGAAGAATTCATGATCCAGGGAGGTGATCCCGATTCCAGAAATGCCGCACCTGGCGCAGCCCTCGGCCAGGGAGGACCAAACTATACTATTCCGGCAGAATTCAATAAAAATTTGTATCATAAGAAAGGAGCGCTGGCCGCAGCCCGCCAGCCGGACGAGGTTAATCCTCAGAAAGCCAGCAGTGGCAGCCAGTTTTACATTGTGGACGGAAAGCAGTGGACCAGGGAAGAACTGGTCACCGACATGAATAAACTTGGAATGGCCGCTCAGCAGGTGATGGAATCAAATGATTCCCTGCGACAGGCACTGATCCAGGTGTATCAGTCGGAAGGCCCTGAAGGATACGGGGCAAGACTTATGGAAATGAAAGACTACCTGGCCTCCGAAACGGGTCAGTCATTCGATAAGGAAATGGCTGCGGAACGCATAGAGGCCTATACCTCAGAAGGAGGTGTTTATCACCTGGATGATGAATATACTGTCTTCGGACAGGTCATTGATGGCCTGGATATCATCGACAAGATTGCTGCAGAGCAGGTCGATGGTCGCAACAGACCCGTAAACGACATTCCTTTCACGCTGTCTGTTGAAGAAGTGGCTAAATCGAAAATTGAGAATGAATATGGGTACGAATTCCCGCAAGAAAAATGAAAATCCTGATCACAGGTGCTAACGGACTCCTAGGACAAAAGTTAGTATCCCTCCTTTCTGAAAAAAAAGACCTTCAGGTAATCGCAACCGCCAGGTCTGCCAATAAACTGCCCATGGCAGAACGTGAAAAATACCGTTTCACCCTGATGGATGTGACTGATCTGGAAAATGTGATCGATATTATCGGCGATTATCAGCCGGATACGGTAATCAATACCGCCGCCATGACAAATGTGGATGAATGTGAACAGAACCACGAAGCCTGCACGAACGCCAACGTAAAGGCGGTGGCTAATCTCATAGAGGCTTGTGAAACGTTTCAGGTACACCTGATCCATATCAGCACCGATTTTATTTTTAACGGGGAGAATGGACCGCTTGATGAAGAGGCCGAACCGGATCCGGTAAATTTTTACGGGCAAACCAAATTGCAGTCCGAACGTTTGCTGGAGAACAGCAAATGTGATTATTCCATCCTGCGGACAGTGCTCGTTTACGGAGTCAGCCATGATCCTGCAAAATCGAATATTGTCCTTTGGATCCGTAGAAGTCTTGCTGATAACAAAGAAATTAATGTGGTGGATGATCAGTACCGTACCCCCACCCTGGCCGAAGATCTTGCGGAAGGTTGTTACCTGGCAGCAAAAAAACGCGCCCTCGGCGTGTTTAATATTTCCGGTAAGGATATGCTTACGCCTTATGCTATGGCGCTGGATGTGGCCGAAGAATTCGGCCTGAACAAGTCACTGATACACAAAACCGACAGCAAAACGTTTACTCAGCCTGCGAAAAGACCCCTCAGAACAGGATTCAACATTAGTAAAGCCAGCAAAGAACTGGGCTATTCTCCCCATTCTTTTAAAGAAGGGCTTAAGATGGTAAGACAGCAGCTGAATGAAGACTAAGCCAGTGCGTCTTTCTTCTTTTTCCCGGCTTCCTTACGGATAGCCATAGAGAGGAAATAAAAGAATCCCCCCATTACAAAGCCGATAATCAGCGCCATGGTTAGTATTGATGTCCAGGTCATGATTTTACTATTTTCTTGTAGAGATATCCATTAAGAAGTATGCCTGCCACAATTACCAGTACCCACTGGGTAATTACGGAAGCATTACTGTACACATCGATCACATTCCAGTTGCCATTCGCGTCAAACCAGGGAAATTCAGAGTATCCCCTGCTCAGCCACCAGTAGATCAGGATTACCGCCAGTGGCACATTCAGAATCATGCAGGCGGCAAAGTAAAAATCAGGAACCTTGAAATCAGAATCCTGGTCTATATAATCTTTCTTGAATTTGGTCACTCCGTATTTGATGACGGCAATGATGATGAAAAAGCCACTGACGATTAGCCCGACACCCCAGACCCAGTCCTGGTTGTTAAATATGTCAAGTGAGTAGGCCGATGGAAAACCAAAGATTATACAAAATATCCCGGCTCGAATGGCTGCCTTGTTCCTGGTAAGCCCCATATCCTGCAGATTACTGATGAATAGTTCGATCATTGGTAAAAGCGAACTGAACGCCGCCAGGAAAAATGCGAAAAAGAACAGGAAAGAGAATATCGCCCCGCCGGTAAACGTACTGAACAGCTTGGGGATAATGGTGAATGTAAGAGCCTGGTTGCCGCTTTGTAAAAACGCCTCAGCCTCCTCCGGAGAAGGGGCCAGGGCAAATACAGACGGGAGAATTGCCATTCCCGCTATTATGGATGCTGAGTTATTCCCAAATCCACCGATAAAGGTATTCAGGGTAACATCCTCCTTCTTCCTGGAATAGGAAGAGATCGTCATTATAAGTCCCCAACCGGCACCGGTCGACCAGGCAGACTGGCTCAATGCTTCGATCCAGATGGCAGGTTCACGGAATAATTCCGGTTTAATGTTAAACATGTACTCCAGCCCAAGCACACCGTTTTCCATGGTAAGGGACATCAATGAAATGATGATCAGCATACCGAAAAGCATCGGGATCAGTATCCTGTTGGCTTTCTCCAGGCCATTCTGGATACCCCGTGAAAGAACATAAATCCCTGCGATAACGGTAATGATGTATAAAACAATCGTTCCGTAACTTCCATTGGAAATCCCATCCCAGAAATTCTCCAGGTACGCCGGATCATTCTCCAGCTCCGCCGCGATGGTCTGACCGCCGCCGATAAAATTAACCAGGTTTGAGAACGTCAGGCCAAGGTATTGCAATGACCAGCCAGTAACCACCGAATAATAAAAGCCGATCCCAAGCGTACACAAGGTAATAAAGAATCCACCCCAGGTAAGTCCTTTTCCGGCGGCGGCTCCGTAAGAACCAATGGTGCCTTTCTTGTATTGCTTTCCGATCGAGAATTCAGCCAGGAGTATAGGAATGGACCATATCAGCAGGAAAATCACCCACAGTAAAAGAAATGATCCGCCGTACTGTCCTGCCAGGCGCGGGAACCTCCACAGGTTTCCGGCTCCGATTGCCATGCCCAGTGAGGCCAGGACGATTCCCCAGCGGCTACTGAATTGTTCGTGTTGCATAGAGCACTGTTTTTATAATGTCCGCTATTATAGGTAAAATTAAGGGCATTAAAAACTGATGTTACATGAGTGCATCAGGATCAGTTTACATGGGTGAAGTCCAAACTTTTTTGTAAATTTCTTAAAGACCATCATTAGCGCGCATGAAAATCACTGGCTATCTATTCTTCGTCCTGCTGTTACCCGTACTATTTTACTCATCAGGATTAGCTCAGGACAACAGCATTATGACCCGGCAGATCGACGGCCTCACACTCGTTGTATCGCTGGACGATGTACCCGCAGAGCGAACAATCTGGCTTAATTACAAAATCACCAATTCCAGCGACCAGGTGGTCAGTTTTCCTTACCGTTATTACGAGGACTACCCGGTAGGTATGTCGGGAATTGTCACTAAAAAAAGCGGCAAATCACTGGTCAGGTTTGGTTCACGCCACATCCTGGACGATGAGATCATGTCAACTGACCTGGAGAATGACCGGGTGGATCTGCAGCCGGGAGCTTCCCTGGAAGGCACGGTCAATGTACTGGATATGATCATCCTGAAAAATCATTATGGCGAGACATTCGTGAATCCGGGAAAGTATAAAGTAGGGCTCTCCTTCTTTGGTAACGACAGTAACCTGCTTGAAGTACAGATACCCAGGCAATGACGCTTAGGCGAACATACCGGAAATTGTTTCGGCGGAAAAGAAAAAGACAACACCTTCTGATCCTGGCGATCATGCTGGTGTTGTCAGTCACATTGCTTTTATTGATTAGCTGATCTATTCTGAATCAGGCATCGCGGTGGCTACCTCCCGATAGATCTTCCAGCCACTTCCTTCATTTTTCAGCACCATGAGATAGGTATCCGCCACCTGGATGCTTTCACTTTCACCTTCCGGCGTATATGTTCCCGTGGTATAGCCGGTTTCCCAGGCCCAGGTATCATTGATCACATGTAAAGCTTCAGGCTCAATATTTAACTCAAGGCCGGCGGGATATGGCCCTCCGTCTGCGTAAGATCTAATCTCATCAAACTTAGCCGAAAACGGACCTGTTGACGTAAATTCTGGATGTGCAAGCTCCTGCATGGGTGAGTAATCACCTGACCGGACCATCTCCATATAGGTTTCTCTGATTTTAGTAATTTCCGCTGCTACCGCTGCGGAATCAACCGCAGGTGCCTCGGGTTCATCCATCGCAGCCTCCATGGTGTCCGCTTCCTGGCTTTCCGGCGCTGAACAACTCAGCATTCCAGCCACGAAAAAGATAAGCAGTGTTAGAGCGAATGTTGACAATTTTTTCATACGAATCGTTTAGGTTGTTTGAATTCCACCTAATATAAAAAAATTGTCCGGATTCGCTAATTACACGGATCAGAGCTCATTGCCTGCCGCTTCCTCCTGGTAGCCCAGCAGGAACGCCTTGATATAATCATCAAGGTCCCCGTCCAGCACGTTTTGAACGTCTGTTCGCTCGACGCCGGTCCGCGCATCTTTTATAAGCTTGTACGGATGAAGAACATAGTTCCTGATCTGGGAACCAAAATCAATCTTCATCTTGGAGCTTTCAATCTTGTCCCGCTCGGCATTTCTCCGTTCTATTTCCGCCTGGTAAAGTCTCGATTTCAGCATTTTCAGGGCTTTTTCCTTATTCTGAAGCTGCGATCGTTCCTGTTGGCACTCAATGACAATTCCTGATGGTTCATGGTGAAGCCTGACAGCCGTTTCGACCTTGTTTACATTCTGCCCTCCTTTACCACCGGCCCGGAATGTATCCCACGTCACGTCAGCCGGATTGACTTCAATTTCAATAGTATCATCAATGATCGGATATACATACACGGAAGCAAATGAAGTATGTCTTCTTCCCCCCGAATCGAATGGAGAAATGCGTACCAAACGGTGTACTCCTATTTCGGATTTCAGGTTACCATAAGCAAAGTCCCCGTCTATCTCCAGTGTGGCGGATTTGATCCCGGCTGTATCACCCGGCTGATAGTTAACCTGGCGTACGGAATATCCCTTTGATTCACCCCACATGATATACATCCGGTTCAGCATATCCGCCCAGTCCTGGCTTTCTGTACCACCAGCCCCGGGATTGATCTCAAGCATGGCGCCCAGCTGATCTTCCTCATTACTCAGCATTTTCTTGAACTCTAGATTCTCCAGTTCTTTCAGCGCTTTGTCGTATTCACGATCCATCTCCTTATCCTCCACGTCGCCCGCTTCGTAAAATTCGTTTAGCGTATCAACGTCATCGACAAGCGTCTTTACTTTATCAAAATGCTCAGTCCAGACTTTCTTCGCGCGTATGCCCTTCATCACCTTTTCGGCTTCATCCGGGTTGTCCCAAAAACCGGGCTGCGCGGTAAGTAATTCTTCGTCCTTTATTTCTTCAACCTTCTTTTCGTAGTCAAAGATACCTCCTCAAGGCTTCAACACGTGCCTTCAAGTCTTTCAACTCGTCTGTAGTCATAATATTCTAATTATTCTGCGATCTGTAAAATTACAGGAATCCTGCTTAATTATACTATTTAAAATAAATCGTCTCAACGGTTCCTGAGATCAATGATATCAATGATGTACCGGCCACCGGGCCTGAATTTTCTCTTCTCCAGTAATTTAATCAGGACACCCGCACCGACGATAGCGCCGGTAATGGCGAAGGTTTGTCCGCTGATTCCGCCGGGTTCGTCCTGGATCAACTCCTTGTTGATCACATCCGCGGTTAAAAACAAGAGACCGGCAATAATCACCTTATTCCCGCCTGAATCAAAATGAAAATTCTGAAATCCCTTTCTCCTGATATCAATTACCTCAATCTCCGCGAGAGCCACTTCGTGATAGTGAAACCGAATGGTATCCTTCCTTAAACCAAGGATGTAATTTCTCCTGAATTGATCATCTCCCCGAAGTTTGTAACGTATTTCGTCTCCTTCAAGAAAAATAACACGTTTCTGCGTTCCCGCTTTTTGAAGTAACAGGTAGCGTTCCTGGTATTCCTGTCCTGTCACTGATCCGGCAGTAACAGCCAAAACCGCAATCACAAACAGAATTCGCGTCATAAAATGGATATAAAAAACCCTGCAGATGTTCGCTGCAGGGCTATAAATCATATGTCAGATCATTCGCAGCCAGCCAAATTTGTCTTCCGTCCGGCCGGCCTTAATATCATCCAGCGTTTTAAGGAATTTTGGCGCTACCTCCCGCTCTTCCACTTTCGGAAGCTGCAGCATTTCATCTTTATAACCGATCGCTTCAATGTGGGCAATGGTGGCTGCCGTTCCTACACCAAAAGCTTCCTGAAGAGTGCCTGACCGGATCGCATCCACAATTTCGGCCACTTCCACTTTTCTTTCATGCACATCCATACCCCAGTCACGCGCAAGTGTAAGCACACTATCCCTGGTAATACCATTCAATATGGTATCGCCTAATTTGGGTGTGATCAGTTTGCCATCAATTACAAACATCACGTTCATCGTACCACTTTCCTCAATGTATTTATGCTCCTTGCCATCCGTCCAGAGCAACTGATCAAATCCCTTTTGCTTCGCCAGCTGTGCCGGATAAATAGATGGCCCGTAATTACACCCGGTTTTACAGTACCCGCTTCCGCCTTCCACTGCACGTACATAGTGATCCTCTATCTTTACTTTGACCGGCTGACTGTAATAGGCGCCAACAGGACAGGTGATCACCATATAACGGAACGACTGGGATGGCCGGATCCCGATGTAATCATCATCTGAAAACAGGAATGGCCTGATGTAAAGACTGGTGCCTTCTTTAGCCGGAACCCAGTCACGATCTAGATCAAGGAGTACATCCAGGCTGTCATAATACAATTCTTCCGGAACTTTGGGCATGCACATCCGCTCTGCGGAAAGATTCAGGCGCTCAATGTTCTTGTCCGGGCGAAAAACCGCAATCTTGCCGCTGTCATGTTTGTAGGCCTTCAGTCCTTCAAAAATAGAGATGCCGTAATGGATGGCCGGACTGGCTGCACTGATAGTCAAAGGCTGATATGGCTCTACGGATGCATCTTTCCATTCTTTTCCATCAAAATACACGACGAACTGGTGGTCCGAATATAATTTCCCGAATTCAATGTTATCAGGATTTAACTGAGCAATCTTACTCTCTGAGTTTCTTGTGATATGGATGTTCTTTGTATCTAGCATGTCTCCTCAATTTTACCATGTAAATTTAAGAAAAAAGGGGGAAAGGAACTGCTGTCAGCCGCGTGGCTTCCAGGGAGTTTCTTCAATTTCAAGTTCTGATCCCATTTTCCGGCAAAGTACAAAGAGGTAATCAGAAAGCCTGTTCAGGTAATGGATTATATTTTCCTCCACTTCCGTCACTTCGGAAAGGGTAACTACCCTGCGTTCAGCCCTGCGACACACGCATCGGGCGATATGTCCGGCCGAAACCGAAGGATGTCCACCGGGTAAAATAAAATTCTTCATAGGAGCCAGAGACTCATCCATCCTGTCAATTGCCTCCTCCAGTTGAGACACTCCGTCTTCCGGGAGCGTTGGAATTTTAGTGAGCTGGGAGGGGTCTTCCGTAGCCAGGCGGGACCCGATGGTAAATAAATTCTCCTGGATCTGAACAATTAATTCCACCCGGGATTGATTCACTTCCTGGTCACGCAGCAATCCCAGATGACTGTTAAGCTCATCAATGGTGCCATAGGCCTCGATACGAACATGGGATTTTGACACACGGCTTCCCCCGAAAAGCCCTGTCTTACCGGAATCACCGGTTTTGGTGTATATCTTCATTCCGAACCCGTCGTTACCGGGTTGTTTCGCGTGATATTCTCGTTTATAACGTCCGTTTCAATCAGTCCGTCACGTAAACGAACTATACGGTGTGCATAGTGAGCGATATCATCTTCGTGTGTCACCATGATGATGGTATTGCCCCGGTCATGAAGTTTCTGGAACAGGTCCATGATATCATAAGAGGTCTTGGTATCCAGGTTACCTGTCGGCTCATCCGCAAGGATAATACTGGGATCATTGACAAGCGCCCGCGCTATCGCTACCCGCTGACGCTGACCCCCGGACAGTTCGTTAGGGCGGTGATCAGCACGCTCCGCAAGTCCTACACTCTCCAGTGCCTTCAGCGCCTTTTCCTCCCGGTCAAATTTGTTGAAGCCTGCATAGATCAGCGGAAGGGCAACATTTTCCAGGGACGAGGCGCGCGGCAAAAGGTTAAATGTCTGGAATACGAAACCAATTTCCTTGTTTCTTATCTCAGCCAACTCATTTTCTGTAAGGTCACTAACATCATTTCCATTGAGAATGTAATTGCCGCCAGACGGGGTATCAAGGCAGCCGATTATATTCATCAGGGTTGATTTCCCGGAGCCGGAAGGACCCATAAAAGCCACATATTCACCTTTGTTGATGGTGATATCAATTGATTTCAGGGCCTCTACCGTCTGGTTACCCATCTTATAAATCTTTGAAATCCTGGATGTTTCTATGATCTTACCCATGAATATGCGCCTGTTTTAAATTTTCTTAAACAAATGTATCAATTTCATAAGCATTCGCTTACTCCAATTACTTGAACGGTGTTTTGACCGATTAAGTGTTAGTTTAACAGCTCCGAAGGAAGCATGTTTACACTTATACGTCAAACATGAAGGTACGGGTTACAGCCTGGTAGGTGACCGGGTCATAGGTACGTTCGGCAAAAACCACATTTCCTGTGCTGTCAGCAATTACCACGGTGCTGCACCGGCTGCCATATTCGGGACTTTTTATAAAAATTGGCGAGAGGAGCTCTTCCATTTCTGCGCCTACCCCGGTTTCAGGAAGTGAATAAGGCGAGGCTTTCCGGTCATCATACAACAGGTCAAAAAGGTCCCGCTCCCAAACCCTGTTCCCACTGGCAATTATCTCCAGCTTTTTCTTTCCCTTCTCCACTTTCGGCCAGCTCGTGTTCAGCAATGCGTTGCTAAGCCCGTGATGACCCGGGCTGATCTTATGAACACCTTCCTGGTAATTCCCGTAATACCACAGATCTCCGTTCAGCTCCCCGCAAATCAGGTTGAAACCGTTGTAACGCTGGCCCTGCCAGCTCACTTTCTCCAGGTAATCTTCCGCCTTCAAGTCATTCTCCAGGAAAACCCGCACAAGGTCACCCCGCGACGGGGCCTCCTCGCTGATATTGGCAGGATCACGGTAGTTGGTAAGCAAAGCGATCTTTCCGTTCCGGTTAACTCCCATCCAGGTTCCGCCCCCCAGCAGATCCCTGCCGGCCAGAATTTTCCGGTTGTGATCCCAAAAACCGGCCGGTTCTGTCGGACGCGCATAGAACTCATCGCGGTTGGCAGCGATGAGCAGCGGATATTTTTCATGCGCTTTACAGGAGAATAATACAAGGCACATGGTCAGACTTTTTCATCAAAAAGGGAAAGCTGAGGTGGCAGCAGCTGAAATGATTTGCGGTGGTAACAGGTGGTGCCAAATTCACGGATCGCCTGCCGGTGCTGGACCGTCGGGTATCCTTTATTATTCTTCCATCCGTACATCGGGAATTCCTCATGCATCTTGCGCATCAGATCGTCCCGGTGCGTCTTTGCCAGAATCGATGCGGCAGCAATGGCATAAAAACGGCCATCGCCCTTTATCATGCATTCAAAAGGAATTTCATTATGTGGCTTGTACCGGTTGCCATCAATCAGCAGCAATTCGGGATTACAGTTCAACTGATCGATCGCCATGTGCATGGCCTGGTACGAAGCATTCAGGATGTTGATCTCATCGATCCGGTGATTATCCACCACCCCGACCGCCCAGGCGATGGCATCGCGATGAATTTCCAGTTTCAGGTATTCACGCTCCTCCGGAGTCAGCTGCTTGGAATCATTGAGTAATGGATGTTCGTAGTCTTCCGGCAGGATAACCGCCGAAGCCACCACCGGACCCGCCAGGCAGCCACGACCCGCCTCGTCACACCCTGCCTCGACTTTCTCTCCCGTAAATGACGCACATAACATGCGGTAAATATAAACGGCTCCGTGGCGAATTAAAAAATTCGGAGGTGAATTTGATATGGGGAGGCTCCGGTAAAAATTTATAGCTTTGCATCATGTCTGTCAAGAAAACATGGAAAAAGCTGGCTTCCAGGGAGATCTACTCCAACCGGTGGATCAAACTAGAAGAACATGACGTGATAAATCCGGGTGGCGGCCAGGGAATTTATGGTAAGGTGTTTTTTAAAAACCTGGCAGTTGGTGTCATCCCGCTTGACCAGGACCTGAACACCTGGCTGGTCGGTCAACACCGCTACACCCTGGACAGCTACAGTTGGGAAATCCCGGAAGGCGGGGCCCCGCCGGATGAAGATCCGGTGGCAGCGGCGCGGCGAGAGCTGGCAGAAGAAACAGGTCTGCGCGCTTCCACCCTGGAATTCCTCATGGCCATTCACACCTCCAACTCGGTAACGGACGAACTTGCGCATATCTACCTGGCGCGCGGCCTGACCCCGGGTATTTCATTCCCTGAAGAAACCGAATCAGACCTGAGAGTCCGCAAACTACCGTTGCAGGAAGCGGTGGATATGGTGATGGAAGGAACGATTACGGACTCACTTAGTGTGGCAGGTTTGCTTAAGGCCGCCCGAATTCTTTCGATCTGACGGAGAATGCTTCAGCAATACAGGGAACATATCCGAATAACGTTTCACCTGGCGTACCCTGTTATGCTGAGCCAGCTTGGGCACATGATGGTGAATGTGGCAGACGCGGTTATGGTCGGACAACTGGGTGCCACACCCCTGGCAGCTGCCTCGCTGGCAAATGTAATTTTTCACCTCCTGCTAATGTTCGGAATCGGCATCAGTTACGGGATTACCCCCCTGGTCGCGGCGGCGGATGGTGAAGGAAACATACCCCGCTCCGGACAGCTCCTGAAGCACGCCACGCTGATCAACGTAATCACCGGGATTCTCCTGTTTGGCATTGTTCTCGCCGGAAACAGAACCCTGGCATACCTGAATCAGCCGGAACATGTGGTCACCCTGGCAACACCCTATCTCAATATCATCACGCTTTCCATGGTACCATTGATGATCTTTCAGACCTATCGCCAGTTTGCCGAAGGCCTGTCCGACACCAAAACGGCCATGAAAATTGTGATCATCACCAACCTCTTCAATGTAGGGCTGAATTATATTCTTATTTATGGCAAACTGGGATTTCCTGCCATGGGTCTGAACGGCGCCGGCTGGGCGTCCCTCATTTCACGGATCATTCTGGCTGGCTGGATGGCCTTCTATGTTTTTCGATCATTTGTTTCCTACCGGATCGGCTTCACTTTCGGCAATTACCGCAAAGTGATATTTCGGAAGATACTCAATATAGGTCTGCCTGCCGGATTCCAGTATATTTTTGAAGTGGGTGCCTTTGGTTTTGCCGTCATCATGATCGGCTGGCTGGGTACCAACGCCCTGGCGGCACACCAGATCGCGATTAATATGGCAGCCATCAGCTATATGGCCGCTTCCGGACTCTCAGCAGCCGCTACCATCCGCGTCGGTAATCAATGGGGAAGAAAGGATATTGAACAGCTGCGCACCGCGGCTTTTACCATTTTCGGAATGGTGATCGTCTTTATGGCGTTCTGTGCGGCCGTGTTCGTTGCCGGCCGCGAATTTTTCCCATCTCTGTATATTGACGATCCGGAGGTGATCTCCATTGCTGCTTCGCTCCTGGTCATTGCCGGATTCTTCCAGCTATCGGACGGCATTCAGGTCGTGAGCCTCGGTGCGCTCCGGGGACTGGAAGATGTCCGGATCCCGACTTTACTTACCTTTCTGGCCTATTGGGTTCTTGCGCTGCCGGCAGGTTATCTGCTGGCATTTCCACTTGGAATGGGTGTAAGAGGAATCTGGACAGGATTACTGATCGGACTTACCATTGCCGCTATCGTCCTCTTTCTCCGATTCCGCCACCTGACCCGAAAGCTTTTGCCGGCATAGGCAATTTGGTTATATTCACGCATAAATCCAGTCCTATGAGAATTGTTCTTTGCCTGGCCATTGCGGCCTTGTTATGCACCGGAAACTATACTAGTGACGCCCAGGAGAATTTTCCGCACATCCTGCCCATGAAACAGCGCGCAGAAGTGATTGACGGTCTTCTGCAGGAAAAAGTAAAGACAGTCCTTCCCCGGTTAATGAAAGAAAACAACCTGGATATGTGGGTGGTCATTTCAAGGGAATACAACGAAGACCCTGTGATAAAAACATTGCTACCCGCAACCTGGCTGAATGCCCGTCGAAGGACGATCCTGCTGATGACCCTCAGGAATGACACAGTGGAGACCCTCGCGGTGGCCAGGTACGATGTAGGTACATTGTTTAAAAAGGCCTGGGATAAGGAGAAGCAGCCGGATCAGTGGCAGCGACTGGCCGAATTGATCGGGGAAAGAAATCCGGAAAAGATCGCTGTCAACTATTCAGAGCACTACGGTCATGCCGATGGTATTGCTTATACCGACTTGCAGGCACTGCGGGAAGCGCTTCCCGGCAAATACAGGTCGCGCATTACATCTGCCGAACCGCTGGCAGTTGGCTGGCTTGAAACAAGAACGCAGGCAGAAATGGATATCTATCGTCACATCTGCCTGATCGCCCACGAAATCATTAAAGAAGGATTCTCCCCTGCGGTGATTCATCCGGGCATCACTACCACCGAAGATGTGGTATGGTGGTTCCGGGACCGGGTCCGGGCTCTCGGACTGATCACCTGGTTTCACCCGACCGTATCCATTCAGCGGGCAGATCCTGAATCCTTTGATCACCTGCGGAGTTTTTCATCACGGCCGGGCAACAACGTCATTCTTCCGGGAGACTTACTTCATGTTGATTTCGGCATTACCTACCTGAGACTTAATACGGACACCCAGCAGCACGCCTATGTATTGCGCCTGGGAGAAACCAAAGCCCCGGATTACCTGCAAAACGCATTCGAACGTGGAAACCGGCTTCAGGATATATTCACCGCCAATTTCAGGGAAGGGGCCACTGGAAATGAAGTCCTGGCAAAATCCAGGGAAGAGGCAATAGCCGAGGACATAAAACCTTCCATCTACACCCACCCGATTGGCTACCATGGTCATGCCGCTGGTACTACACTGGGAATGTGGGATGCACAGGAAGGTGTTCCGTACACAGGAGATTATCCTCTCCGATATAATACCGCCTATTCCATTGAATTAAATGCAGCAACATACCTGGAGGAATGGAAAAAGGAAATTCGTATTATGCTGGAAGAAGATGCCTTTTTTACGGAAAGAGGAGTTGAATACATTGATGAAAGGCAAAAAGAACTGATCCTGATCCCCTAAAAGATCATGAATAAAGTACTTCGGTATGTTTATGCGGCTTATGCCCTCCTGATCTTTATTCTCCTGTTCCTGATCTGCTTTCCGTTTTTCCTGATCCCGATCCTTTTCCCGAAACTGTTCCGCCTTACCGGAATCATCAATCGGATATGGGCGCATCTCTTTTTCAGCCTGATTTTCATCCCCTACAAAAACGAATACAGGTTCCGGCCAGACCGTTCCAGGCAGTATGTTTTCTGCCCTAATCACTTCTCCTATTTCGATATTCCTACCATGGGGCTTAACAAGGTCAATTCGGTTTTTGTAGGTAAGAGTGACATGGAAAAGATCCCCATTTTCGGCTTTATGTACCGAAAACTGCATATAACTGTCGATCGTGAGAGCCTGAAGAGCCGGTACACAACCCTCATCAGGTCCCGTGAGGCACTGGCAGAAGGCAAAAATTTGGTTATATTTCCGGAAGGTGGCATTATCACAAAAAACGTCCCGGAAATGGCGCGATTCAAAGACGGGGCTTTTAGGGTGGCAATCGAACAACAAATCGCGGTAGTGCCCGTTACGATTGCATATAATTGGATAATTTTGCCTGACGAATCATTTATGCCGGTACGACATCTGATGAAGGTTATCTACCATGAACCTATCGACACCACCGGCATGACCCTTGATGACCTCGGGAAATTGAAAAGCACGACTTTCCGGGTGATTCAGGAGGAATTGAAACAACAGAAAAGAAATGAAAATCAATAAAGAGCTCCTACTCAAAATCGCCCACCTTGCCCGGTTGGACTTCGACGAGAAAACCGCCGGTGACATGGAGGCCGATATGACCAGGATTCTGGATTGGGTGGAGAAACTTAATGAACTGGATACCGAAGGTGTGGAACCGCTTACCACAATGTCACATGAAGTTAATGTGACAAGGGAAGATGTGGTAAGAACACACTTGTCCCATGAACGGGCACTAAAGAATGCCCCGGAAAAGGATACTGATTTTTTCAGGGTACCGAAAGTGCTTGAATAACACTATGCAAAATCTTATTTTTTGGCGAAACTGGCCGCGCGGATTACGATTTTTTTACGGCCTTCTGCTGCTTCTGATTTTAATACTGGCGGCATCTGTCCTGTATTTTGATTTTACCGGTCTTCCGGGCATTATTGGTTGGGATACCCTGGCCAGGACAGAAGAGCTTGACTTGCCCATTCAACAGTTCCGGGTTAATCTCTTTGAGTTTACAACCGACCTGAACACCGCCCTTTTCTGGCAGTATTTTGATGGGGCGTCCGTTCAGATCAACATGTTCTCCTATTATGTATTTCTGGGATTATCCACCCTTGCCATGATCGCCCTGATCACCGTGGTGACCGACCTGAAGGGAATCTGGTATTTTGTTGGGGCCTCCCTGCTCGTTATAGCCCTGGTAAATTATAAGCTCGAACTTATCTACCTTTTCGGGCGGGATGATAAAACAGGACTGATCATCGCATTCTGTCTCTACCTGCCGCTAACCTATTATTTCAACAGGATCCGGCCCTCCTTTCCGCTCTGGTACCGCTTTCTTGTCTTCCTGGGTCTTACCGCCGCCTTTGCTGTGGTGATCTATCGATTTGCCGAAGTGGACAGACCTTTCTTCTACCTGGCCACTTCCTCCATACTGAATCCGCTGGTCCTGGCCCTTGTTTTTGTTCTTATGATCGCACATCAGATTATGATCGCCCTGGTGTACTTCATCACTTCAGGCAACCGTCTCGGAACCGGGAAGAGCCTGAATCATTTCCTGATTATCTCGGCTATCTACCTGATCAACCTGTTCCTGGCCTATCTGTACGAAGCCCATATCATTGACTGGAACCTGATCTACATTAATTTGTTCATTCTCCTGATTATTTCTGGAATAGCAGGAATTTGGGGATACCGGTTGCAGGAACAACAATACAGGTACTTATTCTCATTTAACCCAACCGGCGCCCTGTTCTATTCGGCCATGTTCCTGATCTGCCTTACCACCATAGGTCACTTCTGGGCTACTGCCAATGACCCTGCCATTGAGGTCTTCAGGGATATCATCATTTACAGCCATTTAGGTTTTGGCCTGATTTTCCTGGTTTATATCCTGGCAAATTTTATTACTCCCTTTGGTGAAAACCTCCCCGTCTACAAGGTGCTGTTTAACCCGACACGGATGCCTTACTTCACCTTCCGCCTGGCCGGCGGCATTACATTCCTGGCCTTTGTTTTTGCCGCTGACATTAATGTCCCTGTGAGACAGGGAACCGCTGCCTATTACAATGGACTGGGCGATATGTATGCTGTTAATAACGAATGGGTATTCGCTTTGCGGTATTACGAGCAGGCGGCCGTTTACGGATATAATAACCACAAGGCCAATTATGCCCTGGGTAAATTTCATTTCGACAGGAATGACTTCGGCAAAGCGGTGGCCACTTATCAGAAAGCCACCCTGAAATGGCCAACGCCGCAAAGTTTCATTAATCTAAGCAACACGTACCTGGAAAGTGACAGGGTATATGAAGCATTGTTTACCCTGAAACAGGGACTTGAAGAGTTCCCGGAGAATTATCAATTGGAGAATAACCTGGGACTTCTATACAACCGAACCAAAATTCTCGATTCCGCCTACTACTTTCTGGATCAGGCCACACGGGAATCCGGCAATGATCCGGCCCCGGGAAGCAATGTCATTGGCCTGCTCGCAAAAAACGTGATACAGGTAGATATTGATTCCGTTCTCAGCATGTATGGCGATCCAAACGACCTGATCACCCTGAACAATTCGCTTGTTTGGAAAAACTCAAATTTTCAGCCGTATGAATTTGGCTATTCACCCCCCGATTCATCACTAAGCTTCCTGGAGAGCTACCTGCTGTACAACAGCGTCCTTAACTATCTCTACAGGGAAGACTCCCTGGATACAAGATGGCTAAACAGGTTTATTTACGAACCAAACAACTCCGCATTCCGTGATAACCTGGAACGGGCAAGCGCTTTTAATCTTTATAAAAACCACCAGGTCAACAGGGCTTTCCGCTTAATGAACTGGATTGGAAACAGAAATCCAGCCGGTGATGGCTCTCCATTCCTGTTTGTTGGGAAATGGGCCATGCAGCAGGAAGCTCCGGATGTAGCCGCCGAATATTTTACATGGGCCGCGGAGCGGAATGAAGCCGGCTCCGATTACCTCATGGCTATTGCCATGTCGGAGAATCATGATATAAGTAATGCAAAAACCGCCTGGCAACTGATTCTTGAGCAGGGTAACCCAAATACAGAAACCCTCGCAGCCTACATGCTTCAGCTCTATGCCACCAGTCCGGAACATCTTTCCGAGCTAAACGATGAAGCCAAATATCATTTTATACATTTTACTTCCTCCCGGTATGATTCGCTTAGCCTGCGGTCTCAACTGGAATCGATACAGGATGCGAATGTAAAAGCCCGGGCGATACTGGATATCAGTAAAAAGCTCTTTGAAAAGGATAAGCTTCTGAAAGCAATCCAGTGGTTTGATCTCCTGGCGGGAGAATCGCTGAGCGAAGAGGAAGTCTTTCGTGCCGTGCAATGGTACGAGCTGGAATTGCTGGCTGCCCAGGATAATATTCGCGGACTGGCCCGCCAGATCAATGAAGGTATCAGCTTTGACCAGACACGCGAAATTGAAAAAAATTATTATTCCGCACGACTGAATGAAGCAAGCGGAGATACAACCAATGCAGCACGCGCGTATCGCTGGCTGGCCTGGAGCAACCCGTTTAATGAAGAAGCAACCATTCACGCCGCTGATTATATTGGAAAACAGGATCCTTTTGAAGAATATGATATTCTCCTCAATGCACTGGAAGTAAATCCCCGCTCCATAAAGATTCTCAAGGCATACATTTACAGTTGCGCAGAACTGCAGTTTGAATCCTACGCCGCCATTACACTGGAAACCCTTCAAAGCCTTGTACTGCCGGAAGAATATCAATCAATACTTCAAGAATATGAGCGACGGAAAAAACTTGCTGAGGAAGAACTTATGTCCTTTTAAAAAAAAGCATGGTTTTTGATAACTTCAGGGTATGAAATTATTTACACTATTACTCGCTCTAATGGCTTCCGGACAATTAATCGCGCAAAGCAGCCTGAAGGTGACCATTACTAACGTCAGGACCCTGGAAGGAAAGATACATGTTGTGCTGCATAAATCCGGGGAAGGTTTTCCCGATGAGGATGAATTTAAATCCCTGGATGTCAGTGCTACCTCAAGCGAAGTAAGTGTAACTTTTGAAAATATTTCTCCCGGCGATTACGCGCTTTCGGTGGCTCATGATATCAATGAGAACGGCGAACTGGATAAAAACATCATGGGAATACCTAAGGAACCATTCGGCTTTTCAAACGACGAAATGGGCATGTTCGGACCTCCCCGCTTTAAGGATTGCATAGTGAATGTTCCTGAAAACGAGACCGCCACAACCTCGATCACATTAAAGGAAATGTAAACGCCTAATTGGCTCCTTCGCAGTTACTCAGTAATTCAGTCACTTCTGTCACCGGGATCAATCCGCGTGAATGACCCCATGAGTTATAAATATAAGTGGCAATTTCTGCGATCTCCAGGTCTTTCAGCATTGGTTGCTCTGGCATAAGTTGGTTATATGTCTTCCCGTTTACGACGATCTCTCCGCTCTTTCCGTAACGGAGTATGCAAATCACCTCCTCAAAATTATTCTCCATGTAATCAGATTCGGCCAGTGGAGGATAGAGATCGGTAAGCCCTTCCCCGTTTGTCTGATGGCACATATAGCAATATTGATTATACAGGGATTCACCGGCCACCATATATTGTTCCAGCTTGACTGATTCCTCCGGGCTCACTTCTTCCTTCTCAGCGGATTCGTTGCCCTGGTTTTCTGAACTTCCACCGGAGCTGCAGGCAGCAAACGAGCATGCCATAACCATGATTAATAAATTTCTGATCATCCTTTGTATTCGTTTTTAAGTCGTTCTATGTCCTTGATCAGCTTGTCCACCTGATCTTCTTTGGTACCATCATAAATACCCCTTATATGGCGGTCCTTATCAACAAGGATAAAAGCTCCGCTGTGGATGTACCCTCCAGGTTCCGACGCATCTTCCATGGCCGTAACCATGTAACTGGTCTGACCGTGTTTAAATATAGCCTGCTTGTCGCCTGTAACAAAATGCCATTTTCCGGACTCCACACCCAGTCTGTCAGAAAACTCCTTCAAAACGGCAACAGAGTCATGATCCGGATCAATACTGTGCGAAAGAAGAGCAACCTCAGGATCCTCCTCGTAAATTTCATACACCCGGAGCATCTGGGTCTTCATGATCGGACAGATGGTCGGACATGAAGTAAAAAAGAAGTCGGCAACATAGATCTGATCCTTAAATGTATCCTGAGTTACCATGTTGCTGTCCTGGTCAACAAACGAAAAGTTCGCGATCTGGTGATAAACCGTATCATTGTTTACCACTTCCCTCCTGCCCAAAATAGGCAATTCACTGGTATTCGAATTATTTTGACAACCCGTGATCAGTGTTACCAACACCAAAACGCTAAGTAGTGGAATTCTCATCTTTCTTTCTGATTTTTTTATAAAGCACAATAGCAATATACAGGACGACTCCCAGGCCGATAAGCCAAAGCAGTCCCCAAAGCATATCAAATGTACTCTTAAGTACAATGATAAATACAATGGCAAAAAGGAACAATGTCGCTACTTCATTCCAGAACCGAAGTTGCTGTGAGGTATATCTGTACTCATCACGCTGCAACTGCCTGTACATACGGTGACACAGCAACTGATAAACATAAAGCAGCGCCACCAGTCCAAGCTTCAGATGCATATAGCCCTGTTTAAGGTAATCGGGAGAAAGGTACAAAAGACAGCCCCCGAAAATCAACGTCAGCACGGCAGAAGGCCAGGTAATCCCCAGCCATAAACGACGGGCGTTTCGCTTGTATTCCGGCACCAGTACTCTTTTCTCCTCCTCGCTGCGGTCATTCGCCTCGATCTGGTAGATGAATATCCTGACGATATAAAATATACCGGCAAACCAGGTTACAATAAAAATAATATGAAGCGCCTTTACATACAGATAGGCCATAAACTATGCATTCGCTGCTTAAAGTTACACAACGTCCGTGATTTAAAGTGGTCCATACGGAGAATCTTTGAACCGGAGAACTTTCACCTCGTCTCCCACCCTGACTTTACCGGCTTCCTTCAAACTGGCATGCTGACCGAAAACCACTTTCCCATTGATTTTATTTCGGGCCAGCGTGCGCAACGGTTCAACACCCTGTGCACCTGTATTCGGATCAAGCGTCGTCACCACGCACCTGGCACAGGGCTTTAACCCGTTAAATACCGCAGATCCGGCTGATAATTCACGGTAAAAAAACTCGCTGTTACTTTCACCCCCGGCAATTACCAGGTTGGGCCGGAATCGCAGGATATCCATTTTTTCTTCTGTCTGGCTTTCCAGTTCACGTACACTTGCCTCATTGATGATCAGGTAAGGATATCCGTCGGCAAAACTCACTTCCTCATTCTCCAGCTGCCATTCAGCACGTACAGGGCGGTGGCTGTCAGGAGACATGTACACCAGCCGGCATTCACGTTCCAGTTCGTGCGAAAACCAATCGCTCCATTCCCGTTTTCCTTCAAGAGCCAAAACCTCATCGTCCCAGATACGCACCTGCTGCATTTCTCCCTGGTCCGGAACGCATGGGAGATACATAGAATTATTCTCCCGCTCAATCTTCCAGGAGTCACCGGCATCGGAAATACGAAATGAAAGGAGTTTCCGTTCCTCGCGTAAGCTTATAAACCTGCCCTGCGCATCTGTCAGCATCCAGCGCCGGTCGCCGGCAAGTCCCCTGCCCCTGGCTTCTGCTTCCTTAAGGGCTACCGCAGGCATGGATTTAACAGGATATATGTAAATCGCGGATAATTTGAGCATCTTTTTGTGTTATCTTTATTGATGTATCAGAAAGAATCATGAGTACGGAACAGTCACTTTGGTATTTTGAGAATGTTAACTTATTCAACATTCTATGTCCCCATAAAATTAAGGATCTTGATAAGAAACATGAGTTCCATTTATATGATAAAGGTGAATTTATCTATTTCCCTGAAGAACACGCACGAAATATCTATATGATCGCAGACGGACGGGTGAAAATAGGGAGCTACACACCTGACGGTAAGGAAATCATTAAATCCATCCTGGGCAGAGGTGAGATTTTTGGTGAAATGGCCCTGGCGGGAGAAGATAAACGGGAGGATTTTGCCATGACCATGGATAAAAACACTTCCCTCTGCACCATCAGTATCGAAGAAATGAAAGATCTCATGGCTGAAAACAAGGAATTCTCCTTTAAAATATATAAGCTCATCGGACTCAGGATCAGAAAACTTGAGAGAAAGATTGAATCTCTTGTGTTCAAGGATGCCCGCTCACGCATTGTGGAGTTTATCCGGGACGCCGCGGAATGGAAGGGTCAGAAAGTGGGCTTTGAAACTATGATCAAAACAAGGCTTACTCATAAAGATATTGCAGACCTGACGGGTACATCGAGGCAAACGGTAACCACGGTTCTCAACGATCTGAAGGAAGCCAATCTCATTAACTTCAACCGGAAGCAAATCCTTATCAGGGATATTGAAAAACTTCGTTAATCCGGCTGGTATAAATCAGTTCCTTTGAGATCTTCCAGCTCATCAATATCATTCAGCAAGGGCGTTTGGGCATACCGCAGCGATTGCCCCCGAATTCGTTTGACTGTTTCGGAGAATACATTGGGGGTACTCCAGTATTTCAAGTCAAACAGTCCGGCGTTTGCTTCTTTCATTCCAATCAGATAATAGCCACCGTCCCGCGCGGGACCAATGACCACATCATTATTGTCAAGGAGTTCAAAAGCCTGTTCAATTACTTCGGGCGTTAGGCCGTATACATCCGAACCGATCAGGACCACTTTTTCGTACCCTTCACTCAATACCTCCTGTACAGCATGGTGCATCCTGTCGCCCAGGCTGTCGCCACGCTGAAGATGCTTGGAATATTTTTTATTATCCCAGCTGTCTTCCCGGTCCGCATACCGGCTGTAATATACAGCCTTGTCCCGGCTTACACGGTTTGCCACCTCCCGCGTCATAACAATAAGCTTAAAATATACTTCCAGGGCGGCTTCGTTTCCGATTTGCCTCGCGAGACGCGTTTTTACCTGTCCGATCTCGGGGTTCTTGAGAAATATGATCAGTTTTCCGTCAGTCATATACCGCGATGCCCCTGGTCAGGTATTTTGACCAGGCTTCATTATAAGTATGTACACTGTCTGTGGCGTTTCCATCCTGCCCTACCACTTCATACCCCCGGTTTTTCCAGTCAAAAATTCCGCCATACAGATTCAGTACATGTTTAAAACCAATTTCATGAAGTTTTTCACCAGCTTTCTCACTGCGGTATCCCACCGAACAATAAAGTATAATGGTATCCTGGCGTGACAAATCGTCAAATTCCGTTGCCTCAAAATTTTCGTAGTCCGTCAGTATAGCTCCCGGAATAACGCTTATTTTTTGCTCAGCGGGCGAACGGATATCCAGCAAAACAATGTCCCGGTCCATACGATTGTGTAGTTCATCCGGGCTAATCAGCGGTACCGACCGGTCCAGTATCTCATTCAGTTCCTCGTCGAGTGTTTCGTTGGATTTCATGCAGCCTGTTAGTGCCGACAGTAGAAGTATACTGAGGCTAATTCTTAAAATTCCCATAAAGCGGATTGAATGAAAGCTTCTTTGCATATAAGAATTCATAAAGCATATATACAACAACAAGGGCGTATTCCACAAAAGTAAGCCACAAATTTTCCTCAAAGCCGCCAACGGAATAACCTGCATAGGAAAGCACGATGAGACCGCTCCATAAAACCGGATAATATACTTTCTGCAATGGCATCAGTGCCAGAAGGATCAGGATATACCAGGGATGCACCGTGGTTGCCAGTAATAGAAATATGGTCAGGGATATCCCGATGGCGCTGGTGAGCATTATTTTTACCGGAGAATGCTTCCAGGCAAAAACAACGATGGCGGCCACAGTGAAAAACGCAAGATATGGTCCGGCCGTACCAATAATATTATACCCTTTGTACCACCAGCCGATCTCACGGACAATGTAATAGATGCTTGCATTAAACTCGAATTTCCGGAAGTACAATTCGAGTGAATTGCCAAGGCCATAAACCAGGTCTGCGTCGAGGAACGGCAAGGTAAACGCCACAACCAGGAGGAAAGTCGTCAGGGCAAAACGAGCAAAAACGCGAACTCCCGTTTGTTTCAGCATCACAGGTAAAAAAATCAGGGGAATCAGCTTTACGCCAATCGCGAGTCCGAATACTCCCCCTGCCATCCAGATGTGCCGTGAATACAGCAGGAGAATCGACAGCAGGCAGAAGAAGATCATTAAGCCTTCAAAATGAAGGTTTCCCGTGATTTCCAGTATAACCAATGGATTAAGCCAGTACCAGGAAATCCGTCGCGGATCCAGGCCCGCCTGCAGGATGAATCGTTGTAGCAAAAAAAATGTCCCGCACTCAGCTGCGATAAGGATGGTCCGTAAAAGGACAGCCGACCAGAAGACATCGCCCCCGGTGACCGCTGCCGTAAGCATGAAAAAGAACTGACTTACGGGTGGATAAACCGTAAAATAATCCGGGGAATTGAGATTGTTGTACAATGATACGCTGAGTCCGTCCGGCAGTATTCCCTGCTCCATGTACCATGATGGGACTTGCGAGAACGGGTGTATACCCTGCCAGGTGAGCTGACCGTCCCAGACAAAACGATAGAGATCATCAGATAGGTTTGGCAGCATGAATAACAGGATAATCCTGAAAATAAACCCGGCGGTAAAATGTGTCCGTATAGAAACGGCTTGTCGCTGCCATATTAGATAGAGACAGAGTGAAAAAAGCGCGCTGAAAATACCAAGTAATTCAAACGTATTATGTCGTTCGAGAAAATAACCACCATACAGCAAGAAAGCGCCGAAAAGCGCGGCAGCAGTGTACCAGCGGCCGGTTGCTTTATTTGGAAGCTGCATGCTTTACTGGTCTGACGGAGTAATAGAACACCATCCCGAAACCCAGGGCAAGCATACCGTGAAAAAACATCAGACCGAAGTCATTCCAGAGAATGCCCGCACCAATTGCGGCCAGGAAATATAGCATCAGCAATCCTTCTATCACTGAGGTAATGCTGATTTTCGGGGTTATGTATGAATTCTCCTGCCACCGATCCTGCCTTTTCAGGATATTGAATTTCGGAGTACGTATAAAGTTGCTTCTGATACCAAGCAACCCCTCGGCTACCGCAATCCCGTTGTGTAGCGACAAGCCCATACTTACTATAAGGAAAACTGGAAAGGTCCTTAGGAAATAGCCGGTTTTGCCTTTACCCTTGTGGGTGGCCCGTACGGAGATCCAATAGAACCAGGCGATCGACAGAAAGCCGGCAATAAAAATAATGCCTGCGTGAAATAAAGGAGTAAACGAAGGATCTATTGATTTGATCCACAAAGCAGGAACACTCAATACAGCTGCCAGCAGAAGGCAAATAAAGACCGAACTGTTCAGCAAATGGAAAAGCGCGTGGACTTTACCGGTTAGTGACAGGTCAGACCGGAACACCTGGCCCAGGTTTTTGCGGGCGGTTTCCGCGGCTCCCTTGTTCCACCTGTATTGCTGGGATTTGATGGCCGGCATGATAACCGGTAGCTCTGCCGGTGAAATACATTCTTCCAGGTAGGTGAACTTCCATCCTTTCAGCTGGGCCCTGTAGCTCAGGTCCAGGTCTTCTGTAAGCGTATCCGCAGACCAGCCACCTGCCTCTTCAATACACCGGCGGCGCCATACCCCGGCTGTTCCATTAAAGTTTATAAAACTGCCTGCATGGCTTCGGCCTGTTTGCTCAATGGAAAAATGCGCATCCAGTCCGAATGCCTGCAAGCGGGTCAGCAACGAGTATTCGCGGTTTAAATGGCCCCAACGGGTTTGTACCACCCCGGTCTGATCGTCAAAGGCACGAAGAGTACGCGTCAGAAAGTCATTCTCCGGCATAAAATCCGCATCAAAAATAGCGATGAATTCTCCTGCGGCAAGTTTCAGACCATGGGCCAGGGCACCTGCCTTGAACCCTTTCCGGTTGCCCCGCTGAATATGTTGGATATTTACACCTGAACGTTGGTACTTCGCCGTCAATGAAGCCACAATCGTGGAGGTTTCATCCGTGGAATCATCCAACACCTGAATTTCCAGGCGCTCTGAAGGGTAATCCAGCCGGCAGATGCAATTAATAAGTCGCTCAGCTACGTATTTTTCGTTGTATAAAGGGAGTTGCACCGTGACCATCGGGTATTTCACCAGTGGTGTTGCATTCTCCTTCCGCTGCTTACGACCCCTTAAATAATGAATGGTCAGGTGCAGCTGTCCCAGGCTGAACAGAAAAATGAACAGCAGGAATATTGAATAAAAAATGATTATTCCCCACTCAAGCATAGCGCAATATGGTCCAGATGATCTTGTAACCAGCCATTATTGTCCCTTTCAGTGTTCCGGACACTTTGCTGAAACCAATTCGTTTTCTGTAAGATACAGGTACTTCCACGCATCTCAAACCATTTTTCACAGCCTTTAGTTGCATTTCCACCGTCCAGCCGTAATTGGTATCCTTCATTCCAATTTTTTTCAGGTCATCAAACCGGATCGCCCGGAAAGGTCCGAGGTCCGTAAAACGGGCGCCATACATAATACGCAGCAGCCAGGTCGCCAGCTGGTTCCCAAAAACCTGCTGTGGCGTCATTGATCCGCGTTCACGCTGCCCCAGTGCGCGGGACCCGATCACCAGCTCTGCCCTGCCTTCCCTAATAGGCGATATCACGTCTGGCAATTCCTCCGGATGATCGGAATAATCCGCGTCCATAAAAACTATGATATCCTCAGGCTTCGCTTTACGGCCGACGTAGGCAATACCCGTCAGACAGGCCTGCCCGTACCCTTTTCTGTTTTCATCCAGAACGATCGCTCCCGCACTTTCGGCCGATTTCCGGGTTTCATCGGTGGAAGCATTGTTAACTACCACAACCTCCTCCACCATCCCTGCCGGAATATCCGCCACCACGCGGCCAACACTGTTCTCTTCATTAAATGCAGGAATAACCACAAATACGCGGTAGTCAGACATAGCTGAGTGTAATAACGAAGGAATCTTTACCAGGATGCGTCAGGTTCACGACAAATGACAGGATCAATACGCCCGGGCAAATAAAACCCGTCCCTTTGAAGGTTTTCCTGAATATATGCAGGTGCCTTCCTCCTCTTTGCGGTTAAGGGGGATACAACGGATGGTTGCCTTAGTCTCTTCCTTGATTTTCTCCTCGGTTTCTGCTGTTCCGTCCCAGTGCGCCATAATGAAACCACCCTTTTCATCCAGAATTTGCTTAAACGATTCATAATCATCCGTTTCGGTGGTTCGGCTGCTCCGGAAGTCCAGAGCCTTCTGGTAAATGGAATCCTGCATTTCCACCAGCAAATTCCGGATATGGGACGATATTCCTTCCATAGGAACAACTTGTTTCTCACCGGTGTCACGCCGGGCAACTTCCACCGTGTTATTTTCAAGGTCGCGCGGACCCACCGCAAGACGGACCGGCACCCCTTTCATTTCATATTCAGCGAATTTCCACCCGGGCGATTGGGTATCCCGGTCATCCAGCTTACAGGTCACCCCTGACGCCTTCAGCTCTTCCATAAGCGGAGCGGTTTTTTCCTTCACCGCAGCAAGTTGCTCATCTGTTTTGAAAATGGGCACAATTACCACCTGGATTGGTGCCAGCTTAGGCGGGAGAATTAATCCGTTGTCATCCGAATGCGCCATGATCAATGCGCCCATAAGACGCGTGCTCACTCCCCAGGAGGTACCCCAGACCAAATCCAGCTTCCCTTCCTTATCGGCAAATTTCACATCAAACGCCTTTGCAAAATTCTGCCCCAGGAAATGAGAAGTTCCGGACTGAAGTGCCTTGCCATCCTGCATTAATGCTTCAATACAATAGGTGTCCACAGCGCCGGGAAAACGTTCACTTTCCGTTTTAACACCTTTTATTACCGGCATGGCCATCCATTCTTCAGCAAAATTAGCGTATACGTCCAGCATTTGATGGGTTTCATCTATGGCCTCCTGGCGGGTGGCATGGGCGGTATGGCCCTCCTGCCATAAAAACTCTGCAGTTCGCAGAAATAAGCGTGTACGCATTTCCCAGCGAACAACGTTGGCCCACTGGTTCAGGAGAATTGGCAAATCCCGGTACGACTGGATCCAGTTCTTGTAGGTATTCCAGATAACGGTTTCAGAAGTCGGACGTACAATTAGCTCTTCCTCCAGGCGGGCATCCGGATCAACCACCACTCCGCTTCCGTCTTCCGCATTCTTTAACCGGTAATGGGTGACAACAGCACATTCTTTGGCGAATCCTTCCACATGATCTGCTTCACGGCTGAGATAGGATTTGGGAACGAAAAGAGGAAAATATGCGTTTGAATGTCCGGTATCTTTGAACATCTGGTCAATCGCGGCCTGCATTTTTTCCCAAATGCTGAAACCGTAAGGTTTGATGACCATACAACCCCGTACAGGGCTGTGTTCGGCTAAATCAGCCTTTTTGACCAGTTCATTATACCATTGAGAATAATCTTCACTTCTTTTAGGTAATCCTTTGCCCATGCTAAATTTGGTATAGTTTTTGTTTAATTCTAACGTGTAACGTCTGAAACGCAAATATAGACAAATCCATTTTTTGGGTTTTGACGTTTAATGAATTAAGTTTATAGTATAAAATAATACATTATGAAAGCCCCGATAAAACTCACAGCACTACTTATGGGCCTTACTTTCGGCCTGTCGCTCACGGGAATCGCCCAGGAAGCGGAGTATGATGACATGTATTTTACCAAAAATGACCGGAAAGCAACCGCTAAAAAGTCAGATTTGGTCCAGCAAGTGGAAGCAAATGCTGAAGCTGCGCAGGAATATGTCAAAAATAACGAAGGCAGCTATTCTGAACAAAATGTCAATCCGGAATTTATTTCCCGATATGGAGTTACGGAAACAGAAGCTGATTCGGAATATGCGCAGGATGAGTATTATTCTGAAACTGCCCCGGCACAGGCTTCCGATTATCAGGTGCCTGTTGTGAACAACTATTATAATAATGGTGGTTGGGGTGCGAATCCTTATGCCTATGGCGGGTGGGGTGCGAATCCTTATGCCTATGGCGGTGGCTGGGGATACAGTCCCTGGGCATATCGTCCCGGATGGAATATCGGAATCAGCATTGGCTTTGGCTGGGGATGGGGCTCATGGGGCTGGGCTCGTCCTAACTGGGGCTGGGGCGGTTACTATGATCCTTTCTGGGGATATGGTTACGCCGGAGGATATTATGGTTATGGATATGGATATGGTCGCCCGGGTTACTGGGGTGGCTGGGGAAACCCGTATTACAATACCGTCATTATTAATAACAATTATCCGGAGCGTGTGACTTACCGTCGTGGCGCAGGTCCTTCCCGGGGATCTACCGGATATGATGCACGTCGTGAATCTGTAAACGGAGCTTCTTACGGAAGAGCCGCTACTGACCGGTCGGCTGTCGCTTCCCGTTCAGCGGTAAGTCGTCAGTATGCCAGCAGGGCTACAAGTCGTTCGGTTGATAATTCACAAAGTTCGTATTACCGCAGGACCAGGTCTGCTTCGGCAAATTCCAACTATTCGTCACGGGATCTGAGTTCTTCTTCCAGGTCACGAAGTGTGTCAACGAATTCAAATTATACTCCGAGATCACGCCAGTCGTATTCTTATGACTCGCCACAGAGGTCACGTTCGTATACACCGAATTCGTCCTACAGCCGGAGTACTTCCCCTGTATATAACGGAAGGTCTTCTTCAGGAAGCAGCCGCTCGTACACTCCGAGCAGGTCATCCGGAAGCAGTCGTTCGTATTCGCCAAGCAGGTCGTCCGGTAGCAGCCGGTCGTACTCGCCGAGCAGGTCTTCTTCAGGAAGCAGCCGTTCGTATTCACCGAGCAGGTCTTCTTCAGGAAGCAGCCGTTCAAGCGGATCGAGCCGTTCATCAGGAAGTAGTGGTTCAAGCCGAAGAGGTAATTAATACAGCAATACGCTAAGTAGATTTTTAACCTGTCTTTTTGAAAAATGAAAAAGCTTATAATCATAAGCCTGGGATTGTTATGCCTGACCCTTACCGGTCGCGCCCAGGATGCGACGAACTTCAGCAAGACTGCTCTTGACCTGATGATGCTCTCACCGGGAGGTTCCGCACGCATCCAGGGAATCGGCGGGGCAGGCACCGCCCTCGGCGGTGATATTACAACTGCTTCGCTAAACCCGGCCGGACTTGGATTTTATAACCGTGGGGATGCCAGTTTTACCCCCTCCCTGAATTTCATTAATTCCGATGGCAGGTATCTGAATTCTACGTCCGGTACGTCACTTACCAATTTTAATATTGCCAACGCAGGGGTCGTTATTAACAAAAGCAAGCCTAATAACGAGGGCTTTAAAGGAGGTAGTTTTGGTATATCCATCAACCGGGTTGGCAACTTTCAGAATGATTACACTTACGAGGGATTTAACCCTGAATATGATTTTGTGGATTATGCCGTAAATGCTGAAAATGCATTTGACGGACTCGTCCCGGACGATTTTTCATTGCTGGCATTTAATGTCGGGGTGATCGATGAGTTCGCCGTGCCTGACGAAGGCCAGAACGAAATATTTATCAATGGTTTCCCGCGTTCAACGGATTTACTGGATAAGGATGGAAATGATTTTATTTTCTTTGACAGGAACACCTATCGCGGTGATGACCTGGGCTACCCTACAGAGGATGATCCTACTTACCAGTATGAGAATATACGGACCCGTGGCGGTATTTATCAGACGGCACTATCCTATGGTGGAAACTATGATGACAAAATCTATTTTGGCGTGGGACTTGGTCTTTTCTGGCTACGCCAGGAAGTGGAGCGGGATTATATCGAAGAACCGTCAAGAAGTGATCTGTCCAGGCTGCGTATGACCGACCGCTATACGCTTGACGGAGGCGGTGTTAACGGAACATTCGGACTAATCGTTCGTCCGGTGACACCACTGCTGTTAGGCATTTCCTATACGACTCCATCCATTTTCACTCTTGAACAGACAAGGTTACTTAGGCTTAATACAGACTACACTGACGGAGAATTCTACAGTGAGGAGTTTTTCTATCCCTCTTTCCGTTATGACCTGAGAACCCCAGGCAGGCTTAGGGCCGGGGCAACGTTCTTTGTGGGAAAACATGGTTTCATTACCGGGGATGTGGAATCGGTGAATTTTTCAAATGCCAATCTACAGCGTCCTTCGGAAGGTGATTTCCGTTTCGATAACAGTGTGATCGCCGATTACAATTCCGTGTTGAACTACCGGCTGGGTGCTGAATTCCGAATGGATATCTTCCGCTTCAGGGCGGGATATGCCTATTATGATGATCCCACTGATGATGGGATTGATAATGCGGATGACCAGTTCACTTTCGGAGCCGGGATAAAAACACAGATGTTTTATGTTGACCTCGGAATTATAACGGGAATTGAACAGCAGCAGCGGGTGACTCCGTTCCCAACCGCTGATGTGGCTGATATTAACTCAAATATCACCAGGGCAAGCCTAACCCTGGGATTTACCTTCTAACTTTCCAAGGATCACTTCTGCAGTAAGATCAGACTGATCAAATATGAAAGAAGCCATGCGGTAAAATTGACCGCGTTCGTGCAGCGTATGTTCCAGTATTTTCTGAAGAGGGTCATCACCTTCAAGTTTAGGACGGGGTTTCGGATCATTTTTTATGCGTGAAACCAGGGTAGCCATAGGTGGATTCAGAAAGATGGTGATACCTGTACTTTTCATTCTTTCCATATTATGAAAATAACACGGAGTACCTCCGCCGGTAGCAACGACCAGGTTCTTCTCATTCATTATTGACTCCAGTGCACGTTCCTCAGCCACGCGAAATTGAGATTCTCCCAAATCTGAAAAAATGGAAGCAATGGACATATCCATTTGCTCCTCGATCACATCATCCAGGTCGATGAAGGATCGGTCAAGTAATGCCGCCAGTTGTTTACCAAGGGTTGATTTGCCTGCACCAGGCATCCCTGTCAAATAGATATTTCTAGAGTCTTTCAATGATTTCATCTAAATCCGGAACATCATTATTGTGCCATTTCCCTAATACAACCCCGTCATTAAGTAAAAGAATCCCGGGATTCGAACGGATCATCGCTTTCAGCACCGTGGCATCCACAAAATAATACGGAACCGCCAGCTGATGCTCATGACGAAACGCCTCAAAGGCCTCCCCGGAAGAAGCGGTCATTGCCAGGACATCAATTTTTCCATCCAGCTCCCTCGCGAGCGCCGCCATTTCGTCCACCTCCTCTGTATCTGCCTTCCCGGCATTATATACGACATAAATCAATTTCGGACCATTAAATGTATAATCAGTAAAATCATTTCCTTCGGCATCCACCACCTGGTAATCCGTAATTTTAGGAGTGGATTCCTTTTCATTCAATGTGCGGGAATCAACATATTCGTACCCGTCGTCGGCAGAAAGCCAGGACTCTGAATTGACTTCCTCGCCATCTTTCACAAAAGTATATTCTATCACCGGATCTTCAGCAGGAAGCATATTCTCCGGGATACTGTTACCCACTTTATAGGGCCTGAAATCAATGTAGGGAAGATGAGCCAGTGCATACCAGCCAATTCCGAATGAAATCAGGGTTGATACAACTACCGTGACAGTACCTGCAGAGGCTGAAACCAGTGGCGCAAGTCGCTTCCTGTGCCAGAAAAGGTGCAACACAAATACCATGAGGATCACATCCTTGATAAAAGATTCCCATGGCGTTAAGGGGATAGCGTCACCAAAACATCCGCAATCCGTAACTTTTCCGGTATACGCTGAGTAGAATGTTAGCCAGGTAAAGAAAAGCATCAGCAGCAATAATATGGTTGCCGTGATGTTCATCCGGAACTGGATCAGTACCGCCACACCCAGCACCAGCTCAAGCACAATGAGTATCATGGCAATGGGCAACGCATAAGGTACGAATACACTGAAAAAGGAAGCGAAAGAATCAGCGAAGACCGTGAAGTATTCTTCCAGTTTTATCTGTGTTCCGACCGGATCGTTAATTTTGACCAGGCCTGAAAAAATGAACAACCCTCCTACAAAAATCCGGGAAAAATGATCGATGAACTTATTTTTCATCCGTGGCAAAATTTAATTTGATTAAACAAAAGACCGAATAATTAATCATATCCTGGTAATTAGCGCCAATACCCTCGGAAACCAGGGTCGCCCCTGCGTTATCTTCAATTTGCTTTACACGGTAAAGCTTCATTAATATGATGTCGGTAATCGAACTGATGCGCATTTCACGCCAGGCTTCATCATAATCATGATTTTTCTGCATGAGCAGATCAAGAGTTTCCTCCGCTGCCTTGTCATAAAGCGGCGCTACCTGCTCAAATGTCAGCTCCATCGGATCCTTACTGGTAAACCCGAGTTGCATCAGTGCCATAAGGCAGTAGTTGATGATGCCCACAAATTCTCCCTCAATGGCATCACCGATTTTTTGCTCACCCTTTTCCTGAATACTTCGTATTCGCTGGGCCTTGATAAGTATCTGATCAGTAATGGAAGGTAGCCTCAATACGCGCCAGGCTGTGCCGTAATCATGGGTTTTTTTCTCAAAAAGTTCCCGGCATTTGCTGATCACCGCCCTATATTCGCTTACGGTTTCGTCTATCAACTTTAATCGTTATCTTTTATAAAAATCATTCCGTTGCGGTGGGCCAAGATACATTATTTTACCGGAAAAGTACACTCAGAATTCATGATAAAATCCTTTCAGCGGATCCCCCGTTGATCATGGGAATACTGAATGTTACGCCTGATTCCTTTAGTGATGGCGGGCTGTTTACGGGCCTGGAGAATGCAATGCGGCAAGTTAAGCGTATGATCGGTGAAGGGGCAGATATCATTGATGTCGGCGGATATTCCACCCGGCCAGGGGCGGCAATGGTTACAGAACAGGAAGAGATTGACCGTACAGCACCGGTAATTGCTGCCATCACTGAGCAATACCCGGAAATTACTGTTTCAGTGGATACCTTTCGGGCGAAAGTGGCAGCGGAGGCAGTGGCTGCAGGAGCCGGTCTGGTTAATGACGTATCTGGCGGACAACAGGATCCGGATATGTATTCTACTGTAGCAGGACTGAATGTACCCTATGTCCTTATGCATATGCGGGGAACCCCGCAGACCATGCAAACTGAAACGGAGTATGATAATATTCTGTTATCCATTTGGCAATTCTTCCGGGACAAAATCCACCTTGCCCGCCAGGCGGGCGTCCGTGAAATTATCCTGGATCCCGGTTTCGGGTTTGCCAAAACGATCAGTCAGAATTATTATATACTGGAAAATTTGGGCTATTTTCACAGTTTAAACCTACCTTTACTGGTAGGGTTGTCTCGCAAGTCCATGATCTATAAACGGCTTAATATTCCGGCCGCGGAAGCGGTAAACGGAACAACCGTACTGAATGTGATCGCTCTTCAGCAGGGCGCTCAGATACTACGGGTACACGACGTCCGGGAGGCTAAGGAGACGATCGCATTAATGGGGAATTTTAAAAAGAACAGCAGTTGATATTAGGTTTTAGCATCGGGTTTCTGGAAATCGGCTGGGTCGATATGATCGACATAGGGCTGGTCAGTTTCCTGTTGTACCAGGTGTATAAGCTCATGCGCGGGAGTGTTGCTGTCAAAATCTTTCTTGGCGTATTATCCCTTTACCTGATTTACCTCATCGTACGTGCAGCCCAGATGGAACTGTTGGGCTCCATTCTCGGCCAGTTCATGGGCTATGGTGTTCTCGCTGCCATCATTCTGTTCCAGCCGGAAATACGGAAATTCTTGTTGCTTATTGGAAAAACAACTGATTTCGGAAAAATCAATTCCTTCCGGAATTTCTTCAGACTGAAAAAAAATGTACAGGAACCAGGTTTTAACATTACCCCGGTAATAGAGGCAATCAAAACGCTGGGGGGTTCAAATACCGGGGCACTGATTGTATTCTCCCGGGACTCCGCGCTGAAATTTTATTCCGAGTCCGGCGATGAGATTGAAGCAGTGTTGAGTAAACGACTGCTCATCTCTATATTTAATAAAAACAGTCCGCTCCACGATGGTGCCGTCATTGTTTACAAAGGAAAGATCAAGGCGGCCAGATGCGTTCTCCCTGTTTCGGAAAGTGAAAACCTGCCCGCCCAGTTTGGTCTCAGGCACCGTGCAGCCCTTGGGATGTCCGAGGTAACTGATACAGCCGTGTTGGTGGTATCTGAAGAAACTGGTCAGTTCTCCCTCGCCAGAAATGGCAAACTGGAACACAATCTGTCGACCCAGGAACTTCGTAAAGGGATAAATGAATACCTTTCCGGCGAACAACAGCAAAGTTCGGAATCCACTGCCGACAGTGCCGTCGAAAAAACCTCCGTCATCCCTAATGAGGCCTAAGCCGGATTCAGCACCCCGAGTTCACGGCCAATTTCTGTAAATGCCTCTATCGCTTTATCCAGATGTTCCTTTTCATGCGCTGCCGATAACTGAACCCGGATCCGCGCCTGGCCTTTTGGTACCACAGGATAAAAGAATCCAATGACATAGATTCCCCGCTCCAGCAGCTCATCAGCAAACTTCTGGGAAAGTGCCGCGTCGTACAGCATGATCGGGACGATCGCATGCGTCCCCGGTTTTATGTCAAACCCGGCATCCGTCATGGCTTTCCGGAAATACAGGGTATTCTCCTCCAGCTTATCCCGTAATTCCGTGGTCTGACTCAACAGGTCTATCACCGCAATGGAAGCACCCGTGATGGCAGGCGCCAGCGTGTTGGAAAACAGGTAAGGACGTGACTTCTGCCGGAGCATTTCAACGATCTCTTTGCGCGCCGCTGTAAAACCGCCGGAAGCACCACCGAGTGCTTTCCCAAGGGTGCCGGTGATTATATCAACCCGGCCCATCACATCGTGATATTCATGCACACCACGCCCGGTCTTTCCCATAAATCCGGTCGAATGACACTCATCACTCATTACCATGGCCTCGTATTTTTCTGCGAGATCACAGATCTTATCCAGCTGGGCAATGGTCCCGTCCATGGAGAATACACCGTCTGTAACAATGATAATATTTTTTGCCCCGGCCGCCCGTGCTTCTTTCAGGCGGTTCTCCAGGTCAAGCATGTCGTTATGGGCATACCGGTACCGCATGGCCTTACATAAACGAACTCCGTCAATGATCGACGCGTGATTCAGGGTATCGGAAATGATTGCGTCCTCAGGGCCCAGTAATGGTTCAAACACCCCGCCGTTGGCGTCAAAAGCCGCTGCGTAAAGAATGGTATCTTCCATTCCGAGAAACTCTGAGATCTTTCGTTCAAGGGTTTTATGAATATCCTGGGTCCCGCAAATGAAACGGACGGACGACATGCCAAACCCATGACTGTCCAGTGTCTCTTTGGCTGCTTCCAGCACTTTGGCATGTGAAGAAAGACCGAGATAATTATTTGCGCAGAAATTGATTACTTCCTTTCCCTGGTCCGTACGGATTACCGCGCCTTGCGGTGTGACAATCACACGTTCACTTTTGAACAGGCCCGATTCCTTCAGCTCATTCAGTTCTTTGGAAAGTTTTTCTTTAAGGGTATACATATTTATTTATCTTTATTTCTGGGTTTAATGACAGGTCTTGGTGGCTTGCCGGCTTTTTTTTCGTCTTTCTTCTCCGGCTCATTGCCTTCCGGATCTTTCTTCGGAATTCGCGGCTTCATAACAGGTTTTTTGCTTCCTGCTGATTGTGCATCCTCCTTTTCCTTACTAGGGATCCGGGGCTTTATCACTGGCTTCCCTGGCTTAGAGCTTCCATCTGCTTCCTCCTTCTTCGGTACTCGTGGCATCATCACAGGCTTTCCCGGTTTTGGGCTTCCTTCTGCTCCTTCCTTCTTCGGAATTCGAGGCTTCATCACCGGCTTTGCCGGCCTTGAGCTTCCTTCTGCCCCCTCCTCCTTCTTCGGAATTCGGGGTTTCATTACAGGTTTTTTCGCTGCAGGCTTTTCCTCTGCTGTTTTACCCGGGATCCGGGGCTTTATGGCCGGTTTCTTCGCGCCACCTTCTGCTTTCTTTTCAGGCATCACAGGCCTGGGCTTATGCACAGGCTTTTTCTTCGCCGGGGTCTCCGCTCCGGTCTTCTCCCCTGCCGGTTTCCGGATTACAGGCTTAGGTGCGGATGATGCTTTGGCACCTGTTTTTTTACCTGCATCAGCGGGCAGGGGAAACCGGCGCCGTATTCCATTGATCAGAAATAATTTTTGCATGGTAAAACTCCTGGGATGCATCTGATCAAACAGCTGCCGGAATTCATCGTAGGTATCCCCGTCACCGGTTTTGAATCGGCTTTCATCTATTTTCTTAGAAACCAGGTATTCCGAAAAATCCATCTCCTGCAAATATACTATATTCAAGTATTCTCTCCGGTTTGGTTTAGATCGATTGAAATTGCTAATTTCGCAATCTCATTTCAATCCTTCAGTTCATGGCAAAAATTTTGGTGATTGGTGCATTAGGGCAGCTGGGATCGGAGCTCACCCAGGCTCTCTGTGAAAAATACGGGAAGGAAGCGGTTATTGCAACAGATATCCGGCATCCTGAAATTAAACCAGCTTTTCCCTTTGCCATTCTGGATGTTATGGACAAGGAGGCACTCAGGAAACTTGTCCAAAAAGAAGGAATTCAACAAATCTTTCATCTTGCCGCCATTCTGTCGGCCAAAGGAGAAAAAAATCCCCAGCTCGCCTGGAACCTGAATATGACCAGCCTGCTGAATGTGCTGGACATCGCGCGGGAGAATAATATAAAAAAGGTTTTCTGGCCCAGCTCGATCGCCGTCTTCGGTCCTTCCACTCCAAAAGACAATACGCCGCAAACCACCATCATGGATCCCAATACGGTCTACGGAATAAGTAAGCTGGCTGGTGAAAGGTGGTGTGAGTACTATTATGAAAAGTTTGGCGTCGATGTACGCAGCATACGCTATCCGGGAATTATCAGCTACAAGGCTCAGCCGGGTGGCGGAACAACAGATTATGCCATTGATATATTTATACAGGCGCTCACCACGGGTAAATACGAATGTTTCCTGGAGGCGGATGCACGCCTGCCAATGATGTATATTGATGACGCGGTGCGTGGAACGATCGAGTTGATGGATGCAGATGCTGATAACCTTACGGTTCGTTCCGGGTACAATCTTGGCGCAATGAGTTTCACTCCGGAAGAAATTGCCTCGGAAGTCATGGCACACCTGGAAAATTTTGAGATTACCTATGAACCGGACTTCCGTCAGCAGATAGCTGCCTCATGGCCATCGTCGGTAGATGACTCTTCTGCCAGAGATGACTGGAAATGGGATCACGCCTATGATCTCGGCAAACTTTGTGAAGTCATGCTGAAAGGTATGCGTGAATTACTGGAGAACCAGTCGATGTAATTTCTTTTTCCCTCCGCCGGAAACCTCAAGCAAATAGATACCTTTATTTAGTGTTTCCGGAATTGCCAGCTGCATGTCCGTCGCGTCATTCATTTGCCAGTCACTGATAACACGACCCTGTAAATCCATCAACGAAATGGTGATCATTCCCGCCTCACGGGTAGCTCGCCGGATATTTAATTTTTGCCCGGACATCAGTGGATTCGGAAATACGGCAAGTTCACCCACAATAGTACGGTCAACCCGTACCGGACCATAAATAGTTCGTTTATCATCGGTGTCCACCTGTACCAGCCTGTAATAGGAAACTCCTGAATATGGGTTTGTATCAAGGTGGCTGTAGCGCTGAATGCTGGTGGTATTTCCGCCACCATCAATTCGCGTAACTGATTGGTACGATTGACCATCCTGAGAATTCTCCAGGTCAAAATAGGCATTCCGCTCTTCAATGGCGGTCGCCCAGTCCAGGCGAATGCCCGTGGCAAGGTCAGTTGCTTCAAAAGAAATCAAAAGAATCGGAAGCGTTCCCGGGGCCTCACCGGTTTCATCAAATCCTGTCGGACCACTTATTCCGCCTCCACCCGCACAGTATGGCGGATTAGAATCCGGGTTGCCGTCAGCAACCGTGCAACCACCACCGCCCTGGATAATTGTTGTACTGCATATGGATAATTTGTCACTGGCACCTGAAGAACTTCCGGTAATAATGAGTCCGCCCGACTCCACATTTATACCGGATCCACAGGCGAGTTCCATCTTACCGTTGATTTGCAACGTTCCCCCGTCTTCCACAAACAGATTCCCGTCCAGCTGTACATTGTTATGATCTATAAATAATATACCTCCGTCCTCGATAATAATATCATGCTGACCGAAATTGTCATTATTTCCTGAGGAAGATAACGTTACACCCGCAGGGATAATAATGTCTACTCCGGCAACAGGGGCAGATCCTGTTTCACTACAGGTCATATCATCAAAGTCAACTGTTCCCGATTCAGCAATGGTGCATTGAGAATAGGAAACACTGGCAATTAACAGATTGACAATCAATACGATCGCAAACTGCAAAATTCGTTTAGGTGTCATGATGGTAAGTTCAAAAAATAAACTAATGCTCTTTAGTTTGGTAAAAAATGTCTGTAATACTACTAATTTCATCATTCGGGAAAAATCCATTTTTACCGGATTTCTTACATTCTGCTGATTTATCCCAATTTTCAAGCGCTGGTAACCATTATTCAGGATAGATCTTTGCTTGTTTTTATTTTGAAGTGTTTCTATATATTTTTACCTCATTCAACTACCAGATGACTCTATGAATATCAGTGAGGATCTTAAAGACGGCGTATTATACCTGACTATCGAACGACCGGAAAGTATGAATGCGCTGAATACGGAGACCATCGAAGAACTCCGTGAAATAATGCAGAGGGTCTATGATGACAAGAGTGTTAATGGGGTAATCATTACCGGATCCGGAGAAAAAGCGTTCGTGGCAGGTGCCGACATTAAGGAAATTGCGGCGCTTAACGAACTGAATGCCCGGAAATTTGCTGAGAACGGCCAGGAGGTTTTCTCGCTGATCGAAAACAGCGAAAAACCGGTGATCGCAGCTGTCAATGGTTTTGCCCTTGGCGGGGGATGCGAACTTGCAATGGCCTGTCACATTCGGGTGGCCAGCGAGAATGCTAAATTCGGTCAGCCGGAAGTAAACCTGGGCATTATTCCCGGCTACGGTGGCACCCAGCGTCTCACCCAGCTTATTGGTAAAGGAAAATCCATGGAGCTGATGATGACGGGAGATATGATCGGAGCCCAGGAAGCTAAATCACTCGGGCTCATCAATCACGTTGTCAGCGATAAAGAGGCACTCCTGCAACTGGCAGACAAGATCATCCGCAAAATCATTAGCAAGGCCCCGCTGGCAATCGGTATGATTGTTAATTGTGTTAATGCCTATTTTTCAGACGAGGAGAATGGATATCAGACAGAATCCAACAGTTTTTCGCATTGTGTCAGCACAGAAGATTTTAAAGAAGGAACCTCCGCATTCATTGAAAAACGTAAACCATCGTTTAAAGGGGTATAATCAATATGCCCAATGAGCAAGCTTAAGAGCCTGGCCTCACAGACGGCCGTTTACGGGGTGAGCAGTATCCTCGGGAGAATGCTCAATTACGCGCTTGTCCCCCTTCATACCTATTACTTTCAGGATACCGAATCGCTCGGAATTGTCAACATTTACTACGGGGTCGTAGCTATGCTGCTTGCTGTGTTTACTTTTGGCATGGAAACTACGTTTTTCCGCTTCGCCAATAAGGGTGACAAGGCGGAAGTATTCGGTTCGACCAGAACTGCGGTTTTATTTATCAGTACCCTGATCACCGTCCCCATATTCCTGTTTGCCCCTCAGATCGCAGCAATCGCAGGCTATCAGGGCACCGAATTATTCATCCGCTGGCTGATCATCACCCTGTGGCTTGATGCGTTTATGGCGATTCCGTTTGCCCTGATGAGGTTCGAAAACCAGGCGCGCTTTTTTGCCACCGCAAAGGTGATCCACATTTTTATCAGTGTCGGGATGCAGGTCTTTGTTTTCCTGGTCGTCCCCTGGCTCAGGGATAGCGGATATGAGGTGGGCTGGGTTCCGGATCTGGGTATTGGCTATATCTTCCTCGCCAACCTGGTGGCCAATGTGATCCTGTTTTTAATTATCAGAAAGTGGGTATTCAGGTACCCTCTTCGCTGGCCCGGCTGGCAGGCATTCAGCCCGTTGCTGGCTTATGCTGTTCCCATCATGCTTACCGGGTTTGCCGGTATGATAAATGAGCAGGTTGATACCGTTATGATAAAAGGATTTCTTCCGGATGGGTTTTACGGCAGCAGTGAGGCACTTGAGAATCCTACGGCGGCGGCAGGTGTTTATAAACAGACCTTTAAGCTTAGTGTGATTATTATGCTTGGTATCCAGGCATTCAGGTACGCAGGCGAGCCATTCTTCTTCAGCCAGGCGAAGGATAAGAACGCACCCGAATTGTTTGCCCGGGTCATGCATTACTTTACCATTGTGTGCCTGTTGATCCTTGTTCTGGTATCGGTTAATGTGGACCTGATCGCACAGATCTTTTTGCGGCGTGAAAGTTACCGGGTTGCTCTTTACATAGTTCCTATTCTGCTCACCGGAAAATTATTTTATGGAATTTACATGAACCTTAGTATCTGGTTCAAACTGACCGACAAGACCATTTATGGCATGTATTTCAGCCTGCTGGGCGCAGGGATCACTATACTGGGCAATTTTCTGCTGATCCCCGTGATCGGATTTGTGGGAAGTGCCTGGACCTCCGTAGCCTGCTACCTCGTCATGGCAATTGTCTGCTACTATTATGGCCAGAAATATTATCCCATACCCTATAAGTTCATTGCGCTGAGTGGCTATTTTCTCATAAGCATTCTCCTGATCCTTCTTTCAGAGAATTTCCACTACCAGGATTTCTGGATGGATGCCGCGCTGCGCATTCTGATCTCCGTTATTTTGGTGGTACTTCTCTTCTTCAGGGAACGAAAGAAACTCCGAAAATCTGGTATAAAGGTTTAAATTTTCACCTAATCCTGTCATAAATATGAAATTAACGCGCTTCTTCAAACTTGATTTTTGGAATTTGCGTTACCTTTGATAAACTGTTTTCTTTGCGCAACGCCTATTCTGCGGTAATTTAATGTCTATGTTCAGACGCCTTACTTTTTTACTATTCGTCTTCCTGATGCTCGGGGCAACGGTATCCGTGCATGCTCAAAAAAAGAAGAACGAGAAAGATACAGCCCAGATCAGGCGTGAATCCGAATTTTATTTCACCGAAGGAGAAAAATTCTACATCCTCGAAGATTACGCCAAGGCACTGGTCCTTTTTAAAAAAGCCGCCGAAGTCGACCGTCTTAATGCAGCCGCCCATTTTAAAATCTCCCAGGTTTACGAAAACATGGGCGACCTGGTGAATGCCCTTGAAAACAGCATCATCGCAACCGACCTGCAGCCGGAAAACAAATACTACCAGGCTCAGAAAGCCAGCATGTTTGCCCGACTGAACGAATTTGAAAAGGCCGCTGAGATTTATCGTTACATGATCGATAACCTTGAAAATACCGAGGAATATTTATTCGAGCTCGCGGCCATTTACCTTTATCAGCAGGAATACGATAAAGCCATCGCTGCATACGACGAAATTGAAAAGGCATATGGCATCAGCGAGGAAATTGTGGTCCAGAAACAAACTGTCTACCTCGAACAGAAAAAAGTGGATGAAGCAATCCGTGAGGGGGAACGCCTGATCGAGGAATTTCCGGGTGATGAACGTTTTATCCTGCGCCAGATGGAACTGCTGACCGATAATGGCCGGGAGAAAGACGCCGAAGCAATAGCAGCCGAATACCTGGCGGAATACGATAACGGGGGTACAGTGCGGCTTGCTCTTTCCCGAATGCAAATGGAAGAGGATGGTGAAGAGGATTCGGAAGGCATGCAAAATATGGAGCGCGCCTTCAGCGATCCGGATGTGGACGTATCCACCAAAGTGGCCATGCTGGCGGAATACCGGCAGAATGTCTCAGCAGAAGAACTGGAAGGGAACGGGGTGAAACTCGCAGCTTTGCTTACTAGCGTGCACCCTTCATCCGGGGCGGCATGGTCTGTTCAGGGTGATGTTTACCAGTCAGTAGGAAATAAAAAGAAAGCCAAGGATGCCTACCTCAAGGCCCTCCAGTACGAGCCGGGGAATCTTCAGCTCTGGCAAAACAGTCTCCAGCTGCTCACCGAACTGAATAATACGGACAGTGTACTGCTAATTGCCGAAAAAGCACTGGAAGTGTATCCCAACCAGGCGGTCATCTACTATTACAATGGAATGGCGCTCATAAGTAAGCGTCAGTACGAAGAAGCTTCTTATGTACTTGAGCAGGGCAAGCGGTTATCCGGTTCGAATCTGCAGCTTGTATCGATTTTCAATGCACTGCTCGGGGAAGCCTATAACGGCACCGGGGATTATGACGCTTCCGACAGGGTATATGAAGCTGCGCTTGATTATGACCCGGAGAATTATTCTGTCATGAATAATTACAGCTATTACCTGGCAATCCGTGAGGATAAACTGGCCAGGGCTGAAGAGTTATCAGCCCGGGTTGTAAAGGAATACCCCGATAATGTCCAGTATCTGGATACGTATGCCTGGGTGCTCTTTGCACAAAAGAAATACAGGGAAGCAGCAAAAGTGATGGAGAAAGCATTAAAATCTGAAAATGTTTCCGCCACACATTATGAGCATTATGGAGATATTTTATTTAAATTGGGCGAAGTGGATCAGGCTGTAAATCAATGGAAAAGAGCGCTGGAGCTTGCGCCTGGATCAAAAGATATCGAACGAAAAATTGCCGAAAAGACCCTTTATGAATAAGAATCTGCTGCTCCTTTTCATTTTTCCCCTCATTCTTTTCTCATGCAGCCAGAAAACATCCGGCATTACATGGAATTTTTCAGATAAAAACAAACTTGACATCCAGGAAGCAAGTTTTGAATATTTCTCCGGGAAAGCCAAAATAAATTACAAGGACGACAAGTTAGATATAAAAGCCCGGGCGAATGTCCGGATGCGTAAAGACAGTCTGATCTGGATATCATTCTCCAGTGTGGGTATCCAGGGAGCAAGGTGCCTGATTAATAAGGATTCCATTACCATAATGAACCTGGTTAAGAAGGAATATTATGTATTCAATTACGATTCACTTAGTGAACAGTTTAACTTCGATGTAAATTATGAAATCATCCAGGCCGCCGCACTGGGCAATTTGATTATTGACCGCGGAAGGAAAGATGAAGTGGAACGTGAGGAAAGTGTGTATGTGCTGAAACAAAAGTCCGGAAATGTGGCCGTTAGTAATTTTGTTAATCCCAAGACTATGAAGATAGAACGGGTGGAAATGCTGGAGAATCCGTCAAAAAATACAGCGGTAATCCGGTATTATGATTTTCAGATGGTGGAAGAAACCGCCTTTCCGTTTTCAGCGATCCTGTCCATTTTTTATACAGAAGGAGCGAAAAAGCTGAACACGGTAATCGAGATGGAATACAACAAAGCAGAAATTGAGGATAAGGAACTAAAATTCCCATTCAACATACCAAAAAAATATGTACGTAAATAAGAGACTCTGCGGAGCATTTTTACTCTTATTTGTCATAGCCGGAACATTCTCCTACGGACAAAAATCCAGGGAACAACTGGAAAAGGAAAAGCAGGCCAACCTGAAAAAGATCGAACAGGCCGAAAAGATCCTGGCAGAGACAGCGGGTAAAAGGCAAAATTCCATCGGAAGGCTGAACGCCCTGAATCAGCGAATATCGGCCCAGGAAGACCTGATCCAGGGAATAAGGAATGAGATCGGCCTGCTCAATGAAGAAATTGAGGAAAACAATGACATTATTGAGTCCCTCGAAGGAGATATTGCCAGCCTGAAGGATGAATACGCAGCCATGATCTATGCCACCCATAAGTCAAACCAGGGCTTCAACAAACTTACCTTTCTCTTCTCTGCCAGCTCATTTAACCAATTCCTGATGCGCTTGCAGTACATGGAGCAATACGGTGAGGTGCGTAAGAAACAAACTGAACAGATTCAGCGGGTTCAGGAAACACTGGCCGGGCAGGTCGTGGTGATCGAGAGCAAAATGTCAGAAAAAAATATGCTGCTTGGTGACCAGCTGGCGGAAAACCGCCGCCTCGCGGATCTTAAGGGAAATCAGAACCAGATGGTAACTACCCTACAACGGCGTGAGAAAGAGATCAAAAAGGAACTCGAAAACTCAAAAAATGCGGTCGCCAGGCTTGATAACATGATCAACGAGATCATACGTGAAGAAATGGAGCGGGCACGCCGGGCAGAATCCGCCAATTCTGAGGCAACTGCCAGGCTCTCCAGTGACTTCGCTTCGAATAAAACAAAATTGCCCTGGCCGGTATCAGGCTTCGTCGTTCAGAAATTCGGCAAACAGCAGCATCCTGTGTTTAAAAATGTGGTGATTGACAGTCATTCCATTACCATTCAGACCCGTCAGTCAGAAAAAGTCAAAACCATCTTTACCGGTGAAATAACCCGCGTGGCCTTCGTACCACTGGTTGGTAATACGGTAATTATTAATCATGGGGATTATTTCAGCGTATACGCGGGACTAAAGGAGGTTTACGTGAAATCAGGACAAAAGGTGACTACCAATCAGGAAATCGGCAGTATCCTTACCAATAAAGAAGGTGTCTCCGAATTGAAATTTGAAATCCGGAAAAGTGCCAATGCCCTCGATCCGCAACAATGGCTGAGAAATAATTAAAAAAAGAAATAAAAGTAAATCTGAACGTGAATTTGCTTTTTTTCGTTGCCATTTAAATAGCTATCTTTACAATTCGTTCTAAACGAAATTATCATGAATACATTATTTGCTTTTTTTGGTGGAGGATTAGGAGGTCAGGAAATTCTTCTGATCCTGATGGTAATACTGATATTCTTTGGAGCAAAGAAAATTCCTGAACTGGCCCGTGGACTTGGCAAAGGAATCCGCGAGTTCAAGGATGCCACCAAAGAAATTAAAAATGACATCGAAGAATCTGCCAAGATAGAAGAAGAGAAACGATAAGCACGGTTGAAGCCATACCTCTCCTTATCCAGCATTCAAAATGACCTGAATGAAGGGCGCATTACATGCGTTGGTCTGACCAATCATTACCTTAAGAACATCGATGAAAAAAAGCACCTCAACGCATTTGTGGAGGTGTACCGCGAGGAAGCGCTTGCCAAAGCGGCTGAAGTGGATGCCCGTATATCAGATGGTACCGCAGGCAGACTTGCGGGAATGGTCATCGGATTGAAAGATGTCCTTTCCCATAAGGACCACGGCCTGCAGGGGGCCAGTAAAATTCTCGATACATTTCAGGCACAATTTAACGCAACAGCTGTTCAGCGGTTACTTGATGAAGACGCCATCGTAATCGGCCGGAACAACTGTGACGAATTCGCCATGGGATCCTCCAACGAAAACTCTGCATTCGGCCCCGTCCTGAACGATGCCGATAATCAGCGGGTACCGGGTGGCTCCTCAGGGGGTTCTGCCGTCGCAGTTCAGGCAGATATGTGCCTGGTCTCACTGGGATCAGACACCGGAGGCTCAGTAAGACAACCTGCAGCCTTTTGTGGCATTCTCGGGCTTAAGCCTACCTACTCAAGGATCAGCCGGCACGGACTGATTGCTTATGGATCCTCATTTGATTGTATAGGAATATTCTCCAAAACGGTCGAAGACATGGCCCTGGTACTTGAAATAGCGGCAGGACCCGATGAATTCGACAGTACAGTATCTGCCTCACCTGTTCCATCCTATTCAGGAAGCCTTGAAAAATTAAAGGGAAAAAAATACAGGATTGCCTGTATCCGGGAAACCATCCACACTGACGGTTTACAGGAAGAAATTCGTGAAGCGACACGTAATACCATAGAAAATCTGAAAAAAAATGGTCATGAAGTACATGAAGTTGACTTCCCGCTTCTTGAATATCTCCTTCCAACCTATTATATTTTAACTACCGCTGAAGCAAGTTCCAATTTATCAAGGTATGACGGCGTAAAATACGGTTACCGTTCGCCTGATTCCGGAACGTTGGAAACGATGTATAAAAATACCCGTACAGAAGGTTTCGGCGAAGAGGTGAAGCGACGAATAATGCTGGGAACCTTTGTTTTGAGCGCTAGTTACTACGACGCGTACTATACCAAAGCACAGAAAGCCCGCCGTATTATCAGGGACAGGACTAAAAAAATCCTTGAGGAATATGATTTTATCGTTTTGCCCGTTACCCCTACTACCGCATTCCAACTGGGAGCGCATAGTGCGGATCCCGTAGAAATGTACCTCGCCGATCTGTTTACAGTACAGGCGAATGTTACAGGGCTGCCGGCGGTGTCAATTCCGAACGGATCGGACAGGGAAGGGTTGCCAATTGGCTTTCAGGTGATTGCCAATGACTTTGAGGAAGAGCGTCTGCTGGCGTTCTCAAAAGAAATTATGGAGCTAGAATGAGGATAATACTTACATCCGTATTTATACTGACCGTTTTAACGGGCTATACCCAGGAAACACCTGAGGAAGATATTTTCTATCCCGCTTCCGATCTTGAGTATATACCTGCGGAGGATGATTATGACCTCATAGAAGACCGCCTGAGCTGTATTGAGAATGAAATTCCACTGAACTACCATGAACGCGTTCATGCATTCGTAAACTACTTCGCCGTTAAGGACAGGGAATATACCCGCCTGATGATCCAGCGGAAAAATCTTTACTTTCCCCTGTTTGAAAAATACCTGGCAAAATACGGGCTGCCGGACGAACTGAAATATTTATCAATCGTCGAGTCAGGCCTCAATCCGAAGGCGGTTTCCTCCGCAAGAGCAGTAGGATTATGGCAGTTCATGTCCTATACAGGCCGGCATTACGGGCTGAATAATGACTGGTTCATTGACGATCGTATGGATCCTGATAAGGCAACCGAAGCAGCATGTAAATACCTGAAACAGTTATACGGCATGTTTGGTGATTGGGAATTTGCCATTTCTGCCTACAACACGGGCCCGGGTAATGTGCGGAAAGCCATCCGGCGGTCCGGGTACAAAAAGACCTTCTGGGAAGTTTATCCCTACCTCTATCGCGAGACGCGGTCCTATCTTCCGCAATTTGTTGCCATTATGTACGTGCTGAACTATGCGGATGAATTGAATTTCCAGGTAGATAACATGGAATATGCCGTTGCTTCAGATACGATTCTCGTAAAGGATTACGTACACCTGGAAACGCTTGCCGGTCAGCTGAACCTCTGCCTCGATGATATAAAAAATCTCAATCCGAGCCTTCGCTACGATATGGTTCCTGAGACCACTAACGGATACCTGCTCAAAATACCTGCTGATGCCAGGGAGCTACTCGATGCCAACCGGCTGGCCATTCTTGACTCTGCCGCGAAAGTAGGAAAAGAAGAGCTGGAAAAAATGGCTAAAAACGCCCCTGGAAGCACTTATGGACGGGATAAAGTCGTGTACAGGGTAAGAAGCGGAGATGTGCTTGGAAAAATCGCCGAACGTTATCACGTACGGATTAGCGACCTCCGGAAGTGGAATAACATTCGCGGATCCATGATCCGGGTCGGCCAAAGCCTTACTATATATGTGAATGGCGGAGCGCCTTCACAGCCTGTTGCCAGTAAACCGGTAATTAAAACCGCTGCCAACGGAAATAAAATGTATGTTGTACAGCCAGGAGATACCTTGTGGGACATTTCGCGCAAGCTTTCCGGAGTCAGCATAGAAGAGATCAAAAAGCTGAATTCACTCACTTCCAATAACATCAAGCCCGGTCAGGAGCTGATCATTGGAAAATGAGCGAACAATCCATAATTTTACCGGGTTAATAAGTGAAGATCAGCCGTGACGAAAATGGCTGATACGACTTATGTCTGGTAAACGGATCATACATGAAAATTAAATCACTGCTTTCCTCCCTCGTATTAATCCTGCTCATATTCTCCTGTTCGTCGGACGGGAAAAAAAGTGACGGACTACTTCCCCCTGCCAGTGGCAGTCCGGGTGAAATGATCGTGGTCATGGATTCTGCGCAATGGAAGAATGTGCTGGGACGTGAAGTACGTGAAACATTCCAGGCTGAAGTACAGGGTCTCCCGCGTGAAGAGCGTATGTTCAAAATTAACCAGGTCAATCCCGCCAGGATGAGTAATCTTCTCCGGCAGGTCCGTAACCTGGTGTTTGTGGTTACCCTTGATGATAATTCACCGGGATCCAGGCGAATCAGAAATTACTTCACGAAAGAATCCCTGGACAAAATCCGGCAGGATGACGACCTGTTCGTTTATACTTCGGAAAATGAGTTTGCCAAGGGCCAGCAGGTTATGTACCTGTTTGGCAAGACTGAAAGCCAGCTGATCAGGCATATCCGTGATAACAGGACAGCGCTTCAGAACTTCTTTAACAATGCCGAATTCAGCCGTCTCCAGAGCAATATCTTTAAAGGGAAAAAACCAACCGGGCTTACCGAGGTACTTGAGAAGGAACACGACTGCACCATGAAATTACCATTCGGTTATCAACTGGTGGTCAATGAAGATAATGGTTCGTCAGGATTTGTCTGGTTCAGGCAAATGAATGATGACAACGACAAGAACATTTATATCACTTATCGTCCGTACAGGAGTGAAAAGATGTTTGATAAGGACAACCTGATCTCTCTGCGCGACTCCATCGCGAAGAACCAGCTCTTTGGTGACCCGGATAAACCGGAAACGAGCTATGTGCTGACCGAAACCGCAGTTCCGTTTATACCCGTTCAGGTGCAACAACTTACCTTCAAGGACATGTACGCCAAAAAGATGAAAGGTCTCTGGAAAACGAGGAATAATTCTATGGGCGGACCTTTTGTCAGCTACGGGATGGTAGACGAGGAGCTTAACCGCTTTTACTACATAGAAGGGTTTGTATACAGCCCCGGGGAAAACCAGCGTGAATACATGCGCGAATTTGATGTGATCCTTCACTCATTCAATACCCTGACCGCGAGTGCCTCGGACGAGGAAGAAGCCTCTGCAGGCGAATAAATCGCAAATTTTTATAAATGCAGGAGTATCCTGATTAGGTCAGGGAGGGATAGATTTTGTATCTTCGGGTAATCATTTTTTAATATACTAACACAATCACATGACCATCAAGATACGCAAGCAGGACGCGCTTGCCTACCACGCTGAAGGACAGCCGGGCAAAATCGAAGTAGTCCCCACCAAATCCGTAAGTTCACAGCTTGATCTGGCCCTTGCATATTCACCAGGGGTGGCCGAACCTTGCCTGGAAATTGAAAAAAATGAGGATGATGCCTATAAATATACCGCCAAAGGAAACCTGGTGGGTGTCATATCCAACGGAACCGCCGTTCTCGGACTCGGGGATATCGGAGCCCAGGCCTCCAAACCTGTAATGGAAGGCAAAGGAGTGCTTTTTAAAAAATTTGCCGGCATTGACGTTTTTGATATTGAGATCAATGAGAAGGATCCTGATAAATTCGTCGAAATCCTCAAATCACTCGAACCAACTTTCGGTGGTATCAACCTGGAAGATATCAAAGCCCCGGAATGCTTCAGGATTGAAGAGCGTTTAAAAAAGGAAATGAATATCCCGGTCATGCACGATGACCAGCACGGAACCGCTATCATTTCTGCAGCAGGCCTGCTGAACGCGCTCGAGTTAATAGGGAATAAGAAAATTGAAGACCTGAAGATTGTGGTTAACGGAGCCGGTGCCGCCGCAGTGGCGTGTACCGACATTTATATTTCGCTGGGAGCCCGGAAGGAGAATATTATTATGTGCGACAGCAAAGGGGTGATCCGGAAAGACCGGGAAAACCTCGGGCCGATGAAAGCACAGTACGCGACAGACAAAGACCTTCATTCCCTTTCTGATGCCATGGAAGGGGCTGATTTCTTCCTTGGACTTTCGGTGGCTGGTGTGCTGGATAAGAGCGATATCCAAAAGATGGCAGACGACCCGATTGTCTTTGCACTGGCCAACCCTTCCCCGGAAATCGACTACAATGTAGCAATGAAAACCCGGAAAGATATTATTATGGCCACCGGACGGTCTGATCACCCCAACCAGGTCAATAATGTATTGGGATTCCCCTATATCTTCAGAGGTGCACTGGATATTCGTGCCACCGCAATCAATGAAGATATGAAACTGGCAGCGGTGTATGCCCTTGCCGACCTCGCCAAGCAACCCGTTCCTGATATCGTCACCAAGGCCTATGACGATGAAAAAATCCAGTTTGGAAAGGAATACCTTATTCCTAAACCCCTCGATCCAAGGCTGATTACCCATATTTCTCCCGCAGTGGCCAGAGCCGCCATGGAATCAGGGGTGGCAAGGAGCGAGATTACCGACTGGGAAAACTATCACATGCAGCTGCAGCAGCGGATCGGCATAGATGATAAAATGATGACCCGGATCATTACAAGAGCCAAACGCGATCCAAAGCGGATAGTCTTTGCCGAAGCTCATGACCTTAAAGTACTAAAGGCCGCGCAGATTCTCCATGAAGAAAAAATTGCGTTCCCGGTCCTCCTGGGCAACCAGAAGATTATCCACGATCTCATCAATGAGCATCAGCTGGATTTATGTGATTGCCCGGTTATCGACACCTATGATCCGGCGGAAGATGAACGAAGGGAAAAATACGCCATGCATTACTATGAAAAGCGCAAGCGTAAAGGAGCCACCCAGTATGAAGCCCGCAAGCTGATGAGGGACAGAAACTATTTCGGGTCCATGCTGGTGGAACATGATGAGGCAGATGCACTGATCAGCGGACTCACCAAGGATTATCCGAAGACAATCCTTCCTGCCCTGCAGATCATCGGAATGGAACCGCGTGTGCGCCGGGTTGCCGGAATGTACATCATCAACAGCAAACGGGGCACGTATTTCTTTGCCGATACCACCGTGAATGTAGACCCAACCCCCGAACAGCTGGTTGATATCATAGGCATGACCTCACGGGTGGTGCAGCTTTTCAACGTTAAGCCACGGGTGGCAGTCCTGTCCTATTCCAATTTTGGTTCGAGCAAGGGACATATCCCGGAAAAGGCAATCAAAACGGTACAGCTTGCCAGGGAAAAGTACCCGGATCTCACAATTGAAGGAGATATTCAGGCAAACGTGGCGCTGGATACCATTCTCCAGCAGGAGAATTATCCATTCAGTGAACTGGCTGATGAAGGAGCTAATACATTGATTTTCCCTGATCTGGCTTCAGGAAACATCGCCTATAAGCTGGTTATGGAAATTGGTGGTGCAGAAGCAATCGGACCTGTGTTGCTCGGGATGCGCAAGCCTGTACATATCCTGCAGCTGGGCAGCAGCGTCCGGGATATAGTAAACATGGCAGCCATTGCAGTCGTGGATGCACAACTTTACACCGAACGAACAAAATGATTTCCTATCTCAACGGCAGGCTGGCCCGTAAAGACCCCACCCATGTTATTCTTGATGTGAACGGTGTGGGGTATCATGTAAATATTGCCCTGACAACTTTTACCGCGATCAAGGATCAGGAGCAGTGTAAATTGCTGACATACCTTCATGTCAAGGAGGATTCGCATACGCTTTACGGATTCCATGACGACGATTCCAGGACCATGTTTCTTTCCCTGATATCCATCAACGGAGTAGGCCCGAGTACGGGCCTGATGGTCCAGTCATCACTGAGTTCTTCAGAGCTCCGGGAAGCTATTCTTTCCGGTGATGTCAAGACTATACAATCAGTCAAGGGAATAGGGGCCAAAACCGCCCAGCGGATTATCCTTGAACTGAAAGACAAAATGGCAAAAGAAGGGGGAATTACGCCGGAAACACAGAATTTACTACATTCACGCAATACCCTGCGGGATGAGGCGTTATCGGCATTATTTACCCTTGGAATTAATAAACAGGCGGCGGAAAAAAGTGTGGACCGCATCCTGAAAAATTCGGGAAATACAGTTACTTTGGAAGAATTGATCAAACTAGCTTTAAAAAATACCTGAACGAACCGTAGTGTTTTGATTTTTAGACTTTTGAAAGAAGCAAAAACACCATTTTTTTCGGCATTACTGTTTTGTTTCATTCTTACACTTTTTGTATCGAGCCCGTCACAGGTCAGAGGGAGTATGATGTGGCAGGTTCAGGCCGATACTACGCAACGGGGGGATACCACCCGTACGGATAGTGTAAGAAATCAACCATACAGCCCGACAAGAACACCGGTGTTTACTCCGACCTACAGGTTCGGCGACCCTTTCAGCAATTCGCTGAGTGGATACAATCCTTTATTGCCCGATCCTTCCGGCCTGAATGTGGATCTGGATATCGACACCGCACTGAATTACACTATTTACGAACGCCTGGGAGATGTCAATTACCGGCCTCCCACTAATTTATCTTTTGAAGAATTTCAGCAATACCAGCAACAACAGCAATCAAGGGAATACTGGCGAAGCCGCTCGGAAGGACTGGAGGGAGAAGGCGCCCTGGGCGGACGAAACCTGATACCTCCCATTTATATCAGCCCGGTATTTGACCGAATCTTCGGAGGGAGTTACGTGGAAATCATACCGCGCGGATTTGTAACCCTTGATTTCGGGGGCAGATGGCAGCGTATTGAGAGTCCTGACCGCTCCATCAGGCAGCAGCGAAACGGTGGGTTTGAATTTGACCAGCAGATCCAGATGAACGTAGTGGGTAAAATCGGTGAAAAACTGCAGGTCACGGCCAATTTTGATAATAACAATTCATTCGACTTTGAGAATAATCTAAAGGTGGAGTATACCGGTTTTGAAGAGGATATCCTTCAGAAACTGGAAATAGGAAACGTAAGCCTGCCCCTGAATAACAGCCTTATTACCGGAGCCCAGAACCTCTTCGGGGTGAAAGCCCAGCTCCAGTTTGGCGACCTGTATGTTACAACGGTGGCCTCCACGCAGCGTGGTAAGTCAGAGTCCATAACCGTCGACGGAGGGGGCGTCCAGGGCAGGGAATTTGAAATTTCCGCCGCCAACTACGATGAGAACCGGCACTTCTTCCTCGGGCATTTCTTCCGGGACAACTATGCCCGCTGGCTTAATTCAATACCCTTTATCCAGTCAAGTGTTAATGTGACGCGGGTAGAGGTCTATGTGGTTAACCGTAGCAATGATACCCAGTCGCTGCGGAATGTACTCGGGATGATGGATATGGCCGAAGCCGATCCTGATAATATTTACCGGGATGGCCTGATCTCCCCCAATCCGGTATTCAATAACGCCAACACCAATGAGGCCAATAACATGTTCGATATCCTGGATGGTCTCAACCGGGAAGCCGATAATGTCAATGCCCAGCTGGAAGGCCTTGGCTTTGAGAATGGTGTGGATTTCGAAAAAATTACCAGTGCACGTAAACTGGATCCGGCAGAATATACCTTTGACCCGCAACTTGGTTATATCACCCTCCAGCGCAAACTTCAGAATGACGAAGCACTGGCCGTGGCCTACCAGTACTCCTACCAGGGCAGGGTTTTTAAAGTCGGTGAACTCGCAGAAGATTACAATGGCCGTGATGAAAACGAAGTGATCTTCCTGAAACTCCTTCGCCCCAGGAAAATCAATATCCGGGATAATTCGGGTGAACGGATCCCTACCTGGGACCTGATGATGAAGAACATTTACAACCTGAATGCCAATAACCTGGAGCGGGAGAATTTCAGCCTCCGGATCATTTACCGGGACGACCGGACAGGTATTGATAACCCGCAGCTTCAGGAAGGGGTTATTGCCAGTGTCACGCCACTGATCGAACTGGTAGGGCTGGATAAGCTTAATCCCAACAACGATCCGCAGCCGGATGGAAATTTTGATTTTGTGGAAGGAATCACCATTAAACCGGAACTGGGCATCGTAATTTTTCCCAATCTCCAGCCATTTGATAACCAGCTCAGGCAGGCATTCTCCCAGGATCCCAATCAGTCTGACCTGGTTGATAAATATGTATACGATGAACTCTACGACGAGACCCAGAATGATGCCGAACTGGTCTCAAGTAAAAACAAATATTTCCTGACCGGCCGGTTCCAGTCCGGTTCGGCTAATGAGATTGTGATCCCCGGATTTAATATTTCAGAGGGATCTGTTCAGGTGTATGCCGGCGGATCGCCCCTTGTGGAAGGAGTGGACTACCAGGTGGATTACACATTTGGGAAAGTAAATATCATCAATGAAGGAGTACTCCGTTCAGGAAAGGATATTACCGTCCGCTATGAAAAGGCGGATCTTTTTAATTTTCAATCCAGGACGCTCCTGGGAACGCGTTTGGATTATGTGATCGACGACGGAATCAATGTAGGTGCCACCCTCCTCCACCATTTTGAACGGCCGCTGATCTCGCGGATAAGCGTGGGTAATGAGCCCACAAAAAACACAAAATACGGCTTTGACGTGAACATCAGGAAAGACAGTCGTCTTATGACCAAACTCATCGACAAAATCCCGCTGATTCAAACCAAAGAACCGTCCAGCATTGCCTTCAATGCGGAATTTGCCCAGCTAATACCCGGAACTTCCAATATTGTGGACGGGGAAGGTACGTCCTACATCGATGATTTTGAAAGTTCGACAACCCCTTTTACCCTTGGCAACCCACTGAGCTGGAAACTGGCCTCCACCCCCCAAACACCCGATGACCGTTACAACGGAAGCAGCCGTGACCTGTCATTTGCGTACAAGAGAGCAAAATTGTCCTGGTACCAGATCGACAACCTGTTTTACCGGGACGACCGGAGACGGCCTGAAAATGTTACCGAAGAGGATATGCAAAATCATTACGTCAGGTTTGTGCGTCCGCAGGAAATATTTCCCAATCTGGATGAAAATATTATCAACTTCCAGCAGATATTCAACCTGGCCTATTATCCGGAAGAACGGGGACAGTATAACTACAATCCCAACGGAACCACCGATATTCTTCCGGATCCGCGTTCCAACTGGGCTGGGGTGACCAATGCCATCCGGTCTGAGATTGACTTTGACAAGGCGAATGTGGAATATATTGAATTCTGGGTCATGGATCCCTTCATCAATTCTCCCCGCGGAAATATTGATGACGGCCGCGGCATCCCGGGGCCCAATACTACCGGTGGAGACCTGTATTTCAATCTCGGAAGTATCAGTGAGGATGTCATGCGCGACAGCCGGCACGGATTTGAGAATGGATTGCCGGCTGACGGCGTGGAGAATAATCCGGATGCGGTCACGGAAAATGAATGGGGCTATGTTACCCGCCAGCAGTTCCTGACCCCTGCCTTCGATAATGACCCGGCCGCCAGGCCCAATCAGGATGTCGGTCTGGACGGGGCCAATAACCCCCAGGAAGCTGAGCTTTTCCCAACCTATTCATCCAACCCGGATCCGAGTGCGGATGATTTCCGCTATTTCCTGGGAACGGATTACGACCAGCAGAATGCCGGAGTTTTACGTCGTTACAAGGATTTTAACGGAATGGAGAATAACTCCCCGGTGGTCGAAGACAACAATCAGCTGTACATACCATCGGCAACCATCATTCCGGATAATGAAGACCTGAATGCGGATAATACCCTGAATGAACTGGAAGAATACTACGAATACAGAGTTCAGCTGCGCCCCGGACAATTATCCAATAATAAGTACGTGGTGGACGAGATTACGAGCGATGACAGTGGCGAACCTGTCACCTGGTACCTTTTCAGGATTCCGATCCGCCAGTTCGACAATAAAGTAGGGAACATCAATGGCTTTAAAAGTATCAAGTACCTGCGCATGTATCTCACCAATTTCTCCGAGCCCGTGGTTATGCGGATGACCAACTTCCGCCTTGTGGCAAGCCGCTGGAGACGTTATCTCAACCAGCTCAACGAGCCCGGCTTCGACATAATCCCGGAACCGGATGATTTTGATAATTTCACTGTTTCAACGGTCAATATTGAAGAGAACGGTACGCCAACCGAAAACAGGCCTCCCTATGTGCTGCCTCCCGGATTCAGCCGGGACAGGGACAATACCGCAGCCGTAGAAAGGCGATTGAACGAACAGTCCATACAGGTTTGTGTGGAGGAGCTGGAAGACGGCGACGCCCGGGCCATTTACAAACAAGTTACCCTTGACCTTATCAATTACGGGCGGGTAAAAATGTTTCTGCATGCAGATGGTGAAGCCCAAGACGACGAACTTACCGCGTTCCTCCGCATGGGCTCCGATGTTGATTCCAACTATTACGAAATTGAAGTTCCGCTAAAAATGACCGAACCCTCTGCGGTGTCCCCGGAGGATATCTGGCCATTGGCCAATGAGATTGATCTCGATCTGAACTTTCTGTACAGCCTGAAAACACTACGGGACAGGAATGGCATCCCGAAAAGTCAGCTGTTCTTCTCCACGGATATTGATGACCAGGCAGGGTACAAGCTCCGTTTGAGGGGAAATCCCGATATGAGTGCGGTCACATGGCTAACGATCGGCGTCCGGAATCCGCGGGACGACGGTTCAAGCCACAGCGCCTGTGTCTGGGCTAACGAATTACGCGTTACTGATTTTAATGATACCAGGGGCTGGGCAGCCAATGCAACCCTGAATGCAAAGCTGGCAGATTTTGCGAATGTCACGGCCAATGTACGGCATTCCACCTTTGGATTCGGGGGGATTCAGTCACGTATCGCCGAGCGTACCCGGGAAGATGCGACCTCCTATGATGTGGCCGCAAACATAGCGGTTGACAAACTATTCCCTGAATCATTCGGACTCCGGATACCGATGTATGTCAGTTACCAGAAAGACCTGATCAAACCCTATTTTGACCCGGCCAACCCGGATATTGCGCTGGAAGCATCCCTTCTGTCCTATCCAACCGAAAGTGAGCGGAATGAGTACCGTAAAATCGTAACAGATGAAACAACCACCCGGAGCATCAATTTCAGTAATGTCAGAAAGGTTAAAACCAAAGAAGATGCAAAACAGCATTTTTATGATATCGAGAACCTGAGCTTTACCTATGCATTCAGTGAACGTAAACGCAGCAATTTCAACCTCCAGCAATACAGGCGGGTAACCCATGATGCCTCCGTAGCCTATAACTATTCTCCCCAGAATAAACCCTGGACGCCCTTTGCCAACTGGGAATCCCTTAATTCCCCGTTCCTGCAGCTTATTAAGGATTTCAACTTCAACCCGATCCCCACCTCCATCGCCCTTAGGGTAGATTTGCGCCGCCGGTTTGAAGAGACTGTGTACAGGAACGAGATTGATGTGCCTAATAATGACGTGGCCCGTTTTGAGAAGTATTTCACGATGGACAGGAATTACAATATTAACTGGACCCTGTCTGAGAATTTACGGCTTGACTACTCAGCACGTGCGAATGCAATAATTGATGAACCGGAGGGACGTATCAATAACGACGAAAAAAGAGACTCCATCTGGACCAACCTGCAGCACCTTGGCCGGATGAAAAATTTTGACCAGCGAATCTCTGTGAATTACCAGGTGCCGCTTGATAAGCTGCCGCTCACCGACTGGTTAAATACGGAATACCGTTATGAAGCCAGTTTTAACTGGAAGGCCGGGCCTTTTTACAGCAATCAGTCGCAAAGAGATAGCCTGGATTTTGGAAATACCATTATGAACGGGCGTGAAAACACCTTGTCCGGCAAAGTCGACATGGTCGCACTCTACAATAAAGTGGGATTCCTGCGGGAGATCAATTCTCCTTCACAACGGGCGAGGCGAAGTTCCCTGGCACCAACCCAGCAAGCTGATACGGTACAACGACAGCAATCCGAGAACAAAGGATTGAAAGCATTTGGCAGATTTCTGATGATGCTCCGGTCGGTTGATGGCTCCTTCACCTTGCGGGAAGGTACCACCCTTCCTGGGTATACCCCCAGAGCCTTCCTGTTCGGAATGGATAGTTCTTTTTCTTCTCCCGGACTGCCGTTCATCCTGGGCTCGCAAAGTTCAAGTATACTGAATGAGCTGGCCGATCAGGGATACATAACAGACAACCCTAACCTGACGCAGCCATTTATTCAGACTCAGCTTCAGGATTATAATTTACTGGCCAATCTTGAACCAGCAAAAAACCTGTCCATTCGCATCGATGTTCGCAAAGCCAGATTATCAAATTACCAGGAATTGTTCCATGCATCCGAACTGGATCCAAATGTGTATGTTTCCGAAAGTCCTAACCGAACCGGTACATATGCGGTGTCATTTCTGAGTATTAAGACGGCATTTGAGGGAACGGATGACAAAAACACCTCGGAAGCCTTCAATAGTTTTGAAAGAAACCGACTGGAAATTCTGGAAAGATTTGAAGAGCGGACTGGCATACGTTATGATACCAACAGCCAGGATGTGCTGATCCCGGCGTTTATTGCAGCCTACAGCGGGAAGGATGCAAATCAGGTGAGCCTGAGTCCGTTCCCAAAAACCCCTGTTCCTAACTGGCACATCGAGTATTCCGGGCTGGCTGAGCTGGGCGGACTGAACGAGGTATTCTCCAGCATCAGCATCATGCACGATTACAAAAGCAGCTACACCGTAAATAATTATACCACCAGCCTTGAATATGCAGATAATATCGGACTTGATGCAAAGCTCGAGGATTACAATGAAAGCTACTTCGGGGTCAACAATGAAGGGGAGCCGGTGCCTTTGTACACGATCAACCAGGTGGTGATCACTGAACAGTTTGCTCCGTTGGTAGGGGTCAGCCTGCGAACCAAAAGCCGGGTCGACGCTAATATTGCCTATAAAACAAAACGGGATCTGGTGCTGAACATTAACAACTCACAGGTAACTGAAGTAAAAAATTACGACATCCAGCTTGGGATAGGATTTACCAAAGCCAATATGGCACTGCCATTTAAATCGCAGGGACGGACTATTGTGCTCAAAAATGATCTGCGTTTCCGGCTGGACCTGACCATACGGGATACCCGCACCATTCAACGCAAAATTGACGAACAGAATACCGTGACTAACGGAACATGGAATTTCCAGTTACGGCCGAACGTGTCCTATGTTCTCAGTGACAGACTATCAGTCCAGTGCTACTTTGAGCGTACGATAAACGAACCAAAAATCTCAAGCACACCGCGCCGGTCTACCACCCGTGCCGGATTCCAGGTAAGATTCAGCCTTGACCAATAAACAATTGTTTCATTGAATGGCTGCATTTCCAAAAAGAATGTATTTTTGGAACAGATAATTTACCAGAACTATGAATGTACCTGAATCACTGAAGTATACAAATGATCACGAATGGATCAAAATTGAAGGTGATATTGCCACCGTGGGCATTACCGATTTTGCCCAGGGAGAATTAGGCGATATCGTTTATGTGGAAATTGAAACCGAGGGGGAAGAAATTGAAGAAGGCGAAGTATTCGGAACCGTTGAAGCGGTAAAAACCGTATCCGATTTGTTTATGCCGGTTTCGGGAACCATAACCGAAGTAAACGGAGAGCTTGAAGATTCTCCGGAGCTTGTCAATGAGGACCCTTACGGAAAAGGGTGGATGATTAAGATTAAAATGTCCGGCGGGGCTGACAGCCTGCTCGACGCAGCCGCTTATCAGGATGTTATCGGTGGTTAACAGGCTAAGTAGCGCCTTTTATACGGTTATGGCATCCATCTGGGCGGTGATCATCCTGGTCCTGACCCTGACACCCGGTAAATACGTACCCAGTACCACCTTATTCAGTTATGACAAACTGGGGCACGCTGGTATTTTCTGTATCCAGGCATTGTTACTGATGTTCGCAATTAATCAGTCTGAAAGGTATACGGAAAAGCAGGCCAGATGGGCCGGGTTTGGAATTGCCGTGATTTACGGTCTTATTATCGAATTCATTCAGAACCTGATACCGGGTCGTGGAATGGAAATGCTTGATGCAGTTGCCAATACCACCGGATCTTTTTTGGCATTAGGACTGTTTATTATATTGAATCGAAAAAAAAATACCGAAAGTATGTGACTTTCTGTATATTTGATATTACTACTAATAAATTAGTTGAACTCTAGACCTGGAAGAACAATGGACGCTAAAAAGACAGACAAAGCGAATCTGCGCAAAAAAACAGGTTTATTCTTCAATATAGGCCTTTTCGCCACAATGCTTTTCGTTGTGGTTGCCTTTAACTGGAAGGACTATGATGAAGAATTCGTAAACCTTGGCCAGACGCAAGAAAATTATGAAGAATTGCTCGAGATCCCCCCTACTGAGCAACCACCACCACCTCCCCCGAAAATTCAGCAGCCTGAAATTATAGAGGTTCCTGATGAAGAGGAGATCGAAGAAGAAATTGAAGTCGATCTTGATGTTGAAATTACTGAAGAAACGGTAATTGAAGAGATCATCGTTGATGAAGCACCCGAAGAAGAAACTGCAGACGAAGTTTTCCTTGTGGTGGAAGACCCTGCAACCCCTCCGGGTGGATATCCCGCTTTCTACGAATACATTGCAAAGAACCTGAAGTATCCTGCCCAGGCACGACGGATGGGTATTGAAGGAAAAGTGTTCGTTCAGTTTGTTGTTGATACAAACGGGGCACTAACGGAAGTACAGGCTGTGAAAGGCATTGGTGCCGGTTGTGATGAAGAAGCCGTAAGGGTAATTAAGGGTGCCCCTAAGTGGAGCCCGCCGAAGCAACGTGGCAAAGCTGTAAAACAACGGATTATTGTTCCTATTGTATTCCAGTTAGGATAACAGCTAAGACAATAAGTAGTAATAAACCCCTCGCCGCTGGTGAGGGGTTTTTTTATTGACCTTCACCTGGTGTATTTAACCTTTGCACAGACCCTCGCAGTTGGAAGCTCCCAATATTTTCTTTTCATGAACAGGCCTTACAAGGTGCTCTGAATTATACTCCCATGTAAGGTACCATGATATTCTCTTATATAAACTGAAACAATACACCGGCCAGTATACCGGCGACAATAATCAGGGGCGCCGGAATCCTGGTATACTGAAGCAGGAGGAAGGTTCCGATCGTCAGGGAGAAATTAAGCACATTGGGATCAAGTGGAAGAAACATTAATACCGCGGCAGATGCGACCATGCCGGAGCTGGCGGCATTAATTCCTTCCAGGGAAGCCCTTACGATCCGGTATTTCTTAAGCTGGTCCCAGAACCGGATCACGAAAAATATGAGAAATGTTCCCGGAAGGAATATTCCTGCGGTTGCGGCAAAACTGCCAAGGATTTCCCCGGTAAGCCCTTCCTCACGCATTGAGAGCGAGCCGATATAGGAGCAAAAGGAAAAAACCGGACCGGGAACGGATTGTCCGATGGCGTACCCGGTCAGAAATTCCTCTGAGCTCAGATACATTTTAAGCTCCACAAATTCGGTGTAGAGGAATGGAATCAGTACCTGGCCGCCTCCGAAGATCAGACTACCACTCCGGTAGAAATTCTCAAAAAGGAGAACGGGTCTGTACTGGGTAATTCCCCCCAGTACGGCTGCCATTATGAAGACTCCCGCCCAAAGCAGAAAATTGGCCCACTGGATACGAATTCCCTCTTTCTCCTCAATATTATGACGCTTGTATTTGAAGGCCGTCAGCAAACCTGCTGCAAGCAGGATACTTGGAAAGGCATAAGGCGAATTGGCCACAAAAGAGACAACAGCCGACAGGAACATGATCACAAATGCCGTTTTGCTCCGCACAACCCTTGTGATGATCCTGAATGCCGCATAGGCAACAAACCCCACTGCCATGGGCTGAATGAACCGGGTAAATGCCAGGGTATTGTTCTTTTCCTGGAAGTTGGATATCAGAATTCCGGCAATGGACATCAGCGTGACTGCCGGAATTATCCAAACGAGCAGTGTTAAGTAGGCGAGATTCGGACCGCCGATCCGGAACCCGATAGCGGTTATGGTTTGAGTGGAGGTAGGTCCCGGAAGGATCTGGCACAACGCATTCAGCTCGATCAGCTCTTCTTCGGTCAGGTAGGCCCTTTTGCGCACCATAATTTCGAAAAGCATGGCAAGATGTGCCTGTGGCCCCCCAAAGGCGGACAGGGAAATCATCAGAACATCCCTGAGAAAGATAATATATCGAACGCGGCGGATCAATCAGTAATTCTCAAATTACTTTTTCAATCCGATTTCTGCTAATCGTTCATTTAAAAATTCGCCCGCACTGATATCATCAAATTCTTTAGGATTCTCAGCGTCCACACAGTTTTCCAGGCAGGTAAGATCCATATCGGACCGTGGGTGCATAAAAAACGGAATAGAAAAACGGGAATTTCCCATTTCCTCTCGGGGAGGGTTAACGACCCGGTGAATGGTCGATTTAAGCTTTTTATTGGTAAGCCGCTCCAGCATATCTCCTACGTTTACCACCAGTTGCTCAGGTAATGCAGTAATAGGTATCCATGCCCCGTCTTTCCTTAAAACCTGCAGACCATCGGCACTGGCCCCCATCAGCAGCGTAATTAGATTGATGTCTCCATGCTCTGCGGCGCGTACAGCGTCCTCAGGGATACTCTCAGGGTCTTTTATCGGGAAATAGTGTATAGGCCTCAAAATACTGTTTCCGTTCCTTACACGTGGCTCAAAGTAGTCCTCATCAAGGTCCAGGTATAAGGCAATGGCCCGGAGCATTTCCCTCCCTGTCTGTTCAAGCCGCTGATATACTTCCAGTGCCACTTCCCTGAATTCCGGTATTTCTTCCGGCCATACATTCTCCGGGTACTCGTTTTTTATCGGATCCCCGTCCGTAACTTCCTGCCCAACATGGTAAAATTCCTTAAGGTCACCGGTTGTGCGTCCCTTGGCATGCTCTTTTCCTTTTCCGATGTATCCCCGCTGGCCGGCAAGCCCTTCGATTTCGTATTTAGCCTTGACATCTTCAGGAAGTGCAAAAAATTCCTTTATGACACGATAAAGTTTACCCGTCAGTTCGTCGGTCAGATAATGATTTCTGACGGCCACAAACCCGATGTTCTGGTACGCATTACCCAGGGCCTGCACAAACTGATCTTTTTCCTCTTCGGATCCATTTCTGAATTTACCGAGATCCAGGGATGGGATTTCATTGTATAATGTCATAAATTGATTCTGTTTTCCTTTTCACTAAATTACTATTTTGTCTGAATTTACTGCTAAGTGAATTCCGTAATTCAAGAACCTCCTCCATGAAACAAATATATTCACTTCGACTCCTGCTGCTGGCCGGAGTGCTCTGCTTGTTCTCCCACCAAACCATGTCACAGACGTATGCCGCGGAGGGCATGGTGGTGACCAGTAACCGACAAGGTGCGGAAGTCGGACTGGCTGTTCTGAAAAAGGGTGGTAATGCCATTGATGCAGCGGTGGCTACCTCGTTTGCAATGGCTGTTACATATCCGGTTGCCGGAAATATCGGGGGCGGCGGATTCATTGTATACATGCAGGCAAATGGTGAAACGACAACGATTGACTTCAGGGAAAAAGCACCCCTGGCTGCCACCGCGGATATGTATCTTGACGAACATGGTGATCTGATTATTAATGAGAATCATCTTTCACCCAAAGCCATCGGAGTACCCGGAACTGTCGCCGGGCTGTATCTGGCCCATTCAAAATACGGATCTCTTTCCTGGGCAGACGTAATTCAGCCCGCGATCGACCTTGCCGAACAGGGAACTGAAATGTTATATTCCAACTACTTTACCGCCCGGTTCATAGAAGGCAGGCACGAGCAGAACCCGGAAGAAATGAAATATATGAATGAATTTTTCCGGGATGACGCGGGAAAAATTGTTGAGCCGGGAGAATTATGGAAACAGCCGGACCTGGCAAAAACACTCAGGGCCATCAGAGACCAGGGTGCGGATGGGTTTTACAAAGGCGAGGTAGCCGCCCGGCTGGCGGGTTTTATGAAGGAGATCGGTGGGTTGATCACGGAGGAGGATCTGGCCGCTTACGAGGCGGTGGAACGTCCGCCGGTACACGGGACTTTCGGAGAATATGATATTTATTCGATGCCGCCGCCGAGTTCAGGAGGAGTCACGCTGATCGAAATGCTGAATATGGCAGAATCGGTTTCGGATGATTCACTGGCGTTCAATTCTGCCGAATACTATCATTACCTTGCCGAATTTATGAGGAGGGCCTATACCGACCGGGCCCGTTACCTGGGAGACCCAGATTTCAATCCGGATATTCCCTTGAATGAAATTCTGAATAAAGAGCGTGCGGCCAGGCTGGCGGCAGGCATTGATCCGGAAAAGGCTTCTGTGAGTGATTCTACCCAGGTTCAGCTGCCGGAAGGTACTAATACGACCCATATGTCTTTTATGGATAAGGACGGTAACGCTGTGTCACTTACTTATACGCTGGAATATTCGTACGGCTCCCGGATTGTGGCAGGCGGACTGGGGTTTGTACTTAACAATGAGATGGGGGATTTCAACCCGGTTCCCGGCGTTACAACCAGCACCGGACTGATTGGCTCGGCTCCCAACCAGATCGCCCCCGGGAAACGAATGCTTTCAAGCATGACCCCGACCATCGTGGCAAAGGATGGAAAACCTTACCTGGTTATTGGTTCGCCCGGTGGACGAACGATTATCAATACGGTATTCCAGACGGTTTACAATGTACTTGCCTTTGATATGGCCCTGGATGCCGCAATAGAAGCGCCAAAAATCCATCACCAGTGGTTGCCTGACCAGATATTATTCGAACGTGACAAGGTATCCCCTGACACCCAGGCCCTGCTCAGGGCAATGGGTCATAAGCTCATCCCGGTTAACGGGCTCGGCGACCTGAACGGCATACTGGTTGAACCACGTCAAAATCTCATTATTGGAGTTTCTGATTCGGCAAGTCCGGAAGGAGCGGCTTTGGGGTATTAGATAGACAACTAAGACTAGGACTAAGAGGTCAGATACCCCCCTTTGAGGGGGGCGTAGGGGGGTGTAATTCCGTAGATTTGAAAACCTTCTATTAAATCTCACCGGATCTACCGATCCCAGGCCACCGCCTGCCTGCCGTCCCCGTCCTGTGAAGCCCACAGGCGTAGCAGGGCAGGCAGGTTAGGAAAGAGCAGCGCTCAATCAGGTTATCGGTCGGGGGTGACAGGGTCTATTGATTTTAGTGCGAACGCTACGCCCATCATTAAGCATACCCATCATAATTGGATACACCTATCATCAGCAAATCGGCAACATTATTTGTCCCTGTCTTATTCCACCACAAACAAAAAAACCCTGCAGGATAATCCTGCAGGGTATAAATAGGGCTTTTGTGTTTCTGTCAGACTTTGATCTCTACATCCACACCACTGGGAAGCTCCAGCTTCATCAGGGCATCAACAGTTTTAGTGCTGTTGGAGTAGATATCCACAAGTCGCTTGTAAGTGCAAAGCTGGAACTGCTCACGTGACTTTTTGTTAACGTGAGGCGAACGCAGCACCGTAAATTTCTCCTTCACTGTAGGAAGCGGAATAGGCCCGCTGACCACAGCACCGGTAGTTTTCACTGCACGAACGATCTTTTCTGATGACTTGTCCACCAGGTTATGATCGTAAGACTTAAGCTTAATTCTAATCTTCTGATTCATAATGCAATTAATTTACGGCTGCACCTTTTACTTCTTCTATAACTTTATCAGCAAGGTTCTTAGGAACCGGATCGTAGTGGGAGAACGTCAGGGAGGCATTGGCCCGGCCTGAGGTAATGGTTCTCAGCGCGGTAACGTATCCGAACAGTTCAGATAAAGGCACATCCGCCTTAATAACCTGTGCACCACCTTTGGTATCCATTCCTTTCATGATCCCGCGACGCTTGTTAAGGTCACCGGTCACGTTACCTGTGTATTCATCAGGTGTTACCACCTCAACGGCCATGATTGGCTCGAGCAGCTGAGGACCTGCCTTTTTCGCAGCCTCTTTATACCCCAGACGAGCTGCCATTTCAAACGACAGCGCATCCGAATCCACATCGTGGAATGAACCATGGTACAAACGAACCTTCATGGAATCCATCGGATATCCGGCAAGTGGTCCGTTTTTCATTGCCTGGTCAAATCCTTTCTGGATAGCAGGGATGAATTCTTTCGGGATCACACCACCAACAATACCATTGTCAAATTCAAGACCTGGTTTACCATCTTCGCGAGGTCCCATTTCAAACACGATGTCGGCAAATTTACCTTTACCACCTGTCTGCTTTTTGTATACCTCTTTATGGTCAACGGTTTTAGTGATCGCTTCTTTGTAAGCCACCTGAGGAGCTCCCTGGTTGATTTCAACCTTGAATTCACGCTTCAGACGATCGATGATAATTTCCAGGTGAAGTTCGCCCATACCGCGTAATACGGTCTGTCCGGTTTCTTCATCTGTATTAACAACAAGCGTAGGATCTTCTTCAATGAGTTTGGCAATTGCCACGCCCAGCTTATCCACATCTGCCTGGGTTTTCGCTTCGATAGCGTACCCGATTACAGGCTCAGGGAATGTCATGGACTCAAGAATGATCTGGTGCTTCTCGTTTACAAGGGTATCACCTGTTTTTATATCTTTAAAACCTACCCCGGCACAAATGTCACCTGCCTCCACCCGGTCGATCGGGTTTTGCTTATTAGAGTGCATCTGCATGAGACGGGAAATACGTTCTTTCTTATCCGTACGCATATTGTAGACATAACTTCCCGCATCCAGGAATCCTGAATATACACGGAAGAAGCACAGTCGTCCAACAAACGGGTCGGTAGCGATCTTAAATGCAAGCGCTGAGAATGGTTCGTCCACATCCGGCTTACGCGTCAGTTTCTTTTCTTCATCATCCGGATCCAGACCTACAATCGGAGGCATATCCAATGGTGAAGGAAGGTACGCACAGACTGCATCAAGCAATGCCTGAACACCTTTGTTCTTGAAAGCTGATCCACAAAGTACAGGGGAGAATGACAGATCGATAACCGCTTCGCGGATCGCTGCCCGCATTTCCTCAGGCGTTATTGAATCCGGATCCTCAAAGAATTTTTCCAGCAGGTGATCGTCGTATTCTGCTACACTTTCCACCAGTTGCTGACGCCATTCTTCGACTTCCTCCTTAATATCATCCGGGATATCAACAATCTCATAGGTCATTCCAAGATCTTCCTCATTCCAGATGATCGCTTTGTGAGTGATAAGATCAACCACACCACGGAAATTATCTTCCGCACCAATCGGAATCTGAAGGGGAACCGGCTTCGCATTAAGTTTTTCCCTGATTTCCTTCACACAATTGAAGAAATCCGCACCCGCACGGTCCATTTTGTTTACAAAACAGATACGGGGCACTTTATATTTATCAGCCTGTCTCCAAACGGTTTCAGACTGGGGCTCAACTCCGGATACCGAATCAAAAAGTGCTACTGCACCATCAAGAACCCGCAGGGAACGCTCTACCTCAACCGTAAAATCCACGTGACCAGGAGTATCAATTATATTTACCTTGTACTCTTTGGTGTCATCGTTGATCTGTCCCTGGGTCGTAGGGTATTTCCATGAAGTGGTGGTAGCCGCAGAGGTAATAGTGATACCACGCTCCTGCTCCTGCTCCATCCAGTCCATTGTCGCAGCACCATCGTGTACCTCCCCGATCTTATGACTCAATCCAGTGTAGTAAAGAATACGCTCAGTAGTCGTAGTCTTACCGGCATCGATGTGAGCCATGATACCTATATTTCTTAAAAATTTTAGATCTCTCTTCGCCATTAGTCTGTTTGCTTTTTAGAATCTGAAATGAGAAAATGCCTTATTCGCTTCAGCCATCCGGTGGGTATCATCCTTTTTCTTAACCGCTGCTCCTTCACCTTTGGATGCCGCGATAATTTCTCCGGCCAAACGGTCCTTCATGGTCTTCTCTCCTCTGAGTCGGGAGAAACGGATCATCCACTTGATGCCTAAAGTGATTTTACGATCCGGACGTACTTCCATTGGAACCTGGAAGGTCGCACCCCCAACCCGTCGGGATTTAACCTCAACGGAGGGCATAATATTATTAAGCGCTTTCTTCCACATTTCCAGACCGTTCTCACCGGTCTTCTCTTCCACCTGTGCTACCGCATCGTAGAAAATATTGTATGCAACGCTTTTCTTACCATCGACCATCAGATAGTTAACGAACCTTGTAACAAGGGTGTCGCTAAATTTAGGATCTGGCAGAATATACCGCTTCTTAGGTTTCGCTTTTCTCATTATCCTTTAATATTTATTTCTTCGGCCTCTTTGCGCCGTATTTAGATCTTCTTTGCAACCTGCCATTCACGCCAGCAGTATCCAGTGCGCCACGAATAATATGATAACGCACACCCGGAAGGTCTTTTACCCTGCCACCCCTGATCAGTACGATCGAGTGTTCCTGCAGGTTGTGTCCTTCACCAGGAATGTAAGCGTTCACTTCTTTTCCGTTTGTCAGACGAACACGTGCCACTTTACGCATGGCCGAGTTCGGCTTCTTAGGGGTAGTCGTGTAAACCCTTGTACATACTCCGCGTCGCTGAGGACAAGAATCCAAAGCTGGAGATTTGGATTTACTGACCATCTTTTTCCGGCCCTTTCTTACTAATTGTTGAATAGTAGGCATCTAATGGTATTTATTTTTCTTCTCTCGTTTTCAAAATTTGGACTGCAAAGGTATCAAAACACCTAAATTAAAGCAACATCTTATTTGAATTAATTTGCAGCTGTTTAACAAGAATGGACATCGAAAGAAAATACCTCCGATGTCCATCCATTTATGTTTGTTCGCGTCTCCGCTCAGGCCTCACCAACCGTCCCGCCGAAATTCAGCGGAAACCGGGGTGCTTCCTCAGATTTTTTGATCGGTCCGAATGTATCCTCGTACTTCTGAATATTATCATTCAGCGCAGCAAGGAGCCTTTTGGCATGCTCAGGTGTAATAACAATCCTGGATTTGACTTTTGCCTTGGGCACACCCGGCATCAGCCGGATAAAGTCAATAACAAACTCACTGTTGGAGTGTGCCACCATCGCCAGGTTGGCATAAACACCTTCCGCAACATCTTCCGTCAGCTCAATATTGATCTGGTTCGGATTCGCTTTTTTCTCTTTATCGTTCTGTTCGTCAGCCATTCTTTACTCGTTCAAAGCCTTCTCTTCTTCCGAGCTTTCATTGGCAGAGACCAGTTCTTCGTATTCTTCCTTAGAGGCAACAATCAGATCGTTGAAATTGCGTTGTCCTGTTCCTGCAGGAATCAGGTGTCCGACAATCACGTTTTCTTTCAATCCGAGCAGGGCATCTGCCTTACCGCGGATTGCCGCTTCGCTCAGCACTTTCGTTGTCTCCTGGAATGAAGCAGCAGAAAGGAAGCTTTCGGTCTTCAGTGAAGCCTGAGTAATACCCTGCAGTGTCGGTCTCGACACGGCCGGCATAGCATCCCGAACTTCAACCAGCTTCATATCCTTCCGCTTCAGCTTCGAATTCTCATCACGCAGCTCGCGCGGCGTAATGATCTGACCCGGCTTGAATACTTCTGATTCTCCGGCATCTGTAACCACTTTTTTATCAAGGATAAGGTCATTTTCTTCGCCAAAGACAAATTTATCAATGTTCTCGCCAGGCAGGAAGCTTGTATCTCCCTGGTCAATGATCTGAACCTTCTGCATCATCTGGCTCACAATCGCCTCAATATGCTTGTCATTGATCTTCACACCCTGCAGTCGGTATACTTCCTGGATCTCGTTCACCAGGTATTCCTGAACGGCCGTAGGTCCTTTAATTGAAAGTATATCGGCTGGTGTAATCGCTCCGTCAGACAACGGATAACCCGCCTTAACAAAGTCATTGTCCTGCACCAGGATGTGCTTCGACAGAGGTACCAGGTAACGCTTCTTGATCCCGTCTTTCGACTCGATGAAGATTTCACGGTTACCCCGCTTAATGCCTCCATAGGTAACAACACCGTCGATCTCACTGACTACTGCAGGGTTCGAAGGATTCCGCGCCTCGAATAATTCAGTTACACGTGGAAGACCCCCTGTAATATCCCTTGATTTACCCATGGTACGAGGGATCTTCGCCATAACCTGTCCCGCTTTGATCTTATCACCATTGTCAACGGCAAGGTGGGCACCAACAGGAATGTTATATGCCTTACTGTCTTTCTTGCCATTTACAATGAGGGCAGGGTTTTTGGTTTTATCCTTCGTATCGGTGATCACTTTTTCACGGTGACCTGTCTGTTCATCCGACTCCTCTTTATAGGTAATTCCTTCAATAATCGATTCGAATTCGATTGTACCGTCAAATTCCGAAAGAATTACAGCGTTATACGGATCCCAGTAGCAAAGCTCTGCACCTTTCTCCACTTTCTGTCCTTCTTTCACTTTCAGGTAAGCACCATACGGTACGTGGTTTGAAATCAGGGTCGTTTTCTTCTCCGGATCTACAATTTTCACCTCACCGGTACGTCCCATTACCACTTCCACTTTATTACCTTCTTTATCCGTGGTCGGAATTGATCTGATTTCCTCAAATTCCACAACACCCTCAAACTTCGCCTTGATATTCGCATCCACGGCAATGTTCGATGCAGTACCCCCTACGTGGAATGTACGGAGTGTCAGCTGTGTACCTGGTTCACCGATCGACTGGGCAGCAATTACGCCGACAGCCTCTCCTGCGTGAACCATCTTGCCAGTGGCAAGGTTTCGCCCGTAGCATTTCGCACATCCTCCCTGCTTGGTTTCACAGGTCAGTAATGAACGAATTTCCACTTCCTCTATGCTCGTCTCATCAATCTTCGCGGCAATTTCCTCCGTGATCTCAGCACCTGATTCACAAATGACCTCATCACTGATCGGGTCGTAAATATCATGCACAGAAGTCCGGCCAAGAATCCGCTCTGAAAGTGGTTCGACAATATCCTCATTGTCCTTAAGGGCCGTAACCGTCAGACCGCGCAATGTTCCGCAATCATCCTCGGTAATGACAAGGTCCTGGGCAACGTCAACGAGACGACGGGTCAGGTATCCTGCATCCGCTGTCTTCAATGCCGTATCTGCCAGACCTTTCCGGGCACCGTGTGTGGAAATAAAGTATTCCAGTACATCCAGTCCTTCTTTAAAGTTGGAAAGGATCGGGTTTTCAATAATCGATCCGACCGAACCGGCAAGGTTCTTCTGAGGCTTCGCCATCAGACCCCGCATACCACCCAGCTGACGGATCTGCTCCCTGGAACCTCGGGCTCCGGAGTGCATCATCATATAAATACTGTTGAATCCCTGGTCATCTTCGGCCAGTTGCGTCATCAGTGTATTTGTCAGTTGTGTGTTGGTCCTTGTCCAGATATCAATTACCTGGTTGTAACGTTCGTTATCAGTGATCAGACCCATCAGGTAGTTGTTCCATACCGCATCTACTTCTGTTTTGGCCTGCTCTACCAGTCCTTCTTTTTCTTCCGGAACCGCCACGTCGTTCAGTCCCATGGAAAGACCGCCTTTATATGCCGCCTGGAATCCAAGATCCTTGATATCATCCAGGAAGTGGGCTGTACGGGCCATACCGCTAATGCTGAATACGTCAGAAATAATTTTCTGAAGTTTCTTTTTAGTCAGCAGTTCGTTAACAAATCCAACTTCTTCAGGAACGAATTGATTAAACAATACCCTTCCTGCCACCGTCTCGATCACTTTAGACACCAGTTCACCATTTTCACGCACTTTGGTACGTACTTTAATGTGTGCATGCTTGCTTAGCCGTGATTCATTGATGGCAATCAATACTTCTTCGTTACTGAAGAATGTCATTCCTTCTCCGAGTACCGGGTTATCCTTCGACCCTTTACGTCCTTTCGTCACGTAGTACAGTCCGAGAACCATGTCCTGTGAAGGTACCGTGATCGGGGCTCCATTCGCCGGGTTCAGGATATTATGTGATGACAACATCAGCAATGATGCTTCCAGGATCGCTTCCTGTCCCAGTGGTACGTGAACCGCCATCTGGTCACCGTCAAAGTCGGCGTTGAATGCAGTACATACCAGCGGATGAAGCTGGATCGCTTTACCTTCGATCAGTTTTGGCTGGAATGCCTGGATACCAAGCCTGTGAAGTGTCGGAGCACGGTTGAGCAGAACAGGATGTCCTTTCAACACATTTTCCAGGATATCCCAGACTACCGGATCCTTACGATCAACAATTTTCTTGGCGGATTTCACCGTTTTAACTATTCCACGCTCAATCAGCTTGCGGATGATAAACGGCTTGAACAATTCTGCCGCCATGTCCTTGGGAAGACCGCACTCGTGCAGTTTCAATTCCGGACCAACCACAATTACCGAACGACCTGAGTAGTCAACACGCTTACCAAGCAGGTTCTGACGGAATCGACCCTGCTTACCTTTCAGCATGTCGCTCAGTGATTTCAGGGCGCGGTTTCCATCTGAACGAACTGCATTTACTTTACGCGAGTTGTCGAACAGTGAATCCACAGCTTCCTGGAGCATCCTCTTCTCGTTACGAAGGATTACTTCAGGAGCTTTAATATCTATCAGTCGCTTAAGACGGTTGTTTCTGATGATCACCCGGCGATACAGGTCATTCAGGTCAGATGTCGCGAAACGACCTCCGTCAAGCGGAACCAGCGGACGAAGTTCAGGAGGAATAACCGGCACCATTTTAATCACCATCCACTCAGGACGGTTTTCAATGCGGGTTCTTGCCTCACGAAATGCCTCCACCACTTTAAGTCGCTTCAGGGCTTCCGCCTTACGCTGCTGCGAAGTATCCGTAGCTGCCTGGTGGCGCAATTCGTATGACAGGTTATCCAGGTCAATACGTGCCAGCAGCATCTCGAGAGACTCTGCTCCCATCTTCGCAATAAATTTCTGCGGATCATCATCGTCCAGCAGTTGGTTTTCCCGCGGAAGTTTATCCAGAATATCCAGGTACTCATCCTCAGTCAGGAAATCCATATACGCCAGTCCGTCTTCTTCTTTCAGTCCCGGCTGGATTACTACATAACGCTCATAATAAATGATCTGATCCAGTTTCTTGGTTGGCAATCCAAGGAGATAACCGATCTTGTTCGGCAGCGACTTGAAATACCAGATGTGGGCAACGGGCACAACCAGCTCGATGTGTCCCATTCGCTCACGGCGTACCTTCTTTTCAGTGACCTCCACACCACAACGGTCACAGATAATTCCCTTATAGCGGATACGCTTATATTTACCACAATGACATTCCCAGTCCTTCACGGGACCAAAGATCCTCTCACAAAACAATCCGCCCATTTCAGGCTTGTATGTCCTGTAGTTAATCGTTTCCGGCTGCGTTACCTCTCCGTGTGAACTTTCCAGAATGGATTCAGGAGATGCAAGGCTGATCGTGACTTTGGAAAAATCGTTGTTAAGCTTCTTATTTTTTCTAAACGACATAGTATGTATGTTTAATGTCAACCGTGAAGGAGATGGAAAACCATCCCTTCACGGGGGAAAATATCTAATTAGTCCAGGGTGATTTCGAGTGCCAGTCCTCTGAGTTCATGTACAAGTACATTAAACGACTCAGGAATATTCGGCTTCCTCATATTATCCCCTTTCACGATGGCTTCGTATGCCTTCGCTCTGCCGATCACGTCATCTGACTTGATGGTCAGGATTTCCTGAAGCACGTTGGATGCCCCAAAGGCTTCCAGTGCCCAAACCTCCATCTCACCGAATCGCTGACCACCAAACTGTGCCTTACCACCAAGCGGCTGCTGGGTAATAAGTGAGTATGGTCCGATCGAACGGGCGTGCATCTTGTCATCCACCAGGTGACCCAGTTTCAGCATGTAGGCAATACCAACCGTAACCGGCTGATCAAAACGCTCCCCGGAAAGTCCGTCGTACAGGTACGTCCGTCCAAATTCAGGCAGTTTTGCTTCTTTCAGTTCATTGGCCACTTCGTCCATGCTCGCACCATCAAAGATTGGTGTGGCATAACGCTTGCCAAGTTTCAGTCCGGCCCAGCCAAGAACAGTTTCATAAATCTGTCCAAGGTTCATTCGGGAAGGTACACCCAGCGGGTTCAGACAGATATCAACCGGTGTCCCGTCTTCCAGGAACGGCATATCCTCTTCACGTACGATTTTCGCCACAACACCTTTGTTACCGTGACGTCCGGCCATTTTATCACCTACTTTCAGCTTGCGTTTCTTCGCAATGTAGACTTTGGCCAGCTGGACGATTCCGGCAGGCAGTTCATCCCCTACTTCGAGGGTAAAACGCTCACGCTTGAAATCACCCGCGATCTCGTTCCGCTTAATATTATAATTCTTTACCAGCTGAACAACGAGGTCATTAACATGTTCGTCCGTAGTCCAGTTATCCAGGATCACATCAGAGATCAGGTTCACTTCTTCCGGAACATTGTAGGTACTTTCGTCCTTGTAGATGTTCTTTTCAGGGAACAGGTTCTCTTCGATAACCTTGGCGGTAAACTTCACTCCCTTCGAGACCAGTTCATCACCGAATTTGTGCTTAAGGCCCTGGCTGGTTTTACCATTCAGAAGCTGGGCCATTTTTTCGATCATCTGGGCACGAAGCGCCAGCAGGTCTTTGCTGTATTTTCCTTTCAGGATTTCTACTTCCTTCTTCGCTTTCGCTCGAAGTTCCTTATCCTTTTTGGGACGGGAGAATAATTTGGTATCGATTACTACACCACGAAGCGATGGAGGTGCCTTCATCGAAGCATCCTTCACATCCCCTGCCTTGTCACCAAAGATGGCACGCAGAAGTTTCTCTTCAGGTGTCGGATCAGTTTCACCTTTCGGTGTGATCTTACCGATCAGGATATCTCCTTCACGAACCTCCGCACCGGTCTGGATGATTCCATTCTCATCAAGGTGCCTTACGGCTTCTTCACTGACGTTAGGAATCTCCGAGGTCAGTTCTTCTTCACCACGTTTGGTATCCCGTACCTCCAGTTCGAATTCCTCGATGTGGATAGAGGTATAGATATCATCACGTACCACCTTTTCAGAAATAACAATCGCATCCTCGAAATTGTACCCCTGCCATGGCATATACGCCACTTTCAGGTTCCTTCCAAGTGCCAGTTCCCCGTGTTCAGTAGCATATCCTTCCACCAGTGGCTCACCTTTTTTGATCTTCTGTCCTTTCTTAACGATAGGGGTCAGGTTGATACAGGTGTCCTGGTTGGTCCGGCGAAACTTGATAAGGTTATAGGTTTTCGAATCTTCGTCAAAGCTGCAGAGCAACTGGTCGTCATTCATCTCGTAACGAATAACAATCTTGTTGGCATCCACAAATTCAACCACGCCGTCACCTTCTGCGAGGATCAGCGCCCGTGAATCCAGGGCAACACGTCCTTCAAGTCCGGTCCCTACGATAGGAGCTTCCGGCTTCAGAAGCGGAACTGCCTGACGCTGCATGTTCGATCCCATCAGGGCCCGGTTGGCATCATCATGTTCCAGGAATGGAATAAGCGAAGCCGCAACCGAAACAATCTGGTTCGGTGCAACGTCCATATATTTTACCTCTTTCGGCTCAACAACCGGGAAGTCCCCTTCGAAGCGCGCTTTCACACGTTCGTTAATAAATTCGCCATTGTCCTTAAGCGGCGCATTTGCCTGGGCAATGTTATGGGTATCTTCTTCTTCCGCCGTCAGGTATCTTACGTTACCTGTCATATCCACCTTGCCGCTTTCCACTTCACGGTACGGAGTCTCAATGAATCCCATGTGGTTGACCTTTGCATGAACACACAGGGAAGAGATCAGTCCGATATTCGGACCTTCCGGTGTTTCAATCGTACAGAGACGTCCATAGTGTGTGTAGTGAACGTCACGTACTTCGAAACCGGCACGCTCCCTTGACAGACCACCTGGTCCGAGGGCAGACATACGACGCTTGTGCGTAATTTCTGCGAGCGGATTGGTCTGATCCATAAATTGTGACAACTGGTTAGTTCCGAAGAACGAGTTGATCACAGAAGAAAGGGTTCTTGCGTTAATCAGGTCAACAGGTTTGAAATCTTCATTGTCACGAACATTCATCCGTTCCTTGATCGTCCGCGCCATACGGGCAAGACCGACCCCGAACTGAGCGTAAAGCTGCTCACCAACCGTACGTACACGACGGTTGCTCAGGTGATCGATATCATCCACCACGGCTTTGGAGTTGATAAGTCCGATCAGGTATTTAACAATCAGAATAATATCTTCGGTGGTCAGTACGCGCTGATCTGAATCAATTTCAAGTCCAAGCTTCTTATTGATCCGGTAACGGCCCACTTCCCCGAGATCATACCGTTTTTCACTGAAGAACAAACTCTGGATAATATCCCGAGCCGTTTGCTCATCAGGAGCTTCCGTATTCCGGAGCTGACGATAGATCTGTTCAACCGCTTCCTTCTCCGAATTGGAATTATCTTTTGAGAGGGTGTTGAAGATGATCGTGTAGTCCGTCACATTCACATCGTCACGATGGAGAATGATTGACTTCGAACCACTGTCGAATATGGTTTCGATATCATCGGCTTCGATGATATGGTCACGTTCGAGCAATACTTCGTTCCGGTCGATGGAAACCACCTCTCCGGTATCTTCATCCACAAAGTCTTCCGTCCAGGTTTTCAGAACACGTGCGGCAAGTTTACGGCCGACAGCGCCTTTCAGATCCTTTTTGGTTGTCTTCACTTCTTCGGAAAGTCCGAACAAGTCAAGAATATCTTTATCCGTACCATACCCTATAGCCCGCAGGAGGGTGGTAACAGGGAATTTTTTCTTACGGTCAATGTAGGCATACATGACGTTGTTCACGTCTGTCGCAAATTCGATCCAGGATCCTTTAAAAGGAATAATCCTGGCCGAATAAAGAGTCGTACCATTGGTATGCTTGCTTTGCGCGAAGAACACACCAGGTGAACGGTGCAACTGGGAAACGATCACGCGTTCAGCGCCATTGATCACAAAACTTCCCTTTTTGGTCATGTACGGGATATTTCCCAGAAACACTTCCTGTTCGATCGTTTCGAAATCTTCGTTATCCTCGTCGTTGCAGGTAAGCTTCAACTTCGCTTTCAGAGGAACCGAATAGGTCAGTCCCCGGTCAATACACTCATCAACCGAATACTTCGGGGGGTCAACGATGTAGTCGATGAATTCGAGCACAAAGTTTTCCCTTGAATCCGAGATTGGAAAGTTTTCAGAAAAGACTTTGAAAAGTCCTTCCTGTTCCCGTTTTTCGGCAGGAGTTTCCAACTGGAAGAAATCTTTAAAAGACTGGAGCTGAATATCCAGGAAATCAGGATAATCCAGTACTTTTTTGATTGATGAGAAACTTATTCTTGGGTTATTATTCTTGTTAGCCAAAGCCTTATAAATTTAGATTACAAGATGTTGTAAAGCTTCCGTGCTTTTGCAGGCCACGGGACCCGGAATTTTGTATATCTACAAACAGGAAAAGACCCCCATCCCGATTGCTATCGGGACCAGGGGCCTAACTCTTTGTTAGACGAGCGCTGTCGTCAAGGCGCTTATTTCAACTCCACTTCTGCCCCAGCTTCTTCAAGCTGCTTCTTGAGGCCTTCAGCTTCATCTTTTGCTACACCTTCTTTGATCGCCTTCGGTGCGCTGTCAACGATTTCTTTTGCTTCTTTCAATCCGAGTCCGGTAAGTTCTTTTACCAGTTTCACCACTGCAAGCTTAGCGCCTCCGGGTGCTTTCAGGATTACGTCGAACTCTGACTTCTCAGCGGCTTCTTCACCACCATCGCCACCTGCAGGACCGGCAACGGCAACAGCAGCTGCTGCTGCAGGCTCGATACCATGCTCTTCTTTCAGGTAAGCGGCAAGTTCATTTACTTCTTTAACTGTAAGTTCAACGAGTTGATCTCCAAGTGCTTTAACGTCTGCCATTTTTACTTTATTTAATCGATTGTATTCTTTTAATTCTAAATTAGTTTTCGCGCTCTTCCAGAGCTTTTATTAATCCACCCAGGGTATTTTTACCACTCTGCAGGGCAGACACCACGTTTTTCGCAGGTGACTGAAGCAGAGAAATAACTTCACCGATGAGTTCAGATTTAGATTTAAGCTCAGAGAGCATTTTCAGATGTTCCTCACCAAGGAATACATCTGAGTCGATGGAAGCAGCCTTTAAAAAAGGTCGGTCAGAACCTTGTTTTTTTCTATATTCGGTGATTGTCTTAGCCGGTAAATTTGCACCATCCTCGTTAGTGAAGATGATTCCGGAAAATCCTTTCAGGGCTTGTGCCAATTCTTCATTGGCCGCCCCTGCATTCTCCAGTGCTTTCTGTATCAGGGTATTTTTGTAAACATTGTACTCCACCCCTTTTTCAAAACACATTTTGCGAAATGCATTGATTTGTGCCACATTCAGACCAGAAGCATCGGTAATGTAATAGAAATTCGTGCTGTTAAACTTCTCGGTCAGTTGTTCAATGATCGTTGCTTTTTCTTCCCTGGTCATGACTGTACAATTATCGATTTAATTCCTGGTACTGTATTCTTGTCGATCGTAATAGACGGGCTCATAGTCGAAGAAAGATTGATGCTCCGGAAGTAAGCTCCTTTGGCGGATGCCGGCTTCAGCTTACCAATGGTCTGGATCATCTCCTTCACATTGTCCATGATCTTATCTTTACTGAAAGACACTTTTCCAATACTGGTATGAACGATACCGAATTTATCCACTTTGAAATCGATCTTACCTGCTTTAATATCTTTCACGGCATTTCCCACATCCATGGTAACTGTACCGGCCTTCGGGTTAGGCATGAGTCCGCGCGGACCAAGTACCCGTCCGAGACGACCGACTTTCGCCATTACGGTCGGCATGGTGATGATCACATCAACATCCGTCCATCCCTTTTCGATCTTGGCAATGTAATCGTCAAGACCTACATAATCGGCGCCGGCTTCCTTGGCTTCTTCTTCCTTGTCAGGTGTGCAGAGCACAAGAACCGATACATCTTTACCTGTTCCGTGAGGCAGGGTAACCACGCCACGAACCATCTGATCGGCTTTCTTAGGATCTACTCCCAGACGAATATCCAGATCAACCGAAGCGTCAAATTTTGTGAAGGATACTTCCTTCAGCAGTTCAGCCGCTTCTTCGAGGGAATATTCCCGGGTGTTTTCCACTTTGGCGCGGGCCGCCTTTTGATTTTTTGTCAACTTTCCCATTCTGATTTACTATTTTTTACTCCCACGGAGCTTTTCCTGTCACTCTGATACCCATGCTTCTGGCAGTACCGGCCACCATCCTCATGGCAGATTCAACTTTAAAGGCATTCAGGTCAGGCATCTTGGTTTCGGCAATTGTCTTTACCTGATCCCAGTTGATGCTTCCCACCTTGTTACGGTTGGGTTCCTGTGAACCTTTCTTTTTCTTAGCGGCTTCGAGGATCATCACAGGTGCCGGAGGAGTTTTTACTACAAAATCAAATGATTTATCAGTATAGATCGTAACCAGCACAGGAAGTACCTGCCCCATTTTATCCTGGGTCCGTGCATTGAACTGCTTGCAGAAGTCCATAATGTTCAGCCCTTTACTACCGAGGGCCGGACCTACCGGAGGAGAAGGATTCGCCTGACCACCTCTCACCTGTAATTTCAAATATCCAGAAATTTCCTTAGCCATTGCTCTTTAATATATCTAGTCCAATTTTTCTACTTGCATATAGTTCAATTCAACAGGAGTATTCCTGCCAAATATCTTCACCATTACATTCAGTTTCTTGCGCTCTTCAAAAACCTCTTCAACCACGCCGCTGAACCCGCTGAACGGACCGTCCATTACTTTGACCGATTCGCCAACTATATATGGTGTTTCGAGTTTCTCCTCGAATTCATCAATCTCATCCACTTTACCGAGTATGCGGTTTACTTCTGACTGACGTAACGGAACCGGTTCCTTCGATTGCCCTGCTGAGTTATTCCCCAGAAAACCGATTACACCAGGAATACTGGTTACCAGGTGGTTGGCTTCGCCGTTGCTCAGATCCGCTGAGACAAGCACGTAGCCTGGAAAGAAATTTCTCTCTCTCACCCTTTTCTTACCGTTCCGCATCTCATACACCTTCTCTGAGGGGATCAGCACCTGCGGAATAAAATCCTCCAGTCCTTCCCTTTCGATCTCAGTCTCCAGGTATGTTTTTACTTTCTTTTCCTGACCACTGACGACCCTGACCACATACCACTTTAATTCGCTCATAATCCTTCAGTCAAGTCGTTATTTATTTTGCAATGTTTTCATAGAAGAACTCCATTCCATTCTGGAAAGCGAGATCTATGAGCCCGATTACCGCTGAAAATATCAGGGATGCCACCAATACCAAAATCGAACTTTGCTGAAGCTCATTGAATTTCGGCCACGTCACTTTATCACGCAGTTCGTGATAAGACTCCTTTATATATGTAATAAGTTTTTGCATCCTGTTTTTCCTTTTGCACGGGTGGAGAGACTCGAACTCCCAGCCAACGGTTTTGGAGACCGCTACTCTACCAATTGAGCTACACCCGTAGATGGCTGTTAAGCCATGGTTTTCTTTCCCTCTGCCCGTACCACTTCTTAAAATGGTCTGCAAAGATACTGGAAAGATGTAGAAAACAAAAGCGTTTCCGAAAAAATCAGAAACGCTTTTGGATCTCTTCAAATGGATTAGTCAAGGATATCAGTAACCTGACCAGATCCTACAGTTCGACCACCTTCACGGATAGCGAAACGAAGACCTTTTTCCATTGCGATTTTGTTGATCAGCTCAACCTCAATTGATACATTATCACCAGGCATAACCATTTCAACTCCATCAGGAAGCATGATTTCACCGGTAACGTCTGTGGTACGGAAGTAGAACTGCGGACGGTACTTGTTAAAGAAAGGAGTGTGACGACCACCTTCTTCTTTTGACAGTACGTAAACCTCAGCTTTGAACTTCTGGTGAGGAGTTACTGAACCAGGCTTACAGATTACCATTCCGCGACGGATGTCACTCTTCTCAATACCACGAAGCAGCAGACCTACGTTGTCACCAGCTTCACCACGGTCGAGGATCTTACGGAACATCTCAACACCTGTAACGGTTGATTTCAGGTTTTCAGCTCCCATACCAAGGATCTCTACAGGATCACCTGAGTTGATCACACCACGCTCAATACGACCGGTAGCAACAGTTCCACGACCGGTGATTGAGAAGACGTCTTCAACAGGCATCAGGAAATCTTTGTCGATCAGACGCTCAGGAAGAGGAATGTACTCATCCACAGCCTTCATCAACTCTTCTACTTTTTCCACCCACTTAGGCTCGCCATTCAGCGCACCCAGTGCAGAACCCTGAATAACAGGAATGTCATCACCAGGGAAATCGTAGTCAGAAAGAAGTTCGCGGATTTCCATTTCAACAAGCTCGAGCAGTTCAGGGTCATCTACCAAATCTACTTTGTTCATGAAAACAACCAGAGCAGGTACACCTACCTGACGAGACAACAGGATGTGCTCGCGAGTCTGAGGCATAGGTCCGTCAGTCGCAGCAACCACGATGATTGCTCCATCCATCTGGGCAGCACCCGTAACCATGTTTTTTACATAGTCAGCGTGACCAGGACAGTCAACGTGCGCATAGTGACGGTTCTCAGTCTGATATTCAATGTGTGAGGTGTTAATTGTGATACCCCTTTCCTTTTCCTCCGGAGCGTTATCGATAGACGAGAAGTCCCGCATATCTGCAAAACCCTTTTCTGAAAGTACCT
>JAUILA010000014.1 GCA_030432655.1 Bacteroidia bacterium
ACTTTTGAAAAACAACAGATCGTTAAAGTGCTGCGGCAACACGGAATCCATACCATTCTGACCGCACCTCAGAACCTCACGGTTAATACTATTAATAAATACCTGGAACTGAAAGCCCGCGGCCTTATCTGATACGGGGATTCTTTCCTTTTATGTGTGGTTAATATCCGCTACTTGATCCGTCTCATTCTGTCCTGTTTCAGTTTCAGCTTCTCCTTCACCTTAAGATGGTCTTAGTGTCCACACGAAGACCGGAAAATTACATCGTAGAAAGAACCCTTGCATGCCCCCCTTGGTCCTGGTCTTAGTCTTTGTCTTAGTCTTTTTCAAATTTATTTTTCATCTCCTTTTATTCCGAGCATTTTCATATAACTTTGTGGCAATTTGGGCGGATGTGAAAATCCGACTTCACAGACCATTCTCATAACCACTACAAATGCCAAGAGACAGAAGTATAAGAAGTGTACTTATCATCGGAAGCGGACCGATCATTATAGGACAGGCTTGCGAATTTGACTATTCAGGATCCCAGGCGGCGCGTTCACTGCGCGAAGAAGGAATCGAAGTGATCCTGATAAACTCAAATCCGGCCACCATTATGACGGATAAAGTAACCGCAGATCACGTTTATCTGAAGCCTTTGACGAAATCTTCGATCAAGGAAATCCTTACAAACCATAACATTGATGCCGTTCTGCCTACCATGGGCGGACAAACCGCCTTAAACCTTGCCATTGACTGCGATAAAGCAGGTATTTGGGAGCATTTTGGCGTGCGCATCATAGGTGTGGACATTGACGCAATTGAAACCACTGAAAACCGCGAGAAATTCCGTCTCAAAATGCAGGAAATCGGAGTCGGGGTTTGTAAGGGGGAAACAGCGACCTCATTTCTCCAGGGAAAAGAGATTGCCCAGGAAATCGGCTTTCCTCTGGTAATCAGACCTTCCTATACACTTGGTGGTTCCGGCGGCGGATTCGTTGATAATCCCGACGAATTTGAAAAAGCATTAACCAACGGACTGCATACTTCACCGATTCATGAAGTACTGGTAGAGCAAAGTATTCTCGGATGGAAGGAATACGAACTTGAACTTCTCCGTGACAATCTGGGGAATGTAATCATTATCTGTTCGATCGAAAACTTTGATCCAATGGGTGTTCACACAGGTGACTCCATAACGGTTGCTCCTGCCATGACCCTGCCTGATACCGTCTACCAGGAAATGAGGGATCTGGCGATCCGGATGATGAATTCGATCGGTCAGTTTGCCGGCGGATGTAATGTTCAGTTTGCGGTTAATCCGGAGAATGATGATATCATCGGGATTGAAATTAATCCGCGGGTATCACGTTCATCTGCCCTGGCCTCCAAGGCTACGGGGTATCCTATTGCCAAGATCGCCGCGAAGCTGGCCATTGGCTACAACCTGGATGAGCTCAAGAATGCCATTACCGGCACAACATCCGCGTTCTTTGAACCGGCTATTGACTACGTGATCGTAAAGATCCCGCGTTGGAATTTTGATAAATTCTCCGGATCTGACCGCCACCTTGGTTTGTCAATGAAATCTGTCGGTGAGGTAATGGGAATCGGCAGAAATTTTCAGGAAGCACTCCAGAAAGCGTGTCAGTCGCTGGAAATTAACCGAAATGGGCTCGGTGCTGATGGCCGTGAGCTTACCAAGCAGGCCGATATACTGGAAAGCCTGGAGCATCCTAGCTGGAACCGTCTTTTCCATATTTACGATGCCTTTAAACTGGGCATCCCCTTTAAGACCATCCAGAATCTAACTAAAATTGATCCCTGGTTCCTTCAGGAAATTGAAGAGCTGATCCAGCTGGAAAAAGAAATAAGCAAACATTCCATAGATACCATCCCGCGTGACCTGCTGAAGGAAGCCAAGGTCAAAGGGTATGCAGACCGGCAACTCGGACATCTGATGCGATGCTGGGAGAGCGAAGTCCACAGCAAACGCAAAGAGATGGGTATCAACCGGGTCTATAAACTGGTGGATACCTGCGCCGCTGAATTTGAGGCACAGACACCCTACTTTTATTCGACCTTTGATGAGGAGAATGAATCAGTAGTTTCGGACAAGGAAAAGGTAATTGTCCTGGGTTCGGGACCCAACCGGATCGGACAGGGTATTGAATTTGATTATTCCTGTGTACACGGTATCCTGGCCGCAAAAGAGTGTGGCTACGAAACCATCATGATCAACTGTAACCCGGAAACGGTCTCAACAGATTTTGATGTGGCGGATAAGCTCTACTTCGAACCTGTTTTCTGGGAGCATATCTATGACATTATTGAGCACGAAAAGCCCAAAGGGGTAATTGTGCAGCTGGGAGGCCAGACCGCGCTTAAACTGGCAGAAAAACTCGAGAAATACGGGGTGAAAATCCTGGGGACGAATTTCAAATCGCTTGACCTGGCCGAAGACCGGGGAAGCTTTTCAACCCTGCTCAAGGAAAATGATATTCCTTATCCTCAGTTCGGGGTGGCGGAAGACGCAGAAACGGCCATCGAACTTTCGAAGGATATCGGATTTCCACTGCTGGTCCGTCCGTCTTATGTACTGGGTGGCCAGAGTATGAAGATCGTCATTAACGAAAAGGAACTGGAATCCCATATCGTGGATATTCTCAAGAAGATCCCGGGCAACAAAGTATTACTTGACCATTTCCTTGACGGAGCCATTGAAGCGGAGGCAGATGCCATATGTGACGGTGAAAATGTGTACATCATCGGTATTATGCAGCATATTGAACCTGCCGGGATCCATTCCGGAGATTCCTATGCAGTGCTTCCGCCGTACAACCTGGGCGACCTGGTTGTGCGCCAGATTGAAGACTACACGAAAAAAATTGCCCTGGCCCTGAATACGGTCGGACTAATCAACATTCAGTTTGCCGTCAAGGATGACAAGGTATATATTATCGAGGCAAATCCCCGGGCCAGCCGGACCGTTCCGTTTATTTGTAAGGCATACGACGAGCCTTACGTGAATTACGCGGTGAAGGTCATGCTTGGCGAGAAAAAGCTCAAAGACTTTACATTCAATCCGAAAAAGAAAGGGTATGCCATCAAGGAGCCGGTGTTCTCTTTCCATAAATTCCCGAATGTGAATAAAGAGCTCGGGCCGGAGATGAAATCAACCGGAGAGGCCATATACTTTATTGATGACCTGATGGACGATTATTTTCTTAAAATCTACGGTGAACGAAACCTATACCTCAGTAAATAAGTTTAATAGGGGTAAGGAAATTATATTTGATTCGTTTTGATAAAGTTTTTATTAATAGTAATCGTGCTCACTTTCATTTTTATGAAGGTGATGGGCCTTGTTTTCAGGATGCTTGGCGGAAGTCATGCTTCTGCACATAAACGGGGATTTACCCAGCAGCAATATCAGCAAAAACAGCCGCCTCCCGGAAGCGGAAACGTACATATTGATTATGTTCCGCGGAAAGACAAAAAATCTGCAGACCGGTTTAAAGGTGGTGAATATGTAGACTACGAAGAAGTTGAATAAAGTCGATATAAATAATTAATTTTGAGCCCTGCGGATTAACCCTGCGGGGTTCTTTTTTTATGTATCCAGTAGATTTTTATAAATACCAGGCAACCGGCAACGATTTTATACTCATCGATGACAGGGAACTTACGTTTCCTGACCGGCCGGAAATTATCCGATTCATGTGTGACCGCAAATTTGGAATCGGAAGTGACGGGTTGATCCTGATCCGCAATTCAGATGATTCCGATTTTGAAATGGTATTTTACAACCCTGACAGTAGTCAGAGCCTATGTGGAAACGGAAGCCGCTGCGCTGTGCGTTTTGCAGAAAAACTGGGGCTTGTGGATGGTAAATGTGCTTTCCTGGCCTACGACGGAATCCATAAAGCGGAACTATTGTCCGACGAAAGAGTACGACTTGGCATGAATAACGTACAAAATGTCAGGCAACTGCCAGATGGTATGTTTGTTGATACGGGTTCCCCGCATCTTATCCGCTATGTTCAGGATATCGACGACGTGGATGTTGCCGGCAGGGGCCGCGAGATACGATACAACGAAACATTCCGTGAAAAAGGAGTCAATGTAAATTTCGTATCCATCGAAGACCACCGGATCTGTGTCAGAACCTATGAACGGGGTGTTGAGAATGAAACGCTGTCCTGCGGAACAGGAGTGACTGCCGCGGCCCTGGCGAGCGCCGAACGCGGAATGGATTCTCCGGTTGCTGTGAACACCAAAGGTGGCAACCTGGAAGTATCCTTTGAGAGAAATACCGACGGGTCATTCTCCCGGGTATATCTGACTGGTCCGGCCAAAGAAGTATTTACCGGCTCGATCGAATTAGAGCAGTAATTAAAATATTAGAAATTAACCTGTAACTTTAATTTTTGCAGGAGGAACGAATTAACCATGTTAAAATATATAGCCAAAATTTTCGGGACCAAATCGGAAAAGGACATCAAAAAACTGATGCCCATCGTGCAGGAGATCAACAGGGAATACAGCAAACTGGAATCCCTCAGCCATGATGAATTGCGGGCAAAGACCGGTTCTATTCAGGAACAGATCGATAATTACCTGAAAGAAATTGATGAGCGCCTGGCAGCACTGCACAAGAAAATTGCGGACAATCCGGACCTTGACATCCAGGAAAAGGAAGATATATTCGCCGAAATTGATAAAATCGAGGAAGACCGGAACGAAGTGCTCGAAAAAGTACTGAAAGATGTGCTGCCTGCGGCCTTCGCAGTGGTAAAGGAAACGGCGCGGCGCTTTATGGAGAATGAAAGCATCGAAGTCACCGCCTCGATGCAGGACAAAAAATTTGCCGCGGAAAAAGAGCATGTGACAATTGACGGTGATAAGGCAAGATGGGCGAATACCTGGATGGCAGCCGGCAACAAGATCAAATGGGAAATGCTGCATTATGATGTGCAGTTGATCGGCGGGATTGTACTTCATGAAGGTAAAATTGCCGAAATGGCAACCGGTGAAGGTAAGACCCTGGTGGCCACCTTACCAGCGTTCCTGAATGCACTGGCTAAACGTGGTGTGCATATCGTTACGGTTAACGACTACCTTGCCCGCAGGGACAGCGAATGGATGGCTCCCATCTTTGAATTTCATGGGATGAAGGTGGATTGTATTGATAAGCACAAGCCAAACTCGGATGCCCGCCGCGAGGCATACAAATCGGATATCATCTACGGTACCAACAATGAATTTGGTTTCGATTACCTCCGTGACAACATGTCCCGGGATACCGATGATCTCGTGCAGGGTAAACATCATTATGCCATGGTCGATGAGGTGGATTCGGTTTTGATTGACGAAGCCCGGACGCCACTGATCATATCAGGCCCGGTACCTAAAGGTGACGAACACGAATACTACGACCTGAAGCCCCGTATCGCCCGCCTGGTGGACGCTCAGAAAAAAGTGGTGCAGCAATTTCTTGTTGAATCCAAAAAGCTGATCGCCGAGGGAAATGAAAAAGACGGCGGACTGGCGCTGTTCAGAGCCTACCGCGGTTTGCCCAAGCACAAACCCCTGATCAAGTACCTCAGTGAAACAGGGATGCGTCAGATTCTCCAGAAAACAGAGAATTTCTATCTTCAGGATAATCAGAAAATGATGCCTGAAGCTGACGAACCGCTTTACTTCACTATCGACGAAAAGCACAACAGCATTGACCTGACTGAAAAGGGAATTGACCTGATCACCGGCGAAGGAGAAGATCCGAATTTCTTTATTATGCCGGATATAGGTACGGAAGTAGCGGATCTGGAAAAGGCCGAAGACCTTAGCGATGAAGAAAAACTGGATCAGAAAGAAGAGCTTATCCGCGATTATTCTGAAAAATCGCAGCGGATCCATTCCGTTAACCAGCTGCTCAAGGCTTACACCCTGTTTGAAAAGGATACGGAATATATCCTTGTTGACGGGAAGGTGAAGATTGTAGACGAACAGACAGGCCGGGTGATGGACGGGCGCCGATACAGTGACGGGCTGCACCAGGCAATAGAAGCCAAGGAGAATGTCAAGGTGGAAGATGCCACCCAAACCTACGCCACGATCACACTCCAGAACTATTTCAGAATGTATCACAAGCTGGCGGGCATGACAGGAACCGCTGAAACCGAAGCAGGAGAATTCTGGGAGATCTATGAGCTGGACGTGGTGGTCATTCCGACCAATAAACCCATTGCCCGGGATGATAAGCAGGACATGGTATATAAAACCATTCGCGAGAAATTTAACGCTGTTGTTGAAGAAATCATCGGTCTTACAGACCAGGGACGTCCGGTGCTGGTTGGAACCACCTCGGTTGAGATTTCCGAGCTGCTCAGCCGGATGCTCAACATGCGAAAGATCAAGCACCAGGTCCTTAACGCAAAGCAGCACCAGCGGGAAGCGGAAGTGGTTGCTGAAGCAGGGAAGCCAGGTACTGTGACGATTGCCACTAACATGGCAGGGCGTGGTACGGATATCAAACTTACCCCGGAATCAAAACAGGCCGGCGGACTTGCCATTATTGGTACGGAGCGTCATGAATCCCGTCGTGTCGACAGACAGCTCAGGGGACGTTCAGGACGCCAGGGGGATCCCGGATCTTCCCAGTTCTTTGTATCACTCGAAGATAATCTGATGCGGATGTTCATGCCAGAGCGAATTGCCAAGGTAATGGACCGTCTGGGACTCCAGGAAGGTGAGGTAATCTCGCACTCGATGGTGACCAAATCGATCGAGCGGGCACAGAAAAAAGTTGAGGAAAACAACTTTGGAATCCGGAAGCGACTGCTCGAATATGACGACGTTATGAATTCCCAGCGGGATGTGATTTACCGTCGTCGTCGTAATGCTCTTTTTGGAGAACGGCTACAGCTAGACATCATGAATATGCTTTACGACACCTGTGAAGATATTGTTCTCAATACACAGGGTGCCGATAACTATGACAGTTTTAAACTGACGGTGCTGGGCGTTCTCGCCATGGATTTTGAGATCAGCGAAAAGGATTTCTCCTCCATACCTGCCGAGAAGCTTACCCAGGAACTTTATCAGACAGCCTATGCCCATTACAAGCGGAAGAATCTTACGATCGCTGAGAAAGCATATCCTGTCATGAAGAATATCGAGGAAACCCGGGGTGCTACCGTGGAGAATATCGTTGTTCCTTTCACGGATGGCAAGCGTCAGATCCGAACCATTGCCAACCTTAAAGATTGCGTGGAAACCAAGAACGCGGCGCTGATTGAGGCGATGGAAAAAATGATTACGCTTGGTATCATCGATCAGTTGTGGAAAGATCACCTGAGGGAAATGGACGATCTGAAGCAAAGCGTTCAGAATGCTGTATATGAACAGAAGGATCCCTTGCTGATCTATAAATTTGAAGGATTTGAACTGTTCAAGCGTTTTATTGCCAAGGTAAACGAGGATACGGTATCATTCCTGATGAAGGCTGATTTACCGGTGCAGGATCCCGACCAGGTTCAGGAAGCGAGGCTTCAGCGGGAAAGGCAGCAAAAACTTAAGGAGCAGAAAGAAGACAGCCGTTCGCTTCTGAGTGGTGGCGGCGGACAGGCCGCAGCGGCTAACAGGCCTCCTGCAGAAAAAACGATGCCTATTAAATCCGATAAGACTTTCGGCAGAAATGACCGGGTAACTGTGCAATATTCAGACGGAAGTGTTAAAAAGGACGTTAAGTATAAAACCGTTGAAGAAGATATCAACAACAATAAATGCGTACTTCTTGAAAATTGATATGATTAAACCCATTCATATATTGTCTATTCTGTTGTTGGCCAGTGCATGTCAGTCGGTCCAGAGTTCCAGGTCAGGTCGTGATGAATTATATTCCGAAGACCTGAGCCGGGTCAGACCTGAATACGTGATGCCAGAAGATACCATTACAACACCCGTGGCTGGTAATTCTCAGTCAACACCTGATGTCATTCCAGCTAATGACATAACTTTTGAGATCAATGATGTGCTGGACCAGACAGATGATTTCAGAAAAGGGGTCAATGCCATTGACGGTTATACCATACAGGTTTATTCAGGAACCAGCAGCGACGATGCCCGAAAGATACGGGGGAAGCTTCTTTCGCTGTTGCCGCAAGATGACGCTGAATTGTTTTATGATGAACCGAATTTTAAAGTCAAGGTAGGGGCCTTTTATACCAGGATTGAAGCACAAAAAAGCTTTAGTGTGGTAAAAGAGGAATTTCCGAATGCGATCATCATCCCCGACCGGATCCCTATAAACTAGTATGAGCCTGCTCGAAAAAATTAAACAGTTATCCGGTGATATACATGAGGATGTAATCGCACTCCGGAGACATCTCCATATGCATCCGGAGCTGTCATATCAGGAGCATGAGACAGCTGCCTATGTAGCAAAAGAGCTGCATTCGATCGGACTTGACCCCCAGGAGGGCATAGCCGGAACCGGTGTCAGCGCAATGATATATGGTAAAAACCCTGAATCCAAAACGATTGCCCTGCGCGGGGATATGGATGCATTACCCATCACGGAAGAAAATGACGTTCCTTATAAGTCCAGAAATGAAGGCGTTATGCATGCCTGCGGTCATGACGTGCATACGTCGAGCCTGCTCGGATGCGCAAGAATCCTTCATGAGTTGCGGGATGAATGGGAAGGATCGGTAAAGCTGATCTTCCAGCCAGGGGAGGAAAAAAATCCGGGAGGTGCTTCACTGATGATAAAAGACGGGATTCTCAGGAATCCATCGCCGTCACATATTCTCGGTCAACATGTCATGCCCTTGATACCAGCCGGAAAGCTTGGGTTTCGTTCAGGAATGTACATGGCAAGTGCGGATGAAATTTACCTTACGGTCAGGGGAAAAGGTGGACATGGTGCACTGCCGGAGTTAACCGTAGACCCGGTGGTTATCAGTGCTCACCTGATCACTGCAATGCAGCAGATCATCAGCCGCAACTCAAGCCCTAAAACCCCATCGGTTCTAACCTTTGGAAAAATTGAGGCCAAAGGAGCGACTAACATCATTCCGGATAAAGTTGAGATTGCAGGGACATTCCGTGCCATGAATGAAGAATGGCGCTCCAAAGCACATGAGCTTATAACCCGTCTCGCTACCGGACTCGCGGAAAGTATGGGAGGTTCCTGTGACGTTAACATCGACAAGGGGTACCCTTTCCTGATGAATGAACCGGAATTGACGCAAAGGTCGCGAAATGCGGCCGCAGCCTATGTCGGAGAAGAAAACATTGTGGAATTACCGCTGTGGATGGGTGCGGAGGATTTCAGTTATTACTCACAGGAAATACCTGCCTGTTTTTATCGCCTGGGTACCGGAAATGAAGAGAAGGGTATTACCAGCTATGTACACACCCCCACATTTGATATTGATGAATCTGCCTTGAAGCTTGGCCCCGGATTAATGGCCTGGCTGGCGGTTTCGGAATTATCCTCCAAAATATGAAAGTATCTCCTCCCGGAGCTGATCATTTGCCAGCACAGCAAGGACCAGGGAAACCACCAGCCCAATGATCGCCTTGGAGGCATCCTTTACAATCATTTTTCCAGCCCGCTTGCCGTGCTTTTTCCGGTTCTTCGCCCGACTTTTACTAAGCGCAATGGCAAGTTCCCGTCCACCCAGCAAACCAATGAATACCCAGGTCGTACTGATTGGAATCGTGGATACAACTTTCAGATAATAAATAAGCAGGGCATAGACAAAGTCTACGAGGGTTGCAGCCCTGATATCCGATACACCCGATTTTTCATCTACAATACTTTGTATCTTATCACCTTTGAGATAGAACAACAGACCCATCCCCAGGAAAATTGATGTTGCAAATACCACAAATTGTGTTGAGTTCAGACTCCTGGGTAAATAAATTGCAATGTTGGCCGCATCCTGCATTATCCAGAATGACCAAAGCATACCACTGGTAATCCATTGGATAGGAACCCACAAATCACTGGGTTTTCCTTTTAAGTAGTCCTTCACAAGCTTTCTTACCACATACCAAACTATTATTGCCGCAATGAATGCGAGAATATAGCCCAGAAAACTTTTGGACATCACGCTTCCGATGGCACTTCCTGACGTTGAAAAGGAACTTAAAAGAAGAAAAGTTGTGGAGACAGGCATCCTGGCACGAGTTAAAACCAGAAGTACGATCGGGGCTGCGAGCTGAAGGAAATTAAATTCTGTTGGTGCTTCTGCAAATCCCTTTGATGCCAGTCGCTGGTAGCTAACGTCTCCGTCAAAAGTAAACCAGCTGTAGGTAACAGTGACCAGAAAGATGGTTCCCATGAAAAGCCACAGCCAGTACCATTTACGCTGTTTATTGGAAGCAATAAAGGTGCCGATGGTTTGAATACTGTCATTGGCAATAGCAGAGTAGCCCGCCAGTCCAAAACCCACCCACATGGCAATGTTGGGATAAGGATATACTGCACCAACCACAATAATCATCAGGCCAATTATGATTAGGAAATTTCTCTCCTCTTTAGCAAGATCAAATAGCTGATAAATGGTTCTGGCCAGTGCCGAGGTTTGACTGTCTGATTTAGCCATGTAGTTCTAACGACTTATTTGGATGGCCCAAACTTAATAATTGTTTTTTACTTGTTAATGTTAAATATTTGTTAACTCAGGTGGATTGCCTACACGAGCAAATAAAACGCGATCTGAATTTCAGGATGTTACGCGCTAAACGGCCTTGTTAAATTTAACAATTGCTTTACGTTAACCAAAATTCAAATCAAGGTAAAAAATCTAACTTCGCACATTAAAATCCTAATCATTCTCCTTGAATCAAACTGAAGAAAAATATCCGTTAGCAAAGCGTATCGCATTTATCGTGCTTCTGATATTTGTTTTTCTTTTTTCAATTGAGTTGATGGGCAAATCATTCGGAAGCCTGGGCAAGGAGGTTGCCGAGTCTATTCTGCTCGCCACATCCAATCCATTTATTGGGTTATTCATTGGACTACTTGTTACTGCACTGATACAAAGCAGCTCAACAATTACTACCATGACCGTAGCCATGGTAGCATCCGGGGCACTTTCTCTGCCTGAAGCTGTACCTATAATCATGGGCGCCAATATCGGCACCACATTAACAAGCACGATCGTATCTTTGGGCTACATTAATAAACGGGAGGAGTTTCAACGCGCTATATCTGCGGGTACGGTTCATGACATTTTTAATATTCTTACCGTCGCCATCCTTTTCCCTCTTGAATATCATTACCGCATTATCTCATGGATGGCGCAGGAAATTTCAGGCTGGATCGCCTCGGGAGATGGTGAAAAGGTTGCTGAATTCAAGTTGTTTGATCTCCTGCCCGGTACAGATTACGTAATTCATTTCATTGACAATCCATTTATTAGTATAGCACTCAGCTTTATTTTGCTGTTTGGATCAATTAAGATTATTGCCAGTTATATTTCCCGGATTCTAGTGGGCGAGGACCAGGATAAGCTGAACGTTTTTATATTTGAAAAGAGGTATACCTCTTTTGGCTGGGGGATTCTCCTGACTGCGGCCGTGCAGTCCAGTTCCGTCACCACCTCGCTCATTGTCCCTTTCGCGGCTACCGGAAAAATCCGTCTCGACCGTGTAATGCCGTTTATTCTGGGTGCAAATATCGGTACTACAATAACCGCCATCATTGCAGTACTTTTTAAATCGCAATTCGTCGTAAGTATCGCCCTCACCCACCTCATTATTAATGTGATCGGAGTACTTATTTTTCTTCCGATCCCCTTTATGTCCAGGTTACTCATTTACCTGGCAGGAAAATTCGGGGATCTCACGCTGAAGAGTCGTTTACTGGGCTTCCTCTATATTATTATCATGTTCTTCCTGTTGCCATTCACGCTGATTTATTCCAACAGGGATATGGCAGAAATAAAAGAACTGACCTATGAAATTGAAACAGAACAGGGAAAAACCACCTCGCTGATTATTGCCAAGATAGACAAGAACCTTAATTTGCCCGGCTGGATGGTATCAAATGACCAGTCAGGCATTAATCCAAATATTCAGACCATCTACCGCAACAAGAATATACTGTTCATCGACAATTCTTTCTTTATTATAAACTCACCGGAAAGTTGCTGGGATGATGACTCAGGCATGGAAAAATCAAGGATTTGTGTGGAAGAAATCCTTCCTTCCTATCAAACAGGCAGTGGATTATCATTCGATTCCGTTTATTTGTACCGGAAGAATTTTTATAACCCTTCGGTCATGGATTCTTCCTATTTTCAATATTATATCAGTGTACCTTCAAAACTATTGTTGCGTAAGGAAAAGCTGGATAAAAATGACAGGGTGGTGCGGAGCGAAACCTTGATCTCGATCACTGAGTAACTCTTGTTTACAATTATTATAATCCGTATCATTAATCGGATCAATTAAAGGCCTGAAAATCAATGTCCATCATCGATCATATTATTGGACTTATAGAAACCCGCGTTGAGCTGATCAAGCTCGAGGTTAAAGAAGAATCGTCTTTTGTCCTGTCCCGGCTCGTGCTGGGCCTGATAATGGGTCTTTTTCTTTTCTTCAGCTGGTTATTTCTGGCTATGGGTTTTGGCTTACTGCTCAATTGGCTGCTGGAAAGTAAATTCTGGGGTATTGTAATTATTGGCGGAATCCACCTGTTGATTTTCATTCTCCTGTTTATTTTCAGGCATAAATTAGGGCTGGATAATTATATACACCGGATGATGGATGAGATGTTTGATAAAGAGAAGCGAACCGATGAATAAGCGAGAGGAACTTAAAAAAGAATTTGAAGAGCACAAGGCTGCGATCAATGATGATCTGCAGTATATACGGACTAAGGGAAAGCGGATTGCCCTTTCTGCGGTAGTGGTCGGTGGAGCCTTCTTCCTGAGTTACAGTATTGCCCGGGGAATATCCGCCGGACGCCGGTCAAAAAGTATAAACGATACTGAAACTTATCAAGCGGTAGCCAGCGCCCCGCAGGCGGTTAAGAAAAAGACCGGCGGATTAGTCAACAAGGTAAGCGGGATCCTCATAACAGAACTCGCAGTTTTACTCATTGGCCTGGCCAAAAAACAGGTGGTTAATTACCTTTCCAATTTACCTGCTTCGGATGACTAGGAGTATACTTGAAACGCTGAAAGAACGAACTGCCGGTAATCGAAAGTCACTGGCAGTGCTGATTGATCCAGACACGATTCAGGAAGCCGGTTCGCTCAGAAATCTTCTGGATTTGTGCCAGGAATGCTGTGTGGATTACTTTTTTGTTGGTGGCAGCCTCCTTACACATAACAGTCTCTCTTCCATCATTCAGCAAATTCGGAACGTTACTGATATTCCGGTCATTCTGTTTCCGGGAAATAACATGCAAATTGATCTTTCCGCAGACGGAATCCTGTTTCTGAGCCTGATTTCCGGGAGAAATCCTGAGCTGCTGATCGGACAGCATGTCGTGGCAGCACCTATTCTTAAGGGGAGTAACATGGAAATTCTTCCTACGGGATACCTCCTGGTTGGAAATGAGCGGAATTCATCAGTGGCCTACATGAGCAATACCAATCCGATCCCGGCAGATAAATATTCCGTGGCCGCTTCCACGGCTATGGCAGGTGAAATGCTCGGCCTTCAACTGATTTACCTTGATGGTGGGAGCGGGGTAAATGAATGCATTCAGCCACGCATGATCGCTAGCGTCAAGAAAAACACAAACTGCCCGCTGATTATCGGAGGTGGTATTAACAGTAAAGAAAAAGCCCGGAGTGTCCTCAGGGCTGGTGCAGATGTTATTGTTATAGGGAATGCACTTGAAACAGATCCTCATGTTCTGATCCCCATCGCCGAAGCAGTTTATGAAGTCAATCAGGCAAACAACCTGTCTGCTAAACGTTCATAAGTGTCTCCCGCTTCCTCATTTTTCCTGCAGGAATTCCGTACATCATTTTGAATCGGCGACAGAAATAGGCCGTGTCCTTATATCCACAGGCCTTTCCTATATCACGGATACTCATTTTCGTTGTTCTTAGGAGCTCTACCGCGTATTCCATCCGCTGGTATTCTATATAATCCTGCGGATTGATCCCTGTAAGTGTCTTAAAGTACTGACCCACATAATCCTCTGAAACGTCGGCCACTTCTGATAATTTTTTGTTGGTCAGCTCGCCTCCAAGATTCTCCTTTATATACTTTAAAAGTGATATCAGACGCGGATCTTTAAAGTAGGTTGAATTTGTCGCCATTTGTTCGACAAATAACTGGTTATCCAGAATATGCCTTACAATTTCAATACACAGCAGTTCGGTTCGGAGTTTTATCACCCGCTGGTTTCCGGGTACATCACTTTGCTGCTCCCGCATGATCTCATAAAGCAATTGATTTACCTTACTGTTCTCTATTTCAAACGGTGGAATATCCAGGGTTGTAAAGAAATTGATGGTATCGAATACCTTGGTCTCAAACACGACAATGGCAAATTCGGCAATCGGAGATACATCACTGTCCGGGGTTGACCTGAAAAATTCTGCCTGCCGGAAGCTGAACTCCTCCAGGCTGAGTTCAGTTCTGGCCTCCTCCTTTCGGCCGAAACCAATCTGAACGTCTTTGCCAGCAGGAAGAAAGACCGCGTGACCTTCCTGCAAAATTTCGTTTTCATCACCAAACGACATCACTCCCCTTTTCAGGATGATCAGCGCACTGTCTGTTTCCTTAAAATCAGGAATCACGAAAGGGCGTGTTACAAATATATTATTAGACTTTATATACCTAATGCCCAGTGATTCAATGATTTTGTTGTAGTCTTCCATATAACTTTACTATTTGAACAAAAATAGAGAAACCAAAAAAATTCTATGCACTATTTCAAGAATAGTTGCAATATTTAAAGACAAGTTAACATTAGGTGCTATTTAGTCAATTGGTGCCTGCTTATAACGATCTTTTGGATTTCCGAAGTTCCCTCATAGATCTGAGTGATTTTAGCATCCCTCATAAGCCGTTCCACATGATACTCTTTCACATATCCATACCCTCCATGAATCTGTACTGCCTCGATTGTTGTGTCCATCGCCACTTGTGAAGCAAATAATTTAGCCATGGCACTTGCTTCCGCGAAGTCTTTTTTGGCATCCTTTAAAAAAGCTGCCTTATATATAAGCATTCGCGCTGCCTCAATGTTCGTTGCCATATCGGCCAGCTTGAATTGTATTGCCTGATGCCGGGATATTTCCTTCCCGAATGCTTTTCGTTCCTTTGAATATTGCAGGGCCAGTTCATAGGCACCTGAAGCAATTCCAAGGGCCTGGGCGGCAATGCCAATACGTCCCCCATTAAGGGTAGACATCGCAAAACTGAACCCAAACCCATCTTCGCCAATCCGGTTTTCCTTAGGGACTTTAACATCCTGGAACATCAGGGAATGAGTATCCGATCCGCGAATTCCAAGCTTGTCCTCCTTTTTACCCACAACGAAGCCTTCCATGTCCTTCTCAACAATAAGCGCATTGATACCTTTATGGCCTTCTTCCGGATGTGTTTGTGCCATAACGATATAAACCGATGCACTATTGCCATTGGTGATCCAGTTCTTTGTGCCATTCAGCAAATAATAGTCTCCTTTATCTTCCGCGGTAGTTCGCTGACTTGTCGCATCAGATCCTGCTTCAGGTTCTGACAGGCAAAATGCCCCGATAATCTCACCGGTCGCAAGGCGTTTAAGATATTTTTCCTTTTGTTCCTCTGTACCATACTTTTCGAGTCCCCAGCAAACAAGTGAATTATTGACCGACATGGAAACAGAACAACTCGAATCAATTTTGGAGATTTCCTCCATGGCCAGCACATACGAGATTGAATCCATTCCTCCCCCGTTATACTTCGGATCGACCATCATTCCCATAAAGCCCAGCTCACCCATTTTTCGGATCTGTTCCGCAGGAAACTGTTGTTTCTCATCCCTTTCAATAACTCCCGGAAGTAACTCTGTCCGGGCAAAATCCCGTGCCGCATCTCTGACGGCCAGTTGTTCTTCTGACAACTCAAAATCCATAACGACTCTTTCTCTATTTAAGTGATCTTTAAACAAAAGGACTCCGGCTTTCCGGAGTCCTCCAAAAATACAATTTATTTACCAAAGCTGCTTAATCCCTGCTGCCCAGAAACAGGCTGACATAATACAACAGGGTAACTAATGAACCAACCGCTGCAACGACATAGGTCATAGCTGCCCATTTCAGGGCATCTTTTGCCATTCCGTGTTCATCCTGTGTTACTATTCCCCTTTCTTCCACCCAGGCGAGTGCCCGTTTGCTGGCGTCAAATTCGACAGGAAGGGTGACAAAGGCAAATAAAGTAAAAATAGCATAACAGGCAATTATTACGAGTATGGCCATATTCCATGGAATAAGCTGAGGGAGTAAAAGACCTCCAAACAGCATCACCATAAAAATCATGTTGATCACCTTGGCACTGGCATTCTGGATCGGCACCATGGCCGACCTGAATTTCAGCATGCTATAGGCGGTGGCATGCTGTACCGCATGACCGCACTCATGGGACGCCACTGCTGCCGCGGCTGCATTTCGTCCATGGTATACCGCTTCGCTCAGGTTCACGGTTTTGTTCATTGGATTATAATGATCTGTAAGCTGACCCTGTACAGATATCACCTCGACATCGTGAATATTGTTATCTGCCAGCATCAGTTTGGCAATTTCGGCCCCTGAAAGATTCTTTTGGAGCGGTATTTTCGAGTATTTCCGGAATTTGCTTTTCAGCCTGGAGCTGACAGCGAAGCTGATGATCCCGAAGACAATAATGATTATCCAGATTCCCATCTTTATTATTTTCTATGTTGATTTTATACGATCTATAAAGGAGGTAGTTGAAAAACCCTCCGTAAAAGGAATTGTTACCACTTCCCCTCCATTTTCCTTAACAATATCTGCACCAACAATATTATCTGCCAAATAGTCACCCCCCTTTACTAAAATGTCAGGTTTTACCAGATCAATAAGGTTAAAGGGGGTATCATCACTAAAAAACGCAACTGCATCCACAAATCCGAGGGCTGCCAGGGCACGACTCCGGGAGTAATTGTCGTTAACAGGCCGGTCAGGCCCCTTCAGCCGTCTAACCGAATCATCACTGTTCAGGCCGATAACCAGACGGTCGCCCAGCGTGGCTGCCTGTTCCAGGTAATCCAGATGGCCTACGTGGAGAATATCAAAACATCCGTTGGTGAAAACTACCTTTCGGCCATTAGTTTTCCATTGCGATACTTTTCTCCCCAGTTTGTCCGGGGCCATGATTTTTTTCCTTGTCGACTTCAATGTGCTCCTTATCTTTAATTGCCTGACTTAAAATTAAGGATATCGCACCAACAATAATAATAACCAGTGTCTGCCATCCGTGAAAAATAAACGTGAAAGCCACTGCCTTGTCCTGCGGCAGGCCATAAAGCATAACCAATCCGAGCGGTACAAGGATATGGAAACTCCCGGCCCCTCCCGGAAGTGGCAGGGCCATGGCAATACCACCGATGACAAATATGGTCAATGCAGCAAAAATCCCCAGCACCGAAGTTTCAGGAAACGCCAGCATAACCAGGTACATCATCATGTAATAGAGTATCCAGATCAGTACACTGTAAAAAATGAAAAGCCCGCGCTTCTCCAGCCGAAATACACTTAGTAAGCCACTTTTAAGTCCGCGTAAGGCCTTGCGGGTTTTACTCATCAGGCGAAGGGTTAACATTCTGCGGGATTTTAGAAAGTAGCGCAACAGGAAATACAGCCCCGCTACAAACACGAGCGCACCCACGCCAAGCATCCAGTAGAAACTGGAATTGCCGCCATTCCCGCCCCCGGTGAGGTCACGGATCTGGTCTGACTGGAAAAAATAAAGGAGATTATCCAGTTCTATCAGGAAAGAAGCGGCAATCAGGGTCAGCAGGAAGAAAAGATCTATAACCCGCTCAGCCACCACTGTTCCCAGGGAAATTTCGACCGGTGTATTGTTAAGCCGATAGAGATTATAACAGCGCGAGACCTCTCCGCCCCTGGGAATAACCAGGTTGATAAAGTACCCTACCATCACCGAAAGAAAGCCGTGAAACGTATTAGCTTTCTGTCCGACCGGATGCAGCAACAATTTCCAGCGCTCTGCGCGTACCAGGTGAGATAGTATCGCTGCCACTCCTGATGCAAAAAGATAGGGTTTGTCTGCCGTTTTCCAGACGCCTGCCAGAAAACCCCATTTGGACTGGCCCTCCTGTACTTCTATATTGATAAAAGACAGCCACAGCAGAAAAGCCGTAACTGCAATCATGAGTAGATACTTTAAAACCTGCCGGCTTTTCTTGCGCATAGATAATCAGTTGGACAATCGGTTATTATTATCAGGAAATATAACGGTCGGTTTAAACGATTTGGCCTCTTCGAAATCCATTGACGCATACGAGATGATGATAATTATATCACCGACCTGCACCCGTCGGGCGGCAGGACCGTTCAGGCAAACCTGCCCGGAATCCCTTTCTCCCTTAATTACATAGGTTTCAATGCGCTCTCCGTTATTTACATTGACAATCTGTACCTTTTCCCCCTCAATAATGTTTGAAGCTTCCATCAACGCCTCATCTATCGTGATACTGCCTACATAGTGCAGTTCAGCCTGAGTGACCTTCACACGATGAATTTTCGACTTTAATACTTCTATGAACATAATTCTTACAATGATCCTCCAAGGATCAGGTTATCTATTAATCTAATCTTACCTACATATGCGGCTACACATAGCGCAACCCTGTTCTTGTCAAAAACGTTCGTCTGCCTTGCCAAAGTTTGCGCACTGACCGCTTCAAAATACTCCGGCTCAAGTCCATTCTCCCGGAGAAAATTAATTCCTTCCTTGTGCACCTCTTCCCAGCGCTCTCCCGATTCAAGCATTTTCGCTGATCTGCTGAGCATCTTATATATGTTTACCGCCCGGTTTTTTTCCTCCTGGCTTAGCCGCAAATTCCTGGAAGACATGGCCAGGCCGGTTTCTTCCCGATAAATCGGAATGCAGCGCAATTTAGTCCGGAATCCCAGATCTTTCACCATTCGCTCAATCAAAAGGAACTGCTGAAGGTCTTTCTGTCCGAAGTAAGCCCGGTCAGGATTAACCGCATTCAACAGCTTGGCAACAACCATCGCTACGCCGTTAAAATGCCCCGGCCTGAATTCACCTTCCATTATCCCTTCCATGTCACCGAACCCGATGCGAATTACCGGATCTTCAACATACATAATTTCATCATCCGGGACAAAAACAGCATGACAGCCATTCTGTTCCAGTATCCTGAGATCTTCTGCCTCCTGCCTCGGATAATTCTCCAGGTCTTCTGCATTGTTAAACTGGGTCGGATTAACATAAACCGAACAAATAACAATATCATTCTCCTCAAGGGCGTTCGAAAGTAAGGATAAATGTCCCTGATGGAGGGCTCCCATAGTTGGCACAAGGCCTGTCGAACGGCCCTGACATCTATGTGCAGAAAGGTAATTTCCCAAAGAATCAATATCTCTGAAAACCTCCATCTATACAGACTTGGTTGGTGATAAAATGGACGCAAACTTAGCTTTTTCCAAATACAAACCGTGGATAAAAGCTAAAAAATTTGTATTTTTGTGTCTTGTTTTAGCAAATCAAATCCCTTAATATATGTCAAAACTTCGTATTCTTTATGTAGCCAGTGAGATCAATCCATTTCTTAAAACTTCTGAAGTTGCAGAATTTGTAAGAAAGCTTCCACAGGCTATGCAGGAAAGAGGTATGGAGATCAGGATCCTCGTACCGAGGTTCGGTCTGATCAACGAGCGCAAGAACAGATTACATGAAGTAGTAAGACTGTCGGGTATCAATATTCCTGTAGGCGAAGAAGAAAAGCCCCTTATCATAAAGGTGGCTTCCATTCCAAATGCTAAGTTGCAGGTATATTTCATCGATAACGAAGATTATTTTCACAGAAAATCTGTTTTCCATGATAAGGAGAATAATTTCTATGAAGATAATGATGAGCGGGCTATTTTCTTCTGTAAAGGAGTGATAGAGACCGTTAAGAAGCTGGGCTGGGCGCCGGATGTGGTACACTGTAATGACTGGATGACCAGTTTGATTCCGTTGTATTTGAAGTCCACCTATAAGAATGATCCGCTTTTCAAAAACACTAAGTCTGTTTTTACCGTATACGATAATGCCTTCAAGCATAAGTTCAATGAGGACCTGCTTGAAAAGGTAAAAATGATGGATATCGAAGACAGTATGCTGGCCAACCTGAAAACGGCTGACTATAAAGGCTTCATTAAGCTGGGCATGGAATTCTCCGATGCGGTCATAAAAGCTGAGGAAAACAGCACACTTAACGGTATGTTTGAGGAAATGACTGAGGAGAAGAAATTCGAGGTAATTGAGAAAGACGATAATTTTACAGATTCATACTTCAACTTATATAATGAACTTGTGGGCTAGGAAACTAGGGCTGGTACTTGTATCAGCCCTGTTATTTTTTTCGTGCGGAAACGATGATCTTACAACAATTGGACTCCCCCCTGAAAATAACCTGGGGATTTTTTTTGTGGAAATTCCGGTAGAGGATGTTGTCAGCCAGGTATGGGTGAATGATATCAGCAGCATGAACAGCAGTACGGTTTTTGCCGGGCAGTATACTGATCCGGACCTTGGACTGATCACTGCGCAGAACTTTGCTGAACTGCAGCTTCCTTCTGAAAATCCGGGCAAAGTCCTGGAAGAGGATGCGGTGATTGATTCACTCGTCCTTGAAATGCGTATTAGTAATGCGTACGGGGTTGACTTTTCCACAACTATGCAGACGATCGAATTGTACCAGATGACGGATACAATCAGAACGTTTGAGATGTCCTATTATAATGATTCAAAACAGGATGTGGGAATGAAACTGGGGGAGGAATCCTTCATGTTATTTAAGGATTCCCTCAATCTGCAATTCACTGATACGGATTTACCTGATTCTTCTGCCCAGCGTGCTTTATATGATGCTCAGGGCAGGTACATTTATAAGACCAATATCCGGCTGGATGATGCATTCGCCAACCAGTTCTTTACGGACATGAAGGACACCACGGAAAATTCAATATTCAGTTCAAGCATTAACTTCTCTGACTATTTAAAAGGATTTCGTCTGAGTGGCGTCCCTGGTAATTCTGCAGTTATAAGCTATAACCCGAACAGTACGTATTCGGCCCTGGTATTGTATTATACCCAGACTGTAGATGGGGAAACAGTACACAGTTCCATTCGGTTTACCTATAATCCTGCCATCTATTATAATAATGTCACCCCGAATGCTGAAATTGACTGGATGGGTGGCGCATTAGATGGTTTAGACAGCTTTTATACTCCATTCGAATCTTCAAATTCCAGGGCCTACGTGCAGGCAGGCACCAACCTGTTCATGAAACTGGATATGTCAATTTTTAACAATTTTGCGGATACGCTGCAAAACCCGATTATTCAGAATGCGGAACTGGTGCTCGAGTCTCCCTTTATGGAATCTGCTGAGGATTCAAACCTCCCCTTACCGGAGCTCTTAAGTGTGACAGTTACATCACTGGATTCCCTGGAAAGTGGTTATTTCCAGTCCAACCAGGAAGTTGCTTCCGACCTTCCCTCCAATATGGAATACGATGAGGATCAGGGACTTTACAAAGTCGAATTCCCTGTGTATCTTCAAACCCTCGTTAACAACAATAACGTGTATGACCAGATCATCTTTTCGCCCATTACGACGAGTTCGTTTACCGGTTCTCTCAAACAGGATAATACTGCGTTTGACAGGTTGGTGGTTGAGAAGTCGAATATTAAGATCCGGTTGTATTATACAATTCCCAACTCCAATTAACCAGAAACTATGTGTGGAATCGTCGGATATATCGGGCCCAGGCAGGCCCACGAGGTGGTTATTAAAGGCCTCGAAAGATTGGAATACCGGGGTTATGACAGTGCCGGCATTGCACTGATCAATAATGGCCTCAACGTATATAAGAAAAAAGGAAAGGTTTCGGACCTGAAGGAACATCTGAACGGGCGTGAGCTTGACAGCCGGATTGGCATTGGCCATACCCGTTGGGCAACTCACGGAGAACCTAATGATGAAAATGCACACCCGCATTATTCGCAATCCCGGAATCTTGCGATCATCCACAATGGAATTATAGAAAACTATTCTTCTCTGAAGCAGGAACTCCTTAATAAGGGTCATTCATTTCTAAGTGAAACGGATTCTGAAGTCCTGATCCATTTTATTGAGGATATCCGTGATAATAATGACTGCTCCCTGGAAGAGGCTGTACGCCTTGCCCTGACAAAAGTTGTGGGCGCTTATGCCATCGTCATCATGGATGGAAGCAACGACAACCAGATCATCGCCGCCCGCAAAGGAAGTCCGCTTGTGATCGGTGTTGGCAAAGATGAATTTTTCCTGGCTTCAGATGCCACGCCTATTGTTGAATATACCAACGAAGTAGTCTACCTGAACGACCTGGAAATAGCCATTATTGAAAATAATGAGCTGAAAATCAAGAATACCCAGGATATCCCTACCACCCCTTATATCCATACGCTGGATATGGAACTGGAAGCAATTGAGAAGGGTGGGTACGAACATTTCATGCTCAAGGAAATTTTCGAACAGCCCCGCTCTATCGGTGACTGTATGCGCGGTCGTCTGGATGCCAATAAGGGAAGACTCGTTCTTGGAGGAATCCGGGAGTATGCGAATAAACTTACCAATGCAGACAGGATTATCATCGTTGCCTGCGGTACGTCCTGGCATGCCGGTCTGGTTGCGGAATATTTCTTCGAGGAGTTTTGCAGGATACCGGTGGAAGTGGAATACGCCTCGGAATTCCGTTACAGAAATCCTGTGATCAACGAGGGTGATGTGGTCATATGCATTTCCCAGTCAGGAGAGACTGCGGATACTCTGGCTGCAATCGAATTAGCCAAGTCGAAGGGTGCCATTATCTTTGGTGTTTGTAATGTAGTAGGTTCCAGCATAGCACGCGCTACCCATGAAGGTGCCTATACACACGCCGGACCTGAGATTGGGGTGGCCAGTACAAAAGCCTTTACCGCTCAGCTGACGGTATTGAATATGATCGCCCTGCAGGTGGCCCATTCACGGGGAACCATTACCGAAAGCAGGTATCATGAGTTACTGGTAGAGCTGGAGAATATACCTTCAAAAGTGGAAAAAGCGCTCGAGCTGGATGATAAGATCCGCGAAATATCTGCGCTTTTTAAAGATGCAAGAAATTTTCTCTACCTCGGAAGAGGATTTAACTTCCCCGTAGCCCTGGAAGGTGCCCTGAAATTAAAAGAGATCTCCTACATACACGCGGAAGGATATCCGGCGGCAGAAATGAAGCACGGCCCGATCGCATTGATCGATGAGGAAATGCCGGTGGTGTTTATAGCCACCCGGGACAGTTCGTATGATAAGGTGGTTTCCAATATTCAGGAAGTAAAAGCGCGGAAAGGAAAGGTGATTGCTATCGTGACCGAAGGAGACGCTTTAATCCCGGAAATGGCCGAATTTGTCATTGAGGTTCCCAGAACGGATGAAGCCATGATGCCGTTGGTATCGGTTATCCCGCTGCAGTTGCTGTCATATCACATCGCAGTAATGCGCGGTTGTAATGTAGATCAGCCAAGGAACCTTGCCAAATCTGTAACGGTCGAATAAACTGAGAACATCAGTAATAAGTTGAGACCCCGTAATACCCCGGGGTTTTTTATTGTGCGCTCAGATAGCAGCGCTTGAGTTCAGGGCAGACCCGGTAACGCTGGTCCCCTGTATCCTCAAACAATGCGGTGAGCGTTTCATACACATGGGAGATCCCTATTTTTTCGGCCCACTCAAAAGGACCTTGCGGATATCCGGTCCCCAATTTCATGGCAAGGTCTATACTCTCCCGGTCAGAGGTGCCCTCCTCAACCGTAAAAAACGCTTCATTAATGATCATACATATAACCCGGGGAGCCACCATCCCGACCCGGTCCTCCACGTGCTCCCAGTCTATACCGAGCGAATTAAGTTCACCAAAATCAGGATGCTCCTCCATCGATGTTACCTCCCATAAGGCGCGGTCAACAAATCCGGGCAATCCATTGAAACCACCGATTCGGGCGGTCCATCCGCCGGATACAAACCATAATTCCGCCAGGGTGGATTTTACATTATTCAGCAGGATCAATGGCCCATTTACATCTTTATAGAGCTCTATAACCTCCGGCTGCTCATCAAATGTAAAATCAAGGATCAGGTCATATTCCTGAAGATCCCCATCATAAAAATGAACATCCGGTGCATAAGTAAACCCGTCATTCTCCCCCAGTTTTTTGGTCAGTTCCTGAAAATTTACATCGGTACCGAAAACTAATAAGCGCATATAATTGTAGATTTAAGACAAAAATAGAAATTAATTTCACTGCTTAATGAAATCCATCATCAATACCCATAACGCCCCGGCACCTATTGGCCCGTATAACCAGGCGATCCTGGTGCATAATACGCTATACGCATCCGGACAGATCTGCCTGGACCCGGTTACAGGCAACCTTGTGAATGCAAGTATTGAAGAAGAGACGAAACAGGTGATGAAAAACCTTGAACAAGTGCTTATATCAGCCGATTTTACGCTCGGGAATGTGGTAAAATGTACGATCTTCGTTAAGGACATGAACCAGTTTGCCGCCATTAACGACGCCTATGGCAGTTTTTTCCCGAGCGATGCACCGGCCAGGGAAACCGTTGAAGTAAGCCGCCTGCCTAAAGATGTTAATGTTGAAATCTCCTGCATTGCCGTGCGGTAATGAACCTTATTCCAAGACAGACCGAAACAGTAATATCACCGCTCACTCCTGCCATGATCAGCAGGCGCCTGGACAGCCTGACCGCAAGCCCGTCGCTACGCAGCAACCGGTTTGACAAGGACAAGCTTTTCCAGGGCAAGGTCGGTAACTATTCGTTCGTTGTGTCCCGGAAAATATCACATCCCAATAATTTCATACCCCTGGTAAATGGAACCGTTGAATCCACTTCAAAAGGGTCGATCATTTTCATTAAATATACATTGTTCAGGAGTTCACTGTTGTTTCTGTCATTTGCCATAATCATAGCTGTGCTGATCGGTATTGCCTTTATCTTCACCGGACTGCCCTGGCTGTACAGCATTACCGCCTTTGCCTTCGGATTGGCCAATTACCTGGTGACACTGCTCAACTTTAACCGGCAGGTGCGGATAACCCATGAATCACTCCTCAATACCCTTAACATAGACGATGAGGATATCGATGATCCGTCTTATTTTTAGTAATTTTGCGACCCGAAAAAACCAGGATAAAGCATTAGGAAATGGAAAAAGAAGTTCGAGTCAGATTTGCACCCAGTCCTACCGGAGCGCTTCACATTGGAGGGGTGCGTACCGCGTTGTATAACTACCTGTTTGCACGAAAGAACCAGGGCAAATTCATCCTGAGAATAGAAGATACAGATCAGTCAAGGTATATTGACGGCGCCGAGGAATACATCAGCGAGGCACTCAACTGGCTGGGGATCATTCCCGATGAAAGCCCGCGTAAGGGTGGTCCGTACGGACCGTACAGGCAGTCTGAGCGAACCAGCATTTATCAGGAATATGCAGAAAAACTGCTCAGCGAAGGGAATGCATACTACGCTTTCGATACCCCGGAGGAACTGGAGGAAATGCGCGAACGCCTCAAAGCAAACCGGGTTGACACTCCTCAGTATAATACGATCACCCGGATGCAGATGAAAAATTCGCTGACCATGAGCGAGGAAGAAGTCCGCCAACGCATTGAAGCTGGTGAACCTTATGTGATTCGGCTTAAAGTTCCCCGAAAAGAAGACATCCGTCTGAATGATATGGTCCGGGGCTGGGTTATGGTCCATTCTTCGGCTATTGATGACAAAGTGCTGATGAAATCTGATGGCCTGCCCACCTACCACCTGGCCAATGTGGTGGATGACCACCTGATGAAAATCACCCATGTGATCCGCGGGGAGGAATGGCTGCCAAGTGCTCCGCTCCATGTGTTACTATACAAGTTCCTGGGCTGGGAAGACAGCATGCCGCAGTTTGGACATTTACCCTTGCTGCTGAAACCTGATGGAAACGGGAAACTCAGTAAGCGGGACGGAGACAAACATGGGTTCCCCGTATTCCCGATAGAAGGTCATTTCCCGGGTAAAAAGGGAATGCCCGAACAGTTTGACGGCTTCAGGGAAGCCGGCTACCTGCCGGAAGCAACCTTGAATTTCCTTGCTTTCCTAGGCTGGAACCCGGGCACCGACCAGGAGTTGTTTACTGTTGAGGAACTCACAGATGCCTTTACGGTGGAGCGTATTGGAAAATCAGGCACCAAATTCGACATCGAAAAAGCTAAATGGTATAACCAGCAATACCTGAAAGAAAAGAGTGACGAAGATTTGTCACATTACCTGGAGAATGACCTGAAGCAGGCCGGCACCGATCCGAACGGGATAAACCTGACTAAAGTTTGCCGTTCCATGAAGGAACGTATCACCTTCCCCCAGGATATTTACAACGGGGCCAGGTTCTTCTTTGAGGCGCCTGATACGTATGACGAAAAAATGGCTTCGAAAAAATGGACTCCGGAGGCGGTGGAGGTACTTGAAGCATTTGCCAGCGAAGCCGAGGCAGCATCCACCTTTGACGCGGCAACCGCAAAATCCATTTTAAACAACATTATTGAGCAAAAAGGCGTTAAATTAGGACAGGTGATGCCCGCATTACGTTTGGCCGTAACCGGCAGCGGAGCAGGTCCTGACCTGATGGATATATTGGAAATCCTTGGAAAAGACCGCGTGGCACACCGGATCAGGAAAGCTTCTGAAAAGCTTCCGGTCGCATCACAGGGATAATCAATAACCAAATGGCACGCAAAAAGAAAAAAGACGATAAAGAAAAGAAGGAGAAAAGCCCGAAGGTGAACAAAGAGCTGGAAGGATTCGATATTCGTATCGATTCATTCGGAGAAATAAGGTCAACGTTCAACATCGATAAGATCAACGAGTTCCTGAACAAAAATGTCGAGGACAAAAAACTTCTCGAGCGAAAAGACTACGACGATATTACATCCAAGGGAAAATTTAAAGACGAAGAAGAATGAGATCACATGAAATAGATTATAAAATCCTCGGTGATGATATTCAGATAGTCGAAGTGGAGCTCGACCCGGGGGAGACCGTTATAGCAGAGGCCGGTGCCATGCTTTACATGGAAGACGGTATCACGTTTGAAACAAAACTGGGAGATGGTTCCCAGCCGGACAAAGGCCTCTTTGGCAAAATTCTCTCTGCCGGCACCAGGGTTTTGACAGGAGAATCCCTGTTCATGACCCATTTTACAAACCACGGTCACCGTAAGGCCCGGCTGGCTTTTTCAGCTCCTTATCCGGGTACCATAATTCCGATTGATCTGGCAACTTCATTAAATAATGAGCTCATCGTACAAAAGGATGGGTTTCTTTGTGCCGCACTGGGTACCGAACTGAGTATTACATTCAATAAGCGTATCGGAAGCGGCCTCGTTGGCGGTGAGGGATTTATTCTCCAGCGGCTAAGGGGTGACGGACGGGCATTCGTACATGCCGGCGGAACAGTAATAGAAAAAACACTTAACAACGAGAGTCTCAGAATAGATACCGGATGTGTGGTTGCCTTTGAATCTTCACTCGATTTTGACGTCAGCCGCGCCGGCGGCCTCCGTTCAATGATATTCGGGGGAGAAGGTATTTTCCTGGCCACGATGACAGGAACTGGCAAGGTATGGCTGCAGTCAATGCCTATCCGCAAACTTGTGCAGGCACTTGCTCCTTACGGCAAAAACCGCGGGAAAGAAGCGGGTTCCATTTTAGGCGATTTCCTGGAATCCTGAAGTCCGGGAACCGGACATATAACTATTCCTCCATTTAAGCCACTCAGGCACGTAAAATGACCTGAATACATTATGTTTGTAAATACTACCAACATGAAGGGAAGACTGTTTATATTGTTATTACTTCTTACCGGACTCACCGGAATGCAGCTCCGTGCTCAGGAAGTTTCTGTAAAGCTGGGCCCCCAGGAGATCGGTATTAATCAGATCTGGACCATTACAGTATCTGTTAAAAATGACCAGCTGAAGGATTACAGTGATTTCCCGGAGGTTGAGGGCATGCGCAAGGCGGGCACATCCTCCGCTTCAAATACCCAGATCATCAATGGTCAGGTTTCCTCTACCCAGAGCATAACCATGTCGTACAGTCCGCAATCCGAAGGAACCTTTACGCTGCCCCCTTTTACCATGACTGTGAACGGAAAGGAAATCTCTTCCCCTGGCATATCGGTTAAGGTGGGTGCGGCCGTTCAGCAGCAAAGACGGGACCCGTTCAGAAATCTGTTTGACCGTGACGATGTGGATGACTTCTTCGGCGATGATGAGCCCGCGGATTTCGTGGACATCAAAGAAGACGCTTTCCTGGCCCTGACTACGGATAAAGACCAGGTTTATGCCGGAGAAGGTTTCACCACAACCTTGTCCTTTTATGTGGCAGATAATAATCGTGCGCCCCTCGAATTCTATGACCTTGGTAAACAACTCGGGGAGATCATGAAGAAACTCAGGCCGGAGAATTGCTGGGAGGAGAACTTTAATATTGAGAATATTTACGGCGAACGAGTAACTATCCAGGGAAAGGGTTACACACAATATAAGATCTACCAGGGTGTGTTTTTCCCTCTGAATGATGAGGATGTGGTTTTCCCATCCGTACCACTCAAAATGATCAAATATAAAGTGGCGCGTAACCCAAGTTTCTTCGGGCAGAACCGGCAGGAAGATTTCAAGAATTTTTACACCAAACCAAAAACTGTTCGCGTCAATCCGCTTCCCCAGCATCCGTTAAAAGACGTGGTCGCTGTAGGCGATTACCGGTTAAACGAAAGCATTAGCAGTAATACACTGGAAACAGGGCAAAGCTTTACCTATGAGTTCAATATTTTTGGCCAGGGTAATATTTCAGCGATAAACGCACCACAGGCAACTTCTACCGGTGATTTTGAATTCTATGATCCGAATGTTCAGCAAAATGTAAACCGCCGCAATAGCCGCGTTAGCGGGTCAAAGTCTTTCAGATATTATGGTATCCCCAATGAACCGGGAGAATATGAGATGGGAGACTATTTTCAATGGGTCTTTTTTAATCCTGAGGAAGAAAAATACGACACGCTTCGTTCGCGTGCCAGGGTGACGGTTGAAGGAGAAAGCCGGAAAAATGAAAATATCCTCGCCAGCGACCTGGGGTCATTCTACGACCAGGTTGAATTTGAAAAGAATAAGCTGACATCCGTTGCCGAAGTAGAATGGATGAAGATCTTTGCCAACCTGTCTATTTTAGTTATGTTAGGGGCTTCAGCATATATTGTATTCAAAAATTAACCTACATTGAGCAATTCCTTTGGCAGGCTATTCAGAATTACCACATTCGGCGAATCACACGGAGCGGGTATTGGCGTGATCATTGACGGCTGTCCGGCCGGTATCCCGGTAAGTGAAGAAGAAATTGCCGCCGATCTGGCCCGACGCAAACCAGGCCAGTCAAAAATTACCACACAGCGGAAAGAAGATGATGCCGCTGAGATTCTCAGCGGAGTATTTGAAGGGCAGACAACCGGTACGCCAATCGGGATGTTCATCCGAAATACAAATGCCCGAAGCAAGGATTATTCACATATAGCAGATAAATACCGCCCATCCCATGCTGACTTTACTTACCAGGAAAAATACGGCGTCAGGGATTACCGGGGCGGCGGTCGCAGTTCGGCTCGGGAGACCGCTGCCAGGGTAGCCGCCGGGGCTGTCGCCAAAGCAATGCTCAGAAAGCTTGGAATATCCGTGTCAGCCTTCGTTTCACAGGTGGGCGATATATCGTCTCCACCCTACAATGAACTGGACCTGAGCAAAACAGAAGAAAATATCGTCCGCTGTCCGGATCCGGCTACTGCCGAAAAAATGATTGACCTGATTGATTCCGTACGGAAAGACAGGGATACGATCGGCGGACAAGTTACAGGGGTGATCCGGGGCGTTCCGGCAGGACTGGGCGAACCAGTATTTAATAAGTTGCATGCTACCATGGGAGCGGCTATGCTGAGCATTAATGCGGTGAAAGGTTTCGAATACGGGAGCGGATTTGAAGGGATGCGTATGCGCGGCTCTGAACACAATGACGAATTCATCCGGGAGGAAGGAAAAGTCAGGACAAAAACGAATCATTCCGGTGGGGTGCAGGGAGGTATTTCAAACGGAGAAGACATCTATTTTAATGTAGCTTTCAAACCTGTGGCCACGATCATGAAAGATCAGGATTCCCTTAACGAAAAGGGTGAAAAAGTAGTGGTCAGCGGAAAGGGCAGACACGATCCGTGCGTGGTACCACGCGCAGTTCCGATAGTGGAAGCCATGGCGGCACTTGTCATTGCTGATTTCTATCTGTTAAGTAAAACCAGTCGAATCGATCCAACTATTGATTAGTATGAAGAAAAAATTACCATTGCATGTTAAGATCATCATTGGACTGATTCTGGGTATCGCCTGGGCATTTCTTTCGAGCTATATTGGGTGGAACTCCTTTACCATTAACTGGATCGATCCTTTCGGACAGATATTTATACGACTGCTGAAGTTCATCGCGGTCCCACTGGTCCTCTTCTCGATTATCAGCGGTGTTTCCGGACTAAGCGATATCAGCAAGCTGGGGCGAATGGGACTAAAAACGCTCCTTGTCTACCTGGTCACCACCGTGACGGCCGTTACTGTCGGATTGCTTCTGGTGAATTTTTTCAAACCCGGAACCTTTATTGATGAACAGCAACGGGTAAAAAACCGGATTGAATACGAACAATGGGTGACCCAAACCACAGGCGTGGGAGTTAAGGATGGAGTCAGTTATCTGACCGACCCTGCTTACAGGGATGTCGTTGAAGAAGTAACGAGTCCCGAAGCCCTCGAAAGGATGCAGCAGGAACGTGAACAAATGATCGGATCTCAGCTGCAGACGGCTGAACAATCAAAAGAAACCCCTCCGCTTCAGTTTCTGGTGGATATGGTCCCGGAGAATATTATCCTTTCCATCTCGGATAACGGTTTGATGCTGCAGGTCATATTCTTTGCCATTTTCTTTGGGATCACGCTGATAATGGTTCCGAAAAAACACAGTCAGCCCGTAATTGACTTCGTAAATGGGATCAATGAGGTGTTTCTTAAAATGGTGGACCTTGTCATGAAAGCCGCTCCGTTTTTTGTCTTCGCGCTCCTGGCAGGGGTAATCGCTAAAATGGCAAACACCCCGGCAGAAGTATTTGAAATTTTCAAAAGCCTGGGATCCTATTCAGTGACCGTGGCGGTTGGACTCCTTTTCATGATTTTCATTTTTTACCCGCTCATTATTACAGCCTTTGTAAGAAAACTGTCCTATAAAAAATTCTTTAAAAGTATGAGCCCCGCACAGTTCCTGGCCTTTTCTACCAGCTCCAGCGCCGCTACGCTGCCGGTTACCATGGAATGTGTCGAGGAGAATATCGGGGTTTCCAAGAATGTTACGAGTTTCGTATTACCAATAGGTGCTACGGTGAACATGGACGGCACAAGCCTCTACCAGGCAGTGGCTGTCATTTTTCTGGCACAGCTGCATCTGGTTGATCTTACGCTGGGACAACAACTGACAATCGTCCTCACCGCAACCCTGGCATCTATCGGATCGGCGGCGGTTCCAAGTGCCGGACTCGTTATGCTGATAATTGTACTTCAGTCAGTCGGCTTGAACCCTGCCTGGATTGCGATCATATTCCCCGTGGACCGAATCCTTGACATGCTAAGAACAGTCGTGAACGTTACAGGGGACGCCACCGTTTCAACCCTGATCGCTAAATCGGAAGGCGAACTGCTTAAATCCTGAAAACGGGGAACCAAATGTGGTGGTCATTGTTTCTTTTGGTAAATTTGCCGTATGGAAACGAAGAAGATGACCAATGACCGCGTAGTTAACCTCTACATGGAGGCTAACCCCAATCCACAATCCATGAAATTTGTTGTGAATTTCATGTTGCTTCCTGACGGAGTCTCCTACGACTTTCCTGATATGGAATCGGCAGAGATCTCTCCGCTGGCCAAGGAATTATTCAAGCTGGATTATGTTCGTCGGGTATTTTTCATGAGCAACTTTGTAACCATCACCAAGGATGAAAACATTCTTTGGGAAGAAATTCAAAATCCGCTCAAAGAATTGATCCGGGGATACCTGGAAACTGGTCAGCCATTACTGAATGAGGAACCTGTTCAGGAGCTCTATGATGAAAACGATTCGGAAATTGTTAAGAAGATAAAGGGTATACTGGATGAATACATTCGTCCGGCAGTAGAAATGGACGGTGGAGCGATTGCTTTTCATAAATACGAAGAAGGCAAAGTGACTGTGCTTCTCCAGGGATCTTGCTCCGGGTGTCCTTCATCAACCGTCACCCTGAAGGCAGGAATAGAAAACCTGCTAAAACGAATGCTTCCTGAAATCCATACCGTGGAAGCAGAGGACGCCTGAAAAAGTTAAATTTTCAGGAGAATATGACATCCGTATTACTTTAGCGCAAATCACACAAAGCGCGGTTGTAAACCAATGCACCCCGTGCTATATTGTGATCCATATTTTTTAATTACATCGCGCTAAATACATTTTTTGATGTCTGTTAACCATACTATCCGGGAAGAGGAGTTGCTGCCCTTTCATGACAAGGTATATGAATCGGCCGATAAACTGGCCACCTATTTCATTCTTGGATATTTCATATTTGGATTTCTGATTGCCCCGATTTATAACAGCTGGTGGCTGGCTGCAATCATGGGCACGTTTTCCATCGGTACCTATTTTGCCACAAGGTACTATGCCGGCGGTACCAGCTTTTTCAGAATGGTCACATCCTTGTTGTTCTGGAATTTCCCTCTTCAGTTCCTGCTGCAAATGCATGGGAGCTATATCATGATGTTCTTCTATTTCGTCAGTCTGACAGTTTTACTGTTCTACGAAAGCCGCTGGGTATTGATCCCTACCATTGCCTATGCATTTTTCTCCTTCATCTTTCTGTTTTTCCTGAAAGAGGATGTAATGAGCATGGGAATCAACCTTGAACAAATTGAATCCCTGGGCCTGGGATCCGGGTTACACCTGGGTATCATGGCCTTGTATGCCGGGTTATGTATACTTTGGGCTAATATACAAAGAGACCAAACAAGGGAATCCGCCATTTCTTACCTGCAAATGAATGAACAGGTGGCCCTGATGGAAGTAAACATACAATTCGCCAATACAATCTCCAAAGGAGACCTTGCCGCCGACTATCCCAATGAAGCTCCGGATAAACTTGGTAATTCCCTGATGGAAATGCAGTCAAGCCTCCGGGATGCCTCGCAACGGGAGAAGAAAGAGAAATTTGTCAATGTCGGTCTCGCATCCATCAGTGAAATCCTCAGGAATCATGTGGAAGATCTGGATGAACTCAGTGATAAAGTAATCGAGAAACTGGTCAGCTATATGAAAGCCAATCAGGGCGGACTATTTATCCTGGAAGAGGACCACGATAATAATCCTGTAATAACCCTGAAAGCCTGCCGGGCCTATGACCGGAAAAAATTCATGGAGAGAACGATTGCACTGGGAGAAGGATTGATCGGACAGATAGCACTGGAGAAAGAAACACTGGTGATGACAGAAATTCCCGAAGGATATCTCAATATTACTTCGGGGCTTGGTATATCCAGTCCGTCCAGCTTGCTGATCGTTCCCCTTAAGTCTAACGAGGAAGTGGTCGGGCTTATCGAAATGGCTTCCTTCAAGGAGTTTGATGATACGGATATTGAATTCCTCGAAAAAGTCGGGGAAAGTATCGCATCTACCATTCTTTCTGCAAAAACCAATCAAAAAACCAAGGAGCTCCTTGAGTCATCCCGCCAGATGACAGAGGAACTGCACGCGCAGGAAGAGGAAATGCGCCAGAATATGGAAGAAATGCAGGCTACACAGGAGGAAATGGCCCGCACCCAGAAAGAACTTGCTGAAAAGGAAGCAAACCTGAAGGCGCTCATCAATAACACGGATGACAGCATCATCACCATTGACAGAAACTACAGGATTCTCGTCATGAACGACGTAGTTAAAAGACGCTACAAAGGCACTCAGTACGAAGGTATGGGAGAAGGTTCCAATGCACTGGAAATGCTGGGAGATGTTTCAGAGGAATGGAAAGGGTATTACGACCAGGTCATGGACAATGGAGAACGTCTCACATTCGTTCTGGAAAGTTCGGTTCAGAACGAACAAATGTGGCGTGAGTACTTCCTCAACCCTATTTATGCGGAAAACGGCCATATCATTGGATGCTCAGTATTCTCCAGGGATATAACAGACAAAATGAAGGCACAGCAGGAACTTGCTCATGAAAGAAGCCTGTTCAAAACGCTGTTGGACATGATCCCGGATCAGCTTTACTATAAAGACCTGTCGAGCAAGTTTATCAAGATCTCTAAATCCATGTTGAAGTCATTTAAGGTAGATGACGAAAACGAAATTATCGGCAAGTCTGACTTTGATTTCTTCGATAAGGAACACGCGCAGCTGGCTTATGATAACGAGAAGCAAATAATGGATACAGGAGAAGCGATGGTTGGGAATATTGAGCGCGAAGTCCATAAAGACGGGTCAATAACCTGGGCTGAAACTACAAAAATGCCACTCTATGATGAGAATGGTGAAATTGTAGGAACCTTTGGAATGACAAAGAATATTACCCATTCCAAGCAAATGGAACAGGAGGCCATTTATAACAGCAATATTCTGCGGTCAATGGTTGACAATACCCCGGATGCCGTCTTCACTTTTGATCAGGACTACCGGATTGTGGTGGCGAACGAACTTAGCCGGAAACAATTTGTAAATGCTGGGATCAAGCCGGACACCGGAAGCAAGCTGCCTGCAGTTAATGGGTGGAAGGCATATTATGATAAAGCCCTGAAGGGAGAACACTTTGAAATCAGGGAGGAGATGAAGATCAGTGGTGAAAAGAAAGTCTACCGCTACATTTTCGGACCGGTTAAAGACGAGGAGGGAGCCATTATCGGCGGAACGGTTATTTCAAGAGAATTGATCCCGGAGCTGGATGATCCCGCACCAGCCGGATCCCGAAAAAAATAAGTTTGAATAGCCGGTCAGGAACCGGCTATTTTTTTTGTCTGCCTCCGGCGTGAAGAAGAAAGATAAATTCCTGTAATAATCAGCAACAGCCCGGCATAGTGCCCGGGAAATAGTTGTTCACCGTCGATAAGGCCCCAAAACACCGCTACTACAGGTATGATGTATGTAACAGAACTCGTAAAAACAGGGGTGGTGATTTTAACCAGCTGATTGAACAGGATCAGGGCAATCGCAGTCCCAAGTATACCGAGGGCGCCGATGGCCATCAGTGAAGTTAATGCCTCCTCTTGCCCGACATGAACCAGAAACTTTGTGAAAAACAGCAAGTACACAATGGCCGCCGGCCCAACGATTAACAGCGAAATGCTGGTTATCGTCCGGCTTGTAAGATCAGGAATCATGAATTTAATGATATTCAGGTTGGCCCCGTAGAATATCGTGGCAGCAACCACCAGTAACGCGTACCAGTTAACTCCCAGGTATCCGTCGCTGCTGCCGGCAAGAAGCAGTACAACACTCCCCAACAAACCGATAAAAATTCCTGTCCAGATACGACGCGTCGTTCGTTGCTGAAAAAAGGAGAGTCCGATAAGCATGGTAAACAAAGGGGTGAGCGCATTCAGGATCCCCGCCAACGAGCTGGGTATACGTGTCTGCGCTGCCGCAAACAAAAATGCCGGAATAAGACTGCCGGATAGCCCGACCACACCGAGCAGCAACCAGTGCCGCCTTTTGATTTTGGACAATTTGGGCAAACTGACCGGCAGCAGGAACAACGAAGCGAATGCAATCCTCAGCGCACCCACCTCTCCAGCGCTGAACGCGACAAGGCCGTATTTAATCAGGATAAACGAACTGCCCCATATCAGTGACAGAATAAGCAGCAGTAGCCAGGCAATCGGTTTTGGCGTCTCACTCATGAAAAAAATCAGACACTCATCTCCCCGATAAATGAATTTTCCACTTCCGCCAGGATCTCCATTATTTCCCCCCGGGTTTCGGAAGTGACCAACCGTATCCGGAATGGCTTAAAATGCGGTATTCCGCGGAAATAATTGGTATAGTGCCGCCTCATTTCGTAAATGCCTTTTCGCTCACCTTTCCATTCCACGGAAAATTCCAGGTGCTCCCGGGCAGCTTCCACCCGCTCCCTGAGGCTAGGGGGAGGAAGTGTTTCTCCTGTCCGAAAGAAATGCTTGATCTCATTGAAAATCCAGGGGTACCCGATCGCGGCACGTCCGATCATAATTCCGTCAACTCCATACTTGTTACGGTATTCAAGTGCTTTTTGGGGAGAATCAATATCACCGTTGCCAAAGATCGGAATATGGATATCCGGATGGTTCCTGACCTCTGCAATTTTTGTCCAGTCGGCCACTCCCTTATACATTTGTTTTCGCGTACGGCCATGAATTGTGAGTGCCTGAATACCCACATCCTGCAGCCGCCTGGCTACTTCCACAATGCGGATGGTTTTTTCATCCCATCCAAGCCTTGTTTTGACAGTAACAGGTAAATTGACCTGTTTCACTATCTCCGCCGTCATTTTCTGCATTTTTGGCAGATCCTGGAGAATACCTGCCCCGGCACCTTTACAGGCTACCTTCTTCACCGGACAGCCATAATTGATGTCGATCAGCTCGGGCCCTGCTTCCTCGGCAATGGCGGCCGCCTCACGCATACTCTGGATCTTATCCCCGAATATCTGAATCCCTATCGGTCGTTCATAGTCATAGATATCAAGTTTTTCCACACTTTTATCTGCGCTACGAATCAATCCCTCGGAAGAAATGAACTCTGTGTACATCAGGTCTGCCCCGTGTTTTTTACAAAGAGCACGGAACGGCGGATCACTGACGTCCTCCATGGGAGCCAGTAATAAAGGGAAATCATTTAATTCAATATTCGCTATTCTCATATCTGTCTGATCCGAATTACGAAAGAAACCGTAAATTTACGGCAAAATTATGGATATAGCAGAAAATCAACCAACAGGATCAACAGGTCAGGAAGCCATGGTGACCGCACTCATCGGACTGATCATCAGTCTTATCTCATTCCTGGTCATTGGGCCTTTCCTCGGTTTACTTGCGGCTATACCATTCATGACAGGAGACCTGACCAACCTGATCGGAATGCTCGAGAACCCTGTCGGCCACCCCGAATTCAGGGTCCCAATGTATATAATGCAGGGTGTGGCGGCTGCATTTGGCCTGATTTTCACCCCCTGGCTCTTCCTGAAGATCCGGAAAGAACAGCCGGTCAGGCAATTCTTTTCAGACCACAAGAGTTTGCTGAGCTATCTGTTAACCATTGTTGTGGTAATTTCGTTCATGGGATTCAATTCCCTGATTATAGACTGGAATGCAAATATGCATTTGCCTGAATCACTAAGCAGTCTGGAAGAATGGGCCCGGGAAATGGAAGATAAAGGTGCCGAGCTTACCAATTATCTGACGGATATCGATTCCACCGGAATGTTTATCCTTGCATTTATTGTCATTGCAGTTATTCCCGGAATTGGTGAAGAATTTGTCTTCCGGGGCATCCTGCAGAAAAAAATAATGGATTCGGGCCTTAGTCCGCACCTGGCCATCTGGATTGGAGCTATTATTTTTTCTGCCATACATCTTCAATTTTTCGGGTTCTTCCCGAGAATGTTCCTCGGGGCCTTGTTCGGATATCTCTATTGGTGGTCGGGCGATCTGAAAGTACCGATGCTGGCCCATTTTGCAAATAATGCCTTCACACTGATCATGGTCACCCAGTTTGATGAGTCCATCACACCAACCGGAATGGAGGAGACTGATACTATGCCTTTGGCAACTGTCATAATAATGAGTATTATTACCGCAGCTCTATTATTCTTCCTATATAATTACTGGAAGAGAAACAAAAAAGAACAAAACGGCTGGCAGAAAGTTTACACTACAGAGCAGGAGTATCAGGCGGAAATAGTCAAATCCGTCCTTTCCGAGTCAATGAACGCAGTTATCCTTAATAAAAAAGACTCATCTTACAAACTTGGATATTATGAGATCCATGTACGGAAGGATGATGCCATGAGGGCACTGCAAATCATAGAGAATGACATCACTTTTCAGTAAATACAGTAATCTTACTCAACGCATCATTGCAGCGTTCATTGGTGCGATATTAATTGTGACCGGTCTCCTGCTTGGTCCGTGGTACTATTTTGTCATCTTCCTGCTGATCTGCCTGATCACGCAGCTGGAATTTTACAAGCTGGTGGGCCTCGACGGAATGATTCCCCTTAAAACATTCGGGACGTTCAGCGGTATGGTATTGTTTACCCTTACATTTCTGGTCGAATCAGGTGTGCTGGATCCAAAATTCTACTACCTGATGTTCCCGATTCTCGCCGGGGTCTACCTGATTTATCTTTACCGGAAACGTGTCACCAAACCATTCCGCGGAATTGCATTTACCTTCCTGGGAATAATATATGTTGCTGTACCTTTCTCTTTGTTGAATATAATCGTATATCATTCTGGAGAATATACCTTTGAAATTCTGTTGGGGGCCCTGCTGTTACTCTGGTCAAATGATACAGGAGCCTATTTTGCCGGTGTCCGCTACGGGAAAAGAAAATTATTCGAACGGGTTTCCCCGAAAAAATCCTGGGAAGGCAGTCTGGGCGGGTTTGCCTTGTCCATGCTGATGGCCTATACCCTGCACGCCCTGACGGAAGGTGTATTCAGTCTGCAGGAATGGTTCATGATGGCCGTCATTATCTCCATTGGTGGTACGTATGGTGACCTGGTCGAATCACTGTTTAAACGAAGTATAGAGATCAAAGATTCCGGCAGGCTCATTCCCGGGCATGGAGGGTTTCTTGACAGGTTTGACGGACTGCTTTTATCGGCACCGTTTATAGTCGCATTCCTTAAAATCTTTTAAGTTGTGACAAAGTATATATGTATACTATTCTATAAATTTGCAAACGATTTAAATCCCTAAAATAGCGCGTATGGCTTATATCGAACCGGCCCCGATTAAAGACGAACAGAACCCCTTCGAGGCCATGATGTCCCGGTTTCACATCGCTTCCCAGATTCTCGGAATTGATGATGAGGTATACAATGTTTTAAAAACCCCGGTCAAACAGGTGATCGTATCACTTCCGGTCACCATGGATGACGGGTCCATTAAAGTCTTTGAAGGTTTTCGTGTTATTCACTCTAACATTCTCGGGCCTTCCAAAGGCGGGATCCGGTTTGATCAGGGTGTTAACCTGGACGAGGTGAAAGCGCTCGCCGCCTGGATGACCTGGAAATGCGCCGTTGTGGATATTCCATACGGTGGTGCCAAAGGGGGTATTAAATGTAACCCAAGAGAAATGTCCTCCGGCGAAATCGAACGTCTCATGCGGGCCTATACACTTGCCATGATTGAAATTTTTGGTCCTGACAGGGATATTCCTGCTCCGGATATGGGAACCGGTCCCAGGGAAATGGCATGGCTGATGGACGAATACTCGCGAACACAGGGAATGACCATCAACTCGGTGGTTACGGGTAAACCGCTTGTATTGGGCGGGTCACTGGGCCGGACAGAAGCCACCGGGCGTGGTGTAATGGTGAGTACCCTGGCCGCCATGGAAAAACTTAAAATCAATCCGTACAAAGCTACCTGCGCCGTTCAGGGTTTTGGTAATGTCGGAAGCTACGCGGCCCTTCTCCTCGAAGAAAGAGGAGTGAAGGTCGTGGCGGTAAGCGATCTGTCCGGAACCTACTACAATGAAAACGGGATTGATATTCAGGAAGCCATTGATTTCAGAAACGACAATAATGGTTCTCTGGAAGGTTACGAGAATGCTGAAAACATGGGTGGTGATGAAATTCTTACCCTTGATGTGGATGTCCTTGTACCTGCCGCAACAGAAGATGTGATCACATCACATAATGTGGATAAGATTAAAGCGCGTCTTATCGTCGAAGGAGCGAATGGACCTACTTCTGCCAAGGCAGATGCCGTTATCGCGGAAAAAGGCATAATGGTTGCACCTGATATCCTGGCCAATGCCGGCGGGGTAACCGTGTCTTACTTCGAATGGGTGCAAAACCGACTGGGATACAAATGGACCGGTGAACGGGTCAACAGGCGATCTGACCGGATAATGAAAGATGCCTTTGATAATGTATACAAAACTTCCCAGGAATATAATGTATCCATGCGGATAGCAGCCTACATTGTTGCCATCGACAAAGTGGCCAGAACATACAAATACCGCGGCGGATTCTAAAACGGAAAGGAGACATTTTGACAATACACAAAGAAGGGAGAACCATACTATTTATTCTGCTGGTCTTATTCAGCATCATCAATGCCGGAATCTATTACGGGCTCGGAGGAAATGTGCTGGGTTTCAAGGTTTCCGTCATAATAAGTATTATCCTCTTTCTGATGGTACTTCAATTCTTTCGTCACCCGTCAAGGAAAACGAGTGCCAATGAAAAACATGTCATAGCTCCGGCCGACGGGAAAGTGGTGGTTATTGAAAAAACTCAGGAAGACGAGTTCTTTCACGAGGAGCGCATCCAGATCTCTATATTCATGTCCCCCGTCAACGTCCATGTAAACCGGATGCCGGTGAAGGGAGTGGTGGAATTCTTTAAATATCATGCCGGGAAATACCTTGTCGCATGGCATCCCAAATCAAGTACTGAGAATGAACGCACCACAATGGTCATTAAAACAGAAAGTGGAATACAGGTGCTTGTCCGCCAGATTGCCGGTGCGGTGGCCCGCAGGATTAAGTGGTACGTCACGGAAGGTTCAAAACTTGATCAGGGGGAAGAATTCGGTTTTATCAAATTCGGTTCCCGTGTCGATGTATTCCTGCCTCTCGAAGCTGAGGTCAAAGTAAGTGTCGGACAGAAAACCAAAGGAGGACAAACAATCCTGGCGGAACTCTCCTAGAACGTATTTTCAAGCATCTTCATGATCGTCTCCAGATGCTTCTGATCGGTTGCATCGAAATCATTGACTTTATCACTGTCAATATCAAGAACCATGCACACCTTTCCTTCTTTATGAAGCGGAATTACGATTTCCGAGCGTGAATCCGAGCTGCATGCAATATGGCCCGGAAATTTTTCTACATCCTCAACAATAATCGTCTTATCTTCTTTCCAGGATGTGCCGCAAACACCTTTCCCATAATTTATCCTGGTACAGGCAATCGGCCCCTGGAAGGGACCCAGAACAAGTTGTTCCTCTCTGACAATATAAAAGCCAACCCAGAAAAACCCGAATGACTGGTGCAGTGCAGCCGCCACATTCGCCAGGTTTGCAATCATATCCGGCTCATCCTGAATCAACCCCTTTATCTGCGGAAGTAATTCCTCATATTTCTGATTCTTGCCTGCTGTTTTTGTAACTACGAGTTCTTCTGCCATGTTCCTGTCTTTTTTATTATTAGTAATTTATCCTTATCGATCATGCACGCCGCCTCGCTGCCGGCGGGTATTGCCGGCGCCGGAATTCCATTTCCGAAAACCACTTCACTCTTAAATACCCGCACTTCATCCCAGAGTCCTTGTTCCAGTAAAAGGCGGTGAATGCCAGCCCCACCTTCTGCGAAAACAGACATGACCCCCCGTTTTCGCAGATCCTCCAAAACCAACCTGACAAAATTATCACTTTCTGTCTGAATATGTGTGCATTGACGGTTTCCCTGATCCGGCTGTGTCGAATAATATAAGGTTTGGCCCCCATCGGTAAATACCCTGCGGTCTGCAGGAATTCGCCCGGTCCTGTCCAGCACTACCCGCACCGGATTTTTACCGTTCCAGTCCCTTACATTGAGAGAAGGATCATCATGAATGATTGTATTCGGGCCCGCCAGAATTGCGTCTTCTTCCGACCTCCACTTATGAACCAGACTGCGACTGGCCTCTCCGCTTATCCATTTGGAAGAAAAATCTGTCCGGGCTATGAAACCATCTGCCGTTTGTGCCCATTTGAGTATCATATAAGGCCTTCTCAAAGTCATCGCGGTCAAAAACCGGCAATTCATTTCACGGCACTCTTCTTTAAGCACGTCCTCAACCACTTCAATCCCCGCTTCCCTCAATTTGCGGAGACCGCGGCCTGCAACTTCCGGATTCGGATCGGTAATGCCTACCACCACTTTCCGGAATTCCTTTTCGACCAGCATATCCGCACAGGGAGGTGTTTTACCATGATGCGAACATGGCTCCAGCGTTACATAAATAGTAGATTCGCGGAGTAACTCAGGGTTTTTAACAGAAGATACTGCATTTACCTCCGCATGTGGCCCGCCAAATTTTTCATGCCACCCTTCTCCAATCACGCGATCATTATGAACGATAACTGCACCCACCAGCGGATTAGGACTGACTGAACCTGATCCGTTCAGTGCAAGATCAAGCGCACGTCGCATATACAGTTCGTCTTTATTCATTACATTTATCTGTTCAACACAATGATAGATAAACAGGCAGTGATTAAAAAGGCATTATGAGCGACATTCCGGAATCGTCCAAAAAATTGCTTCACTACATTCGTGACCACATTAACGTTATTTCCAACCCGAAAGAAGTGGAATCCATTGCCTATATGATCATCCACCACCTCTTTCAGATCGATCAGACAGATGTCATTATGGATCGATCTCTAAAGATGAATTCCGAATCACGCAAAAAAATTCTGTCTTATCTCGAGCGCATAAATGTGCATGAGCCAATTCAGTATATCCTGGGCGAAGCTGATTTTTACGGCAGAAAATTTATCGTCAATCAGAACGTACTTATCCCAAGGGGGGAAACAGAAGAATTGGTTGAATTGATCCTTGATGATTTCAAGGGCAAACGCTTCCGCCTTTTTGACATAGGTACGGGAAGTGGTTGTATCCCTGTTACTATTGCCAAAGAGCGTAAAGAGGCAAAATGCTTCGCCATGGATATCGACCCCAGGACAATTAAGGTAGCCAGGCAGAACGCAGAACGTCACGGGGTAAATGTGGAGTTCGTCCTGATGGACATTCTCAAAGAGCCCATTCCTGTAGATCAGCTTGACGTCGTGGTAAGCAATCCACCCTATATTCCGGAAAACGAAAAGAATTTTATGTCTGAAAATGTGCTTACATATGAGCCTTCAAAAGCTCTCTTCGTACCGGATGATGATCCTACTCTCTTTTACTCTATCATTGCCGAAAAAGCCATTCCTGCACTACGTTCAACGGGTCGTATTTATTTTGAAATTCATGAAGAACAGGGGGAGAATGTACAAAAGATCCTGCTCAACGCAGGTTTCAGGGATGTGGAAATATTTAATGACCTGCATGGCAAACCCAGACTGGCACGTGGCATCAGGTAAATCCTTCCAATATCCAGGCATTCTTTAACTGCTTAATGAAAATAATTCCGTCTTCAGTTTGCCTGATACGATTAGAGCCAATTAATTCTCCTCCTTCGAAATCACCATACTCACCAACAATCTCCAGTTCATCACCTTTCCGCATCCATTTCCTGAAATTCCCTTGTCTGAACCAGGACCAACGCTGATCTCTGATGAAGCAAACAACCTTTTCAAGTTTGCTCAGTAAGGCTGTATTCTCCTGTGAATCCGTAAAGGCATAAATTATCCCTGAATTATACTTCTCAAGTATACCCATTAACACACCCGGAAGCTGATCCCCGGCAGACATCCCTATAAGTGTTACCGGATATCGCTCCCGGAAAACCTGCTTCCAGCGTGATAAATCATCAGGAGAACAGAGAAGAATATCAATCTTAATCTGCTGCAAAAGGATAGCCGGCACCGCATCGGGTAAGGCAATAATGACCGGGGACCATTCCAGCAGGTCCGGAAGCAGGGGATTTTCAGCTGCCACTGCATCCATTATTAATACAGGCGGCTCCTGTCCTTCACGAATTACATGATGGGAAGACATTACTCGTCCAGGTAGGTGTCAGCGATATGCTGTGAAATGGTACGATAAATCCTGAGCAGATCCTCATTCTCCCGCAATAATTCCACATGCTTGTCAAGTGTACGGTAATCCCTTCGGCGGGCCGGACCGGTTTGCGCTTCTTCCGGGCCGATGGACATCAGCTTGTTAATTGTTTCGGACAAAAGCGGGTAAAGAAGGTCAGGTGCAAATCCATGCGCTTCCATAATATCAGAAGAAATTTTCATCATGTGATTGGTGAAATTATTGGCAAAAACGGCAGCAAGGTGAAGTACCTTTCGGTTCTCACTGTTCATTTCAACCACCTTCCCGGAGACGCTGCCGGCTAATGCGAGCAGTGCTTCCCTTGTACCCTCGTTGCTTGCTTCAATGCAAAACGGAACACTCTCAATTTCAATCCGCCGGCGGCTGGTAAATGTCTGAAGAGGATAAAATACTCCGTAATTTTCGGTAGCGGCAAACGAAAGAATCTCCATGGGTATGGAGCCTGAGGTATGTGCAAGGATCGCTTCATCAGGCAGAACAATTTCCTGGGCAATTGATTCAATTGCGCTGTCGGAAACAGCCAGAATAAAAACCCTGGATGGACTTTGTGAAAAATCAAGGTCCTCCGCAATATCTGCCGCGTAAAGCCGCTTCACCAGCCGGGATGCAGCCGTTGTTTTTCTCGCATATACCTCTTTTACAGGGTAACCAACATTCTCCAGTGCTGGAGCCAGGTGCCAGGCAACATTGCCTGCGCCCACAATGGTTACGGGCAGAGAGACTTCCATGTCCTGAAACTACGACCTTTTTTCTTTCGCTTCAAGCCTTACTCCTGGCCTTTCTTACGCATCTTCCGGAATTCATCATAGCGTCTGACTGTTGCCAGGGTAAATCCAGCCATCAGCACCAGCGTACCCAGCCAGAGGATGTTAATCATTGGTTTCTCCATGGCTTTGAGAATGATCCAGTCTTTCTGACGCGTATAAGCCACGATGGAAAATTCATCCGACTCGGGGTGGATGTTTTGAAAGGCAAAACGAAGCCCGAGACCGGGGATTTCATCATAGATCAGCCCTGCGATATCATTGACACGCCGCTGTTCAAGGTTAACCACAAATACCGGTTCGGCAACGTAGGTGTCCTTTTCACCCTGAACTTCAATACGGGCTTTTACCGCAATTTCATTATCCCCGATTTTAATTCCCTTCGCTTTCTTGACCTGGTGGATTTCCGTTATCCGGCTAACATAGTCATTGACATAAAATATTTCATTCTGGCTCACACGGAATTCTTCTGGCTCGCTCCACTCCACCTCATCCTTGTCCATTCGCAATACCACATGGGCGTAAAGGTCCTTGGTGATATCCCGCTTAATGGACGGGGAAGGCGCCAGTCCCATTTGCGGGTTGTCCTGAATCCGCGGATACAATTTATACACCTTTCCTCCGGCATCCCGCAGTTCGACCTCGTAAAATACATTCTCCGGATGCACCCGAATCTCTTCGCCTGTCTCGTATAGCAATTCGTCGTTATAATAAATATCTTCCGTCGCTACGACACGGAACGGGTCAATGCGATCAATTTTGCTCATGGGAATATATCCGCTGCCTTCTTCCGGTTCCAGACGCTCCCCTTTATATTCAATCTCGTAATTGTTCATGGTCCTGGTCTCATTCAGGAACAACAGGAGGTTTTCCCGGTTAAATTCATCGCTCATTTCCCGCGAGATCAGGAGCCCCGAATTATTCAGGGAAACCACTCGTGAATACCCGGAGGAGAACAGGATACCGATCAGCACCAGTCCAACCCCGATATGGGTAATAGCTCCACCGGAGAGCTTTGGATTCGCTCTCCAGATATTCCAGAGAATTTTTCCGTTTGCCACGATGGTGAAAATTGCCGCGAGAAGCAGCACAATGTAGGATAACTTGTCAATGTCACCGGTCACAATGATGAGCGTGGTAACCAGCAGGGTTATCACAAGTGGGGTTATCAGTTCTTTCCATAATTCCCCCTTCTTCATTTTTTTCCACCAGAAGAACTGACCGATACCTGAAAGAATAGCCACTCCGGCGGCAAACCACAATTGGGCGCTGGAATATTCCGCTGCATCCAGCGGGGCCAGGTTGGATACACCCCCGAACAGCTCAACAATCTTGTTGATTACCGGAAACGATGTGGAAAAGATCACCTGGAAGCCCATCAGGCAAAGCAGGAGCGCCCCGATAAATAACCAGAATTCCCTCGAATAAGTGGAAGCCTCTTTACTGGAAGTGGGCAGTTCCTTCCACCTGTAGACCATTAATGCCACTGACATGATGGTGAAAAACAGCAAATACGCCAGCAACTGGCCTGAAAGACCCAGGTCAGTAAACGAGTGGACCGATGCTTCTCCCAGGATCCCGCTTCTCGTAAGGAACGTTGAATAAAGGATAAGGATAAACATCAGCACAACCAGGATGACGGAGGCCTTAAGCGCCGTATTGCTTTTCTTAAAGGAGATCATGGTATGAATTGCGGCAATCAGGAACAACCAGGGGACATATACGGCATTCTCTACCGGATCCCAGTTCCAGTAACCCCCGAAGTTCAGCGTCTCATAGGCCCAGTATCCTCCCATAAGTATCCCAAGTCCGAGAACAGCCGCTCCGAACAACGCCCATGGAAGTGCAGGACGTACCCACTCCCGATACCTTCGTTGCCATAAACCGGCAATGGCATAGGCGAAAGGTACAACTGTTAGTGCAAAACCGAGGAACAGTGTAGGCGGATGGATCACCATCCAGTAATTCTGCAGAAGCGGATTGAGCCCGGTTCCGTCTTCCGGAATAAAATCAGGATTCTGCAGAAAGATAGGTGCCTCAATGGCATCACGCAAAAGTATGAAGGGTGAACTACCTAACTTGAAAGACCCCCAAAAAACCACACCGAGAATCATTGAGGTGAGGAATACCTGTACCGAGGAGAATACAGCCATGACCGAAGCCTCCCAGTATTTATTCGTTACCATGATCACCAGGCCCAGGATCGCATGCCAGAACATCCAGAGCAGAAAACTCCCTTCCTGACCTTCCCAGAACGAGGAAACCATATAGTGAACAGGAAGACGCGTAGAGGAATGACTCCAGGCGTAATGATACTCAAAAAGGTGGTTATAAATAATGTAAAAAAGCGTGGAAACGATGCCAAAAACGGCCACCGCATGAATAACAAAAGCCGTACGCCCGTTCTGCAGCCAGGCCCGCTTACCTTCAAGGCCGGAATGAACTGCCGCCTTATAAAATGAGAATGCAGCCATGATGGCTGCAACAAATGATACTATGACGAACAAATGTCCGACACTCCCAACCGTTGTATTGATCATACCTTCCTCCATCTATCCCTTACAGGGTTGCTTCAATGGTTTCTTCCTGATACTTGGAAGGACATTTCATAAGGATCTTATCGGCGACAAACAGCTGTTGATCGGCATACTTCCCGATTACCACCACCTGTTCAGATCGCATGAAATCAGCAGGCATCGGCTCATTATAGTAAACCGTTTGTTCGGTCCCCTTTTCATCCACCATCAGAAAAGTGAACGAGAGTTTATCTGCGGATGGCGCCACACCAACAATATGACCTTCCTGATCCTTCTTCAACTGCCCCACCACATGCACCTCATCGGATTTGCCATTGACAGACATTTCCTTTGCTTCATTAAACGAGAGGTAGGTACTGGCATCACCTGTAGCGGAAATAATAATAGCAACAGCTGCTGCAATAACTACAATCGCGATAATGTGTGACTTCTTCATGATCTTATATGCTGTGCTTGATCTGACTAATCTATGTACAAATTTACGTGCAAATTGGTTCTCAATCCCCAGAATTACCGTACTGTTTTTCCAGACGTCCTATTTTCCGGTCAAGGATAACCAGGTAAACGAATAATCCGATCAGCAAAACCAGTATCACGGCAACCACCACGTAGATCTTACCGTCTTCACGGAATGCGTCTGCCATCTCCACCGACGAATTGGAATAATCGGCCGTATTAATTTCCTGTTTCTCCTGGGAGAATGCTGAAAACCCTAAGGTCATTAACAGGCTAAGTAGTAGAAAGAATCGTTTCATTTTGACAGTAACTTATTTGATATTCGGCGAAGGCGAACGCGTAGCGTAGCAACCCAAATTCCCAGCATAGACCAGCCTAATACGGCCGGATAGAAAACCAGCCTGAGGCGATTATCAAGGTCATATGCATTAAAACCCGGATTTCCTCCGTTCCCGGGATGAAGTGAATCGGTAAGCCGGGGAAGAATAAAGAGCAGTGGTATGAGAGCTGCAAATGCAAATATGTTGTATACGGCACTGATCCTGCCCCGTTGTTCAGGATTCTCAAACGAACCACGTAAAACAAAATAGGCAAGGTAGATCATAAGCGCGATGGCCGATGCATTTTGCTTGGGGTCACCGCTCCACCATTCTCCCCAGGTAAACTGTGCCCAGACCATCCCCGAAGCAAGCCCGAGCAGGCCCAGAACAATTCCTACATTGGCAAATTCTACCGCCGTGTCGTCATCTTTTTCCTTTCCGCTGCCCAGGTATTTAATAGAATAACCTACCGAAACTGTGAAAAGAATGATCATGCCAAACCACATAGGGACATGAAAATGCAATACCCTGATCGTCTCATTCAGTATATTCAGGCGTGGCGCATCCATTAGGAGGCCGGCCAGAACCACATAGATCAACAGCAAAATGGTGAGAATTTTCCACCAGGTTTTTTTCATAGATGCTCCCGTTCTTTATGCGCGCCAAAGATACGGGAATAACACATAAGAAACCGCCCCGATCAGTACATTAATGGCACCAAGGGTAGCCAATTCTTCAAAACTGGCATCAGGCGCCAGACCGTCCAGGGCATTCCTGGCAACTTTAATCACCATGAGTAAAACCGGTAGTATTACGGGAAATCCCAATACGGCCATCAGCGTCTGATTATTACCTGCCCTGCTAACAATCGCGGAAATCATCGTCAGTGTGGCGGAAAACCCGATGCTGGCCAGCAATACCGTTAACAGGAACATCGGGACATCCTCTACCGGATTTCCCAACACCAGCATGTACAGCAAGAGGCCGGTGACAGCCAGCACAATCAGCAGCAGCGCATTGTAGATCATTCGCGCGATGATCAGTTCCTGCGGACTGAACAGCGAATAGTAATAAAGCATTCTCCCTTCCCTTTCCTGGATGAAGCTTTTAGCCACCGCATTGGTCGCGGCAAAGAGAAGAATGATCCAGTAAAGCGCATTCCAGGTAAGCGGATTCAGTTGATTCACCCGGACATTGAAACTCAGGTAACTGATAAAGATGGTGCTGACCAGATAAAGCAGGAGTCCGTTAATAGCAGATCGGTTTCTCCATTCAACCATCATTTCCTTTCGGATAATGGTGAGTACGTGCTTTGTAAATGTACCTGCCATGGACTGCAATATTAATTATAATTAAGGATTTATGTTCCTTTGGATATATTATTACCTTTGTCCCGTTCGAAAACAAACGACTGGTACATGGCTGAAAAAAAGGCGCTTGTAACCGGAGCGGCGGGATTCATAGGATTTCATCTCACAAAGAGACTTAGTGCTGCGGGATACACGGTTACAGGAATAGATAATATTAACGACTACTACGATGTCAGGCTAAAAGAGGATCGGCTGTCGATTCTCAGGGAAATAAGCACCTTTTCATTTAAGAAACTCGCACTGGAAGATAAGGAGGGGATCGATGAATTATTCGCTTCTGAAAAATTCGACTATGTAGTTAACCTGGCGGCCCAGGCGGGTGTACGCTATTCCCTCACCAATCCGTATGCCTATATCGACAGCAATATTGTGGGCTTCGTAAATATTCTGGAGGCCTGCCGGCATCACAAGGTAAAACATCTTGTTTATGCCAGCTCGAGCAGCGTTTACGGGGCGAATACAGCCATGCCATTCTCCGTACATGACAATGTCGACCACCCGTTGTCCCTGTATGCCGCAAGCAAGAAATCAAATGAACTGATGGCCCATACGTACAGTAATCTGTATGGCCTTCCTACTACGGGATTACGGTTCTTTACTGTCTATGGTCCCTTTGGGCGCCCGGACATGGCCTTGTTCATTTTTACAAAAGCCATCCTGGAAAACCGGCCGATTGATGTATATAACCACGGCAACATGAAGCGTGATTTTACCTATATCGATGATATTGTAACCGGCATTGAACGGCTGATCCCTTCTGTTCCGGCAGGTAATCCGGACTGGTCCGGTGAAAAGCCCGACCCGGGAACCAGTTTCGCACCTTATAAAATTTTTAATATCGGGAACAACAATCCGGTCAGACTGATGGACTTTATTGAAGCCATTGAGGAAGCACTGGGGAAAAAAGCGGAAAAAAACCTGATGCCCCTTCAGCCTGGTGATGTACCGGCAACTTATGCAGATGTGGAAGACCTGATGAAAACGGTGGATTTTAAACCCGCCACACCGATCAGGGAAGGCGTGGCCAATTTTATTGACTGGTACAGAAACTATTATAACATTTAATGATGAAGGAAAAAGTCGGAATTATCGGACTGGGATATGTCGGACTTCCGCTGGCTGTGGCTTTCGGGAAGCTCAGGGAGGTGGTCGGTTTCGATATCAATGAAAAAAGGATTAAGGAGCTGCGTGCCGGAATTGACCATACCCTGGAAGTGGAGAAGGAAGACCTGGTAGCTGCAGATAAGCTGGAATTTACCAATGACATCGGAGACCTGGAGGACGTATCAATTTACATTGTGACCGTGCCCACCCCGATCGATAACTATAAAAAACCTGACCTGACTCCGCTGATATCTGCAAGCACCACATTGGGTAAAGTGCTTAAAAAGGGTGATATCGTCATTTATGAATCCACTGTTTTCCCGGGATGTACCGAAGAAATTTGTGTCCCCGTTCTTGAAAAGGAAAGCGGACTGACTTTCAATGAGGATTTCTTCTGTGGGTATTCTCCGGAACGTATCAACCCGGGTGATAAAGTGCACCGACTGGAAACGATCATGAAGGTGACCAGCGGAAGTACACCGGAAGTGGCCCGGAAGGTGGATGAACTGTATAAGTCCGTCGTGACTGCCGGAACCCACCTGGCAAGCAGTATCAAGGTAGCGGAGGCTGCTAAAGTGATTGAGAATTCTCAGCGTGATCTGAATATCGCGTTCGTGAATGAACTGGCTGTGATTTTTGGAAAAATGCAGATTGATACCCTGGAAGTGCTGGAAGCAGCAGGGACCAAATGGAACTTCCTTAATTTCAAGCCTGGTCTTGTTGGCGGACACTGTATTGGTGTGGATCCATACTACCTCACTTACAAAGCCGAGAGTATCGGGCATCACCCCGAAGTGATCCTGGCCGGGCGAAGGATAAATGATTACATGGGTGTACATGTGGCCAACGAAGTGATCAAATTGATGGCCAATAACGACAACCCGATTAAGAACAGCCGTATATTAGTGCTCGGTATCACCTTTAAGGAGAATTGTCCGGATATCCGGAACAGCAAAGTGATTGATGTAATACGTGAGCTGGAAGGATTTGGGGCCAGGCTGGATGTCTGTGATCCGATGGCAGACAAGGAAGAAGTCAGGCATGAATACGGGATTGACCTGCATACCGAAGTTCCTGAGCAGGAATACAACGGTATTTTACTGGCAGTGGGACATGCGGCGTTCAAAGAACTTGACCTTGATAAACTTACAAATGAGAAGACGGTGATCTACGATATCAAAGCATTCTTTGATAAAGATAAGGTGACCCGGCGATTATAAAATTTCCCGAAATGGCAGAAAAAATCATCGTTACCGGCGGTGCCGGGTATATAGGCTCACACACCTGTGTAGAGCTTGTCAAGGCAGGATATGACCCTGTTATTATTGACAACTTCTCCAACTCTGAACCTTATATTGTCAGCCGCATTGAAGAACTGGCCGGACAGAAGATCAGCTTGTATGAAGGCGACTGTGCCGATCCGGCATTACTCAGGGAAGTGCTGGGCTCCTCTGATCAGATTAAAGGTGTGATCCATTTTGCTGCTTTTAAAGCAGTGGGAGAATCATCACAACTACCGCTTAAATATTATCGCAATAATCTCCTCTCCACTATTGAATTGCTGGAGGCCCTGGCGGAAAATAAGGTGTCAAACATGGTATTTTCCTCTTCATGCACGGTTTATGGTCAGCCGGATATCCTGCCGGTTACCGAGGAAACACCACAGAAGCCTGCGGAATCCCCCTACGGACGCACCAAACAGATGTGCGAAGATATCATTCACGACTTCATCAAATCCGGTGCGGAAATTAAGGCCGCTGCCCTTCGGTATTTTAATCCGATCGGCGCACATCAGTCAGGCCTGATTGGTGAGCTCCCCCGGGGTATCCCGAATAACCTGGTTCCATACATTACCCAAACTGCAGCAGGACTTCGTGATAAACTGACTGTTTTTGGAAATGACTACGATACCCCGGACGGCACCTGCATTAGAGACTATATACATGTGGTTGATCTGGCGCGGGCACACGTGGCTGCAATCAATTTCCTTAACGGGGTCGGGGAGACAAATTTTTACGAAACCATCAATGTAGGAACGGGCAATGGAAATTCTGTGCAGGAAGTAATCGATACGTTCGAAAAAGTTAACGATCTGAACCTGTCTTATGAAATCGGTCCGCGCCGCCCCGGTGATGTGATAAAAACCTATGCAGATGTTACAAAATCCCGAAAATTGCTGAACTGGCAGGCAGAATATGACTTGGCTGAGGCGCTCCGGGATTCCTGGAACTGGCAAAAAAAGTTGAAAAAATGAAAGGAATAATCCTGGCAGGAGGTTCCGGCACAAGGCTTTTTCCCTTGACCAAGTCGGTATCCAAACAGATACTGCCCATTTATGACAAACCAATGATCTATTATCCCCTGTCTGTTCTGATGATGGCAGGGATCAGGGAAATCCTGATAATTTCCACTCCTGATGACCTTCCCAACTTTGAAGAACTCCTTGGTGACGGACAGCAGCTTGGGCTTAAATTGTCCTATGCAGTGCAACCCGAACCAGAGGGGCTTGCCCAGGCATTTTTAATCGGAGAATCCTTTATAGGGAATGATCCTGTCTGCCTGATCCTCGGGGATAATATTTACTATGGTTACGGCCTGTCAAAAATCCTCCGGGATTCAGCCAATCTTGACACCGGCGCACTGGTGTTCGGTTATTACGTGAATGATCCGGAGCGGTATGGAGTGGTCGAATTTGATAAAACCGGCAAGGTGCTTTCCATCGAGGAAAAACCTCAGTCACCGAAGTCCAACTATGCAGTGACCGGTTTATATTTTTACGACCATACTGTAGTGGAAAAAGCGAAGACCATACGGCCTTCAGCCAGAGGCGAACTCGAGATTACTGATTTGAACAATCTTTATTTGAAAGAAGGCAAATTAAAGGTGGAACTGCTGGGAAGGGGAATGGCCTGGCTTGACACCGGGACACATCAGTCCCTGCTGCAGGCCAGTAATTTCGTTCATGCCATTGAAGAACGTCAGGGACTGAAAATTGCCTGTCTGGAGGAGATCGCATTTCGCAGCGGATATATTTCCCGTGCTGAACTTGAAGAACTTGCAAAGCCATTGCAGAAAAACCAATACGGACAATATTTATTGAAAATCGCATCTAATTCTGACCTATGAAGAGCATTCTGATAACGGGGGGAGCAGGTTTTATAGGAGCAAATTTCATCCTGTACTTTCACGAAAAGTATTCAGATTATAAAATCATTAACCTGGACAAGCTTACCTACGCCGGCGACCTGACACACTTGCAGCAGATTGAGAATTCAGACAGGTATGAATTTGTCAAAGGAGACATTAACGACCGGGATCTCGTTCAATCCGCATTTGAGAAACATGACATACAGGGCGTGATCCATTTCGCCGCTGAATCGCATGTTGACAATTCTATTTCAGGACCGGAAACATTTATCAAGACGAACATCAACGGCACTTTCACATTACTTGATATTGCCAGAAACTACTGGATGGACGAGCCATTCTCCGTCAGGTCTTCCTTTGAAGATGCGCGTTTCCTGCACATTTCCACCGATGAAGTATATGGCAGCCTGGGGCCCACAGGATTGTTTACAGAAGAAACAAGCTATGCCCCCAACAGTCCGTACTCTGCGTCAAAGGCAGCCAGTGACATGCTCGTCAGAAGTTATTTTCATACCTACGGACTGAATGTGGTGACCACCAATTGCTCAAACAACTACGGGCCACGTCAGCATGACGAAAAGCTGATCCCGGTAATAATACGGAATGCAATCCGGTTAAATCCGATTCCGATCTATGGGGATGGTGAGAATGTCCGTGACTGGTTGTATGTTGAAGATCATTGTAAGGGTATAGACCTTGCCTTTCACACTGGACGGTCAGGGGAAACATATAATGTTGGAGGTAATAATGAGCGAACGAATAACCAGATTGTCCGGACCATTTGCGAAATCCTGGATCAGAAAAAGCCGCGGGAAGACGGAGAAAGTTATTGTAAACAAATCACTTACGTGAAAGATCGTGCCGGCCATGACCGGCGTTATGCAATAGATTCATCAAAAATTAAAGATGAATTAGGATGGAAACCAGAAGAAACTTTTGAAACAGGAATTTTTAAAACCGTTGATTGGTATTTGAATCGTTATTAAATATATTTCGACGTTTTATAATTTTTAAATCATAAGTACGCTGATTAAATACGCTTTAACTTCCTTCAGTTTTGCGTTTTTCCTGTTTCCGGTCTTCATCCATATTTTGCAAAAAAAGAGGATACTGGATATCCCTGATCAACGCAAACTGCATGTGATACATAAGCCCTCCATGGGAGGGATCCCAATCTTTTTGGGTGGCATTTTTGCAATGGTTATCTGGTTACCGGCAGAACTGTACACTGAAGTGCGCTTCTTATTCATGGCCCTTTCGCTGATTTTCATTACGGGATTACGCGATGATCTGGAACCACTGCCTGCTACCATCAAACTTGCCGGGCAGATTATTCCTGCGTGTATAATGATCTATTGGGGTCACGTGGAATTAATCTCACTTTACGGGTTTGGAAGTGACATGCTGTTTCCTGGGATTGTAAGCTGGTTGCTCACCTTATTTACCATCGTGGTGGTTACAAATTCATTTAACCTGATTGACGGACTGGACGGACTGGCCGGCAGCATCAGTTCGATTATACTGCTGTCTTTCGGCACCTGGTTTTTCCTGCTGGATGAGCAGGTTTACAGTTTTACTGCATTCTCCTGCATAGGGGCTGTGATGGCTTTCCTGCTGTTCAACTGGCAGCCAAGCCGGATTTTTATGGGAGATACCGGTGCCCTGCTGCTGGGATTCCTGCTGACTTGTATGGCCATTGTGTTCATTAATATGAATTACAACCTGCCACTGGATCATCCTTACAGGTTTATGTCCTCGGTTTCCACCTGTTTTGCCATCATGATCATTCCTTTGCTGGATACAATCCGGGTATTTATCATCCGGGTCAGCCAACGAAAATCTCCTTTTCAGGCGGATAAAAATCATCTGCATCACGAACTGATCCGGCTGGGAATGTCGCATTCCAGCGCTGTTATTATTCTGGCCGCAGTAAATATCTCCTTTATTATACTTGCCGTTCTTGGAAGAAACCTGAGTGATATTGTTTTATTCCCGGCCTTGCTCCTGCTTGTGACAATTTACCTGGTATCTTTGAAATTACTATCCTTACGGACCTCGCGAAGGCTGGCGTTAAAAGCCAAGGCACAAAAAGCTGCTGTTTAACAGGTTCTCTTTATTATAAAGAAAAGGATCCGGCCCGGTTTCTTTCAGTACCACACCGCCGGCTGCCTCCAGGATCGCCTGGCCTGCCGCAGTATCCCATTCCATTGTTGGTCCGAAGCGATAGTATACATCTGCCTTACCTTCGGCCACCATGCAGAACTTAAGCGAAGAACCTACTGAAATACTGTCGGTCACATCGTATCGTTGAAGAACTTCCTCTTCCTCAGGAGAAGCGTGTGACTTACTCCGCACAGCAATACGATCAGTTTGTTTGTTGTTTACCTTTAAAGGCATTTTCTCCGTTCCCTTCATTTTAAAAGCAGACTCCTTTGTCCCTACATAAAAGGTATCCAGTACCGGCGCGTAAATGAACCCAGCAATCGGCCTTCGGTCATGGATCAGAGCTATATTCACGGTAAATTCACCGTTGCGGTTAATAAATTCCTTGGTACCATCCAGGGGATCAACCAGCCAGTAATAATCATATTCCTTCCGCTCCTCAAAGGGAATTCCCGCACCCTCTTCGGATAGAACCGGGATATCCGGATACTCCTCCCTGAGCATCTTGACAATTACTTCGTGTGATGCTTTATCGGCCAGCGTCAGCGGAGAATTATCGTCCTTGTAGTTTACATCGTTCGCCAGCGCCAGGTTTGAATAAACCTTCATTATCGCGTGGCCGGCGTGTCTTGTTATTTCGAGTATAGTTTCTTGATTGATAGTCATTTTGACGTGTTAAAAGAAGTAAAGCTAGGAAAATATGATAATGTTTAAAACTTTATCAAATAATTGTAGCTTTGTCGTTTCAGGAAGAAAAATGGCAGAAAATATACATCCCATATTCGATTCTATCCTGCAAACCAGCCAGAAAGAGGAGCTTCTTAAACAAAAGGCAGCGGTTCTCTGGATGGTGGGTCTTTCCGGCTCCGGAAAAAGTACCCTGGCGCGCGGACTTGAAAAGGCGCTGCATGCAGAAGGGTTCCTGACAGCACTGCTTGATGGAGATAATCTCCGTTCAGGACTGAATAGCAACCTGGGGTTTTCTCAGGATGACAGACGGGAGAATATTCGCCGGGCGGCAGAAGCCTCGGCACTGCTGGCGTCCAATGGCGTGGTTACTATCTGTTCGCTGATAAGTCCGACCGATGAAATACGGTCCATGGCCAGGGAAATAATAGGGGAGCCATATACGGAAATCTTTGTAGAGTGCCCGCTTGAAGTTTGTGAACAGCGCGATGTAAAAGGCCTGTATGCCAAGGCACGGAGGGGCGAGATCAAGGATTTCACCGGGATTGATTCTCCATTTGAATCACCCCAAACGCCGGACCTGAAAATTAACACGGCTGAAACAGAACTGGACGAAGCGCTGGATCAGCTTAAACAATTTGTTATACCTCGAATAAAATACAACTAGTATTTCATGAGCACCTACAATCTAACGCATCTGAAAGAGCTCGAAGCGGAAGCTATATATGTTATAAGAGAAGTCGCTGCTCAGTTTGAAAATCCTGCGATCCTGTTTTCGGGAGGAAAGGATTCAATTACTGTGGCTCACCTTGCCAAGAAAGCCTTCTGGCCGGCAAAAATACCGTTCCCGTTTGTACACATAGATACGGGGCACAATTTTCCTGAAACGATTCAATTCAGGGATAAATTCATAAATGAAATTGACGGTGAACTGATTGTAGGATCTGTTCAGAAATCAATTGATGAAGGCCGCGTCATGGAAGAAAAAGGATATAACGCCAGCCGGAATGCCTTGCAAACCACTACACTTCTGGATACTATCGAGGAGTATAAATTTGATGCCTGTATGGGTGGAGCCAGGCGTGATGAGGAAAAAGCCCGTGCGAAGGAAAGATTTTTCTCTCACCGGGACGAATTCGGACAGTGGGATCCTAAAAATCAGCGGCCGGAACTATGGAATATTTTCAATGGAAAAAAACAATACGGTGAGACTTTCAGGGTATTCCCGATCAGTAACTGGACCGAGATGGATGTCTGGCAGTATATCCTGATGGAGAAAATTGAACTTCCCAGCCTGTATTTCGCTCACGAAAGAAAAGTATTTAACCGTGACGGTGTACTGATGTCGACCGGTGAATTTATGAACCGAAGAGATTCAGAGCAGATTGAAACACGGAAAATCCGCTTCCGGACGATCGGCGATATGACCTGTACCGGGGCAGTTGAATCTTCTGCCGATTCCCTGGCCTCCATCATTGAGGAGGTAGCTGCTACCCGTGTAACGGAACGTGGCACACGCTCCGACGACAAGCGATCGGAAGCCGCAATGGAAGACAGAAAGAAACAGGGCTATTTCTAATTACAAAACCCTTTATTAAGGATGACTAATAAAACTACCGATAACGTGGAAGCAGACGGTTATTTGGACATGGAACTGCTGAGGTTCACCACGGCAGGAAGTGTGGACGATGGTAAAAGTACACTGATCGGCCGGTTGCTGTACGATTCAAAGTCCATCTTCGAGGATCAGTATGAAGCGATAGAAGAATCGAGCCGTAAAAAAGGTGATGAAAATGTTAACCTGGCCCTTCTGACAGATGGTCTGAGGGCAGAACGCGAACAGGGAATCACTATTGATGTAGCGTATCGTTATTTCGCGACCCCTAAGAGAAAGTTCATTATCGCTGACACACCCGGGCATATACAGTATACCCGGAATATGGTAACAGGCGCTTCTACCGCCAACCTTGCCCTGATCCTCGTGGATGCCAGGAAAGGGGTGGTTGAACAAACGTTCAGGCATACGTTCATTGCATCCCTTCTCGGAATCCCGCACATCGTTTTCTGTATTAATAAAATGGACCTCATTGATTATGATGAGGATAAATTCGAAGAGATCAAGCAGGCGATTGAGGACTTCTCATCAAAACTGGATGTGAAGGATATTCGCTTCATCCCAATCAGTGCTCTTAAAGGGGATAACGTAGTCAATACCTCAGCAAACACACCGTGGTACCAGGGCGGCACCCTGCTTTACCTGCTGGAAACAATCCATATTGGAAGTGATCATAATCATATTGATTGCCGTTTCCCTGTTCAGCATGTAATTCGTCCACAGTCCGATGCGTATCATGACTTCAGGGGTTATGCTGGCCGGATTGCTGGCGGTGTTTTCAAGCCGGGGGATGAAGTGGTGGCCCTGCCATCCGGATTTTCCTCAAGGATCAAGTCTATTGAAACTTTGGACGGTGAGTTAAAGGAAGCTTTTGCACCCCAGTCAGTGACGATGACCCTCGAAGATGAAATAGATATCAGTCGTGGTGATATGATCGTCAGGGCGAATAACAAGCCGCATGTCGATCAGGATGTAGAAATGATGGTGTGCTGGATGAATGAGAAACCTCTGATGCTGAATGGAAAATATACCCTGAAACATACAACCAACGAGGTTCGCTGCATCATAAAAGAAATCCAGTACAAGGTTGATATTAATACACTTCACCGAATCGAAGATGATAAGGATATTCGTATGAATGATATCGCACGGATTAAAATCCGCACGACCAAACCGTTGCTTTTTGACCGGTACAGCCGTAACAGAAATACAGGAAGCCTTATCCTCATTGATGAAGGAACCTTTGAAACGGTGGGTGCAGGAATGATTATTACATGATCAGGGAAAAGGTTGAAGATATTGCCCGTCAGATAGAAGCTTTTAAAGCGGATACCCAGGAGGAACTGGAAAAGTACCGAATGAGGTTTATCAGCAAAAAAAGTGTGGTGGGAGAATTGTTTGCCCACCTGAAAGATGTCCCCAATAGTGAAAAACGTGAAGTGGGACAATTGCTTAACCAGTTAAAGCAGCAAGCCCAAAGCAAATTTCAGGTATTGATCGGAGATGTTGAGAGCAAATCTTCAGGCGCTGACCAGGCACCTGTTGATCTCACATTGCCACCCGCCGGTTTTGAGCTTGGCAGTGTTCATCCACTCACCTATACACGGAATAAGATCATTGAGATTTTTGAACGTATAGGATTTAATGTGGCAGACGGACCGGAAATAGAAGATGACTGGCACAATTTCACCGCCCTGAATTTTCCGGAAAACCATCCGGCCAGGGAGATGCAGGACACTTTCTTTATAGAAAAAAACCCTGATATGGTGTTACGTACTCATACGTCAGGCGTCCAGATCCGCATGATGGAGAATCAGCAACCTCCCATCCGGAGTATTATGCCCGGACGTGTTTATCGTAATGAGGCGGTCTCGGCCCGGGCACATTGTGTGTTTCATCAGGTGGAGGGACTTTATGTCAATAAGAAGGTGAGCTTTGTTGATCTGAAGCAAACACTCTATCATTTCGCAAAAGAAATGTTCTCCAAGGATACTAAGGTCCGTTACAGGCCTTCTTACTTTCCGTTTACAGAACCCAGCGCAGAAATTGATATTTCCTGCCAGATCTGTCATGGAGACGGTTGTCAGCTCTGCAAGTATACCGGCTGGGTGGAAATCGCAGGTTCAGGCATGGTAGATCCTAATGTTCTGGAAAATTGCGGGATCGACTCAACTGAATATACCGGATTTGCCTTTGGTATGGGTATTGAACGGATCACCCAGTTAAAGTTCCAGGTAAATGACCTTCGTCTTTATACCGAAAATGATATTCGGTTCCTGAAACAATTCCGTACCTTGCATTAGTGAAATCTGTCAGCACAATTGCAGTAGCCGGTGCCGGCACTATGGGTCAGGGCATTGTACAGATGGCTGCCATGGCCGGTTATAGCTCCCTTTTGTATGATGTCAGTAATGAGGCACTTGAAAAGGCGGAGAATGCAATCATTTCCAATCTGGATAAGGGACTTGCCAAAGGCAAGGTTACAGAAAACCAAAAAAAGTCAACACTGTCCAACATTCGATTCATTTCAGATCTGGATGAGGTCAAGGCTGATTTTATTATTGAAGCAATTATCGAGGATCAGTCCGTCAAACAGGAATTGTTTTCAAGGCTTGAAAAGATCAACGATAAGGATACGATACTTGCCACTAATACCTCTTCCATCCCAATTACCAGAATTGCTGCGGGGATGAAATATCCTGACAGAATCGTTGGTATGCATTTCTTTAATCCGGCGCACATAATGAAGCTCGTGGAAGTAATTCGGGGAGCCAGCACCGCACCGGAGGTGGTGGAAACTACTCTGGCAGTAGCAAAGAAAATGAACAAAGTGCCGGCCCTGGCTAAAGACAGCCCCGGATTTATCGTAAATCGTGTGGCCAGGCACTTTTATGTGGAATCTCTAAAACTTGTGGAAGAACAAGTGGCAGATGTTTCACAAACGGACCGGATTCTTCGCGCCTCCGGATTTAAAATGGGGCCTTTCGAACTAATGGACCTGATTGGCGTAGACACAAATTTTTCGGTAACTGAAAGTATGTTCAGGTCATTCCACTTTGAACCACGGTTCAGACCCAGCCGGCTCCAACAACAAAAAGTGGACGCCGGGCATCACGGTAGAAAATCAGGACAAGGATTCTATAATTATGAAGACTAAAGCAATCCTGGCTGTTCTCGGCTTCCTTATGTTCGGGGCAGCCGGATGCGGTAATGATTATACACCGCCGGAAATTCCAATGGCGAATTTTGACGACATCTTTATTAACCTCGACCTCCCGGCCTACCAGCAACTGGAAGTACTTGGATATGTATACATACAGGTGGGTGGTGGAAGTAATGGTATAATCCTGTATAAGAACAGTCCGACCGACTACAATGCCTACGAAAGGACCTGCACGTATGATCCATTTACACCAACTGCCATTGTGGAAGTTACTCCGGGTAATACAGGCATGGTCGAATATGCCTGCAATTCTTATTTTACGTTTGAAGCCGGTCAACCAGCCGGTGGCCCGGCATTTATACCCCTTCGGCAATACACCGTAAAGCAAACAGGTCGTTCACTTACAATTACGGACGAGCCGATCAATTAAGGCGTATTATTTCGCCTCTTCAATAAGTTTTTCGATGATGGAGTCTACAGTTACTCCCTCGGCTTCGGCTTTGAAATTTCGTACGATCCTGTGCCGCAGGGCTGGCTTTGCCACTGAAATAACATCTTCAATGTCAGGAGAATACTTCCCGTTAAGCAGTGCGTTGCATTTTGCACCGGTCACCAGAAACTGAGATGCCCTGGGTCCCGCACCCCACTCAAGAAAATCACTTGCCATTGATGAACCTCCGGGTGTATTAGGGCGTGTTTTATGAACAAGCCTGACCGCGTATTCGATCACATTATCAGGAATAGGCACCTTTCGTACCAGCTGCTGGTAATACAGAATCTCTTCAGTTGTCAGGACCTGCTTTACATCAGTGGTAAAATCGGCCGTGGTATTCTTTACAATTTCGACTTCCTTGTCATAGGCGGGATAATCCAGCAGTACATTAAACATAAACCTGTCCAGCTGTGCTTCAGGAAGCGGATAGGTACCCTCCTGTTCGATCGGGTTCTGCGTGGCAAGAACAAAAAATGGCCGTGAAAGCGGATACTTTTTGCCCGAAATTGTTACCGCATATTCCTGCATGGATTCAAGCAGGGCCGCCTGGGTCTTAGGAGGTGTCCGGTTTATTTCATCCGCCAGAATAATATTCGCGAAAATCGGGCCTTTGATAAACTTGAAATTTCTTTCCTTGTCAAGTGTCTCTGATCCCAGAATATCAGAAGGCATCAGATCAGGGGTAAACTGGATCCGGCTGAAGTCCAGATGCAGTGCAGAGGCAATGGTGTGAATAAGAAGTGTCTTTGCGAGTCCGGGTACTCCAACCAGCAAACAATGGCCCTGACAAAAAATTGACGTGAGCAACAGGCGAATTACTTCATCCTGTCCGATAACCACTTTGGATATCTCCTGATTTAATTTTGTGTATGCTTCATGCAGGGCATCTGCAGCCTCTACATCCGAATTGAATTCTTTCATGCTGGGTAAATATAAGAAATAGGTGAGGAAATGGCGCTAATTTATAATGCCGCAATTCTCATACTCCTCATCAATGCTTATAAACACATCCCCTCTCGCTTTGTTGAACCAGGTATTGATCATCCGGTTTTTCTTTTCTTCCAGAGCGGCGCGTTGAATCTTCTGCCAGTCGTCATTCAGGTTTGCCTGGTGCGGCTGAATCCTTGATTTATAAAACAGAATTCGCATCGCATCCTTCCCGTCATCCATTCTGAATCGCAAAGGTGCGCTTATTTCCCCCACATTAAGGCTGTCAGTCAAGGTAAAATAAACCACCGGATCCATCTGATCGACAGAAACCCGTGTATTTCCCTGTTCATCCGTAATGAATCCTCCGCCACCGGCAGTGAGTTTATCTTCAGATATCTCTTTGGCGACCTTCTCAAAGGTAAGAGTGTCTTCCAAAATTGTAGTACGGATAGAATCCAATTCGTGAGCAGCTCTTTCAAAATCCTCTTCTGTAGGTTGAGGAATAAGAATAATGTGCCTGGAGTTGTACTCGTTTCCGCGTTTATCGATTAGTTGCACAATGTGCAGGCCAAATTCTGTCTCAAACGGTTCAGAGATTTCTCCTGGCTTCAGGCTGAGTGCGGCCGCTTCAAATCCCGGAGCCATCATACCCCGTGATGCCCAGCCAAGCGCACCGCCATTAGGAGCACTTGGCCCTTCACTGTATTCCTTGGCTAACTCCTCGAATGATTCTCCTGCAATGGCCTTTGATCTGATATCTATAAGTTTTTTTCGTAATTCAGCTTTGACTCCTTCGTTGGCTTTAGGAACATTCACAATCTGCGAAACTTCCACCTCCGTGGAAAAGTAGGGAAGACTGTCAGAAGGAATACGGGAAAAGAATTTCCGGACTTCTGCAGGAGTTACAGAAACATCTGCTGTAATGTTCTGCTGCATTTTCTGAACGATAAGCTGTTCCTTGATCTGCTCACGTATCTCCGATTGTAACTCCTCGATACTCTTACCATAGAATTCCTCGAATTGTTCCTCGGTACCTCCATATTGTGAAAGGATCATCTGCATCCTTCGGTCGAGATTGTTTTCCACTTCCAGATCGCTAACAATAACCGAATCGATCTCCGCTTTGGCCACCATCAGCTTACCGCTGATAAGCTGGGCAAGAATCCTGCATTTAAGGTCCGGGGCGGAGGGAGTTCCCTGGCTCAACGCATTCAGATAAGTTTTCTCAAGTTCCGATTTAAGCACAATGTAATTGTCCACCTTCGCGATGATCTCATCAACAATCACCCCGGCATCCTCATCCTGTGCCACGGAAGGCACAAGACAGGCAAGGACTAACAGTGCGCTAATTAAATATTTCAAAATCATTTTCCTGTTCAGCTTTTTCATACACATCGTCTTCCAGCTTCTCAGCCAGCTGTACCTTCCGTTTATTAAGGATAATATTCCTGATCTCGTCATCCACAAATTCAAGCGGGGAGATATTATCGGAAATCTTGTACTCCTCGATCTTCAGAAAATACATATATTCATCGTCAGATGTTTCATTGTACCGGTTATTCCGCAGAAATTGTACCTTATTAGGTATCTCAGCCAGCGGAGAATTCTTGATTACCTCGTCAAATTCAATCCAGACAGAATCATTCAGATGATACGTGCTTGCAAAACTAAGACAATAGGAGTTAAGTTCTTCCTGATCCTGTGGTTTATTGGATTGAATCCATCCGGAAACACGCTCCGGCTTGGGCGCGTTCCTGGATAACTTTACGTATTTGCAGCGGATGATGTTTTGTTTAAGAAGAAAGTTGTCCCTGTTTTCTTCGTAGTACGTGGCAATCTCTTCCTCACTTATATCTGTATCAAGGTTCTCGTTAATGTAATAGGACTGATATTCATAGCCCATTAGGGAATAACGGTAATCCAGTATCTTCCGCTCAAGATCTGCTTCATTGAACTGTATTTTTTCGGCCGCTTCGTGAATGAGAAGCTGTTTTCTGATCCAGGTATTTATAAAACCTTCAACCCGCGCCACCGAGTCCTCTTCACTCATATCTTCCGGTGTGATCCCTTCGAGGTCACTTGGATACAGATATTGATCGTGTACACGAACAATTGGAGACTCACCCTCTTCGGTAACAGGGTCGTCTTTCATCCTGATCAGATCGCATCCACCAAGAAGAATCAACGATACGATTACGAGTAGGCTACCTGACCAGTTTCTCATATACATATTCAAGCCCATCTTCATTCAGTATTACGTTATACGAAGACCGTAGTTGCCTGATCCACCCTTCTTCAAGGGAATCCTGATAATCAGCGATTACCCGCCCCCTGACCTCCTCCAACGGTTTTACATGTGGGGGATCGTATTCAAAAATCTTCAGGAAACCGGAATCAATCATTATGATTTGTCCTGCAAATATTTCTGTGTCCGCGGGGATTCCTAAATCCGCCGGGGTCCCTTCGGCCTTCTGAGAAGTAACGATATTATCCCGCTCGTATTGCCGCACCAGATCTTCCAGGGCACCTTCTGCATTATTGGTCACATAGGAATACAGCGAATCCCGTGTCTCAGCGGCATCAATGCGGTACAATGTCCCTTTGATCATGCCTGGTTCCATATATTTTTCCGAGGTCATATCATAGAAACCACGCAATCCCGTTGAATCACTGGAAGCACGCGACCATATTTCCTGGTCCATAAGCTGGAAAAGTAAAATACCTTCCCGGTATTCACGAAGCAGCATTCTGTAATCATCATATTTCTCCGCCAGGTGGGCTTCCTCATAGGCTACAACACTTTCGTCATAATAGTCACTAACCAGGTAATTGGCGTCCTCACCCTCCTGCAGCCCTCTTTTCCCGATAAATTCTTTGTACCCGTCAGTGGTGTACGTACTGTCACCAATCGTAAACAAAGACAGATTGGCCGTAGTATCAACGGGAGAATGCGGAGAAACCAGCATGGAAGCATTCCATTCGTCCGAAAGACGGTCAATTAGCGCCTGCTGCCCTATCTCTGACCGGACATCACCTTCGATACGGCTGCGTATGGTTGATTCTATATCCTGGAGTTCCTGCTGTTGCATTCGCTGTTCCATCTTGATCACATGCCAGCCAAAATCTGTTCGAACCGGATCCGAAACCTGCCCGGGCTCCAGGGCAAATGCCGCTTCCTGAAATTCAAAGGGCAGTTGCCGGACCCCAAATGGCTGAAGCCTTCCACCAATTCGCTTCGAATTAGGGTCATCTGAATATTCATTCACCAGCTGATCCCAGTCTACTCCACCGGTTGCCATCTCATGGACTTCAAATATTTTATTCCTGGCTGCATCGGGATCTGCCGCATCATGGCGGATCATTATATGTGAAACCGAAACCTTATTGTTTGCTTTTCTCCTGTCAAGTATCTGGATAATATGATAGCCGAACTGAGACCGTACTATCCTCGAAATACTGTCAACAGGAGTAGTATATGCTGCGGATTCAAAGGGATATACCATCTGGAGGGAAGTGAAATATTGCAGATCCCCTCCATTGTTTTTTGCCGAAGGATCATCAGAATAGGTAGCCGCGAGGGAATCGAAACTTGCGCCGGCAACCGCCATTTCGCGTATTTCGCTGATTTTATTGTACGCTTCCAGTGTATCAGCCGGAGAAGCATTTTCATCTGTTGCAATCAGAATATGCCTTGCCCTTATCTCTTCAGAAAACCGGTCGTATGCTTCCTGAACCAGCTGGTCAGTCACCTTAGTTTCTGTCAGGTAGGGTTTCTTCAATTGTTCCTCATAGGCAACCATTTCGTTACGGTATGCTTCCGTTGTATCAATTCCCCGGATTCTGCCTTCATGTACTTTCAGCTTAAAATTTTCGTACAGCCGCAGATATTCAGTAATATCTTCACGCGTAAAGGCGGAATCATTGCTCTGATTATTTTTTGAATAAACATAAATGAATTCGTCCGCATAGACGGTATCTGATTCAATAGAAAAAAGTACAGGGGAGACTCCGGAGGTTTCTGCTGTATTAATTGACTTTTCCACTGAACATCCTAGAGACAGGATCAGGAGAATTAAAAAAGTATATCTCATCACAAAAAAGTTTCTGAAATGATGCAAGTTTACGCCATTTCAGCAAAATATATGGTAAGATAATGAGATTCTGTTACCATTAGGCGCTTAATCTTATTTTTTTGGTAAGGCGGCAAATATACCTTTTATCACCTGTCAGGAACTCAATCTTATCCATGATCCGCTTGACAAGAATGAGTCCGACTCCTCCTTTTCGTCCGGACCGAATAATCTCATCGAGGTCAGGGGCCTTGTAGGTATTGATATTAAATATTTCCGAGTTATCAATAATATCGAATTCGATCCGGTCATCTTTTACATTGATCGCCAACCGAAGTTCGTGTGTATCATCGCAGCCGTGTGTATGAATGATCAGGTTGGCACAGACCTCATCAACCGCCAGCACAATGGTACTGATGTCCAGTTCTGATAATCCGTGCTGCTGAAGGGTCTCATCCACAAAATCACGGATATTCTTCAGGTTATCCTTGGCACATCGTGTTTTAAATCGATAGATCATGCCAGGTACGCTTCCGCCTCCTTCCGGGTATCCTTTATCTCCAGCAACTGATCAAGCCCCAGTATTTCAAAAACATGCGCAACTTTTGGACGGAGACCATAGATGACAAGGGAAATATCCTTACTTCGGATCTCTTCAAGGTAAGACATAAATACTCCGAGCCCGGCTGATGAAATATATTCCAGCTGGGTACAGTCAATCATTACTTTGGACTGGCCCGCACTCAGAGCCTCCTTCATCGCGTTATCAAGTTCGATCGACGAACTTGCATCAACTTCACCTTGTACCTGCATCACTTCCTTCCCGTCTTCCGATGTCCTTGTTATACTTACCATATCTCTATTACGTAATCTGTTTCTGTTTGTTTCTTTCCTATTTAAACCTGACTATAACCGTTGTGTAATCATCATTTATCGAATCGTCCCCGATAAAATCAAATAATCTTTCAATGATCTTCCGTTGAATATCTTCTGCGCTTCCATCTGCACTTTCGCCAACCGCCTTGAGAAGGCGGTCATACCCGAATTCTTCCCCTTTTCTGTTTTTTGCTTCAGTTATACCATCGGTATACAGCACCATAATATCCCCTGATTTATAGTGTATTGTATTGACCTCAGTATAATCCGGAAAGGATTTATTACGAATTATTCCTAATCCGAGTCCTTTCGTCTTAAAATAACTTGCCTCCCCCTTTTCGCGACGGTAATACAAAGTCGGACAGTGACCGGCACGGGCAAATTCAATCTTCTTCTCCCGGCTGTCAATGATGAAGTACGAGGTAGTTACAAACGAAGCCTTATCCAGGCATCTTGACAGGGCATCGTTTGCCCTGATTATAAATTCTCCCGCCCCCAGATCAAGCTGCGATAAGCTATGAAACATGCCTTTCATCTGAGACATATGGAATGCAGCCGATGTTCCTTTACCGGATACATCACTGATTACCAGGGCTATGCGATCGTCATTAATGCGGTAGGTGTCATAATAGTCACCTCCGACTTCATCAGCAGCTTCCGAAAAGGCCGTCACTTCATAATCTCCGTTATGCTCCAACTGGTCTGGCAACAGGCTGCGCTGGACTTTCTTCGCAATTTTCAGCTCCTCCTTATATCGCTCATTCTCCAGCGCCTCAGACAACAATCTGAAGTTTTCAATGGAAATACCTGCCTGATTGGTAAATGTCGCGATGATCTTGTGCATCTCCTTGTTAAACCCATCAGTTACATCCTTAAGGAGAATGAGCCTCCCCAGGTTTTCCTGTTTTACCAGAATAGGCGAACTCATGATTGAACGAAAGCGCGAACCTTTGATCAGTTCCACATTCCTGGATTTGTCAGACCCTGCATCAAAAATGCCCTTAATATTACGTTTCCTGACGAAGCTTTTGAGATCCTCAATTTCCTTCTCTGAAATCTGGAATGTATGATAGCGGACCTTCCCGTTCTCATGCAGCTCAATCCAGGCAGCATCCGCAAATACGGTCGACACCGCACTTTCCAGGAGAATGTCATACACACGCTCCTCACTCTGCTCGGTTTGAATGGATTGGCTCAGACGCTGAAAATTGACCACTTCCTCCAGCTTCTGTTCGAATACAGAGGAAGTCGGAAGGTTAAACAGGATAACCAGCAGAGAAAAAAGTGCATAAATAAAAATAAATGCGAGAATGGAAACGAAGAATACATGATCCGGCAGGCTGATGAAAAATGGAGAAACATCATCCAGCTGAACGGAAAATGTCAGCAGCGTAAACGAGTAGTAGCCCAGGTAAAACATGGCCAGAAGGATCAGCAGAATGCTCTTCCACTTCTGCTTGAAGTTAAGGTATGCCACCCACTTCATGTTGGCTGAGAGAAATATGCCCATCAGCACCAGGACGCCTGCATAGTAATTGCCAAATTCCTGGAGAGCGGGAACCGGTATAACCTCGTATAACAGGGCAAGCAACAGCGCGTATTCAAAAATACGCCATGCCCGCAACAGGAATTTACTTTTCTGATAGAGAATCAGCCGTTTCCAGACAATGAACGTGGAAACCAGGTAGGCGCTGACCAGTCCCAGGTTACTCAGGTATAGGAAATTGGTGAATAAAGGCCATTCGGACAATTTTTCCGAGGACCCCATTATCATCATCAATAACCGGAAGGACAGGGAAACCATCGTAATTATCAGGCCGGTAACGAAAACCCGCCAGAGCAGATCAACAAAATTGATCCCCTCTGATTTCTCAATCTTGAATTTGTAAAAGAGAAAGAGCATCAGGACAAAGACACTCAGGAGAATACCGGGGATCTCAAACTGAAAATCAGGTTTGAGATTATTGATCGAACTGAAAAACTGAGCTTCGTTTGTATAGACCAGTCCTATCCAGCTGACTATTGCCAGAATGGTAGCAATTCGAGTTATCGTATTGGCACTGATCTTCATGGTCTGAAAGTTCCGCATGAAGATACAAAAATGATCGAACTACCTGCCAGTGTTTAAGTCGTTGAAGGTTGCTGGAGGTGATTAATGAGAAAAATCACCTTTGAAATTTCAACGGTCTATCTGCTGTAATTAGGCGCCTCCCTGGTAATGAAAATATCATGGGGGTGGCTTTCCTGTACTCCGGCTGCAGTGATCTTAACAAACCTGGCGTCATTCAAATCCGCCACCGATGCCGCGCCGCAATATCCCATTCCGGCACGAAGCCCACCCGTAAGCTGATACAATACCTCTGAAACCAATCCTTTGTAGGCCACACGACCAACAATTCCTTCCGGGACCAGCTTCTTGATGTCATCTTCTGCATCCTGGAAGTAACGATCTTTGGATCCTTCTTCCATGGCTTCTACTGACCCCATGCCTCGGTAAGATTTGAATTTACGACCTTCGTAAATGATCACTTCCCCGGGAGCCTCTTCTGTGCCGGCGAGTAACGAGCCAATCATTACACTGCTTGCTCCGCCTGCAAGTGCTTTCACCACATCACCTGAAAAACGTATTCCGCCATCGGCAATCACGGGTACACCCAGGTCTTTTACTGCTTTGTAGGACTCAAATACAGCTGTCAGCTGAGGGACACCTACACCAGCAATCACCCGGGTGGTGCATATACTGCCTGGCCCGACACCCACTTTAATGGCATCCGCCCCGGCTTCGGCCAGCATCCGGGCCCCATCGCCTGTTGCCACATTACCTACAACCAAATCAAGATCAGGATATTCTCCCTTTACTTTTTTACATGCATCAATCACGCCTTTTGAATGACCATGTGCCGTATCAATACTAATCACGTCAACACCGGCATTTTTAAGCGCCTGAATCCGATCAAGAATATCGGCCGTAACGCCAACAGCCGCCCCGACCCGGAGCCTGCCATATTCATCTTTACATGCATTTGGTTTGTTGCGCTTTTTCAGGATATCCTTATAGGTAATAAGGCCGGTCAGGATCCCGTCTTTATTAACGATGGGAAGCTTTTCTATTTTGTGCTGCTGAAGGATATCCTCTGCCTTTTCCAGTCCGATATTCTCTTCTGCCGTAATTAGCCCGTCCTTCGTCATAATTTCCCGGATGGGTGTGCTCATGTTTTTATGAAAACGCAGGTCCCGGTTGGTTATGATACCAATCAGTTTCCTGTTTTCATCCACTACCGGTATACCGCCGATCTTGTATTCGCGCATAATCTGCTCTGCATCCCGGACATTCGAATTGACATTGAGTGTGATCGGATCAAGAATCATCCCGCTCTGCGATCGTTTCACTTTACGCACCTGCCGGGCCTGGGCATCCATCGACATGTTCTTGTGAATGAAGCCAATGCCACCTTCCAGGGCCATTGCAATGGCCAGCTCAGATTCCGTCACCGTATCCATGGCCGCCGATACCAGTGGAATATTAAGCTTGATATTACGTGTTAAATAGGAGCTGGTGTCTGTATCACGCGGTAAAACTTCTGAAAAACCGGGCTGTAACAGAACATCGTCGTAGGTAAGTGCTTCGAGAATAAATTTGGAAGAGTCGTGGGACATGGCAAATAAGCGTTAGTGTTATTTGCCGTGCAAAGCTAAAGACATCCGTCGATATTTAAAATGAAAAAGTAGGAATTAATTTTAGGTAGCTCACTGAGTATTATCTATTTTGGTCGGCAAACGCTATTCGATGATAAACTTAGTTGCGTACATTATTTTTGTTTCAGGCCTGACTGGTTGTACCTCTCCTTCAAACCAGGAGGAAATCATTCAGGGTAAGGCTTCCTATTATGCCGATAAATTTGAGGGCAGACCTACGGCAAGTGGAGAATTATACAGGGCAGCAGAGCTGACTGCTGCTCACCGTACGCTTCCGTTCGGAACAATGGTACAGGTAACAAATACCCGGAACAAAAAGTCTGTTATCGTAAGAATTAATGATCGGGGCCCGCACGTTCAGGACCGGATCATTGACGTTTCCAGGGCTGCTGCCGAAAAACTGGGGTTCATCAGTCAAGGCATAACACGGGTAACAATCGAAGTTGTGAAGCAACCCTAATTGACTGCCGGGCACTGATAGGATTATGGAATCAACTGATTTTCTCGAACAAATTATTCAAACTGCCGAAAATCTAGCCCTGTGGGAAATCCTGGGCCTGATTTTCGGTCTTCTTGCGGTAATCTTCCTGGTTAAAGAGAATATCTGGACCTGGCCTTTCGGCATTGCCTATGTACTGGTATCCTTCATTGTCTTTTACCAGGCAAAATTATATGCAGACCTTGTCCTGCACGTATTCTTCCTGATCCTGAACGTTTACGGATGGATCGAATGGTCACGCGGCTCAAAAGACTCCGGGGAAGAATTACCCATATCGATCAGTTCACTCCGGCGTTCGGTCATTCTCGTTTTTCTGTCAATTCTTGGCATTATTACAACGGGCTACCTGATGACCCGATATACCGACGCATCATTACCTTACTGGGACAGTACTACCAGCATCTTAAGCATTACAGGCATGTGGCTTACGGCTCGTAAAAAGATTGATAACTGGGTTTATTGGTTTCTTGTTGACGTACTGGCAACCGGCATTTATTTTTATAAGGAAATGTATTTTTACGCGCTCCTGTATTTTATCTACATAGGCCTGGCGGTTGCAGGGTACCTCGAATGGAAGAAACTAATGGATAAGCAACGCACATGATTCGGGTTGCGGTCACCGGACCTGAGAGCAGCGGAAAAACGACCCTGGCCAGTCAGCTCGCCCGCCATTATGACGCTTGCCTGGTCACAGAATACGCCAGGGAATACCTGACAGAACTTGGACGGGATTATAATAAGAATGATCTGGATTTCATTAGCAGGAAGCAGCTGGAGAATGAATCGTCTGCGGTAAAAACCGGAAAACCGGTGATTATATTTGATACCGACATAATAGTTTTAAAAATCTGGTACGAGCATAAATTTGGTGAGGTCCCGGAATGGCTGACCAGTGAAATTTCAACCAGACGATATGATCTGCATCTGCTAACTGCACCGGATGTGCCTTATGAACCGGATCCCTTACGTGAAAATCCCGGTAAGGGCCAGTATTTTTTCCAGCTCTTTAAATCCGAACTTGAGTCGCACGGCTTTGATTACCGTATTATTAATGGCCGTCCGGATCAACGCCTGATCAAAGCAAAAAAGGCTATTGATAACATAGATCAATAGCCTTCTAAAGAATTTACTTCAACCGTTTACCGGCGATCTTCCACCTTGGCTTTGTCAACGGGTTTACCGGTTATTTCCAGCGCTTCCATTACCGCCTCGTAATCACTCAGGTCAACTTTTTCCAGACGTCCGCTGGCATCCAGGAATTTACCCGGAACGACTACCAGACGCACGATCCAGTCATCCGTATCGATGGGCTCAAGCGAACCTGCATCGAAATCGGTGTTCAAAAACAGTTGTGTATCATATTTTGTAAAGTCGTAGGTATACTGAATCATTCCTTCGTTAGCAAGAATTGTCTGCGGCAATGCTCTCCAGACATCAACCTGCTCACTTTCAATTTCCACAACATCCCACAACAGATACGCAAGTGTTACGTCTGAATCAAGTGCTGCGAAATCAGGATATTCAAGAAGGACTGAATATTCAGGACCAACGAAATCCACATCTTCATATTCAAATACGAAGCTTTCAACTCCGTCTAACCCCGGCTCACCCTGAGGTCCCTGGGGTCCGGCAGGACCTTCCGGTCCGTCACAAGCAGCAAATACAACTGCAAATGCAAGTAAAAATGGAACTAATCTTTTCATCAAAAATCACTATTTAGTGGCCGTTCGTCCGGCCATGATTAAAATTATATATTATAACCCTCCGCTAAAAGATTTCGGCAAATATATCATATCCGAAACAATGATCAGGCCAACTGGCCATAAGCCACCACATAGGTCTGTAAAATGCAGAAAATAGCGACGAAAGAATTAACAATCGGGTTACCTCTGAATATCAGCTGATTATTTGCTCATCCGACGCTACCGCGGTGGTGGTTTCATTCAGTTTTTCTTCCGGAGTCATTTCCCTTTTAAAGAACCGTTTCTGGAAAACCAGTATACCTACAACACCTAAGAATATCGATGAATCCGCAATGTTGAATACAGGACTAAAAAACAGGAACCTGTTGCCTCCGATGTACGGCAACCAATCGGGATAATAGCCTTCAAATAAAGGGAAAAACAACATATCAATCACCTGCCCGTGAAACCAGGGGGTTGGGGAACCATAAGGGGCATTGTCCAGCAAGACTCCGTAAAACGTACTGTCAATGACATTGCCAACCGCCCCGCCCAGAATCAGAGCCATGCACCACAATAAGCCGGAATGAAACTTTTTCTGGTACAGGTAATGCATATAATATGCGATTCCCACCATCGCAATAAGCCGGAATACCGTGAGTAGCAGCTTGCCGTATTCGTGGTCTGACTTCAGCCCGAATGCCATACCCGGGTTCAGCAGGTAATGAATACGGAACCAGTCGCCCAAAACACTGAATTCTGCATTCAGGTCCATGTTAAAATGGACTATTAACTTCACCGCCTGATCGATCAGGATCACCCCTGCCGCCAGCAGGTAATATTTCGTCAATTTCATTAAGCTTCGATTTTCACCTTCAACTGATATTCATCAATCTCCAACTGCACTGCATCAGTCAGGTTTTCCGAAAACTCCAGTTCATTCGCCTGGGTTTCCCTGCAAATATATTCCGTATTGACTCGTAACGCTTCATCCACCAGTCCGTGTGTCTCCTCCACCATAATCCTGATCTTATCCTGAACGTCCAGGCCCATATCCTTTCGGATATTCTGTACCCGGTTAACAACGTCCCGCGCGATTCCTTCTTTCTTCAGTTCATCGGTTATAGTAATATCCAGCGCTACGGTTACTGAACCGGAGGTTGCCACCGACCAGCCCGGAATATCCTTGTAAGAAATCTCAACATCCTCCGGAGTCAATCCGATCTTTCGGTCGTTTAACGTTACTTCAAGCAAATTCGTATTCTCCAGCTCGCTGATCTGTTCAGCCGAGAGTTGCTGAATAACTTTTACAAGGTCTTTCATCTCGGCTCCGTACTCCTGTCCGAGTTTTCTGAAATTCGGCTTGATATTTTTCACCAGGATACCCGAATCATCTGTGACAAATTCAATGTCCTTCACGTTCACTTCAGACATAATCAGCTCGGAAACCGCCTCAACCTGCCTTCTGAATGAATTGCTTACTTCGGGCAACAAGATTCTTGACAATGGTTGACGTACCTTGATCTTATGTTTCTTTCTCAGAGAATGAACCAGTGATGAAATCACCTGGGCCAGCTTCATACGTTCTTCCAGGTCAGCATCCACATGGTCAGGATTAACCTCAGGGAATATAGCCAGGTGTACAGATTCTTCTTCCGACCTTCCTGACACCTTGTTCAGGTCCTGAAATAAGTTTTCCGCATAAAACGGAGCTACCGGTGCCATCAGTTTCGCAATTGCTTCCAGGCAAATATAAAGGGTCTGATAAGCGGCAAGCTTGTCCTCATTGTATTCTCCCCTCCAGAATCTCTTCCTATTGAGCCTGACATACCAGTTACTCAGGTCGTCAATTGTAAAGTCCTGAACAAGTCGTGCGGCACGTGTAGGCTCATAATCTTCGTATGCATTTTTGACCTGTCCGATCAGCGTATTCAAACGTGAGATGATCCAGCGGTCGCTTTCGGTCCTGTCAGCCCAGGCAATTTCATCTTCCTTATAAGTGAAACTGTCAAGGTTGGCATACAGGGCAAAAAAGCTGTACGTATTCTGCAAAGTTCCAAAAAACCTGCGCTGTACTTCCCCAACCCCGTCCAGGTTAAATTTCATATTATCCCAGGGATTGGCGTTGCTGATCATATACCACCGGGTGGCATCCGGACCGTATGTCCTGAGCGTTTCAAACGGGTTGATGGCATTTCCCAGTCTTTTCGACATTTTATTGCCATTCTTGTCCAGAACAAGTCCGTTGGCAATCACATTCCGGAATGCCACTTTATCAAATAACATACCTGCTATCGCATGCAGGGTAAAAAACCAACCTCTCGTCTGATCCACTCCTTCCGCAATAAAATCAGCCGGAAATGCCTGGCTGAAAATCTCCTTGTTTTCAAACGGATAATGCCACTGGGCATACGGCATTGCTCCTGAATCAAACCAGACATCAATCAGGTCAGGCTCACGATACATCGGTTTTCCATTCTCACTGACAAGTATGACATCATCCACATATGGCCGGTGCAGGTCAAAATCCTCCGGCAGCTCTGCCTTCATAAATCCGGCAGTTACCGATTTTACGACCTCCTCCTTCAACTCAGCCAGCGATCCTATGCATTTCTCCTCTGTCCGGTCTTCTGATACCCAGATCGGAAGCGGAGTGCCCCAGAAACGACTGCGGGACAGGTTCCAGTCCACCAGATTTTCCAGCCAGTTTCCAAAACGGCCGGTTCCGGTAGAGGCCGGCTTCCAGTTAATAGTGTTATTAAGCTCCACCAACCGGTCTTTCATGGCCGTGGTTCGTATGAACCAGCTGTCCAGCGGATAGTACAGTACCGGTTTATCCGTGCGCCAGCAATGCGGATAAGTATGTTCGTATTTTTCTACCCGAAATGCCTTGTTTTCTTCTTTCAGTTTGATCGCAATATCAACGTCAAGTGATTTCTCCGGTGCCTCACCTTCCGCATAGTATTCGTTCTTAACGTAACGACCGGCAAAATCAGTAATTTCCGCAACGTATCTGCCCTGTTTATCGACAATAGGCGCTGAGTTACCTTCCTCATCGGTAACGAGGATAGATCCGATACCACTTTGTTTTGCCACACGCTGGTCATCGGCACCAAATGTGGGTGAAATATGAACGATGCCAGTTCCGTCTTCTGTACTAACAAAATCACCCGGGATTACGCGGAATGCAGGTCCGTCAGGCTCCACATAACTCAATAATTGTTCGTATTCCCTTCCCGCAAGATCCGACCCTTTAAATGTGTCGACAACTTCCCAGGGTATATGCTTGTCTCCCGGAGAATAATTCTCCAGGGGTTCATCCTTTCCATCCTTATCCAAATAGGCGTCAATCCTGTCTTTGGCAAGGATTACGGTTACCGGAAGATGTGTATACGCATTGTAAGTCTTTACGCGGACATAATCAATATTCTCCCCTACCGCCAGTGCGGTATTTCCTGCCAGGGTCCAGGGCGTAGTTGTCCACGCGAGAAAATACTCATCCGCATCCTTTGCCTTGAACTGCGCGGTTACCGTAGTATCCTTAACATTTCTGTACGTCCCGGGCTGGTTAAGTTCATGGGAACTCAGGCCGGTTCCGGCCGCCGGAGAATAGGGCTGAATAGTGTATCCTTTGTAAAGAAGCCCTTTTTCGTACAACTGCTTCAACAGGTACCAAAGGGTCTCCATGTAATCCCGGTTGAAAGTCACGTACGGATCATCCAGATCAACCCAGTATCCCATTTTGACTGTCAGGTCATCCCATTCATCCTTGAATTTCATGACTGTTTCCCGGCAGCGCTGGTTATACTCCTCAACGGATATTTTTTTGCCGATGTCCTCTTTGGTAATTCCCAGTTCCTTTTCCACCTGGAGCTCCACCGGTAAGCCGTGCGTGTCCCAACCGCCTTTCCGCTTTACCTGATATCCCTGCATGGTTTTGAAACGGCAGAAAATATCTTTAACGGTACGTGAAATTACGTGATGGATCCCGGGAGTCCCGTTTGCAGAGGGCGGGCCTTCGTAGAAAGTAAATGTATCCCTGCCTTCACGGGTACTAACCGATTTTTCAAAGATGCGATGCTCTTCCCAGTACCTGAGAACTTCATCGGCCAGCCCGGCGTAATCAATCCCTTTGTATTCTTTATATTTCACAGCAATTTAGTCTAATTTGAATCGCCCTCTTCTACTCGTATCTGGTCCAGATCAATTTCTTCGTCATCCACTTCCTGGTAAAACCCGTCATCATATTGTTCAATCAGAGGATGTTCTTCCGGATTTCGCTTTCCGTCATCAAATGACATAAGTAAAGCAGGCAAAAGGATCAGGTTGGTACTCATAGCAATCAGCAGGGTAACTGATGTAAGAATCCCGAGTGCCACGGTACCACCAAAATCTGATCCGGCAAAGATAACGAAGCCGGCAAAAAGAATGATGGAGGTATACATCATACTTGCACCTGTTTCCCGCAAAGTTTTACTTACCGCCAATGGCACAAAAAACTTATTCTGAAATAACTCCTGCCGGTATTTGGCCAGAAAGTGAATGGAGTCATCCACACTGATCCCGAAAACAATACTGAAAATCAGCGCTGTACTTGGTTTAAGGGGTATCCCGGCAAAACCCATGATCCCGGCCGTGATGATCAGCGGAATAATATTAGGTATCAGCGAAATAATTATCATTCGCTTGTTCCTGAACAGGATCACCATGATTGCTGATATCAGCAGGAACGCCAGAAGGAGGCTGAAACGGAGGTTCTTGATCAGGAAATTGTTCCCTTTAATGAATAACGGGGTAGTGCCGGTGATGTACACCTGCATATCCGTATCGGCAAAAATAGAATCCACCTGTGGCGCAATAACGTTACCAATCAGTGAATCCATTTTATACGACCCGATATCGGCCACCTGCATGGAAACCCGCATGGTTTGGAAGGTACTGTCTACAAACGTTGAAAACAGCCCTGATTCATCTGACTGATTCCGCATATATCTCAGGATAAATGCGCGCTCCCGGGAATTGGGGAGACTGTATCTGTCCGGATTATTATTATAGAATGCCTGCTTGGACGCCTTCACAAAACTTACAATGGAAAACGGAAGGGATATGTCCTGGTTTGACGCCAGAAACTCTTCCAGGTCTTCCACCTTCCTCAGGTTTTTGAGGTCGAGGACACCACGTCGGTGGCCTGTATTGACCACAATCTCCAGCGGCATGATCCCGTTAAAGTTTGATTCAAAGAATTCAAGATCACGCCTGATATCGCTGTCTTCAGGTATATCATCCACCATGTAGGATACGGCTTTTACCTGGTAAGCGCCATAAATTCCAATTCCCACCAAAACGATGGTTACCACATAAATGACAGGCCGGTGACGATAAATCCAGAGGTCAAGCTGGGTGAGTACTATTTCGAGTGGCTTGAACTTCAGGTGCTTCAGCTGCTTTGTATTCGGAGCAGGCAACCATGAAAAAACGGCCGGGATCAGAATAATCGACACGACAAAAGTGGCCATGATATTCAGGCCGGCAACAATACCAAATTCACGGAGAATGATAATATCCGTGGTCATTAAAACCAGAAAACCTACTGCCGTCGTGAAATTGGTTATCAGGGTAACTACCCCGATCTTACGAATCACCCGGCTGATGGCCATGATCTTGTTGCCATGTTTCTCAAATTCCTGATGATACTTATTCAGCAAATAGACGCTGTTTGGAATCCCGATTACGACAATCACCGGAGGTATCAATCCCGTCAGGAGCGTAATCTTATATTCAAACAAGGCAAGGGTACCCAATACCCAGACCACGATAACGCCGATAATGATCATGGGAAAAACAACTGCATCCCAGGTTTTGAAAAAGAGAAAAAGAATCACCGCCGTCACCAAAACGGACAGCAGGAGAAACATCTCCATCTCATTTTTGACCTTGCTGGCTACAACTGACCGAACAAAAGGCAAACCCGCATAGTGTACGGTAATGCCGGTTTCTTTTTCGAATTCAGCACCGGCCTGAACGATCTTTTCGGTAAGCCCTATTCGTTTCTCGGAGTTAAGGTAATCGCTGGCGATGGAGATGAGCATCAGCGTGGCCCCGTTTTCAGTATTGATCAGTCGCCCGCTGTAGAATTGCTGATCAAGTGTAATTTCCAGCAATGAATCAAGTACTTCCTGGTTGTTGATATTCCTCGTGAATACCGGGTTCAGCACAAACCGGCTTTCCGCCGTATCCTTTTCCAGCCTTTTTACTTCCGGCAAACTAAAAACACGGGTAACTCCTTCCAGTGAATCAATTTTAAAACTAAGCTGCCGAAGTCGCTCAAAATTCTGGTATTCGTAGATAGTACTGTCCTTGAAGCCAAGTGCTATGAGGTTACCATCCTCACCAAACTCTTCCTTGAAATTCATGAATTCTATCATATCCGGATCGGTCGAGGGAACCGTCTTGGCAAAGTCGTAGCTCATCTCGACTTCTCTCATATGATAGGCCATGAATATGGTGATCACCCCGATAAGGATAACCAGTATCAGCCTTTGCTTGATGATAATATGGCTTAATCTAGTCCACATTTTTGAAGCCACAAAGGTAAGGATTTTCCGCGTTTAACCTATTCGATGTGTCACAACCACACCACGTTACCGGCCGGGCAGAGAAATCCCCTTAATCAGCCGGTACATAGCGATGGCGTGCGTGTCTGTCATTCCGGAAACCAGGTCATTTATAACCATTTGCATTCCGTAAACATCCTTTTCAGCACCGCATTTTTGAAGCTCGGCCTGCATATCAGCCGGCAACAACCGCAACATTGTTTTATCACTGAGTGCCTTCTCCTGTTTTATGTAGATCGCCCCTGCACTACTGCTGATAGCATCCAGCAAACCAGGTAACACTTCAAATCCTGCCAGCTCTGTTCTTGTCACATCCCTGCTGCGATAAATTTTCTCGATAGAAAGGGAAATAATATCCTTTAAAACCCCGGATGCTCCAATCGAGGAGGTGAGTGCCTGATCAAAGGATCCGGAAAGCAACCCGGACTCATTATCCAGAAATACTTCCACGCACTGATCAATCAAAACGCCAATCGACAATGCCCGGAGTGTCCCCACCCGTTCTTCCATGCTGCTTATCTGCCTGAGCTTTTCGGGTTTGAATTTCTCCTTTAAAATCCGGGCATACAATGCTTCCGTTTCTTCATAGGTTACCAGACCCATCCTGCACCCATCCTCCAGGTCGATCAGGTGATAACATATGTCGTCCGCCGCTTCCACAAGAAACGTCAGCGGGTGCCGGCACCAGGAGTCCGGCCCCAGCGATTCCAGACCCGTTGATTCAGCGACAAAGGAAAATACCTCCTTCTCACTTTGAAAATAGCCATATTTCTTTTGGCTTTTACGATTCTCAGCCACCTTATCCAGAGCAGACGGCCGCGGATATTTTGTAAAGGCTGCCAGCGTGGCTGCCGTAAGCTGTAATCCCTGAAAGCGTGGTTTATTCAACAGCCGAAATCCCTGGGCATTACCTTCAAACCGTATAAGGTCCTGCCATTGATCCGGTTTCATGAATTTTTCCAGCTCACGGCCATCCTGGCGTAAATAATATTCTGAAATGGCTTCTTCTCCGGAATGACCAAAAGGAGGATTTCCAATATCGTGACACAATGCAGCCGCAGCCACAATACTTCCGAAATCATGAAATGAAAATCCCTGTAACCCATGCCTGTCAACAATCGCCTGGCCTGCCTTTTTCCCAAGTGATCGCCCGACACTGCTCACTTCGAGACTGTGTGTAAGTCTTGTATGAACAAAATCATCCTCCGGCAGCGGGTGAACCTGTGTTTTGTCCTGCAGCCTTCGGAATGGATGGGAGAATATTATCCTGTCATAATCCTGTTCGAAGGCACTTCGGACGGGTTCATGCCTGTGAGGCTTTTTACCCCTTCGCTGATTAGAAAGTAACTGAAGCCACTCCACTACAGCTGACGGAGTAAACGATTAATGGATACAAGGTCAGCGATTCGATCATTCAGCTGATCTATTGCTATACGTTCCTGTGCCGCTGAATCCCGTTCGCGGATAGTTACCGTATTGTCCTTCAGGGTATCATGGTCTATCGTGATACAGTATGGTGTGCCTATTGCATCCTGACGGCGATACCGTCTGCCAATGGCGTCTTTTTCCTCATACTGGCAATTGAAATCATATTTCAGCTGCTCAAATACTTCCATGGCTTTTTCAGGCAGTCCGTCCTTCTTAAGCAACGGAAGCACTGCGACTTTCTGGGGAGCCAGGGGTGCAGGTATCTTGAGCACCACACGCTCACTGCCATCTTCCAGTGTCTCTTCCTGATAGGAGGCCGCCAGAACAGCAAGAAACATCCTGTCCAGTCCGATCGAAGTTTCTATGACATAAGGAACATAACTGCGGTTTTCCTGCGGATCAAAAAACTGTAATTTTTTTCCTGAATACTTTTCGTGCGCACCCAGGTCAAAGTCTGTACGGCTGTGAATGCCTTCCAGTTCCTTGAATCCCATGGGAAAGTTAAACTCAATATCCGCCGCAGCATTGGCATAGTGGGCCAGGTTCAGGTGATCATGGAATCGGTAATTTTCTTCTCCCATGCCCAGTGACTGGTGCCATTTCATCCTTTTCTCTTTCCAGTGTTCGTACCAGGTCAGTTCTTCACCCGGTTTTACGAAATACTGCATTTCCATCTGCTCAAACTCCCGCATCCGGAAAATAAACTGCCGCGCGATAATTTCGTTCCTGAATGCTTTTCCAATCTGAGCAATTCCGAACGGGATTTTCATCCTGCCGGTCTTTTGAACATTCAGGTAATTAACAAAAATACCCTGGGCGGTTTCCGGCCTGAGATAAATTTTACTCGCTCCGTCCGCCACCGACCCAAGCTCAGTAGAAAACATCAGGTTAAACTGACGGACATCGGTCCAGTTTCTCGAACCTGAAACGGGGTCAGCAATCTCCAGATCCTCAATCAACTGCTTAACACCTGCCAGGTCTCCACTACCAAGTGTATCTTTCATCCTGGCGTTGATGGTTTCGATCTGCTCCTGGTACCTGAGAACACGCGGATTGGTAGAAACAAACTGTTCCCTGTCAAACGATTCTCCAAACCTCTTTTCCGCCTTCGCGATTTCCTTATCCCGCTTTGCCTCAATTTTGGCAACATGATCCTCAATCAGCACATCCGCCCGGTAACGCTTTTTAGAATCCTTGTTATCAATCATCGGGTCATTGAACGCATCCACGTGTCCGGATGCTTTCCAGGTAGTCGGATGCATGAAAATGGCGGCATCGATACCGACAATATTCTCATTCATCCGGACCATCGCCTTCCACCAGTATTCTTTAATATTATTTTTTAATTCGACCCCCTGTTGCCCGTAATCATAGGTAGCTGCCAGGCCATCGTAGATTTCACTGGATGGAAATATGAACCCATACTCCTTGGCATGGGAGATTATATTCTTGAAAAGATTGTCGTCATTTTGTGCCATGGATGCAAAGATAGAAAAATGATCTGTTCCGGCGCATCCGATAATGGCTTTAAACCCTGACAGGTTCCTTTTTCGGGAGAATGACCGTAAAGGTGGATCCCACACCCCTTTCTGAGAAAAGTTCGATGTCACCGTCAAGCTTACGGATCATTTCGCGTGCTATATATAATCCCAGACCGGACCCTTTGGAATTTTCATGTCCCCGGTAAAACATATCAAAGATCTTTTTCTGGATTTCCTTATGTATTCCCTGCCCGTTATCCGAAATACTGATGTGAAATAACCCGGACTCTTCCGACAAAGCAATTCTTATAAACGGATCATCCTGCGCGGGATTGTGGTATTTTACCGCATTACCAATCAGGTTATTCATAACTATCTTAAGCCGGCCGGGATCAGTTACGACGTTCAACCCGCGGTCCAGCTTATTCTCAATTCGGATTTCCTGCATATTCTCCATGTACTTGAGACCTTCAATGACCTGTTCAGTCATGCTATAAAGGCTAAATTCCTGCAATACAGGTTCTGTCCGGGTATTACGCGAATAATCAATGATTTCCTCAATAAATCCATTCAGTGCATGCACTCTTTCCCGCATCATCCTGATACACTTGATCATTTCCTGCGGGTCCTCACTCATTTCAGCGATACTCATCAGACCGAGGATACTGCTTAACGGTGATTTAAGGTCATGGGAAACACTGTATACAAAACGGTCAAGTTCGGCATTGGCCTTTTCCAGCATCAGGTTCTGATGCTGTATTTTCTTTTCAGCGGCCTTCCGCTCAGAAATGTCGGTGATCGACCCCACCATACGGAGGGGTTTGCCTTTATCATCCCATTCCGCCTGCCCTGAATCAAGCACCCAGATGTATTCTCCTGTTCCGCGACGGACCCTAAGCTCAATTTCAAATTTTGTTCGTTCCCGGAGGTGGTCATCAAGGGCCTTAACAGCGTGTTCGAGATCCTCAGGATGAACAATATTTTCAAAGCTCTGACGCCTGGCATTTATAGTTTTCTCAAGAGAATAACCAAGGATGGAATTAAGCAAGGGAGACATGTACAGCCGGTCATTCACCGCGTCCCAGTCCCAAATTCCTGCACTGGAGCCTTTCAGTGCCAGCTTGAACCGGTTACGGCTTTCACTCAGCTCTTCGGTGAGTTTTAACAGGTCTTTTTCGGTTTCACGGATATTGGACAGGGTAATATGATTGATCTTGATCAGGTAATAGATCATCAGGGTAATCAGACTCAGGGAAATAATAAAATTTACCCCGTAAGTCACTTTAAAGTATTCCTCCCCCAGCTCATAAATGTCCGAAGACCAACGGAAGAAATACAGGACGCTGAATAGCGCGATTATAACCACAGCCGACCCAATCCCCAACGCAAGCCGGTCATGGCCGAATATGGTCATTGAGGCTACCACCACCACGACGAAATAAAGGTAAATCCCTGTATTACCGGGTTCCAGGAATGAAAAGAGCACCAGGATCAGTAATGTACTCAGCAGGAAAATAAACCGTCCGCCGGTGTAATAACCGGCTCTCAGGAGCAGGATCGTGCATATATAGCCGCCAATAAGAACAAAGTATGCGGACAGGTATTCTGTCCGGGCGAAATACATATCAATAAAGAAATAGAGGAGGCTGATCAGACTGGCAAGAATGGATAACGTACCGGTAAGCATGACCCGTTTGTAAACAGGCCAGGAATCAACGTATTTATTCCGCCCAATCACCAGGTCCCTGATGAATGTTGAACCGGTCTGCGAATACGTTTCTTTTATTTTATGGTTTTTGCCTGGTTCCAGTATTTATCCATTTCTGCGAGAGACATAGAAGACAGTTCCTTTCCATCTTGCCGGGATGCCTCTTCCATGTATTTAAAACGCTTTATGAACTTTTTATTTGTTCGCTCAAGAGCTTCTTCCGGGTTAATGTCAAGAAAACGGGCAAAATTTACAAGGGAAAAAATTAAATCCCCAAACTCCTCCTGCGTTTTGCGTTTATTCGGGGTCCGATGGTCAAACTCGGCCTTGAATTCGCTTAGTTCTTCCTCTACTTTCTCCCATACCTGATTGCGCTCTTCCCAATCAAACCCAACCCCGCGCGCTTTTTCCTGAATTCTCATCGCCTTAACCAGGGATGGCAGCGAAACAGGCACACCACCAAGCACTGAACGTTCAGACCGGCCCTTCTCCTTCAGCTTTATCTTCTCCCAGTTTGCCTTAACTGTTTCTTCATCGTCAGCCCTGGTGTCCCCGTAAATGTGCGGATGACGTTCAATCAGTTTATCGCATACCGAATTGAGCACGTCCGCCATGTCAAAAGAAGCCTTCTCATCTGCAATCCGTGCATAAAACACATTATGGAGCATCAGGTCTCCGAGCTCCTTTTTTATCTCCACCATATCATGCTCGAGGATGGCATCACTCAGTTCATAGGTTTCTTCGATGGTAAGGTGTCTGAGTGATTCCAGAGTTTGCTTTTTATCCCACGGACAATTCTCACGTAATTCATCCATGATCGTCAGCAAACGGTCAAAAGCGTCCAGTTTAGCTTTTCTTCGCGGGTCAGGTTTGGTCTCAGGTTTTTTCATTCTTTTGTGTTTAAAGAAACTTTCAATCAATGCCTGTCGTTTCCCAATTGAATTGATAACTTTGCTCAAAGAATACAAAGATGGCGACTTTATTGTTAGGAATCGGATTTATTGGGATATTCTTCATATTCATGTCTGTGCGTCTCATTTTCCTGAAAGACGGTCAGTTTAAGGGGACGTGTGCCAGCCAGAATCCATACCTGAACAAAGAAGGAGCTACTTGTGGCTATTGCGGAAAAAAAGTGGGCGAAGAAGGTTGCGGAAAGGATGACCAGGAGGAGAATGAGGTCGACAAAGTAATATCCAGATTCAATTGATTTTTAACGAATTGAAACCCGGCGGGCAATAGCCCGTTTTTTTTGTGTTTTTACGATAAATCCTACCCCTTCCAAAGGGGATTTTTTTAAATTTGAATCTAAAATCGTTCATCTGTGACATTAATCAAATCAATTTCAGGGATACGGGGAACCATCGGTGGCAAGCCGGGCGAAGGTCTCACTCCAATCGACATAGTGAAATTTTCCAGTGCTTTCGGAGCCTGGGCTCTTGTTTCCGGACATGGTAAAAAAATCGTGGTCGGCCGGGATGCCCGTATTTCCGGAGAAATGGTAGCACAGCTGGTCATGAATACCCTGACCGGCCTTGGCGCAGATGTCCTGGACCTTGGCCTCTCAACCACACCTACTGTAGAAGTAGCCGTAGCTGAGGAAAAGGCAGCAGGCGGAATCATTATTACTGCCAGCCACAACCCCGGTCAGTGGAATGCGCTTAAGCTACTGAATCACAAGGGAGAATTTATAAGCGACGACGATGGAAAAAAAGTACTTGATATCGCCGCATCCGGAGAAATCGAATTTGCAGATGTCCAGCACCTGGGAAGTTACGAGAAAGACGATACCTACCTGGACAAGCATATTAAAATGATCACGGAGCTGCCGCTTGTCAACGTTGAGGCAATCCGCGAAAAGAAATTCAGTGTGGCGGTAGACGCGGTAAATTCAAGTGGCGGAGTCGCGGTTCCAAAACTTCTCAGGGCGCTTGGAGTGGAAACCATCGGTGAGTTTTATTGCGAACCTACCGGTCATTTTCCACATAACCCTGAACCGTTGCCCGAAAACATCAACCATATTTCCTCTGAAATGAATAAGGGAAGGTATGATCTGGGTATCGTGGTAGATCCGGATGTGGACCGGCTGGCACTCCTCCAGGAAGACGGAACCCCGTTTGGTGAGGAGTATACCCTGGTCGCCGTGGCAGATTATGTTCTCAATCATCAGCCCGGAAATACCGTATCGAATTTATCTTCCTCCATCGCGCTTCGGCTGGTCACGGAAAAAAAGGGCGGAAAATATTTCGCAGCTGCCGTCGGCGAGGTGAATGTGGTCAATGAAATGAAGAAATGTAACGCGGTCATTGGTGGCGAAGGAAACGGAGGGGTCATTTATCCGGAGCTTCATTACGGTCGCGATGCGCTCGTAGGTATTGCACTGTTTTTATCTCATCTCGCAACTTCCGATATCAAAGCCTCCAGACTGAGAGGCAATTATCCGAATTTTCATATTTCCAAAAACAAGATCGAACTCACACCTGAAATCAATGTGGATGAGGTGCTCTCGGAAATCAGGCAAAAATATTCAACTCAACCAGTGAATACCATTGACGGGGTAAAAATAGAATTTGATCAGGAATGGGTACATTTGCGGAAATCAAATACCGAGCCGATCATCCGCATATATTCGGAGTCCTCTTCGGAATCCACTGCGGAACATCTGGCTAATAAACTTATTTCGGATATCCGGGAAATCATCTCGGATAACCACTCAGAGTAGCAGGACATGAAAAGAATTTATCTGGATAATGCAGCGACTACGGCCCTCGACCCGGAAGTTTTCGAGGCGATGAAGCCATTTATGCTGGAACATTACGGCAATCCTTCATCAACACATGCCCATGGCAGGGATGTTCGGGCCGCGATCGAATCGTCACGTAAAAAGATTGCCGGGCTGATCAATACCTCACCGCTTGAAATTCTTTTCACATCCGGTGGAACGGAGGCAGACAATACAATCATTTGCAGCACCGTACAGACCTATGACCTGAAACACATTATTACCTCACCGGTTGAGCACCATGCGGTACTTCATACCTGCGAATTCATGGAAAAGCAAGGCAGGGCGAAGGTAAGCTATGTTGCACTTGATTCAGAAGGGAATATTGACCTCGAAAACCTGCGGGAATTGCTGGCTGGTAATCCAAGAAGTCTGGTCACACTTATGCATGCCAACAATGAAATAGGTAACATTACCGACCTCCAGGCAGTGGGAGATCTTTGTTCTGAATACGATGCCTTCTTTCATTCCGATACTGTACAGACAGTAGGTCATTACCGCCATGATATGAAATCATTGCCCCTGCAATTCATGTCGGCCGCGGCCCATAAATTCCATGGTCCGAAAGGAGTGGGATTCATGTATATAAACAAAGAAAGCAAGATAAATCCTTATATGCAGGGCGGTGCTCAGGAACTCAATATGCGCGGAGGAACGGAGAATGTGTATGGTATCATCGGGATTGCCAAGGCCATGGAAATAGCTTATGAACATATGGATGAGCATAAGAAATATATCCAGGGGCTTAAAGACCGGATGATTACCAAACTGCGCGAGTCTGTACCGGGTGTATCATTTAACGGATTAAGTGCCGATCCGGATCGGAGTCTGTATACCGTACTTAATGTTTGTTTGCCGGAGAATGATCAGAATGACTTCCTTCTTTTTACCCTGGACATGAACGGCATTAGTGCTTCAGGAGGCAGTGCGTGCTCCAGCGGAGCTTCAAAAGGGTCACATGTCCTGGATGCCCTCAAGGTTCCGACAGGTCGTGGTGCAGTACGGTTTTCTTTCAGTAAGTTCAACACACCGGAAGAAATTGATCTGGTTGTGGACCAGCTTGCCTCTGTTTACCAGGTCAACGCCTAAGAATTCTCCGCCAAATCACGAAGGCATTCAATCCAGTCCGGATGATCATTCAGGCTTTCAACCAGCTGTACCTTTTCACCTCCGTGTTCTTCAAACAGTTCCTGGTATTCATCCCCAATCTCAATGATGGTTTCCAGACAGTCTGCAGTAAAGGCCGGTGAAAAGACAAGTAATTTTTTTGCTCCTTCCCGGGCTTTTTGTTCCACTACCTTGTCGGAGAATGGTTCAAGCCAGTTTTTATCCAGCCTGGATTGAAAACATACGGTATACCGGTCGGGTGAAAGTTCCAGTCGTTCAGCCAGCAGGCGTGAGGTGGCGAAACAAGTCGCCTTGTAACAGTATTTATTCTCCGGCGTTATTTCATTCTCACAATCCCGGTCGGTGCAGAGCCCTTCATCGTAGACCTTATCAACATGCCGAAGAGGTACGCCGTGGTAGGAGAAGAGAATATGATCATACTCATCCAGGTTGTATTTCCTGCTTCTGTCAACAATGGCATCCAGGTATTTGGGGTGGTCATAGTACTGGCTGATTATACGCAATTCAGGAATTACCCACCACTTTCGGATCACATCCATGGCCTCCTCAATTGCTGAACCGGTACTTGCCGAAGCATATTGGGGAAACATGGGAAGTACTATGATCTTTTTGTAATTCTCCCGCTTCATCTCCTCGAGAACATCCGGAATCGACGGGTTTTTATAACGCATTGCCAGGTGTACCTTGTAATCTTCAGGAAGCACCTCCTGCAGACGGTCCCGGGCATTTTCGCAATGGTAGATCAGTGGACTTCCGTTTTCAGTCCAGAGTTCCTTGTACACCTTCGCCGATTTTGGTGCACGAAAGGGCACTATGATCAGGTTTACCAGCAACTTTCTGGCGAGCCAGGGAATATCGATCACCCTGGGATCATTGAGAAATTGTGACAGGTAGGACCTGACCTTTCCGGTTGACGGGTCATCCGGTGTTCCGAGGTTTAATAACAGTACGCCAACTTCAGCTTTCTTCATGCCAGTAATTTTTTATATATGTTAACCAATTTATGGGGCAACGGTTTTCCAGATTGCCCAACCATACATCCCGAAACGAATAAACCGGACGCCGGTTAGCAGGAGAAACCTGCCATACGGATAACCGGATGCCCCCATCAGCATGCACACGGCTGAAAAGGGGAGAGGGGTTAATGCCCCGATAACCACCAGGAATCCGCCATATCTCCTGTAATAGGAATTGTACCTGTAAACATATCGTTCCATAAACCCATTCATATATGTCCATGTACGGAATGATTTACCAATACTGTAGCCTATTATACCAGCTGCAACGGATATCACGGCAAGCAGTGCAACATCCGGGATAAATGAATTAAAAACACCGTGTTCAATCACCCAGATAATAAACAATTCGGGAGGGATCAAACCGAAAATCAGTTCAGACAATGAAAATGTCAGGTACGTGAGAACAGGCCATTCTCCCAGCTTTGCCATGTACGAATCCACGTCAATCACCTCCCTGGCCAGTAAATAGAGGGCAACTATTAACCCGGCGTAGAACAATCCCTTAAAAAGATTCTTCCAGAAGAAGCCAGAGCCCAGGTTGGATTGAGACATGTCTATTATAAAATGGGTGCGCGCTTAAATTCCCTGTTTTCATCAAACAGTTTCCGGTAAGTGTGATGGGTTTTTACGATATCACCTCCCACCTGCTCAACCACACGGATCATTTTCGGATTAAAATCCCCGATCCAGTTCATTTCCATCGTATCATATTGCTGGTATTTACGCTGAACCATTTCAGCAGTAGCCAGCACCAGTGCCCCCTCAAGCCCTTTTCGCTGATGTTCGGGAGAAACGCCAAATACCAACCCAAGCATTTTTTTACAGGTTCGCATTTTTTTGTGATAAAGGAACTTCAGTTTGCCCAGCAGATCCAGTTTCCCGTTCACATGTTTAAATATCTGATTTACTTCAGGCAGATTAATATAAAAGGCCACAGGCTCTCCTTCATAATATCCGAACCAGATGATCTTCTCATCAATGATCGGTTTCATTTGCTTCATGATCGCCTTTGCCTGCAATGAAGACATTTCAGGTACGCCGTGGCCGGCCCAGGCCTTGTTATAAACGATACGAAAATCTTCAGTATACTTATCCAGTTCCTTCAGCCTGAGGTGCCTGAAAGAATAACCGGGGTCCTTCATCGCCTTTTCAGCTTTTTCATGAAGGCGTGGATGAAACGGATCCCGTACAAAACGGCCGAATGTAAATTGCTTGAAATAGATCCGGAATCCGTAGTTTTCAAACATTTCCCGGTAATAAGGAGGGTTGTAATTACAATTATAATTGGGCTCAATATCAAATCCGTCAACCAGCAATCCCCACCATTTGTCCCGTTCACCGAAGTTAACCGGTCCATCCATGGCTTCCATACCTCTTTCACTAAGCCAGTCTTTCGCAGCATCGAAAAGCCTGAATGCAGCATCCTGATCTTCAATGCATTCAAAAAAACCCATCCCGCCGGTAGGCTGATCGTTTTTCTTATTTACCGTCTTCCGGTTGATGAAAGCTGCTACACGACCGATGGTGGTACCGTTATCATCCTGCAAGATCCAGCGTACGGCTTCACCTTTTCTGAATGTTTTGTTCTTTTTGGGGTCGAATACCTGTTCGATATCGGCATCGAGTGGTCGTATCCAGGAAGGATAACTCTTATAAAGGCGCAACGGCAACCGAATGAATTCCCTGATGTGTTCCTTGCGTGTGACTTCGATAAGATTCATGCCGCAAAGCTACACTTTCTAGGTCTTTTTTTCCTGATTTTCAAGTTCCCGTATCGCGTTGGGCAGGGTGATCTCAAAGCTGGTACCCTTGTTTGCTTCACTTTTAACCCTGATCACTCCGCCTAGCCGTTCGATGGCATTCTTTACAATATACAGCCCGATCCCGGATCCTTCGCCCATTTCTGTTGCACGGTAAAACATTTCAAACACTTTAGGCAAGCGGTCTTCCGTGATCCCGATTCCGTTATCGCCAAAATAAATGGAGGCATAGGTACGCTCGACCATGATATCAATCTCAATATAAGATTCATCCCGTCGTGTGCTGTAATATTTGACGGCATTGGAGATCAGGTTCCGAAGAATCTCACTGATTCTCCACTGATCGCTGTAAAAATCACCTCCTTCAATATTTATTTTCTTGCTGATCTGTGAGGTCTGGGGCAGGTAACTCAGGCTGCTGAAGCAATCGTCAATGATGGATCGGAAATTAATCTGGCTGTAGATCACATCCATTTTCAGGTTCTTGGAATGACTCAGGATATCACTGATAAAATGATCAAGCTGCTTGATCCTGTTTTCAATCATGCCGATATATTCATAGACGGAATCCGACCCCCGCTCATGATTTACCAGGTTTACCAGCCCCATAATTGACGAAAGCGGAGCCCGCAGGTCGTGAGAAACTTTGTAGACAAAGTTGTCAAGTTCAAGATTTCTGACCTCAAGTTCCTTTTCAACTTTTACCCTATCAGTTATATCAACATACAACCCGTAAATTCCAATTGTCTGGCCCTGGTATATTACCGGAATGCTGTATATGATCACCGGTACCGGTTCATTTTCCGCATTGACCCGGTACGTTTCAAGCTTCTGGGCACGACCGGACCGGGTAGACCGGTTAATGGCAAGCGATTCTTCCATCAGGTCCTCAGGCACAATGCGGTTATCCAGCTTCTGACCGACAAGGTCTTCCACTTCAAACCCAAACATTTCGCTGAATCCTGGATTGACCTGGCGAACGATCATCTCTTCATCAAGAAAAACTATTCCTACCGGGGAATTTTCAAATAAATGGGAGAATAATTGCTCCTGGCGACGGCTGCGTCTCTCATTCTCCTTTTTCTCCTGGATATCAACATAGGTTCCTGTAGCCCGAATAATTCTTCCTTTATGGTTCGTGGCAGTCCCGCTTCCCCGGTCGTGAATCCAACGGTAACTTCCGTCGGCCATGCGGAACCGGTATTCCGCCTCATACAGATCGTCCGGTTTCTTTAAATAGCGGTTAAGCTTTTTCTTAACTCCCGGGAGATCTTCCGGGTGAACAAGCGCTTCCCAATCTTTGTAGAAATTTTCAGCCTCTTCATCTGAGTACCCGAAGCGATAAGCCCATGATGAATTAAATATCTTTCGTTTTTCAAGAACATCCCATTCCCAGAATCCCAGGTCGGCCGCTTCCAGTGCTATTCGAAGCCGCTCTTCTGTTCTTAAATGAGCATCCTCAATATTCTTTTTATCTGTAATATCCATCATCAGGCCGTATCTGATAATCCGGTCTTCCCTGATTATACCCGGACTGGATTTGGCCTCAATCCATTTAATCTCATCATTGATAATGAACCGTCCCGACCAGACCCAATATTTATCTACCTGTTCCTTCCTGTTGAGTGACTCGAACATATTCTCACGATCGAAGGGATGGACCAGGTCAAAAAGCTTAGCCGCGTCCTGCTGGACCTCTTCCCTGGATACACCCATGATTCCTGTGATCCGTTCACTTACATAATTAAAATAGGGTTCCTCCTCACCAAAAGGAATATGGTATTCATAAATGACTCCAGGCAGTCCGAGCGTCATGGCCTGCAGCTTCTGTTCATTCTCCAGCAGAGAAACTTCCGACCTTTTTTGTTCGGTCATGTCATGAATTATCAGAAAAACGGCTGCGTCCTCTTCCCGGTAGGAAGCCAATGGAAAGAGATACGCCTTAAGATACCGGTCCCTGTCTGTTTGAATTTCTTTCAGTGATTCTGTACGTGCAGGATTATAGACCAAAACCGGTAACTCTACCATTTTACCGTCAAAAGCCTCTTCGATGAGGGTTTTGTAAGGTTCCTTATTTAACTGTTCATCCTGGAAAATATTATAGACCTCAAAAATGCGCTCAGCTTGTGAAAAAGGTACATCCCATATTTTCAGGAATGACTCGTTATAATAAAAGGGAGTGCCATTTTTAGCATACAATGCCATCGGTAATGGCGAATCTGTCATCATTCCCTGGATAGTCGGCTGTAAAACTTTCTCCGGAAGAATACGAAATTGGACCAGAGAATGTGTTTCATCGCTTCCAGGCAATGAGAACGGGGAGAAGCTGATAGAATAAAGGGTTTTTTGCTGGTTTTTGGCCTGCAAGTGAAATTCATCGGAACAGGTATTCCCCTCCAGGGAACTGGTAAGATTATTCATAAACAGGCTTTTTACCTGTTCCGGCAATATATTCTGAATCTCATTCCCCACTGCATTTGTTGAATTAACATGAAGTAATTCAGCCAAACGCGGATTCCAATAGATTATATGCAGATCCGGTGAAACAATTGCCACGCCATCTGCATTGGAATCGAATAAAGAAGAGTAAATTAAAATGTCCGATCCTGAATCGGCCATAGGAAAAATTTATAACCACTATTAAACACGCAAGAGTAAATATTAGAAATATTACACAAAAAAAATGTTTAAGTATTGGTTAGAAATTACATCATCACCTTAACCATTTATCAATCAGATCACACGTATATGCAGTCCAAAAAAGTAACTTTCAGTAATTCCAATGGTGATTCCCTGAGTGCACGAATTATGCTGCCCCCTTCCGGGAAGCCCCAGGTATTTGCCATATTCGCCCATTGCTTTACATGTTCAAAAGATCTGAAAGCCTCTGTCAACATAGCACGGGCACTTGTATCGCATGATATTGGCGTAATGCGTTTTGATTTTACCGGGCTGGGGGAGAGTGACGGTGATTTTTCAGATACCAGTTTTTCCACCAATCGCAGTGACCTGCTGGCAGCCGCTGCGTATCTGGAAGAAAACTGGACTGCCCCGTCCGTGCTGATCGGGCATTCACTGGGCGGAGCGGCAGTTCTTATGGTGGCAAGCGAGATCAGTTCTGTGAAGGCAGTGGCAACGATCGGGGCACCGGCAGACCCGGAACATGTAACCAATTTACTGGAAAATAAACTGGACGAAATAGAAGACGAGGGTCAGGCGATGGTAAATATTGGCGGAAGGCCTTTCCCGGTCAGCCGAACGTTTCTTGAAGATTTGAAAAAGCACGACCCGGCAACTTCAATCCGTAACATGGGCGTATCACTTCTTATCCTCCATTCTCCACAGGACATGGTTGTTGAAATTGAGAATGCACGCAAAATATATGAAGCAGCGATGCATCCGAAAAGTTTTATATCACTGGACGGAGCTGATCATTTGCTGAGCAATGAAGCCGATTCGCATTATGCCGGGGATGTCATTGCGGCCTGGTCTGACCGTTATCTCAATGTTGACAGAGAGCCCTCCCTGCCAGAATCAGACCGGGAAGTTGTCACGAGTACGGGCACCGGTTTTACGACGGAAGTAAATGCCGGCAGACATAATTTGATTGTGGACGAACCGGAATCAGTGGGCGGCTCAGATCTGGGTCCGACGCCCTATGACTACCTTATAACATCACTGGGAGCGTGTACCGGAATGACACTTCAAATGTATGCAGAACGAAAGAAATGGCCGCTGAAGGAGGTCAGGGTTCACCTGATGCATGACAAAGTCCACGAGGCTGATTGCGAGAAATGTGAGGATAAGGAGGCCCGTATCGACAGGATATCACGGGAAATTGAAATCAGCGGAGACCTGTCTGATGAACAAATCAACCGGTTGATGGAAATTGCAGACAAATGCCCCGTTCACAAAACATTAACAGGTGAGATCAGGGTGGAAACTAAAATAAGGGATTAATCAACCGCGCGGTATTTGACATTTTTTAAATCCCAGTCTATTACCAGTCCGCCTGCAATGCCAAGTGCTACTTCCCGTCCGTAGAGCACTTCACAAATGTACAGGGCAGGATCGTAGGACTTTGCCCCACCCGCACTGGTTACAAGCTTGCCGTCCCGAACAAAACTGACACCTTCAATGACTTCCAGTTGTGGGAATTGCTGCCGGTAGGTCATAATATCCGAAGGAAAAGTAGTGGAAATGCGGTCATCCACAAGTCCGGCCTTGGCAAGGATAAAAGCGCCGTCGCATAAGGAAAGCACAAAATCGGCCTCATTTCCTTTCTCACGCACAAAACTGATCAGTTGCTCATTTTGCAGATCACTTCCCATATTGTTCTCCGCACTGGGCACCACCAGGATGTCTATAGGCGGTAAATCAGGATCGCTCATAGCATAATCCGGAATAATGCGCAGGCCTTCAAAGGAGGTGATCACTGATGTATCCGGAGCTACGGTAAATACTTTCATCGCCGGATCCGTGTGAAATATGGTGTGATGAAAAATATCCATGGGGGCTATTAATTCAGAATTAAACACGCCCTGTATTATTACAAACCCCACATTCAGCGTCCTGTCAGGAGAATCCGGTACCTGCAATATAGCGCTGCCGGGTGAAGGGTCCGGTGAGCAGGAAAGCTGTGTAATTATCAGGAAGACCAGCGCAACTATTAATCGCATATTGACTATTTTAGGTTTATGGATACCATGAGCAGAAAATTACAATATAAAGAAAACTTCCGATGCCTGGTACTGGATAATCCGGAAGGAGTTCACTGGACCTTTCCATTTGACAAGCAAAGAGAAAAAGAGGGTTATGACCTTGAAATTCTCTTCACAGATTCGCTTGATGATCTACACCAGAAATTACCCTCTTTTCTGGAGGCAGGGGATGACAGGCTCCGCTGGCTGGCCTACCCCAAGAAAAGTGGCCGGCTAGCCTCGGACATTAACCGTGATATTATCTGGAAAATTTTAAATGATAATGAGTTTCAGCCTGTTTCCATGATCAGTCTGGATACTGACTGGTCTGTTATGCGGGTCAGAAATAATCAATATGTCACTAATCTTAAGAAGGAAAAAACCAGCATGCCGGACGAACTGAAGAAGTTACTGGAGAATAATCCGGATTGTCATGATTATTTCAAGTCACTTTCTAATTCCAACAAGAAAGAATACATGCGCTGGGTAAATTCGGCGAAAAGGGAGGAAACAAGAAAAGGGAGACTTGAACGCATTCGCTCCCTGCTTCGCGACAGGATACCCAATCCTTACAGCGGACGGTAAACCCTTGACTCAATATAATTATTCATCCAGCCCTTCCGGTTAATTAATTCCATTCCTGCAGTCGTAAAGTGAAGATCAAAATCAGGAAGCTTCCTGGCATCGAGTCCTGCAGTAAGTCTGAAAAATCTGTACATGGTCCAGGTTAGCAGTTTATGGTGCAAACTGTGAGCCGGCATAAAATCAGTGAACAACCATAAACCGTCTCGATTAAGTGACTTTCGTAGTGTTAAAATGAGTTGATTGAGCTGGTCATCCCGGAAGCAATCCAGGAAAAATGGCGTAATGATCACATCATAATTACGTGGTTGCCATTCCAACAGATTCTCCCGAATAAAATGTACATTCATAGTTGCTGTCTTCCTTTGTTTTGCCTTCGAAATCATCTTGTCCGAAATATCCACGAAATCCACAGAGATTTCTGTAAAACGCTGATCAAGCACCGTAAGCAATTCTCCCGTTCCGCCACCAGCCAGGAGAACCCTGCTACCTTCCGGAATGGATGACAAAAAATGCGATTGAGACTCCATGAGCGTGTCACCGAAAACGAGCCTGGCCAACGCCGGGTATGCGGGCGCGACAAAATCAAACCCCGCCATTAGAAAATGATAAGATAAATTAACGGAATAATAAATACCCCATCCCCGAGTAGCCTGTATGTATCCGTGTTCGTTATTTTTTCGGCATAAAGGATCAATCCAAGCAAAACCAGGATCATCAAGGCAAAAACGGCCTGTACAGGTGGACTGCCATGCCCGATAAAACTGACCAGTGTGATCACCAGTTGTATTAGCAACAGCACTATCAGGAAGTAACGGCGCTTTTCAGTTGACAGTAACTCCAGCAAGGAAGGAAACCCGGCCTCCCGGTCTGTATGATATTCGTAATAGCTGAAGCAAAGCAAATTACCCAGGGCTATGCCTGCGAGTTGCAGAAAATGCTGGAGCTGAAGTGAGGTGAATTCACTTATCTGAACACTCAAAGCCGGCAATGCAACCCCGGCCGAATATAGTATGGCAATTACCAGTTCCTTATGATACCTCGCTTTAGCAGGTAAAAAGTGCAGCATGAGAAAATAGACGGATACAAGGATCAGCAGCCCGGTCCCGAGCCGCAATACCTGTTCATCCACCCGGAAAAGCAAGACCAATCCGGCCAGCATAACGATAACGGAAGCAACTATTAGTTTGGTGAAGTGCCTTGCGTGAAAGTGATGTCTCCTTGTTGACGGGATGTTAGTGGCCCGGTAAACATCGTTCAGATGATCGAAAGTATAAATCAGCCATACAACACATCCGAGTAACACTACGGATGGCCATGATGGAATGACTCCCCAGGTTCGCCCAAGCAGTACGGAACAACTCATGGCTCCCAGCACCACATCAAGCGATAGTATATTGATGTAGGGAAGAACCTTCATACGATAAATTAGAGATAAAAAAAGGCGGAACAAAGTCCGCCTTTATGTTAAATCTTGTCTGATTAACCAAGCGCTTCCGCACCGGCCACGATTTCAAGGATCTCCTTCGTAATGGCAGCCTGACGAGTCCGGTTATAAGTAAGCTTCAGCTCCTTAAGTAATTCTCCGGCGTTATCTGTCGCCTGATCCATCGCCGTCATTCGTGCACCGTGTTCCGCGGCATTCGAATCAAGAATCGCCTTGTAAAACTGAATCTTTAACGATTTAGGAATCATCTCCTCAATGATTTCCTCCTTGGATGGCTGGAAGATATAATCGACTTCAAATTTTGCTTCCTCTTCCTGCTCCACCGGTTTTACCGGAAGGAATTGCTCGGTCCGCAGCACTTGCGTGGCTACATTTTTAAATTCATTGTAGATAATATCGACCCTGTCGTAGGTTCCTTTCAGAAATTCATCCATGGCATATTCAGAAGCCTCTGTGCTTTTTTCAAAAGAGACCGGGCTGAACATATCCCAGTAGTCGGAAATCACCTGATAATCCCGTTTTCGGAAATAGTCAAGCGCCTTTTTTCCAACAGGCATGATCGTCACCTTACCATTGTCAAACTGCCGTTGATAATTTTCCTTAATGTGACGAATAGTTGCCTTGAAGATATTACTGTTAAATGCTCCGCAAAGACCTTTATCTGAAGTAACAACAATCAGCAGAATGTTCTCCTCCGGACGAATATCGGCGTATGTACCTCCCTGGCTTTCCTCTTGTTGCGCAGAAAGATTCTGAAGAAGGCCGGCCAGTTTTTCAGCATAAGGCCGCATACGGATAATATTATCCTGTGCCCTTCTCAGCTTTGCCGCGGCCACCATTTTCATGGCCTTGGTAATCTGCTGGGTCGATGTGACCGACTGAATCCTGCTTTTTACTTCCTTTAAATTTGCCATATGGATTTATATGTATTCCTCTTCAGGATAAATTTACGCGTAGTTTTTCGCCAGCTCATCTGCAACGTCACCCAGCTTCGCCGTCAATTCATCAGTAAACTGTCCGTTACGAAGCGCTTCAAGGGTATCGGCGTGTTTGTTGCGAAGTACATCAATGTAATTTCTTTCAAAATCCTTTACCTTACCAACAGGAACTTTATCCAGGTGGCCTTTTGTAGAAGCATAGATAATAGCCACTTGCTCTTCTACCGGTACCGGAGAATACTGCGGTTGTTTCAGGATCTCCTGGTTTTTCTGACCGCGTTCAATGGTCAGCTTTGTTGCCGCATCAAGATCGGATCCGAATTTGGCAAATGCCTCCAGTTCGCGGAATTGTGCCTGATCCAGTTTCAGGGTACCTGCCACTTTTTTCATTGGCTTAATCTGTGCAGATCCACCAACACGGGATACTGAGATACCAACGTTAATCGCAGGGCGGATACCACTGTTAAACAGGTTGGTCTCCAGGAATATCTGTCCGTCAGTAATCGAAATTACGTTTGTCGGGATGTAAGCAGATACGTCACCTGCCTGTGTTTCAATAATCGGAAGAGCGGTCAGCGATCCGCCTGCCTTCACCTTATCCTTAAGCGAAGCCGGCAGGTCATTCATGTCTTTCGCAATATTCTGGTCAGCGGTAATCTTGGCAGCACGCTCGAGCAGTCTTGAGTGCAGGTAGAATACATCACCCGGATACGCCTCACGTCCGGGAGGACGACGAAGCAGCAGCGAAACCTCGCGGTAAGCGACAGCCTGCTTTGACAAATCATCATAGATTACCAGGGCAGGACGACCTGTATCCCGGAAATACTCACCGATCGCGGCTCCTGTGAAAGGGGCATAGAACTGCATCGGCGCAGGATCAGAAGCGGCGGCAGATACAACCACTGTGTAATCCATGGCACCGGCACGCTCCAGCGAAGCAACCACACCGGCAACTGTTGAAGCTTTCTGGCCTACCGCAACATAAATACAGAAAACAGGCTCACCTTTTTCGTAAAACTCCTTCTGGTTTATGATAGTATCGATGGCAACAGCGGTCTTACCAGTCTGACGGTCACCAATGATCAACTCACGCTGGCCTCTACCAATGGGAATCATGGAGTCAATTGCCTTGATACCTGTCTGCAACGGCTCATTTACCGGCTGACGGTAAATTACACCGGGAGCTTTGCGTTCAATCGGCATTTCGTAGATATCACCGGCTATCGGACCTTTTCCATCAATCGGATTACCCAGGGTATCCACCACGCGACCGAGCATCCCATCACCTACGTTCACCGAGGCAATACGACCGGTACGCTTCACGGTATCACCTTCACGGATGTCCTGTGATTCACCAAGTATTACCGCCCCAACATTATCCTCTTCAAGGTTCAGTACGAGGGCGCGCAGGCCATTTTCGAATTCAAGAAGTTCACCGGCCTGAGCTTTTGACAAACCATAGATTCGGGCCACACCGTCGCCCACTTCGAGCACGGTACCTACTTCTTCTAATTCGGCTTCGGTTTTTGCTCCTGATAACTGCTCTCTCAGGATCGCCGAAACTTCATCGGGTCTTACATCTGCCATGATTATCTGTTCTTAATGTTAAATTTCTTTTATGTATGGGTTTTGGGACAATTTGTGTCCCAGTGTTTTCAATTTCGTCCGTATGGAATCGTCAATCTGGTTGTCACCTACTTTCAGTACATATCCGCCAATCAGGTCACTGTCAACCAATTCTTTGAGCTGAACCGACTTTCTTCCGCTGATCTTCAGAACGATTTCACGGATTTCGTTTCTCAGGTCGTCCGTAAGAGGTACAGCCGTTGTAACTGTTGCCACCTCAATTCCTTTTTTGACATTGTACTGCCGGATAAAATTTCTGGCAATTGCAGGCAGAATCGGCTCCCTGTTTTTCCTGGTGATAATATCGAAAATGGCTGAAGTCAGCTTATTCACCTTTCCTCCGAACACCTTCTTGAGAATTTCCCTCTTGTTATGGTGTTTGATCACAGGATTCTTCAGCATTAGCTCAAAATCACGATTCTCACTGCAAACCTTGATAAACATCTGCATGTCATGGTATACTTCTTCAAGCACACCCTGCTCGTCAGCAAGTTCTAGCAGTGATTTGGCATAACGCGATGCGGCTCTCAGATCAGACATGTATTAATTAAGATTAACGTCCTTGATATATTCTTCAATCAGCTGCTTCTGTTCTTTCTCGTCTGAAAGCTTTTTACGAAGCAGTTTTTCAGTGACATTCAGAACCAGCCCGGCCACTTCGGATTTTACTTCTGCGAGGGCTGCCTGCTTTTCCGTATTGATGGCCAATTTGGCATCCGCAATTAGCTTGTCAGCCTGTTTCGATGCATCTTCCTTGGCGTCGTCCTTCATCTTTGCAGCTATCTCACGAGCCTCCTTAAGAATTTCATCACGCTCCTGACGTGCTTCATCCAATAATTTCTTGTTGTCTGCCTGAAGCTTCTCCATTTCGGCTTTTGCTTTTTCCGCAGAATCAAGCGCATTCTGAATGGATTCTTCGCGTACCCGCAGTGATTCCGTTATAGGCTTCCAGGCAAACTTGGCCAGAAGTAAGAATAAAAACAGAAAGATCACTGCCTGCCAAAAGATCAATCCGGTTCCGGGATTAAGTAAGTCCATGCGTATATTCAGTTAATATTTTTCAAGAGAATAAGCTGCCACGGCCTAGCGCCGCGGCAGCTCTGATAACCTTTGGTGTTATGCTGCTCCCTGGAAGGAAATCAGCAAACACACAACCACACCGAACAGCGCGATAACCTCAATAAGGGCCGCGATGATCAGCATAGCAGTCTGCACTTTACCGGCAGCTTCGGGCTGACGGGCCATTGCTTCCATAGCTGAACCGCCAATTCGGCCGATTCCGATACCAGCGCCTATCGCTACCAGTCCGGATCCGATACCAGCACCCATTACTGCAGTGCCAACGTCTAATAAAATCTGTAATAACATAGTTATATATTTATAAATTGAACAAAGGTTCTACGCCAGTCCTGTATCCACGTCGTTCTCATCATGGTGATGTTCTTCCGTCGCCAGCCCGATATAGAGGGCAGAGAACATAGTAAATACATACGCCTGAATCGCCGCTACAAGAAGCTCGATCAGGTTAATAAAGAGCACAATCAGGGTACTGCCTACTCCGACCAGATAACTCTGGAAAATGAAGACAAGACCGATCAGGCTCAGAATAACAATGTGCCCCGCGGTGATCGCCACAAAAAGACGAATCATCAGGGAGATGGGCTTGGTGAAAATACCGATGATCTCCACAGGCACAATAATAATTTTCAACGGGAGCGGAACCCCCGGAGTGTTGAAGATGTGGTTCCAGTAATGTTTATTACCACTAACGTTCGTAATAATAAAGGTAAATACTGCCAGGGTCAGGGTAACCGCGATGTTGCCGGTAAGATTGGCCGCGCCCGGCAGAAGTCCCAGGAGGTTACCGAAAAGTATAAAGAAAAACAGGGTCAGCAGATAGGGCAGGTATTTCTGATAGCCATGCCCGATATTCGGCTTGATCACCTCATCCCGCAGGTAAATAATGACCGGTTCAAAAACGGATTGTATCCCGGAAGGCGCTTTACCTTCGTTCTTTTTAAAACCGCGAGCAACGGCAAAGAAGATCAGCAGCATTACAATGGCATTGATGAAAAGCATCGCCACATTTTTGGTAATGGAGAAATCCCAGATTTTTGCTTCAGATCCTTCGAGGTGAATATGCTCATGATCATTCAGCACGTATCCGTCATAAGAGACCTTATTATGGTCTTCGTCATAGAAATTTGATGAAGAGAATACATCAAGCCCGCGATCAGACGAATAAACGATTACCGGCAGGTAAAGAGTACCATAATGACCATCCCAAAAATGCCAGCTGTGGGCATCTACAACGTGGTGCATAATCATTTCGTCAGGCTTGAAATCATCACCACCTTCGGCTGCCCGGACGGTGGTCATTCCCAGACAAGAAAAAACAATGGTCACGATCATAACCATTGCTCCCTTATTCATAAACTTTTTTGCGTACTGTCCTACCATGTATGTGTGTCGAAATCAGGGTCTTCGAAATTCGACTGCAAAGGTAGATAAGAATGCCCCAAAAAAAAATATTTTAAATGGGATTTTAAGATGCTGGAGAATTGTCCCGTTGATTGTCCCCTTGAGGGGACTACAGGGGTGTAACATCCCCCTACGCCCCCTTCAAAGGGGGAATCCGGATTTTCAGCTCCGCCTGCTCACGTACCGGAACAAACTTGTAATCTCCACGATAGTGAAGATGACATACGTCGTCAGCAGAAAAACAATATTCTCCCGCGCATGCCCGGTATCTCTGTAGAGTATAATAAACGTGTAGCCGGCAAACAGAAGTAATTTAACGGCGGTGCCTCCTATGACTATCTGGACAAACAGCTGGGGTGTAACGATCAGCATGCTGACCACAAAAGTCCCGAGTATGACCAGGTACAAAAAAATTACCGAAACATAGGAATAAGTGACATTATCCAGCACCGGCCAAACCGTCCTGAGCAATTCAAATGTCATCATCAGCAGGATGGCCGTGCCGGTGAATACCATCAGAAATCGCACAAAAACTTTTTGGTCCATGTATTAATTGCCTCTGCGAACCAGGAGGTAAATAGAGCCTGCCAGTGCTGCCATCAGGAACAATAATAAAAACACCGGGAATTTCCACCCGATCAGCGAATCAACATAATATCCCAGTCCGCCCCCCAGAGCCAGGGTAATTACCAACTGAAGGCCAAGGCCCGTGTATTTAAGAAAGGTGTTAACCTGCTTTGATGTTTTCCTGTCGGACGGGTCTGTCGGCTGACTCATTTCTCTTAAAGGTTATATCCTTCTGGGTTACACCCATCTTACACTGTCCGTTGAATTTTGCCCCGGCTTCCACGATAAGTTTGTTAGTAATAATGTCGCCGTGGATCACCGCGGTAGGTTTCAGCGTCAGCGTATCAGACACACGGATATTTCCCCTGATCTCACCTTCAAGGTCAGCATTCTGTGCGATAATATCCCCTGTCACTTCAGATGACTGACCAAGGATCGCCTTAGATTTTGAGATAACATTTCCGGCCACCTTTCCTTCAACACGAACATTACCCGTAGCTTCCAGGTCTCCGGTAAGTACGGTGCCTTTACTGATAATATTCGTTGAGTTTGAAATCTGCTCGGCAGCCCTTTGATCTTCTTTCGAATTGAACATAGCTCTAAATGGTTAAAAAGTAACGAATTCTTCCGGATTGACGGAGTTCCCATTCAGCCATAGCTCAAAATGGAGATGAGGCCCGTCAGTCAAGTCACCGGTATTTCCGATGATCGAGATAATCTCCCCAGCATTAACAAAACTACCAACTTTTTTTAAGAGTTCGGCGTTGTGCTTGTAGATTGAAACCAGGTTGCTTCTGTGCTGCACGGCTATTACGTAGCCCGAATCCTGTGTCCAGGAGGCCATGACCACTGTTCCGTCGGCAATACACTTTACCGGTTCATTCTTCTTTGCCACTACATCGACTCCGTAATGCCCTTCTTTTAAGTTATACGGGGCAGATACATAGCCGTCAAGCGGGGAAAACAAAAAAATCTCCCGTAGCTCCCGGTAACTACCGGAGGTATTAAGGAGTGACATATCTGATTGCTCAAATTCCTGCCGGAATGCGCTGTCTACCGGGGATACAGAAGTAAGATCCACTTCCTCGGTCGTTACAGGGCGTTCATTGACAGTTTCTTCAGGATTTTCTGACATGAGTTCGACAGAGTCGCCGTTAAGCACTCTTTTGAAGTTGTTGATAAACCGGTCCTTGCTTTCCACTTCCTGGGCAAGGGAGTCTACCTTCAGCATCAGCGTATTCAGTCGCCGGTTGGCTTCCATCTGTTCATAACGCGGATCAAACCACTGATTTAACAGGGTTTCCACCAGGAATAGGCTGATTAACAACATCACCACAAAAATCACCACCGAAAACAGGATCACCTTGGCATAGGTAAAACTGAAGGTGGATTTTTCAGCAAAATTTTCCTCGTTACGAATGATCAGCAGGTACCTGTTTACCAACCAGCTGGATAGCGTCTTCTTAGCCTTCACAATGCTCTTGTCTGCTTAGTCAAAAAAACAAAATTAGATATTCTCCTAAAGAATTGTATTAATTACCACAAATTTTACGTTTCTGACAAAACAAGGGGCATATTCTGTCCTTCGCGCACTGTAAGGTCTGGTGAACCTTGAATTTTTTGCGCATCTTAGCCTATATTTTATGCGTATTATTACATCATATTTTTTCATTATTCGCACCTTTCTGCCGGCTGTTGTCCTGCTTCTGCTTGTCCAGTGGTTATCAGGCTGTTCTGCTGAACGCAAAAATCTGATCAGCAAAACTTACCACAACACCACCGCCCGGTACAATGCGTATTTCTATGCCAGGAATAGCATTGAGGAAATCAGGGAGATTAACTGGAACTCACATGAGAATAATTATAATAAGATTCTCCGGATTTACCCTGAGCTTGATTCCGTCCTGGCAGAAACCTATAAGGAAGAGACAGAGGACGCTATTCAGAAAGCTTCAATTGCCATTGAAAGGCATAAAAACAGCAAGTGGGTCGATGATTCCTACGTCCTCGTCGGGCTGGCCCGTTATTACGACCTTGACTACAGGAATGCGATCGAAACGTTTAAGTTCGTTAACAAGAACGGGGAAGATGATGCAGCCCGCCATGAAGCTCTCGCGTATCTGATCCGTACATATACTGATGCGCTGGAATACCAGAACGCTGTTGTGGTTTCCGATTACCTGAAAAAGGAGGATATCGCCAAGTCAGAACAGAAAATAGTATACCTTAACCGTGCTTACATGTACCAGGTAGGTGGCGACATGGACAATATGCTGAAAAACCTGGTCGAGGCGGCCCCGCTTTTGAAGAAAAAAGACGGTAAAGGCAGGATCTATTTTATAATAGGCCAGATCTACGCCCAACTTGGGTTTGAGGCGGAAGCATACAGCTATTACAAACGTTGTATCAGCAGCAATCCGGAATATGAACTTGATTTCATGGCTCGTCTTAACATGACCCAGGTGGCTGAAATCGATAAGGCCAGCGATGTTCGCGCGGCCCGTAAGGTGTTCAGTAAACTACTGAGGGACCGAAAGAACAAAGAGTTTAAAGATCGCATCTATTATGAGATGGGAGAATTTGAATCCCGTCAGGGCAATACAGAACTTGCCATTGATAATTACAAGGAGTCCCTGCGGTATGGCATCAGCAACCGGCAGCGGGGAATGTCCTATTTACGGCTTGGCCAGATCTATTATGACAGCCTGAAAGAATACGAATTAGCACAGGCTTACTATGACAGTACCATTTCTGTCCTTCCGGAAGATGTGGACAATTATGATGATATTCTTACACGTCAGCAAGTTTTGGCAGATTTTGTCGAACAGATCAATACCATTGCCCTGCAGGACAGCCTCTTATCACTAGCAGACAGGGACTCATCCGAGGTCCGTGAACAGTTTATGGCGATGCTACGGGAGGAAGCCCGGCTTGAGGAGGAACGTGCCCGTGAAATGGAAGAACGAATGGCTGCGAGGCGAACAAACTTCTCGCTGGCGAATAACGAGACAGGTTTCTCGGTTACAAGCTGGTACTTCGGAAATCCGTCCGCGGTTGCACAGGGTCAGGCAGAGTTCAGAAGAATCTGGGGAGACCGGCCGCTGGAAGATCACTGGCGACGATCCAGCAAACAGGTGCTCCGTGATTACAATCAGCCGGGACTTACCGAGACAGAAGGTGTCGCGGATACCGACACGCCGGAAGCAACAGCCGATCCTGAAGCAGGATTACGTCAAAAGGCGCAGAGTATGATGATGGATATCCCTTACTCCGAAGAACAAAAAATGGCCGCCCTGGTGAAGATTGAGAACGCCCTGTACCGCCTCGGTAATATATATAACTTTGAACTGGAGGAGGATAATAATGCGGCTGTGACCTTTGAAAGCCTTCTGGCGCGTTTCCCGCAATCCGAATATACTCCGGAAGTTCTGTATCAGCTTTACCTGATCTATGAACAAATCGCACCGGAGAAGAAGGATGGTGTCAGGGAAAGACTAACTACCGATTTCCGGAATACCCGGTACGCCAAGCTGATACTCAACCCAAATTATACCAAGGAAAATTCAGAGGCCAATGAAAAACTGAAACAGGCGTACAGCCAGGCATATTCCTACTACAAGAACGAAGAATATGGGATCGCTCTTGCTAAGGCAGACAGCGCCCTGGCCGCCTATCCTGAATCAAGCTACGCCCCAAAAGTAGCCCTGCTTAAAATTCTCATACACGGACGAAATGAGTCTAAAAATACATATGAAAACAGGCTTGAGGCATTTCTTGAACAGTACCCGGATGTGGAGGAGGCGGATTTCGCAAGACAGCTGTTAAACGAATCGCAATCGTTCAGCCAGACACCCAAGGCCGAGGCTATCAGCTTCCTGAAAAATTTACAGCAGGAACACTATTTTATTGCGTTGCTGGATACAAATAAAGAGGTGACAGATGGAATCAATGAAAACCTGGATTTGTTTAATAAACTGAATTATGCAGCCACCAATCTTGATATGAGTAACCTGATCCTGGAATCAGGTAGGACAGCAGTGCTTGTAGGTAAATTCAAAAATGGTGAGACTGCGTATGATTATTTGAAAAAAATTGAAAATAATCACGTTATAGACAGTGAAGGACAACGGGCAAATTTGATTAATTTTGTCATCGGGAAAGACAATTTTGATATATTGTATCAGACCAAGGACCTTCAGTCGTATCTGAAATTTTTTAATAAAACCTACGGGGATGGGAGCTAATAAGGAGCAGGACGCCGAAGAAAAGGCGCCAAAAAAATCGAATAGAATTTTTACAATACTTACAAGAGTGGTCTGGATCCTTTTTTTCTGTGCGATCCTGATATTGCCTCTGTACGTGTACACGGTTAGTATCGACTTGTTCGGTATGTATGGCGGGATGCCCAGCCTGAAGGCGCTTGAGAATCCGGAGAATGACCTGTCAAGCGAACTGATTTCTGCCGATGGCGAGACGCTGGGAAGATACTTCCGGTATAATCGTTCTCAGATTACTTACGATGAACTTTCCCCTGAACTGGTGAATACACTTCTGTCCTCAGAAGACCATCGCTTTTATGATCATCCGGGGATTGATTTCCGCGGGCTGATGCGGGCTGTAGTAGGTAAGCTTACTTTTAATTATGCGGGTGGCGGAAGTACCATAACTATGCAGCTGGCCGAAAACCTCTTTAATACCATGACGGAGAATGAAGGGGCGCTGTATAATGTGGCTGGTTTGCGTGAGATCATTATCAAAACCAAGGAATGGATCATCGCAGTGCAGCTTGAGCAGAATTTTACCAAGCAGGAAATCATTGCCATGTATTTCAATACTGTTTCCTTCGGAAGTAACTCATTCGGGATCAAAACGGCAGCGGAAACGTATTTCAACAAGCAACCATCAGAATTGAACTACCAGGAATCTGCCGTGTTGGTGGGTCTGCTTCAGGGAACAACTACCTTTAATCCGGTGAGGAATTATGATAATTCCCTGGCCAAGAGGAATCAGGTATTAGGCAAGATCGCGCGCCATGAACATATTACAGAGGCAGAAATGGATTCGCTGCGGGAGTTGCCAATTGACCTGGAAAAATACAGCGTCGCTAATCAGAATAAAGGATTGGCTACCTATTTCAGGACGGTGATAACCCGCGATTTACTGGCCTGGTGCCGGGAGAATGACCGGGACTTGTATGAAGACGGACTGAAAATTTACACGACCATTGACAGTCGTATGCAGGCCTATGCCGAAGAAGCGGTTGCCAGTCACATGGCTGAATTGCAGAAAGTATTTATCGATCATTTACAAGGCAGGGATCCGTGGATTGATGATGAATTCAAGGTGATCCCGAACTTTGCCGAAAGTCGTTTCAGACAAAGTGAACATTACAGGCTGCTTGTGGAAAAATACGGACAGGATTCCGACAGTATAATGATCATAGCCAAACGACCGAGGGAAATGAAGGTCTTCAGCTGGGAAGGTGAAATAGACACCGTGATGAGTCCGCTTGATTCAGTAAAATATTACAAGCATTTTCTTCAGACCGGCATGATGTCAATGGATCCTCACACAGGACACATCAAAGCCTGGGTGGGTGGTATCAATCACAAGTTTTTCAAATATGATCACGTGCGTCAGGGAAAACGGCAGCCGGGATCAACCTTTAAACCGTTTGTGTATGGTGCTGCGATCGAATATGGCTATCCTCCATGCTACGAAGTAATTGACAGTTCGCCTGTATTTAAAGTACCCGACGGAACCTGGTCCCCTCCGAATTCCGATGGTACTTACGGCACCGGGGAGAAAATGACGATCAGGCAGGGTATGGCCCGTTCCGTAAATACCATCACCGCCTACCTGATGCAACAGATCCAGCCGGAGAATGTCGTGGAATTTGCGCATCGTGTGGGCATTGAAAGTAACCTGGATGCAGTTCCCTCGCTGTCACTGGGCGTCAGTGATGTATCGGTTTTTGAACTGGTCGGAGCTTACAGCACCTTTGCTAATCTCGGGCTTTATACCGAACCCTATTATATTACGCGGATCGAAGATAAAAACGGGAATATCCTGGAAAATTTTGTGCCAAAAACCCGGCAGGCCATGAGTGAACAGAATGCGTATAAAATGCTATACATGCTTCGTGGTGGTGTCGAAGAATCAGGCGGAACGTCCGTTGGATTGAGCTACGACCTCAAAGCAGACAATGAAATCGGGGGAAAAACCGGAACGACGAACAATGCATCTGACGGCTGGTATATTGGTGTTACCAAAGACCTCGTTACCGGCACCTGGGTGGGCGGTGATGAACGTAGTATTCATTTCAGAAACTGGGCTTTAGGTCAGGGAGCAAAAACTGCCCGTCCGATCTTCGACCTCTATATGCAGAAGGTGTATGCGGATGACTCACTCAACTACGAAAAAGGCCCGTTCCCCCGGCCATCAGAAGGAATTGATGTTTCCCTGGATTGTTCAGACTACCAGGAGGAAGAATCGGATTCAGTGAGAACGGTCGAACCAGCCTGGGACCCGGACGCGATACAATAATATGGAAGAACCCCGCTATCAGATTGATCAACGAAATCTGATACCCCATGATCCTGGTGTCTATAAGTTTTATGACGAATCAGGCACACTGGTGTATGTGGGGAAAGCCAAGAACCTGAGAAAAAGGGTAGGGAGTTACTTTACCAAGTCCCATAATCTCAACCGGAAGACAAAACGCCTTATCCGTGAAACCAGGGAAATCTCCTTCACCATTGCCAACAGTGAGTTTGATGCGCTGTTACTGGAGAATAACCTGATCAAGACCCATCAGCCGAAGTACAATGTACTCCTGAAGGATGATAAGACTTTTCCATATATATGTATCCTGAACGAGCGGTTCCCAAGAATTATCAGTACCCGGAAATTTGATCCAACCAAAGGCGAATATTACGGGCCATTTTCAAGCGTGGTCGCCATGAAAAATGTGCTGGACCTTCTCCGGAAGTTATATACCATCAGGACGTGTAAACTGAATTTATCAGAAAAGAATATTGAATCCGGGAAATTCAAAGTATGCCTCGAGTATCATATCGGAAATTGCCTGGGCCCCTGTGAAGGACTTCAAACGGAATCGCACTATAATGAGGAGATAGAACAGGCGAGAAACATTCTCAAAGGTCATCTGAGTATTGTAAGTAAATATTTCAGGGACAATATGATCGCCTCCGCTGAAAAGCTGGAATACGAAAGAGCACAGCGCTTTAAGGAAAAGCTGGAATTGCTGGAGAAATTTCAGGTCAGAAGTACGGTGGTTAACCCTAAACTTTCAGACATGGATGTCTTCACGATCACAAGCAATCCCAAGCTGGCCTTCGTTAATTATATGCAGGTTAAAAACGGGGCGATCGTACTTGCAAGGACGGTTGAGATAAAGAAAAAACTCGAAGAAGCTGATGAGGATGTTCTTGGATTTGCTGTATTATCCCTGCGCGAGGAACATGATAGCAACAACCGGGAAATTTTAACCAATATCCCAATCCGTCTGCAGGAAGAACTGACCATTACAGTTCCAAAGATTGGAGACAAGAAAAAGCTCGTGTCGTTGTCTTTGAAAAACGCCCTTGAACTAAAACGGGATCGCACAACTACAGGCGAACCTAAAGAAAAACGAAACGAAGTACTGGAACACCTTCAAAAAGATCTAAGGCTTACAGAACTTCCGATACATATCGAATGCTTCGACAACAGTAATTTACAAGGTACAAATCCGGTAGCATCAATGGTTCATTTCAAGAACGGAAAACCGTTTAAGAATGAATACAGGCATTACAATATTAAAACGGTACAGGGCCCTGATGATTTTGCCTCCATGCGCGAAATAGTTTTCAGAAGGTATCGCAGGCTGCTGGAGGAAGAAAAGCCGCTACCTCAGCTGATAGTTATTGACGGCGGTAAAGGACAGCTCAGCAGCGCCTGTGAAGCGCTGAAAGAACTGGACTTATACGGTAAAATACCCATTATAGGAATTGCAAAGCGTCTGGAAGAAATCTATTACCCGGAAGATTCATTGCCCCTGCACATCAGTAAGAAATCACCCTCATTAAAAGTTCTTCAGCATCTCCGGGACGAAGCACATCGGTTCGCCATCACCTTCCACCGTCAAAAAAGAAGCAAAGCTTCCTTTAACACCTCACTGGAGGATATCCCCGGAGTTGGCAAAGCTACCGCAGACAAATTACTGAAGGCATTTAAGTCGGTAAAGAAGATTAAGGAGGCCAGTGAAGAAGAGCTGGCAGCCTTTGTAGGAGATAAGAAGGCAGAGGTTATCAAAAAACATATTTCCTGAGTATTATTCTTCATCCTGTCACCCCCGGCCCCAAACTTCAACCAGGGCTACACCTCCCAAACGGGGGCCGGGGATCAAAGATTCCGGTTAGATTAAAGTGTAGGTTTTCGTTGATGATACTTACATGCTTGATGGCCGCAGCTCCGACCATCAGTCCCTGTCACCCCCGTCCGCACACCTGAACGAGTACTTTTGCCTCCGGAGGGGGTCTGGGATCGGCAGATCCCCGGTAAACTGGAAGAGTACGATAGGAAAGTTGTCGTGGAGGTACGACCATTGCCAGACGATACTAACACCCCCCTACGCCACCCTCAAGGGGGGATTCAGAGTCTCTTAGCTTCGACTTACACACTCAAAACGCCAAACTCAAACTGTACATACGCCCCCCGAAAGGGGGGATTCAGTGCCTCTTATTCGACTTTCACACTCAACACGCCAAACTCAAACTGTACATGCGACCCCTCAAGGTGGGATTCACAATGAAACAAAAAAAATGGTCGCAGCAGAACTGCGACCATTTCGATTAGGAATGATGAGTTTTAAGAGATCAATACTCCCAAAGATTGTGTTCTTTTTCCATGAGTTGCATTTCCCACCATTCAGAGGCCATGATGGCTTCCATACGGTTATCATACATATCCACAATCGGATCATTGTCGGGATTTTCAAATTTGAACAATGACGCGCGGAATAATCTCAGAGTAAAAGCATCGGCGAAATTCTTATTTTCTGCACTATTGTATCGGTTCACCCATATTGCCGATTCAGGATGATCACGGAAAAGCTTATACAAATCCTTATACTTAAATACACCCAGGTTAAGTTCGAGTCCGTCCAGGGTATTTCCACCCGGAACTATCAGCTCGATTGACTGAATCTTGTGATAGAGCCGCGAACGACGCTTATCAAAGATCACATCTTCCATAACCCGTACCTTGCTGATCTGGCGCGGCAGGAACAGAGTTGCTTCTCCGTATCCGGGAGTTGCTTCCCAATCTTCAGGTGCCTCAGAAGGAACCGAAGTAATATCATCAAAGATCGCGGTATACACAGTTCCGTTATAAGTTACCCGGTCTCCTTCATAATATTCCCAGCCTGACTGCCATTGATCAACTTGCATTCCTTCCTCAAGAACCATTCGGTCCATGAAGTCCTGCTTACTGATTTTTGTAGTCAGTGAATCATTAGCGTATATATCAGACAGCTCGCCTGACTGTACCGCTTCAATGATAAACTTGGTTAACTCACCTCCCCTGGCGAAGAAGCCTTTGTTCTGCTTCTCGTTCAGGTCGATCGTTCTCCAGACCCTGCGCTTGAACAAATGCTCATAACGCGGAATCGGATCGATTGAATTAGGGTTGTACTGATCCAGCTCACTCTGCTGTGCCACAACCGGCACGGCAAATAAAAGAGCTAATCCAAAAAATATTGATTTCTTAAAACTCATCATTATTGAAAAAACCTATTTAATCGGAATATTATATATCTCTTGCAAAGGTTTTGCCCGCTCGTTCTCTCCGGTGAATGTACGACGCAGTACGCGCTCAACATTAATGCTCAGTACGTCACCCGGACGGAACTGGCTTCTCCACTGACGGAGGTCAACATTTGAGCTTGTGAATTCCTGGGTACGAACAGCACGTCCGCTACGTCCAAGTTTCACAGTTACCTTTGTTACCCGGTAACGGGCATCTTTAGGTACTTCACGTGCAAAGTTTTCATCAGCTTCCGCGCTTACGGTGATGGTGCTCAACTGAGCAGCATCGGCTCCGTCAGCAGGGATCTGACGACCACGTGAAGTGATCTGAATATTCGGCGGCGGAACTTTCTTTACATCGAATTCTTCGGTGCTCAGCAGACTTCCGTTATTGCTTACATTCAGTTTTACCTTTGAACGTCCGTTCGGAATCACAGTTACCAGACCTGTACGGCTGCCTTTTCTAACCGTCGCTTCTCTTGAAGAGAAAGAAGGATTATAGGCAGTTCCGAGGGCAGGTACCTGGATATCCAGTTCGTTACCACAGTTCTGGTACAGTGCCTGAAGGGCAGCTGACCGAACCTGAACCACAGGCTTAACTACAAAATATTTGTGCTGAATCTTATAAGTAGAATCACTCAGTTCAATCTCAGCCTCGAATGTTTTCTCGGCCAGCAGGGTCTTGGAATCATAGTTTCCGGGAGTCGCGGTAAATTCAATTTTCCCAGCAGTAACCCCTGATTCATTTATCTTCTCAAGATCCTTACCGTTGTACTTGAATACAGGATTTGACCCTGTAGCAGCAGCGGTAATGAACAGTTCAGCTTCAAACTTTGCACCGGCAGCAACCACGTTGGAAGTAGGGCGCACAAGAGGAACAATCTTATCGAATGTTACATCTTTAGCTCCAACCTTCTCAGCAATCTTACCGAGTGCATCAGATTCATATTCGAGCACCTGGGCCTGCAGCTGACTTATTGAAGCCAGTCCGGCAACCATCGGTGCATCTTCAAACGTCAATGTCAGGAAGTCCTTGGATTTGTGATCCGGGTTGTTCGCAAACATCGGCATATCTTTGGCATCAGGAGTAAGAGAGGCAAATTTCTCTCCGGTCAACTCTTCCAGTTGCTTGACGTAACTGTCAAGCTTCTTTTCAAGTTCTTTTCCTTTACCATTTTCAGGTGCCAGCATGATTGTTGCCACCTTATCAACATCCTGCGCTCCTTTAAACGTTCCAGTCTCAGTGTCTTCACCACCGGTCTCCTGGATAATTTGTTCCTTAAGCGCATCCATTTCCTTGATCAGTTCATCTGTCGCAGTACGAACCTGCTGCGCCTCTTTCAAGGCTTTCATATCGTCCCCTCTGTTTCCTTTGTCCTGCACAGCTGCCTGAATCGCAGTAATCTGTCGGCTATTGGCGTTGGTAGTTTCACTCACAACACCCTCCAACGTTTCATTGAAGATCGTGAATTTGTCCAGTACTGCACTACTTACGTTCAGGGCAAGGAGTGCGGTCAGTACCAGGTACATCATCCCGATCATCTTTTGTCTGGGAGTTTCTTTATGACCAGCCATATTTAGCTTAGTTTATTTAAAAAATGATATTTTACTAAAAACGTTCAATCAGCTATTTATTGCGGTCGCTGAGCCGGCTGACTTCCACCACCCCGCATCGCAGTCAGCATATTACCATATACTGTGTTCAGTGAAGTAAGGTTCGTAGTAAGCTTATCAAGCTCGCTTGCAAAATGCTTGGTCTTCTCTCCGGCACGTGTCATACCTTCAAGAGCGCCAGCCATGTTCGTATAGAACTTATTCATTGCCTTTACGTGGCTGTCAGCATCTTTCAGCTCCATTTCATAAACACTGTTCAGTGCACCAAGGTTCTTGGTTGCTGAAACAACTTGTGTATGATATTCTTTTGCGTCTTTAGAAGCATCAGCAAATTGTGCCATCGCTTCAGCAGTAGTAGCGTATGACTTGTTCATGTTAACAAGTGACTGGGAAGCAGTCTTAACATTGTTAGCATAATCATTTGTTGCTACCGCAGCATCCGCCAGATTTGACATTTTAGATGCCGAACTAGCCATGCTTTGCATACCTTTTCCAAGGCTTTCAATCAATTCCGGTCCGATCTTACCTTGCTCCAGCATCTTATCAAGCTGCTGTGAGGTGGAAACACCGTTAGCCGGACGGTTAGAAACCCGTGCAGGCACAGATCCTTCAAAATCTTCAGCCAGTTCAGGGTACACTTTTGCCCAATCAGGCTCCTGGTGGGGAGGCTCAAAAGCACTCAGAAAGAAGATAATTGCTTCCGTTCCAAGTCCGATCATAAGCATCTGGTTTGCTCCTGTCAAGTGCAAGATCTTAAATAGTGCACCGACAATTACTACTGCAGCTCCAATACCGTATATTTTAGGCATTATTGTCTTAAACAATAGTGCTGCAAATCCGCCTTTTTTTCTACTCATCGTGTTAAGGATTTAGTTTAAAATAAATTTGACTATAGGTTAGTTTAAAAAATTGTTGGTTAGAATTCAGCACCAGACGAACGACCGAGGTGGTTCATTGCATTCCGGAAGCCAATATAAGCTCTTGATGAATCCTTGTATTCATATGTACGTGTTCCTGTTTCCAGATAGTACGCAACATCTTTCCAGGATCCTCCGCGAATCACTTTCTTCGGAAGGACATTAGGATCGTACATCGGACTTTCAGGATCAGTCCTTTTATCAATGTATTGCGGGTTCAAATCCCATACAACCGGTACCGAGGCTGGATTAAAATCATCCAGTACCCACTCAGATACGTTACCAGCCATGTCATAAAGACCATAGTCGTTGGCAAAGTACTGCGCTACAGGTGCAGTGTAGGAGAATCCGTCATCATAGTAGTTACCACGACCAGGCTTGAAGTTGGCAAGCATACATCCCTTTGAATTTCGGATGTAAGGGTTACCCCATGGATACTTGGCCATATCACGACCACCGCGTGCTGCATATTCCCACTCAGCTTCGTTGGGAAGACGGAAAGAAGGCATAGGCACTTCTCCGATACTGCGACGGTAATCAGCCCAGTAAGCAGTACGCCACTTACTGAAATATTGTGCGGCTTCCCAGTCAATACCTACGACCGGATAGTCGTCGTAACCAGGGTGCCAGTAATAATAATCCTGGATAGGATCGCCCATGTGATGCGCAAAGTCCCGCACCCATACGGTAGTATCCGGATAGTATTCAGCCATGATGGTTTCCTCGCCCAATACGGACACGGAATCCTCGAACAGCTGATTAATAAACTGCCGGTACTCATTGTTGGTGATCTCGGTATCATCCATGTAGAATGAACCAATGGTGACTTGCTTGTTGAAATTGATCTGTGTCGAAGCAGGATCTTCATCCGCCTGTCCCATGTGGAATGTTCCGGCTGGTACGGGTACCATACCGTATGGCTGAACCATTCTCCAGCCTTCCCGACCAGGTACACCTACCAATTCTCCTCCGTCTCCGCCAGCACCACCAAGTCCTAAGAGTCCGCAACCTCCCAATAATGCCGTTGACATCATCGCTAAGGAGTAGAACAAATGTCTTGTAACTTTACGCATAACACTTCGTTTTAAAAATACTTTCACTTAATCTCTTAAGTCAAAGCCAACTATTAATTGTTAAATTCAGATTCGAAATTTATAAAAATTATTCTGTTTAATATTAGAAGATGTATGTTTTTCGTGAACTTTAAACCAAAATCGATAGTAGGGATTTTGCTCCTTGTGTTCGCTTAAAAAATCTTCACAATCAGGACTTAATGCCTGAACCTGGGTGTTCTTACCACCCGCTTGCTAGCTCCGGGCGTTACCGGCAGCTGATAACTCAACAATACTTCGTGCGTTGTCGGCTTCTTCGCTTCCTGGTCTTTAATTACGTAACCGAAGCTGTAGCCAAAACTTAACGACTTATCCTTTAAAAAATTGTATCCAAGGAGCACGTTAATATCTTCGGACTGCCGGAAGGTAACCCCTCCCCACATTTGTTCCTTATAATATGCCAATCCTCCCAGGATAAAACTGTATTCGTTAAAATCTGTCTGGACCATAAACGATGGTTCAAGTACCAGGTCGAAGTTCACCGTGTGTACATAACCCGCCATAAAATACGCGTGGTTCTCCAACGGATTCCTCACCATATCCACACCAAAATCAAATTCCGATTTTAATACGTGGTTGAAACTCAGTCCTGCCCAGTATTTCTCGCTTCGGAAATAAACCCCGATCGCCATATCCGGACGAACCTGAGATTCTGACGCATCGAGTATTACCGGATCATCCGAATCAATCGCCCTGTATACTCCTTTGTCTATAGACTGGGAATAGGCCCCGACCCGGATACCGAAACTCAACTTGGAATTCTTGATCCCAAGATGGTATGCATATGACGCCTGAACTTCAAGATTGTTCAGTGGTCCCAGATTATCATTTACAACATGTACTCCAAATCCACTTTTGAATTTGTATATAGGTGTCGTTACACTGAACACCTGTGTCGTGGGGGCGCCGCCATTATCAAAGGTGCCGTCGTAACCGGCCCATTGCTGACGATGGATTAATGTAATCTTTGTCAGGCCTTCTGTTCCTGCAAAACCAGGGTTGTAATAGAGCTTGTTCATCATATAATATGAGAACTGAGCATCCTGTTGGGCAAAAACTGTTGTCAGGCTAAAAAATGTTGCCCCAAAGCAAACGTAAAAAACTAACTTTCGCATATCTGGATTAAAAGCGAACCCTAATATAATGCATTTTGAACATTACATTCAAGCCGCCCGAAATTAATGGCGTAATATAAATGTCGATCGTTAGTAAATTTAACGAATAATTTCTCGCTATTTTATATTATTCGCCTTCTTTATGTACAATTCGATGGCTCCGGTCATGGATGGGGCGTTGGGAAGGGGGGCTTCGATATCAAGAACAAGTCCGGCATCCCGAACAGCCCGGGCAGTCGTAGGCCCGAATGCCGCTATCCTGGTGTCGTTCTGCTTGAAATCCGGGAAGTTTGCATACAGTGAATTAATGCCGGAAGGGCTGAAAAATGCCAGTATATCATAATATACGTTCTCCAGATCCGATAAATCACTGGCTACCGTACGGTAGATGATCGCTTCACTGTACTGGTACCCGTTCCCGGACAGAAAGTCAGGAATATCATTCTTCCTGATGTCCGAACATGGAAACAAATACTTCTCGTTCTTGTGCTTCTTTAGTATCTCGATCAGGTCTCCAGCGGTGCGGTGTCCGGTGAAGATCTTGCGTTTTCGAATAACGATGTACTTCTGTAAGTAATTTGCCGTTTGTTCAGAAATACAGAAATATTTCATGTCGGCAGGAATCTCGATTTTCATCTCCTCGCAAATATTGAAAAGATGATCAACCGCATTTCGGCTGGTGAAAATAATAGCCGAATGATTCAGGATATCAATCTTCTGCTTGCGGAACTCCTTGATTGAAACAGGGTCTACCTGGATAAATTTCCGGAAATCAACTTTGAGGTCGTACTTATCTGCAAGTTTGAAGTAAGGTGAATTCTCGTCTTTGGGCTTGGGTTGCGAGACAAGGATACTTTTCACAGGACGCATCCTATCTTTCACTTGATCTGTCATAGCGTGCTATATAATGGTCTTTTTAAAAAGGTTGATACTTTGCCAATGCGACTATCAACATAAAAGGCATCAATTCAGTGGCGCAAAGGTAGGAAAATAAATGTAAAATAGAGTAGGAGGCTGAATTCATTAATTTAAAATAAATAACCCCCGCCCGCATAAAATAAAGTCCGCACAACACGAATACCACACTATAATAAAATGATTCACTGTTTACACCGAAGGTGAATACAGCGATGATCAGGAAGATGACCACAGACAGATACATCACCATCCCGATACGTATATAATTGTAATAATGATTATTAAGAAATCCTGGGATGCTGAACATAGTCTTAAAGCTGCTTACCAGGATATATTTTATAAATATGATGGCCAGGAGAATAAAAGACAATTCCAGCCAGGTGATCATCCCTCCCCAGAAACTGTCAAACTGAAAGAGCGGAAGACGGAGGTGCATACCTGATAATTGAGCAAGAATAAGCAAAACCCAGGCTCCCAGCATACTGTAAAATCCATAGAATAATAAATTCACGCTCGACAGCGGCCTGGTTTTCATCAGGTTCTCATCCACCTCGCGCAGGCTGAATCCCCGGCTTACTTTTAAAAACTCCTGGGTGACTTTCGGATAATACAGGAATAACGCCGCGATGTAGCTCAGTACGATAAACAGACTTACCAGCATCACATCACGAAGCTGGCCTTGCTCACGTGACGAAATCAGTACCTGTTCCGATTGCATTTGCGTCAGCATATCATCCTCTACCTCACGGTAAATACCGGTTGAAATCCGGTATGGATTCAGCTGGTTCCGGTACAGTGTAAATATAAATGATTCGCCATATTGCTCCCTGAGGCTATCCAGGTTATATTCCCGGCGTCCGTTTATTCTGTCAATCAGGCTATTCTCCCGGAATAAAGAGACGTCTTCCATGGTCTCAATCACAAGCCGTGTGCCTTTGAATGCCTCCGCGTTAACAGGAACAAACAGGATATTTCCGCTGAATTCCTTTTTATCAAGTACCGGGACCAAACCAGCTTCTTCCCGGTTCACAAGCCATTCCTCCTCAAGGTCCTTGACTAATAGCAAGGTATCCGCGGCCGATGCTGCGGCCTGATACCCGCAGGTCACCAGTACTGCCAGTACCATTAGCTGTACAAAAAATTTCACACCGCAATTTATCAGAATTTGGCTATATAACCGAAATGAAATTTCGAAAGGCTGAAATTCACTGGCTGGTCAGCCGTCCTGCCCAGTGCATAAACCAGTTGCAGATCACCTCCGCCGGTACGCAGATTCAACCCGAAACCAAACCCGGTAGGATAATCCAATCCGGTGCCGGCTGAAGCATTCTCCAGGAGCCCCTGATCAGCAAATAAGAAGAGATAGGAAAATGCCTCAAAAAATAACTGGTATTCCAGCGTAGCCACAGCATAGGAAGATACATAAAAATTATTCTCTGTAAACCCGCGCATAGTGCGCAGTCCACCAATCCGAAACAGATCATTCTGGAACAATTGATCGTCTTCGATAAACCCAGCCTGAACCCGTGAATAAAAAAGGCTCCTTTTTCCCAGCTGTGTTCCCCAGGCAGCATCCAGCTGACCTGTAACCTGAAGGGTCTCCAGGTCAACGCCGTCATAAAGTGATTCCGGAATATCCCCGTTACGCCGGATTCTTTTATCACCAATCGCCCCCTGAGCGTAAATTCTCCAGCCCTTGTTGTCAGACCATCCGTCCTGAAGTTCCGATGAACTATATTCCAGTCCGTAATAATTCACATTCTGATCAGAAAACTCCGGCAGGTCCGACGCATCATTATACTGGCTCGTCGACAACAGCCGGGTACTTTTAAACCGGGTAAAAACACCCAGCTCATGCCTGCCGCTCGTAAAGGCAAGAGCCAGGCGAAAATGACGGTTAATAAAGGTGCTGTCCTCCTTGAGCAATTCAAACCCGCCGTCAAAATGAATGGGCGACCGTAAAATATTCGGGTGCCTGTAACGAATCCCCAGGGTCTGGGATTCCGGTTTTACCCGCTGCCACACCACATCCAGCTGCTTGCCTGAATTAAACAAATTAACCAGGGACAGGTCAAGCTGGCCGGTGATCCTGATTCCACCGTCACTTTCCTCATTAGGCAAAAATCCAACGATCCCGTCGATACGGTTTGATTCCACTCTTTCAAGCGGCAGGTACAATTTAGCGGACTCATTCTGAAATGTAAGCGTCGGATTGCCACTCATCCTTGCAAAAGGCAGCCTCCGGATCCGTTGCGGCACCTGGTCAAGAACCTGCTGGCTGAACTCAGTACCCGGACTTACCTCCAGGTAACTCATAAGCCATTCACGCCGGATTTCCGTATATCCTTCCAGCTCGAGAGAGTCAAAGACAATTCCGGCTCCGGGTTCATAGGTCAGTACACCCCGGGCGGTTTCATTCTCAATACTCACCGAATCCAGCCAGACTTGTGCAAACGGAAATCCATGATTTTCGCTGTAATCAATTATATCAACAAATAACCGCTGCATGGCGGACAATTCCAGTGGCCTGTCAGCAAAATCTTTCTCCCGGTATCCGGAACGTGACAAAATGACCTCGGGTACATTCCCGGGCTTCAGGCTCGCCCAGCGGTACATGGGCCCTATATATATGGTGCCGGTCACTGTCGAATCGGTCTTCGAACCCATTCCGTATGCAGCTTCCAGGTGCCCCCGGTAATGAAGTTCCTGAAGAATCGATCGCATTGATTCATTGAAGGTACTATCAAGCTGTTCAGGCAGATTCAGCTCCTCCACTGGTTGCTGAGCACCGGTAACTTCCCAGGTTACCAGCTGTCCCAGTACCGCGGGAGCAACTGAAAGAAGAAATATAGTCAACCGAATCCTTCGCAATTTACCTTACTTTTGTCTTACTAAATTGTAAAATATCCCTCAATTGGCCGGCATTTACCTACATATTCCCTTTTGCAAGCAGGCTTGTCATTACTGTGATTTTCATTTCAGCACAAAACTGTCATACCAGGACCGAATGATCGGTTGTCTGGAAACGGAGCTGGACGCCCGTAAAGAGTACCTGGAGAATGAATTGGTGGAAACGATTTATTTCGGGGGCGGAACTCCAAGTCTGCTAAGCATTGAACAGATCACAGGACTGCTTGACAGGATTTATAAACTACACGAGGTTGCTGATTCTCCCGAAATTACGCTTGAGGCTAATCCGGACGACCTGTCTCAGGACAAACTGAATGACTTGTTCGCCGCAGGCATTAACCGCCTGAGCATCGGCATCCAGACGTTTGACCCGGAATTACTGTCTTTCCTGAACCGCGCCCACAACCGGGACCAGGCCCTGGCATGTGTGCCCGGCGCCAGGGAAGCCGGCTTTGAAAATATCAGCGTTGACCTGATCTATGCGATCCCGGACGAACCGGCCGCCAGGCTTACCAGCGACCTTGAACTTATTTCTGCGCTTGACATCCGTCATGTATCAACCTATTGCCTGACCATTGAGCCCGGCACCGCCTTCGGTAACTGGGAGAAAAAGGGAAAAATTAATCCCGTGGATGAAGAAAAAGCGGCCTCGGATTACATAAGCATCATGAACCATCTCAGGGACCGGGGATTTGACCATTATGAAATATCCAATTTCGCAAGGTCCGGCTGGCAATCCCGTCACAATACATCCTACTGGCAGGGAAAAAAATACCTCGGGATAGGGCCTGGTGCACATTCCTATGACCAGGTAAACCGCCACTTCAACATTCGGAACAATGCCGTGTATATGAAGCAAATGGAATCCGGGGATTTTAGTCCCGAAACCGATTTGCTAACTGAGACCGATCATATCAATGAATTTATACTTACAGGCCTTCGTACCAGGCAAGGTATCGACATGGCGCGGCTGATGGACCTGTATGGCATTGATTTGCATGAAAGGTATGGTGATTACCTGGAAAATTTAAGGATAAACGGGCTGGTCCGGATAAATGACGGCCTGTTACAACTTACCGATCGCGGGAAGCTGCTGGCAGATCAGATTGCCGAGGACCTTTTTCAGCTGCCGGCGGACTGAAAAATGGGATTTGAAAAAATAATTGCTTTTTTTGTATTCATGACGAGCGACGAAAAAAAGGCCTACATGCTTCTTAAGTCAGTGATCTTCCACTATCACGGACTTGATGAGGTTGAAATGATCAACCTGCAGGAGACGGCTGACAAATTGGACGCGCATGATGAGCTTTCCTGGGCCAACACGTTTATCAGTGAGGATTATTTTAACTCATTCGAACGCGCCCGTGAATTTCTTAATGAACTTGTTGGTGGATTTGAGCTTGAAAAGCGGATTGACCTGATCAAAATGGTATGGGAAGCCAATCAGCTTAAAGGGTACGTGACCGAATTTGAAGCGGCATCCATTATTAAAATCGCTAAAGACTGGAAAGTGGAGAATGCCTTGTTACGGATTATTGAAGAAGGTAAGTAATTACAAGCTCTTTTTCCATTCGATTATACAAGGCATATTTGTTCGACTACTCACAAGATCTTAGCGCGGACGCTAAGACCATCCTGGTCGTTCCGGTCCATAATCTTAGTCATGGTCCTGGTCTTAACTCTGTCAGAGACTCATCATCAGGGGTGGGAAGTGATACAAACTTCAAATCATGAGAAACCTCAAGAAGGCACTGGTAACTGATTGGCTCCAATCCCTCATAGTCTGGATCCTGATCGTTTATTTTTATTGTCTCCTTACAGTTTTTGGATTTAAGGCCTACTTTGAAGAAAATCCGATTACCGAGTATATATATTCTCAGTATTTCCATTTTGAGATTTTGATGACCGGGGTAATACTTGGATCACTATTCATGGTTATCAGCCGGGTTACAGATGTACCGGCCCTGCGACGACGGTCATTCGGGTTCATAATCCTGTTAAAAAGTGCTCTCTATATCATTTCACTCCTTTTTTGTACGGTTCTAATCTATTTTGTATTTCGCTGGCTGTCTATCGTTACCCCGGAACAATTCATTTATTATCAGCAATACTTGTTTGACATTCGCTATATGTCATCTATCCTGGCCTATTTTTTTCTAACCATTTTACTCACAAACTTCGTGATTCAGATAAATAAGAAATTCGGTCCGGGTGAATTGTATAACCTTTTAAGTGGTAAATACTACCACCCGCGGCAGGAACAACTGGTTGTTCTTTTCATTGATATGAAAAATTCGACGTCTATCGCCGAATTGATGGGTAATAAAAAATACAGTGATTTCCTGAAAGAATGTATTCATGAGATCACCCCGGTGCTTATTAAATATCAGGCCAGGGTCTATCAATACGTCGGTGATGAGATTGTTCTGTACTGGAAACTGAAAGATGGTAATGCAATATTGAATTGCGTAGAAACCTTTTTTGCTTTTAAAGAGCAATTAGCTTCACGCGGCAGTTATTTTCTGAAAAAATTTGGATCAGTCCCTGAGTTCAAAGCCGGAATGGATGCAGGGACGGTTACAATAACAGAGATCGGAGACCTAAAAAGGGAAATAGCTTTTCACGGAGACGTGTTGAACACCGCCGCCCGCCTGGAGAAAAAATGTAATGAATTTGGAAGCTGGCTCCTGATTACGGAGAATGTAGTGGATAATGCCGAACCATCAGAAAAAATCCATTTTGATTTTAAGAGTGATCTTCCACTGAGGGGAAAGCAGAAAAAACTGCGATTTTACGCCGCCAGTAAAAAGTAGTTCTGAAAATTGTCTCTCCCCGAAATGACCCACAATCTTAGCGAGGACGCTAAGATCATCCTGGGTACCCAACCATGCCCCTTAGTCTTTGTCCTGGTCCTGGTCTTTGTCTCTTACAATTTTGTCTCTCACAAACTCATCATATCCTTAAATTTCGCTGCCTGCCTGCGGCTTACTTCCACCTTATCACCACCCCGGAGTCTCACCATAAGTCCGCCGTTAAACCATGGTTCAATATTCTCCACCCAGCTCAGGTTAATGATGTGCTTTCTGCTGGCACGGAAAAAACTCCTGCTATCCAGTTTCTGGTCCAGCGCATTCAGCGATTTGTGGATCATCGGCCGGTTATTATCGAAATACACTTTGATATAATTACCATCAGACTCAAACAAACGGATGTTTGACAGGCTCACAAACCAGCATTTATCACCATCCTTAACAAAAACCTGGTCCTGCAGAGTAAGAGGTTTATCCTGAATGACCTCATCGGATTTTTCCTCTTCGTCTTCCTTTTCAATCTGAAATTTCTTGATGGTTTCCCCCAGTCGCTCGGGCTGAACCGGTTTTAGCAGGTAATCGAGCGCATTGACTTCAAACGCTTTCAACGCAAATTCATCGTAAGCTGTGGTGAAGATCACATGAGGAACTTTATCAAGTTTATCCAGCAGATCAAACCCGGTGCCTCCCGGCATCTGGATATCCAAAAAGATCAGCTTTGGATTTTTCTCATTGATAAGGTCATACGCCTCGTCGATATTGGCTGCCTCGCCAATGATCTCAATTTCGTCATATTCCTCAAGCAGACTGGCAAGTTCTTTCCTGGCCAGCCGTTCGTCGTCAACTATTATCGCTTTCATATGTCTGTGCATGTTTTGGGAGAATCAACTCCGTCAGTACCGTATTATTTGATTCGTTGTCAATATTAAACTCCGCCTGATCCCCATAGATCAGTTCAAGACGTTTTTTTGTATTCAACAGGCCGAGTCCGATCTTCTTTTTCTTTCGCGACCCGTTCATTTTTTTAAATTTACCGCTGTTTCTGATCTCAATATGTAATCTGTCATTCTCCACAAAGGTGCGGATATGAATCACACCCCCTTCCTTTAACTGGGAGGTTCCATGCTTGATCCCATTCTCCACAAGGGTCTGAAGCATTAACGGGGGAACCTGGAAATCCGCTGACCTGGGATCAATATCAAGGTCCACTTGCAAGCGCTCTTCGTACCGGATACTTTCCAGTCCGAGATAGTTCCGGACCGTTCTGAATTCCTCATTGAAATTCGTGAGGCTTTTCTGGTTTGAAACAAGGGTGTTTCGGAGAATCATGGACAGCTGGGTGATAGCATGTTTTGACCTGGAGGGATCCTCGTCGACCAGGGCTCTGATACTGTTGAGCGAATTAAATATGAAATGTGGATTCAGCTGGGATTTGAGATTATTTAATTCGATTTCGTGCATGGCTGCCTGTCTCTTCAGCGATAAATTATACCGCTCAAAATAATGATAGATCAGGTAGCCCATCGTCCACACAAATGCAATCAGTGCATATACCGCCGATAATCCCAGGAAATTTGGAAGACTGAATACCACGGTGGCATTGAACTGCCCGAGTGGGATGGAAACAAGGGACCTCAGAACATAGCTCAGCACCGCGATAATGATCACCCCGATAATAGATCGCGGAATAAGTCGGCTGAAATCCAGGGCAAGCCAACCCGATTTGATCATTACTGTCCGGTAAAGATGTGTTAGTACCAGGAAAAAGAAGGCCTCCATAGCGTAAAACGCCATGCGGTTGTTACTCACTTCCCGGTTATAGAAATACTGGTCCCCCAGGATCTGAAAGAACGCAAAGATTGTCCATCCGCCAATCTGAATGATCCAATAAAGCCTGACCTTGTTCATGTCAGGCGCAAAGGTATGTAATTTTGGTCTATTGAGTGGTTTTTCAGGTCAGACAGGATCTGTCCGGAGCAGGAAAAGAAAAAGAAGAACCGCCAGGATAATAAATACCCAGGAGACAATATTCAGGAATTTCCGGGCCCGGGGAAAAACATCATCCGTCAACAACCCCATGATCACGAAGGCAATACCCGCACAGAAATAGAGAGCGAACTCCCAGTAATCATTCCGATAAATCTGCCATACCGAAAAGACCAGCATAATAGCACCCACTACATAACGAATTATTGCTGCACTCATTCCATGATCTTATTCTTCATGACAAATCTGCGAATTATAAGTCTTGTTCCCTTGTCATACGTGAAATAATTCCATATCCAGTTACTCAACACAATAATCTTGTTACGAAAGCCGACCAGCGAAACAAGGTGAATGAACATCCAGATTATCCATGCGGCAAACCCTCCGAATTTTAATTTGCCTATGTCAACCACCGCCTTGTTACGGCCGATGGTTGCCATCGATCCCTTGTCATGGTACTCAAAAGGCTCCATAGGTTTATCCTTCAGGGCATACTTAAGATTTTTTGCCAGGTGCCTCCCCTGCTGGATCGCCACCTGGGCCACCTGAGGGTGACCCTTGGGATATTCGTCAGACAACATCAGGGAGATATCTCCGATGGCATACACATCCTTGGCTCCTTTCACCTGGTTGAATTCATCCACCAGCAGCCTGCCGTGGTTAATGCTGTCTTCCGGAAAACCGTCCGGGTAGTTACCCTGCACTCCCGCAGCCCAGATAAGCGTGTGTGTATTGATAATATCCCCGTTATCCAGTGTCACTTTCAAACCGTCATAGCTCTTAACCATAGTATTCAACCGGACATCCACCTCGAATTTCTTCAGGTATTCAAGGGATTTTTCACCGGACTTATCCGACATCCCGTTAAGTAATCGTCCCAGGCCTTCCAGCAAAATGATTCTCATCCGCTTAAAATCAAGCTCAGGATAATCGTTTGGCAGCACGTTCTTCTTTAATTCTCCTATGGCACCGGAAACCTCAACCCCGGTCGGACCGCCCCCGACTACAACAATGGTCATTCTCGAATCAATTTCCTGCTCGTCCCGTGAAATGGTGGCGGCCTCAAAATTCTGCAGCAAGTGACTGCGCAGGTCAAGTGCCTGTGGTATCTGTTTCAGCGGAAACGCATTCTGCATGATGGAATCATTTCCGAAATAATTGGTCTTTGTCCCTGTTGCCACTACCAGATAATCATAATCCAGCTCGCCGATTTCCGTGCTTATCGTTTTCCTTTCCGGATCGACGCTGAATACCTCGGCCATCCGAAAGTAAAAATTCTTCACCGGCTCAAGTTGCTTGCGTAAGGGATCAGCAATCGAATCCGGCTCAAGTCCGGCTGTGGCTACCTGGTAAAGTAATGGCTGGAACGTGTGATAATTATTTCTGTCAAACAGTACGATCTGGTAACGCTGTTTGTTTAGTCGCTTGATTAGGTTGATTCCGGCAAAACCACCTCCCAAAATAACGATTCGGGGAAATGGTGAAGCAGAAATAGGTATTTTATTAAGTTGATTGCTGGTGAGCTCTTCCATAGGCACAATAAATGTAAAGCTTAGTTTCTACCATAACCACAGTTGAAACAAAAAATAGTTATGCATGAAGGAACTCTTTTTCGGATATTCTTCGTTACTTCTATGTCAATCTTTCATAGTTGATAATTTTCAAGGTTTTGGTTGAGCCCTGTAGTAGACGCTAACACGTCACTACAGGGTTTTTTTATGTTTTAAATCTCAGGGGAATACCCCTTACTCTCCGCGGTATTCGATTTTGGCGTTTCAGGTACCATTTTTTTGGCTCGCAATGAGTAAATTAACGGACAGTCAAACCCGTTAATCATGAAACCACTTCTTCTTCCAATCCTTCTTCTCTGTGCTTCTTTCATTAATTCGTTTGCCCAGGAACCACTTTGGCTGAGATACCCGGCTATATCTCCCGACGGACAAACCATTCTATTTAATTACAAAGGGGATATTTTCCAGGTAGCGGCAACCGGTGGCAGGGCAATCCCGCTGACGATCAGCGAGCATTATGATTTCTCAGGCAAATGGAGTCATGATGGAAATATGATTGCATTTGCCTCCGACCGTTATGGAAATTTTGATGTTTTTTCCATGCCTGCCGGCGGAGGTGAAGCTACGCGTCTCACCTTTCACTCCAATAATGAAATTCCGAGTGATTTTAGCACGGATAATGAGAATATCATTTTTTCCGCTCTTCGTCAGGACAAACCTACCAATGTGCAGTTTCCCACCGGCGTAATGGCCGAGCTCTATTCCGTACCGGCAGGAGGCGGCCGGGTTGGACAGGTTCTGACTACACCGGCGCATGACGCGGTGTATAGCCCGGACGGGTCAAAACTAATTTTCCACGATCGAAAGGGGTATGAAAATGACTGGAGAAAACACCACACATCGGCCGTGACCCGTGATATCTGGGTGTATGACCTGAATTCAGAAACCTACCAGCAACTCTCCGGTTTCGATGGGGAAAACAGGAATCCCGTCTTCCACAGCAACGGCGATGATTATTATTACCTGTCAGAAATATCCGGTTCGTTCAATGTGCATAAAAGCTCGCTGAGTAATCCTGCTGACAGCGAACAACTCACTGATTTCGAAGATAATCCGGTTCGATTTCTTTCAGTTTCTAATAACAACCAGCTTTGTTTCAGCTATAATGGTGAAATATACAAGATGCGTGAAGGCGAGTCACCTCAGAAAATTCAGGTTCAGATCCCTTACGACGGAAGACAGAATATAACCGAAGTGGTGAAAGTTAACAGCGGACTGACCGAGACTTCCCTTTCGCCAAACGGGAAAGAGTTTGCATATGTATTTCGCGGAGAGGTCTTCGTCAGCAGCCTGGAGGAAGGAACCACCAAGCGGATCACGAATACTCCATACCAGGAGCGCAGCGTGGACTTCAGCCCCGACGGCCGGTCGCTTGTCTTTGCCGCAGAGTATAATAACAGCTGGAACCTCCAGCAGGTGAGTATTTCAAGGGAAGAAGAACTGTATTTCTTCTCATCTACCATTCTTAAAACGGATACCTTGCTTGCCACAGAGGCTGAAGAATTCCAGCCGGCGTATTCTCCAGATGGAAAAGAAGTGGCCTACCTGGAAAACCGGACCGTACTCAAAGTCCTGAACCTGGCTACCCGGCAAACCCGGATGATTTTGCCTGGAGAACACAATTATTCCTATTCGGACGGGGACATGTGGTATCGATGGTCGCCGGACAGCAAATGGTTTCTTGTAACCTATGGGCTGGAAAACAGATTATTCATTCCTGAGGTCGGCCTTATTGAGGCATCGGGCAACGGAACCCTTCGTAATCTGACGGAAAGTGGTTACGCGGACTTCGGACCAAAATGGGCGCTTGACGGCAAAGCCATGATCTGGGGATCAACACGTGAGGGATCAAGATCGGAGAGCGGGTGGCCGGACAGCGGCGATGTCTATGCCATGTTCTTTACTGAAAAAGCCTATGATCGTTTCCAGTTATCAAAAGAAGAGCTGGGACTTCTTAAGGAAAAGGAAGAGAAAAAAGAGGAAGAAGAGGAGGAGCCGGAGGATAAGCAAAAGAAAAAAGGGGATGACAAGGAAACACCGGAGGAAGATACAGAGCTTCTCGGGTTTGACTGGAACAATCTGAAAGAAAGAAAAGAACGTATCACCGTTCACACATCACAGGCAGCAGACTGGTTGCTTTCCAAAGACGGAGAGAAACTGTTCTACCTGACACGTTTCGAGAGCCAGAATAACATCTGGTCAACAGAATTGCGCTCGGGTGATACCAAACTGTTTGCGAGAATCGGTGGTAACAATGTTTCCTTTGAAATGTCGGAAGACGGGGAATTCATGCTGGTGCTCTCTGACGGAACGCCAATGAAAGTATCAACCTCAGACGGCGACATCAAACGTATCAGTCCCAAAGGAGAAATGCTCGTGGATCATGCCAGCGAACGTAACTATATTTTTGATCATGCCTGGAGACTGGTCCGGCAAAAATTCTATGTACCGGACCTGCACGGGGTGGACTGGCCGGCCTACTATGATAATTACAAAAAATTCCTGCCGCACATCAGCAATAACTACGACTTTGCGGAAATGCTCAGTGAAATGTTGGGCGAATTAAATGCCTCCCATACCGGAAGCGGATTCAGGCACAATGAGCCCATGGGCGATGCAACGGCGTCGCTTGGTGTTCTGTATGACTACGACCATGACGGAAACGGGATCATGATCGCTGAAATACTGAATAAGGGACCGCTCGATAAGTCCGACATAACGGCTGAGGAAGGGAATATAATTGAAAAAATTGACGGAGTGCTGATCACTCCGCAGATGGATTTTTACCAGTTGCTAAACCGAAAGGCCAATGAACAAGTGTTGTTGTCCATGCTTAACCCGGACAATAGAAATCGCTGGGAGGAAGTGGTTAAACCCATTTCGCTGGGAGCAGAGAACCAATTGTTATATGACCGCTGGGTGCGTACCCGACGTGAGGATGCCCTCCGATTGTCCGAGGGACGGATCGGATATGTACATGTACGCGGCATGAATGATCCAAGTATGCGCGTGGTAATTGAAGAGGCGCTAGGTAAACACCTGAATGCCGATGCTTTAATTGTCGATACACGTTTCAATGGAGGTGGTAATCTGCATGACGCGCTGTCCGAATTCCTGAATGGAAAGAAATATTTCGATATCATCCCACATGGAAAATATATGGGGTTTGAACCCATGAACCGGTGGATCAAACCTTCCATTGTTGTTATGGGGGAAAGTAATTATTCCGATGCCCATTTGTTTCCGGTTGCCTATAAAATGAAAGGAGTGGGACAAACCCTGGGCATGCCGGTACCAGGCACAGGTACATTTGTCTGGTGGGAAACACAGATTGATCCGACACTTTATTTTGGAATACCTATGGGCGGGTGGCGACCGGTTGGTGAGGATGGTTTCCTGGAGAATAACCAGCTGGAGCCGGATATTCGTGTTCAGAATGAACCAGGAGCTATGGCCGACGGAAAAGACCAGCAGCTTGAAGAAGCGGTGAAGGTGCTGATGGAAGAATAATACGGATATTGTATAAATCCCCCTTTGAAGGGGGTGGAGGGGGATGTATGGATGGTTCTCGGATGGTCGTAGCAAGTTACCCTGGATGGTCGTAGCATGTTGCCTGGATGGTCGTAGCATGTTGCCTGGATGGTCGTAGCATGTTGCCTGGATGGTCGTAGCATGTTGCTACGGCCGAGAAGATGTCATCTCCGGGCCGAAGGAACCGGAGATCCCGCAACCCCCTTCTGTCATCTCCGGGCCGAAGGAACCGGAGATCCCGTAAATACGAAGGACGCTTTCCATAGCTGCCGGCTTCCCGATCTCGCTGATGCTCGTCGGGAATGACAATAGGAGATAACCCCCTTTATTCTACAACGCCTCGAGATATTTCATCGCACTCGAACCAAGGTTGTCGGCGATAATCTTTTTATACTCCATGGTATTTAATAATTCATTCTTCATGAATTCGCTAAGGAGTCCTGACCAGTCATTGCTTCTGGGCATGATTATCCCAAATTCTTCCGTATTGTTATCGCCTGCGGGATGTCTCTTTACAGGTTTCTTCGACTGGACTGCTGAAAGGTAATAAGTAAAATCAAGGTCCGTAAATTTCTTAGGATCCTTCGATACCATGTCAAGCGCTTCACTGAATGAATTAACATATTCAATTTTCAGGTCGGGCAGATGATTCGATTTCAGGGCAAGGATTTTCTTCTCATTCGTAGAATTCTTCACCGTCACTGCTGTCATACCGCTGAATTTCGATGCAAACTGATCGGCCGAACCGACGGTAGGCACTGAATTGTGGGTAATGATCATCCCGATGTTGGTAATATAGGCCGGGCTGAAATTAAAATATCGCTTCCGTTCCTGTGTAATTGTCGTATTGCTCAGACCGAATACACCACCTTTGGCGTTTTGCACATCTTTAAGGAATTGTGTGAAATTATTCGCGTCATTCGCCTTATACTCTATGGTAATGTCGATGTTCGTTTTTTGCTCCACGTATTCCTCAAAGCGCTTCATCAAATCAACTGTAATTCCGGTCATCTTCCCGCTCTTGTTGGAGGCAAACCCGGGAGCTTCCGCATACGTCAAAACCCAGGTAGCCGACCCCTTACTCTTTGCTGAGGCGTATGTATCACCGGAAAACTGACTGAATGCAGGGACTGAAGCCAGTCCTATCATGCAGAGTATTATAAATTGCTTCATCTTTGACATCGTTTAAATAAGGGTATAAAGTAACTACGATGCCTTGAGAATGCGCTTACATTGTAAGATTATCCCTTCTTCAATTCCTGTTTAAGGAATTTTCCGGTATAGCCCTTGCCGGATTTAGCCACCTCCTCCGGCGTACCGGAAGCGACAATACGGCCACCTTCACTACCCCCTTCAGGCCCCAGGTCAACGATATGATCGGCCACCTTGATCACATCCATATTGTGCTCGATTACCAGCACTGTATTTCCCTTATTTACAAGCTTTTGCAAAACATCCATCAGATGCTGAATGTCCTGAAAATGCAACCCGGTGGTGGGCTCATCGAGAATATACATGGTCTTTCCGGTATCTTTCTTGGATAGTTCTGTGGATAGTTTAACACGCTGCGCTTCGCCTCCGGAAAGGGTTGTGGCATGCTGTCCAAGTGAGATGTACCCTAATCCTACTTGATTAAGGGTTTTTATGCGCCGGAGTATTTTTGGCTGGTTTTCAAAGAATTCTTCGGCCTCCTCAACCGTCATTTCAAGGACATCGGATATTGATTTTCCTTTAAAACGGACTTCGAGTGTCTCCCGGTTGTATCTTTTCCCCTTGCAGGTTTCACAGGGTACGTACACATCCGGAAGGAAATCCATCTCAATCAGACGCAGCCCTGCCCCCTCGCATGTTTCACAGCGACCACCTTTTACATTAAATGAAAATCGCCCGGGTTTGTACCCCCTTATCTTTGATTCAGGTAATTGGGCAAACAACGCACGGATATCGGTAAAAACCCCTGTATAGGTAGCCGGACTCGACCGGGGCGTACGTCCTATCGGTGTCTGATCCACTTCAATAACTTTATCAAGGTTCTTCAGGCCTTTCACTTCGGTGTACGACAACGGATCCCGCCTGGAACGATAAAAATGCTGATTGAGAATTGGAAACATCGTTTCATGAATCAATGTCGATTTTCCGCTGCCGGAAACGCCGGTAATCAGGGTAAGTGTACCCAACGGAATCTTAAGATCAACATCCTTCAGGTTATGACCCGTAGCTCCGAGTATTTCCAGTTTTTTACCATTTCCCTTGCGGCGCTCATCAGGTATGGCAATATTTTTCTCTCCTGTCAGGTAATCAACAGTTGTTCCGCCTGCGGCCATAAATTCCTCCGGAGTCCCCTGGGCTACCACGTGTCCGCCATGACGTCCTGCTCCCGGACCTATGTCGATGATATAATCCGACTCGAGCATCATATCACGGTCGTGCTCCACGACTATCACCGAATTTCCCAGGTCGCGCAAATCTTTCAGGGCTTTTATCAGACGTACGTTATCCCGTTGGTGCAGACCAATACTCGGTTCATCAAGGATATACAAAACGCCTACCAGCTGGGTACCAATCTGCGTAGCCAGACGAATCCGCTGCGCCTCCCCGCCCGAAAGTGTTCTCAGCGGCCGGTTCAAATGCAGGTAATTCAATCCGACATCCAGCAAAAACCCTATCCGTTTTCGGATCTCCTTCAATACTTCGCCGGCTATTATATTCTGCTTCTCAGTAAGCCGCTCCTCAATTCCCTTAAACCATGAAGCCAGGGTATTGATATCCAGTTCGGCAAGCTCGCCAATATTTTTCCCGTCAATCAGAAAATGAAGTGATTCCTTTTTAAGCCTGGCCCCGTTACATTCCGGACAGGTCCTGGTGATCATAAATTCATCCACCCATTTCTTGATCTTCTCTGACCCGGACTCTTTCTGCTTTTCGAGGAAATTGATTATTCCTTCAAACTTGGTGTTCCAGTCTGTGCCGGGATATTTCTTAGAACTGACCGCCACCGGGGCAGAAGCTCCATGCATAAGAATATTGATCACCTCCTCCGGAATCTCCTCGATCGGAGTTGAAATATCCAGCTTATACCGCTTCAGGATAGCCTGGACTTTTTTGAATATCCAGATGTCACGGTATTCTCCCAGGGGTAGAATACCTCCCCTGGATATACTCTTTGAACGGTCAGGGATAATGGAATCCACCGTGATCTCTTCAGTTTGTCCGAGTCCGTTACATACCGGACATGCCCCGTAAGGTGAATTGAAGGAGAATGTATTTGGTGCCGGTTCGTCATATGAAAGGCCTGTCTCCGGATCCATCAGGTATTTTGAGAAATGATGCAGGCCCCCATCTTGATCCTGGAGCATGAGTATACCTTTGCCCTCCTTTAAGGCGGTGCCGATGGACTGCGACAAACGGTACCTGTCTTCCGGATCGGCCAGTATTCGGTCTATGACCACCTCAATATCGTGGGTTTTGTACCGGTCTACCTGCATTTTGGGAACGATGTCCTCTATCTTTCCGTCAATACGAACCTTGGAATACCCGGATTTCCGTATTTGCTGAAAGAGTTCCCGGTAATGCCCTTTCCGTCCTTTAACCACCGGGGCCAGAATAATCAGTTTTTTGTTCTCAAACGCTGACAGGATATGCTCAACAATCTGATCCTCTGACTGACGGATCATCAGGTTTCCCGTGAGATAGGAAACAGCCTCCCCCGCCCGGGCATAAAGCAATCGCAAAAAATCATATATTTCCGTAACTGTCCCAACCGTCGAGCGCGGGTTACGTGATGTGGTCTTTTGTTCAATGCTGATAACCGGACTTAGTCCGTTTATTTTATCAACATCCGGCCGCTCCAGGTTGCCGATAAACGATCGCGCATAGGCCGAAAAGCTTTCCATGTACCGGCGCTGACCTTCCGCGTAAATAGTGTCGAAAGCAAGGGAAGATTTTCCACTGCCACTGATACCCGTAATTACAACGAGCTTGTTGCGGGGAAACGATAAATGTATATTCTTTAGATTGTGCTCCCGGGCACCCAGGATCTCGATCTGGTCATAGCCGGTCAAATCCCGAAGAATGCCCTGCTCAATTGCTTCCGCACCTGTACTCATTGGCTATGTGAGGTTTAATAATAAACCGCAAATTTCGTGTATACACCAGTCAAATGCAACTGGCACTCAATCCGCTTCATTAACCGTCACTACTGGTCAAGTGGATGGAATTCCAGCTTCTGACCTCCCACAGCGGCATCAAACATCAATCCACCCAGTGGTTTGGTAACAATAAACATTCCGTTATCAAAATTTGCATTCACCCCGGCACCTTTTTCAAGGGCCACAGCTGATGCATCAGCGGACAGCTTAAAATCATCCTGTAATACTTTGTTGTATGCTTCCTCATTCTGAAAGAAAATAACCTCACTGTATTTTTTTCCTCCCAGGGATAATCCAACAGTTACGTGAGTCAGTTGCAAACCGCCAACAGCCTTGCCATCTTTATACAGAATCCCTTTGCCCGCGGCGCCTCCGATTCCCACGGCTCCTTTTCCTATAGAGGGAAATACTGCATATCCATAGGCTGTATTGAATAATTCTGCTACGGCAGCGTCAACCGCTTTGTAATCCTCAATGGCCTGCTGCGATTCGGTGTAGTTGAATTTTTCCATGTCCTGGGCAATAGCCGGCGCTGCCGCCAGCAGGACGATAAGAATAAATATATGTTTTATAGTTTTCATGGATTTTTAGTTGTTCTTGTTCTATTGGAAGAACGAAAAATCCATCATGTTGTTCCGCATTTACAGCATCTTTATCAGCTCAATAAATAATGCGGTTAAATCCTTCTCCGCTTCACCCGCGATGGCAATGATCTCCTCGATATTAGCCGGCTGAATATTATCGGGGTCACAATCATCTGTAAGCACGGATATGGCCGCACATGGCAGCTTCATATGGTTGGCCACAATTACTTCGGGAACAGTAGACATACCAATGGCATCCGCACCAATCCGTTGCAAATACCGGTATTCCGCCCTTGTCTCCAGGTTAGGACCTGACATGGCCGCGTATACCCCTTTCCGTAATGTAATTGACATTTCACCGGCAATCCTTTCCAGTTTCTGATTAATATCGGGAGAATAGGGCGCACTCATATCGGGAAAGCGTACCCCAAGACGCTCATCGTTCATTCCCCGGAGCGGATTGTCCGGAAGCAGGTCGATATGATCATCCAAAAGCATTAGTTCGCCTTTCGACCATTCTCCCCTCAGATTTCCCGCAGCATTGGAAATCAGCAGGTTGGACACTCCAAGAATTTTCATGACCCGTACCGGAAAGGTGATTTCTTTCAGGCTGTACCCTTCGTAATAATGAAAACGGCCCTGCATGGCCAGGATGTTTTTCCCACCCAACTGTCCGTATATCAGTTTTCCTTTATGGAATTCGACCGTGGAAAGGGGGAAATAAGGAATATCAGAATAAGGGATAGTTACCAGGGTCTCGATATGCTCCACAAAGCTGTTTCCCAGCCCGGTACCGAGAATTATTCCAGTCTCCGGAGATTCAATGCCTTTGTCCCGCAGAAACGCAGCGGTTTCTTCAATTTGATCAAACATGATCAAATATACAGCAATTGCATTATCCTGTCAGGGCGCCGCTGTTTCAGGGATCGCAATTTTGTAAATTTTATTCTTATATACCTTCAGCTGATCCTGGCGAAGCCATGGGTTGTGACGCTTGAGAAGCTTATAATTAATGCCCTGCTCCTTGGCAAATTCGACCAGGTCGTCAATATCATCCGAAACTTCAACAAAATGAATTTTCTCCTGGTCATACAGGTGACGCTTGTCAATATTGAACCCATAATTTTCAGGGTGTTCAATGATTTCCTTAATGGCAAGGATTCTGAATACATAACGGGAAGTCTCATCATTCAGCAACAGATCGTAATAGGAATCCACCTTCTGATCATTCATGGCACGTTGCAATCCCGCCATCCCGCGGTTGTAGGAAGCCGCCGCATCTGTCCAGCTGCCAAACTTTTCATACGCCTTTTTCAAATACTTACATGCCGCCTCAGTTGATTTCAAGGGATCATAGCGTTCATCCACATACTTGGTGATCTCCAGTCCGTTTTCCTTTCCGGAAGACTTGAGTATCTGCCAGAACCCAACTGCATTTGCCGGCGATACGGCATTCGCAAAACCACCCTCTATCGCTGTCAGGTATTTAAAGTCATCAGGAATACCATTCTCCTTCAATATCTCTTCGATCTGAGGCAGCCAGCGGTGCGCCTGCTTGATCAGGAAAATCGTACTGCTGTGCCAGTAGGTATTAATATGCAACTCGCGGTCAAGCCGTTCCGACACATCAGGAATTTCCAGTGGTACCCGTTCCCCGGCAAATGACAGTTCAGCCGGCACTTCCAGCGTTACAGCATTCAGATATCCGGCGTACTCACCTGCCGGCGGATTATCCACCCGGTAAAATCCTACCTGCGGGTGGGCAGTGGCCTGCGGGGCCGTCACCTGAACCGGAGGAGAATTCTCCTTGTAATGGATGTAACCCAGAATGATGAAGAGTGCTAACAACGATATTGCGTGCGGGAAATATTTCATAGCTTTTAGTGTAAAAAATTGCCAACTACTAGTATAACTTCAAAAGAAGAAAATATAGTTCAAATAAAAAATCCGTTATCGGGCGATTTCTTACATAGAAATGGTCAAAAGCAATTTTTCCGGACTGAGCAGCAATAACTTAGAAGTTGGGAGAAAGAAGGTATTTCGAGTAGAATTCATCAATCACCTCGACCGCTTCGGTGGCGGTCTCCACAACTGTATACAAGTCCAGGTCTTCGGGCGAAATATTATTCGCGGAATTCAGCAGGGTACTTTCCACCCAATCCAACAGGCCATCCCAGAATTCCTTACCTACCAGCACAATAGGAAAGCGGCCTATTTTCTTTGTCTGAATCAGGGTAAGTGCCTCAAATAATTCATCAAGTGTACCAAACCCTCCGGGCATGACGATGAAGCCCTGGGAATATTTGGTAAACATCACTTTGCGTACAAAGAAGTAATCAAAGGTAATGAGCTTGTCGGGATCGATATAGTCGTTCCCTTTCTGCTCGAATGGTAGTTGGATATTCAAACCAACCGATTTACCTCCTTCTGACCTGGCTCCGCGGTTACCTGCTTCCATGATTCCAGGTCCGCCTCCTGTAATTACTCCATAGCCGTGACGAACCAGCTTGGCTGCGATCTCATGGGCCATTTTGTAATATTTGTGGTCATCACGGGTACGCGCCGATCCGAATATAGTAACACACGGACCGATTTTAGCCAGTTTCTCAAAACCATCGACAAATTCCGACATGACCTTGAAGATCATCCATGAGTCATAGGATTTGATCTCATTCCAGTCACGCTCCTCAAAAACACGGTATATCCGCTTTTCGTCGTCGGTAATTTCAGATGATTCCAGAGAACGTTCTGTTTCGGTTTCCCGGGTAATTATATCTTCCTTTTTGTCTTTTTTTTCCTTGTTTTCAGACATAGTTTAAAAAATTATCGCATTAAACTTACGTATTCTCTAACGTATAAAAAATGGTTAACTTGCTTTATCTCAGTAAATCGCGAAGAGCCGGCCCAAGTTCAGGATAGCTGAACACATAGCCCGTTTTCTGAATTTTCTCCGAGGAAATACGTGTTCCTCCCAGGAGCATGTTCGCCATTTCACCTAACATAATTTTAAGCATAAATCCCGGTACTTTCGGAATGAAAAGTGGTTTATTCAGCATACGTGCAATTTCCTGCGTGAGTTTCCTGTTACTCACAGGATTGGGTGCCACCCCGTTATATACCCCGGATATTTCCTGATGTTCGATTGCGTAGGTAAAAATTCCCACCAGGTCATCGATATGAATCCAGCTCATCGGCTGGTCCCCGTCTCCAAGCGGTGCTCCTACCCACCAGTGAATCGGCTGTGCGATTTGAGGCAATGCCCCTCCACGGTCACTCAGGACCACCCCAATTCTTATCTTAACCACACGAAGCCCAAGGTCACCGATCCGGTCGGCTGCTTCTTCCCAGGCTTTTGCGACATCGGCAAGGTAATCACTGGCCGGCGGACTGTCCTCCGTCATGAGACCATTATCATCATTTCCGTAAATACTGATTCCTGAAGCAGAAATGTACGTGTCCACCTCATGGTCATTATCAGTCAAAAGCTTCTTGATCAGTGCCGCGCTTTTTGTCCTGCTTTGGAGAATCACTTCTTTGCGTTCAGCAGTCCATCTTTTATCAGCGACACCTGCGCCAGCCAGGTGAATGATCGTTCCTGTATTTATCAATGCCTCCGGATCGGCTTCCTGCTTGTCGATATCCCAGTAAAATGCGGGGACATCCGATACTTTATCAGGATTACGTGAAAGGTATTTTACTTTATACCCTTTCTCAATCAGGATTTCTGTCAGACGGGTACCTAACATACCTGTACCGCCGGAGATTAAGATGTCCTTCATTTGATTCCGTTACGTTTCAATGAAAGTTGAACTAGTATATGGAGAACAAGCAAGGTGATCCTTTGTTTTTTTCAGGTGCCTGCTATTCAATCAGCACATCGCCCACTGCCTTCAAAAAGGTAGTTCTCTGCACCCGAATCTCAGAGTTCACTAGTCCTGGTCTTAGTCTTTGTCTTTGTCTTTGTCTTTGTCTTTGTCTTTGTCTTATCCCTATTCCTGCCCTTCAGGCCTGCCTTTTCGCTGCGCCTTGGTCATGGGATCAAGGTATTCAACATTCTCATACCCCATTACCTGCCATTCCTGATCAAAAAATACGATGGCTCTCCGGCGAACTTCACGACTTGCGATATTCAGGCCTTTGTACATGTGTACCACAGCATAGGCCGTATCCCCGGCCAGGGTATCCGGCGCTTCAAATTCCAGGGGCTCGTACATAGCGATATCATTCAGGTGCTCCGGGTTTTTGAGATAGGTCGTGATTGCCTCTTTCCAGGGTTCCTGATTCTCCTGTGTATTGCCGGCACAAGCGGCTGACAGCACCAGGCTGATTATGATCAATTTTTTCATGGTCTGCGTAAAGTAAGTAAAATTAAAGAAGGCCCACCACATAATGCGATGAGCCTCCACCTAGGAAATTTCTCCTTTAGGATTTAGTACGTTGAGCCGTCAGGCTTCAGTGCCCAGCCAGACAACCAGTTATCATCAGAACTTACCGCGCCAACATTAGTTGTTGAAGTGAACCAGGCGTCAACAGCAGAAGGATCAGTACCTCCGGTTCCAACACCAATGCCGTCAGCATCTACAGCTACTTCAGCTTCCAGGGCATCTACGATGAATTTTGCTTCATCGCCTGCCCCGTCAATGTACAGGTTTGTAGTGTTACCGTAAATGGAAGAGGTGATCACTTTCAATTCATCATTGTTGATGTTATCGATTGTTGCATCCTGGTCAGTTGCCACGCCGAATCCTTTGTAATCGAATTCTGCGCCGGTTGCTTCAGTGTATCCGGTAACAACAGCGTTCCAGATCATTGCTTTCGTTCCTTCACGGAGCAGCATTCCACCGTCACCGGTTGATTCTCCGCCACCTCCGTAAAGAGTCACGTTAGCAATACGAGGATCAGAATAAGGAGCAGCTGTGTTGTCGTCGCCATTGTTGTCAGCTTCGATACCATGGTCACCCGTTCCGTCCTGAACCACCAGCCAGAACTGGCCGTATCCCTGCCATCCGTCTGTCCAGTCAAATGAATCATCATCACTCAGCGTAGAAACCGCATACTTAACACGGGCACGTCCGCCGAAGAATTCCATTCCATCATCTTTACCAGCCCATGACTGGATGTACTCAATAGTGGTACCGGTACCGACACCGTTGAATGAGAAACCATTCAGTTCGTTGTCCACACCAACGATACGACCTGCATACTTAAGAACAACGTAACGGATAGTTCCTGAATTACCGTCATTCACAGGGGCGTTTCCTTCGCCAGGACCATACGCTCCTGTTCCGCCTTCACCTTCAGCTACTTCACCGGTATTTATTTCAGCTTCCCCGTTCACTACGAGACCACCCCAGTCGCCTGAAGCAGGATCTCCGGTTACACCTGCCAGCTCCTTGCTGGAAGTCATGATGATAGGATCAGAAGAAGATCCGTCAGCATCAATCATTCCGCCGCGCAGAACAGAAAGGAAAGAAGGAGAAGATGAATTGGCATCTCCGTATATTTCAGTACCAGCCTCGATAGTCAGTGTAGCTCCATCTGCCACAAAAACACCACCATTGATCAGCACCTTGGTATCACCATCCATGGTGAAGTTACGGTTGATCGTTCCGATCAGTCGCCATACTTCTTCGCCACCGATATCTACCTTAGTGATGGTGAAGTTGTCATCGCCGTCCGGGGTGAAACCAGGGTAATTATCATCTACCGGCGGGGGAGTCGGATCGTCCGGATCATCATCACCACATCCCGAAAAAGCCACCATGGCAACTACTGCCATCATGATCGCTGCTAGTCTTTTAAGTTCTTTCATTGTTGATCTTATTTGATTGATTTAATTTCCAGTGCAAATGTGAGATGTAATTCGATTTACTGCCCACCCTGATTTTTACCAATTCTTTAAGAGTATTTGACGTTTGTTAAGTCAGTATTACTTAATTGCCTTTTATCAGGTCGAAACTAACTCCCAGGTTAAACCGTACACCGCGTTTATAGCTGTCTATATCAAGTTCACTCATAGCAGCTTGCGGTAATTCCTGTTCAACCACTACATCAGGGTTTAATATATTCTTAACACTGAATGAGAGGCCAAATCGCTGGGCCATGCCAAGGCGCATTTGAGAAGTGAAGTTCAGGGTGCTCACAGGCATTTCGTAAATATCACCCACTCCCTGGTCGCCAATCTGACGTAACCTGCGGCCGAATACGTTGTAGGCCAGTGTGAAGTTTCCGGAGAAATTCTCCTTTTCCACATTGTAGCTCAGGTCTCCGTTGACCAGGTAGTTGGATGCTCCGGTCAGCGGACGGGTCACAGAGTTGGCCGTACCAACGGTGGACGCATCAAGTGTCACTTCCGAATCCAGTACCGTTACGTTCGAACCGAATGTCACGTTTTTGAACAATCCTCCCATGAATCCAAGATTTTTCCTGAGTTCAAATTCAGCTCCGTAAACAAGTCCGTCCTCGGCATTGGTGTATGTAAGGATACTTACCGCGCCTGTCAGTACAAACGGAACGATCGGACTGTCCAGCTGCTTTCCGAAGGCACTCACTGAGATCAGGTCGCCCTGGCCGAAGAAATACTCATAACGCAGATCAAGGTTCTGGTTAAAGGCATTCTCCAACATCGGATTACCCTGCTGGGTAAAATCCTGAAATGAAGGTGCATACTGGAAAGGTGCCAGCTCCCGGAAATCCGGACGGCTGATCGTACGGCTGTATGACAAACGGAATATCTGATCATCTGTCAGGTTAAAACGACCTACGATTGACGGGAAGAATTCATTATCATCGAGTGTCTCTGTGCGAATTGGTTCAAAATCACTGTCTGTCTGAAGATTGTAATTGATCTTCTGCTCAGCAATTTCGTACCGCAGTCCGACATTGAATGACAATTTATTCTGTATCGGGGAGAATGAATAAATCGCATACGGCGCAATAATGCTCAGCGATGCAGTGTAATCATCCGAAGGCTGTGTTTCTTCACGCACGTCATAATCTCCACCCACCAGGTCATTGAATTCCAGGTACTGGTCAGGGTTATTCACATCCACGCTGCTGTTTGCCTCCTCAATAGGATTCAATGTGTACGCATAGCGATTGTTTCCGAAGTCACGCTCCTTGTTCCGGTATTGAACACCGGCAGTTACGTAGGAGAATGGATTGTCGAGGTCTTCCTCGTTAAGATTCAGCGCGTATTTCAGTTGTACCTTGCCTGCGAGGTCATTGTCATTCATTCCAAGGAAGAACCGGTGGTTTTCAATTACGTCCTCCACGTTGAAGTTGTAATTCACTCCGTCCCCAACATAAACAAGCTGACGACGATCCGGCTCAC
>JAUILA010000042.1 GCA_030432655.1 Bacteroidia bacterium
TGGCCTCAGCTGAAAGGCGTACTCATTTGCGGTGCCGCGGCTTTTATTTCCGCTCTCGTAATCTTTACGGCCCTCAAATACACCATTGGAATCCGCGTCTCTGAACAACACGAAAGAGAAGGGCTGGACAGCCATGAACACGGAATCCGTGGTTACACGATCACTTACGACGAGTAACAACAACCCATAAAAAAGCCTGCCGGTCAGATTGGACCCTTGCCGGCAGGCCATATAGTTAATTCATCATTAACCTTAATACAAATTTACATGAAAAATGTACAACTACTCAAAATATTAGCAGTGACTTTATTGTTGATTTCCGCACCATTTCTGGTAAACGCTCAGGATGAGGAAGAAAGCGGATCAAAGTTAAATCTTTCCGGATCGGTAGATGCCTACTTCAGATATAATTTAACAGCCAAAAACGATGGCATGGGCTATGTTGCCCCAGGTACCTCATTTGCCAACCTGCCGGGATTCTCACTTGGCATGATCAACCTGATCGGTTCGTACGACATGGGTAATGTCGGTTTCGTGGCTGACCTGGTCTATGGACCCCGTGGAGAAGATGCGGTATTTGCCAGTCCATACTACAGCGAGGGTCGCGGAAGCTCCCAGATCGTCAATCAGCTATACATGTACTGGAACGTGTCCGATGCGGTTACGCTAACCATTGGAAACTTCAATACTTACCTCGGATACGAGGTGATTTCTCCTGCTGGTAACTTCAATTATTCCACCAGCTACATGTTTTCCTACGGCCCATTCTCCCATACTGGCCTCAAGGCAGATTTTGCCCTGTCCGATAACTGGAGCTTTATGGCAGCCGTGATGAACCCGACCGACATGACCGAATTCAACATGTTTGGCAGCTACACACTTGGCGCACAGCTGGGTTATTCCAACGACAATACCAGCGCTTACTTTAACCTGTTGTTTGGTGACCAGGACGGTAAAATTGACGAGGACCAGCCATTCAGCACCTCTATGGACGGATTTTCATCCGGCAATACGTTCCAGGTTGATTTTACCGGCGGAACGAATTTATCCGATGCCTTTTACCTGGGCCTGAATGCCACCTATAATACAACAAGTGCCGGAGAATTCTTCGACGGAAATGACATTTCGGACCTGGACGGCGATGGTGCCGGTTTCTACGGGGCAGCAGCTTATCTGCAGCTGACTACTTCTGAAAATTTTGCCATTGGCACCCGGGTTGAATACTTCAATGTGTTTAACGGTGGACTGGAAGTAATTGGCCTCGATGACGAGGGGGATGGTTCCGTACTGGATGTGACCCTGACAGGTCGCGCAACAATCGGCATGCTTACGCTTATCCCTGAAATAAGACTGGATGCAGCCTCAGAGAACTCCTTCTTAAATCGCGATCTGGAAGATACAGAAAGCCTGGCCTCCTTCGTGCTGGCGGCGGTCTTTGCCTTTTAAAATTATAAATGTATAACCAACCAAATTCATACAATTATGACTAAATACAAATTAGAGTACATCTGGCTTGACGGGTATTATCCGACACAAAGCCTTCGGAGCAAAACTAAAATTGTTAAGGATTTTAGCGGCAACCTGGAAGACTGCCCTATGTGGTCGTTCGACGGGAGTTCGACCGAACAGGCCGAAGGACATGCGTCAGACTGTCTGCTCAAACCAGTAGCTGTTTTCCCGGATCCCGGGCGCAAAAACGGTTACCTGGTGATGACTGAGGTGTTGTCAGCCGACGGTACGCCCCACTCCACAAATGGTCGTGCGACCATTGATGACGACGATGACGATTTCTGGTTCGGCTTTGAACAGGAATATTTTCTCTGGGATCCGGCCACCAACCTGCCTCCCGGGTTTCCGAAAAACGGATATCCGCGCCCTCAGGGACCTTATTACTGCTCTGTTGGAGCCGTAAACGCTTATGGACGCGACATCATCGAAGAACATCTTGACATGTGCCTGGAAGCCGGAATCAACGTGGAAGGCATAAATGCGGAAGTTGCCGCCGGACAGTGGGAATTCCAGATATTCTCAAAAGGGGCACAGAGCGCAGGGGACCAGGTTTGGGTTGCACGCTACCTGATGGAGCGGACGGCAGAAAAATACGGACTGGCCATCAACTGGCATCCTAAGCCGCTTAAAGGCGACTGGAATGGGTCCGGAATGCATGCGAACTTCTCAAATTCCACACTCCGCGAATCAGGTTCCAAAGATGTATATGATGCTATCTGTGAAGCCTTCGGGCCTGTCAAAGAACTTCATATTGAAGTCTACGGTGCAGACAATCATCAGCGTCTGACCGGGGCCCATGAGACCCAGTCCATTGACAAATTCAGCTATGGAGTTTCTGATCGCGGGGCATCTATCCGTATACCAATTGCTACGGTTGAGAACGGCTGGAAAGGATGGCTTGAAGACCGCCGGCCTGCGTCAAACGGAGATCCCTATAAAATTGCTGCCCGGATCATAAAAACGGTAAAATCAGCCGAGATTCCGGTCTCCGCATAAGGATTCTTTTCCCGGTCCTTAATGGACAATCCCTGATCCCGGAACGTTTGTTCCGGGATTTTTTTTGCCTTATCAGGTGGTATCAATACAGCGTGGACTATTTTTGTCTTATGGCGATCATCTCAAGAAAAAAGAACATCTATCCTATCAGCAGCAGCCTGCGTAAATATCTGATCAACTCAGGTCGCCACACAGATCTGCCCATTACTTATGACGACCTGCTCAGGTATGACAACAGTATTCCGCTGATTGATAAGAAAAATAAGGATACCTTGTGGGAGACTGTCATCTATCCCCAGGATGATATGAAAAGCATCCATCACCAGGTTAAAAAAATCTACGCGCTCCTCAAAGCTGAGGGAGACCTGAGTGTAATGGAACACTTGTTTGTAGACCGGATCGATCTGTGCATCTATGGAAACACTCAACCATTTCGCGTACGCATTGTCAATAAGATCAATGACAACTTTGACTACTTCTACATCAAAAAAGCAGATGCATCCCGTGTATACGGACTGGAACTTGAACATCTGTTAAGTCCTAACCGTATCAGTTACTATGTCAGCGGAAAAACACTTATCGAAGAGCATATAATCGGCATTCCGGGAGACCAGTTCATCAGAGAATATCTCGGCGACGGACATCTGAATGCTATCCGGCTTAGTAAGGAGTTTGTCAAATTCAATGAACGGTGTTTTGTCCGCCTGCTTGGCGACATGCACTCCAGCAACTTCGTGGTGGATGTCACCCCGGATTTTGAAGAAATAGAATACCGGATCAGGGCTATTGATTTTGATCAGCAATCCTATGAAGGCCGAAAAGCGATATACCTGCCCCAGTATTTCAAACAAAATAATCCATTGATTGAGATTGGGTTCAGATGCCTCACACCGGAGACCGTGAAGCAATACCAGAAGGAAGAGCGTTCGCTGATCGCCACCCGCTTGAAAGCGGGCCGAAATAAAATTGCCACACTGTTAAAAACCATGGCAGCCGATGAGCTGGCCCCACGGGAAAATGTGCTGTCCCTCCGTAAACAACTGGCAGAATATTACAGGAACGACAAATTTCTGAAATGCGAAAGCATGGGAGCATTGGTGCGTGAGAGCCTTATGACCCTGGTAGACAAACCAGATTCATTTTTAAAGCAACACTGATCCTTTATTACGATGTAATTTTGCTTCAGGTATAAACCTGTGAAAGACTTTCATAAGAATCCCGGTAATTTTTGCCGCAAAATCGCGATTCTGGGTGCGGAGCACTTCTTTTTCACCATTGTCAGTCAGGATACTGATTATATAACATTCTTTCCGTGTAATCATCAGAACCACCCCGGCAATCATTAAAACAACCCCGGATATCATAAAACCAGAGTGAGCCCCGGCAGGCCCCATCGAAATTCGCCACCCCGCCTCCAGGGATTCAATGAATTCAAGAGATCCCAGAACAATTCCCGCTATACCAAGTATGAAGCAAAGTATTGCCCATCGGCGTGCCGGAGATTTCCTTCGCAGGCAGATATTCCTGATCTTCCGCAAATCAAATCTCCTGTCCTCCGCGTAAACCGCAGTGTTTGATACCTTTATCGTATTCTCCTCAAAAATCAACTTCTCATCCATAGCAATTCCAATGCTGCGCTTAAGAACCTCAAAAACGGTTCCATAGCCAATTTCCCGCTTTCCTTGAAAACTGGGACATAGGAATAGTGGAAATCTGCGTAATTTACGCCACATCCTGAACAGGTTTGTGTAATGGACGATATCCTGTATTTTTACCGCATGATCGTCCTGCGACCCAAGGCAACCACCTTATTTTCCCTCTCGATTTTCATTTCTTTCTGCCTGATTGCAGGCGGTGTCGGCATTACCCATTATCTGCTGAATAATGCGTTGGCGTGGTATGATTATATTTTCCTGATCCTGCTTTTTCCGCTGGGTATTATTCTCCTGCTACGTCTTATTTTCAATTATGCCCTTGTCCGTATCGGAAGAAATCAAATTACCGTGATCTATCCGACGCGTTTTACAGAACGGAGTTACGAGCTTGACCAGCTGAAGTACTGGACGGAAAAAAAAGTCAAAACGCCCAGCGGATTGTATAAAGAAGTGGAAATTCGGTTTAATGACAATAGGAAGGTATCTTTGAGCCTGCAGGAGCACAAAGGATATGAAGAGGCACTTTCCTACCTTAAGAAAAAATGCGGTAATAAGTTCCGGCCGGAAAAATGATTAAGAATTTATTGGTGATAGGACTAGGTGGTTTTACGGGCAGCGTTTTACGCTACCTGGTATATGTCATGCTGGACCGGCATTTTGGCAACTGGCCATGGGCAACTTTTGCTGTAAATATCACCGGCAGTTTCCTGCTCGGCGTATTTATGGGACACTACCTGATGCAGGAACAGGGCAATCACTTTCTGCGCCTGCTGTTTGCCGTTGGATTTTGTGGTAGCTTCACCACCTTTTCAACATTTGCATTTGAGAACTGGCAGCTTTACGAGCAACGCATGTGGCTTACCAGTGTCATTTATATATCGGCCAGCGTGGTACTCGGATTTGTTTCAGTATATGCAGGAATACTGCTGGGCCGCAACCTCTGAGGCTTTATTCTTCCTCCTCTTCCCGTTCTTCTTTTGAAGTCACATCCCGAATAAAATTATTCCACCTCATTGGGTTGAGGAAATTATTGGGCGGAAAAATATGATTAAGTTCGTACAGGCGCTGATAACGTTGCTGATCTGCTTCATATTCGCTGAACTGGTGGGCCTTCACTTCTTCCTGCGTTCGGATCTGTACTTCACGCACCAGGTCATCCATATTTCGTTTAGGCTCGGTATCCAGGAATGCCCGCTTAAAATTATCCACACTGGGCCAGGGAAAAATCACCACTTCACTAAGCAATATGGTTTCCTGACGCATCAGCTGGATCAGCGAGTAATTTTCCTGGCTGAGCTTTGCCGGCATTATGAACCGGGCTTCGGCATATCCTATGTAGGAGAATGTTAATGTATCACCAGCACTGATAAAGATCGAAAAATACCCATTTATATCTGAGGCAGTTCCGTAAACAGTATTTTTTACCTGCACTCCCACATATGGCATGGGTGACCGGGTATCGGCATCAAGCACCATTCCGGTCAGCAATACAGCACCAGTTTCCCTTTCCTGGGCATGTAATGTGAACCCGGAGAATATCAGCAGGAAGATCAGAAGAAAATAATACCGCTTTTTCATAATCCCTTATTTATGTGCCCAATCGTATTTGTCAAGGTCGTTCAGACAAGCACCGAGTAAGTCAATACAGGCGTCGATATCCTTTTTACTTGCCATCTCAATTACCTGGTGAAGATGACGGGTGGGTATGGATACAGCACCTGAAATAGCTCCCTGTTTACCCATTCGCTGAATTCCGGCGGTGTCGGTCCCGCCGGCAGTTAACAGTTCCGGCTGCCATTTTATCTTATACTTTCCTGCGGTTTTCTTCATGTAATCCACCATCCTGTAGTCACAAATGGCCGAGGCATCCAGGATCTTTATGGCTGCCCCTTCGCCCAGAGAAGTTACCTTTTCATGGGGCTGCGCTCCCGGCAGGTCAAAGGCTATGGTCGTATCAAGGCCGAATCCAAAATCCGGATCAATTCCATGCGCCGCTACATTGGCACCACGCAGGCCGACCTCTTCCTGTACGGTGAATACACCATATATATCATAGGGCGGGTTTTTCTTCATTTTACGCAGTGTTTCGATCAGAATGAAAACGGAAACGCGGTTATCAATCGACTTGCAATTGACACATTCTCCCATTTCAATCAATTCGCGCTCGCGGGTAATAGGATCTCCCACACTTACTACTTTTTCCACTTCTTCCTTCGTCATGCCGAGATCAATGTAGAAGTCAGTGGTTTTGGGCATCTTGGTCCGCTCTTCCGCAGACATCACGTGGATAGGCTTCGTACCCATAACACCCATAATATCCTTCTTTCCATGGATAATCACGCGCTGGGCCGTCAGGGTTTTGGGATCAAAGCCACCCAGGGTGGTAAACCGGACGAATCCCTTATCATCAATATGTGTAACGATAAATCCAATCTCGTCCATGTGTGCTGCAACCATGGCTTTTTTCTTTTCTGATTTTCCCTTTTTTATGGCGATGACATTTCCAATATTGTCAACACTCACCTCATCTACCAGGGGCGTGACCTCTTTCAGGATCAGTTGCCTGATCTTTGTCTCATACCCCGGAACACCCGGTGCCTCACATATTTTTTTAAGTAATTTTACGTTTATTGCCATAGGATCACTGATTGCATTTGTACATTCAATATTATGCAAAATCTGCAAGTAAACCTGCTTTGAACTCTTATTTACATTAGTTTGAATGTAACTTTACCGGCTTCTATATATTGAACAACAATCTTTCAAATTCGTTTCTCAAACTATGAAAGGAAAGATCATATTATCATTCATCCTCGCACTGATCGCCCTTGGGGTAATCGGGTTCCTCGGGCAGCGTGGTCTGGAAAGTATGATTGGTTCTATTGAAGAAGCTTCCCGCCCTAACGAAAAGATTGCCGGCCTTAATGAGATCATGCAAAGCCTTTCCGAGGCAGAAAGCAGCGTGCGTTCGTACATTATTACCAGGGACCAGTCAGATCTTTCCCCTTTTAAGGAAAGTGCTGCAACCATTAATATAAAACTGGACCACCTGAAGTCCATAACGTATGATTCGCTTCAGCTGACCCGCCTGGACAGACTCGATCAGGTCATTGGTAAAAAATACGAGGTGCTGAGCAGCCTGATTAATGTGCGTAATGAGCAGGGAGGCAGTGTCCTGAAAAAGGTAATGGATGATATTGAGAAGCTCAAGGACGAAGCCCGGGCAGAGACAACTGAAGAGGAGGGCGCCAGGCAGAACCCCGAAGTATATACCCGAATGTTCGGGGAAAAACCCACAAAGGAGGATTCGGCGGCCATGGATGCACGGATTCAGAGTCTCGAGGTGGACAAGGCCATTGACCGGATCGACCGGGAAGAGACCCGGAACTCCCGGCAATTACTGGAACAGGAATTAAGCCTGACAGAAGAAGATAATGCACATATGGCCAGGATTCGCCAAATCATGGCGGAGATTGAAAATACCGAACTGGAGCAAACCATAGACAGGGCCGAGATGGTACGGAATACCTCGGAAAAAACGATCAATACCATAACGACCGTACTCGTCATCGCTTTGTTTGTTTTTGCCTTTCTCCTGTCGATAATCTTCAATGATATACGAAGAAGCCGGCAGCGGCGGGAACAACTGCGTCTTGCCAAGGACAGGGCCGAAAAACTTGCCCGCGTAAAGGAGGATTTTCTCTCAAATATGAGTCACGAGATCAGGACCCCGCTGAATGCCATTATTGGATTCACGGAACAACTGGGAGATTCCAATCTTGACAGCACCCAAAGCAAATTCCTCGACCGGATCAAAAGCTCAGGAGATCACCTCCTCCGGTTGATAAACGATATCCTGGATTATGCCAAAATGGAATCCGGCAAAATGGAGCTTGAGAAATCAGGCTTCCGGCCCCGCAAGGAAGTCAATGAGGTACTTGCATTGCTCAGCACCGCCGCAGACAGAAAAGGACTCACTCTTCGGTCGGAAATCCGGGATGATGTCCCTGAAGTATTTATCGGGGATTCAGTCCGGTTCAGGCAGATCATGATCAACCTTCTGAATAATTCGGTCAAATTCACCGAATCCGGTGGCATCCTGCTCAGTCTGAATAGTGTTAAAGAAGGCGAATTGCATATGCTCCACCTGGCCGTGAAGGACACCGGTATTGGTATTCCCCACGATAAAATCGAAACTATTTTTGAAGACTTTTCGCAAGCTGATAGTTCGACTGCCAGAAAATACGGCGGCAGCGGACTTGGCCTTTCCATTGTCAATAAAATCGCCCGGCTTCACAATGGTTCTGTCCGTGTTGAAAGTGAAGAGGGAGAAGGTACCACTTTTCATGTCAAACTGCTGTACCAGGCAGGTTCAGAAAACGACCTGGCTGAAACCGCAAAACCCAGAAAAGTGGCCGACCTGCAGGGGTTGCGGGCGCTGGTGGTTGACGACCAGGCTTACAACCTGGAACTTCTTGAACTGATTCTCAGCCGGTGGAACATGCGCTGCGAGACAGCTGCAAATGGGCGTGAGGCGCTGGCCCTGGCAAAAAAACATACGTTTGATATTATTCTCCTGGATATTCAAATGCCTGGTATGAGCGGACTGGAGGTTTCGGAAAAATTATTCAGTGAGCAGATTATCACGAAAGAAACTCCGGTGGTGGCACTAACAGCCGGGACGGCAGAAGAAGATAAGAAAAGGGCCCGGCAGGCCGGGATGAAGTTTTTTCTCCCAAAACCTTTTACCCAGGAACAATTGAAGCAAGTAATTGTCAGGGCGTGCGGTGTGGAGTATCAGGAATCAGAACCGGTAATTGAACCGGATACATCCGGGTCAGATCAGCTTCAGCTGGAGGGTTTGCTGGAACTGGCAAATGGTGATATGCAGTTTGTGACCAACATGCTCACTATCTTCAGAAATAATTTCGCAAGTGACTCTAAGGAATTATTCGAAGGTGTGGATAACAAGGACTGGGACAGAGTCCGTTCCATGGCTCATAAAATGGTTCCGCCTTGCGGACACCTGGGCTACACCTCAGTTGCCGGCAGACTTAAACGCATTGAAAATGAAGTGAAAGAAGGCGCCAATGCAGCGAAAATTCAAGAACTGGCAGATGATATCAAACGGAAATCTTCTGGTATAATCGCTGAAATTGATCAAAAAATAGACGAACTTGACCCCAACAAGCAACACGTATGAATACTGACGTAAAGAATATGCATGTTTTCATTGTAGAGGACGACACCTACTACAATGAGCTACTTGCCGCTCAGACCAGGCAGATCCTGGAGAATAAAGGCGTACAACCAAAGATTACCCAGTTGTACTCGAAGGAGGAATGCCTGAATCACCTTTCTGAACGTCCGGACCTTATTCTCCTGGACTTCTATCTGGATGTCAATAATGACATAACCTCCACAGGATTTGACGTGCTTGAAAAGATCAAGCAGAATTACCCGGAAATCCGGGTGGTAATTATTTCACAGCAACACGAATGGGAGCGGTTTAAAGATGAATTTCTGGCCAATGGTGCGGAAGAATTTTTAAAGAAAGACGACAAGCTGGCCGGTAACCTGGAAAAGCTTCTCTTTCCTGTAGCCTGAGCCCCCGCTGATGTCCGAATTGAAAATTTTCATTGTAGAAGACGATGAGTATTATCGTGAACTCATTGCCCATTCAGTTTCCATGGACCCGGAATTCATTGTGCGCAAATTCTCTTCAGGGAAGGATTTTTTAACCGCCCTGGAGGAGGAAACCCCGCACGCCGTGACGCTTGACTACCGTCTTCCGGATATGGAAGGAGGTGAATTACTCAAAAAGATCCGCGATTTTAATCCATCGGTCAAGGTGGTCATTATCAGCGAACAGGAAAAAATTGAAGTGGCGGTACAGCTGCTGTCTGAGGGAGCTTATGATTACATAGTTAAGAGCAAAAATATCAGGGACCGGCTGATGAACACCCTGCGGCATATCAGGTCTGAATCCCGGCTGCGTAAAAAAGTCGACCATCTCCAGAAAGAGGTGGAAACCAAATATGACTTTCAGCGAACCATCATCGGCAGCAGTCAGCGCATCAGAGATGTATATCACCTGATTGAAAAAGCAACCAAATCGACCATTACGGTTACTATCACCGGCGAAACAGGGACCGGTAAGGAACTGGCCGCCAAGGCCATCCACTACAGTTCAAACCGCAAAGCGCGACCCTTTGTGGCAGTGAATGTAGCTGCGATCCCGCACGAGCTGATTGAGAGTGAACTCTTTGGTCATGAGAAAGGAGCATTCACTGGAGCCTCCTTTCAGCGCAAGGGAAAATTCGAAGAAGCGGATACAGGGACATTGTTCCTGGATGAGATCGGTGAAATGGAAAGTGCCATGCAGGTAAAGCTCCTGAGGGTTCTCCAGGAAAAAGAAATTACGAGGATCGGCAGCAATAAGCCCGTCAAGGTGGATTGCCGGATCATGGTGGCCACCCATAAGGACCTGTTAAAAGAAGTGAAGGAAGGACGGTTCAGGGAAGATTTGTACTTCCGGTTGTTCGGTCTTACCATCGAAATGCCTCCTCTCCGCGAACGCGGTGAAGACATAATTCTCCTGGCTAAATATTTCATTAATGCCTTCTGTGAATCCAATGAGATGGACATACCCCTGTTGACGAGTGAAGCACAAAAGAAGCTGCTCAAATATAACTACCCGGGGAATGTCCGCGAACTCAAATCAGTAGTTGAGCTGGCCGTCGTGATGGCCAACGAGGGAAGGATTAACGCGGAGGATATTAACTTCAGAAAAAATGAGGAATTATATCAACCGCCAACAGAAGGACTCACACTGAAAGAACATACCACCAGGATCATTAAACTATACCTGGAAAAACACGATAATAATATCAAGGAAGCAGCCAGGGAACTGGACATCAGCTACAGCACCATATACCGGGTGCTCAAGGAAGAAGAGAGCGACTGATTTTTTTCATTTTGCAAAAATTGTCAAAATGAAAACTTCACAACGAGCATACATCACGCAAAAATAGCCTTGAATACGTTTAAATGACGATTTCCACTTCTGGCATGTCGTTTGGAATCCTATAGTCAAATCAGGAATCCATGTCAAAATTGGAAGAGATAAAGATCATAATAATTGAAGATGACATTTACTACACGGAGCTGCTTAGTAAGCATATCGTAAATCATCTGACCCGCGAAGAATCGGGGCTCAGGTACGATATTAAGTCTTATCCTAATGCAGAAAAGTGTCTGGAGAATCTTGAACAGGATGTTGATATAGTTGTAATGGATTATTACCTGGAGAATGATAACGGGGATATCCCCTTTCCGGGAATCAATTTACTCAACGCTATTCAGGATTATTGTTCCAACGCCAGGACAGTGGTGATGTCAGCTGATCAGAATGCCGATCTGCCTGTACGTTTATTCGAACACGGCATCTATGAATTTATCGTGAAGGATAAAAATGCCACCGAAAAATTATCGGATACACTTCGAAAAATGATTGGCGATCGAATTCTGGACCATTATCTGACGTTAGGAGCCTGAACTGTCAATTCTAATTCATAAACGTAAAATAAAAATGAAAACCCTAAATAAATACTTTATAGCTGCGCTCATGATACCTGCGCTGGCATCATGTAACCAGGATAAAATAGATCAGCTCAGTTCTGAAAACGAACAACTTGCTACGCGAACTACCGAGCTGAACACAGAAGTGGAGAAATACCTGAAAACTTTCAACGAGATCGAAGCAAATCTTCGTGAAATCAAAGCTCGTGAAGACAAGTTGAACCTGTCGGCTGAAGACAATGTAGAGTACCAGAACGAAGACAATGCTTCTACAATGGTAGAAGATATCAAAGCAATTAATGCGCTGATGGCTGAGAACAGGGAAAAAATGGCTGAACTGCAGCAGTCCCTTGACCAGGCTGGTTCGGAGTATAAGAAAATGGTAAATAACCTGAATTACCGCATCAAGCAGAAGGATACTGAAATTGCTGAGATGAAGTCAAATCTCGACAGCCTGAATACGGAAAATGTGCAGTTGTCACAAAATATTGAGACGCTGACCAAAACGGTTGATACGCTTTCGTTCCAGAAAGAGGAGAATATGGCAACTATTGAAGAGCAGAAATCCAAAATTGATGAGCAGACTACATCGCTTAACACCGCTTTTGTTGCTATTGGAACCGGCAAAGCACTGGAAGATGAAGAAGTTGTAGTAAAAGAAGGTGGTATCCTCGGTATCGGAAGCACTGATAAACTGAACAAAAAGCTTAATGAGAATGCATTCAGTAAAATTGATATTACGGAAGTAAAGTCAATCCCGGTTTCTGCAAAGAAAGTAGAACTGATTACCACGCACCCGGAAGGATCCTATGAGTTTGAAACTTCTGAAGATGAGAAGATCGAAAAGCTTGTCATCCTTGATCCCACTAAATTCTGGGAAGCGTCAAAATACCTTGTAGTGAAGGTTGACTAATTGAAGTTCGGATTAGGTTAGATGGAGAACAGATCTGTTCTCCATCTTTTTTTGATCAAAATAATGAAAAAAAGTAGCTGGAAGGCTGTTATATCCTGTGTGCGGTTTTTTCAGTGATGCATATATAGTATTTTTGCTTGATGGTGTAGTACACCATTTTTTTAACCCCTAAAACAAAACCATACCCGAATGATGCAATCCTTAATTAAATCATTAAGCCGCACATCCAGGCTCATCATGATGGTGATAATCGCTGTCATGCTCGTAGGCGGAGCTGGTTGTAAGAGTAAGAAAAAAGCAGCAGAGGCTGCCGCAGCGGCTGCTGAAAAAGAGCGCCTTGAGCAGGAAATGGCTGAAAAACAACGTGCTGAAGAAGAAGCACGCAGGAAAGCGGAAGAAGAAAGACTGGCCGCTGAACGCGCCCGCGCGGAGCGTGAACGTGCTAATTCTCCCGAAAATCAGCTTAACAATTACTTCAAAGCAATTGCCGGCTCCGGCAATACCACTTCAGCGAACCGAAGCATTCAGGAAGCGCTGGGCATGTTTGCCAGCCCGGAAACTCCTGTTTTGATCGTCATCAGCCAGGAAGGAGACCAGAAGGATTATGACGAGCCGACTACAATTTCGAAGTATCTTAACTATCTGAAGGATACAGGAAATAACATGAACCGGATCCAGGAGATCGAATACGACTCGGCTGGTAAAATTACTGTTCTCGAACTCGTCAAAGACTATTAATTATGATCAATACTACAAATATGTTAAAATATTCATTCCTTCTTTCTGTCATCCTGGTTGTGGCAGGAGTTAGTGAAACCGTTGCGCAGAGTGCCGAAATCAGCCCTCAGCGTAAACAGGCCATCGATTCCCTCGCGCTGGAAAAAGTGCGTGATCTGAGTAAGTATATCAGTATTATCGGAAATAAAGAGACTCCGTTCTCGGAAGCACAGCGGGTTATGGACCGTGCTGATGAACTTTTTGCTGAAGGTGCTGAAATGGGCGTTTCCAGCCTGAACAGGGAAGAAATTGACTATTACACGATCCGTAAATACTTCGAACGCCTGATGGCGCTCAATTACGACCGCGTCAATATTCAATGGTATGACATCCATTATATCAGTGACCTGGAACGTCAGCCCGATGGGCGATATGTAGGCGTGGTGACGGTGTATCAGCGTTTTGAAGGAGAATCTGACGACGGACTTAATTACAAAGACACCACAAAGAAAGATATCACCATTTACGTGGAGCGTAAAAAGACGCAGATCCAGGGTCGAACCATTGAATTCTGGGATGTGTTACTGGGTGATATACGTGTGACTGAAACTACTGCATGAAATATTTAATTTTTTTAATAAGCCTGCTTTCGCTGACTCCGGCCATAAGCCAGACCATTTCAGGAGCAGATGAAAGCAGGCTTTATGCTGAGACCAAACAGGTCAATCAATTTTTTAGGCGTTTTAACGGGGAAGAGGATGAACGCGGGAACCGCTATTATACAAAAGACAAGCAGTATCGCGATCCTGCCCTGAGAAAAAAATACCTGGGCATGCTGTTTGACAACAGCAATTCGGGAATTCCCGATTCCCGTAAACTTGCATTTGGCCGGGAAGTGATCGAAAGCGACAATCCCGTATTTCTTGATTTTCATAAAGGAGATTGGTTTGCCGAGGTGAATACCACCTACCGGTTTAATGGTCAGGACGAAACCTTCATTCTTTATATGTCACTGGAACCGGATGGCGTGGGGTATAAATGGGTCATCGACCGGATATACTCGGATGTATTCGATAAATATATGAATGTCGACACCACCCACATGCGTAAGTTTATCCACCCCATGAGCCATGAACTGGACTTTATGAACCTTCGCAAAGCCATGGACAATAAAGACAGTGTAGCTCAATTTGCTTTCCGTGAATTTAAGCCGGACCAACTCACGCTGTTCCTGTATGAAATACAAAAGGGTAACCTGGAGTTCAGGACAGTGCACCGCGTGAATTTCCATTTTTTCCAGGTGGAGAACTGGTACTTTGAATTATCAGAATTTAACCGGCCCGGCTATAACCGGGGATGGCTCATATCCGACCTTGTCAGAGTGGAAGACCGCGATAAGGATATCATGAAGAAATTCATTTACAATGAAAAGTAAACTGGTCATCTGCCTGCTCCTCCTGTGTTTTCAGGCACCATTGCTGGCACAGGAAGAAGAACCCCAGGACAACAAATCCAGGGTTGAGGAAATTGTTAATTTCCTGGAATACCTGTTAAACACCCTGGGAGATCCTGAAACATCTGCCCGCGATAAAGACGTCATCGTAACCCAGAGCTATACTAAAATTTTCCGGGACGGCCAGGTTCAGGTGGAAGACGACCTTGATGAGAACCGCGATGTCATCACCAATAAAGATGTCACCGCTTACCTCAAAGACGTGAATTTCTTTTTTCGTAATGTAACGTTTGATTTTGAACTGCAGGATATTGAAGAAAGCGTCAGCGAAGACGGTAATCAGTATTATAAAGTATCACTGACCCGAAACCTCCAGGGTATTACAGTTACCGGTGATACCATCAATCAAACCATACCCCGATACATTGAGGTAAACCTGAATCCGGAAGATCGTGACCTGCGGATCGCAAGTATTTACACCAATGAACTGGATCAGAACCAGGCCTGGAGAAACTGGTGGGACGACCTCTCCTATGAATGGCGGTCAGTTTTTCAGCAGAAACTGAACCTCAGCTATGGTGATTCAGCGGCCCTCAGCCAGATCAAGTCACTTGAAAATCTCGAAGAACTTGACCTGTCCGGCAACCAGTACATCACAGATATCCGACCGTTAAGCAGGATTTCCTCGCTAAAGAAACTTTCGGTGGCCAATACACGGATCACCAGTGTTGCCCCGATTCGGAACCTGAACAAACTGGAAGAACTGGATATTTCCAGAACCGGTACCGCGGATATAAGTCCGTTGAAATATGCCAGTTCGATCAGGATTTTCCGGTTGTCTCACACGCCGGTCCAGGAGATTGATGTCCTGGAACGAATGCCGCAGCTGGAGGTACTCGAAATGGAAGGAACGTTCATACTGGATTTCTCACCTATCGGCAGCCTGGAATATTTACAGGTATTGCTGCTGAATATGACTGAGTTTTCGGATTACAGCCTGCTTCAAAACAAATCATCACTGCAGGTCCTGGACATTTCTGCCACCTCCGATGTACAGGCAGGCCAGCTGGCTTCGCTTACATCTCTTCGCCAGCTGTATGCCGATAGTACCAACCTGGCCTCTGTGGAGCCGTTAACCAGCCTGGAAAAACTGGATCTGCTTTCTATCAATTTTACCCAGGTAAGAGATATAACTGCACTTTCTGAACTGCCGGACCTGAAACGTATTTACTGTGATCATACGGGTATTACAAAAGACAAGGCCAGAGACTTTATGATCAGGAATCCGGGCGTTCTGGTGGTATTCGAAACCGAAGACCTGATCAGCTGGTGGAATGAACTCTCACCGGCCTGGCAGCGGGCCTTTCGTGCGCATGTGCCTGATATCGATACAGAAGACAAAGATGCACTTGCCAGGATCACCTCCCTGGATTCGCTGAATATTAGTGATATCAGCGAAATTGACAGCCTTCGACCCCTGACTGCGCTGCTGCGACTGGAATCACTGGTCCTGAGCAATACCTCGGTCAGCAGCCTGGGGGCACTGGCAGGAATGCGGGACCTCTCCTACCTGGATTTCAGCAATACGCCCGTTAAAGATGCCGGAGTACTCGTAGGACTGACAAACCTTGAATATATCAACGCCAGCCATACAGAAATTACAGAGATTACTGCACTTAATTCATTACCTGAATTGCGGGATTTTCTGATCAATGATACCAATGTTCCGGATAGTTCTGCAGTCGTGATGTCCCGACTGCGTCCATCCTTATTGATCCAGTTTAAAGCCGCGAAGCTGCAAAACTGGTGGGATACCCTCGATGATTCCTGGCGTGCCGTTTTCAAAGGTGTAATGGACTGGGAGAATGAGCCGGATGGCCGGATGTTACACGAACTTATCAGCAGGGAATCGCTGGAAACCCATGTAAGCGGACTGGGAACGCTTGATCCTCTAATGGAATTTGTCCGCCTCAGAAACCTTGATATTTCCGGTACAGGGGTCACAGGACTTGCTGTATTCTCCCAGATCCCTACAATTACAGATCTGAATGTGGCCAGGAATCCGATTAACGATCCAACCGCCATTCGCTACCTGTACAACCTGGAGAAGCTGGACATATCCAATTCTCCCATTTCCTCCCTGGATTTTCTGGAAAACCTGACGGAACTCATTCATGTAAATGTATCGGGAACCCAGATTAAGCGGATTGATGAAATGTCAGGTCTACGGCAGCTGAAATACGTTGATTGTTCGAATACGAATGTGAAACGTATAGATGCGTTACTTGGTTTGTCCCTGGAAAATCTCAAATGTTTTAATACCCGTATCAATTCGAAAAGAGTGGAGGAGTTCAAACAATTGAACCCGGAATGCAGCGTTAGTTATTATTGATATGGCACCACGCAGAAAAAGAGGAAAAAAGAAATTACAGAAACGTGAATCCACCTGGGTTATGAAGATCCTCCGCCTGGGGTTTTATGCACTGGCCGGCGGAATTGCCCTCTTTTTCTTCTTTATTTTTCTGGTCTGGGCGGGGCTGTTTGGTAAACTTCCTACGGAAGATGCTCTCCGGAATATCGATAATTATGCCGCCACGGAAGTGTACAGTGCCGACAGCGTGCTGCTCGGAAGATACTACATTCAGGAACGCACCATTTCCGACTACGACGAAATCAGTCCGAACGTGATCAACGCCCTGGTGGCCACGGAGGATGTACGATTTTTTGAACATGAAGGCGTGGATTACCGCAGTATGTTCAGGGTGGTTTTTAAAACCATCCTGATGGGAGACAACAGCGCCGGGGGCGGCAGTACGATCACCCAGCAGCTGGCTAAAAACCTGTTCCCCAGGAAAAATACAGCCCGCTGGTACATGCCGGTAGTGAAAGTTCGGGAAGCGATCATTGCAAAGCGGATTGAAAACGTCCATTCCAAGGAATCCATTCTCACACACTATCTGAATACGGTGCCATTCGGAGACAATGTATTCGGGATCGAAATGGCTTCCCGGCGATTCTTCAATAAATCAGCCCGGAGGCTGAACGTGCAGGAAGCCGCCGTTCTGGTCGGTATGCTTAAAGCCAACTATACCTACAATCCGCGCAGGAACCCGGAGCGTTCGCTAGAACGCCGTAACGTGGTCATCACCCAGATGCAGAAATATGGCTACCTGAAGGAAAATCAGCGTGACTCATTGCAGCAGCTGCCACTCGAACTTAATTACTACAAAATCACCCACAGCACGGGGCTTGCCACGTATTTCAGGGAATTCCTTCGTCCTCAACTGGAGACGTGGTGTGCAGAAAATACCAAGCCTGACGGATCACCTTACAATCTTTATACAGACGGACTGAAGATTTATACGACTATCCATTCGTCGATGCAGAAATATGCGGAGAATGCGATGGAAAGTCATATGAAGGAGCTTCAGAAGGTTTTTGACCAGCATTGGAACAAACAACCCTGGCGTGATAATCCTTCCCTCCTCACTAACGCGGTCAAGCGTTCTCCCCGGTACAAATCACTGGTGGCTTCCGGAATGAGCCAGGGAGAGGCCATGAAGGCTATGGAGAAAAAGGAAAAAATGAAGGTTTTCAGCTGGGAAGACGGGGATCAACTTGTGGAAATGTCCCCTCTTGACTCCGTGAAACACTATATCAATATTCTCCAGACAGGGGTGCTGGCCATGGATCCCAACAAGGGGGATATCCTGGCCTGGGTTGGTGGTATTGATCATGAATATTTCAAATATGATCATGTTCATAAAGATACCCGCCGCCAGGTAGGTTCTACCTTCAAACCATTTGTTTATGCGGCTGCCCTGGAAGCAGGCATGGATCCCTGTGATTATATATCCGGATCACGTGTTGAATATACCAACCTGAAAAACTGGAGCCCCGGAAATGCAGACCCGTCAGAGTATGACAAAAAATACAGTTTTGCCGGGGCATTATCTCATTCGGTAAATACGGTGTCGGTAAAGGTCCTTGAACGCGTTGGGATAGAATCAACCATTCGCCTGGCGCGAAACATGGGGATTGATGAGTCGCCCCTCCCCGAAGTCCCTTCCATCGCCCTGGGCTCTGCAGATATTTCCCTGATGGAAATGGTCACTGCCTATGCGGTATTTGCCAATGGCGGCCGTCACATCGAACCACGTTACCTTACTGCCATCTGTGATGAGAACGGCAATGTCCTGGAGGAATTTGAGTATTACAAAAAGAAGGAACAGGTAATGTCAAAGGAAACTGCTTCCATTATGATGCAGTTGCTTAAAGGTGTGGTGGAAGAAGGTACCGGCCAGCGCCTGCGCTCGGTATACGGATTGAATAACGAACTGGCCGGAAAAACAGGGACGACCCAGTCTAATGCCGACGGATGGTTTATCGGGTTTAACCGAAGGCTGGTTATTGGCGTATGGACAGGAGCCGATGATCCGGGGATACATTTTCGTACAACACGGCTGGGCCAGGGGGCTAACATGGCACTGCCGGTTTTTGCCAAAATATTTCAACAGCTGAATAAAGATCCGGAATTCACCCAGACAACCAGGATGCGCTTTCCGCCTCCTTCCCGAAAGGTACTCTACAGATTACGCTGTGATCCGGTCCGGGAAGATCAGACCTTTTTTGAAACACTCTTCGGCGGGAAACAGGAAGAAAAAACCGAAACCAGTGAACGCCAGTATGGCGAGACCCGTGAAAAGAAAGATATTCTCGAAGCGATCGGAAATATCTTTAAAAAGAAGAAAAAGGATTAAACCAGTCAGGTTGATTCCTCAAACAGAATATGCCGGTTCAGGGATTCCTCAAGAGACAGGAATGTTTCTGTTCGCCGGATAAAACTGATAGGTTCAACCTTCTCCTGAAGTATCTCTTTCAGATGCTGATTATCCCTCGCGTGAATCTTGATAAAAACATTAAACCGCCCGGTGGTATAGTGGATCTTAACAACTTCCGGAATCTCTTTAAGAGCATTGTATGCCTCCTGGAATTTGGAAGTGTCTTTGAGGTAAATCCCGACAAATGCACTGACCGTCCAGCCCATTTTCGCATAATCCATTGAAAGGGTCGTCCCTTTAACCATTCCGGCATCCATCATTTTCTTCATCCTGAGATGGACCGTTCCGCTCGAGACATTCGCACGTTTCGCCACTTCTGTGTAAGGCATCTGCGCATCCACAGAAAGCTCTGATAATATTTTCAGATCAACTTTATCCAGTTTTTTCGACATTGGAATCTCATCATTTTATTAAGGAGAAGGGAATTTACTACAAGATTTTCATAAACGGGACTGGAGAGGCTAAATATTTTCATTTATTATCATTTTTCAATAGTAAGTTGATAAATGAGCAAAGCCATAAGTGTCTCATCTACACTAATCACAGGAATTTTTCCGGTATCAGAAAAAAATCGCGTATTCCGGAGCAAAACTGAACTTTACGTTTATTAACTGTTTTTTCAGTTGTATAACTGAATAATAAGTTATACCTTCCCGGTAAATATACTTCCTATGTCATCAATACCTGCTATCCTATTACAGGTCTCCATGGGCCTTTTCCTTTTCTGGCTGATCTACCTCTTTCTTATCAGGAGAATAAGCCTTTTCCCTATGCAGCGGATTTACCTGACTGCCAGCCTGCTCCTGAGCCTGCTGGTCCCGGTGCTTTCTGCGCTGTTGCATTCTCCGGAAAATCCGGTCCTCGGTCAGTGGATCAGTCCGGTTCCGGTTCGGGAAATGCTGACCACTCCCGTGGTAATGAACGAGGGGGCAGACAATTCCTGGTCTCCCTCCTGGCTTCACATCGCCATGGTAGTATATGCGGCCGGCGTAGCCTGGCGATTATACACCCTCGTGCGCGAAATGTATTTCATCTTCCTGCTTAACAAAAATGGCAGGAAAGAAAGAAAGAAGAATTACGTGCTCGTAACCTCTGAGCGGATCGAGCGTCCTTTTTCCTTTTTTAACCGGATTTTTATCGGGGAGAATATAGACGAATCCTCAAAGGAAATGACCATACGCCACGAGTATGCCCACGTTCGCGGTCATCATTCCTGGGATAACTGCCTGTTCGAAGTAATAAAGGCAGTTCTCTTTTTTCATCCCTGCATCTATCTCTACAAACGATACCTGAATGAAGTCCATGAATACCTGGCCGATCGGTATGTCGCGTCCCGGGCGGACCGGAAAGCATATGCTTTTTTCCTGCTGGAGAATGCCGGGCAGGTAAGGCGTCAGCTTATTCTCCCTTTGTCCAATAAATTAATCACCAAACGAATACTCATGTTATCCAAACCCATAGTTCATCCACGTAATTTCCTGTATGTACTGATAATGATTCCTGCCGGGCTCCTGTTCTTTTCGGCTTGTTCACTGTTTGAAGACAGACCACCGGTCAGCCAGGAGGAGATTATCGAAGTACCAATGTTTGAAGGAGAATCCGCGGAATATGAGGGGCTCCCGGTGCGTAAAATTACCTGGAATGGTAATACGCTTTACTCAGATGACGAACTGACCAGCCTGCTCAATGTTCGCGAAGGCGATTCTTTCAGTGCCGGAAAAATCAGTGAGAAACTGGCATACACCTCTTCGGAAACAGATTTTTCTTCCCACTACATGGATCACGGATACTTATTCTTTTCCATACAGCCGGAGGTAATCCCTTCCGGCGACGGGGTGGAACTGGTATTCGATATATACGAGGGTCAGATAATGAAAATAGGCACCGTTTGCGTGAAAAATGAAAACGAAGAACTGGATGAGTCTCTCGTTGAATATATTAAGATTCAGCCAGGCCAGCTCTTTGACCGGTCAGCCCTTATTGCCAGCACCAGGAGCCTTGCTGCAGCAACCGGTCAGGAAAATATTACGACCTTTCCCACCCCCTTCCCTGAAGATGGCCTGGTTAATATTGAATTTATAATCGGACCCGCAGAATAACTATTGATTATGGAAGAACTGACCAAAACAGAAGAACGGATCATGCTTATCTGCTGGAAACTTCAGAAGGCGTTTGTCAAGGATGTAATTGCTGAAATGGATGAGGATCCGCCCTATAATACCATATCCTCGGTAGTGAGGATTCTTGAGAAAAAGGGGTACCTGGGTCACGAGACATTTGGCAACACCTACCGCTATTTCCCGAAAATCACAAAATCCGATTACCGTAAATTCTTTACAAAGAAATTGCTGTCCGGCTACTTTGATGACTCACCAGCCTCGCTGGTTTCCTTCCTGGTAAAAGAAGAAAACTTAACGGATGAGGAAATCAGGCAGCTCAGGGAAATGATCGACAAGACCCTGGATTAAAGTCCTGTAATAAAAAAAACCCTGCAGCGATTACATCACTGCAGGGTTTTTTGTGCGCACGAAAGGAGTCGAACCTTCACGCCCGAAGGCACTGCCGCCTGAAGACAGCGCGTCTACCAATTCCGCCACGTGCGCTGGTAACTTTTAGTCGGTGCAAAAATAAACGTTTTTACAATAATTAATAATTACTGTCTTTTTATTTTCAATTTAAATCGGCCCGGATTTTTTCCAGCAAACCGGTCAGCTCAGCTTCCATTCCACAAATCCGGTGAGCCAGTGTCAGCTGGTTTTGTGCACGCTGAAGATTATGTCCCCGGTAGGCGGTTTTGTAGTAAACATCCCCGTTCAGGTGGTCAGTCAGGAACCGCACGCCCATAATGAATGCCATATACGCTCCGGAGAGTGGCAGGCAGGACCATTCTCCCTGAGTCAAAATGGTATTTGTTTCTGACAAAAACCCCTTCAGGAATGCCTCGTAATAGTCTGTATTAACTGATGATGAAGAATTATCCGCATCCTCGGCCGTATCGGACATGACTGACCGCAGGCTGTCCCCGGTGTCGTACCACAGCTTCCCGGGCATCACGGTATCAAGATCGACGACACAGGCTGCTTTCCCCTCCCTGGTAAACAGGATGTTGTTGGCTTTGGTATCATTATGGGTGATCCGGAGCGGTACGTCCCGTTCATTAAGTGTCAGCATGACCGGCGCCATCTCCTGTACCAGCTCATAAAGCCCGTCCGTTTCTATGGAAGAATGCTCCCGGGCAGTTTCCAGCTGATCCAGCCGTAAGGAAATATCATGAAAGCGGGGGATGGTTGTCACCAGGTGACTTGCCGGAAGGTCTTCGAGCAGGTAAAGAAACCGGCCATACCCTTTTCCGCATTCAGCAGCCAGGGATGCTGAAGGAAGCATGTCATAGGCAGTCAGCCCTTCGAGGAATCGGTACATACGCCAGGCAGCGTCGTCATGCTGTATATACAATTCTCCGTCAGTTCCCGGAATCAGCTCCAGGGACT
>JAUILA010000015.1 GCA_030432655.1 Bacteroidia bacterium
TACCACATTCCCACACTATGGAGAAAATCTTCGAAGAGATTTTCCGGTGTGGAAATATGGAAAACTCAACGAACGGTTGTAAACTTAAAAATCAAGGAAAGCTGTCCTAACTATTGGGGGATGCTCAGATTGCCCTCCCCAAATTTTTCCGATCAAAAAAAGGAGCCCTGGCCATTTTAATCTGAAGATAAAAAAGGCAATTGCCAGTCCCGTGAAGATCGCCGGAAGATATATCCATAGTGGAGTATTTGAAATAGCCCTAAAGATGTCACTCATATCCAGGCCAATACTAGCTCCTGCAATAATCACCGGAAGTATTATTAATGACTTTTGATCAGCCATACTAATTGACTTTACCGGAGTCAGCCATATTGTCTTATAGATATTCATATTGAGAAGCAGTGCAATTTTTCCTCTAACTTTAATACACCAGTGTCTGACCAGGTAAACAAATATTACCAGGTGGAAATAAATAAAGCTTGTCTGAAATCATAAATAGAAGAAATTTATCTCTTTACAATCTTGAATTTGTGTTGAAACAAGATTGCCAATGCAGAAACGCAGGTCGGTACAAAGAGTATCCAGATATTTCTGATCGCCAAAAATGTATTATCTTCACCTTCGAAAAAAGTAACGATAATTAACGGAAAGACTATAGTAAAAAAGATACCTCCCAACAATGTCACGATAGCAAAAACCTTCGAGAATCGCACAGGTTCATAATTTACCAGGCCAGCCCGTCTCGCGTTCCATCCGGTCAATGCAGTTATTAAACATAATACAACGGTAAGCAAAGAAATACTATTATAGCCTTCATAACTCATTAAGCCTATTCCAATAAATGTCATTAAACCGAAAATAACCGTTGTAAACCATGCACAAATTCTTATAAATAAGGCCATATATTAGATATTCAGGCAATGAATGATCTGGATGATAATCCTATGAAGGATATGGTATTAACTGTAGAACGCTTGCACGATTATCTCCCTAATCATGGACAGGCAATAATTATTAGTTTGTCGCTCGGTAACGTCAATCACCCTTAAGCTTCCTTTTGGATAACAAGTCAATTTTTTCCTCAATCTGTGTCTGCATTTTCTGCATGGCAATATCCAGCTCTTCCATGCTCTTGTTCATATTTAACTGGTATTCATTCAGTGATATGGCATTCAGCTCCCGAAGGTGAAGAATTCCTTTCAGGCGGCAATATGGTCCGCGCACAAAATGCGCGTTAAAATTGGAATATTCGGTAAGGACATCATTGATCTCCACTGATTGCTTATCAAGACGTTCCATAAGCAAGTGATTTGATTTCTCAAATTGCTCAACCAGATGTACAAGTCTTTCATTGTTATTTGTAAGAATTTCCTGCTGCAAATGATTCTCCTCAATATAGCCTTCCACAACCCGCAGGATATAAAATATCAGAAAATTAAAAATCAACCAATATAATATGACGATCAGCGAATAATAGCTGTTGTTCACAATTCCTTCTTCTATTAACCTTTGGCTGTTTTGATCGTTGATGATCAGGAACCATCGTACAGACAGCATCCCCGCAAAATTCACGGCCAGCAAACCAATATAGATCCACCGCTCTTTCTTGAAAGAAAAAAACAGTTGAATCATCACCGCATGCAGTATGATGCCCAGAGGAAACGCCAGATAGTAATCAGACGGGGTGTGCAAAATAATAACGGGTAAAATATGCATGAGAATCGGCCACGAAAGAATGAAAAATACCCTCCCGGTAAAAGAGTGACCTCGCGTGTTCAGGTAAAGAGCCAGGAGACAGCATCCGATCATAGCCGGAACCGTGATATCATCCATATTCCAGTCAAATGGTGATTTCAAGTAGGATGGAATATCGATGATAATGAATATAAAATAAACAAGCGCCAGGGATATGTAGGTGACATTCGAAAATACAATCCTTCTCTGGACCTGAGGATCTGTCTGCACCGAAAAACCATTCAAAATCAACTTGTTTATATAGTTCATGGGGATTCACAGGGTTGATCCATCTATCAATATATTAATAATTTATCTGAATTATTCACATACGTTCCTTATTAGTTAAAACCAATGATGGAGTCACATGTCCGAAATGGATGGATTCTAAGACAACAGGAATGGCAGGTTCAGCAAGGCTACAATTCACAATATCCAGTCAGCACGCTGGTGCTTTAATCATTCTTCCTCCTTAGTGTACTCCAGCAGATCTCCTGGCTGACAGTCCAATGCTGCACAAACTGATTCAAGGGTACTGAACCTGATCGCTTTGACTTTCCCCGTTTTAAGTTTGGAAAGGTTGACCAGGGTTATATCAACTGCTTCACAGAGTTCGTTAAGTGACATTTTACGTTTTGCCATCATTACATCAAGGTTTACAATAATCGGCATAGCTTATACGGTTTCTTCCAGTTCTTCCTGATATTCCACTCCCCTGGAGAATATGCTCGCTATAACATAAATGACGGCTGCCATTAATATAAAGGCCTGACTATCGGCCCAGAATTGACTCAGATTGTCAATTTCAAAGCCATTGTATTGTAAATCATCAGCTAATTTTCTGGCAACAAAACTTATCAAACCAATGGAAAGGGTGTAATAACTAATCGTGTAAATCTGCTTAGTTACAAACCTGCTGAAAGGCTTTGTCAGATCAATTTTAGTTACTAATTCGATTACCTTGTAAAACAGGAACGCTTTGAGTATCGATATCACCAAGGCAAACCCGTACATCCCGTAAAATGCCAGCTTGCTGCTTTCATACATTTTGCTCAAATCCAGTTTTTGATATAGATTCCGGATGACCTCCGGATTGGTCAGACTGAAAATGAAATTCACAATCAGACCACCTGCTTCAATGCATAAACCAACGAAAATAATCCATGAGACAATTTTCAGGCCGGTGAATACGTAATTTTTTGACTTTAGTTTTGCTTCCACTTTGTAGATCACGTTTATAATGTGAAGCAAATATAAATAAATATTTATCAATTAACGATAAATATTTTTCACCTTTAGATAAATTTATTCAGGTCAATACACAAATCGCTCTTTTAAAACCTGGTATAGTTTATCCACGACCGACGGGTTAAATCCATGGCCTGCGTCCGGCAGCAGGTAGTACTCCTTCTCCGGCGCACTGATCTTATCAAAATAGGGCTTATTGATTTCCCTGGCGGACAAAACATCATATTCTCCCTGTATAAAATAAACAGGGATTTCAAATACAAGTCCATCTTTCCTGAAGTCCGTTTCGGAAGCCATCGGCTGTATGCCGAGCTTTTCATGGCCGGCAAAATACAGAAAGGAGTAATCATCCCCGTTAAAGCGATTATTAGTATCCTCTTCATTGTCATAAGCGGAGGCCGGTATCCACCAAGCGTCGGGGGCCGGGGCTGCATGCTGACTTTCATAATACTTGACGATTCTCAGGAGTTGCCCCACCTTTCTGGCATCCTTGTAGGGAGGTCTGCCTATTGAGGCAAGTTGCTTTACAGATGAGCTATCCTCCGCCTTCCTGGCCAGTTTAGTTACCTGGTCATAGGCAAACTCCAGGTTCTCCGAAAAACTGACAAATTGTGCGTGGCCGAGATATGCATGATAAAGTTCAGGATGCGCCAGGGCCATTTTTGCACCGAGAATGGACCCCCAGGAGGTTCCTGTCAAAATGATTTTCTCTTTATCCAGGTAATCTAAGAGATACCTGGTCAGTTCGATCCCGTCATTGATCATCTGATCCAATGTCATTGGATTCTCTATCCAGTACTCTTCGTTAACATCTGCTGGAGCATTCCTTCCGAAGGTTTTCCCCGCACCTCTCTGATCCCAGTTTACCAGGACAAAATCTTTTTCCCATTCTCCAAAAATGGCTTGGGCATACGGACTCATGACACTGCCCGGTCCGCCGTGAATGAATAGGACAACAGGATTGTTTTTATCTTCCCCGCGAATAGTTATCCATTGTTCTATTCCCCCGATGGAGACAAATCTTTGCTCGTCAACAGCTGGAGGCTGGGCTGTTGCCGGGTTAAACGTCACCAGGGAGACTAAAAGAAAAAGCTGAATGAAAATTTTTTTATTATTCTTCATGTGAACCGATTAATCAAAGTGTACAATCGCTGATGGGGGTATGCTGTTTGCCTCCATCTGCCAGGATTGACCGAAGACATAATACCTTTTTATTTTCTATTGCCCGCCGAAGTAGCCATATAGTTGATAGGCAAACAAGCCTGCCCCTGCTACCACCAGGTACCAGTTGACTGCCTTATAAAACGCGGGGAACTGGTTATTTCTCCGGGCCAGCATAAGTATAAAAACAATGGGGATTAATGCAAGCACCTGTCCTGCTTCGACACCTAAATTAAAAGAAAGAACTTTAGCGAGAAATTGCTTATCACCAATGTCAAATGACTGGAACCTGGTGGAAAGGCCGAAGCCGTGAATCAGCCCGAAAAAGCCTACCATCCATAGTAAATCGGGAGACTTTACATTCAGTTTTTCAAATCCTCCCAAATTCTCAAACCCCTTGTATAAAACACTTAAGGCAATGACCGCATCCACAAGGTGTTCGTTGGCTGAAATTCCTGCATAAGTAGCGCCGATTAAGGTGATACAATGCCCAATGGTAAACACGGTGATGAACTTCAGAATGTCTTTAAAACTCTTCAGGTAAAAGACAACCCCTGTCAGAAAAAGAAGGTGATCATAGCCCGTCAGCATGTGGGTGGCTCCTACCCTGACGTACGCCCACAATCCTCCGTCACGCAAGAGCTCCTGATCGGCACTTGTTACATCATGAGCAAATCCGACAAGCGGGAGAAAAACGAAGAACAGGGAGATTACATGCTTAATCCTGAGGCACTTCATTAATTCCTTTTTCTGAACACGAAGAATAGCACAACAATAATGAATAAACTGCCCGCAATAAATATCCAGGCCGGCACGCCCTCTTCATGCTCATGGTCGTCATGCGTATGCGTGCTGCTTCCATGTTCGTGCGTTACCTCAAAGGTCAGTGTCGCCCATTTTGACCTGTGGGTTAATTCACTGCTGTCTGTAACATTGACCATGTGAATGGTGCGCAGATAGTAAATACCTTCTTCAGGAAGACGTACCGTAACGACGCCTTGTTCGTCTGTCCGCAGCTGCTGTCCACTCGTGTGCGTATGGGCTTCTTCAGCTGAAGAATCATGTGTGTGGTTATTTTGCTCGTGAGAATGGGCCGTGGTGTCGGAGGCCTCGGTATGGCTGTGATTATCATCCGAACCGGTGTGCCCACTGGCAAGGTAATCTGCATAGACCAACTGGTTGGCTAATGGTTTACCTTCTGACAACAACTTCACTGACAAGGAATCACCGTTATATTTTTCGTACGGATTTTCCAACGGGACAAATTCGATCGGATAGCCGAGGAAGGTATTCCAGTCGTCCGTTTTGACGTCCCCCACCTGGTATATGGCTTTTACATGTTTCTGGTAGCTCTCTGTCGCGTCCTGGTCCAGGAGATTGTTTGCGGTCCGCTGTTCGAGCATATCCAAAACACCATCGTGTTCAAGGTAATTATTAAAATCTCCGGCGGACAGTTCAATCTTCCTGGCCTTCGTGGAGACACCTGCCACATAGGTCCCTGCCTGACCCGTAGTAAATTTCAATTGGGTTATGGTGCTGTCCTGATCGTTCCATTGGTCTGGTGTTATGGCCACTCTTTCGCCGTGATGAACTACAGAAGCGTCCAGCATCCGGTCGCGGGCAATAGTGTTTTCGCTTTTTTCGAATGTTCCGTTATAAAGGCTCAGAACCGCCTGCTGATCAGGCTGCAAAAAATAGGTATCCATTTTGATATACAGATCATGACTGCATAGTATTACCAGGGCAAGGAATAAGCACACATTTACAGAAACAGCCTCGTTAAGATTCTTTGGGGTTGAATTTAATTTCATGCTTAATTATTGAAAGAGTTTAAAAAGTGTCCGGACAGAACGTAATTCTCTGTATAATTTAAATTTCATGTCACAGCATCAGAGGTATATAACAAGAAGCAAACATACATTCAATATGAGGATTGCCCAAGATATTCAACAATCATATAGGGAGAATGATTGGATACCCAACCCAACTAAGCGTATTTTATACTGCCAAATCATCCTCAATTGCCTGCTTCTCACCGTCCTGCTTTCTTTCAAGCAATGCGAATCCAAAAGTGAGGACACCCACCCGGCCTATGAACATCAGGATTATTATCAGCAATTTTCCGGCAGTTGACAGATCTCCGGTAATACCCGTGCTCAGTCCGACGGTTCCCAAAGCAGACGCTATTTCAAACAGTATTCGTTCAAAATCAAAATCTTCTGTGAAGGTCATCAGAAAGCAAAAAATAAATATTATGCTGGTATAAAGTATAAAGGTGGATGTCGCAACATACAAACGTTCGAACGGAATTGACTTCCCGAGGAAGGTTATTTTTTTCTGACCAAACAAACGGCTCTTCAGGATAGAGATCATGGCTGTCAGCGTGGTGATTTTCAAACCACCCGCTGTACCGGATGGTGATGCACCCAGGTACATCAGGAACGTCACAAATAACAGAACAGGTAAACTTAATCCTCCGGTTGGAATGGTATTAAAGCCCACCGTGGTCATTGCCGTCATTGCCTGAAAAAAGGATACCGCTACAGAATTCCCCGAATTCTGAACCGAGGGCTCAAAAAAGTAAATGAGTAACGTTCCAGTGGTCAGAAGTATCAGGAATCCATAAACAATAATTTTTGTCGTGAATGATATCTCATTTGATCTGCCTGTTATCCTGTACCATAAATCGGTTATCACAATAAATCCAAGGGAACCTGCAATGGCAAGAATTGAAATGGTTAAATTCATTAAAATATCATCACTGTACCCTTCAAAACTATCGTTGAATAATCCTAACCCCGCCGTACAGAACGCAGAAACACTGTGAAAAATCGAAAACCAGATAGCTTTTCCTGTTGCCATCCCTGAATTTGAAAAGCCGATAAAAAAAGCGATAGCGCCAAGGGTTTCCATGATTAATGTGAAAACAACCACACTGCGGATGAAGTCCTTGATCATTATGGTTTTAGGAAGCGTGAAACCCGCACCAATAACTCTTTTGTGCCAGTGGGTGATTTGCCTGGTCGTAAAAAGCAGGTAATATGTTGTAAGCGTCATATACCCGATGCCACCAATCTGAAACAAACCCATGATAATGAGCTGGCCGGCAAAATTGTAACTGTCATAAACACTCACCGTCACGAGACCGGTAGTTGAAATGGCAGAAGTTGAAATGAAAAGGTTATCTAAGAATCCGACGTTTTCCCTGTGGAAAAACGGGATTGATAGTAGAATAAAACCTGCAAGAGTGTATAGAAAAAATCCCCAGACAAGATTCATTTGGGGCGATTTGCTGACCTGAAATTTTCTGTATGCTTTAATAAAGCCTGACAGCAGGGTATTCTTCATTATTAAAAGTTAAATGCGCTGAATGTTTTGCGAATTTTGATGACAAAATCAGCGAATCATCCTATTGAATGTTAATAATTACTGAATTTGCCACACGCGCATTTAACAACCACTGTGTGCTATAAGTTATGCAGATAAATTCTCTTTTCTCATTCATGCTTCACGCAGGTTTCCCGCCGCCAGAACCCGGTTATAAATCGCACTGGCATTGTTCAGTAAGCGATTCAGTTCCTGGTCAAAAAATGCTTCCGTCCAGCTGTTCCATTTACCTTCCTTTCTGGTTAGCAATAAAAAACTATTCTCCAGCGTCCTCACATATTCCAGTTTTTCAGCCTTATCCGAAATAAAAATCGGTGGATACAGCTCATACATGAGCATCCAGTTTTTTGCCATCCGGATCGTCCGTCCGTTCCCATCCGAAAATGGATGTATTCGCACCAATTCATGATGGAAATATAACGCCTTCATAAGCGGATTTTTAATTTTCGTCATCTGATAGAAAAGTTCGGATACCAGTCCGGTTAAACGAAAGGGATCCGGACAAAGGTATTTTCCAATCTGCACAAGACGCTGACGATATTTATTGGGATGATTCGAATGTGCCTCGGGAGAAATAAGCCTGAATAATTGAAACAGCTGTATTTCTGTCCTAAAATTAATCTGATGTTTTATTTCATTAACCACGAAACTTACCGACTTCTTCAGCGCCAGTTCATATTCTATTGCTTCCTCCTCGGTCTGGGCTTCCATTTGTGCATTTTTAATGCTCAGCAACTCCTGAAAACTGGAAATCTGGTCTATATATGCGTTGAGCAGGTCGTCGGCAAGGTGGCTCCTGCTATACAAAATTAATCTGTAGGTTGACTCCATGATGTCTTTGATCTTTTCCGCCTTTTCGGTATTGAATATGATTTCATCAGGGACCAGGAGCATCATGAGTCAGAGGTATTATAAAATTAGTATAGGTAAATCATTCGGTAAAAAAACAGGACAAACATTAGTTTGCCCTGTCCTGTGTCACTATTACTCCGAAGCTTCTTCTTCGATCAGCAATTCCTCATCCGACAGTATCCTGGCCAAATCCGGGCTCAGCTCCAATGCTCGCGTGATATCCAAATGATATTCTTCGTATTGATTATTAACCAGATAGGCTTTCGCGCGCTTATAGTACAACACGCCGTTTTCCGGCTCATCGAATATGGCCTCGGTATAATGGTAAATGGCCTCCTGGAGATTACGCTGTGAATAATGCGCATCAGCAATTTGTTCGTTCGGATTATTGAATAGCAGTGCACCCGCAACCGTTATTCCCGCAAGTATTTGTAACATGGTTTATAGATTTAATCAGTTCTAATTATTTGATTTTGTGGTGCCTCCCGGAGCCGTTGAAAGGCTCCGGAGGACTTAACACACCGCAATCAGGAATTTTTATATCTCCCGACCGCGCTTTAATTGACCGCTTGTTTTTCCTGGAATGCGGGCAGACTTGTGATCGTTTCTTCAACAAATTCAACATACCCGGTCTCCAGATTGTATACGGCGCCAACGATGAGTACCTCGCCGGCACCAAATTTTCGGCTCAATACCGGCTCCAGATCTCTCAACAGGTTTACCTGTTCCAGGACATTTTGCCGGATGGCCAGATCTAAACTCTTGTCTGCAGAAAGATTAGCCTGCTTGGCTACCATTGATGCCGGTTTAATGGCATTTATTAGGGTGACCACGTGGCCCGGCGGATTAGCCGGCAGCTTCATGGCTGCATCTACCGCTCCGCAGGATTGATGACCTAAAACGACAATGAGCCGGGTGTTTAAAACATCCACGGCGTACTCAATGGTACCATATGAGGCTTCAGCCATGACCTGACCTGCAGTTCGCGTAATAAATAAATCACCAACTCCCTGGTCAAATATGATTTCGTTCGGTACACGGCTGTCTGCACAACCAATTATTACCGCAAATGGCTTTTGACCCATGGTCGTATTACGTAAGTCCTCGTCCGTCTGACGTGGATTAATACTCTTGTTATCGGCAAACCGCTTATTTCCATAAATAAGCTTCTTCAGGCCATAATAAGGATCAAGATAAGCGCTGTCCCGGTCAGCAAAGTATTCATCCGGCTCAAGTCCCAGCAAATTGTTAATGGTTTCGCCGTTCTGCGCGAAAACCGAACCGGTCAGTACCGTAGAAAGAACAAGGAATAGAATCAGTGCACAACGTTTCATTTCTGTGAAATTTTAGCTTTACGCGCGATACCTGGCCGGATGAATATCATCCGGTTGCACGCGGTTTAATAAGTAATGGAATGGATATCCGGGTCTCGGATTGATTTACCCGGACATACTGATGTGAATCACAGAATTGATTCGGGCGGAATTAAAATTGCATCAAGGGGTTTATATTGATACAGGTTTGGTTTATGGGTTATGTCCGGAGAATGTATATCAAAAGACAGATAGGGATCATCACTAAGAGCATCAAACTCAAAAATGTCTTCTGTTAAATTCTCCGTATTTTTCTCACCGTGCTCACAAAGAACCTCGCTCTTCGCATAGTCGGAGTTTATCATTGCTCCGGCTCCTCCCGTAAGAACCAGTAAAAGTATCAATATGGCAAGTGGTGAATTTCTCATCACCTGTATCAACGTAAACCCAACTATTTTGTTTAACTTTTTTTGAAAATATTTAAACAAAATTTATTCTTTATTTTCAACCGATATCATCTTCTGGATAATGATTGAATTAGGGATGGAAATCACTTTACCTTCGTCAGTCTTTAACCGGGTGAATAGCACGCCTATTTCAATGACTATTCCATTTATATTATTGTCTTTTTCAAGTACTGTCAGGTACTCACCATACCGGATATCGTTATTAAAAAACAGGATGAGGCCGGCAGTAATATTTGATAAAATGGACCATTGTGCAAAAAAAGCAATTCCAATAACAGTGAGTATGGAGGTTACAAACAGAATGATTTCCGATTGATCAATTCCCCAGATGGAAGAAAGTATAAGTCCGAATACGATAATTAAAATAAAAGAGGTAGCGCGGCGTACAACAATCAGGCGTTCCCGAACATAGCCCCTGACTTTCCACGTTTTCTTTACTGACCAATTCACAATAAAGCGGATTATGAAAAAGAGCATCAGAATTATCCCTGATTCTATTAGTTGGTATTCGATTAGTGTCATGGCAATTGAAAACGCATTATTGAAAAAATGGCTAAACATTCAAATCATACGATAGATTCCCATCGTATTGCTGTCATCATCCATTCTCAAACAATTCCTTTCCATTTAAACCTGCTCACGTATTTATTTAGCTTGCTCGTAAATGAATGAATACGAATTGAACGCAAAATTATATGCAAATTTGGTAACTTATAATCCTTATATCATATTGTTTTTCCAATTCACATGAAATCATACTTCTCTTTCCTTATTCTTTTTCTGCTGACTGTAAGTTACCATGCCGGCGCCCAGGAATTCACCTACTTCCAGGTTGATGACGACAAGCCCAAATGGGGGGACTATGCTGATCCGGACTGGTTGCGCTATTTCGGACTGGACATGCATGACGTGAACACCGACGGACTATTGGATATACTCACAGGACGGAATATCTACCTGCAGCCGGAAAACCCCTCATCATCCTGGACTTCGATTGACCTCGGAATGAATATTGATGGCTTCCTGATCATGGATGTTGACGGGGACGATAATGCCGATATCATAGGTATGGCTTTGCCCGATCTGATCTGGCTCGAGGCCAACGAAGACTTATCGGAATGGCAGTCACGGGTTATAGGCCAGGTTCCTGCCACCTCCCATACCAACAGCCAGGGGTTTACGCGGGCTGACCTGTCCGGTGATGGAATCGACGAAATTGTCATCGCAGGGGACGGCGACATTTATGCCATCCAGGTTCCTGATTCTCCGGCAAACAATCAATGGCAGGTGTTTAAAGTCGCGGAGAATACTTCGGATGAGGGCATCGGCATAGGAGATATAGACGGGGATGGCGACCTGGATATTGCAGCTGGAAGGCGCCCGGATGGGGAGGCCGAACCGCTTATTATCGTGTGGTACGAAAACCCGGGTCAGCTACAGGAAAACTGGAAGGACACGGAGCTGGGGAATACTAATCACCCTGCGGATCGTGTGAGCGTTGCCGATATAGATCTGGACGGCAAAGCCGACGTGATCGTGGCGGAGGAACGCTGGCCGGGTCTCGAACCGGATGGCAATATCTTCTGGTACAAACAAACAACGAAGGATGAATGGGAACGTCGACACATAACCACTCAGTATTCCAGCAATAACCTGGATGTGCAGGATATGGATAAGGACGGGGATCCGGATATTCTAACCGCCGAACACAAGGGCCCCACCTTGGAATTGCAATTGTGGCTCAACGACGGGTCGGGAACGTTTACCAAACAAGTTATTGATACAGGCAAAGAGAACCACCTGGGGGTACTCACGGCTGATATGGACGGAGACGGGGACCTGGATATCGTAGGAATTGGCTGGGATCAATATCAGTTTGTACATTACTGGCGAAATGAGGATAACTAGCCCCGTGGAATGAAGTATTATTTCATCATTGTGCTTGCCTTAATTGGTTGTCAGGTAAAAGTCAGTATTACGGAAGCAGTACGGGACGAGGCTGACGTATTTGTCATTAAAACTGAAAATGCCACGTACGAATATGAAAAAAAAGCCGGTGGTTTCCGGTCAATAATTGACAACCAGGGCCGTGACTGGATCCGTTTCAGCAAATCGGACAGTGCCGCCTATCCGGCCTCTGCGGCAAGCGATTACCGGGGTCTTCCCAACCTGGTATTCCGATCCGAAGATGGCGGCGCCGGTCATCCGGGGTTCAGCAAAATGACCACTGAACGGATCTCCGCTAACCAGCTCCGTTCAACTTCAGTAAGTGGAAAATGGTCGTGGACCTGGACATTCCATCCGGATCATGCCCGGATGGAAATAGAAAAGGTTGATCAGGTCACGCCATACTGGTTTCTGTATGAAGGGCCCGTGGCAGGACAATTCAGTCCGCCCACCCATTTATGGGGTACAGATACCCAGGGACCGATGAACACACAACCCGATTTGGTTAAGGGAACAGAGGTATACGGACAATGGCAGACCGCCTGGTTTGGCGACAGCAATACTGAACTGACGTTTTTTGTACACCAGGAAAATCCCGATAATCACAAAGATATGTTCGCCTATATGGGAAACTCTGAAAATGGAAATGATTCGGCAGACGGCATGGCGGTTTTCGGGTTTGGCCGGGACAGGAATGCCACACCATTAATGAAAGAGCCGAATTCGTTCATTATTGGCTTTTATCCCGCTCCTGTGAATGATCAAAATAGTCGCCAGCGTATTTTAGAATTTATTGAAAATTTATAAATCCACCCAACATGAAATATTTGCTTTTCCTTCCAGCACTTATCTTCGCAGCCTGTGATTCTTCCGGGTCAAAAAACGAGCAAGCAGAAAGTAGTACTCCCGAAGTTTCAGAAGAGGCCAGTTTCGAAAGTGTTCTGATCGCCGATGACGCTAACCTTTGGTGGGCGCGGACTTTTGCCGATGTAAATGGAGATAGGTACCAGGATATTATATTGCAGGACAACAATGGTTCCGGCGGTTGGCTCGGGTACCTGGCCGGTAATGTAGATGGAACAACCTGGGAAAAGCATATTATTTTTGAGGACGCCCCGGGAGGCGGAAAATTTGCTGCCGGTGACCTGGAGGCGGCAGACCTGGATGGTGATGGTGACCTGGATTTAATTGGTGTGGAACATCCGGGAGAATGGACCGATGCAGATGCCGATGCGATAATTTATGCCTTCTACCAGGATGGATCAGAATGGACAACTGCTGAAGTGGGAGTAATTCCCAGTGCGCTGAAAGATATTGCCATCACCGATTTGACAGGGGATGGAAATCCTGAAATAGTAACAGTCACCTACAACGCTGAAACTTTGTCTGTTTTCAGCAGAAATCCTGATGGAGAATTCGTTAAAACAATGGAGCGGAAAATCATCAACCTTCATGAGGGTCTGGACGCAGGAGATCTTGATGGGGACGGACTGGTGGACATTGCAGCCAATGGCTATTGGCTGAAAAATCCGGGCAGCCTGGAAGAGAACTGGCCGCTGGACACAATAGACTCCCGCTGGTTTTCGCAGGAGGAAGATCATTGGGCACGTAATGCAACCAAGGTGGTTTGCAGGGATACAGATGGAAACGGAAAAGCTGAAGTTTTTATTTCGCACTCTGAAAAGGACGGGTACCCGGTCATGAAATACGAATTTGATGGAGATCAATGGCAGCAAGAAGTGATATTGGAAAATTTAAGTGCCGCGCACAGTTTACAGGTAGAAGACATTGATCTGGACGGAGAATTCGAAGTAATGACCGGCGCAAACAGGAACAGAGCTATTAATATCGCTGAAGAAAATAATTCGACCATTCCTGATCAATTTCCGGTATTACTTCTCGATAAGCGTAATGGAGAATGGCGTGCTGACACGCTGAATACTGACGGTGTATATAACCTGCTTACCGGAGACTTCGAAGGAGACGGAGACATCGACCTGATACGGTTGACTTCGCATGACATGAAGGACATGTACCTGATGATTAACCAGCATAACTAATTATTCAGAAGTCCTTTTCATTCCTTAGAAAATTCATCACTGCCCGGATTAAAATCCGGGTTGCTCTTCAGTTCTGTATAAACATCGGTAAGTTTTATCCAATAGTCTTCCTGCATCCATTTGTGAATCAGCCACAATTTGTCAATTTTCAACTTCCGGAATGCGTTTCGCTTTTTCAGTGAATCCATGATCGACCTGATCAGCCATTCCTCTTGAAAACCAGCCCATTCTCCCGCTACACTTAAGAGATTGGCCTGAAGAACCGGAAATACTTCATATTTATTTATTTGCTGAACTTCTTCCAATGAATAAGGACTTTCAATTATTTTATTCGCGATATACCTGAAATGGTAATCCTGTAATTCCGTGTCAAGATAGAATTCAGACAATGCTATCCAGATAGGTTTTCTTTCATTCAGGTGTATCGTGTCGGGCATTAAACAGTTTTAATTGAATGATATAACAAATCCCCTTTTCCATTCATGCTTGCAGGATTATTCTCAAAAAAACTCCTCACATGAATCAATCATCAAAATCTCCATGATGTTCGTTTAAATAGGAAATATCTGGTTGCTATTTTCAGGGGTTGATCCAATTACTTTTACTGCGCCGGGAAACAGTCCTCCTAAGGAATTTATTCCTGGCGATTGACCAGGGTGCGGGGTCAAGTTTCAGATGGCCTGAGTTGTCATTGGAAAAGGAATTTATCTTAACCCTTTCGGCCGTCAACTCTTTAACACCACTTGCGTGCAATAGGCTTTCGACTGTAGGTTCATCAAGTCCTAAATGATCCAGCCAGCGATATAAACGGTTAACCGTTTCGTTCCCGCTATCGCCCTTCAATGCATCTTTAAATTGATCAAAGGCATATTTTTCTGAATCCTTATAGGCAATACGCCTGGCCCTTTCTTTTTTTATGAGCCATCTGATCAGGACTACAAGCACCCACAATACACCCAATCCTGCCACACATACCGTCAGAAATTGAGGCCATGGCAATCCCAAAATGGTAACAGGCCCGTCTTCCGCCGTTTCAGTGACCATTTCCGCCCGGGCCAGCGCATCCAGGGAATCCTGAATACTGGCTACTATACCCAGGTTCGGGTTGGGCTCAACCATAAAGGTTCTTTCCGACAGCGTTTTTTTGTATAACTTTTCCTGCGATGCATGAAACCAGTAAATCACCTCAGCCGGAATAGTAACGTTCCCTTCCTCGGTAAAAAGATAGCGTACAGATTCCGTTCGCGTAGCGTAAACCGAGGTCTTGGTGTCAAACTTCCTGATCGAACTGCGCGCCGGATACATGGCAAGTCCGCTTATTGAATCCCACTCAAGTGGTGGAATCAGTTCCGGAACGGTACCATAAACGGTACGGGTCACGGTTCGCGTAACGACATCCCCGGTTTTAACCTTGTCTGAAGCAGTCGACCAATTGTCCGCAATGGTCAGTCCCGTGGCGACCAGCCATTGGTCCCTGGAGAAATCCGACGGAATCGGCTTGATCCTGATTCGCTTTTCTTCCGTATTCAGCACGTGCTGTACGCCTTTATACCCTCCCTCCGGCGGAGACTCAACCGTGATGGCAATGGACGGAAAAACCAGTTCGTCATTCTCATATGGAAAAACCTGGTAAATGAGTTCCACCCCCGCATAGGTCTTCCCGTCCATGCGAATGGATTTGCTCACCGGCCGAAAATACTGGGTAAATGCACCGTCCACCTGAATATTTCCCGGATCAATCCCGGAGGTGAACCAGGTAGAAGTATAGGCCTCAATGGAAACTTCCACCGGTTGTCCGATATAAACCGCACTTTTATTTACCTTGACACTCGTCCATAAACGCTGGGCATAAGCACCATTCAGGGTGAACAGGGTAACTACCAGGAAAAACAGTTTTATTCTAGTCATTGCCTTTTCCTTTCTCTCTTTCTTTTACCTGGAATTCAAATTTCCTTTTCAAAAACAGGGACGGGTCATCATCCACTTTCCTCATTAAAATTTTTGAATTGTCCTGCTGTATACCCGAACCAATATCATCCGGCACTTCATCCAGTTCCTTGCCCATTCGAATATCTGTAGACACCGTCTCCTCCTGCCTTTCTTTCTCCATATCCTCTTTCGTAGCTTCCTGTCCTCCGCCGCTCAAATCCTCCGGTCCCGAATTTTGTGTATTTTCAGCAGCCTCACCACCTTCCGCTTCCTGCGCATCAGCCAGGTCCACCTCATTGGATCCTGAAATAATCTGTTGCAGTTTATCCAGGCTTTCACGTGCCGGAGCCAGGTCCGGATCAAGTTCGACCGCATCCTCCAACGCCATTTTAGCCGCTCTTAAATCTCCCAGTTCCATATAGGCCAGGCCCTTGTTGTAGGCGCCGTTGGCGGTTGTATCCTGGGCAAAAGCGCTGGCAGCTGCTTCAAAATCTCCGGCTTTATACAGGGCTACTCCTTTGCGCATTGGATCTTTAAAAAGATCAGCCGCCTGCCTGTATTCTCCTTCATCACTTAATTTTTGGGCCTGAAATTCCGTGGTATACCATAAATCCCTGAATGAATGCACATTATCACATGACGAAAATGTAATCAGAAGTATAAGCACCCACCCCTGCCTGAACCAGGCCAAAAGAATAATGGCCAGCGGGATCGACAGCATCCAGCCTGCATCTCGCCAGGTATCCTCCTCAGCTTCGGGCAGCTCTGTAAACTCCAGATTTTCGCTGATCACTTCGGCCATCCGGTTGACATCACTATCATCCAGGGTCAAGTCATACACATCCAGACTGTCCAGTTGCGCCAGTTGCCGCAGAAGCGCGGGATTACGATCAGCAACATTAAATGGATACAAAAATAGCTGGTTGGGAGAATTTTGCACATACTGAGAAATCGTAGCTGCCTCCGTCTCTGTCAGTTCATCCAGGATGAGAATTACGGTGCCCGGCGCACGGCTCACGGCAAAAACCGAATCGGTCAGCTGAAATGCTTCTTCGAGGTTATTCCCGCTTCTTGGCATGACGGACGGACTTAATCCGTCCAGGTGGCTGGCAATTATTTCATAATCAGTTGTCAGCGGCACAATTGTATGGGCCGTTCCTGAATATCCTACCAGGGCCATACGGGCTCGCGGATCCGCCTTAATGAGATCATTCAGTTTGAATTTAGCCCGTTCCAGCCGCGTGGGCTGGATATCCGTGGCGAGCATGCTGTCGGTAATTTTTAACATTACTACCGCAGGCGTTTCGATGGTTTGTCCTGGTACCTGTACTTTCTTCCAGGCCGGTCCTGCCAGTCCAAGAATACCCAGGGCTATGCCCAGAAACATAATGCCATACATCACCCCTTTTTTCCATTCACTTCCTTTCCGAATCACGAAGGATCGTAAATGAGGAGCGATGATGGATTTCCATCTGACATCCTGCCGAAGAGACAATAATCCAGTGACCATAATGACTGACAAAGGCACAAACAACCAGAGCCATTGAGGTCTCAGGAAATGAAAGGCTTCCCAGTCCACCGGCCATAACGAATCATCCATAGCGTACCTCCTTCCCTCTGACTTTCCGGACCATATCCATGACCTGAATAAAGAACGTGACCAGCAGCATCCAGGCTATAGTAGCGCCCAGTGGGTAATAATATAACAGCGTTACCGGCCGATTCTTTTTTTCCTCGTATTCTATGGGTTCGAGCCGGTCGAGCTCTGCATAAATCTCTTGTAGCTCCACTTCATCCTTCGCCAGGTAGTACTTCCCGCCTGTCATGTCCGCGATTTCCTGTAATGTCTTTTCATCGAGGTCGGCGCCAGTAGTCGACGGATCCCCGATCCCGATCGTATAAATAATAACGGAATCACTCTGCGCCTGCCGTGCAGCGTCCAGCGGCAGAATATCCGTGCCCGCATCCACCCCATCGGTAAGCAACAACATCACTTTGGTTTCAATGGTATCACGGTCAAACAGTTCAATGCCCTTGGCAATGGCTTTTCCGATATGGGTCATTTGCCCGGCCATCCCGACATCCGCCTCTTCCAGAAGCTGTTCGACCGTCCCTAGATCAGGGGTAAACGGACACTGAATGTAGGCGCTCGAGCCAAAAAAGACCAGTCCCATCTGGTCGCCTTCGCGTTTTTCAATGAAGGAGTGCATGACCTGTTTTACGGCATCCCAGCGCCGGGACTTCTCCCAGTCAACGGCCCAGTCTTCCTGTGCCATACTGAATGATATATCCGCTGTTATCAGGAAATTTCGGGATGTTTTAACCTGCATTTCAGGCTCTCCAACGATCCGTGGCGAACTGAGTGTAAGCAGGATGCCCGCCCATCCGACAAATAGGACCACCCATCTCAAAAAATGCCTTTTACGTACTAAGGCAGACTTCCTTGGCTTCTGACCGGTAATCTCCGCTGCCTGTTCAAACAGCGGAAAGCGGACAGACGCACTCCGGGTCCGCATTCCGGGAATCAGAAAATGAATCAATAAAGGCAAAGGCAAAAGCCATATCACCCATGGAAATCCGAATTCAAGGTTAGCCGGCATGTGTATTTATCCATTTTTGAGCATTTCTGATCAACGCATTTCCCGTTTCCGGGCTTACCGCCACATCGCGGTACAAAGCATCCATGATTGCTTTTTCCTCGGTTGTAAACCGAACCCCTTTCCCCGTATTCTCCAGAAATTCAAGCCATTCTTTGCCTGACAACGAACCGGTCCGGTTCCTGCCATAGACCTGCATGGCCGTGTTTTTCAGAATTATGAATACAGCGCTTACCAGCTTCTCATCCGCGCTTAATTGATTCAGCCGGGTCAATGCCTCACGTCTGTAACGGTTCCGGTACCAATGCCTGTAAATCCTGTAAGCCAGATATCCCACGGCAAGAAGTAAAAGGATTCCCACCACCTGCCAGCCAATGGTTTCAAAAGTAAACGGCACATCGGCCGGCTCATACAAGGGTCCCAGATCGGTATTCCCGGCAGCCGGATTCGGCGAACTGACGCTATCGGACTGGAATAATCTCATGTCACCTTGAATAAGTTCTTCAACTGATCTTCCACCGGATCCTGGGTATTGAAAGTAAACACCGGAATCCTGTGCTTTTGCATCCTGCTTTCAAATTTTTCCAGACTACTCGCATAGTGATCCGAGTACTTTTTCCTGACCTCACCGGATTTACCCCTGATGGTTATCTGGTAAGTAGTGTCTCCTGCTACAAAATCGGTTTGCGGCAGTTCCTGCTCCATCGGATCAGCTACCTTTGCCAGCAGAATATCATTATGTTGTGACAGGATAACGATTGACTTAACCACTTCTTCCGAATACCGGTGAAAGTCACTGATGATGATCAACAGGTAATCATGGGTCACTATGTTGGCCACGCGGTTAATCACATCCGGCAATGCAGTTTTAAAATCCACCTCGTCCGATTCGGCAAGCTCATGGTTCCGCTTAACTATCTGGTCCAGAAAACGAAGGATATTCTTACGGTTTCTTTTCGGGAGAATATAATCTGTCCCATTATCAGCAAATACCACTCCCCCTACACGATCCCCCTTTTTCAAAACCCTGAAAGCCGCAATGGCTGCCAATTCGGCCGCCACGACAGACTTCATTCTCTTTACAGATCCGAAAAACATGGATTTGGACTGATCTACCACTATTAGTACAGGCCGCTCCTTTTCTTCCGTATACACCCTGGTGTGGGTTTCACGCGTCCTGGCGGTAACCTTCCAGTCTATATGACGTATGTCGTCGCCCTTGACATAATCTCTTACTTCCTCAAAATCCAGTCCCCTGCCACGAAGTCTGGACGGGTGGCTGCCGCCAAGAATTCTGTTGATCTTTTTCTTTTTGCCGGAAAAGCGGAACAGACGGGCATGCCTCGACATGCTCAGTAATTCATTGAGCGATGTAAAAATATGCTCAGGATATGATTCAGGAGATTTCATCAGCCGATCACTGCCACTTTCTCCAAAAGCTGGTCAATTACATGATCAGGTGTTATCCCTTCTGCGTTAGCTTCATAGCTAAGTATCAGGCGGTGTCGCAGGCATTCATGGACCACCGCACGTATATTTTCCGGAGAAACAAAATCGTTCCCCTGCATCCAGGCATGTACACGGCTGCAACGGTCCAGGGCTATTGAGCCCCGCGGACTGGCTCCGAACTCAATCCATGATTTCAGTTCTTCCCCGTATTTCTCCGGGTAGCGTGAGCCCTCAATAATATCGACAATATACCGTTCCATATTCTTCGAAATTTTTACCTCGGCAATTTCCTTTCGGGCATTAAATATTTCCTGAGGATCAATCCTTTCCCTGGTCTCTTCCTTCTTCTTATGCTGTTCTTCGCGATTCAAGCGAATAATACCAATTTCGGATTTGTCGTCCGGGTACCCGATTATGACGTGCATCAGGAATCTGTCCATTTGGGCTTCAGGTAATGGGTAAGTTCCCTCCTGTTCTACAGGATTCTGGGTGGCCATTACCATAAACAGCGGATCCATCGGATAGGTCTTTCCCGCTACGGTTACCTGTCGCTCTTCCATGGCTTCCAGCAAGGCGGACTGTACCTTGGCCGGGGCGCGGTTAATTTCATCTGCCAGGATCAGGTTGTTAAAGATCGGCCCCTGCTGGAAGATAAATTTTTCTTCCAGCTCAGGCTGATAAATTTCCGTACCGGTCACATCTGAAGGCAACAGGTCCGGGGTAAACTGAATCCTTGATAAGCCGCAGTCAAGTTCTTTTGAAAGTGCCTTTATCGCTCGGGTCTTGGCCAGTCCGGGAAGTCCTTCCAGAAGCATATTACCGTCCGCCAGCAAAACAATGAGCATCCGCTCAATAAGTTCATCCTGACCTAAAATGGAAGAAGCCATACGGTTGGACAACTCCCTGATAGAATCTAATGTCGCCATCGTCTTTTTAATTAGAAGAATAAAAAAGCAGGCCCGGGAATTCCAGGCCTGCATAATGTTGTGATCTAATTCTGAGGTCTTGCGGTCATCGATTGGACTACCTTATCCACCGACAGCGAAGATCCCTGGACTGGCGGATAGTCTTTGAACGTGGATAAAAAGTTTGTGGCCAGCTCCTGAGCCGGAACGAATAACCACATATTGTCGGCATACCACCTGGTGTACAATGCCGATTTCCATGATACTTCATAAGGGTCAGCGCGCAGATTTATGACAATCGGCCAGCTCGGACTTTTCCTGTAGGCTTCCGCAATCGAGCCTTCCATAATGGTAAAGTGAAGTTTCCAGTTATTATAGCGGATAGCATTTAAGTTACCTCCCGCGTCGAAATAGAAAATTTCCTTCCTGGGAGATTCATCCACCTCACCCTGGAAATACGGCATCATGTTATACCCATCCAGGTGAACGTTAAAATTCTTTCCATTGGCCTGATAACCGTTCAATAGTTTTTCCTTCACATTTGGTTCGCCGGCGGCGGCTACCAGCGTCGGCATCATGTCTTCATGGGAGAATATATCATTATAAACGGTCCCCGGTTCAATTACACCAGGCCAGCGAATGGCGCAAGGCACCCTGAAACCACCTTCCCAGGTCGTTCCTTTCTCCCCGGCAAATGGGGTGGTCCCGCCATCAGGCCAGGTGAACTTTTCCGCCCCGTTGTCCGTGGAATACATGATAATAGTATTATCTATTATGCCCAGTTCTTCCAGTTTTGCCAGCACACGGCCGATCGCCTTGTCGTGTTCAACCATGCCGTCCGGATACAAGCCAATTCCTGTGACCCCCTGACTTTCTTCTTTCAGGTGCGTCCATACGTGCATACGGGTAGCACTTAACCATACAAAGAATGGTTTGCCATCCGCGTGCGCCTTTTCAATGAAAGCAATCGCCGCATCGGTAAACTCATCATCCGCAGTCTCCATCCGCTTTTTTGTGAGTGGCCCCGTATCCTCAATACGTCCATCTGAATACGAGTGAATCACCCCTCTCGGACCATACTTTTTATGAAATTCTTCCTGTTGCGGATAATAATACGTTTCCGGTTCTTCCTCCGCATTCAGGTGATACAGGTTTCCGAAAAACTCGTCAAAACCATGGTTCGTAGGCAGGTGTTCGTCCCTGTCCCCCAGGTGATTTTTTCCAAATTGCCCTGAAGTATAGCCGTGTGGCTTCAGTAATTCAGCTATGGTAGGCTGATTGTCCTGGATACCTTGCTTGGCCCCGGGCATGCCTATTGTGAGCAAACCAGTTCTGAATGGATGCTGTCCGAGTATAAAAGCAGCACGTCCTGCCGTGCAGGATTGTTGTGCATACCAGTCGGTAAACATGGCTCCTTCTTTAGCGATCCGGTCTATATTTGGCGTTTTATACCCCATCATACCGTGGTTATAGGCGCTGACATTGGCCCACCCGATATCATCACCCCATATAACCAGTATGTTAGGTTTATCCTGAGCAAACAGCGCAACAGAGCTGCAGACCAGGAACAGGATGAGACTTACTTGTAGTGGCTTGATTTTATTCATAGTGTGATTTTTAATTTATACCTTATTAATTCATGTTAAATGTGATACATAAATCTTAAGATAGTCAGAGCATTGCATTTCAACAATAAGAATCAATGCCTATTTCAGCACCAAATATGATGATTATTAAACCATTACATTTTTATCACCTATTAGTTCTATAATTAAGCTTCAGGAGAAATTACCCGGTACTGAAAGGGATTCCTGCCGGGTGTGTCATTCTGCAACTTCGGTAATCTTTCCAGCAGTCCGGAAGCCAGCATCTTTTTCTGGAACCTGCTGCGGTCGAGTTTCTCCCGGAGAATTACCTGGTGAAGCTGGTGAAGTTCCGGCATGGTAAATTTATCCGGCAATAAGTTATGGGTGATATGCTCGTGTTTAAGATCTTCCTTGAGGCGTGCCCTCGCTGTTTGGAGAATATCGAGATGATCCATCCACATATCCGGTAATTCATCAAAATCAAACCAGGCAATCTCCTCGTCCATGACTCCTTTAACTGGTGTGGTCTGCGTGATATCAATCAGGGAATAATAGGTTAGTGTGACAAACCGGTTATTGAACCAGTAATCCTCCCGCCAGGGGATGTTTTTGCTTTGAAAAAATTCCATCCACTCCTGCCTGAATTCCCGCTGACCATCCCCGAAAACAGCCAGGAACTTTAAATGAGGCTCATCTATACCGGTCCGCTCCCGTAATATGCGACCGGCCGCGTGGTCGACCGATTCTTCCTTCCCGATGTATCCACCCGGAAGCAGCCACTTGTCCCGGATACGGAGAAGCAGGGCTTTCAACCTCCCCTCCTCATAAGCGATGATCACCATGTCTACCGACATGTTTGGCAGGTATTGCTTCTGGCTGCTCTCTATGAATCCGGCTATTTCCATTTCAGCAAAAATAATGTTTGTGGCGTATTGTCACAAATAAATTATTTTATATATTTGTGTCGTGTCGACACAAACTATGCCCTCATGAAAAAATTCTTTAAAATCACCCTGATCGTATTAGGTTCAATCATCGGCCTCCTGCTGATCACCGGATTTGGTGGCTGGATGTTTCTTAAGGCCAAATTCCTCAATTTCGAAGGAGAATATGCGGAAAACAAGGCGATCGAGACCTTAACCATAGAGGATTATTCCTTTATGGACAGAAATGGCAATGGCAATCTTGATGTCTATGAAGATGACAGAAAACCTACAGCGGAACGTGTGGAAGATCTGCTTTCTCAGATGACCATTGAAGAAAAAATTCACCTGCTCAAAGGATCCGGGCTTGCTTCCGCCATGGGAAGCGACGATTCGGAAACATCCATTGCCGGTGCGGTGGGTACCATTGTCCCTACCCCGCGTCTTGGCATTCCAACCATTTACCTGTCCGACGGACCCGCCGGCCTTCGCATCGAGCCGACACGGGAAGACGAGGACCGCACCTACTATTCCACAGCATTCCCTATAGAAACGCTGCTGGCCTCGACCTGGAACACGGAACTGGTCAATGAGGTGGGAAAAGCCATGGGCAACGAAGCGAAAGAGTATGGCCTGGACGTGGTCCTCGGACCGGGGGCGAATATTCACCGCAACCCGCTGTGTGGTCGGAATTTCGAATATTATTCAGAAGATCCCCTGCTTACCGGAAAAATGGGTGCGGCCATGGTCAATGGTATTGAATCGAACGGCGTCGGTTCCTCAGTGAAACATTTTGTGGCCAATAACCAGGAAACCAACCGGAATTTCAATGATGTGATCGTATCGGAAAGGGCCATGAGGGAAATTTACCTGAAAGGATTTGAGATCATTACTAAGGAATCCCAGCCCTGGACAATCATGTCCTCCTACAATAAAGTGAATGGCACCTACACCCCTGAAAGTAAATACCTTCTGACCGACGTGCTCCGGGATGACTGGGGATTTGAAGGGTTGGTCATGTCGGACTGGTTTGGAGGCAACGACGCGGTGGCCATGGTGAATGCCGGAAATGACCTCCTGGAACCAGGAACCAAGTATCAGTGGGACGCGCTCATTGAGGGCTATGAGAATGGAAAAATATCCGAAACCACCATCGACCAGTCGGTACGGAGAATCCTGAAACTGGTTATTGAATCAAGGAAAATGAAGAATACGCCGTATGGAAACAACCCTGACCTTGAAGCACATGCTCGAACCACTCGTCAATCTGCTTCTGAAGGGATGGTCCTCCTCAAAAACGAAAATACCCTGCCCCTGTCCAATAACAGGAATGTCGCGCTCCTTGGTGTGACCTCCTATGACTTCATTGCAGGAGGAACAGGATCGGGAGATGTCAATGAAGCGTACACGGTTTCCCTGGAAGAAGGCCTGACCAATGCCGGATTTACGATTAACGAAACAGCCCGGGAGATTTACGAAGCACATAAAAGCGCCCGTGAAGAAGAGTTTGTAAAACCGGAAGGAATGAATGCGATGTTCAATCCGTATAATCCGCCACAAGTCATTTATTCTCCAGAGCAGTTGTCAACCATAGCCTCAGAAGCCGACCTGGCAATCATTACCATCGGGAGAAATTCAGGTGAAGGGGGAGACAGAAAAGAGAAAGATGATTTCCTGCTTACTACCACCGAGCAGGAGATGATCAGCAATACCTGTGAGGCATTTCATCAGGCAGGAAAGAAGGTGGTAGTGGTAATGAATATTGGCGGAGTGATTGAAACAGCTTCCTGGAAGGAACAACCCGACGCCATCCTGCTGGCCTGGCAGGGCGGACAGGAAGGCGGTAATTCGGTAGCCGATATACTAAGTGGAAAAATCAACCCGAGTGGAAAACTCCCGATGACCTTTCCGGTGCACCTGAACGACCACGTGTCCAATGCCAACTTCCCACAGGACGGCAAACCCATGAATATGTTTGACATGATCGGTGGCAAGGAGGAAAAACCAGATGCCGAAAAAGTCAGAAACATTGACTATACAGAATATGAAGAGGGCATTTATGTGGGATACCGGCATTTTGATAAAGCCGGGCTGGACGTCTCCTACCCTTTCGGATACGGTTTGTCCTATTCCTCTTTTGAGTATTCGGATATCGCGATGAATGTATCCGAAGACACGATAAGGATCAGCTTGTCAGTCATCAATACCGGAGAGATACCGGGAAAAGAAGTGGTGCAATTCTATTCTGCCAAACCGGGATCTGAGATTGATCGACCCGAACAGGAGTTAAGGGCGTTTGCAAAAACGGGGATACTTGGTCCCGGAGAAGCAGAGGAAGTACAGGTTACCATCCCTGTGGTTTCACTGACCTACTGGGACGAAGCGGCACACGACTGGGCACTTGAACCTGGTGTTTACGAGATCAGGGCCGGCGCTTCCTCCCGGGATATCCGGGGGAAACAGGAAGTGGAATTCAATTCCATATCCACCATTCGGCCTTGACCCCGAAGTAATAACCCCATCGTCGTTCTCCCACAAAATTCAGAAAAGGAGAATACAGGGATTCCATGGCAAAGTCATTATACCTGGCCACTGAAACGACAAACCGGAGGTGGGGCCTGGCCCAGGTATCGCGCTGCCCGGTGGGAACAAAGATCGGCGCCAGGGAAACCTTGACCATACTGGCGATTGGATTTGTACCATCCTTTCTTTGAGAATAATGCAATTCTGACAGCAGGTGAAAATAGTCGGTAAAATAATATTCATGCCTGGCTCCTATGGTAAAATCAAGTTTCCGGTTATATACCTCACGGCCAAAGTAGGTTTCTGAAATATTATCAGTATCGGCGCCCCCTTTGCTGCTGGTCAAGATGGCGTATCCGTTCAGTGTATTTCTCCTGTCAATATTCAGGAGAATATGCTCCACCAGTGAGAAGGAATAGGCACCCCGGAAATTAAGGTTTACCGTATCCGGAGCTCCGTAGGTCAGCCAGGTTCTGGACAAGCCACCATCCCCGCCATTCGCGATTCCGGTGCCCAGGCGAAGTGAAAAATGGTTGAATGATCCCGGGAGGAGTCTGATGAAATTATGTTCGAACTTCGCCCCGATGACAAACCCGATATCCGATGGAAAATTGAGCGTAACTGAATCAGGGGAATCCATCCCTTCCAGTTCACCACTGGCCATACGGTGAAATTCCCCAAGTAACACCAACCTGCTATTTGCCGTCAGGTTAAAATCATGTTCTGCTATTAAAATTGATCGCTGCCTGAGTGCAGCACTGGGCGTACCTGTCCTGATATTCAGGTAAAAATAGGGAGGCAACGTGGAAGAAGTGTCGGTAGAGGCAATAAACAGGGCCGCCAGTCTTGTATTCCTGAATTCAATTCCGAAACCCTGCCCGGAATGGTCATTAAAATAAAAATGGTCTGCAATGTGCACATCCGGGCCGCGGTAGAGCCGGGCACCAATCCACATGCTCAGCTCCTTACCTTTTATATTCCTGGCTTCAACAAACATTTCCGGCATGGCAAAAGCCAGTCCTCCGAGGCTGTTGGAAGCACTGTTACCGAAGGAAGCCACGCTTGTCGAATACACGGAAAACCTGACCTGGGCAAAGATCCTGGTGCTGTCCTCTTTTTTGGGCTGGAAATTAAATGCCGGAGCTATTTCGAGGTAATCCTGCTCTTCCATCCTGCCCCCGATGCTACCCATATTATTCAGGTTCAGCCTGCGGCCGATCGAACCGCCATTCTCATAGGACCAGTCCACCCCCACCCGTCCGTACGAACCCAGCGCCACCTTCTTATTACTTACATTCTGATACATGATCTGGGCATTCGAATGCAGCATGAACAACAGAAAAATCAGCGTAAATACACCTGGCAGGCAAGGCGTCAAACTGCCAGACCGGTACCTGTTAGCTGGCATTCCTATGTTATCAGGCCAAAACATTCGTTTTTAACATAGTAGGAGAATTATTCAAGTTCCGGTGGTTTCCGGTGCTTCGTGCCCTGCTCATATGAATAGGTCAGTTTAATCAGGACCGGTTCGTCGTACATCCTTCCCAGGAATTGTAATCCCGCCGGCAGGTTCCCGCGCGTGTAACCCATGGGCACGGTGAAGGCAGGCTGACCGGTATGCGGCGAAATCACCTGACTATTATCCCCCTTGTACTCTTCCTCGAACGCATCAATATGCGCTGGCTTATTTTTCCATGAAGGGTAGACAATCGCATCAATATTCAGCGAATCCATGACATTTTCTATGGCCTGCCTGAACGCAATCCGCTTTGGATCTTCATAGGCATTACCGCATGGCACATCATTCTCCCCCCATCTTGCGGTCATGGTCAGATAATTGGTAAGGCGGGTTTCTGCAAACTCCGACCGGGTGCCGACCGACACAATGTCTTCGAGTGTTGCCAGCGAATCATTCCTGACATACGTGTCCAGATACCTCTCCAGGTCCTTTCGAAACTCAGCGCACCACTGGTTTTGCCGGAGTGTGTCAATTCCCGGTATGACGAGCGGATCAATAATTTCCGCACCCAGCGAATCCAAATCGCGAAGGGCCTGCTGAAAGAGTTCGCTGATCTCCGGATCCGGGTCATTCTCCGACAAAATGCGCAACACACCAATACGCGCACCGGTTAATCCGTCTTTCTGTAAAAACTGCTGGTAATTACTTTGCGTTTTGCCCTCTGAATACGTTGTTATCGGGTCTTCAGGATCATAACCTGTCATGACCTCCATCACCCGGGTCGCATCCTCCACCGTCCGGCACATCGGTCCGTCCACATCATTTCGCAGAAAAAGCGGGATGATACCAGTCCGGCTGATCAGGCCCAGGGTAGTCCGGAAACCAACCAGTGCATTATGCGATGATGGGCCGCGGATGGAATTACCCGTATCCGTACCGAGTCCGACCGCCCCGAAATTTGCCGCTATAGCCGCGGCCGTACCACCTGAAGACCCGGCCGGTACAAATGCGGTATTATACGGATTACGTGTAGTGCCATTAGTTGAGCTCTCCGAGTGCATCGGCGAAAAGGCCCATTCAGCCATATTTGACTTTGCCAGGATAATAGCCCCCGCTTCCTTCAGCTTTTGGATGACAGGAGCATCTTCGTCCGGAACAAAATCCTTAAGCGCCAGGGATCCGGCAGTTGTGGGGAGTCCGGCTGTATTGAAATTATCCTTGACTATGATTGGAATCCCGTGCAACGGACGTAAAACACCTGTTTCCTGGTATTCCCGGTCCAGTGCCCGGGCGTTTGCGATGGCGTCAGGGTTAATCGTGGTGATCGAATTGATCAGCGTATCATACTCCGTAATTCGATCCAGGTAAGCCCGTGTCAGCTCCTCGGCCGTATACTTTCCATTTTGATAGGCGTCATGGATTCCGGCAATGGTCAGTTCAGCCAGGTTAATTTCAGGTTTTTCTTCCTGGCTTGAACAGCCCGTGATTCCCAATAACAGGAAAAGGAAGTAACTAATTCTTTTAGTCATGTTATTCCTTGCAAAGACGGTGGATGTCGGTTGACTTAATTTCAATATAATTAAATATTCTCCGGAATGTCATAATTATTGATAATGAACTGTCTTTCAATGGATTCTGATGATCATGAATAAGTTGCCTGTCCGGAGAAAGACAAGTCGATTACCATTTCCGGCTTTTCCTAATATATAGGGACACTTGTCGGTCACCTCATATGAAGCTTCATATTTAGGTTATTATTAGGCAGTTGTCTATCTTCCGTTTTTAAAATTTAAATACGTGAACGCAAAGAAATTACTATCACCATCCCTTAAGCGCGCCATTCTGACACTGGTGATAACGCCACACGTGATTGCCCGCAAACTTCGTGGTCAGAACGTACATCTTCGCTGGAACAGCTCTGACGTCAATGTCTATTACCATACTTTTATGGAAAAGGAGTACTCCTTTCCTTTCGAAATGACTCCGAAGAATATAATTGACGCAGGTGCCAATATAGGACTCACTGGTCTGTTACTGGCTAAAAAGTATCCGACGGCCCGGATCGTCTGCATTGAACCGGAGTCTAATAATTTTGACTTGCTTTCCAGGAATATAGCGAAACTGGATCGTATTACCGCGTTGAAGAATGGGCTTTGGAGTAAAAATGCCTGTCTGAATATTCACAATCCCAATGAATCCCACTGGGCCTTTATCACAGAAGAAACAGATGACCGGGAAAATTGTGATGTGGAGGCCGTATCAGTTCCTGAGATTATGAAAAGGTTTAACATGGACCAGATTGATCTCCTGAAAATTGACATAGAAGGGAGTGAAAAGGAATTGTTCAGCCGTAATACAGGAGAATGGCTGAATAAAACCAAGCTCATTATTATGGAAATTCATTCACAGGAAATCCGGGATGTGTGTGAGAAAACCCTCAGGGAACACGGGTTTGTTCATTTTTTCAGCCGTGGCGAAAATGACTATTATGCCAACCGCGAATACTTTAACGAGGAAAACCGGCAATTCTCCTGATCAAATTACCTTCCGGCAAAAGCCGTTCTTCTGAATTGTTTGATATTTACAATCAATTATTTGATTCTCGTTTGTACTAAGCGAAGCAGTTATTGACATTTACACAGAATTTTGAATTTTGTTTGAATGAAAACAGTACTTCTTCTCCTAATGCTTTCTGCCTCATTTCTGCCATTGATTGCCCAGGATGCGCCGGATAGTTCAAAACCAATTCATTTTGACGGGAGAATAAGCGTTACCAACAACGGATTTTCGCTGATCCCCACCTTCTCGCTGGGCGAACCGGCGACTATTGCGGAATTATCCGTGGGTGGTGAAAAGTTCAGTTTTGACCCCCAGTTCCGGTTCGACCTGGACGGTCTCCGCCCCTGGTCCTTTATATTTATCTGGCGGTATAAATTTGTAAATAATGACAAGTTCCTCTTCAGGCTCGGTCTTCATCTTCCTGCTATTGCATTCATTACGGAAACATACCTGAACAACGGAAGCAGCATCGATCAGCTGGTACCCAAAAGGTTCATTACCCCTGAAATTACCGCCAATTATAAAATCGGAGAAAACATCAGCACAGGTGTATATTACCTGTTTGGCATCGGGCTTGAAAAAGAACGCCAGACAAAATACACTCATTTCATTTCCGTAAACCTGAACTTTTCTCATATCGGACTGACCAGGGAATTATTTCTTAAATTCAGTCCGCAGTTTTATTACCTCACCCTGGACGGCACCGATGGTGTCTATGCCGCCCATTCGCTTGAGTTGGTTCACGGAAATTTCCCGCTTTCCCTCGGTACGATGATGAATTTTGAAATCGACTCTGAAATAGAAACGGACGAATTCCAGTGGAATATCAGCCTGATCTACAGCTTTAAAAACACATTCGTAAAGAAACGATAATGCACTAATTCATTTAAAACCGGCATATCGTTTGAATTTCATAAGGACGTCATCCTGTAAATTGATTATATTATAGGAGAATTTTAGAATCTGTATCACTACTAATTTTTGAAGAAACCATGGCTACTTTTACTTTAAAAATAAACGGAACGGAGCGACAGGTGGATGTTGACCCCTCTACCCCCATACTCTGGGTACTCCGTGACCACCTGAAGCTTACCGGCACCAAGTACGGCTGCGGCATTGCCCAGTGTGGTGCCTGTACCATTCACTTAAACGGCAATGCTGTCCGCTCATGTCAGCTACCGGTATCAGCGGCTGCCGACAACGAGATAACTACCATCGAAGGTCTTTCCGAAAACGGTGACCACCCGGTTCAGCAGGCATGGCTTGAACTGGATGTTCCCCAGTGCGGATACTGCCAGGCCGGACAGATCATGAACGCCGCGGCTCTTCTTGAGCGAAATCCCTCCCCCAGTGACGAAGACATTGAATCAGCCATGAACGGGAACATCTGCCGTTGCGGCACCTATATCCGGATCAAAAAGGCGATCAAAAAAGCTGCTAACGCATAAAAACATTCTCCCATGACTACTATTAATAAGAAGATCAGAAGAAGATCATTCATGAAAGTTTCGGCCCTTACGGGCGGAGGCATGATGCTCAGCTTTAACTGGCTTGCCGGTTGCTCGCCGGAAAAACAGGAAGAGATGAAAAAAGAACTCGCCCTGCCGGATGAATGGTATGAGATGAACAGTTACATTAAAATTGGCGAAAATGGCCGGGTTACCCTGATGTCTGCCAATCCTGAATTTGGTTCCAATGTTAAAACCTCCATGCCCATGATCCTCGCGGAAGAACTGGATATTGAATGGGACGGGGTCATTGTTGAGCAGGCTGATTTCTATCCTGAACGTTTCGATCGCCAGTTTACCGGGGGAAGCCAGGGTATCCGCCGGGGATGGCAACCACTCCGTACGGCAGGTGCCACCGCACGTCAGATGCTGGTGAACGCTGCGGCCCAAACCTGGCAGGTACCTGCAGGAGAGATCACTACGGCCGCCGGAATGCTTTATCACAAAGCAAGCAACAAGGAAGCCGGCTATGGTGAAATGGCTTCAGCGGCAGCCACTATGGAGATACCCGAGAATGTGGAACTTAAAAATGTAAGTGATTTTCAGATTATCGGAACGTCCCGCAAGAATGTGGACGGAAAAAATATTGTGACCGGGAAACCCATGTATTCACTGGATCACCAACAGGAAGGGATGCTGATTGCCATGATCGTCCACCCTCCTGCTTTCGGTATGCAGGTCAGGTCGGTAAATGCGGATCCCGTGAAGAATATGCCGGGCATCAAAGATGTATTTGTATTTGAGACCCTGCCCGATGATTACGAACGCATGGGTTTTGATACATCTTCATTCACAAAACTCGTAGCCATAGTAGGTAACAGTACCTGGGAAGTCATGAACGCAAAAAAACAGCTCCAGGTCGAATGGGAAGAAGCCCCGGAAAAGAAAGTAGTTGTCCAGGGTTGGAGTGGTAAAGAAGAAGTGCTGATCCCGGGAGGCATTGAAAGTACAGACGGCCATAAAGCCCGGATGGAGGAAATGGCTCAAAAAAAGGCACAGGTTCTCCGGAAAGATGGTGATTTTGAAGCTGCTTATAAAACGGCAGCAAAAACCATTGAACGGACGTATAATGCCCCCTACCTGGCCCATAATTGTATGGAGCCGATGAACTGTTTTGCCGATGTAACGGCTGATAAAGCATTGGTTTACGGTCCGATACAAGCACCGGAAATGATCATGCCGGCATTATCTGCCTGTCTGAATATGCCGCGGGAGAACATTAAGATCAACCTTTCCCGTATGGGTGGTGGATTTGGTCAGCGGGCATATGGTCACCACATGGTAGAAGCAGCCGTCATTTCTCAAAAAGTCAAGGCTCCCGTGAAAATGATCTATACGCGGGAAGATGATATGTCTTACGGAATCTACCGGCCTACCTATACCGCCACCTACCGGGCGGCACTGGATGAGGACAACAACCTGATCGCTTTTCATGTCAAGGGAGGTGGGATCCCCGAACATCCGGTAGCAGCCAATCGCTTCCCGGCCGGTGCGGTAGACAATTACCTGGCGGAAGGATGGGCGATCCAGTCCAATATCACCATCGGAGCCTTCCGCGCTCCCCGGTCCAACTTTATCGGGGGTGCTGAGCAGTCATTCCTGGACGAGGTAGCCGAACTGGCTGGTAAGGATCCGATTGCATTCCGCCTTGAGCTGCTCGAACGGGCAAAAAATAACCCGGTGGGTACAGATAATGATTATGATCCTGACCGCTACGCCGGGGTGATCAAACTGGCCAGGGACAAGGCCAACTGGGATTCATCAGATAATTCAAACAGAGGTGTGGCAGCTTATTTTTGCCATAATACGTATGTGGCGGAAATTCTTGAACTGGAAATGGAGAATAATTCGCCGGTTATTCCCAGGGTGATCGCCGCGGTGGATTGTGGTATCGTCGTGAATCCGGATGCGGCCGCCAATATGGGAGAAGGTGGTATTGTGGATGGAATAGGCAACGCGTTGTTTGGTGAAATGACTTTCACAGAAGGTGTCGCCGATAAACAAAACTTTGATAAATACCGGCTTATCCGGCAGGCTGAAGCACCGAAATCCATTGAAGTGCATTTTGTGGAAAATGATATCGATCCGACCGGATTGGGTGAACCCCTGTTCCCGCCGATTTTTGCTGCAGTGGCTAATGCACTGTATAAATCGACCGGTAAACGGTTCTACAACCAGCCGTTCGGCAAAGATCTGGAAAGTGCCGGATCAAGAATGTAATAATTATAAATTAACTGCATAGTATGAAGACCTCTGTAAATCGTCGGTCATTTCTGAAAGCCTCCCTGCTTTCCGGAGGAGGTCTTTTACTTTCCTTTTCGGTTCCTGCATCAATGCTGAACAGGAAATCAGGCAGCAAAGCGGAAACCGTTGAACTCAATGCCTACCTGAAAATTCATCCGGACGGAAAGATTACAATAATTTCCCCTAACCCGGAAGGTGGCCAGAATGTCAAAACCTCCATGCCCATGATTGTGGCGGATGAGCTGGATGCATACTGGGAAGATGTCACAGTCGAACAAGCCCCGCTGGATACAGATTCTTTTACCCGACAGTTTATCGGGGGCAGCCAGGCTATTCGCCGCGGCTGGACATCGCTTCGTGAGGCAGGGGCCACAGCCAGGTATATGCTTATGGCCGCGGCAGCCCGTGGATGGAATGTTCCGGTGAATGAGCTGAGCACGAATTCCGGAAAGGTTCTTCATACCGCGAGTAACCAGTCGGTCACCTATGGAGAGCTGGCGTCGGCGGCAGCGAATATAGAAATCCCGGAAAAAATTCAGCTGAAAAAACAGAATGAATTTACCCTGATTGGCACCTCCAGGAGAAACGTGGATGGGAAAAAGATCGTCACGGGACAACCTCTGTTCGGCATCGATGTGACCGCCAAAGGAATGCTCATTGCCATGATCGTTCACCCGCCCTCATTCGGACTGACCCTGAAATCATTCGATGATGCCGCAGCGCGGGAGATGCCTGGAATAAAGGATGTTTTCCCGGTCAATGTAATGAAGGAAGATTACCAGCGGCAACACTTCGACACTTGTACTTTTCAGGAAGTGATTGCAGTGGTTGGAGAATCTACCTGGGAGGTTATGCAGGCAAAAAAAGCAATCAAGGCGGAATGGCAGCCGTTTGAGTCTCATTCCATTCGGCGTCAGTCCTTCTTTGGCGATGAGTTTACCGAAGATATCCCCGCGGGCCGGGAGAACACCTCGGATCATAACGCCACCATTACTTCCATGGCTTCACAAAAAGGAACGATCGTCCGGTCGGACGGAGATCCAGAATATGCCTTTAAAAATGCTGCCAAAGTTATCGAGCGCTCCTATTCGGCTCCTTTCCTGGCGCATAATTGTATGGAACCGATGAACTTCTTTGCGCATGTGACTGATGACAAAGCAGAACTAAAAGGACCACTTCAGAAACCTGAATTTACTGAACGGACATTATCCGAACGGCTAAAAATACCCCTTGAAAAAATTGATATAGAGATGACCCGACTGGGCGGAGGCTACGGCCGCCGGTCTTACGCGCACTGGCTTGTAGAGGCAGCGGTGATCTCCCAAAGAATGAAAGCCCCGGTTAAGCTGATCTACAGCCGGGAGGATGATATGACCTCAGGAATCTACCGGCCTGCTTATCATGCCACCTACCGGGCCGGCCTGGATGAAAATAATAACCTGATTGCTTTCCATGTGAAAGCCGGTGGAATCCCGGAAAGTCCGCTGTATGCCAACCGTTTTCCGGCTGGCGCGGTGGATAATTACCTGGCGGAGACCTGGTCAGAAAATTCAAACATAACGATCGGATCATTTCGTGCCCCCCGTTCTAATTTCATCGGCGGGGTGGAACAATCCTTCCTGGATGAAGTGGCCGAGGCGGCAGGCAAAGATCCGATTGAATTCAGGCTGGAACTGCTCGAACGCGCCGGACGGGACCCGGTCGGAAAGGATAATGATTATGATCCGCAGCGATATGCAGGGGTCCTTGAATTAGTGCGTGATAAATCGAATTGGGGCAGGGAGAATCATAATTATCATCGCGGCGTGGCGGCTTACTATTGCCACAACAGTTATGTGGCGCATGTCCTCGACCTGTCCGTTAAAGACGGCAAGCCACAGGTAGAGCAGGTTTGCACTACTGTTGACTGCGGAATTGTCATAAATCCGGACGCCGCAACTAACCTGGCCGAAGGTGCCATTGTTGATGGTATTGGATGCGCCATGTTTGGCAGGCTGACCTTTACCAACGGTACGCCACAGCAAGACAATTTTGACTCCTACCGGATGATACGTATCGGGGAGGCCCCGAAAAAGATCGATGTGCATTTTGTGCTAAACGACATAGACCCCACCGGAATGGGTGAGCCCCCCTTCCCGCCTGTGATGGGTGCACTTGCCAATGCATTATATAAATCCACCGGCAAACGCCTCTACCATCAGCCATATATCACGGAACTGGAAAATAAAGGTACCTGAGGGATTTCACGTTGACATGTCACCCCGGTCATTGTGTACTATTCTCACACTGCACTTGTTAAAATGTGGCTAAAACAACCCCTGCGGCATTGGCATGTAACTTGCACGTATACTTGTACGATCATGGGAGTGATCATTAACTTGATCTGAGAATATATTCCCTGAACTTGATCTGGTTAATACCAGCGCAAGGAAATGATCAGAAAGGCCTGTTGTTAACACAGCAGGCCTTTCACATTATATCAGGCATCCACGAGGGCCGATGCCGGTTCCCTCACTCCTATCAGCTCAATATTCTCCAGCTCATTCCTGAATTCCGTCAACTCAGCAGAGGTAAATGAAATCTCCACTGCTCCGAGGTTTTCCTTCATTTACAAATCCTTTCAGTTCAATTGTCGCATTGAATCAATGTATTATGACTGTAATTTTTGTATGTTGCTGGCATAAAGAAGTTTATCCTGATCACCCATAAAAATTTATTCCTGTGAACCGCGCTGAAATATCCATCCTTCTTGTCTGTCTGCTCGTTGTTTTTACCATCGGGTGTAATCAAAACGAATCCGCCAGTGAGATAAGTCAACCCGAAGCAGGAACCACCTCCGGAGAAGTCAACGATCCGCTCCCCTCCTGGAATGAAGGCGCATCAAAACAGGCTGTGCTGGAGTTTGTGAGTGAAGTGACGAATGAGGATGGTGATAGATTTGTAGAACCGGTTGACCGGATAGCTGTGTTTGATAATGACGGGACGCTTTGGGCCGAGCAGCCTGTTTATTTTCAATTACTGTTTGTAATGGACCGTATTAGGTCGATGGAAGCCGATCACCCTGAATGGCGGAATCAGCAACCCTACCAGGCGGTGTTGGAGAATGATATGCAGGCCCTTGGGCAGCAGGGAATGTCCGGTCTCATGGAATTGCTTATGGCTACCCATTCGGGAATGACAAGCTCGGAATTTGATTCAATTGTGAGTGACTGGATGGCCTCGGCACGTCACCCGTCAACCGGACTGGCCTATACGGATATGGTATATCAGCCCATGCTGGAACTGATCAAATTCCTGCAGCATCATAATTTTGAAGTATATATCGTTTCTGGCGGGGGAATTGATTTTATGCGGGCCTGGGCCGAACCTGTCTATGGGATCCGGAAAGATCATATTATCGGCAGTACGATTAAGACCGAATTTGATTACAATGACGGGAACCCGCGTATTCTCCGAAAACCGGAAATTGAACATATCGACGATAAGGAAGGCAAGCCTGTATCCATTGATAAATTTATCGGACGGAAACCCATATTTGCCGCAGGTAATTCGGATGGCGACCTGCAGATGCTTCAGTGGACTGATTCCAATGAACTGCCAAGCCTGAAGGTCTATATTCATCATACAGATTCTGCCCGGGAATGGTCGTATGACCGTGATTCGCATATCGGACAGCTTAATGAAGGCCTCGACCAGGCCCAGGAAAAAGGCTGGACGATAGTCGATATGCAAACCGACTGGAACAAAATTTACAAGGCAAACGATTAATCTGCCTTGAATATTGATCACTTTAATTAAAATGACCGTGTGCTTTGTGCCTCAGGACATCTGACGTAACCTGTTAAAATTTCAGCGTTATTCCGATCGTCGGAGACGGCAATGAATTGTTGCCCATTGCATATGAAGGCAATTGCTGCAACTGAAAATTTGAGCTCACTCCTGCTTTCTTTCGGTTCTTGCCTGATATTATAAACAACGGAACACTGGCGATGGCTACCACCGCACCACCAGCAATCAGCCACGCACCTTCAAACGTATCGTTAACTGCGTCACCCACATCATTCTTGTCCGAACCACCTACTATGATTCCTGTGATTATCATTCCGACTCCGGCACCTGCAAGTACCCAGGCAATGGTCTTTTGTTTTCGGGCTTTTTCAGCATAATCAACGAAGAAAACCGGTTCATATTCCACGATCATTGGATTATTAATCACCACAGAAGCAGAATAGTTATTACCATCTGATGAATAGATTTGCGCGTAACTATTTGTATAACCAATTGTAGCCGTCACAAACAAAAGCATAATTAACTTCCTCATTTCTATTAATTTAAGTTCACTATAAAGTCAGGTTAATCAGTAACGTCGATTTCCAGGTCTGCCGCAGTAGAATTGGAAAATGTTTGTTCATCGAAGAAATCGTCAACCGACTCGCCCTGAACTGAAGCCCGAAGTGTGTAGTTAGCTTCAATGACAAGGTTATTAATCTCACGTGTACCTCCAGCCACCACCGTACCCTCGCTCACAAATCCGTCAGTTGTTAAATCCGTATTAAGAAATATATCTACGTTTGTTGCGGTCGTGTTATTAACTATTAATTTATACCTGACCACCTCTTCCGGATCATCTTCTCCGCAAGCCCCGGATATAAAAGCCAAGCCAACTATTAGTAGGATAAATTTTATTTTCATATTTCTTTTAAAATAGTTTAACCGGAAGATAAGGAGAAATACTATAAATTAGATGGGCCTATTCTCAATTTTATTCCTGATTATCAGAAGATTATATTTATTATATAAATTATTCTATCCATAAGAATATGTATATCATAGAGCCTAATAAACCGTTTAATTCACCTCCCCCTTAACGGATAAGTCAAGCCTGAACGATCACTGACAGATTAATACTGAATCGTGATACTGCTACAGTTCCTGTTCATCTAAATTGATATCTCATCAAACGATATAGATATGAACAGGCGTGAACTGCTATCCCATTCAATCCCTGCATTGGGAACCATCAGTTTTTTACCAACTTTTTTAAGAAGCAACAGCAATACGGACGAAGACCTCCTGGCAGAAGCAGGTCTTATACGCGAACTTGACACAGATTCCTTTGGGTGGATCTGGAGTATTCTCCGGAACATAACCAAAGAGGAACTTGACTGGAAGATCAATCCAGAAGCAAATTCTATTCGCTGGATACTCGGTCACCTGACCTGGTTTGAAGAATGGGCCTGTGATGCCATTGAAGAGAAAGGGCTTTACCTTATTGATAAACAACCTACTAATTCATTTCAATCGGATGACTTTGAAGAAATGCGTAACCGGTTTACTGCTGCCAGGGAAAAGTATAAATCACTTACCAATGATTTGTCTGCCGGCAGATCAAGAGGAAATCGCTTTACCTGTACAATGAAACCGACCAGGGGCGAGCCGAAGTGGATCTTCGTACCATTCTGGCTATTCACTGCACCCACTTCTACGGACACCTGTACCAGATCCGGATGATCCGCGGTACCTACAGCCGGCTGAATGATACCGATAAGGCAAAATTTGACAAGTGGTGAGTTAAACTCGTACCGGTCGTATAAACAGGTATTGGCAATTTACCAGGCATTGCGTAAATTCAGCATTCACCTAATCCACGACCATGAAACACATGTCTCTGCTCCTGACCTTCCTTTTAATCAGTTCATTCCTTTTAGCCCAGGATCTTAAAATTGAGGTTGTACCTGACAATATTCAAATGAAGGTCGGCGCTTCACTCGCACTGGATGCCAGTGTCACCGATGAATCCGGAAAAAAAATTGATAACAGGAGGCTTGCCTACTATTCTTTTGACAGCAGGTCGGTTGAGGTAGACTCAACCGGTAAGCTGACGGCCCATTTACCGGGTGAACATCAGATAATCGTAGTTAGTCCGAGCCCGGACGGAAATTACCTCCGAAAGGACATGAAGGTTTATGTTGCCTATCCTCCGGTGACTACAATCAAAATTGATGAGGTTCCCGAAAAGATATATGCCGGTACCACTTTTCCTGTGAAAATAACTGTAATGGACGCCATGGACCTGGTTCGTGATGACGCCACGGTGGAACTTACCTCTTCCGATACGAAAGTGGCCACCACCGATGCCTTTGCCAATATACATGCTGCCGGGCCCGGGAAAGCGGAAATTACAGCACGCCACGAAGATATCACCACCAGGCTGAATATTGAAGTGGTTCCCAATCCGGTTGCAAATCTGGAAATTTCTTCAGAAATGAATCAGGCCAGAACAGGTGATGTCTTTCATTTTAAAGCCACCGCCTCCGATGCAGAAGGAAGCCCTGTGTCTGATGCCCCGGTTACATTCAGCTTCCAGGGTCAGGCCGATGATGTTAGTTCGAGTGCCTCCGGTTTAATAAAAAAAGACGGAAGATTTGTGGCAGATGAACCAGGCATATATACCGTGACCGCATCATCCGGACCATTTGCTGCTTCAAAAACTGTTAAGGTATTACCCAGAAATGTAAGCAGGAAAATCGAGGTCGTCGGACATGGAAGTGTTAACACCAAACACACCTCGGATTTCTGGGTTTGGGAAGGAATTGACGGACGTGATTATGCCGTAACAGGGACCTGGGGTGCCGACGGAACCGCTTATTTCTGGGATGTGACCGACCCGTCCTCCATAAAGAAAATTGACAGTGTACAGGTAGATGCCCGCACTGTAAATGACGTGAAGATTTCTGAAGACGGAAAAATATGTATCATCAGCCGGGAAGGTGCCTCCAACCGGAAAAACGGGATTGTGATCATTGATGTATCGGACCCGTCCAACGCTGAAATTATCTCCACGTTTACGGAAAATCTCACCGGGGGTGTACACAACCTTTTTATTTATGATAATCATGTTTATGCGCTGAGTAACGGAGAAAAATATTATATCATCAACATCGAGGATCCTGCCTCACCGAAGATCGTGGGAAAGTTTGAACTCGACACTCCGGGGCATGCCATACACGATGTCTGGGTGGAAGACGGAATTGCCTACAGTTCGAACTGGGATGACGGGGTCTACATGGTGGATGTCGGAAACGGAATTGCCGGTGGATCACCGGAAAATCCGGTCGCGTTTGCCAATTATGAATACCCCAGTGGTGCGCATCATGCCACCTTCCCCTTTCACAGCCAGTCGACCGACAAGTTCTATGCAGTCATGGGCGATGAGATTTTCCCGTACGGACTGGACGTGAACAGTTTTAATATGGCCGGAGGGTTCCTGCATTTTGTTGATTTTACAGACCTTGATAACCCGGACGAGATTGCCCGATTTGAGGTTCCTGGTGCCGGTTCCCACAATTACTGGATCGATGGAGACCTTCTGTATGTGGCTTATTATAACGGCGGTGTACGTGTTGTCGACATTAGCGGAGAATTGATGGGCGATCTCTACAAGCAGGGACGTGAAATTGCGTTCATCGTGCCGGCAGATCCCGATGGATATATTCCAAATGCCCCGTTCACCTGGGGTGCTCAGCTGCATAAGGGCCATGTGTTCTATTCAGACTGGAACAGCGGGCTCTGGTCGGCCAAACTCGAACCGGAAAAACCGAAAGATGTGAATGTTGAATCTAAATGATCCGATCATGAAGCGTGTGAAATTTCTGCTCATTAGTATCCTCCTGATGACTGGTACGTTAATCAGGGCACAGGATTATTATGTCTATGTGACTGCTGAGTCGGAAGATGAAGTGGCGGTGGTGAAATTTGACGGAGAATCTGCAGAAACCATTGAGCGTATCCCGGTAGGAGTCTGGCCGGCAGAAAATGAAGGGCCTCACGGGATTACGATCAGTCCGGATGGCAAGTACTGGTTCCTTAGCCTTGCCCATGGAAATCCGTATGGCACATTGTACAAATTCTCAACGGAAACGAATAAAGTTCTTGGAACAACCGAACTGGGTATCTTCCCTGCATCCATGCAAATCTCCACGGCCACCGGTTTACTTTTTTGTGTTAATTTCAATCTGCATGGTGATATGACCGTTCCCAGCACTGTTTCGGTGGTAGATCCCGTAACCATGACTGAAATTAAAAAGGTTACAACGGGCGTAATGCCGCACGGCTCGCGTATATCCCCGGATGGCATGCGACAGTACTCCGTGGCCATGATGTCAGGCGAATTATTTGAGATCAATACCGTCTCCCTGGAAATCGAACGTAAGCTGGATCTGGATATGGCGGCGGAAGCATTCAGCAACGGTGGAAAGGAAGATATGCCTGCTATGGACCATGCAGCCATGGACCATGCGGCTATGGGCCACAGTCAGCATAACCAGATGTCCGCACACGCGCAAATGAAACACAGTAAGATCAAACCCACCTGGGTGATCCCTTCTCCTGACGGGAAGAAAGTGTATGTCGCGGCCAATGGCAATGAAGAAGTTCTGGAAATTGATCTGGAGGAATGGAAAGTTTCAAATCGCCTGCCCACCGGAAAGGGGCCATACAATGTGGAAATTTCGCCAAATGGCAGATACATGGTGGTCACCTACAAATCAGATGCACAAACGGGTATCTGGGATTTAAAAAAGATGAAAGAGGTGGCAAGAATCGATAACAGTCAGAAAGTAAGCCACGGCGTTGCCATGTCGTCTGACAATAAATATGCGTTTATCTCAGTCGAAGGGATAGGCGATGACCCGGGAGCGGTTGATGTAATTGACCTGAATACAGGCAAACTCGTTTCTACGGCACACTTGGGTAAACAGGCGGGCGGAATCGCATTCTGGAAAATTGAATCCGCCCCGTAAATTTTATGAGCTACTTATCCAATTTCAATATTAATTGGCTCCTGCTCGGAAGTCGAGTATGGCTGATGGTAATACCGTTTGCCGGTAGCTTTGTACAAGGCATTCGCCAGTGCACCAACTGCCGGCGGCAGGCCGGGCTCACCCAGACCTGTAGGTGAAATCTCATTCTCCACAAAATGCACCTCTATTTCCTCAGGTGCCTGGTTGTGACGTATCAGCTGATAGGTATTGAAATTTTTATGGACGGACGAACCGTTCTCAAATTTCAATTCACTGTACATGGCATGTCCGATGCCATCAACCACGCCACCCTGGATTATATTGATGGCGCCTTCCCGGTTGATCACGATTCCACAATCCACCGCGCACCATACCTTTTTAACTTTTGGCTTCCCATCCTCCATGACAAGATCCATGACCTGTGCCACATAGGAGTTGTGACAGAAATAGGCAGCAACACCCCGGTGTACACCTGGTTTATTCTCCCCCCATCCCGCTTTTTCTTTAACAAGCCTTAATACGCCTGCATATCGGTCCGCATCATATTCATATTCATCCCCTACCCGGTTATTTTTAGCACGATCAAACAAAGCCAGACGGAATTCAATAGGATCCTTGCCGGCTGCCTCCGCCACCTCATCCAGGAACGACTGTTCAGCTCCTGCTGTGAAATGGGACCTCGGGGCACGCCATGCGCCCGTTGAAATATTAGTGGTGGAATTCACCTTTTCTGCGGAATAATTCTCTACAGCCCCGGCCGGGAACCTGTTTGGAAATACCGAGCCTTCCGGTAGTCCGACGCCCCTGACTGCAAAGGCAATCATATTACCATTCTCATCAAGTCCGGCCTTGTAGGTAGATAAATAAGGCGGACGATAAGTTCCCTGGGTCATATCATCTTCCCGTGTGTAAATCATTTTTACCGGCGCGCCAATCTTTTTGGAGATCGCCGCTGCTTCCAGTCCGAAGTGAACATAAAGCCTGCGGCCAAATCCGCCACCTATACGGGTCATGTCAACCGTAATATTTTCAACCGGAATTCCCAGGAGCTTGGACGCAGAATCCTCCAGTGCTTTGGGAGTTTGAGTCGGACCGATTAACTCCGCTTTATACGCGGTGACGTTAGCAAAGAAATTCATCGGCTCCAGTGTATTATGTGCCATGAACGGCGAAGTATAGGTGCGCTCGACGACGGTAGCCGCACTGGCAAAAGCAGCATCCACATCACCGTCTTTACGGCTTTCTTCGACTGTTCCGTCTTTCAGGTCCTTTTCCAGACGCGTCATGTGCATGGCTGAATTCTCCAGTTCGCCCGTCGTTTCCCAGTTCACTTTCAATGCCTTTTTTGCATTCATCAGTTTCCAGGTAGAATTCCCGACAATCGCTATAAGCTGGGGGAATGCATTGACATCACTCCAGGCGGGTTCATTGATCGTTGTATCTACAATAAAGGCATCTTCCACCCCATCCATTCCTTTAATTTCCGCTTCATTGAAATCACCCACTTTCATCCCAAAGGCAGGCGGATGCTCGATCATCGCCAGTTTCATTCCTTCCCGCTTGAAGTCCAGTCCGAACAATGGCTTTCCGGTCACGATCTTCATTCCCTCTACATTCTTCTGGAATGTTCCAATCAGTTTGTAATCCTTAGGTTCCTTCAGGGGTACTTCATCCGGGATTTCAATTCCCACGGCCTTGGGGGCAATTTCCCCGTATCCGACAGAACGGTCCCTGTTGACCTCAGTGATCATACCCTCACTGGCATTCAACTCATCTACACCAACCCCCCATTCTTTGGCCGCCGCTTCCAGCAGCATTCTCCTGCCAGTAGCCCCGGCCATCCGGAGTGCATCCCAGCCCAGCATGATGGACAGACTGCCGCCGGCAAACTGTGGGTTTTTAAAAGCATCTTCGTCCAGAGAACCCTGTTCAACAATTACATTCTCCCAGGGTACGTCAAGTTCCTCTGCCACGATCATAGGCATGGACGTCATTACATTCTGACCGATCTCCGGGTTGGGAGAATAAATGGTCACCATCCCGGTGTTACCAATTTTTATATATCCGTTAATATCAAACCATTCATCAGGTACTGCCATGGCCGCCTCCTGGGTTGCCGGGGCACAGCGGGTAAGCCAGCTGAATCCAATCAGCATCCCTCCCCCCGTGGCAGCGGAAACCTTTAGAAATGAACGTCTGTTGTAATGTGTTTTTACTAAAGTCATGATCCGGAAAGTTTGGGTTAGGAATTAGCAGCGGCCTGTTTTATGGCCTGTTTGATTCTGATATAGGTACCGCAGCGACAGATGTTACCTGTCATGGCGGATTCGATTTCCTGGTCCGAAGGGTTCGGATTTTGCTTCAGCAATGCCGCTGCATTCATTATCTGCCCTGCCTGGCAGTAGCCGCACTGGGGCACATCAATTTCCAGCCACGCTTTCTGAACAGGATGATCACCATTCTCCGACAGACCTTCAATGGTCGTAATTGCCTTGCCCTCGGCCGCAGAAACCGGCAACTGACAAGCCCTGACGGCGGTTCCGTCCAAATGAATAGTACAGGCACCACACATAGCAATTCCACAGCCATACTTGGTTCCTACCAGGTCCAGTTCGTCCCGCAATACCCAAAGCATGGGGGTATCAGGAGAAACATCTACTTGATTTGATTCTCCGTTGATCGTTAAATTAAAAACAGCCATAATTTGAAAGGATTAGATTACCTTTTAAATTACTAAAATATCCTGATACCAACTAAAGGTTGCCTGCTGGATTAGTTTAAAATAATGGCAGTTAATGCAAATAAGGTAATTATTCTTCCCGGGTCATCCTTAATTTTAACCTCATATCGTCTAAATGATCAGATTTTTCAGAAAAGTCAGACTGGAATACATTTCAGGAAAACGTGTCGGTAAATACCTGCTCTATGCATTCGGCGAGATCGTACTGGTCGTAATCGGAATCCTCATCGCTCTTGGAATTAACAACGCCAATCAGAAGCGGATTTTACAGGAGAAGGAATCCGTCTATTTGCACGGCCTGTATAGTGAATTCACCACCAGCCGGAAAAAACTGGAAGAGCTGATCCGGGTAAATAATGAAAACGTCGAAGGAGCACGTCAGCTGGCCAATTTTGTGCAAGCACCTGAGGAGGCAGGCAGTGAGGAAGCATTTTCGGAACTTCTGTTCAAAACATTTGCCTATGATATTGCCTATAATCCGAATAATTCACTGCTGATGGAAATGATCAGTTCAGGAAGCCTAAAAGATCTTACTGACGACAGCCTGCGGTTCAGACTGACTACCTGGGTGGCGACAATGGAAGATATTGCTCAGCAGGAGAAGGACTTGCGGAACGAACGACAGCATATCATTGACATGCTCCGCTCGGATGGATACAATCTGAGAATGATCATGGATCAGGCCGGCGTCTCTGAAGGCCCCCTGGGCATCGAAACCACAGAGGCACCCGGAAGTAATCTTAAATTGCTGCGTTCTCAGGAGTTCGAGAATAATCTGATGCTCTTTTTACTTACCAGTATCCAGACCGGAAGCTCTCATTACAGGCCCCTGATGGAGGAAATTAACGGGATTTTGGCTGCTCTCGATAAAAATATCGGAGACCACAGATAACTTCATTGAGCTGACGCCGGAATAGCACGCCACTCCAGCTCATTACCAAAGCCGTCATAAAGAATGCGCAGGGAAGTCTGGCCGGTTGCCTGTGGTACAATGATCGTTTGCCCCGGTTCAACCATAGTGGTAAAGTAAGGGACCCGGGTACCAAGCTCATCCGGATTGTCCGTTTCATTTCCATAGAACAACGCCAGCTGAATTTTGGAATCATACGTATTGGTATACCTGACCGGTGATCCACCCAGGCCGTAGTCAAGAGGCTGATGATTCAGCAGGTGATAATCCACCCCGGTAAACTCAGGTCCCGGTAAACTGTCAGATCGAGCGAGCACATAGCGCACGTCCTCTCCTGCCGGATAATGAGCAAGCCGCGCCTGTGAGATTGTGAGCGGATCAATGCCGTATTCGTCCCGAAATAATTCAGCCATACGGGGCATTCTGTTCGAGCTTTCCAGTATATGGTCAACACCTGCCAGCACCAGTACTTTGCCATCAGGGTTTTTGCCAATCGTTTTTTCGTACAGGTTGCGTGCCTGGCCGGCCTCCCGGTTTTCCCCTTCGGACTCGTACGCCACCAGGGTGTAGCCCAGTTGCATTGCCTCCCTTATCAATCGATCAAACTGCTGTTCACGTGTATAAAATCCAGTTTCAAGTGTTGGAAATGACCCCGGTCGATTGAGTTGCATATCCTGTCCCGGGGCGAGCGCCTCCAGGGCCAGGTAATCATATCCCAGCTTGCGTAACGGAGATAACAGTTCACGCACCGTAATCCTGTGTTCCGGATAGAAGTGATTCTCATTGACCATTACTACCCGGGCAGATGAGGCCAGTTGCACAATCTCTTCGAGCGCGGCCCGATTTCTGTACTCCGAGGATTTCAGAACAGCTTGTGTTTCCGGTCGTACAGGAAACCGGCTCTCATATTCCGATCTGCCTCCCCGGTAGGAAGTCGTCTCGCCCAGAAACGAAGCATAGGTAAGGACCATTTGCGTCTTGTAAGAGTTTATGGAAGCATCGGTTTCCGGATAATTGCTGATTACGTTAAGTGCTTCCAGGTAGCGGTGGGAAACCATGTAACGCCGAACTAATTTATTGAGTGATGGTATTTCCCGGTTGTACCCTTCTCCGGCCTCCAGGCTGTGAAACATATTAGCCATATCACTTTTTACCGCTTTTTCCGCACGAGGCTCCAGGGCCCTGCCCAGAAAGTAGTAATTCCATCCGTTCAGCAGCGTATCCATCTGAATATATCCTGGCGCATTCAACGTGACCGGCTCCTGTGAGGCAAAAAGAAATACCTCATAGGGAGGTGTATTTGTACGGCCGTACATCAGCGGAGGAATGTCCTTTAACCATGGTTCTCCTTCAATTCGTTGGCTCACCTCGCCTGCATCGGCATAGAAGTCAACATCTGCCGGCGAACGAAAATGAATCTTCAGTGAATCATTGTACAAATGAAGGGAATAATCCGGCACTTTCCGGTTGGCTTCAAAATACTCATGGACCTGCCAGTGAGGCGAACAGGAGAACAGCATTGCGAAGACCAGAAGAATGGTGAGGAATTTAAAGGATTGATTCATATGGAGGCAAAACTAAAGATTTAGTTGATTTTTAACTAATGATTTAGTTTTCTTTTCGAAGTATGACCCTCAGCCTGATTAATCATACAATCCCAGCTGCCTCATCATCACCAGCATCTGCCCCGCATGGTATGCGTTGTGTTCAATGATCAGCAATATTTCCCGAAAAAGCGTTTTCCCGCTGTCATTCTCCAGGGGGGCGGTCAGATCAGTCGAATCACGCATAATAAGCTCTTCCAGTTCCTTACGCTCTTTAAAAAAAGCCGCTATTGTGTCTCTCCATTGCTTTTCACTGTCAGGAGCTGCTTCCGGCCAGTAGTCATCAGGCCACCTGCTTTCCCGATAGTCAGTATCCACCGAAAAATCAATGATATCCTTCTGGGCATATCGCAAATGATACAATTGCTGCCACAGCGTATAAGGTACTCCATCAGGCAATACACCTACCTTCTCAAAGGGAATATCATACATAAATTTTTCAGGCGGCAGAAAGGCAGTACCACCCTGAAGGTGCCTTACTAATTGCCGGCGGATTAAATGATCGGATTGCGTACTGGATAAAGACATGACTGATTTTAATTAATTATACGATGGGAATGCTTATTAATTTACATCCCGCAGGAATTGGGCATACCCCATTGAATGGTCTTTGTTCAATTCGATCCCGGACAGCAATTTTTTCATAAAATCGTCGGGGACGCTCAATTTCATATCGCCGAACCATTCGAAGCCGAATGTAAACCAGCGTTCCTGCGCAGAACCAACAAAGATTTGTGTATATTCTATCTGGCACCCGTTATCACCCATGGTTGTAAGAGGCAATACAGCTATTTTTCCCTGCAGGTCCGGAATTAATTTTACCCCCATCCGGCTTTTACGAACCGGAATCCAGTCCTGCTTTTTTTCTAGTATTTCCTTCACCAGTGGGTCATCTTCCGGTGACATAAAGCTCCATTTTACCCAGTACTCAGCATTTCCATTGACTGAGGGAGCGAGCTGAACCACTTCCGGCTGGCCCAGACGATTTTTCACCTCTATTTTACCCTCACGGATCTTTACTCCGATGTTATCATTATCCGGCAATGGCAGGTAATAATCGGTACGCTCCTTTGAATTATCAAAACTCATATCGAACGAAGCAAACCAGTCCGCCAATTGTGACGAACTTTTTATTTGGAACCAGCGTATTTCCCTGCTTTTAAACATCATGGCGTGTACCTGTTTTTAACGAAAACTTTACTGCTTTGTTTTGGCGGCGGACAGAAGAGAATTGTCGCAATTCTCAGAAAAATAGTGTAATATGTGCCTGTACATCCGGATAACGTCATGGCAGTCATCGACGAAAGCACTATTACCCGATTTCTGAGTGAATTACGTTTTTTCTCAGGCCTCTCTTCGGACTCACTGGAGAAGCTGGCCGGACAGGTGACGGTAGCCAATTATTTCAAGTCACAACGGATTCTTAAAAAAGGGGATCCGGGAGATGCTATGTTTGCCATTTATAACGGCCGGGTTGCAATTCATGAAGACGGACATGATTTTGGTTACCTGGGGGCGGGAGAATGTTTTGGAGAATACGCGATGATCGACAATGAAGAGCGCTCCGCTTCGGTTACGGCTATTGAAGATACCGTATTACTCAGGATTCCGCACACCATTTTTCTTGACCTCATGCAATCGGATGCTGGTTTTGCAAAGGGTATTCTCTCAGTGCTGATCGATCGTCACCGGCAGCTGGATGCCACCCATGAACAGCTTACCTCCTCCAAAAGGGAAACCCAGCACGCAAATGATCAGCTTTCCGGACTCATTAATGGTGCAATGGATGCCATTATCATGTTTGACCGGAAATTCCGTATTATCCTGGCAAATCCGGCGGCTGCTGAAATCCTTGAGAATAAAGAGGCAGAACAACGCAATGTGCTTTTTTTTCTCGACGAAGCAGGTGCGGCCATGATTGAATCCATGGTGGAGTCCATCCTTTCAGGAAAATCAGAAAAAAAATACCTCCCCTCTCCTGTGAAAGTGATCGGTTCGACCGGCACCGAAACGTTGAATGAGGGTACGCTGAGCGATTATGGCGAACCGGATGAACGGTTTTTTGTCCTTATTCTCCGCAATATCGCCGACCGGCTGGAAGCAGCTGACAAAATCGACTTGCTCACTACCCAGGCCAGTTACCTTCAGGATGAACTTGACCAGGCCACCAACAGTCACGGCATTATCGCGAATGACCCCGCCATGATGCAGGTACTGAATATGGTCGAACAAGTGGCGGCTACTGATGCAACCGTCCTGATCCATGGAGAAACCGGAACAGGTAAGGAACTCGTGGCCAGGGCTATTCACCAGGCCAGCCCGAGAAGGGAAAAGCCTTTTATCCGGATAAATTGCGGGGCTATTCCTCCCAATCTTATTGAAAGTGAATTATTCGGACATGAAAAAGGTGCTTTCACTGGTGCCACATCCTCGCGTAAGGGGCGCTTTCTGCTGGCTGACAAGGGAACCATTTTTCTGGATGAGATAGGGGAATTACCGTTGGACCTTCAGCCAAAACTACTACGGGTGATCCAGGAAGGCGAATTCGACCCGGTAGGCAGCAACACCACACTCAAGGTGGATGTGAGGATACTTGCGGCCACACACCGGGATCTGCTTGCCTTGTGCAGGGATGGAAAGTTTCGAGAAGACCTGTTTTACCGGCTGAATGTATTTCCCATTGAAGTGCCTCCCCTTCGCGAACGCGGTAACGATATCGTTCTGATCGCTGAGGAAATGCTCAGGCGTTTTGCAAAAAAAATGGATCGTAAAATTATCGCACTCAGCGATGCGGACAGGCAGTTCTTCAAATCTTATTCATGGCCAGGAAATGTACGGGAACTTCAGAATATCCTGGAAAGAGCTGTCATTATATCAAAGGGAGGTAAAGTCGACTGGCAGAATGTATTGCCCGGGCCGGGCCGTGGAAAGAATAATAACCTGCCGGAACCGGAAGAACGTATCTACACCATCGATGAACTCGATGAGCTTGAAAAACAGAACATACTGAAAGCACTTAAAAAAACCTCCTGGAAAGTATCAGGTAATAACGGGGCTGCTGCACTGCTTAATATGCGACCCACTACCCTTGCTTCCCGCATTAAAGCCCTGGATATCAAGCGGCCGGTATAATTACGAATTTTTATAAAGCGGTCAACGATATTTCGTAAAATCACGAATTATCGTAAATGATTTTAGCATATAAAATTATTTAACTATCTGGTTTACAGTTATTTACATAAACTGGCACGCGGTTGGTAATGAGTTAACCGAGCAATTAAATAATTAGACATAACAAAACAACACCAATCATGAAAACTCGAATCAACATCCTCGCTACTTTAATTTTCCTGGTAGCATCGATCGCCGCCTACAGTACTGAACCACCCGTAAGGAATGTTCAGGTCTTGCCCGCAGAAGAGGGAATCCTTAAAGTCCTTTATTACAATCCGGCCGTTAAAAAGGCTACTGTAAAAATCTTCAATGAAAATGGACTTGTATTTCAGGATCAGGTCCGCATTGACCGCAATGAAGATGGATTTCTGAAACGCTACGAGATTCGCGACTGTAAGTCACAAGTCTTCTGGGTAGAAATTGGAGATAAGGATATGTCCTACAGGTTTAAAGTACGCCAGGATCACAATGGCAAAATGTATGCGACCTACTGGGATCAGTCCAGTTAATTTAAAGCATGTTTTTACAGTTTGGCACGCATCATGTAACGAGCAGTTCAAACAAAACAACAATTTTCAAATCACAAAACTTAAAAACAAAATGATCACAACAGCAAACATCAAAAACGGCGTCAATGTAGACCAACTTATCGAAACAATTAATGCCGTAGTATCGAATCCTGAACTCGCCAAATTTCAGTTCCGTACTAAAACAAACTGGATCGACGGCGGATACTGCGCCTCCAGCGCAAAGAGCTTTTACGGCGTAGGCCAGGAAGACGAGACACGTCAGGAAACGTTTACCATGGAAGCGGATCATCCGGAAGTATTGCTAGGTCAAGACAAAGCTCCAACCCCTGGTGAAATTATTCTTCACGGGCTGGCAACCTGCCTGACTGCGGCCATGACCTATCATGCAGCCGCCAACGGCATCGATATTGAAGGACTGGAAGCAACGCTGGAAGGTGACGCGGATCTGCAAGGATTCCTCGGCCTGGATGAAAATGTCAGAAAAGGCTTCAGCGGAATCCGTGCAAAATTCAAAGTGAAGTCAGATGCCTCAGCGGAGCAACTCCTTGAACTTGCCAAGTTCTCCCCTGTCTTTGACGTCATCACTAACCCTACTCCTGTTACCATCGAAATCGAAAAGTAAGAGGACCGGGAGGCTGTCCCTGACCGGGCAGCCTCCTGTTTTTTTAACCGCTATGACACCGCAACCAATGCTTCTCACCGGAAATCAGGCCGCCGCCGCCATGGCCTATAAACTCAATGAGGTATGTGTCCTCTATCCGATTACTCCCTCATCGGAAATGTCAGAATCAGTGACTGAATGGTCAGCCGCAAATAAAAAAAATATTTACGGTCTGGTGCCTGTCAACACGGAAATGCAGTCCGAAGCTGGCGTAGCCGGCACGTTGCATGGCGCGTTACAGACCGGTTCGCTCGCCACCACGTTTACAAGTTCCCAGGGATTGCTGCTAATGCTTCCCAATCTTTACAAAATAGCCGGAGAATTAAATAGTTGTGTAATTCATGTTGCCACAAGGTCAATCGCTACCCACGCCTTATCCGTATTCGGCGATCACAGTGATGTGATGAGCGTCCGCCAATCCGGATTTGCCATGCTGAACGCCTCTACTGTGCAGGAGGCCCAGGATATGGCGCTGATTGCACAGGCCATTTCCCTGCGCAGCCGCATTCCATTTATTCATTTCTTTGACGGATTCAGGACTTCCCACGAATTTAATATGGTGGAAGAAATTGCTGAGGATGTTATTCTCCGGTTAATCCCTCATGAACTAGTTCGTAATCACCGAAGAAGAGCCCTGTCGCCGGACGCCCCTTGTCTCCGGGGGAGCGCCCAGGGACCTGATGCATTTTTCGAAAACACAGAGGCGCGCAATTCATTTTACCGGAACTGTCCGTCTATCGCGCGCCAGGTAATGGATGAATTTGGCAGTTTGACCGGGCGGTCCTATCAACCATTTGAATACCATGGCCACCCGGAAGCGGAAAATGTACTCATTATCATGGGCTCGGCCTACCATGCTGTTCGCAAAACGGCAGATAAGCTGAACGATCAAGGTGCCAGAACCGGTGTTCTTAATGTTCGGCTTTACAGACCTTTTGATCCGGGAGAATTTCTCACTCAACTTCCCCGAACCGTCAAAAACCTGGCAGTCCTTGACCGGACCAGGGAACATGGAAGTACAGCAGAACCGCTATGCCTTGACGTAATGCAGGCCATTGGACCAGAGTGTCCTCATTTCCAATCCGGGGTTCGTATCATAGGCGGACGTTACGGACTGGGAGGCAAGGAATTTACCCCGGCTATGGCTGCCGGAATATTCAGGGATATGCAGAACGGACGACTTCAGCACGGTTTCACCGTCGGCATCACCGACGACCTCGGTAAACAAAGTGTCCAGCCTGCAATGATTGAATGCACTGATAGCGATCTCCGGGAATTATTACTATTGGAAGAAGAAGGAGCGGACACCGATTCCGGGTTTGCCCGATTGCTCGGTAAGCTCAGGCATTCATCAGCCGTTCAGGGCTACCGCGAACGCCAATACCGCAAATCAAATGCATCCGGAAAATCACACATCCGGCTGTCCAGGCAGCCGGTAAACCTTCCATGTCTTGTCCGGCCAGCAGAAACCGTAATCCTGGATGAATTCTCCCTCCGGGATCTTCAGGAGTCCGATATCAGTGATGGTGGTACGCTGATCATCGTTTCAGTACAAAGCGCCGGAATAACCGCCGAAAAAGCAGGTCCATACGGAAATTTCCTGTTGGCAAAGAAATTGAATGTTTTTCATACCAGCCCCGGATCCATAAACGGCCTGACACCGGTGCAGACAACCGCATACCGGCATCTGGAGAAAACGTTGTCATTGACCCGGCTGAACATACAACCCATTTCCGTTATCCGGGAAGATAGGGAGGAATTTTCCTTAGCCGATTTACTGCTTTCCGGTAATGAAATTCCGGTAAGCATGTTCCCGGCTGACGGGACCTACCCAACAGGAAATTCGTGGAAAAATCCCGGATTTGGCAAAAAATACATTCCGGCCTGGGATAATGAAAGCTGCACACAGTGTGGCCTGTGCAGTATGGTATGCCCCCAGGCGGCTTTACGAATCAAGGCATTTCCATCCGATAGTGTACCACACAACCTAAGATCCGCACCTTCCAAACAGTTCAACGGGCATCAGTATATCATAGGCATTAACCCGGAGCAATGCAATGCATGCGGATTGTGTATGGAAATATGTGAAACAGATTCTCTAAACCTCGCCGAGGTGATAAATTCATCAAAAAATCAATGGAAAATCATCGATCGCATTCCGGAGTTTGACCGGACGCGGATTAACCCGGACCTGCCGGCTGAACAGCAGCTCATGGAACCATTGTTCAACTATTCACCTGGAGTTTCGGGCTGTGGAGAAGCCCTGTATCTTAAACTGATATCACAGCTTTTTGGTGACAGGGCCATAATCGCCAACGCCACAGGGAGCAGTTCCATATTCGGAGGCGCCCTTCCCACCACTCCCTGGTCGGTAAATTCCGAAAACCGCGGACCTGCCTGGTCCAATTCATTGTTTGAAGACACCGCAGAATTTGGACTGGGCTTCCGGCTGAGCCTGGACCTCAGGGAGAAGCAGGCACGAGAGAAGTTATTGGGAATGCAACATCAGGCAGGCGAACAATTGACCCGCGCTTTACTGACAAATCCACAGGAAAACGAAAACCAGATCCGTAATCAGCGTGAAATGATCAGGACTTTGCGCAATACACTCGGTGAAATAAATTCAGAAGATTCTGTACAGCTTGCAGGGATAGCAGATTCACTGGTACGTAAAAGTGTCTGGATCGTCGGAGGTGATGGCTGGGCGTATGATATAGGGTTTGGCGGCCTCGACCACGTTATGGCTTCCGGAAAGAACGTAAATATTCTGGTCCTGGATAATGAGATCTATTCGAATACCGGGGGGCAGATGTCGAAGGCGACCCCATGGGGAGCAAAGGCAAACCTGTCTCCCAAAGGAAAAAATCAGCAAAAGAAAGACCTGGGGAAAATGATGATGACGTATGATCACGTATATGTTGCCTCAGTAGCCATCGGGGCAGATCCGGAACAAACGCTCCGGGCTTTCCGCGAGGCCGAACAATTTGACGGCCCGTCTTTGATCCTGGCGTATTGTCACAGTCCTGAGCATGGATATCAAAAAACACAGCAACTTACCGGGCACAAGCTTGCCGTCGGGACAGGTCAGTGGTTATTATACAGGTATCAATCCGGAAAATCACCAAGTCTGACCATGGATTCTCCGGAACCAAAAAAGCCGCTTAAATCATTCTACCGCACCGAAAAGAGGTTTTCACATGTAACAGAAAGTCAGCTCAGGGAGCAGGAAAAAAGGTTGGAAAAACGCCGTGAATCATACATGCATCAGACAGCCGGGGCTATTTTTCATGCATGATCGTCACAAAACCCTTGTCTTTCGGGATTCCGGCCAGGGTATATTCGGCTGCCTTGGACATAAAATACCTGGCCACCTCGTCTTCCGGGTCAATGGAAAGAACATGATCAAAAGCCGCACTGGCCTTGGGAAATTCGTAATGAATAAAATGCTGTATGCCCTTATTGAAATTTTTTAGTGTTTTCTTCTTCAGCGTGATACTCTCAGCTGGTTCGCCGTCAAAACACTCATAAATCCCAAGCGGCTTCTCCTTACCCTTGACCTGTACCTTCCCAAGGTATCGCAGTCCGAACTGTTCCGGTTCGTTAATATAGTTCAATGACTCTTCACTGAGAATGATCTGAGCTCCGAAGTGTTTAGACAACCCTTCCATCCTGGAGGAAGTATTCACAGTATCAGCAATAATAGCGGTATCATTACGGTACACATCCCCGATAATTCCCATGATCAGTGAACCTGTATGCAAGCCAATACCGATGCTAATCGGATCGCGCCCGTCTTCTTCCCTGAACCGGTTATATTCCTGTACATTTTGCTGCATCGCAATTGCAGACCTGAGAGCATCCTCCGGATGATCAGGAAACAATGCCATGATCCCGTCACCCAGGTATTGATTAACAAATCCCCGATTTTCATGAATGACGGGGCCCATCCGGCCCACATAGGAATTGACGAATTTAAAATTTTCCTCAGGTGTCATGCCTTCTGCCAGGCGGGTATATTCACGAATATCGCTGAAAAGAACCGTTACTTCTTTCTCTACGTGATCCCCCAGTAATACCTCCGTTATTTCCTCCCTTCCTACTGACCTGATAAACTCGGATGGCACAAACCTGCTTGTGGCCTTATGTATACCATAAAGGTTTAAATGGGTCTTTATCCTGCTGAGTAATTCATTCTTGGAGAATGGTTTGGTGAGGTAATCATTCGCCCCCGCATTAAATCCCGTGACCAGGTCACTTACCCGGTTGCGGGCAGTCAAAAGCACAACAGGCAGTTCACTGGCCAGGTATTTTTTCCTGATTTGACTGCAGACCTCATACCCGGACATCCCGGGCATCATCACATCCAGAAGCACCAGGTCAAATTTTTGCCCTCCTTCGATTAATTTCAGGGCATCTTCCCCGTGACCTACTTCGGTAACCTGATAACCTGCGACTGACAAATGATTTTGTAAAACACGGCGGTTAACAGGCTCATCGTCCACCACCAGGATATGAATATCCCTGACCGATACATTCTCCAGGTCATCTGACTCTTCCGTATCCGCCTGAATCTTCTGAACAGCGCCTTCGTAGCGATCTTGCCTGTCCACGGGAAGATGTTTAGCCGTACTGACCGGAATGGTGAAAGTAAAGTCCGACCCTTTGCCTGTCTCGGATTTCACCGAGATCTTGCCGCCGTGTAATTCAACCAGTTGCCGGCTTACAGAAAGCCCGAGACCGGTCCCACCGAATTCACGAATGGTTGAACCGTCACCCTGCTCGAAAGATTCAAAAATCCTTTCCTGATTTTCAGACGGAATTCCAATACCGGTGTCTGATACCTTAACATGGATCATTCCGTCCTGCTCTTCGGCTCGGATTTCCACTTTTCCCTCCCTGGTGAATTTTATTGCATTACCAACCAGGTTGTACATAATCTGTTGCAGCCTGTTTTCATCGGCATCCGCCAGTGGCAGGTCCGGAGGTATGCTGTTTACCAGCTTTACCGGTTTGTTCCTGGCTAGCGATTCGGAGAAGCGTAACACCACATCGGTCAACGCATGAAGATCAACGGGTGTTCTGGACAGAACCAGGTCCCTGTTTTTGAGCTTTGAAAAGTCAAGAAGGTCATTGATCAGGTAGGACAAGCGCTTGCCGGCATTGGAAATCATTTCCAGGTTTTCCACAGCTTTTCCTGACATCTTTCCCGCAACCCCATCCCTGAGTGATTCGGTAATACCTATAATACCATTCAGGGGTGTACGCAATTCGTGCGATGTATTCGCAAGGAACTGGTCTTTTAGCTGATCCACCTGCTTCAGGCGTGCATTTACCGCCCGCTCATTTTCAAGCTTCCTGGACTTCTGACGTGATCGCCAGTACACCGCCCCGATAATGAGCAGGCCGAGTCCGCCGATAACGATCATGCTAAACATGTTTCGCTGCCGGTTAAGGTCTGCCATAAAGCTCAGTTCCTGCTCCGCTTTCTCCTTGTGAAAAGCGATGCTGTCGGCGAGTTGTTGTTTTTCAAACGCATACAGCATCTCCTGCCGGGTAATTTCTTCGGTTTTTTCCCGGCTGAACAATGAATCTCTCAGCACCGCAGACCTGCGCTGATAATCAAGTGCCTGACGAAAGTTTCCCTGTTTCTCATACGCCTGACTCAGACATTCGCAAGCATCCCTTTCCAGCCCGGATGCTTTCATGGAGGCTGAGAGTTCAAGACTACTGCTGCAATCAGATATTGCTCTGGCTGATTGCCCCAGGGCAAGGTACGTTTGTCCCCGGTAAAGCAGGGCATGACTTAGCCCGTCACGGTCGTCTATATCCCTCTTCACCTCAATAGTGCCATTCAGGTAGTTCAGGGCTTCTTCATACCTCCCCATCTGGGTGTAAATACTGCCCAGGTTCCCATTCGCCCTTGACATAGCCATCAGGTTGCCATTTTCCTCTCCAAGCCTGGCGCTTTTTAATAAATTCTCGATCGCTAAATCGTATTGCTTCAAATTTTCATGAACGAGACCTATATTGTTGAACCCGTTCGCCATTCCGTCAGCATCGCCAAGTTCTTCTTTAATCTGAACACTGTACGAATAATACTCCAGGGCCTTTTCATTGTTTTTTTGTCTCAGGTATACATTCCCGAGGTTATTGGTAACACGTGATATTCCTGCCTTGTCATCCAGCTCCTCTGACAGATGCAGGCCCTCCAGGAGGTTTTCAATGGCGAGTGGGTAATTACCCATTTCATAGTAAACCGTTCCGATATTACTGAGATTGGTAGCTGCCATCCGCTTATCACTGGATAATTCCTGACTTAGCTGATATCTTTCCAGGGCTTCCACATAATCGCCCTGGATCGCATAACTGTTGCCAAGATACCGGTGGGCAATAGCTTCCCATTCAGTATTGTTGCGGTTTTCAGAAAATTCAACCAGGGCCGAACCGGTTGCGCGAGCAGCGGTAAGATCAGTTCTGAATTGCATGCGGAAAAGCGTTAAGCCTGCTTCGAACCGAACGGAATCGGCAAGGTTTTCATCCTGCCAGCGAAGGCGTACACTGTCTGAATCCTGTGCCATGGCAGCCGGATGTAGCAGGATAATCAGAAAGATGGTGAACAACAGGTGACGCATGTTGAACCGAAAGCAGGCTCCCGGAAAATTTCACATAATATACGAAAATCCGTCAAACGGTGTCAGGCTTATTTACTGAAATAACCTTCCCGGGCTCCACTGTAATGCCGGATCCCTCAGCCAGCATTACAGACAATGGCCTTACATCATTGAGGGAGGCAAATTCATTTCCGTATATCAATCCAAAATCCACTTCTATCGTAGCTTGCCGAACCTCATGAAGTCTCCACGTCGGATGAGTCACCTCATATTCGTTCGAGGATCGGTCGTTTATGCGCGCGTACCCCCAATAATGTTCCGTAATAAATTCCGCCTCGGAACCTGTTTTAGGATATTGATGAGATTTAGCTGCCTTCACTGAGAGTTGATTCCATTTCCCGGATTTCTTCCATCGATAACGTACCGACAAATCATCATTCTCCTCCCAGGAATGGTCCATGGCCAGGGTTTCATAATTCTCCTTATAAAATGTGTTCGCCACCCAGCTCAGCGCCGGACGCGGAACTATTTCCTTAATGAATACAACCCCCCTTTTCCATTCTCCATCTTCCCTTCGCTTCACATAAAACCGAAGATTTACCTCTTCAAAATTTACATGATAAGGTATGCGGATACCACGCAGCCGAGTATTCAGGAACATAAAACCGACCAGACTCACATAACATCGATCATTCCAGAAATCCAATTCCGTTCCGGCCGGAACGTAACTTTCCAGAATATCCGGATCTACGGCATAATTTGCCATGGCAAGGTTTTTCCATTCGGCGGTGAGAAAGCTCATTTCAGAAAGTTATTGCTGAGGATCATCGTTGAATTACCATGATCCGGAATTGTTGAGTTATGTATCTCAGGCGGTCCTGATTATGCGAAGTTGCTGCTTGAGCTGCTTAAGTTCATCACTGGCATTGTCTATCTTGCTCTGAAAATCATCTTTAAGCTTATCCGCCTTCTTGCTATCGGCAAAAAACTCCATATTATTTTTCCAGAGGGCTATATCATTTTCAATGCTGCTGATTTGTTTACGAAGTGACTGTTCCTTTCGGTAGAGCTTCTGATCAGCATTCGGACTGTGCAGGATATCACTTACCTGATTCTCAATCTTGATGCGCTGCTTTTCCTCGTCGCTTAACCCTTCCAGGGCCTTCACATATTTATTCACCACGTCGGAATAGCGATTACGGATTTCAGAGATTTTATTCCTGGGAACAAAACCGGTTTCGTTGTAATCTTCCTGTAAGCTCTTAAACTCGTCCAGGTTATTCTTATCTCCTTTGGCCAGTTTGTCAATTTTTTCACAAATGGCCACTTTCTTATTGTAATTCTCCACGTATTCCCTGGACGCGTCATCCTGATTGGCCCGTTTCCTGTCAAAAAATTTATCACAGGCACTTTTAAACTCCTTATAGATGGACTCCCTGAATTTTCCAGGAACAGGCCCTACTTCTTTCCATTCGCGCTGCAGCCCCTTCAGCGCCTCCGCGGTGGCATGCCAGTCATCGCTCTCCTGCAACTTCCGGGCTTTTTCCACCATCACTTTTTTCTTCTCGAGGTTTTGCTCCCTCTCTGCATCCAGTTTTTTGAAGAAATGATTCTTGTTGGAGAAGAATTGCTTGAATGAAGACCAGAACGTCCGGTTTACCTCCTTGGCCCGTGCCCTGGGAAGTCCGCCCGTATTCTCCCATTTCTTCTGAATGGCCAGCAGCTCCTTGGTCTTTTCATTCCACTCCTTGATCCGGTCACTGTCAAATTCAGCATATGCCTTTACTTCTTCCGCGAGCTCAAGCTTTACTTTCAGGTTATTATCCAGTTCGCCTTTAAGCTTCTCAACAAATACTTTTCTTCTTTCATAAACAGCATCGGATGCACCTTTGAATCGTTGCCATAAAGGTTCCTGTTCATCCTTGGGAACCGGCCCGATATGCTTAAATTCATGATGCAATTCATTGAGTTCCTTGATCGCATCGTTGATATTCGTAACATCCGCCAGCGCTTCCGCACGTTTGCATAATTCAAGCTTCGACTCCAGGTTCTTTTTCCTGTCCAGTTCCTTAAGCTCGAAATAAATACTTCTCTTGTCATAAAAACGGTCGACCAGCGCATTATAATTGGCCCAAAGTGAGCGGGCGATAGCACCTGGTACTGGTCCGATGGTCTTCCAGTCTTCCTGAAGTGTCTTGAAAGTCTCAAAACTGATATTCGTTTCCTCAGAATCCACAAATTCGCGCAACTTCTCCAGAATTTCTTCCTTTCTTTTCAGGTTGGCCTCTTTCTGCTGCTCTTTATTCTTTACGAAATTCGATTTGCGATCACGGATCAGCTGGTAGTTGGCATCAAACCGAAGGGTAAGCTCGTCGGGCCGATAGGCAAAATCACCTTCCTCTCCTCCTTCAGCCACAAATTTATCAAGCGCTTCCTGGCGTTCTTTTTCCCGGAATTCATCAAAAGCGCTCTTAACTTCGCGCGCTTCCTTTTCTGCTTTGATTACCTGCTCGTCATGAGACAGGCGCTTAATAGCTTCGACCAGTTCTTCTTTGGAAAGTTCGCTGTAATCTACTTCTTCATCCTCGTCTTCATGTTCTTCATCATCCTTCTCACTGAGGTCTTCTTCGCTGTCAAGTTTCTTGTCTTTGTTCTTGGGCTTATCTGCCTCTTCTGCTTCATCATCGGAATCTTTACCGGCGCTTACCTTCTCCTCTTCCTGCTTATCTCGCTTGCTGGCGGGTTTTTCTTCGGCTGATTCACTGACAGGCGGTTCGGCAACTTCCGAACCAACATCAGCAGAAGCTTCGGCTTCGCCTGCTTCTTCAACCCCTTCACCTTTTTCACTTTCAACTGCCTCTGTCTCTGATGACCCTTCCTTTGCCTCTACGTCCTCCTTTGCCTCTACGTCCTCCTTTGCCTCTACGTCCTCCTTTGCCTCTACTTCCTCCTTTGCTTCTACTTCCTCTTTCCCTCCAACAGTCGCATCCTCTTTTCCTGGCTCGTCTCCGATTTCCTCCTTATCAGTTTCCTTCTTTTCACTGTCAGGCACTGGAGAATTTTCCGCAACAGATTTCCCGTTCGACGGCATTTCGGCGTCGCGAACCGGCTTGTCCTCCTCCTTTTCTGAAGACGTATTTACTTCACCGGAGGATTTTTCTTCTTTTCCGGAGGTTATCTGTTCCTTACTTTCTTTCTCCTTATTCATTATAGTGTATTACACCCCTATACGTAAAAATAACTAAATTCATTCAATTTAGTCTTGGGTCCGTCGGATAATTTGAATAGACCTGAAATCGCCCTCCCAGTTGATTTAAAACAACTTTCCACAATTCATCCGGCGAATTCTCAAAGATTATTTCGGACGCAGCCGGGGGCGTAACGATCCAGCTGTCCATATCCAGTTCCTTTTCAAGCTGACCTGTCCCCCAGCCGGAATAACCTACAAAAAAGCGAATATCATTGCTTTCAAGCTGACCACTTCCCAGCAGTGACTGCACCTCTTCAAAATTACCTCCCCAGAATAACCCGGGTGTTAATTCAGTACCTCCGGAAACTTCCCGGGAACGGTGGACAAAATGCAGGGTATCATGCTGAACAGGTCCGCCAACATACACCCGCTGGTCATAAATACTAAAGTCTTCCAGCAGTTCATGAAGCATCACTTCCGACGGTTTGTTGAGGACAAATCCAAAAGCACCTTCTTCATTATGTTCACACATCAAAACAACAGTCCGCTCAAAATTCGGATCCGGCAAAAATGGCTCTGATATCAACAAGCTCCCCTTTTCCGGTGACTGCTGGTTGTTGAATTTAAAATATTCCATACTCCATTAATGTAGCGCTGCCCTGATGGGCAACTGTAATAAAACTTCCCCTTCCATACTGTTCAACTCTCTCAACCTACTATAAACATCATTTTCATCAAAATAAACTAATGCCATTTTAACAAAAATATGTCCGTGCTTAGCTTCGGATGCCCACAAATTGTGATAAAACTGGCGGACGTCGCCCTCCGGCAGTGCTTCATAAATAAGCCTGAACCGCTCTGCTCCGCGGCATTCTATCACCGAGGCAAGAAGCAACCGGTCCATAAAACGTTCCTCACGGCCGCTACGGCATCCCTGTAACAACTTTTTGACATAAACGTCCTGCCTCATCTCAGGCGCCAGCCTGACTCCGCGTGCCTCCATAAGTTTATAAACGGATTGAAAGTGTTCAAGTTCTTCCACACCTGTCTCAATCAGTTCAGGAATGATCTCCACCCTGTCCGGATACTTGGCGACAAAACTCATCGCCATGGCAGAGGCTTTGCGTTCGCAATCGGCATGATCCTGCAGGAACGAATCAAAATCAGTCATTACGGCTTCCACCCATTCGGCCGGACTGTCAGCTTCCAATTCAAGACTTAACTTCATACTCAATCTTACGGAGAAGGGTACGAAAAGGAAAATTTTAGTGTCTATATTTGCTCAGGCCAGGTAAACAGTCAGTAACCATGAACAAAGATATCAGTGAACTCCGGAATGAGTATTCCAAGCACACACTGGACATCTCCAGTGTAGATACGAACCCCCTGGTTCAGTTCAAACACTGGTTTGACGAGGCAGTGAATTCCCGGCTCCCCGAACCGAATGCCATGAGTGTTGCCACCGTAAACAGCCAGGGCATTCCTTCCTGCCGGGTAGTTTTGCTGAAAGGAATTGATAAAACCGGTTTTATCTTTTACACCAATTATGCAAGTGATAAAGGCCAGGACCTTCATAATCAACCCGTAGCGGCGCTTACGTTCTTCTGGCCTGAACTGGAACGGCAGGTCAGAATCCAGGGATCTGTGAGCCGGGTCAGCAAAGAAACAAGTACGGAATATTTTCAAAGCCGTCCGCGCGAAAGCCAGATCGGAGCCTGGGTTTCTCCCCAGAGCACCCCGATCAGCAGCAGAAAAATCCTGGAAGAACGAAAGAAGGCCATCGAGGAGAAATTCAAAGGACTGGACAAGTTGCCCAGACCGGAACAATGGGGAGGGTATAAGGTCACCCCGTTTTTGGTTGAATTCTGGCAGGGACGGCCAAGCCGCCTGCACGATCGCATTGTTTATGTGCTGGAGAATGAAGAATGGGTGATCCGCCGGCTGGCCCCCTGATGTCCTATTTTTCGCGCTATGCCTACCCGGAACGGATCCTCGACATTCCGCCCGATCCGGATACCCGGATAATTATTACTATCCCGGCGTACCGTGAACCGGATTTGATGAAAACCCTTGTCAGCCTGAGAAGCTGTCAGCCACCCTCCTGCCTGACCGAAGTATTGGTACTTGATAATCACCCTGCTTCCGAGTCTCCCCTGCCAGCTTGCATTCTCCCGGACAATTTCAACCTTGGCCATCTGAAATTTTATGTACGTCAAAAAGCACTGCCGGATAAAAAGGCCGGGGTAGGTCTCGCCAGGAAGATCCTGATGGACGAAGCCGCCTGGCGTTTATCCGCTTACGGACAGGAGCGGGCGCTGATTGTCGGACTGGACGCAGATTGTGAAGTGGCAGACAATTACCTTCTTGCACTTGAACAATTCTTAAAACATGACCCGAACGAAGGGGGCGCCATCTCCTACGAACACAGGTGCCCGGATGATTCAGATGCACTTTTGTGCCGGGCAATCATGGAATACGAACTGCACCTTCGCTATTATGTCCACGCCCAGCGATATGCAGGTGCTGTTTATGCGCATCAGACCGTTGGATCCGCCATGGTCGTCAGGAACCGGACGTACCAGGCAACCGGTGGAATGAACACGCGCAAGGCGGGCGAAGACTTTTATTTTCTTCAGAAGGTTATGCCGCATGGGTTCGCCGAAATTAACGGAACTACCGTCTTTCCGTCCCCGCGCCCATCCGACCGCGTTCCCTTTGGCACAGGGAAAGCGGTTAGCGACCGCTTGTCCGACGGCCATGAGCGACTGACGTATGCACCTGAAGCGATTTTGACGCTCAGGAAGGTGTATGCCGACATGATTACCTTCTATGAAACAGGCCGGCTGAGTCTGCCCGGTATACTCACCGGTTTTTTTACGGATGGTCTTATTCAGGATCTTGACCGCATCAGAAGTAACTCAGCCAGTGAAAAGACTTACAGAAAACAATTACACAACTGGTTCGATGGCTTCCGGCTGATGAAATGTCTTCACTTTCTACGGGAGAATGGCATCCCGGATGTCCCGGTCTCCGAAGGCGCCTCCTGGCTTCTTGACCTTAAGCAAATCCATCATGAAGACTCACTGGCCGGGATGCTTAAATGCTACCGTCACCTAGATAAAAGCAGTACACCACCACAGGCCGGTTAAACCCAGGTCAGCAGGAATCGAGTCGAAAACGGTCACCCTTGACCGGGTGAATTAATGGCTCACCCAGTTTACTGCACACATTCTGAATGTAAATATCCACGGATTTGGCAAACATATAAACATCGGACCCCCAGATGTTATGCAACAGATTGTCACGGCTTATCTCCTTGCGCGGATTCTGGGCAAAGAAGAACAACAGCTCAAATTCATATCGTGAAAGAGGTATTTCACGACCCCGGTACACCGCGAGCTGCCTGTCACGTTCAAGGCTGAGGGCATTCACGCGAAGTTGACGGACGCTCTTACGGATGATCAGGTCCTTGTCCAGCACGGCACTCACCTTGTGTGACAGGGCACGCAGGCCGGTGATTTTCTCAATGTAGTCGTCCCCGCCTATTTCAAAGGCCTGCGAACGAAGGAACTTTTGTGATTTGGCAGTCAGAAAGAATATATATGTATCCCTGAACGCAGGCTCCTTTCGCAGAAGGTCGCATACCTGGAGTCCGTTCAGTTCGGGCATCATGATATCGAGGATGATCAGGTCCGGAATGAGACTGAGCGCCCGTTTAAGCGTTTTCAAACTGTTTTTCTCAACAAACACCTCGTACCCTTCACGTTCAAGGTTATATTTCAGCAATTCGAGGATATCTTTGTCATCGTCGACAATGAGGATTTTATGACGCTCGGACATATGCTGGAGAATTTTTCTTTAGTAAAATCTTTTCAATGATCTCCGGCGTCTGGTCCGGATAATCATACCGCTCGGCCACACCTTCCTCCACCCATCTGAAGATCTTCATGGCATGTTTCTTTTTCAGTGACTTAAGCACGGGAACTCCCAGGAATCGCAATGCTTCGGCATTGCATTGTTGCTCAAACTGGTTCTTCATAGGTATGACCATCAGTTTCTTACCCAGGTAAAGTGCTTCAGATGGTGTCTCGAATCCAGCCCCGCACAGCACTCCGGCACAGGTCAGCATGCTTTGCGCAAACCTTTTATCATGAACAGGAAAAATGGTCACGTTACCGGTCCTTGTCGTCCGTCGAATGTGCCTTGAGAAAACTTCCCATTTAACATGGGCAATCCTTCCCAGCACCTCCACCAGCCGGTGTTCGTCATAAGCGGGCAGATATACCGTGTAATGTCCGTAATTGGCCGGGGAGGCATCCCGCAGGTCACGCCTGATTACCGGGGTGTAAATATTCTCGCCAAAAGAACTGAAATGAAATCCGTGTGTCTCCGCAGCAGGAGCATAATGCTGAAGGATCATCATACCCAGCGGATCAATTCGCTCCGGCATGGGACATTCAGGCTGGATCAGGGCACACTGATGGCTCAGGGAGACACACGGCACCCCCCTTTTCCTTGCAGCCCAGGCACTTACCGGTTCAAAGTCATTGATAACCAGGTCATATTTTTCTACCGGAAGCTCCCGTATCTGACGCAGTAATTCCGGTAAACGATTCCGGGTATACGTTCGCATCAGGTCTACTCCTCCTTTTTTGCCAAAGTAAAGGCTCATTCCACGGGTTTTGTACCTTACCGGAAACGGCAGCTCCAGGTCTGCCTGGCTGCCACTAAGGAGATAATCCACCTCGCAGTAATTTTCCAGCACCGGGGCTATCTCCCGAGCGCGGCTGACATGTCCGTTACCTGTTCCCTGGATGGCATAGAGGACTTTCATGGTGTATCAAGAATAAATTCGTTAATAAGATCCCGGAATATATCCTGGTTGTTCAGTTCCTTGCGAACACGGTCAGGCACGTCTGTCTCTTGTGCCAGTTTATCTTCATGGTAGTGATAAAGTTGCCAATGGCCGCCAACGTACTCGAGAGCAGTCAGGTTTTCCACCCAGTCACCTGAATTTAAATAGGTGACCCGGCCTTTGTGATTGGTGACCTGGCGTATCTGTGGTTTGTGAATGTGGCCGCATGCCACGTAATCATATTCGTTGTCTATCGCAATTTCGGAAGCGGTCTTCTCAAAGTCATCAATGAACTTAATGGCCGATTTGACATTGTCTTTGATCCTCCTGGATAATGAAATTTTACCCCTGCCCATTTTCCTCATTACAAAGTTTACAAAAGTATTCAGCAGAATGAGGGTATCGTACCCGATGGCTCCCAGTCTGGCCAGCCATTTGGAATGCTTCATAGTCACATCAAAAACATCCCCGTGAAACACCCAGGTCCGGGTACCGTTTAGCCGGAGAACAGTTTTATTTTCTATACGGAAATTCCCCAGCCTGAAACCGGCAAATTTTCGCAGCATCTCATCATGATTACCAGGCACATAAATCACCTCGGTCCCCTTACTCATCAGGGAGGTAATGTGTTTAATGATCAGCATGTGGGAAGATGGCCAGTAGCGCTTGGAGAATTGCCAGACATCGATAATATCACCGTTCAGGACAATCAGCTTGGGGTCGATGCTTTTGAGATAACGCAGTAGCTCAATCGCCTGACACCCGTAGGTACCGAGATGGACATCTGAAATGATAGTAACATCTACGGCGCGTTTTTTTTGTTTCATAGCAGTGGCGAAAAATGAAAGATACCCCGGGATTTATCCGTTCGTCAAGTGCCGGGGCATCTTCTCTAAACCATACATGACAAATATATAAGAGCCACTTTACCAAGTCGTAACGGAAAGATTAACCCTTCACTACCATTAACCGCTTCAATGTTACCATCATATAAAATTCGTTACCTATTTTTGATCCATGAATAAGTTCTTCATGACCCCGGGACCGTCGGAATTATATTTTACAGCCGAAGCCCACCTGAAAACCGCGATCAGAAAAAAGATTGGAAGCATTTCGCACCGCAGCAGTGCCTTCCAGGATATTTATAAACATACGAGCACGCAATTACGCGAACTGTTAAACCTCCCGGATAATTACCAGCTCTTTTTCACTTCCTCGGCAACGGAGGTATGGGAGCGCTCACTCCAGAATCTGGTTCGCTATGAATCCTTTCACCTGGTAAACGGTGCATTCTCAAGGCGCTACCGGGACATCTCCGTAGAGCTCGGAAAAAATGCCCTCTCGGCTGAGGTGGCAGACGGTGGGGTTGTGGATGTAGATAAACTGCTAATCCCGGAAACCACGGAAATGATCTGTTTCACGCACAATGAAACAAGTACAGGCGCCATGCAGCCGTTTGAGGATATTTACCGGATCCGGGAGGCATTTCCGGATAAGCTGATCTCCGTCGATGTGGTAAGCTCCGCACCGGACGCGGAGCTGGATTTCAGCAAGATCGATATGGCCTATTTTTCCGTGCAGAAGTGTTTCGGCTTGCCGGCCGGACTCGGTGTGTGGATGCTGAACGGGAAATGTATTGAAAAAGCGGCAACGCTTGAGAAAGATGGAATTTCAACCGGAAGTTATCATTCCGTTTCCTCCTACCTCAAAAAAGCGACCGTTTTCCAGACCCCCGAAACGCCGAATGTTCTGGACATTTACCTTCTCGGAAAGGTGGCTGAGGACATGAATACCAAAGGAATACTGCAGATTCGCCGGGAAACAACCTATAAGTCTGCTGTGCTGTATCAGGCGCTTGAGGCGAGTAAAACCATGACCCCTTTTATTAAAGAGCCGAAACACCGGTCCAGGACGGTAATAGTCGGTGCCATGGAAGAGGGCACAAATGAACAGGTGCTGTCGAAGCTGGAAAAAAGCGGATTTGTGATCGGCAAAGGATACGGTGCCCATAAACAACATCACATCCGAATAGCTAATTTTCCTACACACAGCAAGGAGCAGATTGAATTGATTGCTGATCTGATCGCCGAAAATTCCTGATTTCGGTGAATATTTCGGTATATTTTGGTCTGAGAAGATATAGGTATATACCTTAGAAAACTTATTTTTGCACTTATAAAATCAGCGCCGGAATATGAAACTGCACCCTATTAAACACGTACTCGTCGGACTTGACATGTCTGAGATGGATGATACCCTGATAAAATTTGCAGGCTTTATAGCCCGCCGGGGTACAGTGGAAAAGGTACAGTTTCTGAATATGATCAGGGAACAACAGGTGCCTGCAGACGTCAAAAAGGAATTCCCTGATTTGCTTAATCATGCGATCCGTGAAAGGAAAGATAAGATCAAGGCCAAAGTGGCAGAATTTTTTGACGGACCCGGTGAAGTTAAAAAAGAGTATGTGGTCCGCTCCGGAAGTGTTGCCACACTCCTTGAGCTGGCAATAAAGGGTGAAACTGACTTGATTATCATCGGGCAGAAACAGGATATTCCCGGAACCGGTGTCCTGGCGCAGCGCCTGGCACGACGGGCGTCATGTAACCTGCTCATTATCCCTGAAGGGGCCAAACCGGAAGTATCCCGTATCCTGGTCCCCATTGATTTTTCCAAGTACTCCAAACTTGCTCTCGAAACGGTCGCAGATCTGGCGAGGAAAAGGGACCGTGATGTTGAAATCTATGTTCAGAATGTGTACAGTGTTCCGGCCGGATATCATTATACAGGTAAGAGTTACGAGGATTTCGCAGAGATCATGCGCCGCAATGCAGAAAAGGACCTGGATAAATTCCTGGCACGGATCGATACCCACGGGATAGAAATGAACAAGGTATTTTCACTTGACGTCAATGACAACCTGGCCAGTGACATTTATGACCTGGCCAACGATATCAAGCCGGACGGCATCGTCATTGGCGCTAAAGGGCGAAGTGCCGCGGCCTCCCTCCTCCTGGGCAGTATGGCTGAAAAACTGGTAGGCTCCCGGATGGAATTTCCCCTGCTGATCGTTCGCCCAAAGGGAGAAACCGCCGGACTTCTTGAAACAATCCGGGATATAGACTAGAATTGTCCTCACCATTCCTGTAATTCTTTTGATCTCACTGTAAGAAGAGCGTGAGATTGAATATTTTTGATCACATTCTATGGATCATCTGAGCCTCTTTGAACTGAACCGACTAATCAGGGATACCCTCGACGGAAACCTTGAGCCGGCCTACTGGGTCGTAGCAGAAATTGGCGAACTTCGGGAGGCGCAAAATGGCCATTGTTACCTCAGCCTGGTCGAAAAGGCGGATGATAAGGTGATCGCAAAAACCCGGGCAAATATCTGGGCATACAGCTATCGCGGAATTTCAGCCCATTTCAGGACCATTACAGGCGAACCCTTGCGCAGCGGAATCAGCGTACTGTGCCAGGTAAATGTGTCCTTTCATGAGATTTACGGGCTCAGTCTGAACATTCGGGACATTGATCCTAATTATACCCTGGGTGAGCGGGCACGCAGGCGGCAGGAAATCATTGACCAGCTTACCCGGGAAGGGATTTTCGGAATGAACAAATCACTGGACTTGCCCCTTGTCCCGCAACGGATCGCCGTGATAAGTTCGCCTACGGCTGCCGGGTATGGTGATTTTTCTGATCAGCTGGAGAATAATCCATTCGGATATACTTTCAGGACCAGGTTGTTTAAAGCAGTCATGCAGGGCAATGATGCTGAAGCATCAATAATAGCTTCCCTTCACAGGATACATGATCAAATGGAAGATTATGACCTGGTGGCAATCATCCGTGGCGGTGGGTCACAGATAGACCTTGATTGCTTTGACAATTACGAACTTGCCGCGCATGTGGCCCAGTTTCCGCTACCTGTGGTAACGGGAATCGGGCATGAACGTGACGAGACCATACTGGACCTGGTGGCACAAACCCGGATGAAAACTCCTACGGCGGTTGCAGAATTTTTGATTGGCGGACTCCGATCGTTCGAAGAGCGCCTCATGACGGGAGCTGCTGTCATAAACCGGTCTGTTCAAAACAGGTTATCACGCGAATCACAAGTATGGCAGGCCAGGGGCTACCGGCTGGGCAACCTCGTTCGCCGGCAAATCTCCCAGGCAGACCGAAACCTTGACCGGCGGATTCAGCAGTTTGGAAGTATCATCCGGCAACGACTCAACCGGGAAAATGAAAAATTACTGATGGCCGAAAACTCTGTCAGGTTTCTCGATCCGGCGGGTATTCTGCAGAGGGGATATACCATTACGCGTGTTAATGGCAAAGTGTTAAAAGGTAAGCTGCCGGAAACGGGAGATATCCTAGAAACCCAGTCAGCCGCCGGATTAATTATAAGCACAGTAAAACAATCAAAGACCAATGAGTGAAGAAGAAGCGTTTGATTACCGAAAATCCGTAGAGGAGGTTGAACATATCCTGGAGCGCATAGAATGCGGCGAACTGGATATAGATGAGCTGTCTGCCATGGTAAAGCGGGCGGCCGAACTGATAAAACAATGCAGGAAAAAGCTTCGTGATACAGAAAACAATTTGGAAAAAACCCTAAACGACCTGGAAGAATAGAACAGGGAAATTTTAATTTTGAAATCTATGAAGAAAAGAATAATGATCATATGCCTGATGGCAGGCGCATTACTGGATTTACAAGCCCAGGATGGTGAAACCTACTGGCAACAGCGGGCAGAATACGAAATGGAAATTGAAATGGATGTTTCCACAAACCGATTTACCGGCGAACAGAAACTTACCTACTACAATAATTCTCCGGACACGCTGGACCGTGTATTCTATCACCTTTATTTTAATGCATTCCAGCCGGGCAGTATGATGGACGTTCGTTCCCTTACAATTGAGGATCCTGACCGGCGTGTAGGAGACAGGATATCAAAGCTGACTCCGGAGGAAATCGGATATCATCACATTCTCACCCTCGAACAGGACGGCAAGGAAGTAAGTCACAAAATATCCGGGACCATCCTGGAAGTATGGCTGAACGAGCCTATTCTCCCGGGAGAAAAATCAGAATTCTCCATGACGTTTGAGTCACAGGTTCCGTTGCAGATCAGACGCTCAGGCCGGGATAATGCCGAAGGAATAGAATATTCCATGTCGCAGTGGTATCCTAAAATGGCCGAATACGACTACCGGGGCTGGCATGCCAACCCATACATCGGACGCGAATTTCACGGAATATGGGGCGATTTTGACGTGAAGATCACCATTGATCCTACCTACACGATCGGCGGAACGGGTATTCTACAGAATGCCAATAAAATTGGCCATGGATACCAGGACGAAGGCAAAACGGTGGAGCACGGAAGCGATCCGATTACCTGGCATTTTGTAGCCGAAAATGTACATGACTTTATGTGGGCGGCAGATCCTGATTACACCCATGAAACGGCGCAGGTTCCGGGAGGCCCCCTGCTGCGGTTTTTTTATCAGAAAAACGACGAAAACCAGGAAGCCTGGGCCCAGCTACAGGATTACATGGTACAGGCCGTTCCGTTTATGAACAAAACGTTCGGGGAATATCCTTATGAATCCTATGCGTTCGTTCAGGGAGGTGATGGAGGTATGGAGTACCCGATGGCCACCCTGATCACCGGCAACCGGAATCTCCGGAGCCTGGTGGGCGTGGCGGTTCACGAAATGTTCCACAGCTGGTACCAGGGTGTGCTGGCTACTAATGAAAGTCTTTACCCCTGGATGGATGAAGGATTCACCTCGTTTGCATCGAGCATCACTATGCAGCATTTATTCCAGCCGGAGAGTGATGCATTTCCACACAGTGGTTCGTACCGCGGGTATTATTTTATGGCCAACAGCGGAGATGAAGAGCCTTTGACGACACATTCAGATATGTATCATTCCAACCGGTCGTATGGCATCAATGCCTACTCCAAGGGAGCGGTTTTCCTGGCGCAGCTTGGGTATGTGATTGGAGAGGAGAATATGATGAAAGGCCTCAGGCAGTATTACAATAAATGGAAATTCCGCCACCCAACAGATGTCGACGTGATTCGGGAGATGGAAAAAGTTTCCGGTATCGAACTGGACTGGTATCTTACAAATTTTGTGTATACCACGGACCAGGTTGATTACGCCATAGAATATGTTCGCTCCGCCGGGGAAGAGACGTTCGTACAGCTCCAGCGGATCGGGGAAATGATGATGCCGATAGATCTGTATGTGGAATACAACGATGGCACCACGGAAATATACTACATGCCACTCAGGATAATGCGCGGCGAAAAACCGGTGGAGAATGAAGAGGCCTCACGTGTTAATATGCCTGCGTGGCCATGGACCTATCCGACATACGGCTTGCGGATCAGCCGGCCGCTGTCAGAAATTGCCCGCATTGAGATTGACCCGACCGGCAGAATGGCCGATACTGACCGTTCAAACAATGTTTATGACAATACTGTGGAAATAATTCCGTTCACTGACCCTACGCGATAAACATGAATGCTGAGCAGGCTAAAAAAGAGATACTCGCGCTCTCGGAAAAGATCAATTATTACAACGAGCAATACTACCAGCAGAACCGGTCGGAAATATCGGACTATGAATTTGACCAGTTACTGGAGAAGCTGATTTCGCTGGAGAATGATTTTCCGGATTTAAAGTATCCCGACTCCCCCTCTCAGCGGGTTGGTGGCACCATTACAAAAAACTTTGAAACCGTCTATCATACCTACCCAATGCTTTCCCTGGGGAACACGTACTCCAGGGAAGACCTGGAGGATTTTGACGGGCGGGTAAAAAAAGCGCTTGGTGAGGACAAATACCGGTATTTCTGCGAGCTGAAGTTTGACGGGGTTGCCCTGAGCATGACCTATGAAAACGGACTGCTGGTACGCGGGGTAACCCGCGGTGACGGGACACGGGGCGATAATATCACCGAGAATGTCCGGACAATCCGGTCCCTGCCATTACGGATCAGCGCAGAGGATGTCCCTGTTGTATTTGAAGTACGGGGCGAGGCGTTTATGCCGCGTGACGTGTTCCGGCAACTGAACCTGGAAAGGGAAGATATAGGTGAAGAGCCCTATGCCAATGCAAGGAATACAACTTCCGGGACACTGAAAATGCAGGACAGCGCCACGGTGGCCAGCCGGAAACTTGATTGTTTCCTGTATTCAGTACTGGGTGACGATCTTCCCTTCACCACGCATGCAGAAGGGATAAAGTGGATGGAGTCCGTGGGTTTTCACATCTCCCCGACCTACCGCCTATGTGAATCCATGGAGGAAGTCCTTCAGTACATTGAGGAATGGCGGGAAAAACGTAAAGAACTTCCGCTCGAAACCGATGGAATTGTAATCAAGGTCAATGATCTCGGCCAGCAGGAACAGCTTGGCTTTACGGCGAAAAGTCCGCGGTGGGCCATTGCTTATAAGTATAAAGCGGAAAATGCCGCCACGCGACTCAGGAGTATTACTTACCAGGTGGGAAGAACCGGTGCAATCACCCCGGTAGCTGAACTGGAGCCCGTACTGCTAGCAGGAACTACTGTAAAAAGAGCTTCCCTGCACAATGCCAATGAGATTGCCCGTCTCGATTTGCGTGTCGGGGATATGGTCTTCGTTGAAAAGGGGGGAGATATTATTCCTAAAGTAACCGGCGTTGAACTCACCTCGCGCCTCGATGACAGCGAGCCTGTAAATTACATAACGCAATGTCCGGAGTGCGGCACAGAACTAATCCGTCGTGAAGGCGAAGCACAGCATTACTGTCCGAATACCGATGGTTGTCCGCCGCAAATTAAGGGACGGATAGAACATTTCATCCAGCGAAAAGCGATGGACATTGATTCTCTGGGAGAAAAAACCATTGCTCAGCTATTTGATGAGGGACTTGTTCGTACCCCCGCCGATCTCTATGACCTGACATTTGAACAGATCCTGTCCCTGGAGGGATTCAAGGAAAAAGGAACCGAAAACCTGATCGGCGGAATAAATAAATCCAGGGAAGTGCCCTTTGAGAATGTCCTGTTTGCCCTCGGAATTCGCTATGTTGGCCGGACAGTAGCCGCGAAATTGGCCGAGCATTTCAGAAATATTGATTCGCTGATGGCAGCCTCTGAAGAGGAACTGGTATCGGTCCCGGAGATTGGTGAACGTATCGCTCAGAGTGTCAGATCCTTCTTTTCAGCCGACCAGCACCGACAGGAAATGGAAAGGTTGAAATCGGCCGGACTTAACCTGGAAATGGGAGAAGTGGAGAATACGCAGGTTTCAGATGTTTTGGATGGAAAAACTTTTGTAATTTCAGGTGTTTTTCAGGATTATGAGAGAGATGAGCTTAAGGATCTGATCCGGAATTATGGAGGAAAAGTTGTCTCATCAATTTCAGGAAAGCTGAATTACCTGGTAGCGGGTGAAAAGATGGGGCCCGCTAAAAGGGAAAAGGCTGAAAAACTGGGAATCCCGATCTTGTCGGAACAAGAATTCACGTCCATGATAAACCAGGCGAATGTTCAGGAATAAACTTTTAAACTACAGATTAAACAAACTCTTAAAAAAGGAGCGAAACAATAACCAGGTTGGTTATGGCCAGGCTGCAAGTTTCGGAATACTTTACTCAGCCGAAGACCTGAAAAAGCATGAATCCATAAAAAAACTCATCAAGTACCTTAAAAAGGACGGAAAAAAGGTAGAAGTTCTCTCCTATCTACCCGAGGATGTTCAAAACTTTGAATTCCGGTTTAATTTCTTCACGGAAAAGGATGTGAACTGGAGGGGAAAGTTCAAAAATCAGGACATCCTTCGCTTTACCGAACAACCATTTGATTACTTATTCTATGTGGATTTTGAAAGCCTGCCGGTTATGCGTTATATTCTTGCCTTGAGTAAAGCGAAATGCCGCGTCGGTCATTTTGAGGAAGAAAACCGGCCAGTCTGCGAATTAATGGTTGCCCCGGAACTTACGACTCATAACAGTCTGATTGAGGAAATGTACAAGTACACAAAAATTCTGGCCTGATATGAATCACCCCCTGTATGGAACCGGGGTGGCACTGGTCACTCCGTTCACTGAAGACGAGCAGGTCGATTATTCCGGCCTGGAGAAGCTGATACATTATGTCAGTGAAGATGTCGATTATCTTGTGGTCATGGGCACCACCGGCGAATCGGCTACCATTGACTTTAACGACCGCAGGAAGATCCTCTCCTTCGTTCAGAATCACAATCCCGCCGGCCTGCCGGTTGTCTTTGGCCACGGTGGCAATAATACACGTGATCTGATAGAAGAATTTGATACACTGGACCTTTCTAATGTGGAAGCGGTACTTTCTATCAGCCCCTATTACAATAAACCATCACAGGAAGGAATCTTCCAACATTTCACCGCATTCGCCGATGCGTGCCCTGTTCCGGTAATCCTGTACAATGTTCCCGGCCGCACAGCTTCCAACATATTGCCTCAGACCACGATCAGGTTGTCACAGCACAGGAATATTGCCGGGATCAAAGAAGCAGCCGGCAGTTTGGAGCAGGCATTGCAGATCCAGCACGGGGTAAACGAAGACTTTTTGTTGATTTCAGGGGATGATATGCTAACCCTTCCCTTTTATTCTATCGGAGGTGCGGGGGTAATTTCTGTACTGGCCAATGCCTTTCCAAGGGTCTTTCGCAATATTCGGGAAGGTTTTGAAAAAGGCGATATTTCAGCAGCAAAAAAAGCTGCTGCTTCACTGACGGAGATTAATCCGCTCATGTACGAGGAATCCAACCCGGTGGGACTTAAAGCATTGCTCGAAATGAAACATATTTGCGGCCCCACCGTGCGTCTGCCGTTGGTCGAAGCGACAGAATCACTGAAATCCCGGTTAAAGAGTGCTTATGACCGGATATAAGTGATTGAAGGACAGGTTACCTATTTCCTTCCCGGCGGATATATTTATATTAAATATTTGTGATATGCTATCAATTTTTTCACAGAACCCCGTCGACAAGAACCGCAGTCATCTGAAAAACCTGATTTCAATGGCGATGGCGGATGGTACCATGGATGAACGCGAATGGGACCTTTTAAACGAGATTGCACGCAAACTTAAGCTCACAGAAGAGGACATTAACCTGATTCAGCGAAATCCCGACCTGATCGAAAACATTATCCCCAGAAGACATAAGGAAAAAGTGCAGCAATTGTACGATCTGGTCTGCCTGATGATCGCTGATTATGATATTGACGAAGGTGAACTGCGTTTCTGTCATAAAATGGCAGAAAAGTTAAAGCTGGATCCCCTGGTGGTGGATGATCTTATTGACCAGGTGCGTATCTATGTGGAACAACAGAAAGATCCGGATAAGATTCTTGACGATATATTATAAAAAAACCCTGCAGCGCCTGCTACAGGGTTTAACTTCGTTTGGTTAAAATTAAAATACCTTCGAATTACATATTTGTCGCCTCAATGACGCCACATGCAACACGCGCACCTGCTGCGCCGCTGGGTTGTGAGGTAAAGTCATCCGCTCCTGCATGAATAATCACTGCATGACCGACAATATTAGAATTGTCCTCTCCCCCTATAGTCCAGCCACTAATTTCAACCGTACTTGAAAAACTTCCGTCGTCTCCAACTTCCAGGTTCATTATATCCCCTTTGTGGAATTCATCGGATTCACCACGCTTACCATGTGCAACGTTAGTGGGATTCCAGTGCCCTCCTGCGGAAGTAGCGTCCGGGGCACTGCAGTCGCCATTCTGATGAATGTGCATCGCATGACTTCCCGGTGTTAACCCGGTAAGATCGATCTCAACGGATACCGTCGAATCTCCGGTCTGTGTGAATGATACAGATCCTGAAACGTCGCTTTCGCTGGCAGCAGAAATAGATGCCATGGCTGTGGCTTCAGATGGCTCCTCTTCGACCACTTCCGGCTCAGCCACCATATCCGCTTCTTCGTCCATTGAATCCTGTTCATTTCCGGTATTTGAACTGCAGCTGAATAAAAGGGCACCGCAGAACAATGATAAATACATTAAGAATTTCATAATATGTGTTGTTTATGTTTTGATTTCCACTTGTGAATTTACATGAATTTATACGGGAATACGAATAATACGGGAACTCCCGGGATTATGATTTTATTCCTGTATCGATTGACTGCGCATATAATCTTTAACAAACGGACAAGATGGTATTACCTCTATATCCCGCTCACGTGCATATACGATCGCCCGGTCTGCCAGCGCTGAACCAATGCCCTTCTGCCTGTCCGGCTCCGGAACATATGTTCTGATGATTTCCATTTCATCCTTTTCCGGCTTTGAATAGTCAAGCCTGGCAACGCCCGATTGGGTACGCATAAAAAACAATTTCTGGATGATGTCATGCTGTATATTCAAATTTCCCATACTTCCTTTTTTATTTAAAAAGGCTCAAAGTCTGTACCGGGAAAAAGAATCTTCAATGAACAGGAAATCAGGAGGTTTTAAATCCATGGACGGAAGTACTACCGTGGAATATTTACACGCTTCTGTAGATTACCTTTGAACGATTTGTTCTCGCTTGATTTGTGTTTAACGCAAAGACCGAACTGTTTAATGTTGTTAAAATTCAATCTTTCAATGCCTCCTTAATTTCCGGAGAATAGTCCGGAATTGCCCCGTCGGAAGATGCCACGAAGGCGCCCAGTTTGTTGGCTTTTTCGGCTGCTTTAACTGAGTCACCATCTTTTAAATAATAAAACATGAATGCGGCGCTGAAGGCGTCCCCCGCCCCAACGGTATCCCGCACTTCCACCTTTTCTCCGGCGACTTCAACCAGTGAATCATTCTCATACACTGAACAGCCCTCCCCTCCTTTAGTCACTATGATCAGCTTCAGCTGAAAATCAGCCGACAGGTTACTGCATAATTCTTCCGTATCCATCTCACGCTCATAGAGCATTTTTGAAACCAGCACCACTTCCTCGTCATTCAGCTTAAAAATGGTCGCCTTATGCAGGCTCACATGCACGATTTCAGGCGTGTAGAAATTCTCGCGCAGATTGATATCAAAGAATACCTCGGGAAAATCAATATCTTCCGTGAGCTGCCACAAAGTGGAACGCGAGACTTCATTCCGCTGGGCTAGGGTACCGAAATACAGGAAACTGAATTCCGCAATGGTGTAATGTACGATGAACTCTTCAAGATCGATAAAGTCGTAAGCCGCTTTCTCGTTAAATGTATATTCGGGAGATCCTTCGTTCAACACCACGTCGACTTCACCGGTAGCATGATCAGGGTCGCGTTGAATAAATTTAGATACAACACCCAATTCCTCAACCTCACTCAGCGCCTTATCGCCGTTCTCATCCATTCCGAGACGTGACAGGATGAAGGATCTTGCCCCCAGCCTCTTCATGTGGGCGGCAAAATTTAACGGCGCGCCTCCGAGGTAGGACTTCCCGCCAATCTTGTCAAAGAGAATCTCACCAAAACATAGTACGTCCATAAATCTGAATTATCGGTTAGTATAAATTATTGTTTGAGAACAGAATATATTGAATTACGATCAGAATTCACCGCAATTGATACTCAAAAGCGACAATAGGGTTTCTCAGGAGATGAATGAAGGAAAATCTGACAGGGGTAAAATAAAAACAGCTGGTTTTTACCAGCCATCTGTTGCAGTAAAACTGCTCTTTGCGATCCGCTGCTTTGGGTTTGGCCCGAACCGCTTAACTTGGCAGGGAAGTCTCCCTGTTTTCTGATGGTAATAACGGAAGAATATTTCTTAAAGTTTCAATTCAAATATTATCACATTGTTAACATTTTATTGTCACAGGTTGTCATTGAGGACAAATTGGGGCAGCTTTGAACCGCATCAGCCGGAATCACTCTAAAAAATGCCTGAAGCAAAATCAGCAGAAAATAAAGATAAGCCACTCGTTTCCATCATCATGGCAGCCCGGAATACGGCTCCCTGGCTGCCTGACTGCCTTGAGTCCATTTGCCGTCAGACATATCCTCACTGGGAGCTGATCGCTGTAAATGATCGGTCTACAGATAAAACGAAACAGATCCTGGAGGAATATTCGAAACGGGATCCCCGCATTGCTGTATACGACAGCCCGGGAAAGCGTCTTATCCCTGCCTTGCAGGAAGGGATGCGTCAGGCCGGGGGAATGCTTATTAACCGAATGGATTCTGACGATAAAATGCCTGAAAACAAGCTGGAGTTGCTGGTTTCGCATTGGCTTAAATACGGACGCGGACATGTGATCGCCGGGGGCACCCGTCATTTCGTGGATAAGGGAAAAGTAGGCGGCGGGTTCAGACGATACGAAAAGTGGCTTAATGAGGTGGCACGTACCGGCACCCATTACCGTCAGATATACAAGGAATGCGTCATACCCTCCCATTCATGGATCATTCATCGCGATGACCTGCTGGCTGCCGGCGCTTTTGATCCGGAGGTTTACCCGGAAGATTATGACTTGTGTTTTCGCTTCTATGCACAACGGTATTCGATCGTGGGGATTGATCATGTGTTACACTTTTGGCGTGACCGTTCAGACAGAATCTCCCGGACCTGGGAGGAATACGAAGATAACCGGTATTTTGATCTGAAAGTGGATTACTTCTTTGATCTTGACCGCGATCCGTCCCGGCCGCTGGTGATCTGGGGTGCAGGTAAGAATGGAAAGGATCTCATAAAACTGATAAAGCCCAGAGAACAACATGTCCTTTGGGCTTGTGACAATCCCAGAAAAATTGGAAAATCCATCTACGGGATCAAAATGAGATCAACCGGGGATATCCCGAAACTTGAGAATCCACAAATTCTCATTGCAGTTTCATCAGACAACGACCGTAAGGAAATTGAACGTATGCTGCAGAAGTGGAATAAACTCCCGGTGACTGATTACTGGTTTTTCCTGTGATCAGGACTGGTACCGTTCCAGCAGCGCTTTAGTGGCTTTAATTCCTTCCACCTCAGTCATTTCGCTGCCTTCGTATTCTATCCCGACATATCCTGAAAAACCTGAATCCTTAACAATTCCCATCATCCGGCTGAAGTCGGTATGAATTTCGTCCCCATTCTCATTGATATCGTGCGTTTTAGCACTCACACCACGTGCAAATGGCATCAATTCCTTCACCCCCTTGTACCGGTCGTATTCATTCTGGCATCCTTCCGGCCCGTTTTCGATACAGAAGTTTCCAAAATCAGGCAAGGTACCGCAATACGGACTGTTCACTTCCTTGATCACATCACTTAGCCATACACCATCTGACGAGTATCCCCCATGATTCTCCACGATGACATGGATATCTTCTGTTGCACCGTATTCAGCAAGCCGGCCAAGGCCGTCGACCGCCGCCTGCGCCACTTCTTCCGCGGTTCCGTTACCTGCTGCGTTTACACGGATTGAGTGGCATCCAAGAAATTTGGCTGCGTTCACCCACTTGTAATGATTCTCCACCGCCTGCATGCGCGCTGCCTCATCCAGATCCCCCAGGTTTCCTTCAGCATCACACATGATCATCAGGCATTTTACATCGTTGGAAGTGCACCGGTCTTTAAGCTGTCCGAGGTACTCCATATTCTCCGCTTTGTCCATGTAGAACTGATTTACCAGTTCGACCGCCCCGATATCAAACTCTTTGCGGGCATAAACGGGAAATTCGAGCGGATCGAGGGAACCATTGAGGAGGCTTGATAAATCTTCACGTAATGCCCGGCCAAATTCTTCCCAGCCCATGTTGATTTCACCGTAAATCATTTTGTGGAGGGACCACTGGGCAAGCGAAATATTGAACCATGGTTCGGCTGCGGCAGCAACCGGTGCTTCCTCGGTTGACGCGCTTTCCTCTGACTGTTGTCCGCAGGAAGCCAGAAAGCCGGATCCCAGCGCGCCGATTGCCAGTGAGCCAAGTCCTGCGCGCTTAATAATTTCTCTTCGTTTCTTATCCATTAGCTGTTTTTTTATTTATAGATAGGTAAAATTCTCCGGATAGGCATCCGGAATCTTATGAACGGTAAGATAATGTAAAATCAAGAACGCCGAATGCATTTTCTGTTCCATGACGATCTGGCCGATAACCGGTCTCCATAAACCGTAACCAGCAGATTAACGGAATAAATTATATCGAAGAATGCAATATATAGCCCTGAAACCATCCTTCCAGTTGATCTTCTTCCCTTCGGCATAGGTGCGCCCGTAATAAGAAATACCCACTTCGTAAATTCTGATACCGGGTATTCTTGCAATCTTGGCAGTAACTTCCGGTTCAAACCCGAATCGTCTTTCTTTCAGTTTAATATTCCTGATCACCTTCGCGGAGAATAGCTTGTAACAGGTCTCCATGTCAGTCAGGTTGAGGTTGGTCAGCATGTTGCTGAGATTTGTCAGGAATTTATTACCGACCGAATGCCAGTAAAACAGGATGCGGTGTGGCTTCCCTCCCATGAACCGTGACCCATAAACAACGTCAGCGACCCCGTCCAGCACGGGAACCAAAAGTTCGTTGATTTCCTCGGGATCATATTCCAGGTCTGCATCCTGGACGATAAGAAAATCACCGGATGACTCAGCAATGGCGGTATGCAGGGCGGCCCCTTTGCCCAGGTTCTTCTGATGTTTGCGATAGACAAGTTGCATATCCGGATATGCCGACTGGTAATCAAGAACCCGCTGCTCCGTGGCATCGGTTGAACAGTCGTTCACCACCACAATTTCTTTTTCCACCTCCCGGATAAGCCGCAGCGCTCTCAGCCGGTCCAGAATATTGGCAATGGTGGCGGCTTCATTGTAAGCGGGAACCAGGATCGATAAGCGCATGGAGAATAGTTAACAGGGCTGTGCCGAACAAAAGCCGAAAGATATTCTAAATCTCCTAAACAAGCAACAGAGCGTCACTTCAGTCGTTGTCAATTAATTTGTATGGCAGGATGGTATTGAATTCTTATTTTTATATTGATTTGTATTGAAAATGAGTAAACCTATGCATGTCCCGCTGACAGACCTGGCACTGCAGTATCAATCGATAAAATCCGAAATTGATGAAGGTATTCGCCGTGTTTTCGAAGCGGCGGATTTTACAAACAGCACCTGGGTGAAGCGCTTTGAAGAGGCATTTGCCGGCATGCACGGTGCCCGGCATTGCATTGCCGTTAGCAATGGCACCGCGGCCCTGCACGCTGTATTAATGGCGTTGGGAATTGGCCCTGGGGACGAAGTCATTGTCCCAGCCACCACCTTTGTGGCTACGGCAATGGCTGTCAGCCTCACCGGGGCGAGGCCGGTTTTTACCGATATAACGCCGGACACCTGTACGCTTGACCCGCCGAAGGTGAAAAAACTCATCAATGGAAATACAAAGGCCGTAATACCCGTTCACCTGTACGGTCAGATGGCCTCGGTCGAACTATTGGCTGACATGCTGAAGTCCCGCGGCATCCCGCTGATTGAAGACTGCGCACAGGCTCACCTGGCTCGTCGGAAGGGAAGATATGCCGGAACTATGGGGCTGGCCGGGTGTTTCAGCTTTTACCCGGTAAAAAACCTGGGAGCATTTGGAGAAGGTGGCGCTATACTCACCGACGATGATACGCTTGCGGATGAATTGCGTAGTATCCGAACCTACGGATCTGCCGGTAAATTCCTGATCGAACGAATTGGTCATAATTACAGGTTATCAGAAATTCAGGGGTCTATTCTTGAAAAGAAACTGCCGCACCTGACCCGGTGGACTGACCGACGCCGTGAAATTGCTGATTTATACAGGAACGGTCTTGGTGATATTGACGGGCTTCGTCTGCCCGTGATCGCCGATGAAAACGAGCACGTATTTCACCTGTACGTTATTCAGACTCCGATGCGGGATGAATTGATGAACTTTCTCACTGCTCACAAGATCCAGACAGGATTGCACTACCCGGTACCATGTCACCTTCAACCGGTTTATAAAAAACCAGGGTATACCGCAGGTGACCTGCCCGTATCCGAAAGACATGCTAAAGAGTGCCTGTCACTTCCCATGTCGGAAAGCCACTCGAATCATCAAATACAATACGTGATCAGGCAGATCCGTCAGTTTTTCATCGATTCCTGACTCATTGCTGACGACCCGGCTCTGTTTCAGGCGGATATTCCGGTCCGCCCGGCTCGGGATTTGGTTCTGGTTGCTGAGGATCCGTCCCCGGCTCCAGCGGCGGAGTCAGCGGTGACGGCTCAGGATCCGGCTCTGTGAGTGGCTCAACCGGTGGTTTCAATGGATTCGGTTCCGGTTTCGGATCAATTTCCGGAGGATTCTGTAATACGGGAGAATGATATATTGACATATGTGCTGTTTCTTTTTGAACAAAGTATAAGAAAAAGCACGCGAATACACCACGCCTCCACTACCCTTTTTACAAAACTTTTGTCATTACAGGGCATACCATATCTCAAATAACCCTTCTGCCACGGCAGATGCGCCAAGAAATATACCGATACCTATGGTGGTGTTTTTGGGAGTAAGTTTACCAAATGCATATGGCAGGGCACACAGGTGGGATAATCCCAGCGAAACAGATGTTATCACCACAGCAGGTATGAATATCCAGGTCATGGAAATACCAAAGAAACTGATCAATCCGCTGATTGCAAGGGTTATCAGGGCAGCCGGCATGAATTTTCCTGTTCCAAGTTTCGAAACTTTCCGCCCCATGGTAAACGCAACCAGGGCAGAAACAGCCAGCAGCAGAAAAGACAGCTGCTTTCCTCCCAGGAATTCGACTGCCGCTTCGGTACTTACAAATTCAACAAGGAGGGCACGCCCTGCTCCCAGAATCAGTCCTAAAAAGGCAATAGTGAAATAAGAATTACGGGCTGTACCCTGAAACTTACGGGACATCTCCGTCCGCTCGTATACTTCATCACTTGTCAGCCGCTGGAAAAGTATTCCTGTTCCAAGCACAAGAACACCACCTACTATGAATGTCAGCGTCTCTCCAAATAAATGGATCAACTGAAGCACCAGAGGCTCCAGGGCATAAATCACCTCTGTGACGAGGATGATCACACCCATTACAACCGGCAGCTTACTGCCCGACGCAAACCGTTCTATCATGGAATAAGCCGGCGCAATGAATATGCTCATGCTGATAAGCCATAATACAATCATTACCGGGAGAATGCCTGCAAGCGCACCTTCCGGCCCCATGGAAATGATAGAGGCTACAATCATGAAGATCATGGCGGTGGTGCTGATACCTATCATAAATACTACAAAAAATCTTCCCCGGTTAGCGAGGATACGATCGGCAGCCCAGCCCGCAAGGATGGGAACAACCACCAGAATTATTGCCTTTGCCACAACAAGGAACGAGGCCAGCTGTGTAACAGCAAATTTCTGGAGCAATACAGGCTGGTACTCAAGGTAGGCGATCCAGCTGATGGCCAGCGCCACGTTCAGTCCGCCCAGACTCAGTACCTCGTTCCATTTAATTCCTGATTTTGTTGTCACCGAAAAGTCGATTGACGCATCCGGTGCCGTAGTTTGAAATGATTGCATATCTTATTCTCTGATTGACTACCATTCATACCATTACAATTGCCCTGGTAACAAGGAAATACAGTTTTTCTGAGATTGCCGGCAATGCAATCACCTGATTTACTGATTTTTTTCGTATTAAACTAAATAAATAGTTGTGTAACTTAATATTTAGTTCTAAATTATGAGTATATAAATATTCACCTATGAGCCAGCTATTCTCCTTTTCCCTGGAATATGTATTTACCTCCGCAGTACTTTTTGGCGGATATATTGTTCTCCGCCGGTTTATTGCCCCGGAAGTGAGGCGTATGTGCCTGTACGCCATTTTGTTTCTCTCACTACTTATTCCACAGATACATTTTTCAGACGTTGCCTGGTTGCCCGACAAGAAATTTACTTCCCTGAGCGCTGAGACGATCACTAAACCATTGGAAAATGTAGTTATTCGTGATAAAACGTTAACGATCGCATGGAGCGAGGATTCTCCACCCGACGTACTCACAGTCTCTGCCCCGGTACACAAACCTGAAGCAGTTAAAAAAACGAGCATTACCGATATCCTGGTGTATATCTATGCAATAATCACAGCATCGCTATTCGGAAGATTGCTCCTTTCACTTTTCGCATTGATCCGCCTCTACCGGCGATCCGACCGCGGCCAGATAGACGGCATGACCGTACGCCTGGTGCCTTCTGCTCCTTTTGCAGGTGCCTCATTCTTCCGTCATATATTTCTGAACAGGGAATACGCCAATTCACGGGAGGTAAAAACAATTTTATTTCATGAACGTGTCCATCGCGACCGGTGGCACTCGGCAGACATGCTTATCTCAGAATTGCACACTGTTTTCTTCTGGTTCAATCCGGTTGCCTGGTTGCTGAGGAACGAATTGCGTATTAATGCTGAAATTGAAGCTGATTCTGTGGCCAGCAACAGCATAGCGAGAGAGAAGTACATCAGCGACCTGGTAGCTGCTTCCATCATTTCCCCTTCGGTATTCATAACCCCATTCAGTTCGTTCAGCCTGAAAAGGCGTTTGAAAGAACTTCACACACCTGTACGCACCAATTGGAAAAAAATCCGTGTATTCATAGTCCTGTTCGTATTAATGGCGTTGGTACCGGTAGCCTGCACTGACCCAATGGATCAGGAAGCCCGATACCTTGCTAATAAATCCATGGATAACATTAGCAAAATAACCACTACTTACGTTTCCCACCAGGAGGATACCCAGGAGAAAGACGAGAAAATTATATCCATTGCTTTTTTTAGTCCGGATCAAAAGCTTGAGAAAGTACATAACCTCACGTCCTACCCGTATACATCTACTACGCCAAAAACCCGCGTGTTTGTGACCAATCCGAATTCGGATGGACTCTTTGCGGTTATGGACGGCCTGTCGATGAAATATGCCGAACGAAATTTTTTATACGGAAACGACTGGCCGGCAGTAGTTGCAGCGGCGGCCGAAAAAGGGGAACATTACGACCTTGGACGATCCAGGTTAAATGAATATAAATATTGTTTTGAATACGATGGCCAATTACCAGTGAAAATTAAAACAGTTGAAGATTTTGATTTAGAGACTGACACATCCAGGTTCAGGTTTCAAATGGCTTACGAACACCAGTTCGAATACCAGGATCGCAAAGTTACCCGTTTTACAGAGGCATTTTTCGCTCCAATGGGAGGCAAATCATCCGATCCTTCCAAAAACCAGGGGCTGCAGATAAGAGAAGATGTCCGGTTTGAGTATGACGACGGTGAAAGGTTAATTCGGATGCGTGTTGGCAAAGAGTCATGGACCTTTCAATATAACGGAGACCAGCTTGCAGGAAGTGAATTTTACATTAATGACAAGCGCTATAACCGCCGCGAGTATTACTACAATAAGCATGGTTTGAAATTGCGTACCGAGATATTCAACCTGTACGACGAACCCGAATACACCATCCGATACAGTTATGAATTTTATCAGCAGGCAGATATCTGAAGATCTCCGGAGCTGCATCAACGTTTAAATCAGGAACTGAAAGTGAACATTTTGATTAGTGTTTAGTTAATATTTTTACTAACTTTTGGTTAACCCCCAAACGTTTAATGAAATACTAACCAAATGATAACCAGAGGATTACTTCTTCTGCTCTTTGCGGTAATGGCAAGTGCCTGCAGTTCGGACCCTTATCCGCCGATAACTGAAGTTCCGACCTATACTTATCGCTACGGTCATTTCGTATGGCATGAACTGGCCACCACCGACCTTGCTTCTTCTGAAAAATTCTATGAGGAACTTTTCAACTGGGAATTTATCGAATCAGATACCGACGGGAATACTTATGCGCTGATCCTGAACGAAGGAAAACATATTGGCGGCATGATCAGCATTCCTGACGGCAATCCGACCACATGGCTCGGCGCCGTATCAGTCGAGGACACTGAAAATGCTGTTCAGACGGCCATTCAAAACGGGTCGGATGTATTGATCGACCAGGTACGTATTACCGGTCGCGGCACCATGGCACTTATAAAGGATCCGCAGGGAGCGTTTTTGAGTTTCATTCATTCCTCCTCCGGGGATCCGGTTCTTGAAGAAATTAACTCTCACGAATGGCTTTGGATGGAATTATGGTCAGAAAATCCACAGCAATCAATGAACTACTACACATCGATCCTGCCTCTGACGGTCGAACAAGCTTCCGTGGATGATCAGCCATACTGGATATTGTCAGCGGATGAAGTCCGCGCGGGTGGAATTATTTATAACCCCATAACCAACATGCCTTCACAATGGATTCCATATATAAAAGTGGTCGATCCGGAATTTTCAACCCAAAAGGCCAGGCGCCTTGGGGCTACCGTTTTACTTGAGCCAACCGAAAGCATTCGCAACGGATCAGTTGCTGTCATTCAGGATCCCAACGGAGCTATTTTTTGTCTTCAGAAATGGCCGGCAAATGAATAAAGATTATGAGAACAAAAGCAATTAAGATATTACTCACCATCTCACTCGTGGTTTGCCTTCCTTTCCTGGAAAGCTGTTCAAATGCGCACTGGAGTTCCAGCATGGGAGTGAATATGCAATTCGGACCAGGCGGTCCGCGTGTATCCCCGTCCTTTAATGTAGGTGTGTATAGCGGCGGTCGTTACTAGTATATACTTAGTGTGTATTGGAAACTACCTGTTTCTTTTCTGTTATCCATGCATCTACCAGCTCTTCAAGAATAGCCAGGGTTACTGAACCGTTGCCAAGTACAACCTCATGGTATTCACGCACATCAAAGTCAGATCCGAGTTGCTTCTCAGCCTTTTCACGCAACGCCTTGATTTTTAATTCTCCCACTTTGTAACTGACCGCCTGGCCCGGCCATCCGATGTAGCGGTCGATTTCCGTATTTACTTCATGAAGGGAAAGCGCTGTATTGGATTGCATATATTCCACCGCCTCTTCCCTGGTCCAACCGTACGCATGAATTCCGGTATCGACTACCAACCGGCACGCCCTCCACATTTCGTAAGTCAATCGCCCGAACATATCGTAAGGTGTTTCGTACATTCCCATTTCCTCCCCAAGGAATTCACTGTAAAGCCCCCACCCTTCCCCGAAGGCACTGATATAGTAATTTCTCCGGAAGGCTGACAGATCCAGTTCAGCCGAAAGCATGATCTGAAGGTGATGACCCGGAACAGCCTCATGCAACGTAAGTGCCGGGAGGGTATAGAAAGGCCTGCTTTCCAGTTTATAGGTATTCACCCAGTATATTCCGGCACGTCGTCCATACCATGATCCAGGAACATAGCGTCCGCCCGTATAGGTCGGTGCGATATGATCAGGCACAGGTTCCACCGTAAAAGGCAGTGAATAGAGCTTTTTGAAAAGCCGGGGAAGGCCGGCCTCTGCCCGCTTGCTAAGCCAGGCAGCCCGGTGAAGCAATTCTTCAGGTGTTTCTGCGTAGAATTGCGGGTCTGTTCGAAGGAATGTCAGGAACTCGGCAAACGATCCCTGAAATTCCAGTGAATCAATAATAGCATCCATTCGTGCCCTGATTCGCTCTACTTCACACAGTCCGAGCTGATGTACAGAATCTGCCGACATCGGATAGGTAGTAAAGTAGCGCATGCGGGATTCATAAAAAGCAGGACCGTCGGACTGGAACATCACCCCGGGCTTTTCCGGGGATGCAGCCAGGTATTCTCCCGATAAAAATTGGGAGAATGAAACGTAGAATGGATTTATCCGATTTTCTATCAGGTTCTTCGCAACGCTTTTCAGGCTGTCCATCTCCGGGCCAGATAAGGAAGAACTTTTGAATGGGATATAATAGGGGGAATCAGCGGCTTCCTCCGGCATCCAGCTTTTAAGCAGCAGCTGTGTATTCCTGATGACTGGTCTCGGGGCTACAATTCCCTGACGGATACCTTCTTCCATCAGTTCCTGGCGGCTTTCCATCCATTCGGTAAAATTGTCAAGATAAGTCAGGTAATCTTTAAAATGCTCAAGTGTTTGAATCCCGCTACTATTCCGGGCGTACCGAAAGGAATTATAAAATCCGCCTTCCGCATTGAGCGGCACCAGGTACCTGCGAAAATTGATTTCGTCAATTTCATTCTGAAGCTTGAGAGATAACAGGTGCCAGGTAATGGAGTGGTCGGTATCAAGCGAATCAACCGGTATGGAATTCAGAAGGTCTTGAAACGCCTGGTAGGATTCTCCCGATTGCTGATAATCAGCAATGGTCTGGAGCGGATATTCACCCGTTGGGATCATTCCGCGCCCGGCGGACGGGCCCAGTGTATCCTCAAATTTACTCAGATCGCTGATCAGCGAATCGAGCCGGGCAGCAGGTGTTTGCGCATAACCGATAAAAGGTAAGAAGAAGAGTAAAAAGAGAATTGTTCGTGTCATTCCGCAATTTACGGATCATTTTCTTCACATTAACGCTCCGGGTCGTATTCCCACAATTCTCGTCCGTTGATCAGATAGGCCTTACCATTCAAATAAAACGATCCGGCTCCTTGACTTGGGGTTTGGCCGGGAAATCCACTTATCTGATCCCAGGAATCTGTATCAGGATCATAGCGCCACATATCATTGAAGGTGCTTCCGACCTTATTATTATACCCACCAAAGACATACACCACATTATCTATGACCACCGCTTGTAATTCAGACCTGAGCCGTCCGGGAAATTGACTCAACGGCATCCAGTCATTCGTTTCAATGCTATACCTCCACAGGTCAGAAACACTGGTATTATAATTTGACATTTGTCTGGAACCGCCAAGTATGTATATATACTTATCAATGACAAACTCCGCGGCTTTACCTCTGGGTACCCCCGGAAAATCTGCCAACCTGGTGACATCTCCAGTTGAAGGATCGAATGAGTAGAAATCATTAAGTGCCGTCGTAGCAGTTGAAAAACCAAGCCCGGTATATCCCTTGCCGTTGGCTGTAACCGACAACCCGAATGCTCGTCCGGGTAAATCCACAGATAAATCTCCCTGAGTATTATCAGAAAAATCATAATAATGGATAACCGGACTATTCAATTCATCGGTATACGGTTTCTTACCTGATCCGTAATAGAGCCTGTCACCTATCATCCAGTCAATCCCACCGGGATATCGGCCAAATTCTTTAAAGTATGTCCAGCTAGCGGTAACCGGATCAAAATTATAATATAACTCACTGTTCTCACCTCCGCCTAAATATACTTGTCCATCATACACATAAGCACCGGAATAGGATGAATACCTTGGGTAGGTGTTCACGTTTTTCCATGGACCTCTCAAATGAAATTCGTCATTTGTGGTCACATAATTACCATTTACACGTACTCTAATCGGATAGGTTGACTCAGCTACAGGACTGGTGATGGTAAACCTGATCATGCCTGAGCTAGCCTCGGTCACTTCAGTAGTCATATTGAACCCAATGGTCACCTCATAATTTTCCTTTTCCGGATTTAAATTTGCACCATAAATGGTTATCTCGCTGTTCTGGCTCCCGTGATCTGGTGTAAAAGAGGTAATAACTGGTTGCTTCAGCAGCAGTCGGTCCACGGCCTGGACCGACTGATTATCCGTCTCAATCGCATGGACCGCCACCCTGTTGGTTCTGTACCTTACATCAGACGGTACAACAAAAACAATTCTGGCAGATGTGGCTTCGACGATGGTCGCTTCAATACCCTCAATAACCACCCTGTTGCCAGCGGGTGAATCTCCGAAATGCTTACCAAAAATGACCACCTGCTCACCCCACGCTGCTTCCAGTGGAAAAATGGATTCAATTTGAGGGGTGACGATGGTGAATTGCTCCGATGTTTCAATTGTTTCAGCCGGATTTTTAATCACCAACGGATAGGATCCCGGGCTGATTCCCGAAGGAACTTCTGCAACAATTTCGTCCCTGGCAACTGAAACTATGGCTAACTCCTTGTTATTAAGACTGATGTGGTTATGTTCGGCCGACAGATTAAACTTACTTCCCTCAATGGATATCCTGGTATTTGCGGTCCCTTCCTTTGGAGCAAATCCTGAAACTGTTGGTAAACGTAACTCCATTATCGAAGAAGATTCCTTTACCTGGTTTCCAACTGTAATTTTGAGGCGGGACCTGCTGGTGTCGGCTGTTTCTGGAATGATGAATTTCAGGCTATTTTTGGAATTGCTGAGGATGGTAGCAGGCTTGCGGAATACTTCAATTTTACTGTATTCAATGTCATCGGGCAAATTGGTCGCATATATCTCCGCTGTATCGCCATATAATACCGAGGTTGGATAAATGGATTGGACCGAGACCTCCAGTAGCTGAAATTTTTCACTGAATTCTGCCGACTGCATGGCCGATCTTACAGATACAACCTGCTCACCTGTTTCCACATTTAATGGGATGATTCCTTTCAGTGTATCCGGCGACAAGGAGACTAAATTAGTCTGGACTCCCCCGATCATAACACGCGAGTCACCCGGGGCGTTACTGAACCCTCCACCAGCCACCGTTATGGTATCACCGACAACTGCTTCTTTCGGAAAATAATCTACCAGTTCTATCTCGCTGTTTCCCTGGCTTACAAAGCTAAGTACCTGGCCAAGAATCAATTTGTCTTCTGTTTCAATAAATGCACGAAAATGATACGTACGCCCTTCAACTAACCCGCGATTCAATGTGGCTTCATATACTCCCGTTGAAACCGATGGCCCCAAACTAACGATATTCGAATTTTCAGGTGATATTGCCACGGCTAATCCGTACATAAACCCGTGATTCCTGACGGTTGAATTGCCAAGTGAGTGGACCATAGCCGAAACCCGTGCGCCGGATTCCGAAACCTGGATTTCCTCCCGTGTATCAAGGATCGGATAATTACGCTCTACAAGCTCCTTCTCCTCCGTATCACAAGCGGGAAGAATCAATAAAAAAACCAAAATGAAAAAAATGAGGAATCGCATGGCTGAATTGGAATAATTAGGGGATGTTCATAGATTCGCCACAAATATATATTTACTAATGAGAATCAGCAGTCGTTTCATCATCTTCCTGTTATTTTTTTTATCCTGCAATATATTTAAATCTGAAGCACAGACAAATTACCTTCCGGGTTATTACGTCACTCACGAAAATGATACGATTCATGGCTATATAGCCCATTTAAGTGGCAATCCAAGTTCTAACCATGCTTTATTCAAGGAGTCACCTGACAGTCAGCGAATTAAGTTTCTGCCAGGTGAAATCAAGGGGTACGGGATCACCGGCAAGCTACATTACCGTTCTTATAGTTTTACAAAACGGGGTCATGCACAGACTGCTTTTCTGAAAGTACTTGTAGATGGCGAAGTCAGTCTGCTTGAAGTTCCGAGCAGGGTACTTTTGCTTTTCCCGAAACCTAATTTCTTCGTGTATGACCAAGGCAGTGAACAGCTGATCGACCTGGACAGCAAGGAAGAAATTATAACCATTGACGAAAAAAAATACCTGGCAGGCGAGCATCGTGCCAAGGGCATTCTGAATTACCTGTTGAATGACCAGAAGGAGGTCATTGAGCCTATTCTCCAAAATGATAAATACCTATACAATGCGACTGATCTGACGAATCTGTTTGTCACCTATTATCAGAGCAAGGACACCACCTATACTGTCGCCAAAGAAATTCCCATACCTTTTCACGCAGGTCTTAATGTAGTGGCCAACAGGTTGGTCCAGTCAATGAACACAGAACTTTATGGCCTTGATTTCGAATTTGAACCGGAACAGGTTACCATGGTCGGACTGATGGGTACACTATTCATTCCGAGGGTCAATGAAAACATGCGGATAATTCTAAGTTTACAGTATGGGGAGTTTGATAAATACAGCTATTACAAAGAATTTCATGCAAATAATGATTTATTGTTGTCATTTAACTCGCTCGAAACCGGTCTTGGATTACGATGGAGCAATATAAGTCCGATCAGCCTAACATTTGACGCCTCGGTTAACCTTACATTTCATTCCGCGATCGAATACACGTGGCGTAAGGAAGTTATCGCCAATGATGAAATCAGATCGCGTTATGTGGACCTGCTGAGTAACAGCGCCATCGGAAATAATGGGCTTGGATATACATTCAGAGTCGGGAAGAATATCAATGTTTACAAGGGTCATCGATTGAATCTTTCAGCCCGTTATTCCAGCCTGACAGATACACGGAATGAGGCGTCCTATTCTTACTACGGCCTTGAGATCAGTTTACAGGTTTTGAAATAGGTCTTTCAACTTAACCCGCCTGCTGTTTTATGATCGGCAGATCACGGACTCTGGTACCGGTTGCCGCGTAATACGCATTCACCACCGCAGCGGTAGCCGGACCCTGCGCAGCCTCGCCGGCGCCAAGTGGGGGCTGATCCGGTCGATCAATGACACGCACCTCAGTAAGAGGTACTTCCTGGTAACGCAGTACCGGATAACTGTTCCAGTCATGTGAGGTCACATGCTGATTGTCGAATTTCACTTCTTCCATAAGCGCCCAGCTGGCAGACTGGATCATGCCGCCTTCAATCTGATTTTTAAGTCCGTCCGGATTGATCACTTCACCGGAGTCCACTACGGCCCACATCCGGCGTACTACCGGCCGGTCCTGTTTACTCCCATCCACCAAAGCCGCCACGGCACAGTAACTTGCCGCGTTTTTGTACCTGGAGAATGCAATACCGATTCCCTGCCCTTCCTCCGGTGAAATGTTCCTTATCATCGCCCGTAATTCAGTCAGGCAATCCCTGGCGCGTGGATCTGTCAGATGCATGAGCCGGAATTGAAACGGATCAATGTCCGCTTTCACTGCAAGCTCATCCATATAGCATTCGATCGCAAAGACATTGGCATAGGCACCAAGTCCGCGCAGGGCTGAGAACCGTAACGGACCGGAAAATATATGACTGCTCAGGGACAAGGCACCAGTCTCATAGTAGGGCCTGGCATTTCTGGTGGCACCGCCCCGAAAACCACCGGACGGCCAGGGTGAAGCATTCTCCAGGTACCTGGCCGGCAAGAGGCTCCCGGCATCACCCCGTGGCCGGGTACTGTGCCCGTCAGACCAGAGATCATAGATCCAGCCGGTAATCCTGCCTTGCGCGTTAAGTCCGGCTTTCAGCTTCATAATCATGGCCGTGCCATAAGGTTCCCAAAGGTGTTCATCTTCACGCATCCATTGCAGGCGGACATGCCGGTCCGGATAATTATAGGCAATCAGGGCTGCCTCGGCCGCTACATCATCGGCCGCATTATGTCCATAGCATCCCGAGCCCGGGACGCCGATCACCCGGATATCATCCGCGCTCATTCCCATCATCGTGGCAATCGAATCACGCAGCGGATAAACCCCCTGGCTGTGCGACCAGACCGTTAACTGACGGTCGGAATAAAGGGCCACTGCACAGGACGGTCCGTTGGAAGCATGCATAATGTACGGCTTGAAATAGGTGGCCTCCAGTTGCGCCGAAGCTTCGGGAATGGCCGTGGCAGGATCTCCTTCCTGCTCATCCTGCTGACTGTCCGTTTCCAAAGATAGCAGGTGGTCTTTGAGCCCTGCTGTTGCAGGCAAGCCCGTTGTTTCCCGCCAGGTGATACGATCCTGAAGTTTACTGATTCCCTGTATGGCCTTCCATTCATCTTCAGCAATCACGCCGACAAAGCTTCCGTCCCTGATCACGTGGTAATCATCCTCCAGGCCGGCAAGGTCAATTTTTTCAAGTACCGATGAATAAGCGGGAGGCCGGACCACCCGGGCGTGGACCATTCCGTCAAAACGCAGGTCCTGTACATAAGTCATTTCACCCGTCACCATACGTGCGATATCATCCCGCCTGACCGGATGGCCCACCACCTGGCGGCGCGTTTTGCCATAAATCTCTGCCGACCCGTTCAGTTTCCGCGTGATCTGCTTGCCTTGCAGCAGCTCGCCGATCGAATTTTGATAACTGCCGGAAACCACCCGGCCACCCTTCATTTCTATTTCAGCTGCAGGAACCTTCCACTTTTCCGCAGCCAGTTCAATCAGGTATTCACGGGCAGTGGCGGCCGCCTTCCGAACCTGCATGGCGCTTGATTCGATGGATCGCGACCCGGCAGTATATCCTTCGTTCGGCGTTTCTCCCGTATCCGCAATCTGTATAACGGTAGAATCAAAAGGTAAGGTAAGCTCTTCCGCTGCAACCTGGCGAATGGCGGTCTTGATCCCCTGTCCGAGTTCCATTTTCCCGGTAATGACCCGTATTCTCCCGTTCTCTAGTAACTGGATCCAGGCATTTATCTGCGAATCATCCGGAAGATCGTTAAGCAGCTGATCGTTTTCCGGGCTGGCGAAGCAACCCGCGCCGGATAATGAAAAAGCGATAGTCAGTCCGCCCATGGATTTCAGAAAATCCCTTCTGCCAGTATGAGTTTCACCTATCATGATTCGGACAGGCGTTTAATGGCACGAATGACCCGGGCATGTACTCCGCAGCGGCAAATATTGCGATCCAGGCGTTCACGAATCAGGTCTTCCGGTGGCTGGTCATTCTCCCGGACCAGGGCCACCGTTGAAATTACCATGCCGTTCAGGCAGTACCCGCACTGGGCGGCCTGTTCGTCGATGAATGCCTGCTGGACCGGGTGCAACGTGCCGTCGGCAAGGGCTAATCCTTCCAGCGTGGTGATCGTCTGACCCTCGGCCGCGGACACCGGAAGGCCGCAGGAAGGTACCGCCTGGTCGCCCAGGAGCACCATGCAGGCCCCGCATTGCTGGAGACCGCAGCCAAATTTCGGACCATTTAGTTCCAGCTGGTTCCGGAGAATATAAAGCAGCGGAGTGGATTCTTCGGCTTCCAGGCTGACGGATTTGCCATTTACAGTCAGGGAGAATGTGCGGATCATATCCTATAATTTACACAAAACAGGGGAAAACGTCTACGTGGTTGTACATCACATCGTCTTTTTTCAGAAGGAACTCTTAAAGGCCAGGGGTATTTGCCGGTGCATTTAAGCATATGTACACCATTGAACTTATCTTTCTCCTTCAATTCCCCTGCAATTCAAAGACTTATAATGGCGTTTACCTGAAGAAATACTAAAAACGTGCAATCAGAGTGAACAAAAAGGCCCCTTCGTTGCATTATTGCAGAAGATAAGGTGAGCCATGAAGAATCTGCTGTGCTATTTTTTCGGACATAAGTTCAGGTATTTCAGTGATACCCGCTCGGTATTCTGCGAACGATGTAAACAAACATTCCGGCGCAGGAAAGCCGACGTGAGCAGGCAGAATAATGTGCGGTCTTACTATATGAACAGTTCGGAGTAGTCCGACTCCCCTTAGTATTGTTAATAGTTCATTTGAAAATATTCGGAGAAAAATTCTTCCAAATAAACAGTGTTTGGATGCCCCCTGTCAGATCAACGTTAAAGATGAATTGTATTAAGCAACCCTCATTTCGGCAATTCTTTTCCTTATAGCAGATGAAATGGGCTTAATTTTATTTTCAAATTCAACTACCTTTTCATTCAATACCTCATCCTTTTTTCCTTCTTCTAAGGACTTTACAATACCACTAACATCAACGGTAATATCTTCGAGCAAGCCATGTATTTCTTCACAATAGAACGGTGAATGTTCCTCACTATATTTAACTAAATCACTTGCAGCTGCCTCAACTTTCTCTGTTGTCATTTCACTATAAGCAGTATGATCTACCACTTCTGAAAAAGTTAGACGTAATGCACACTCCTCAAAATAAATTAGCTTTGACCACAAAATACTTAGTATCTCAAATTCCTTTTCAAATTGTGCTTTATGAACATTTACATCTTTCTCAATTGCACCTTTTAGCCTTTCAATTTTTTGGTTTTGAAAAAAATTAAAAACTAAAGAACCAATAGCAATTATCCCTGAAATGATTGAAATAGTGAAGGATGTTGAAGCATCAATAAGTGTGGAAATTGTTTCAGATTCCATACTTCAATATATAAAAAAGAGAGTAAAACCCCTTTTAAGTTTCAGCGCAATAAACTTCTCGGTTAATTGCATGAGTTCACTGTTTGTTTGTAACCCCTCAGGATAAAATGTGTGTTACCACCTTCACGAAGGTTACAAGTGAATATAATAGGAGGACCGAGCATTCTCATTCTGTTTTTGTAGCCCGTAGGAGGACCGAGCGTTAGAAAATGCTCCAGTGGAGCATTTTAGCGAGGGGCCAGCCTGCAGGGCAGCTTCTGGCGCGTTGGAGGGTTCGATTCTCCGGAGGGTAAAACGCAAAAAGGCTACCAAATGGTAGCCTTTTTGCGTAGCCCGTAGGGGAATCGAACCCCTGTTTCCAGGATGAAAACCTGGCGTCCTGACCCCTAGACGAACGGGCCATTGTTTAAATGGAGATGCAAATATAGATGGCGGTTCGATAATTGCAAAACCTGTCTGAAAAAAAATTTAAAAAAGCCTCATTTTTCCCTTTCTGCATTCTTTGCTTTTACCTGCCGTGTATTGTAATTTTACTTCTCATTCTAGAAATCGAACTTAATTCTTACTAAACCCTATTAAAACATGACTAGAGTAGCTATTAATGGCTTTGGCCGTATCGGTCGACTGGCCTTTAAAACTCTTCTTGAAAAAGATAATGTCGAGGTGGTTGCAATTAATGACCTGACTGACAATCAGACACTTGCCCACTTGCTCAAATATGACTCCATTCACGGAAGGTTTAACGGAACCGTGGAGGCAACTGACGACCATCTTATAGTGAATGGCAAAAAGATTCTCGCTACTGCCGAAAGAGATCCCGCTGCTCTTCCCTGGAAAGAAAATAACATTGACGTGGTACTGGAATCCACCGGACGTTTCACTGACCGCCCTAACGCCGGCAAACACCTCGAGGCAGGCGCGAAAAAAGTGGTTATCTCAGCTCCGGCTAAAGGCGATATCCCTACCGTCGTACTTGGAGTTAACGATGATACGCTTACTGGTGACGAGGATATCCTGTCCAACGCATCATGTACAACCAACTGCCTTGCACCTGTCGCCAAGGTGCTGAACGATACGTTCGGTATTAAGAAAGGGTTTATCACTACCATCCATGCCTATACGGCGGATCAGAACATCCAGGATGCACCTCACCGTGACCTCCGTCGCGCGCGGGCAGCCGCTATCAACATTGTTCCGACAACTACTGGCGCAGCCAAAGCGGTCGGACTCGTTCTTCCCGACCTGAAAGGTAAGCTCGATGGCAACGCGGTTCGTGTACCTACCCCTACCGGTTCACTGACCGACCTGGTTTGTATTCTTGATAAAGAAGTAACTGCCGAAGAAGTAAACGCTGCCGTTAAATCCGCAGCCGACGGCCCGATGAAAGGAATCCTCGAATATACCGAAGACCCGATTGTATCAACGGATATCATTGGTCACCCGGCTTCGTCGATTTTCGATTCGCAAATGACATCAGTAAATGGCAACCTGGTGAAAGTGGTTTCGTGGTATGACAACGAAGCTGGATACTCCAACCGGGTAGCTGATCTGATCGCCAGACTCTAGTCTCTTTCATGCTTTAACAATAAAAAGCCGCATCCGAAAGGAAGCGGCTTTTTTTAGACCCCGGCTAGTCCGGCCAGTAGTCTTTGTCTTTGTCTTAGTCCTCGTCTTAGTCTCTACTCACAACGACTCCAGCTGCTCGTCGGTCATTTCAAGGTTGTGGTAGACTTTCTGAACATCATCATCATCTTCCAAAGCATCGATCAGTTTCATCACCGTGCCAAATGAATCGTCGTCCAGGGAAACAGTAGTAGTCGGAATACGCTGAAGTTCGGCTGTTTCGGCCTCAAGGCCCCGCTCGTCCAGCTTATTCTGCATGGCACCAAAGTCTTCCATGGCACTGGTCACACTGATGTATCCTTCCTCAAATTCCACTTCTTCGGCGCCCCCGTCAATCAGCTCCAGCGTGATGTCGTCCTCATCCATTCCCTCTTCCTGCTTGATCAGGAAGGTACCTTTCCGGTCAAACAGGTATTCAACCGAACCATTCACCCCTAGGCTTCCGCCGTATTTTGTAAAAAGGCTTCGGACATTCGACACGGTCCTGTTGAGGTTATCCGTCGCACATTCCACGAAAACTGCTACTCCATTCGGACCATAGCCTTCATACGTGAGCTCCTCATAATCCACCGCATCTTTTCCGGCTCCTTTATTGATTGCCCGTTCAATATTATCCTTAGGCATATTCTGCCCCTTGGCGTTCTGAATGGCCAGGCGCAGGCGCGGATTGGTATCCGGGTCTGCTCCGCCCTCACGGGCCGAAACCGTAATTTCCTTGATCAGCTTTGTAAATATTTTTCCTCGTTTCGCGTCCTGGGCACCCTTTCTGTGTTTAATATTCGCCCATTTACTATGTCCTGCCATAAAATTGAATAGGTTTAAAATTCTCCGGAACAAAAATAATTATTTTTCCGCAGGATATTTATGCTTGTACCAGATACTCAGGACCACCCCCAGTAAAACGACCGCCATACCGCCGTACGTTTTCATATTGAAGGTTTCATCAAAGATCAGCCAGCCAAAAATCAAGGCGTAAATTATTCCGAGGTAAGTAAGTGACGACACTTTTGATACTTCTTCCAGCTGGTAAGATTTGGTCAGAAAGAACTGGGCCACCTGCGTCAGAAGTCCCACCATCAGGAGCAGCAACCACTCTGTACCCTCCGGCATCACCCAGTTGAATGCACTCCATGCCCCGGTCAGCGGGAGGGTCACCAGCGGAAAGTAAAATATTATAACCAGCGGATGCTCCGTCGTATTGATCTTACGAATGAAGTTGTAGGCAAAACCGGCGAACAAGGCGGCGGCAATACCAATCAGCATCAGCCCCGGGGTGACCCGCGGATCAAACCCTTCCACCATCACCACCCCTCCGAAGGCAATCAGGTAAAAAACCCATTGCCAGAAATGCACCCTTTCCTTATTCAGGAAAATGCCGATAATGGAAGCGAAAATGGGAACAATGAACCAAATGGTGACCGCCGTCGCCAGCGGTATTACCTGGAGCGTATAAAAATATAACACCAGCGCTATGGCTCCTGATAATCCCCGGAGAAACAACCAAGCCTTTCTCTTCCCCCAGACCGAAACGTTTTGCCGGCGCAGCATGAAATAGCTCAGGGCAAGGGATATCAGTGAGCGGAAAAAGACAATCTCCACGGCCGGTATTCCCGGGAGAAGCTTGACAAAGACATTCATCACCCCGAAAATAAAGGTGGCAAGTACCATGTATTGGACGCCTTTGGTCAGCATGGCGCAAAGTAGCGGATATAAATTAAGAATGTCATGCTTTCCGCCCTCCAACTTAAATTGTAACTTCCCGCATGCATCCTATCCTATTTGAGTTTGAGTTGTTCGGCAAGCAACTGACCATTTATTCCTATGGTTTCATGATCGTAGTCGGAGCGGTCCTGGCCGGCACTTATCTTTACAAGCAGGCGCACAAGCATTTTAATGCCTCGTTTGACACCATCAATTCCCTTTTCCTGCTTCTGCTCATAGCCGGCTTCGCGGGCGGTAAAGTATTTCTGTTCTTCGAACAACCCTCCTATTACCTCTCCAATCCTGGTCAGCTGTTCACCGGAAGAGGATTTGTCTTCTACGGATCCTTGTTATTCTGCATACCCACGATGCTCCTGTTTTTCCGGGCGAAAAAATTGCCGGTCCGCCCGATGCTTGACATAATGGCTATCGTCACCTGTATAGTTCACTTTTGCGGACGTATCGGCTGTTTCCTGGCTGGATGTTGCTACGGGGTGGAAACGCACGGTCCGCTGGGCGTGATTTTCAGTGATCCGATGTGCCTGGCCCGGCCCCTGGATACACCCCTCCATCCTACCCAACTGTACAGCGCCGGCATGATCCTGCTGATCCTGATTATTCTCCTTTTACTTAAGGCCCGCAAATCGTTTGACGGTCAGGTATTTCTTGTGTATCTTATGCTATACGCTATCGGGCGTTCCATCGTTGAATTATTCAGGGGAGATGAAATCAGAGGATACATAATTGACGATATCATCTCTCATTCTCAGGGAATTTCAATAATAATTTTCTTAATTGCCGTTTACTTTTACCGGCGTTGGAGAAATAAATACAAAACGCGTTCAACATAGTTCGAAACCTGGCAGTCTATGCAGGACTATTATAACATTCTTGGCATTCCTTCTACTGCCAGTAGTGAGGACATTAAGCGGGCTTATAAAAAGCTCGCAATCGTTTATCACCCTGATAAAAACCAGGGGGATATAAAGGCGGAAGAACAGTTCAAGCTGATCAATGAAGCCTATCAGACGCTCTCCGACCCAATTAAGAAGAACCGGTACGACTTTTTGAAGCAGTACGGCGCCGCTGCATCAACGCTGTTTGACACGGTCGAACATGAAAAAGGATATAGTCGTCGCCGCACGTATCCTCCGTACACCCGTCATTATTCTCCCGGTGAGTCGTCTCAGTACACGGAATACAAAGTTGATAAGAAATATTTCCGGGATCTGTTCGTCACTCTGGGACTGTTTTTTCTGATCAGCGCCGTCATTGTGGGTTTTTATGAGCTCCAGGAATATTTGTCTGAAAGGCAGATAACGGAAATCAGGCAGCAAAATCATATTGTTCTCCAGGAGGCGCGGGAGAATTTCGTCGACGGAGACTACCGGGAAGCCCTTAGTAAAGTGACCACCCTGGTTGCCCGCTATCCCAATGAGTCAAATTACCGAAAAGCGTTCAAAGGCATGATGGGTCAGCTTTCCGATGTAGCCCAGACACAGTTTGACGCCGCCCAGTACAACCGTGCCGCGGCGCATTACGAAATCATCAAGGATTTTGAAGACCCGATGAACCTGAATACGTGGTACCGGATTGCCATGTGCCATTATAAAGATGGTCAGTTCATAAAATCGGTTCAATCGCTTGATTACATTCTGCTCCGGGACAGGCAGAATATTCCTCTGTTGCTTCAGATTGCTTCCATTTACGACAACGACCTTCGGCAACCAAGCCAGGCATTGCCTTATTATGACGAGGCAAAGGCCCTGTTTAAGAAATTCCAGGCTACCAGTTACGGGGAGGCATTCGAACTGATCATGCCGGCGGAGGATACCCCGGATATTTATTTCGAATTGTTTGTGAAGCGCGCGGAATTAAATCTCCGGCTGGAAAATTATGAGGAAGCAATCACCGATTGCAACTGGGCCATACTGCTGCGCCCTGAACGGGTGGCACCATTTCTTATGCGGGCCCGTGCTTATTCCGTTACCGGTGTCCAATACCGTGCCTGCCGCGACTGGAAGTCCGCCGCCGCTCTGGGTTCTCCTGAAGCCGAACGTTTGTTCAACGAATCCTGCAATTGAAAAGATTCAGGAAAATATTGGTCAAATCCCAACCTGATCAACTAAATTAGGCATATGTTCCTTAATGAATCCGATACCGCCTCTGTCAAAAAAAGTTACCTGCACCTTCTGAAATTATTTCTGGACAAGGAATCCATTAAAAGCCGCTATATGAAATGCCTCCTCAAATGGGGCATGCACCTGCGGCTTGACAAATACGACCTGAAAGATCTTGATCAGGCTGAAACCTATGCGGCCGCCTCTGATGAAAAAAAGGCAGAAGCCATTTATCACCTGGTTTATATGATCTACCTGGATAATAAGGTGGAGGACGTGGAACTGGAAGTTGCTTCAATATATGCAGAAACGCTTGGGTTCGAAAAATCCTTCGTTGCCGACCTGTTCAAATCCCTGGTAACCGCTACCGCAGACGGGGCCAATCCCCGCGACGTACAGGAAGAGATCTCGGACTTCCTGCGCCTCTATGGAAAAAAATAATTTCCCGGAACTTGACCGGGTGGCGTACCACGCCATGCTCGTGGCTACCATCCTCGCCAGCAGCATGGCTTTTATTGACGGTACTGCCCTGAATGTCGCCCTTCCTGTCATCCAGGCCGACCTCGCCCTGAATGGGAAACAGCTCATCTGGATTGTCAACGGGTATATGGTTTTTCTTTCCTCCCTCATGCTTACCGGAGGTGCCCTAGGGGATTATTACGGCCGGAAACGAGTATTCACCCTGGGTATACTTCTTTTCAGCCTTTCATCGGTAATATGTGGCCTGTCCACTACCGGCACCCTGCTGATCGCCTCAAGGTGTCTTCAGGGTGTTGGTGCGGCACTGATGGTCCCCGGCTCATTATCCCTTATCACCGCCCTCGTACCGTCCCGGTCGCGGGGCAAAGCCATAGGCTGGTGGTCGATGTTCAGTGCCCTGACAACCACCTCCGGACCAGTCCTTGGCGGCTGGTTGTCCGGAACCGGTTTATGGAGAATCATCTTCTTCCTGAATATACCGCTGGCGCTTGTAGCGCTCTGGATGCTTTTTCGCTACGTTCCGGAGCCTCATGTTGAAAAGCAGAAAAATCTTGACTGGCCGGGTGCCCTTCTTGGAACGCTTTTTCTGGCAGGCATTAGTTACGGATTAATTGAGGCGGGAGAATCAGGCTTCTCAGGATGGCAGGTTATCTCAGCCCTGTCTCTCGGAGCAGTTACAGGCATCCTCTTTATTATCAGGGAATTCAGGACCAGTGCACCTATGCTGCCCCCGTCCCTGTTCGCTAACCTCAATTTCACGACAGGTAATCTTGTAACTATCCTGATGTACGCTTCATTGGGAGGATTCCTGCTATTCTATCCATTGAACCTGATCCAGGTGCAGGGCTACAGTCCGCAATTAACCGGGTTAACTATGGTTCCGTTCGCCCTGCTAATCGCGGGCATGAGCTGGATAACGGGTAAATGGGTTGACAGCACAGGTCCGCGCACGATGCTTATCCTTGGACAGATGCTGCTGGCCATAGGATACTTTCTGTTCTCCATGCCTGGGGTGACTGGGGGTCCGCCCGAGTTCTTTTCGACTTACTTCATTCCACTTTTATTGCTGGGAACCGGAATGGGGTTAAGTGTGGTGCCGGTTACGACCACGGTGATGAACAGTATCCCCGAGTCAAGGAGCGGCATGGCAAGCGGGGTGAATAATACACTGGCCCGTGCCTCCCAGGTCATTGCGATGGCGGTCCTCGGTGGAATGGCACTTGCCGTTTTCCAGGAGAATGTCCTGGAATACCTTCAGTCCCAGGCTCCCGAACTTACCGGCCGGGAAGGCCTCAATACAGAACTTAAAAATCTCGCCGAAGCAGAGCTTCCGGGTTCCGGTAATGCCATGCAGGAGCAGGTATTTACAGATGCAGTGAAGCATTCATTTGTACTGGTTTTCCGGATGGCGGCCCTGATTGCCTCCATTCTCACGGCAGTCAGCACGTTGCTGGTATACGGATTGATCAAAAGAAAAAAATAATAGGTGGTTACCTTATCACCAGTGAATGTATATATCACTGATCGCATTTTTTAAACTGCCTGTGAAACTATTTTTTTAACTGATACAGCGATCAACGTGACTTAAACATATCACAGGATCTAACTTTAACAGGAAGCAAAGGGATAAGGCCGGACAGTTTTTCTGAATCGGTCCATCCCGCTTCTGTTTTCCCAATCTCTTTTTCTGCCGCTTCTTTTGTAATCATTCATCGATAAGATGTGTACTTTTACGGTATGGATTACAGTCACAAGGTCTTTATGCGTCATCTTGCACAGACTACCTCCTCACCATTTTTGCTTGATATTGAACGTGCACAGGGAATATTTCTGTATACCCCTGAAGGCAAAAGCTACATGGACCTGATCTCCGGGGTTGCGGTCAGTAGTATCGGTCACCGCCATCCCCACGTTGTCAGCGCCATTAGGGATCAGCTGGAAAAGCACTTACACGTAATGGTGTATGGAGAATTCGTCCAGTCATCGAGCAACCGGCTGGCCGCCATGCTGGCGTCAATCCTGCCGGAAACACTGAATTGCAGTTATTTTACCAATAGCGGAACTGAAGCCAACGAAGGCGCACTGAAGCTTGCCAAGCGATATACCGGGCGTTCTGAACTTATCGCCTTCCGTGGGTCGTACCATGGCAGCACGCACGGGTCCCTGAGTGTAAGCGGAAATGAAAAGAAAAAGGCGGCATTCCGGCCTTTGTTGCCGGATGTACGCTTCCTGCAGTTCAACAAACGTGAAGACCTCGATCAGATCACCGACAAAACAGCTGCTGTAATCATGGAAACCGTCCAGGGAGACGCAGGCGTTCGAATACCTTCAGGGGAATTTATGGAAGACCTGCGGAAACGGTGCACTGATAAGGGAGCCCTGCTTATTTTTGACGAGATCCAGACCGGGATCGGCCGTACCGGCAAATGGTTTGCCTTTGAACATTTTGGAGTGATTCCCGATATTCTGACCACGGCGAAAGCACTTGGAGGCGGATTGCCGATCGGTGCGTTTATCTCCTCAACTGAAATCATGGATTCGCTGACACACTCGCCTCCCCTTGGGCATATCACCACATTCGGGGGCAATCCGGTCAGCTGTTCGGCGGCGCTCGCCACCCTGGAAGTCATTCAGGATGAGCAACTGCTCAGCGATGTTGAACGAAAAGGTAAGCTGATAGAAGAACTCCTACAGCACGAGCGTTTGGTGGAGATCAGAAGGATCGGTCTGATGTTCGCACTGGAATTCAGGAGTCCGGAAGAGGTCTCAAAGGTTGTTTCAAAATGCCTGGAGAACGGCGTGCTGACATTCTGGTTCCTATCCAATCCAAACAGTTTCCGGATAGCTCCCCCGCTGACCATTACCGACGAGGAAATTAAAAAAGCCTGCCGGGTGATCCGGCAGGCTTTTGATGAACTGGATTCCTGAGGTCATTAACTTCCGGCAGAAACTGTCTTTTTGGCCTTGACCTCACGGTAATAGCCATACCCTTTGAAGGACTTGCCGGACGCATCCGGGGTTACATCGTTCAGGGCCACTGCAATATTATTCATGACACCATCATGGCGCATCTTATTAATAGAATGGATTTCTCCCTTTTTACTGTATTTAAGTCGCAGTACGTATAGATTAAGATCTGTATAACGGCTGATCAGGATGGAATCACTTACCAGGTCTGTCGGCGCATTATCAATGACAACGTAATCATAATGCTCGCGCCCCCAGTCAATCAACTGCTGCAGCGGACCATTATTAAGCAATTCCGCCGGGTACATTGGGATAGGACCGGCCGTTATGAAATCAAGTCCTTTTACACGAGTTGGTGTCACCACCTCTTCTATCGTATGCTTTTGATTCAGGAACGTGCTCAGGCCTTTTTCATTCTTCATCTGGAAAACCTTATGCGCCCTTGGTTTACGCATATCCGCATCAATTAGTAAAACACGCTTATTGTTGATCGCCAGAATGGATGATAAGTTACTACTGACATACGTCTTACCCTCCCTGACGTACATAGAGTTTACACCAATTACCTTATGTTCATTGGATTTCAGCATATACTGAATATTTGTACGCAAGCCACGGAATGATTCCGTAATGGCTGCCTGAGGATAGATGACCACCGGAAGTTCTTCTTTGAACTTGCTGTGAACCAACTGACCTGCCACCTTCACCGCGAGGATAGCTTCCGCTTCAGGCACCGAAGCAATACGCTGATCCATACGGTCTATGATAAACAGAATGCCGATTGGCAGGCCGATACCCATAATCATCCCAATGATGATCCATTGAAACTGTGCAGGACCCATCCGGATTGCCGTTTCCATCCGCGCCGGATCCAGGATCTGGGCATCCGGATTATTGGAAGCTTTGACAATACCCACTTCTGCTCTTCTTTGCAGCAGATAAGTATACAATTCGTTATTAAGGTCGAAATCACGCTTAATATTGACAAGCTCCTGTTCTTTAGCCGGCAGGCTGGCCAGCTGGCTGTTGATCTGGGCTTTCTGGGACTGTAAATTCCTCAATTCGCTTTGGGTATTCGAAAGCAGGTTGCCAATGTTCTCTTCCAGTACGTTTTTGGTATAGCTTATCTCTTTCTCAAGCGTTACCAGCTGCGGATTATTCTCCTGCACTGTATAGGAAAGAACTTCTCTCCTTGCATTAAGTTCCGACAGTTTTTCAACCATGTTCTGCAGGGACTGATCTGTTATACCCACCACAGAAGGAGCCACCATGTTGCCAAGTTCGGCACGGCTGAGGTAGTTCTGCAGATTGGAATAATAATCCAGCTTCAGCCGGGTTAATCGTTCATTTTTTTCAATCTCCTCAAGTTTATCCGCGACGTTGGACGCCTGCTGGCTCAGATCGACAATTCTGCTTTGTGAACGGTATTGTGTGTATTCCTGACCGGCCGACTGAAGCGATTCGGTAATACTGGAAATCTGATTATCGATGAAATTGAATGTTTTGTTGGCGATGCGGTTCTTTTCGTCCAGCCCGAACTGAATATACACATCGGATAATTCATTGAGATAATGTACTGCCCGGGCAGGCTTATCCGTACGGAACATGCAATAAAGCAGCCTGGACTCTTCTCCGTCCAGCACCACATTCATGTTATTCCTGTAATTCAGCGCCAGGAGGCTGATATTATTAAATGTCAGTGAATACTCTTTATTCATGACAGCCTGCCGTCCTTCGATCGGTTGCAGGGTGAAACTAAAGTATTCATTCTCAAATTTCTGACCGATAACAAGCCGGTTATTGAAATTAATCTCAACATCCCTGCCATTGATCCTGGTTTCCTTTTCACAACTGATTTCAACAGTTGTATTATTAACCATGGTAATCTTAAGTGGAACTTCCTTCACCTGAACGAAGCCTTCTGTCAGCTCCACTTTAAATGGTTCACGCATGTACATATCGTTCATGCGCAGCATGTTATCCTTCTCTCTCCAGGTGTAAATCCACCCAAGATTTTCGATAGTCTTAAGATTGAGAGAGAATGCCTTGATGATCCCGACCTGGTTGATCACATTCGTTTGCGGCCGATCCCGCCTGGCTCCGCCTTCGAATATATCCGACATTTCGGTATCACTTCCATTCGGATTAATCAGGAGTGTGGTGGATATCTCGTATTTGGGTTTTATATAATGATAAGCGAACAGGGCTATTGCAATTCCCAGTACCCCGCCAGCTGCAATCCAATACCAGTTCTTCAGGAAGCGGCTAATCAACCTGTTGTTGCCCGATTCCGAAGAAGCGTGTTTGGAATTTGATTTACTATGTCCGTTATTATTATACAAAACGAATTACAGGTTAAGGTTAAGCACATTAAGCAGCAGTAATGCCGTGGAAGCAGCTGCCAGAACAAGAGTGATTGCCGGTGCTTTAAGCGGCAAATTCTTATTCTTCGCAGGCGGAACCGTTACAATATCATTCGGTAAAGTATAGAATGCCGGCGAACTTATAGCAGATTCGTCCTGCATGTCCAATATATACACCTTATCTCCATTTGCAGTCGGTCTTATCACCTTCACTTCATTCAGGTTAGCAAAATCAGTAAACCCTCCGGCAGTACTGAGCGCATCCAGGATGGTAAATTCCGAATTATAGTTAAAATATACCCCTGGCTTTTTCACTTCCCCGATAAGGGTTACTTTATAATTAAGAAGCCGCACTTTCACAGCCATATCCTTAAGATATTCTCCTGCTTTCTCCCTGACTGCCTCCTCGCATTCTGTTATCGACATACCGTTCACGGATACTTTGCCGATTACCGGTAAGCTGACAGTTCCATCCTCTGCCACCTCATATCCATATACGTACTGACCCGCTAAATCGTTGTACACCTGCACGGCTCCTGCCTGAATTCCGGCCTGTGACGGATTATATACTTTATTCAGGTCTTCGTCCGAGGTGATAATACTCACGAAAAGGTTATCACCGGTCTTAATCGAATATTTCGGCATATCCTTTCGTACGATATCAAGACCATCAAGGTCACGCATCACCGATAAGGTTTTATAAGACCGGCAGGAATCCAGCAATAATAGAGCAGATCCGAAAATGATCAGTTTAAAAACAATTGATTGTATATTTTTCATATGAAATTACTGTTCTGAAATTTGTTTTGAATATGTGCCGATAAGTTGTTCGTTCTCCTTGCGAAAAATAAGTAAATGGTTCTTGTCATCTACTACAATATAGTCTTCCAGTCCCTCAATGACGACCTGCTTATCCACAGGTACACGAATTACACAATTCTTTGTTTCATACAGGTAAGTCTGTTTACCTGCCACGCTATTGCCATCAGCATCATGCTTTTCCTGCTGCCAGAGAGACCCCCAGGTTCCGAGATCAGACCATCCGCAGTCGGCCCGTACAACATGGATATTACTTGCTCTTTCTAAAATACCGTAATCTATAGAAATATTAGGAGACTTTTGGTATGTATTGTATAAATCATCACATTCTCCTGCATTAACGTCCACTTGGGAGAATAGTGTATCGACCTCAGGTAAATGTTCTTTAAAGGCCGCGATAATGGTGCTGGCTTTCCAGAGGAATATGCCTGAATTCCACAAATAGTCACCGCTTTTAAAGTATTCCAGCGCAGTTTCGGCATCCGGTTTTTCTTTGAACCGGATTACGGGAACAATTTCCTTCCCGGCAAAACCCGCCGTCTGGATGTACCCGTAGCCTGTTTCCGGCCGGTCCGGTGCAATTCCCATTGTCATAAGTGCCTGATCATGGACCCGCAACCAGTCCACCGCCTTTGTTAATATACTTCGGAATTCCCGGGGCCGGCTCACATAGTGGTCGGCAGGTGTCACGATCATAATTGCGTCCGGGTCGTTATCCAGGATGGCGTAGGCCGCGTAGGCAATGCATGGTGCCGTATTCCGTCGCATAGGCTCGGCCAGAATGTTCTTTTCTGGTATATCCGGCTCCTGTTCCTGAACCAGCGGGACATATTTTCCTGAGGTTACGACATAAATGTTCTGGACTGGTACTATGGACTTAAACCGCCCGACTGTCTCCTGAAACAGTGTTTTACCCATCCCAAGGATATCATGGAATTGTTTCGGATTGTCCGGTGTACTCATGGGCCAGAAGCGGGAGCCAATTCCGCCGGCCATTATAACCAGGTACGTATGCTCAGAAAGCTTATCAGAATGCATTTTTTCGAACCTTTGCACCAAAAAAGGTGAGTAAAATTATATAAACATCAAGAAAGAATGACCAGTGCTCAACATACCAGATGTCATGCAGTGTGCGTCCCATATATTGTAATTTTGTTTCGGTCGGACCGCGCCAGCCATTTACCTGTGCCCAACCGGTTATGCCCGGCTTTATATAGTGACGGATCATATACCGACCCATTTTTTCCTGTAGCTGGCGGTTAAGATATACCCGGTGCGGCCTCGGACCTACCAGTGACATCTCGTTATTAAGCACATTGATCAGCTGGGGTAGTTCATCAAGATTGTATTTACGCAGAAACCGACCAACGGAGGTGACCCTCGGATCGTTCTTGGTGGTGCTTTTCCTGCCTTTGCCGGGATCATCACTATCTACCATCGACCGGAACTTATACAGGGAAAACGGCCTGTTATTTACTCCCAGACGTATAGGACGGTAAAAGACCGGTCCCTTGCTGTCAATTCTGATGGCGATGGCAATTATTAAAAAGAGCGGGAGCAGCAGAACAACTCCTACCGCTGCGAATATCAGGTCAAATGCCCTTTTCCAGAACCGGTTAGGATATTTATCCAAAGGAATTTCACGCAAAGTCAGCGTGGGCACTTCGCCCAGTAACTGTACCTTAAAGTTCTTGTCGATGTTTTCCTGGAAAAACGGAACAATCCGCGGCCTGACGCCCATTTTTTCAGATTGCTTAACCATTCGCTCAATGACCTTGGTTTCCGTCATGGGAACAGAAATAATAGCCTCATTAAACGGTTGTTCGTCATAGATCTTCTGGAAATCTGCAATACTGCCTAAGACCACCCCGTTCATGCGTGGCGGATCTTTTTCATCCAGAATGGCGATGGGCTGATACCCCAGGTAGGTATTCTTCCGAAAATATTTGTAAATGCCATGACCGATCTTATTATTTCCGATTATCACGAACGGACTCATATTCTTTTCATTGGTGATCTTAAGAAAGTAAAACAGGCAAATCGCCAGGATTATCTTAATCACATAAAAAACCATTGCGGTTCCGAAGAATACTGCTCTGGATGCTGTATCGAAATTCAGGAAAAGAATAAGCAGGGCTGCTATGGAGAGAAAGGTGACAAACTTCTGGGATTGAATTTTCAGCAACTTTAATATCCTGTATTTCAGAAATTTAAAGTCATCAATAAATACAAGATATGTAATAAACCAACTTCCCAGCAAAACGTAGAGAAGATTTCTGACCGGCCAGATGGTATAATCCGCGCCATACCTGATCAGAGAGATCATGGATACACTGGTTACTATCAGGAGTAAATCCAGTAACAGAAATAACAATAGTAAATTTCTTGTCCTCATTGTATTAAAACCAACCCTTTCACAGCATGCTGCATTCCTTAATACTTCTCATATACAGAAAGTTACCACTCTTTTTGTTTTTTTTTCAAAATAGTGCCTATTTGGGCATTCAGGGGAATTAATTCGTCAAATTTCATCCCCGGAAATTCAGGTACGTTCAGGCCTCCGGAAAGCGACAATTAGCGGCAGCTGTCCGTTATGCTCAGTTTTTGAAAGATAATCAAACACATGGCTCACTCCTACAATTGAGTTCTTCAATAATACCTGTTTTAGTTAAGATGACTTAATTCCTCTTTTGATAACCTTCGCTCAGGAGGAAAGAGCTTCAATTCATGTTCTTCTGCCTGTCCCCTGCTAAAGCGTTGCTTGACCACCCTGGCTGGAGCGCCCGCAACGATTGTATAAGCAGGAACGTCTTTGGTTACCAGACCGCCTGCTGCCACAATGGCACCCCGTCCTATCGTAATCCCCTTTAGTATGATAGCATTAGAGCCTATCCACGCATCATCACCAATCACAACCGGCTGATCATTATCCTTTAATTTTTTATGATTGTCCTTAATAAAAATTCCAGGCTCTCCATAATTATGATCCCCCGTTGTGATCGTCACACCCGGTCCAAACATTACCTTATCGCCAATGGTAATTGTACTTTCAGAGGATACGAACATGGCTCTTGGCCCGATGTACACATCATTTCCAAGGCTTATATTCTGATAGTGGAAATAGGAATCCCCCGGAAAAAAGCGAACATGACGGCCTGCACTCCTCCAGCTTGTCCGGAACATAATAATCTGGGCTCCCCGATATATGCGGCTGATCAATTGCGAAATTTTTACAACAAATCTCTGCATATCATCAGGTTTTTCTGATACTCAGTTTACGCAAAAGAGTCCTGCATCCGCACCAGTGGCCTTTGGCCTTAACCTGGCTTATATTTCCCATTGCTTTATTCATAGGAAACAGAATAATTATCTTCCTCTTCTTCATCCTTGTTCCAGTTCTCAATCAACAGACGAATCTCTGCCGGATCAGTAATAAAATACAACCAAAAGATTGCCATGGCAAAATTATCACGCTCCATTGAATTAGCGGATATGTACATCAGCATTATGATAGTCATTAATGTATATCCTCCGTAACCCATTGTCAGCTTGCGGAATAGTTTGAAATAGATGACCAGAAAGAAGATCAGCCCGTAAATGCCGAACCTCAGGGCTATCCTGGATAACCCATTTGTACCGTCAATTACTCTCCCGTACACATTTTTAGTACGTTGAGCCTCATTTACCCCGTACCCGATCGGAAACGAAAAGACATCGTTCATATGGTTCACAAACGTTGCCATCCTGTTTACCCGCTTGGATTTCACCACCTCCGATTGGGCCATGGATTCCGTTTCTTCCATATATGTATCAATCTTTTCACCTATAAACGGAAGCTGATAAAACATGGTCCCGAAAATTAAGCATACCACCAGGTAAATAACTTTTGTCGTCCACGGGGCTGACGACAGGAAGTACAGTCCGAACAACACCAAACTCAGATAGAAATTGGTGGAAAATGTTGTAAGGCCAATCAAACCCATAATGAGGAAATTCCGGTTAAAACGCCCTTCATTTAAAATCAGGTTGAAGATCATCGCCATACCTAGGAAGTAACCGAATTCGCCCGGTTCTCCGGCAAAACCCGAATTGCGTTCCAGCTGAAAGGTGGAATAATTAAAAATGATCCCATTCCAATGCCCCTCCATGGCCCGAAAATCTACAGCAAAATTAAACGGGATACTGTAAAATACGGATGGGTTAACCAATTGAAGAATGAAAAAGGGTATGCTTATTATGGCAAGTACGAAAGTGATCCGATAGAACCAGACGATGAACCTGATACCGCAAATTTTCATCAGACCATATCCAATAAACAGTTTTAAAATACTTCCGATAAAAGTTGAGAGTTTAAAAGAGGTTCCATTCTCCGTCAGCATCAGAAAGGATACAAGGTTTACTCCGCACCAGTAAAGGATAATCCAGATAAAGATCATATCAATCTTTTCCTTCTTCCATATAAACAAGTAGAGAGCCATAAAAAAGCTCGAAGCCACCAGTATAAAATCCGACGCACCAAAGGTGGTTATCGGGTTAAGGGCAACGAATAGCCCCAGGTAAATCAATAAATCCCATTTAACTGCAGTATCTTCTTTCGATATGGCTAACATCCGCATCATCCGATGGACTTAATCACTTTGCAAGGATTTCCAGCAGCCACAACATTAGCAGGAATATCGCGGGAAACGACTGCATTTGCCCCGATAATACTGTTATCCCCGATCGTTACTCCCTTTAAAACCACTGCGTTCACACCCAGCCAAACATTGTTCCCGATTGAGACCTTCGACGGTTTTCCGCTTCTCGGATCTTCCGGATGCCAATTGCTGTCAGTAATCAGGGTATTGGCCCCGCATTTTACATCGTCTCCGATCCTGATTCCCGTGTGAGCACCTATGACCGTTCCACTGAAACCACAGTTATCTCCTATGCTGATCCGGGTACCTGCATTGAATGTTGATATAATACAGGGTCGGTTAATTCCAATAAGGTTGTCCCGGGCTCCTGACAAAAATGCTGCGTTGCTGCCAATACTGATCTCTGTCCCGGGGTAAACGCGGAAGTGCGGCCTTCCGATGATTAAGGGACGACCTTTAAACCTGACACCCTTCCAGCGCGCTATCTGGCAATAATACCTTCCGAAGAAAGCCCGCCTTCTTCTCCTAAGCACTTCCAGACTATGAAAAAATCCCCTAAACTTCATGATATTCACGCCTTTTATCGTTCTTCAGAAGCGTTTTATAGGTCGACATCAATTGACCGATAACTGTTTCCGGATCATGTCGTTTTAGTGCGTGTACCCGTGCACTGGCACCCATTTCAATAAGCTCCTCATATCGATTTGAATATTCAAGGATAGTACCGGCCAAAGCAAAAGGATCACCTTCCGGTGCAAGCACTCCATCCTTGCCATTCCGGAGCATGCTGAAGGTACCTCCAGCGGCGGTGGCGATACATGGCAGGCCCAGCATCATGGCCTCTGCCAAACTGTTCGAACTATTCTCAATCTGTGATACCTGGATAAAGCAATCCGCCCCAAGTAATTCGTTGACCATTTCATCCTGATCAAGCTTTCCACAAAGGTGAACAGGTATTTCATTCAGGCCCACCTCATGATGAAACATTTTCAGCATCACCGCGCTCCAGTCGATTCCTGCTACCCGCCATTCAAATTCGAGGCCTGCCCGGTGCAGTTCTATTGCCGCTTCCAGCAATACATTCACACCTTTATACGGCTGATCCGAAACAGTGGAAAACAAACGTATCTTTTTATTACGCGGCGGCTTCCATTCAGACTGGTAAAAGACGGGCCTTAGGCTTTCGTTGATATGATAATAGGAAGCTTTCGGAGCCAATAATCCAGCAATAAGGCGGTCCCAATCCGTTCTTCCTGCCACATGTTTAACACTGGCCAATATTTCCCTTTCTATAGCTGCACGTTTCTTGTAAATGGTATAATTCCGAGCGAGGAAAAAGTCCCAGTTTTTTCGCCAGTCTGAGAACCTGTACGTATCAATGCCTGAAAAATATTTTTTCAGAATAGAATTCATAATTCCCTGAATCGACAACAATACAGGTATATTCCCGGTATGCGGTATGATCAGACCAAAAGGGTTTTCTGTACCGTGGATATGGATCAGATCCGGTTTAAAGTGCTCAATGATTTCCAGGAACCGGCCGAGGTTTTCATTACGGCTAGTCTGAGCCATAATTTCCATCATTTTTCTTTTAAAACGTGTGTTTCCTTTACGAACCACAGGGAAATAGTGCGTGGAACCCTGTCGAAAGGGATTTTTCTGGTGATCAGAATAAAACACGAGTCCAAGTTCAAATTCGCCCTGTTTTTCAACTTGTTCCTGGAGTGAAGATATCCATCCACCGGACAGATTCTTACTTCCGCTGATCAAACCAGGTGTATTTGTAAACCAAAGGATTCTCATAATTAATTATTGAACAGAAAACAATCTCATAATGACTGGCACTCCAATGAATGCAACAATATTCAATACAACTGCCGCCGCTATTGTAACATATACCCAGGTCCGTTGCACATTGCGTGCCCCGTACGCAATCAGCACCAGGAGCACCGGGAGAAAATCCAGTGTAAAACGCTGGGTATTGATTTGTACCCATCCATTATTGCAATATAGCAACATATGTATTAGACACAGGCCAACGGTAATTACCGCCCCGGCTATAATAATCTTCTTTCCCCTGGCTTTTAATGCAAGAAACACGAACGGACTGGCAAAGGTGATGCTTGTTCCGTAGAAATCCATGCCAACCGGTACAAGTCCGTCGAAAGTGATATGCGGGCCCTGAAGAAACATGTAAATAAAATTAAACGGAATATAATAATAGTGAAATAAACCATAGCGTTTTTCACCCAACAATCCCAGTGGATCTCCAGCGATGTAATAATAACCTGTGTCAAAGGGGTCTTCAAAACGAAGGAAGTTCAGGTAGAGATATGCTGCCACAAAGACAGAAAAGACCATTCCGAATATCAAGATCTCGCGCATCATTTGTTTCCAGTCGCCATCCGATTTATCGATCAGGATTGCCATCAAAAAAACCGATGAATAAAGAGCCAGTTGCCTGGACAGGAAAGCACAACCAAGATAAACCGCCATCAGCCAGGCCCTTTTCTTTCCAAATGCTTCCCGGATACTCAGGAATAACATGATCACTGCAACCACGTGGGCAAAACTCCAGACACCAAAACTGAATTTTGTAACAAACCAAAAGCCCGTTCCAAATATGAATGCCATGGTAAGCCAAAGAGATAATTCGGCATCTGTACCAAGCCTTCTCAGAACCGAGCGGATCAGAAAAATCAGAAATACACTGAGAATAAAGGCGATCAGGGTGGTATTGACCGAACCAAACACGGCCACAAGCGGGGTTAGCAGAAACGCCGGAAAGGGAGGGAATGTAACAAAGAATTCATCTTCATATACCGCAACATCATTTATAGACTCATCAACATCCAACCTTCCTTCTGCAAACGACTGAGCTTGCAGTACATGAAGATTTACCTCTCCCGAATCCTTCACCATGTTGAATCCAACGGAAACAGAGAATAACAGAAGGACGGTATAAAAAACAATCCGTGTATAATACAAGGAAGAATGATTTCTGCCCATAAATTATTTAGCCCAGATCCCGCGGGCGGTATGGTTAATAATCTTTTTATACTGAATTCTCCAAATGATCATCGTAGGAAAGGTAGTGCAAATTGTCGCCAAAACAACTCCCGCCGGTCCGAGTTCTGTCTCTGTGGCCAGCCAGATTGCCAGAGGAATGGTAATAATAATTGTGACCACAGCAGAAATCAGCTGAAGTCTTATCTTGCTGGTACCATTAATAAACGTAACATAAGGAGTGCTGAGGACTGAAATTATTACATACAGGCAGATCATGGCACTCATTGTCCAGGATATCTGAACCTCATCTCCCACCCATAAACGGTAGAGTGGATTAGCCACAATCAGGAGAATGATACTGACCACGATAAAGGCAAGTCCGATATATTCCAGGTTTCGTATGGACTTTCGTATCCAGTCAAAGTCCTTTTTCACATAGGCCTCGGTAATAGCCGACCAGAACGGAGAAATAATAATTCCGTAGCCCATGGTAATGATAGAGAAATACTTAAACGCAATATTGTATTCAGTGACTTCGTCCGGCCCGAATAACTGGACAATAATGAAATTCGAGGTTGTAAAAATAATGATGGCCGCCATCTGAATTATAAAATACTGAAAGCCAAGATTGAGCAGTTCCGAACGATATTTCAAATCAACATCACTGAACCGGGGAGCTATATCCCTGTATTTACCAAAAAAGAAGATCAGCGAAAATGAAAATAAGACTACGACCGGTAGTGCTGAAAACGTAAAGGCTACATTAAGGAGCGATCCGGCTGTAGTTTTTGTAAGAATATATATGACAATCAGGGAGAGAACGTTTGACAAAGGGAAAATAAGGTTGTTGAGAGCCGGCTCCTGTTTTGCCAGCAGAATATTCCCGATGAGGGCAAGTATAAATCGAAGACAGAAAAATCCGAAAACGATCAGCATGATAACCCTGAGCTCCTCTCCCATTCCCGCGGGTGTATTCAGAATAGACTCCCAGTTTAGAAACGGATTTACACCCCAGAAAACAATCAGCAAGCCAGCAAAAATAAGGGTCATCAGGGCGTATGCCGTACTTACCAGCTTTCTGCTCTCCTCCATCCGGTCCATGGCCAGGGCCTCCGCAAGTTTGTTCCGCAATCCGTGGCCAACTCCTATATCAAAGAAACTGAACCACCCAAGAATAGATGCCATGGTAAGCCAGATCCCATAACGGGTCTGATCAAGGTAATTCAGAGTGAGCGGAACCAGCGCAAACTGGGAGGCAATACTGACTCCCTTAATCACAAAAGAATACAGAATATTCTTGTTTGCCTTGACACTTCGCTCGTGCCCCTCAAAGAAATACCGTTTAAGCTTCAATAACAGAATCATTATTTTATTCCCAAAAACCTTTCTTTATGTGGCGCCTGCCATCTCTTTGTATTCCTGATAAACCAGGGTAATACCCTCCTTGAGCGTAATGGAATGCCTGAAGTTCATATCACGCAGCTTCGACACATCCAAAAGTTTTCGGGGTGTCCCGTCGGGTTTAGACGCATCAAATTTCAATTCGCCCTTGTATCCTACCACATCACGGATAAGTTCTGCAAGTTCACGTATGCTGACTTCTTCTCCTGTTCCTGCATTAACAAATTCTTTGCCGTCGTAATTCTGAAGCAGGAATGTACATGCCTCCGCCAGATCATCAACGTGCATAAATTCACGTAGTGGTGTTCCTGATCCCCATATCTCCACACTCGGATTTCCAGCAATCCTTGCTTCATGAAATTTGCGGAGCAGAGCAGGAAGTACATGGCTGTTGTTGAGATCGTAATTATCATTCGAACCATACAGATTAGTTGGCATGACCGAAATAAAATTGCATCCATATTGATCCCTGTATGCCTCGCACATCTTTATACCGGCAATTTTCGCAATGGCATATGGCTCGTTGGTAGGCTCAAGGAGATCGGTAAGCAAATACTCTTCCTTCAATGGCTGCGGAGCCAGTTTCGGATAAATGCAGGAAGAACCTAGAAACAACAATTTTTTCACACCGCTCCTGAAGGCTTGATGTATGACGTTGTTTTGAATAGACAGGTTGTCGTACAGGAACTCCGCACGGAACGTATTATTGGCATGAATGCCGCCCACTTTGGCCGCTGCCAGTACGACAATATCCGGTTTTTCCGCTGACATAAAATCGGCCACCGCCCGCTGATTCCTGAGATCCAGCTCAGCGGAAGTCTGTCCGATTATATTTGTGAACCCCTTTTTCTCCAGGTTACGCCAGACAGCCGACCCTACCATTCCACGATGCCCGGCGATATAAATTTTATCCGATTCCTCCACGTAAATACTGAATTAGGTTCATTATACTTTAAAATTTTTCCGATTCAGGTATCGGTCCCAATTGAAAAGATCCGGAACTCCTCTGAGGTCCAGCTTTTGATTCGGCGAACTCCATAACCTTTCTCAAGTAAGAGTTCTGCAATATATGCACCATCCTGCCCCGAAATTCCTGTAATTAACGCTTTTTTCATCGGGGATAAATACCCGGAAATAGGGATAAGTAACCCTGACCGGACAACTTTTTTTACTATTAAATAAATGTTAAATGGCTGTAAATAAACTAAATAGTGAACTTAAAAAAATTGAATTCCGTCGATTGATACACATTAAAATTATTTGATGATGTCTTGTGTCATCCTTATGTAAGAATTTGACGTCAAAATAAGAAAAGCGACCAGATTATTCAAAAAAATAAACGAATCTATCTGTATGTGAAAGGGGATTACAGCAACTCAGTTACATTCTCGGGCGGACGGCCAATAACTGCTTTTCCGTCCTTAACCACAATTGGGCGTTCCATGAGCTTCGGATATTCTTCCAGGGCATCAAGCCATTCTTCATCAGTCAGATTTCGCCCCTTAAATTTCTCTTTAAAAATACTTTCACCACGGCGCACGATTTCCGACGGCTTCATACCGAGCATACCAACTATCTTTTCCAGTTCGTCTCGGCTGGGGGGCATCTTCAGGTATTCAACCACCTGCACCATATTGCCGCTGTCTTCTATTAATTTCAGCGTCTCTCTGCTTTTCCGGCACCTGGGGTTGTGATAAATGGTCAGCATCAGGAAATGGTTTCCACAACGAGGTTATGGTTGGTATAAATACATATATCAGCCGCTATATTCAGGCTTTCCCTGACAATCTCTTCGGCCGACATATGGGAGGCATGCTTTTTCAATGCATAAGCAGCGGATTGCGCATACATCGCCCCTGATCCAATGGCAGCAATCTGGTTATCCGGCTCCAGCACATCACCGGTTCCTGACACCACCAATAACTCATTCTTATCTGCGGTGATCAGCATAGCCTCCAGCTTGCGCAGATAGCGGTCGGTCCGCCAGTCCTTGGCAAGTTCAATGGCCGCCCTTTTCATATTACCCCCGTAACTGTTCAGCTTTTCATCGAACCTTTCCAAAAGGGTAAATGCGTCCGCCGTACTCCCGGCAAATCCGGTTACAATTCCGCCGTCCTGCAACTTGCGAATCTTCTTAACATTGCTTTTTGCCACATAATTACCCATTGTCGCCTGCCCGTCTGCGCCAATGGCTACGGTTCCGTTATGTACAATGGCCAATACCGTGGTTGATCGTATCTTCGTCATGTTGGAGTTTTTTTGCGATTGTCCTGTTACACCAGGATCCTGACAGGATTCTCCAGCAGGGATTTCAGCGTTTTAAGGAAGGCCGCCCCTTTAGCCCCGTCCACTACACGGTGGTCACAAGACAAGGTCACTTTCATCACATTGCCCGGCACAAGCTCCCCGTCTTTTACAACTGCGGTTTGCTTAATGCCTCCCACTGCCAGGATACACGCGTCAGGCGGATTGATTATGGCAGTAAATTCCTCAATACCGAACATTCCCAGGTTGGAAACGGTAAAGGTATTACCCTCCCAGTCGCTTGGCTGGAGCTTCTTACTGTGCGCTTTTTCCGCCAGCTGTTTAACTTCCGCCGAAATGTGGGACAGGGATTTATTATCCGCAAACCGGATCACCGGTACAAGCAGCCCTTCGTCTACCGCAACCGCCACACCTATATGTACGTGCTTGTTATAACGAATCTTGTCTCCCAGCCAGCTTGCGTTTACTTCCGGATGCTGACGCAGGGCAGCCGCCACGCCTTTAATTACTATATCATTAAAACTGATTTTAACTGGAGAATAATCGTTCATGGATTTACGTGCCTCAATGGCATTATCCATGTTGATCTCCATGGTCAGATAGAAATGTGGTGCGCTGAATTTACTTTCCGCCAACCGCTTGGCAATCGTCTTACGCATTTGCGATACAGCCACTTCCTCGTATTGTTCCTCACCTACCACCCGGGGAATTTCCACTGTAGTACCGGATTCGCCGGCAGCTGTTTTTTCTGCCGGGGCAGAGGGAGTGTATTGTTCAACATCCCGTTTGATGATCCTGCCATTATCCCCGCTGCCTTTAATATCGGAAAGTTTATAGCCAAGTTCTTCCGCCATTTTCTTAGCCAGCGGAGATGCCTTGATGCGTCCGTTCGAACCGCTGTCCGATGAATCTGACCGGGAGGTGGAAGTTTCCTCCTTTTTTTCCGGCTTGCTTTCGGCAGCACTTCCGTTTGAAGAAGATGTTTCCGATACCGGCTCTTTCTTTTTGGCGGCTTTCTGTTTCCGGGCTTTCAACAATTTCTCATAATCAGCCCCTTTTTCCCCGACAATGGCTAATACACCGTCAACCTCAACCGAATCTCCTTCTTCAACACCGATGTACAACAAGGTACCATCCTCGTAAGCCTCCAGTTCCATGGTGGCCTTATCTGTTTCTACCTCTGCCAGGATGTCACCGGAGCTCACTTCATCCCCCACTTTTTTCTGCCAAGAAGCGATGGTACCTTCCGTCATGGTATCACTCATTTTAGGCATAGTGATAATTGAGGCATTTACATCGGATGCATCCACCGACTCCTCCGTCTCCTCAGATTCTTCGGCTTCTTCGGATGATTCTTCTGAAGAATCCTTGTCATCGGCGGCATCATCCCCGGATGATTCTCCCGAATCACCTGATTCAATTTCTTTAAGAAGGTCCTTTATGTCCTCACCTTCCTCACCGATAATGGCAATGACGCCATTGACAGGTACAGCATCCTTCTCGGCCGGACCGATGTGCAGTAATACACCGTCCTCGTAGGATTCCAGCTCCATGGTTGCCTTGTCGGTTTCCACTTCGGCCAGGATATCGCCGGATTGAACTTTATCACCTTCTTTTACCAGCCATGACGCAATGACCCCTTCTTCCATGGTATCACTCATCTTGGGCATTCTGATTACTTCAGCCATCGTTTCGTATTTAGAAAAATTATAGCATCAAAAATAGGTGTTCTGACCGCTATATTCAACATAACAGGAGCAAAATTAACAGGAATCAAAATTCAATGTTCAGGAGAAGGTCAAAAGAATTTTCCATGGTGGTCAATAAACGAGAATATCGGACCCCTATACCAAGTTCCTGCGGGAACCGCATAATGTTGAGATCCGCCATTAACTCCACACCTGCCGATTCAGCGGTCACATTGATTAAACGCTCCGACAGTTCAAATTCCGTCGAATAATTATACTGAGTACGATTCCCTTTGCCATAATCGTAAAAAGCTTTGAGTCGCAACCGCTTCAGGAAGAGCACTGGCCCCAGACCCAGGTCCGGATATACCACAGGTAACGCGTATTCCACCCCGAGATAAACAAACTCCCCGTAATCACTGAATGAATAGCCCCGGGGCATTGGTATCTGGTTCCTGAAGCGGTAATAATCCTCAGAAAAATCCTCCGGCTGATACTGATAGGCCGTCCGTAAAATCAGGGAATGGTGCTTAAATGCAGGCATCCCGGTCAGCTGAAACGGCGATGGAAGATAAAAAGTACCACTGGCCCCGAAAACCGAACCGGTGAAATCTCCACCAAATGGCGTTGCGTAGTACCGAACATTAAATACAGCCCCGTAGCGACTGTATAAATCCCTTGTGCTTTGCTTCAACAGTAAATAATACTGCAGGTTGACATTATTGTAAATGATGTCCCCGTTCGAGATCTCGTCATCCAGAAACCGGTACACACTATCTGCTTCCAGGTATACGAGGCGCTCTTCCAGTGACCCGTCGGGATCCGGAATGGTCCCTTGCTGTGTACTTGTGAAATCCGAAACCTTGGTGATACCTACCCGCTCCTGAATACTGAGTTCGCTCAGCCATTTTGAACGGGTCAGTAGTAATGGCAAACGTATACCTCCGATAAAAGAAGTTTCTTTCCAGTCAAATACCAATGGTTCTCCGTTCAGGGTGCCGCGGTCGGACTGGCGGGTTCCGTATTCCACCGTCGCGTCCAGGATCGGGAACAAACCCTGGTAGCTTATTTGTCCGTATCCATAGCCGGATGATTCACTTCTGTCGTATACATACCCCAGTCCGGCGCTGAAGGAGCTCATTACATCCTGGCTGGAAATGCCTGCCTGGATGGTATTTATATCGGTAGAGGCCAGCAACCCCCAGCTGTGAACATTCAACAATTGTGGTAACCTCCGGTACCGTTGAACCGGAAAACGGGCATCCGGGACAGAGTCCACGAGGTCTCTTGTCCCTTCCTGCGCCGCCACCGGCGCAAAATAAAACTTGCTGTCACCGGGATCTACCGGATTGCGCTGCCACAGGGAGGAATCAATGGGGATACTTACCACATCCAGGCCATTCACCCGATGGTCATTATAAATGAGGTGCTTTCCATCCTGGCTGATGACAGCATTGTATGCACCGTACCTGCTTTCAGTAACCTGGTATCGCTTGCCGGTAGATAAGTTGAGCGCATGAATATTATCCGTTCCGGTCACAGGTGAGTTATAGTACAACATACTGTCACGCAGCACAGGATGTCCGATATTCTCGTTTTCCGGGCTCAGCAACCACGTCTCCTCACCGGTGGAATAATCCAGGTAAATCACCCCCTTCCCCTCTGCCGTTGTTTTCAAGGCGACAATTCCCTGGCCATCTTCAGACCATCGTGCCATGGCGTAAAGGCCCCCGTCATTCGGAAGCCTGTTTAGTACATTACCACTGAATGCATCCAGCACGACCAGGTGATTCTGGTAATCCGGGGTGGACAAGGTGGTTACAATTTTCCCGGCATCAGGCGATAAGGCAGCTCCGGAAAACCTGGATTTTTCAGTAAGAACCGTTATTCTGCCCGTCTTTAAATCCAGTTTTTTAATCACTGACCAGGTCTCCTGTCTCCATCGGGGATGATAATGAAACTCATTCCAAACCAGTACATCCTGCTCCAGTGACAACATTCCTGATTCATTAACGATTCCAGGGGTAAAGACCACCTCCGGTTTTTCCCCTGAAGATAACTTCACAAATTGAGCAATATCCCCTATACCCGATCTCAGTACAATGACATTCCCGTCCCCGGTAAGTACCGGATAGCTGTAATCAGTAAAAGTTGTTACGTTACGCCGGTTGATGTCGTCAACTTCCGTGAATGTTTTATTCTCCTGTTCTGCCCGCCACATTTCCTCCAGGTCTTCCATCATCAGCTGGTAGCTGGGAACCAGGTACTCGCCTGTATGCTTTTTGAGACTGTTGGAAAATGTAAACGGAACAAACGCCAGTTTGTACGCATCTGAGGTCACTTTTCGCCAGATATCGGGATCCCCGGTACGACGCCGGATATTGGTTACAAAATAGTACCCCAGTTTGTAATGGTCCGGCACATAATCCTTATAGCTGCGCAAATGTTGCTTATTGTAGGAGAAGTCTTTTCCCTCCAGCAGGTTAGCCCTGAATATTCTACCGAAAGCCGGAATCCGCCCGCGTCCGCCACGGGTGTACAAGGTTTCGGTGAGAGTGGCATCACCTTCCCAAAACCATCTGGGGACAGCCGAAAATGCCGTTCCGGACTGAGTTTGTTGCCCGAAAAGATAATACATCAGGCGGGTGAAACCCTGGCGGCTGTGATGAAACTGGACCACATGCCTGTATTCATGTGCCGATAAGAGGTTTAACCAGTCGTTAGTTCCTGCAAGTGACGGATCCTGGGGAGGCATGGTAAAGAATTCACCCCGGCGGGGTCCGAATGCAATGAACCCGTTGCTGACGGCATTAAAGTCCTGGAGAATGATTGAAATCCGCTTCGGTACAGAAAGGGCGAGGGTTTTTGTTTCCTCCTCATGAATACTTTCAAGCGTATTGGCGACACGCATGGCGTGCTCCTGATGTCCGCGTGGAAAAACGATCCGGAATGAGGGTGTGGTGACCTGGTCCCATTTACGAAGCGAGGAGGTATTGTTCATGACCGGCAACTGGGCCGAACCATGAATCCAGGAGAAGATAAAAAGCAGGCAGACTAAACTCTTCAGGAGACGCATATATCACGGAAAGATAGAAAAAAAACGAAACAACCGTTTCAGTCCATTACCAGTCGATTGGTTCCAGGCCTTTCGCCCGCAGCCAGTCATTACATTTACTAAAGTGCCGGTTGCCAAAAAATCCGCGGTGGGCGGAAAAGGGTGAAGGGTGCGGTGATTCCAGCACCAGGTGTCTGCTGCGGTCAATGACAGATCCTTTTCGTTGCGCATAACTTCCCCATAGCATAAATACCAGGTTATTACGGTTTTTATTCAGAGCCGAAACCACCGCATCGGTAAACTCCTCCCAACCTTTGCCCTGATGTGAACCCGGCTGCCGGGCCCGGACAGTTAATGTCGCATTAAGCAGCAACACCCCCTGCCTGGCCCAACGGTCGAGATTCCCTGAATCAGGAACCGGCTGACCGAGATCGTCGGATATCTCCTTAAAAATATTAACAAGCGAAGGGGGTTTTTTAACGCCATCACTTACCGAAAAACACAACCCATTCGCCTGGCCGGGACCATGATACGGGTCCTGTCCGAGGATGACCACCTTTACCCGGGAAAACGGACATTGATCAAAAGCACTGAAAATTCTTTTGCCCGGAGGGTACACCGTTGTGCTTTTATATTCGTTGCGAACAAATTCTGTTAGTTCCATGAAATACCGGGCATGGAACTCCTCTTCCAGCTTTTCACCCCAGCTTTCCTCAATTTTCACATCCATATCATTGAATTAATTCAACTTAAAGTTATAACTTCTTATATTAGAATCTCGTTAAAAAAGTACGAAGAAGGTTGTCGATGGTCACAGAAATCACTCAAGGTGTAAAAGTCAGTATTGAGACGGAATACCAGCCGGTATACTCCAGTCCAAGTCAATACCATTACGTCTTTACCTACAGGGTGCTCATTGAAAACCAGAGTGAGAATACTATTCAACTGCTACGGAGGCACTGGCATATTCATGATGCCGCACTACGGCCCCGTGAAGTGGAAGGCGAGGGAGTCGTTGGCCAGCAACCTGTGCTTGAACCTGGTCAGTCCCACCAATATGTATCCGGTTGCAACCTCAAATCCGGGATAGGAAAAATGAGCGGAACCTACCTGATGGAGCGTCTCGTTGATGGCTACCGTTTCCAGGTTATTATTCCCCAGTTCAGCCTGGTTGCTCCGTTTAAACTCAATTAAATTTGAACGGTCTGCACAGGGTAAGTTGTTATTTCCGGTACTGGTTGCTAAAAACAGATCGTCATTCTCTTCATTCTCCCTTTATGTTTAACTTGTATGAAGAGGTAATCAGGCCTTCCCATCGTCCCGATCCAACGGATCAGCTTAGTAAAGTGGTTTCAGAACTTGCCAAAAGCAACCGAAGTCTGTCTAAAGCCACCATGGGGGCGCGGTCACAGCATAAAGGAAAAACGGTTGGTAAATTGGTGCGGTATGGCAGTACCTCCCCTGAAAAGCGCCGCTTTCTCCGGAACCTGACGGCTTATTTTAATTGCAGAACGGTATATGAACTTGGCACTTCCATTGGCATCACCACCTTGTATTTATCCGAAAAAAAGGATTGTCACGTGTTTACATTTGAAGGTAATGAGGAACTGGCTGATTTCGCACGGCAATTATTTGATGAGACGGGACGTAAAAACATCCGGATCATAAAAGGTAACATTGATGAGCGGCTTCCGGAAATTCTCGCATCCGAACCGCCTCCGGATTTGATTTATATTGATGCAAATCACCGGTACGACCCAACCCTGAGGTATGTCCGCCAGGCGATTTCAGCTGCTTCTGACCAGCTCATATGCGTAATTGGGGACATTTACTGGTCACCGGAAATGACAAGGGCCTGGCAAGACATAAAAAAACTTGAAGAAGTAACGGTTTCTGCAGACCTTTTTGATGTGGGCGTGTTATTCTTTAAGAAGGAGCTGACCAAAGAACATTATGTACTATGAAGCTATGAAGAATATAACCGGGACTGAATGAAAAAGATCCTTTACGTAATTCTGGGATTGTTCATTACCGGTTTCCTGATATTGCCGAACGTAATGAATTCGCGGGAACGTCACGCATTTTCAGAGAAAGCACGAGTAGAAGGCGCAAAGGAGCTGTTTAAACAGGCGGGTGGAGCAGACTCGGTGACACTTCCATTAAGTGACTTTTATGATCGCGGAGCATTTGTACGTGATTTGCTGGGATCAGAATACCGGGATACATGGAAAACACCTGTCACCTTCCCGGTCTGGAAAGAAGGTCCCTCCTTCCGGTTCGGTGACCTTGGCGGAGGAGATCAGACCACCAGCCTGGATATTACGAGCAGTGATCAACGGAATTATACCCTGCGGTCAGTTAACAAAGATCAGTCCCGGGCCTTACCCTCATTCCTGCGCCCCACCCTGGCAAGACCCCTATTTCGCGACCAGGCCTCTTCATTAAATCCATACGCAGCACCGGTTGTTGCCAAGTTGTCTGCTTATGCAGGTATCCCCCATATGCTCCCTCAACTGTTCTATATTCCGTATGATCCGGTGCAAAATGATGCTGTAAACAATACCATTGCCGGCCGGGTTATGCTGATGGAAGAAGAAGCAGATGAGAGCTGGAATTTTTCAGATCGGTTCGGACCAACGAGCCGGGTCCTGTCTACAAGCAGGATGGTCCAACTGGTGCGTGAGGATAATTACAAGCCGGATACCCTGATGTTTGCACGTTGCCGGATATTTGACATCCTTATCGGGGATTGGGACAGGCATGAAAAACAGTGGAAATGGGCCTGTGATACTGTTAGCAAAATTTGCACACCACTGCCGGTTGACCGGGACATGGCATTTTATGATTTTTCAGGTGGATATATCGATGCTGTTGCCCTTTCGGTTGCCCCAAAACTTCAATCCTTTGATATTCACATGAAAAATCTGGATGGGTATGTCCGGAACGGAAAGGAATTTCAGCAAGGGTTGCTTAAAAATGTAAGCCGGCAGCAATGGCTGGAACAGGCGGGGATCCTTCGCGACTCACTCACCATTAACAGGCTTCGGAATGCGTTTCGTGAATATCCGAAGGCAATTGCTGATAAGCACGCCGAAAATCACACAACAATATTTCAGGAACGACTTGACAGGGCCGACAGCATCGCCGGTTTTCTGTATGAGACTATGCGTTAAAGACTTGCCTTCTCCATCCAGTATTTCTTAACTGTTGCGCAGAGCGCGACAAGCTCATCAAAGGTGGAAGGTTTAGAAAAATAGGTATTGGCTCCGTGTTTATAAGTAAACTTAATATCCTCTTTTTGATCGGAAGTGGACAGTATTATTACCGGAATATGCTTAGTTTTTTCGTTCGCCCGGATTTCCATAAGTGCCTCACGGCCATCCTTTTTCGGCATATTCAGATCCAGCAAAATAATGGAGGATTCATTTTCCGTACTACCCAGTGTCTGGATCAATTCCTCTCCATCCTGAACAAAAATGATGTCTTTTGTGTCAAAATCACACTCTTCAAATGCTTCTTTGATTAACAGCTGATCATCCTGATCATCCTCTGCAACAATTAGTGAAATTATCTTCATGAATAAGTGCCCGGAAAGGGCTAAACAATTTAAAGTGAGTTTTAGTTATAAACGTTTAAATATAGTATATTACTATGTATGAACACCTTAATTAACACAGCTTATTTTTTTTATAAGTAATCTAATACCACCTTATTGTTTATGAAAAACGGAAACGGATTTAAAGCGGAGCGAATTATTATGCTTCGCGATCTGCTCAATTTATCGCAGGTAAATTTCGCGAAAAAAATTCACATTTCGCAGGGAGCTCTTTCTCAGATTGAAAACGGGAAATCGCAGATTTCGCTGGAAACACTGTATAATATCTCCAAAGAGCTGAATGTCAACTGTAACTGGATTGTGAATGGTTCGGGCGAAATATTTTACCAGGATGAAAAACCGCTCAATGGTACGGCCACCAAACACGTGGTTGTTGAAACCAAGAACAAGGAAGTCAGCAACATTGCACTGGTTGATGAAGAAGCACACGCCGGGTATATCAAGGATTATGATACTCCGGAGTTTATTAAAACACTCCAGGTTTATCAGATTCCGGGCTATGAAAATGGCACCTACCGTATGTTTGAAGTCGCCGGTGACAGCATGACCCCTACTATATTTCCAGCGGAAATCGTGATCACCGAATTTGCTGATGATCCTGCTGCCCTGGAGAATGGTACGCTCGTTGTCCTGGTCACCGTAGATGCGGTACTCGCCAAACGGATTTACTATTATGAAAATGATCGCAACATTGTAATCCTGAAAAGCGACAACACCAAGTACAAAACGTTCTCGATTCAGAAGAAAAAGATTCTGGAATGCTGGGTTATCAAAAGCAAGATCACCAGTTCGTTCGTCGAAAATGGAATTCTTGATAACAAACGCCTGGCTAAACTTGAACAAAGCCTCGACAGTCTGAAGTCAGAAGTGAAAAAACTTCTCAAAAAATAAGCCGTTTACCAGTGGCCTGATCGTATCAGGCCACATATACGGTTTTGATATTTACAAATTCCCGTATACCGAAATAACTTAGTTCACGGCCATATCCGCTTTGCCCGATTCCTCCGAAAGGGAGCCTGGGATCTGATTTAACAAACTCATTGACAAAACAACAGCCGGCCTCCAGTCCGTTGGCTGCTATTTCACGGCCTTTCTTTATATCCTGAGTGAATACCGCCGCACCAAGGCCAAAGTCCGTATCATTTGCTACAAATATGGCCTCCTTTTCATTTTTAACCTTAATTACCGATGCCACAGGACCAAACAGTTCTTCGTCATAGGCCGGCATCCCGCCACTAACATCCACCAGAACTGTCGGGAAATACCATGCCCCCTGTTTTTCCGGAATAGTCCCTCCCAAAACACATTTTGCTCCTTTTTCGATGCTTTTCAGAACCTGGTTGTGCAACTCATCACGCAGGTCAATCCGAGCCATTGGCCCAAGGCTTGTCTCAGGGTCCATCGGGTCCGCTGGTTTATATTTTTGCATTTCCCTTACAAATGATTCAAGAAACGCTTCATAGACTTCCTCCACGACAATAAATCTCTTTGCCGCAATACAGCTTTGTCCGCTGTTGATCATACGACTTGCCGCACAGGTTTCGGCTGCTTTACTTATTTCTGCATCCGCAAGGATTACGTACGGATCACTTCCGCCAAGTTCAAGAACTGTCTTTTTAAGTTCCTCCCCCGCCACCGAAGCCACCGCTTTACCGGCAGGGGTGCTCCCGGTCAGTGTTACCGCTTTTACCTTATCGTTGCGGATCACCGATTCAACCTGTGATGATTTAATCAGAAGTGTTGAAAACAGGCGTTCCGGAAAGCCGGCATCGCGGAATACCTCTTCAATGGCCAGGGCACAGCCCGGAACGTTGGAGGCATGCTTAAGCAGACCTGCATTACCGGCCATCAATGCCGGCGCCGCAAATCGAAATACCTGCCAGAACGGAAAGTTCCACGGCATCACCGCCAGCACAGGACCCAGCGGCTGAAAGGTGACAAAACTCTCAGAAGCGTCAGAATCAATGATTATCTCGTCCAGGAATTCCCCGGCCTTACTGGCATAATATTCACATACCCAGGCACATTTTTCCACCTCCGAAATACCGGCTGACAAAGGCTTGCCCATTTCCTGCGTCATCAGCCGCGCGTATTTTTCTTTCCGCTCCCTTAGTATGTCCGCAGCTTTATTCATCCGGTCTGAACGATCCTGCATGGCAGATTTCGTCCAACGTGTCCAGGCATCAAAACATGAGGCTATGCGTTCGGATACCTCCCCGTCATTAAGCAGTGTGTATTCATTTACTTTTTCATTGGTGGCTGGATTTATTACCTCAACTTCCATACTCATGCATTTTATTTACCGGAAAGCTGATTTCAAACCTGGTACCTTCCCCTACCTTGCTTTGAACATCCACTTTCCCCTTGTGACTGTTAATAATATTTTGTGCCGAGGTAAGTCCCAATCCCATGCCGCTTCGCTTTCCTGTAAAGAACGGGTCAAACAATTTACGGATCTGGTCCCGCGGAATTCCTTTTCCGCTGTCCTGGACAAAAACAACCACATCGCCATTCCTTGTAAATGTTCCAATCTGTAATTCACCATCCTGGTTTTCTTCCATCGCTTCGATCGCGTTGATTACAATATTCAGAATAGCCGTTTTCAGTTGTTCCGGGTCAATCGAGGTAACAGGCAGCTCAGGATCCGGATCGAGGCATAGCTTAATCCCTCTTAATTTGATCCGGTCACGTGTCATGTCCAGTACATCATTGATCAGGTCATTCAGGCTGTAAGGCTTGAGATTCGGTTCCTTCGGCTTGGAAGACTTCAGCATTTCTGTGATCAACTGGTCAATGCGGTTGGCATTACGCTGAATGATCTCCATATACATATCGTGATCTTCCGATCCTGCTTCATCCAGTTCTTCCCATAATTGTTCGAGGGCCAGATTGAGGTTGGTCAGCGGATTACGCACTTCGTGAGCTATACTTCGGGCAATATTCCCGGTCATTGCCAGTTTTTCTGCGACCAGCAGTTCCTGCTCGGCGCGCTTTCTCATGGAAAGGTCATGGATAATTCCCTGGTAGCCGTAAACAGTTCCCTTATTGTCCTTTAGCGCCACACCATTGATCATACATTCCTTGATCTTCCCTTGTGAAGTCATCAGTTCAACCTCCAGGTCCCGCACCTGTTCATTCTCCTGAAGCAACTGCTGGAAACGGTCAATTTCTCCCGGTTTGTTGAAAATATTCGATAAGGGCATCTGTATCAGTTCCTCTTTATCAAAATCGAGAAGCTGGACAAAAGAAGCGTTAAGGTCAGTTACCCGAAAATTTCTGTCAATCAGGTAAATCGGATCAACTGAACGCTCAAACAAGAGCCGGTATTTAGTCTCCTTGGTACGCAATTCGAGCAGGTTATGCGAACTTGTAATGGCGTAACGAATACTCCTGGCCAGCAGGTTGGAATTGACTTCTGTTTTTACCAGGTAATCAGACGCCCCTAGTTTCATTGCCTCCAGGTCAATCTTCCGGTCACCCTGCCCTGTCAGGAGGATCATCGGAACAATGATATCTTCCTCCTGAACTTCCCTGATCAGATCCAGTCCGGTCCGTGGCCCAAGCCGGTAGTCAATAAGGTAGACATCAAACCGTTTATTAAGAAGATGCTCCAGGGCTTCATCGTAATTATCAACCCACGCAAGGTCAAAACCTGTATCGATTTCAGAAAACAAATCCTGAACAATAACGAATTCGTCCTCGTCATCATCCACGAGCAATACTTTGATTTTGCTTATATCAGTCATTTTTCTGATTGTTTTGAGGGCAGTTCTACAATTCCAAACCAGTAATCACCTATGCGCTTGATCACATGAACCAGGTCATCAAATGTCACGGGTTTGGTAATGAAGGAATTTACCCCCAGATCATATGTTTTCAATATATCCTCCTCGGCCTCGGAAGTCGTCAGCACCACTACCGGTATCTGTTTGAATTCAGCATTCTCCTTCAATAATTTAAGCGCTTCCCTCCCGTCCATTTTAGGCATATTTAAATCCAGGAGAATCAGGCCCGGACGAGGTGCTGTTTCCGGAGTATAATCGCCGCGCTGGTTCAGGTAATCAAGCAGGTCTTCTCCGTCCACTACAAAATGAAGATCATTGGCAAGCCTGTTTTCTTCCAGCGCTTCACGGGTCAGCAGCCGGTCATCAGCGTCATCATCGGCTATTAAAATGGTAATTGTTTTTGATTGCATTCATTATACATTTACAAGCTCAACATTTCCTTTCGGGAGAATGACTTTAAACGTCGTGCCATTATCCTTTTCACTCTCAAGAGTAATTTGTCCACCGTGATTCTGAACTACTTTCTGACAAATCGCCAGTCCGATACCGGTACCGGTAAACTCCCCGCGTCCGTGGAGCCGTTCAAAGAGTCCGAATATTCTTTCTTTATATTTCTGATCTACCCCGATTCCGTTATCCCTGAAATGGAGGCAGTAATATTCATCATCCTCCATTCCGTTCCACTTTTGCATATCATCCTTATTGCACCGCTCAGACCAGATAGCGATTTCGGGAACTCTGTCTGATGGCACAAACTTGATGGCGTTGGAAATAAGGTTCTGAAACAGTTGGCGAAGTTGCAGGTCATCCCCGGTAATGTGCGGCAGCTCACCTACTTCTATTCGCGCGCCGCGTTCCTGAATGGCTGCTTCCAGGTCTGTCAGAACACCATTTACGATCGGATTCAGATCCGTCAGTTCAAACGGTTTGTTGTTCCTTGCCACCCGGCTGTATTTCAACAGATCGTTGATCAGGACCTGCATGCGTTCAGCGGCACTGCGCATCCTGTCCAGGTAATCAATCCCTTTTTCATCCAGGACCCCCTCATATTTTTGTTCCAGCCGGCCGCCAAAAGCCCGGATCTTACGCAAAGGCTCCTGAAGGTCATGCGAAGCAATGTAGGCAAACTGTTCAAGGTTTTTGTTGGAGTCGAGCAATTCCTGATTTTTTTCCCTGAGTTCCAGTTCATGGTTTTTCTGTGCAGTAATATCCTGCATGGTCCCTGTATAAGACTTAATCGCACCAAAATTATTTATCACCGGATGGCCGGTAGCCCGGACATGCTTTAATCCACCCTGCGGAGAAATTATCCTGAATTCAATTTCATAGGAACTTCTGGCATTAACATGATCAAGAATAACCTTTTGAATCTCTTCTTTTTGTTCCGGGGGTACGTAATCGAAAAAACTGTTAAAGTCAGGCTTCTTATCCTTTTCCAGCTCAAGAATCCTGAACATCCCGTCAGACCATTCCAGCGAATTATCTTCCAGGTGCCATTCCCAGCTTCCTAGTTTTGTCAGACGTTCTGCTTCATTCAGA
>JAUILA010000016.1 GCA_030432655.1 Bacteroidia bacterium
CCCTTGCAACATACGGTCATGCCTTCTTTGTCCACATAATTCTCTTCCTCAAGCATTCCAACCAACCATAACCCAGGCCTACGCCTTTGCCCGACAGCGTCCGTCTTCGTTCGCGTCTTTGATCGCATCTTGAACTGAAACTTGCTCCCCATTCGGTGGTCAGCCTTTCAGTCAGTTTATGCTCTCCGGACAATTGTGCGGAGAATAATTCGTAATAACGATAGGTGATCCTGCGGTTAAATGATGTCTGGCCCGGGAAGTCCACGAAAAGACCTTCCGTGTCCAGCACGTTATTCTCCGAAATGTGTGTATATAAGGAGTTCAGCGTAATCTTGCTGTTCTCATTGAATTTATACTGGAAGTTACCGAGAACCGCTTTTGAGGTTTCATACGTATCCTGGTTAAAGGTAAAATCCGTTTTTGGCGATCCATCGGCCCGTACCCGGCGCAGGAAACCCTGACGCTTCTCGTACGAATCACTGAAGTTGGCATTGATCAGGTAGCCAAAGCCATTGCTCTGCTTGTTGCCCTGGATATAATTTCCGTACTGCAGGCCGAAGCTCTTATTTATAGGTGCTTTATCCTGCACTACGGAAAATCCGTCTCCAAACGTGTTTTCCTCGGTCAGGTTGTCACTTGAACGGAGGTCATCCGTTGAATAACGGCCATTATAATTTTCGATCTGCTCCGGTAATTCCCTTTCTGTATTGTATCCCAGGATATCATCCGACTTGAATGGATCCATAAGAAAGTCTTTTCCGGTGGAGAGCGTGTTGAAACCTGCTCCGACAGAAACACGGAGAATTTCTTCTTCCGGGTAATCCAGCGTATTCACCCGGATAGATGCTCCGGAGAAATCGGCATAGAGATCAGGCGAAAATGATTTGATCACCTGAAGGCTCTGAATCACGTTGCTCGGGAAAATGTCATATGGGATTACCCGTTTGTCCGGGTTCGGCGATGCGATCGGGAACCCGTTCAGAAGACTGGAGTTGTACCGGTCTCCCAGACCACGCACAACCACGAATTTGGATCCCTGGACCGAAAGACCCGCCACTTTGGTCAGACCTTCGCCGGCATCGGATGCACCCACTTTGGTAAGTTCCTGGGCACCTATATTCTGCACAAGCAAACTGGCATCCTTTCGCTCCAACAGGAGAATCGTTTCAGTGGTTCTGTCTGCCTTCGCAGTAACTACAACTGCTTCCAGCTGCTCAGTATCCGAAATAAGTTCGATTGTCAGTGCAACTTCTTCATCCGCATTCACCTGCAAATCCGTTATCTTAAAATCTGCGTAACCAATAAAAGATGCGATTAAGTTATAAGTTCCGGGCGCCACAGCAAACTGAAAGTTTCCTGAAAAATCCGTCGCGGTACCGGTGGTAGTACCTTCTATATAAACGTTGGCCCCGAGAATTTCCTCCCCGGTGTCTTTGTCCTTAACGGATCCCGAAATAATTCCCTGCTGTGCCATAGTGGTAAACCCGGCCAGCAGTAAAGCCATTCCTAATACAAATTTTTTCATTTCCTAGTTTTAAAATTTTGTGCAAAACTAGGGGGAAGGTCAGGCAGTATCCAGCAATGATATTTTACGAATTTTTTAACTTTTTCAGGACAAAATGGTAATCCGTTAACAAATCGGTAACAGAAAATTTTTTGACTTGAGTTTTGCTGATTTAAATGGAATTAAATCGCTTGCAGGAATAATCGAATGTTACCTAATTGTTAACGGGTATTTTCTGCAGAATTTCGCTGATGATGTCCTTGGTGCTGATATTGTCCGCTTCAGCCTCATAATTCAGGATAATCCGGTGATTCATGACATCCAGTGCCACTTCCTTGACATCTTCAGGGAGGACATAATCACGTCCTTCGAAGTAGGCAATTGCCTTTGCCGCCAGGTTCAGGTTAATGGATGCCCTTGGGGATGCACCAAACGCGAGGTATTCCGCAATACTGTTCAGACCATAGGCTTTGGGATCCCTCGTGGAATATACCAGCTCAATAATATACTTCTCAACACTTTCCGAAATACTGATCTGGTTGATCTCATCCCGGATCGAAAAAATATCGTCCTTATTCAGTACGGTGTTTACCGAATAGTCAAATTTCATGTTGGAAATTCTTCTCATAACCTCCAGCTCCTGATCCTTGCTGGGGTAATCTACATGGACCTTCATCATGAAACGGTCAACCTGCGCTTCCGGCAGGGGGTAGGTACCTTCCTGATCAACCGGGTTCTGTGTAGCCAGCACCAGGAATGGACGATCCAGGGAGAACGTGGTCTCGCCGATCGTCACCTGCTTCTCCTGCATGGATTCAAGCAGGGCGGACTGAACCTTGGCCGGCGACCGGTTAATTTCATCGGCAAGGATAATATTGGCGAATATGGGACCCTTTTTCACCTCGAACTTTGCCTGCTGCTGATTATAGATCATGGTACCGATCAGATCTGCCGGCAATAAATCCGGTGTAAACTGAATACGCTGAAAGTCCAGTTTGAGTACCTGGGCAAGCGTACTAACGGTAAGGGTCTTGGCAATTCCGGGAACTCCTTCGAGCAGAATATGACTCTGGGTAAATAAACCAATCAGCAGGCGATTGACCATCGCTTCCTGGCCAACAACTACTTTGCCGACTTCGGCAATTACCTGTTTGATCTTGCTTCTGTGTTCCTGTACCTGGTCTTCTTCTATCCTTGGTTCTTCCATGAAAAAAGTGCTTATATTCTTACGAAACGCATCTGGTTTTAGAAACGTAAAGTAGCGCAATAATATACAATTAACCGAAAAAAATGTTATCAAGGGGGCTTCCGGGAGGTTATCGGTAATTTTGCTAACTTGGCGCACACCTGACCAATATGAGAACATTTGTAATCGGTGATATCCACGGAGCCGCCAAGGCGCTGTCCCAATGCCTTGAACGGGCGTCATTCAACATGGAGGAGGACGAGCTTATTTGCCTCGGGGATGTTTGTGACGGATGGCCGGAAACCAATCGTTCGATTGAAATTCTCCTTCAGGTTAAAAACCTGATCATGGTGCTGGGTAATCACGACCAGATGACGCTCAATTGGGCCCGCAAAGGAATTCTGGATGATGTCTGGCTTAGCCAGGGAGGCAGACAAACGATGGACAGCTATCCTGATGGGATGCCCTCATCACACATCAAACTCCTTTCGGAAGCCCCTTTTTATCATTTACGGGAGAATAAACTGTTTGTCCACGCCGGGATCAATCCGCGTAAGACTCTTGACGAGCAAGGACCTGAAATATTCCTGTGGAACCGTGATTTATTCTATGAAGCGCTTGATGGTAAGCGACGGGAACAGCCCGTGATTTATTCCGATTATGATGAAATCTACATCGGGCATACGCCCATTCACCAGTACGGATGGCTTGAACCGGTGCTGTCCGGGAATGTCTGGTTTATGGATACTGGGGCAGCCTGGCAGGGCACTTTGTCGATGATGGACATTCATACCAAGGAAAGAGTGATCAGTGACCCGGTGATGGATATGTATCCCCCGGGCAGCGGCCGCTTCTGATCAGAAGGTAATGATTTCCATACCCTCGTAATAGCGGTGGGACTGTAAATACTGCGTGATCTCAGGGGTGGGCTGGGATGGCTTTATGATCTCCCTGACCTCTTCCGGATTGGAAAACGCAAATTCCTTACGACAGAAACCAAACCCGCTGTAAACCCCTTCCTCTACCAGGATCACCGCATGCTCATCATCTTCCCGGCCTTCCCCGACAATTATATAACTGTCTTCGTGTGTGGCCCAGGAATCTATCATTTCCTCTACCCGGGCGTTGTATTCAGCAGAAGGCTCTTCCAGAATGCAGGCACCCCTGCAGCCACCGGTTTCATAATCATAGCAGGCCCCGGTAGATTTCTGGATGCCGGTCAGCTTGGGGCACAGCTCAAATTCCTTCACCTGCCCAAGCAGGTAATGCCAGGCCTCCGAATGGCTGTGAAAAGCAGCCAGCGGATGCATCCCTCGCGTTTTCCGTCCGACCTGCAACCGTATGTGCCCGTCGCGGTCTTCGTAGCGGAAGATCCCCCAGGAAGAAACAGGCCGTTTCTGTGCCTGATTGTATTTGGGCCAGAGTCTTTTTATTTCCTGAGATTCAAGTACCAGGGCTACAAGTTCATTGCCGGTGAGTTCGAATGAAATGTGATGCACCTCATTGCGCATGTATTGATTCCGGTGACCTTTGGCAGTGCCGCCGAAATGCCCCAGTATTCGTTTCTTGATATTGATTGCCTTCCCGACGTAAATTACAGTACCGTGCTCGTCCAGAAAGTAGTAAACGCCCGGCGCTTCGGGCAATTCATCGAATTCCTCGCGGGGAAGGTGCGGGGGCAGGATATTCTCCCGTGACCGATGCTTGAGCATTTGTCCGACAATCTCCGGATTGCTTTTCAAAATGCGGTCAAACAAGACGGTGGTGGCCCGGGCATCACCCGCCGCCCGGTGGCGATCGGTGATTGGTATGCTGAGGCTCTCACAAAGATTGCCCAGGCTGTAGGAGCGCTGGCCGGGAAACACCTTCCGGCTCAGGCGTACGGTACATAATTTCTTTGGGCGGAACGTGAACCCTTCTCGTTCCAGTGATTGTTTGATAAAAGAGTAATCAAATTGAACATTATGGGCAATGAACACCTTATCATGTAGCCAATCGTGAATTTCACCTGCCAGTTGTGAGAAAGTCGGGGCATTGCTGACCATTTCGTTGGATATCCCGGTAAGTCCCGTGATATAGCGTGGGATCAGGCGTTCAGGGTTAACGAGGGAGGAGAACTGATCGGTGACAGACTGTCCGTCATGTATAAAGATGGCGATCTCCGTAATCCCGTTGTTGCCTGCAAAGCCCCCGGTGGTCTCAATGTCAACGATGGCATACATAAACACTAAATTAGGGTTTTAACGGCGAAATCAGGGTGAAAATTTCCCGGTAATGCGCAAAAATTTACACTGTTGATCAGCAGGAATCTCCGTATTCTTAATGTGATGAACATCAATGCGATTGGTACGGAATTTACTTATATTTAACTATGGCAACGAAAAAAGAGAAAAAAAAGACGGTCAGGAAAGGAAAAGCGGGTGAAAACGGAAAGCTGTCGAAAGGCTTCTCTGTTTCCACTGTCCTTAATTCGGCCATATTCGCAACGGTGATGAAAATCGCCGAGAAAGTTTCCTACAGCAAAAGCCGTGTGTTCAGATTGTTGTCGCACGCATTTGAAAAGCTGAAGGAAGAAAGCAATCAACACCGCATTGAAGAAGATGTAAAAAGTCAGATCAGTACCTTGATGAGGATGCTGAAATCCTACTATCGTGGCGACTACCGGAAAATTCCGAGTCAGGCCATTATGAGGATCCTGGGCGGACTGATCTATTTTGTATGGATTCTCGATGTCATCCCGGATTTTATTCCAATCCTGGGATTTGCCGATGATATTGCCGTGATCATCTGGGTCTACAGCGGACTTGTTCAGGAAATTGAGGATTTCGAACGATGGGAATCAGTCAATGCAATGAATATTGATCCGGTACAGAATTCGAACGGTCATTCAAAAAAAGAATCATCTACAGTAAATCAAAAATAATATGAACGGAAATGGAAAATTCCTGGTTGGCCTGCTGGCCGGCCTTGGTGTAGGAACATTAGTTGGATTGCTCATTGCTCCTGAAGAGGGCAGCAAAACGTATAAAAAACTTGAAGGCGCTTTCAAGGAAGCTGCCAACGACCTGATGGATGCGGGAAATGACTTATTGTCTTCCGCTGCCGAAGGAGCCCGTGAAGGAGCAGCCGCCGCCCGCAAGAAAGCGGAATCAGCGAAAAACTAAGGAGGTTTAATGTCCTTATTTTCCAGGTTGTTCCGCGGCCCTGTCAATTTCGTGGAGAACAAAGTTGAAGAGGCCAAGGGAGAAGTACGTAAAGAAATCGCAAACGGCATGGCTTCCGTCACAATGATTATCATAATGGCGGTTACCGGGCTGATTGTGGTTTTTTTTATTAGTGCGGGTGTGGCTTTGCTGCTGAATTATTTGATTGGCAGCCGCTATGCAGGATTTCTGATCGTGGGCGCCTTTTATTGTATATTATTGGGTATCCTCATTTACCTGCGGAACAACGAACCATTTATGGAACGATTACGGGAGCGCTACCGGAAGGAATTCGGAGTGGCCAGTCCTGATATTGAAGAACAATTCGAAATTATGGAAGAAGAATACATGGATGACGACCCGGTCTAACTATTTTTCTCTTTCACTATTGTTTAATTAAATACCTTCTTTAAATTTGCAGTCCACTTACAACGACGTCATTCGTTGAAGAGGAAAAAGCGAGAATAGCTCAGCTGGTAGAGCACGACCTTGCCAAGGTCGGGGTCGCGGGTTCGAATCCCGTTTCTCGCTCAGCAAATCCGGGAAACGCCCCGGAGACAAAATCTGAAAAAATGAAGCCTGCATCCGCAGGCTTTGTTATTTTTGGTAATCTCATTTACGAGATCGTTATGGTTTCTAAAGCCCTTCGGCCTTCGAAGCTTTAGCGGACAAATACCAAATCGTTACGGTTTTCTGAAGCCCTTCGGGCTTCGAAGCTTTAGCGAAGAAGCCCGGATGGTGGAATTGGTAGACACGCAGGACTTAAAATCCTGTCGCCATTGCGGCGGTGCGGGTTCGACCCCCGCTCCGGGTACAACACAAAATGCAGCTCCATAGGCTGCATTTTGTGTTTTTTCGCGCTTCACGCTCTCACTCATATCGCTGATTTTTTAGCATGATTTTTTTGGGTTAAACATAGGTTAAACATTTCCTGGTTTAAATTTTCTCCTCTAAAAATTTTTTTTCAATCGCCTCAAAAATTGTGTTTATAAAACACCCTTCAAATACATCCTTTATCATTTGAAAATAATTCAAGACATTTCAATACTTGTCAGATGAATGTTTTACTGTTGTCAATTAAATGAATAGTTATATATAAGCCTTCAATCCACGAGATTCCGTGTTTCTTCATCCAGTTTACCCTCGAATTTGGGAACGGGTCTGTTCATCTTCTCCTCTTCTGTAGTCACAATTCCATTCTCCCGAATATCGTTGATTAACCATTGCATTTCCATGATTTCCTTGCGCTGAGCTTTTATTATTTGGTCCGCAAGCTCCCTGACACGTACATCTTTTATTTGAGCACGTTCACTCGTTAAAATAGCAATTGAATGGTGAGGGATCATACCTTCCATGTAATCTACCCCTGTGACGGTAACCTGACTTCTTACCAGGCCTATCCCTCCGGCTATGAGTAAAATACCAAATGAAATTATCATAATATTGACATTACGTTTTTTATACATGTTAAGCATAAACAACAGCATAATAATGATCATGGAACCGGCCATAATGATCGTCATGAATAGCCTGGTTTCACTAAACCAGAAATGATCAATAACCTGGTATGAATGTGTGTACATTAAAAAAAACATGGCCACCATAGACATGGCTATCATTGCGAAAAATTTACTGTAATTGTTTTTGTGATTATTTTCGTTTTCCATAATTAATTGATTTATTCTTCAATATTAGTTTTAAGAGATTCATGTATTTAAAATCGCGCTGACAATCCACCCCCTGCACCGAAGCGATTATCATAACTGGCCATTAATGAAAAATTTCTGGATAGAAAATATTCTAAGCCAACTGCCCACGTTGTCTCACCTTTGTAATTAACAGGCTCGTCACTCCCCTCCTCCGTCAAAGTATTAACCAGCCCAAAATCAGCCTGGTATTCATAAGTGCCAAAGAGGGAGGTTCGAGGGAAGATCATTATCTCCCGGCTGACTCTGATTTCTGGTCTTAATTTATTATCAATCCGTACATCCAGGTTGAACATATATGGAGTGAAAAACCTGATACCAGCAATAGCTGTGACGGATAGATCATCCAGGCTGTTTTCAATTTCATTCTCCACGTTTACTCCGGCAAATACCCTGAAATAATCATACAAGTATCGCTCATAGGTAAATTCCGCTTCCATGTTTTCATTATAGCCTACTTCGGTGTTCAGGTTAAACTGATTTCTGATATTGGAAGATACCAGGTTGATTTCTGTCATATGTGAAGCCACATCTGCCATTCCCCAGTTGTAGAAATGGTTGGCTTCATTAAATAAAGTTTTTACCTCATATTTTTCCATACGCGGATCACGTTCTGTTCCGTAGCTTACTGCCCTGGCCATTCCACCAATCATATGATATAGCACATGACAATGCAAAAACCAGTCACTATCTTCATTGGCATCAAATTCTATCACGGTCTTTTGCATCGGCGGGACATTTACGGTGTGTTTTAAAGGAGAATGGTCACCATGCATATTGATTACCCTGAAAAAATGGCCGTGAAAGTGCATTGGATGGTGCATCATCGTGAGGTTGTTAAAGGTGATCCGTACCTTTTCACCCTTCGAAATTTTAATCATGTCTGCCTCAGAAAGTGGAACACCATTCATACTCCAGATATAGCGCCACATGTTACCTGTTAGATTAAGTAAAATATTATTAGTAGGTTGCTCTTCATTAATTGTGGTACTTGCTGGAGCCTTTAAATAGTCATAATGGTACTCCGAAAACATATTCATATGGGGCATTTGATCTACCATTTCTGAAGGTTTCATTTCCGTGTCCTGTTCATGTTTCATTTGCGAATGATCCAATTTATCCTTATCTCCCTCCATCTTCATTTCCTTCTGGTCATTCATTTCATCATTCATATGAGAATGATCCATACCGTCCATATTCATAGCTTCCTCCATTTGCATGCCCCAGTTTTTCATCATTTCGTCGGGTTCTTCCTGATCAGGCCGAAACTTCATTGCCGGCGCGCCCATGCGCATATCCATTTTAGCCATTTGCTGCATCATCCCAATCTTATCAGGTCTTTCGACCACGAGAGCAGGTAAAATTTTTCCTTTTCCGAGATAAGCGAGGGAGTAACCTGAACCATCCTGGGCCATTGCCCTGAACTCTATCTTACCTTCATCGGGAATTGTGACAATGAAGTCGTAGGTTTCAGCGATTCCTATGAACGTTTTATTCCTTTCAACAGGCACAACCTTTAATCCATCAGCAGCAATTAATAATGGGGCCTCCCCGCCGAATGTCATCCAGAATTGCGAAGAAGCAGCCCCGTTGATTATTCGTAAGCGTACCTTTTCTCCCGGTTCAAATTGCCTGTATTCCTGTATTTCTTCTCCGTTGTTCAGAAAAGCAGGATAATAGATATCCGCTATATCAGCACTTTCCATTCTTTGCTTCCAGAAATTTAACTGGGCACCAAAGGCACCGCGGGCAATGACCTGATTAAGAGGAGTGGCAGTTCCCTTCTTAATATTATACCACTCATTGCCCCTCTTTAAATTTCGCAATACATTCATCGGCTTTTGATTGGTCCAGTCAGAAAGCACCATCACCAGCTCCTTATCATATTCCAGCGTTTCCCCTTCCTTCGGATCTATTATTATCGAACCATAAACCCCACTTTGTTCTTGCAACATGGTATGAGAATGATACCAATAGGTCCCCGATTGCTTTAAGGGAAATTCATATTTCTGAGTTTGACCAGGTTCTATTGGAGGTGTGGTTAAATAGGGGACCCCATCATAAAAATTGGGAAGCAATAGGCCATGCCAATGAACAGAGGTTTCCACATCCATCTCATTTTTGACATATATAACCGCGTAGTCACCTTCCTTAAACCGTATGGTGGGACCAGGAATAGAACGATTGACAGTCATGCCATGAGTTTCTTTTCCGCCTTTTTTGACAGTTTCCTGTCTAATGGTAAGATTATATGTTGTTGTGTCACCTTGGGCCAATACCGATGAAACACCAAGGCTCAGTAATACTACGAATAGTATGTTCTTTATTTTCATATTGATCAGTCAAACTAATTTCAAAATGTGATGATCTACGATGAAATGATATAGATAAAAAACCTTGCCAATATTAAGTCAGCCTCATTTGCCCTGATAATTGGTTTTATACAAAATTTTTAAAAATAAATATTTGAAGTGTAGAAGAATTTACACAGAATCAGTTTTGCTCTAACTATGAGGGTATATTAAAGCCTGGCAAGATGTATAGTTCACTCCGGAGGGGTAATCTATTTACAAAAACTTTGGGATTGATGCAGACCGATGTGGCTGTAAAATCTTGCGTCTGAAAAGTGTAACGTGTAGAAGTATTCTATGTTTAGTTCCCCATAGATTACTATTACTCGAACAATATAAAATTCCTGTCCTTTACCTCCTATCAGGCAAAGATATTTTTGAGGAAGAACCCGTCAAGGGTGTATAAACAGTGCCTTCCCACCAGCCTCCCTGACTGCCCTTGACCGAACCTTCCTCAAAACTTATTCGGCCAGAACGGAGGCAATGGAAAGGTGTGAACTAAGCCATTTCGTACTGGTGTAATTCCACGTACGGTGTGCCGCGTTTTACGACGGCAAAGACTCTCGCCACCAGTTTATTTTTAATTACATTCAATACCTCCATTTTCTTTTTACCGTCGTCCAGCCGCCGGTTGTAGTATGCCTTCATTTCTTTGTCATTGCGCCGTGCTGCCATGGCTGCCATGTGCAGGATCCGCTTCATTTGTTTGTTGGCCAGCTGACTGACCCGCGAGCGTTTCTGCATCTTCCCGGACTGGTGTTCAAAGGGTACGATCCCGCAGTAACAGGCAAACTTCCGCCAGGTAGTAAACCGCGTGAAGTTGTGCGTGTAGACGATGAAATAAGCACCGGTGATCAGTCCTACTCCTTTGACAGAGGTGGCTAATTTAAAGGTCTTCTTCAGCGTCTCTTCCTGGGCTATCAGCTGCCGTATTTCGGCATCTGCTTCCTTGATCCGGGTATCCAGCGTACGAATCATTTTCCGATGTATTGCCTGCATGGACTTCAGATCCAATCCCTCCAAAAACCGCTTCTGTTCCGTCTGAGTGGCCATATAGCCGGCCCGATGACGTACCAGGCGAGAACGCAGGGTGAGCGTCGAATGAAGGGTCAGGATCGTCTTAGGTGGCATTTTTGTCACCTGCAGTGAGTCCCTGTGCAAGAAGGCATATTCGGCAATGCGCCGTGCATCCACTTTGTCTGATTTACCCCGCGCAATTCCCAGCGAACGTTTGATCTCAAGCGCAGAGATCATACTGAAGGGAATCTGCATTTCTTCCAGAAAGAATGCCAGCGGCATCGAATACATACCTGTATGCTCAAAGCATACAATCACCTCCGAATACAAGTCCAGATCATGATACTTGTTGATCCAGACCAGCAGCTCTTCGAAGCCTTTCTGTGTATTACGAAACTTCCGGTGAAGGTTCCTTCCGTGAACGTGTGTGTCAATGGTATCCCTGGATACGTCAATGCCGATAAATGCCTTGTACATCATGAGAAAAATGATTAAAATGTTATACAAATTGTTGCTCAGACAAAAACCCTTTACAGACCTGAAAGTCTAAAATTCTATTTTGTCATCAAGCAACTTGATTAAGCCTCTTGGGGACTAATACTATAGACAGGTCTAAGAACCTGGCAAGATGTTTAGGTCACCCCAAGAGGTTAATCATTTATGTAGTAAAATTCTGGGAAACTTAATACCGGAAGACAGTAACATTTTCTCTCATTTTACTGCCTCTATAACAAAGGGCAAGATGTGTTTTTTGATTCAAAAAACGAAAATCCGGCGCGACTTGGATTTCTTCTTTACTGTGGATTTATGGATAACTCTGCGAGTTTTCCACAAGTCCACAGACTGACAATAGCAACAAAATTTTGATCTTTTAAAAATGTCTGAACAAACCATTTTGACAGATTAAAAAAGATATTTAAAATACTTTATACCCGTAGAATTCGTTCCGGTTCATCAAAGTTTACAGGCCTGTTTTTCTCCTCTTATGCAGCTATTTTTAATAAAACAGTTGCTGATGAAAAGAGAAAAAATACACATCGAATATGAGGCCACTCTCGCGGCGCTCACTGAATTTTCCATAGAATACAACAATAGATGCGCAGTGCGGACAGATCGGATCAATGCGGGCATGAAAGGGGTGGCAGAACGAATGATTACCCTGTACCTGGGACAAATCAATGGGACTTATCTGGATCCCGAAAAAAACATGATACCCGGGTTCCATACTTATAACCCCAGCCTGGCAAAAGATCGCGGATGTGCTGTGCGGACAATCATCAATATCCGGCGGCGCCTGGTACAGTCCGGATTAATCAAGAGGGAGCTTCTGAATGGCAATGATGGGATCTACATCTGGTTTGCTGATGAGCTCTTTAAACACAATCCAATATATACTTACATGGTAAAAAGAGACATGCAAAATCTGCATGCCCTTACCTCTTCAGAAACGCACTTTTCAAGGTCAACCATGAAAAAATTACACCCATTAGTTAGTCATGAACTAATTAATAAAAATAGGAATGTGGATAAGTGGAAAACTCAGGAGTTTGACTTGCAGGACGAAGAGAGAATCATGAACACAGAGAAAACAGGATGGGAAGAGATAGACATCCTGACTGATGAACCTCATCCTTCGTCTTCTTTACTCTGGATGGTGGAAAGTTTTTGGTTGCGCGCGCGAACCAAACTTTATCCGTACGAAGAATTTGACAAAGAGAGAACCAGGCATATCCTGAATTTCATCTGGGAGTCCGTTTACGGAAAGTTTCAATACAATCAATCAGAACAACAGTGGAGAGAATATCACAAGATTGCCTTGCGCCGGATCGGAATGGTTCACCGCTGGCTGCACCGCAAACCCAACCATTGGGTTCCAATTGCTGAAATTTACTTTGACCCGCTGAACCGCAAAAATGGTTTCAATAAAACCTGGGACTGGTATTTGAGAAGTGCTAAAAAAAAAACGTTAGCTGAAATTTCAATTTGTCCATAATTCATTCGCCTACGACGGATTCTAGTGCTTGGTCTGCACTTTTGTGAATAAAATTTCCCTGATATCCTATTGTAGTAATCAGGCTGGTATGCCTGTATAGTTTCTGTAGCATGTGTGGAGAAATTCGGTCACCAGCGATATTTCCAAAACTATGTCGGGCGATATGCATTGAAATATTTTTGTCAATTTCAGCCAATTTGGCTAAGTCTTTTAAGTGCTTGTTTACTTTAGAGTTTGTAGACCTTGTCCTTACATATATTTGTCTTTCATCTCGATCATTAACTGAATTCAGTTCGGGAAAAATATACTTCTCCTTTTTAGTATGGACATATTGATCAAGTATTGAGCATGCCTTAGACGGAATTTTAAGACTATCAACCTTTTGATTTTTTTGCATGCGATACACAAGTCGGCCATCTTTAATATCTGACCATTGAAGTCGAAGGATATCTGAAATCCTCATACCTGCCATGTAAAAAGAAAAAAGGAACAAATTGCGCGAATGCCACTTTATTGAACCTTTCAGCAAATCCAGGTTTTCCAATTTTGAAATTTCACCTTCTTCAAGACCAATTTTAACCGAATCGGGAAATTTGATTTTTATTTTATACTTGCCGAACGGATAATTTTTTCTTTCAACTATACCTTCACGAATAGCTTGATTGTAGATTGTGCGGATAATAACGAATGTATTCATCACCGTTCTTTCGGACAATCCTTTAGAACCAATCAAATGAGCTCTTAGTCGTTTTAAAAATGACTCATTTACTTCAATAAATGGAATATCTTCATTGCGTAGAAACCGCTTAACTTGGCGTAATTTGCCTGACTCATTATTTAGTCGGGTATATTTGTGCCTAATCTTAAGATCTTGAAGATATTCATCTGCAAATCGAAAAAACGTAATGTTCTTTCTGTCCCCTTTTACCAACCTTGTAATTTTCGAAGCCGAGAATGATTCTTTTTTTGATTCCGCTTCAAGGATCAAATCTTCGGTTTCCAATTGTTTACGTAAAATATAATTGTTAAGCCGCTTATGATTAGGGTGTGAGGATTTTACCCGGCAATTATTTAAATCCCATTCATCTTCTTTAATCCAATCAAGGTATATATATCTAGATTTGCGATCCTTCGTCACGCGTAATGCAATTGGAAAACGGCCGTCGGCCTTTTGTTTACTTTTGTACAGAAGGATTTTAACCGTTGCCAATGATCCTGTGATAATTTGGGTTAAACATAGGTTAAACAATTTACGTTTTTTATCAAGGAAATAAAAACCCTGTCATCACTAAAAAGCGTGTTTAAACGAAATAAAGGCACTTTTTGGTTCATCAAAGTCTTTTAAGGATCACCATAGATAATACTTAAAATCCTGTCGCCATTGCGGCGGTGCGGGTTCGACCCCCGCTCCGGGTACAAACAAAAAAGCAGCCAATCAGCTGCTTTTTTGTTTCACTGTATCCTGCTCCGCTCGCCGTAGCTTTAGCGCAGGCGAGTATACCGCAACTCCAACTCAACTACTTATTATCACTTTATAGCCGTATACATTCTGATATTGACTAAATGTATGATAGTTCAATTTCTCATAGTTTAAACATGGTTTAAACAATTGAGGTAATTTGTGACTTGTAATTAACTGAAACCCTATCAATTTCACCAAGAAGCAAATCATAATGTTAGAAGTAAATTATTAAAGTTTATAGTGGACCAAGGTCTTTGATGATCACATAAATTTGAAACCCGTAAAACATTATAAACACCACATAATCTCTCATAAAATTCAATAAGTGAATTATCGGATGTTTGGTCATTTTAATGAACAGGGATAATACTAGATAAAAAAAAATTATCCCAAAGCTGAAGAACCATAACGAAAAAAATTGTTTAATACGGCTGGTAATTTCAAGAGTAAATAAAAGTGTTATACACGATATCAATAAGATTAAAACAAATATTGTGAGCCGATTTAATCGAATTTTTCGAGTGAGGTATTTAAACAACAATAAATCTACAGCTGTAAAAAATACCAACATCAAAAGGCTACTTAGAACATGATTGCTGTCCACAAATTTGTATTTACGACGGAATTAAATTGCTTTTTATTTTTTCTTAATACCTTCTTGTTCGGATTAGTTTCTAATGTACTGGAAAAGGAGCTAACATTAGCAAGGAAGCGTATATCCTGTAATTATTGAATAGTACAGCCTTTTCGAACCTTTGATATACACATATGTAAATTCAATTGATCAGTTGAAGATAACTGATCGATTTCAGTCGGGCTGAGACCCCGGGTACAAACAAAAAAGCAGCCAAACAGCTGCTTTTTTGTTTCCCTGTATCCTTCTCCGCTCACCGTAGCTTCAGCGCAGGCGAGTATCCTCCAACTCAAACTCCATTTACAGCAGCATGCATTCCCGGCTTTAACCTTATCGCTTTAACTCCTGCGTTCAAATTCGGCACCATATGCTTCTGCATGATCCGACGGCACAATCCTATACCCTTTTCTGCGCGCAAAAACCTGCGTGAATTCAGCCCCGAAAAACACGATAATGCATGAATAAAATATCCATACCAGGAATAAAATTATGGAACTTCCCGCGCCAAAGCTTGATCCCGGGTCTGCTACTGTAATGTACCAGGCAATGAGTTCCTTACCTGCCGTAAAGAGTACCGCGGTAATAAAGGCTCCTGACCATACCATCGGCCAGGATATTTCCACGTCAGGTAAAAATTTAAATATGGTAGCGAATAAGAAAGTGATCAACGACAACGAAATGGCAAAATTTATGATTCTGCTTATCCATAACCATTGCTCAGAGAAATAATAGGAAATCCATTCGTTTAAACCTGATAAGACGGCACTTACGACCAGCGATAACAACAGCAAAAAGTTGATCACTACAATAAATCCAAAAGACAATGCCCTGTCCTTTAACAGCCGTTTAAGTCCTGCATTGCTTTTTTTTCGCACTTCCCATATAGAATTGAGTGTATTTTGAAGCTGAATGAAGAGTCCGGTAGCACCAAACACCAACGAAAGAATGCCGATGATCGCTGTAGCCATTGAATCATCGGTTTTTCGTATGGTGCGCATCATTTCTGCAAAATTTTCTACCGCACCAGACCCCAGTATTTTTGCCATCTCGTCTGAGATCTTTTCTATAATAACTTCCTCATCAAAAAAAGCAGTGGAGACGGCTATTATGATCAAAAATAATCCCGGTAAGGAGAATACAGCATAGTAGGCCACGGATGCTGCCTTCCCAAACGCATCATCTGACACAAACTCTTTGTAGGTCTGCTTTAACAGGTCCAGATAGGTCCCGGTTTTGGTGCGGGCAGTTGAAGGTCTTTTTTCCATATTCCGTTCATTCTTGGATTTACACCCAGACAGCACGTTTATGAATCAAACAAATGAACCCACTGTTTTTGTTACCGTTTCTTTTTCCAACCATTTCCCCATTTTACGTTTCTCCTTATAAACTCCTCATTGTGAACATCTTCAGAAAGACTTCCTCCATTTTACGCCATTCATTTCTTCCACTGCTCGGGCTGACAATCGCTCTTAGCGCTTCACTCCTGATCATGTGGGTGATCTCCTGGCATTTAACCTTTGATCACCAGCATACCAAACGTGACTCGATCTACCGTGTATCCATGCAACTGCTGACGGGAGAATCAGAAGATCATTATGCCACTACCGGCGGACTCCTGGGTCCTGAACTGTCTGAAAAGTATGCCGCTGTGGAAGATCATGTCTCTTTCAAATTATGGGACGGACCCGGCGTCATCAGCCGGGAATCGGAAGAATTAGGGGACTACAAAATCTTTGGTGTCAACCAATCCGTTTTCCGGGTATTTGACTATACATTTATCGAAGGCGGACCAAATGCCCTGGACGAACCTTCTCACATTGTAATTTCGGAACAGGTGGCCGAAACAGCCTTTGGCAATCAGTCGCCCATTAATAAGAGACTAAACATAGACGGAACCGATTTTACCGTGACCGGAGTAATTCAAAATCTACCGTCCAACACCGACCCTCAATTTGATATTCTTGTTGCCTACCAGGAAAATATTACGGAAGAAGAAATTCTGCAGTCGTTCTTTAATATCGATCATTATACCTACGTACTTGCTGGTCAGCAAAGCGGTCCTTCCGAAATCCGAAATGCACTGGATAATTATGCGGGAGAATTCCTCAACCCATTGATTAAGAAAGCCGGGGCAGAATTAACGGTAGATTTTCAGGCAATGGATCTGAACAGGATCCATTTGTCCGAAGCCCTCATGATGGATACTCCGAAGGGAAACAGGAGTGAGCTGTACATACTCGGCGGACTTACCGTTCTGCTCCTGGTAATTGGCATCGCCAATTATCTGAATGCTGTTTTAGCCGGAGCGTTCCGGAAAGCCAGAAAAATCGGCATGCAACGGGTTCTGGGAGTAAGCAAGCAAATGATTCGTCTGCATGCAATTGGGGAATCCCTGGTGATTACAACACTTTCAGTGGTCATCGCAGGTGGAGTGGCCTGGTTTTGCCTGCGTTACCTGGCAATTTTCTCTGATTTTGACTATTCTCCCGACCTTCAGACGACCGGGGTTTTGCTGTCAGTCGTTTTTCTCATTGTGCTCCTGGGTAGTAGCCTTGGCGGACTTGCCCCGGTCAACATGATGTGCCGGATTGCTCCCGCAGACCTGCTGAAAGGGAAAAGAACACTGCTTTCTTATAATTCGATTAACCAGCGCCTGGTACTGTTTCTGCAATTTGCCGTTTCTTTCCTCCTCATCACCTGCACGTTTGAACTAAGCAGGCAATTCAATTATTTTAATCAACAGGAGCGGGGCTTTAACGATGAGCAGATCGTTGTGGTCAACGTACCCTCCGGTGATAATCAGAACATGGATATGCAGCGTTTCCGTGACCAGCTTCTCAGCAATTCCGCGATCGCCAACGTTTCATTGACCAGGATCGTCCCGGGAGATCAGCCCGGACAGGAAATATTTTCAATAAATGAGGACGGCAACAGCCGGGAGGTCGTTTTTAATTACGTTCGGGTGGATGAAAATTATTTCAATGTCCTTGGCATCCCGATCAAAGAAGGCCGCATTTTTAACCGGGAATCAGATGATAATGCGTTTCTGGCCAATGAATCTTTCGTCAGTAACCTCACGGGCATCGACCCCTTCCAGGTACGTATAGAGTACGATACTTTAAAGCAGGTAATTGGCATCGTCGGTGATTACCATCAACTGTCATTTCACAATCCGATCGAACCCATGCTCTTCGGCAAACTTGACCCGGAAAGCGATCAGGTAAACAAGGTGCTGATCAGCGCACCGCAGGGCTCCCTCGCACTCATTCGTCAGACGTGGGAAGAACTGGGTCTGCCGGGTCCGTTTGACTACTACTACCTGGACGAATATTTTGAAAGTCAGTATCGCCAGGAGGCCGTTCTCCTCAAACTTTTCACGGCAGGTTCTGCCATTGCTATTTGCCTGAGCTGCCTTGGTCTGTTCAGCCTGATGGCGCTGGTGATTCGCAACCGGAAGCAGGAACTGGCCGTCCGCCAGGTGCTGGGGAGCTCATTCAGAAATAATTTTCTCCTGCTTTCCAAACCCTACTATATCATGCTGGCTATTGTTACGGCCATCGGGGTACCCGTCGCCTACAAACTCACCGGAATCTGGAAAGAATCCTATGCCTACATTTCGGACAGCTCTCCTGTCATTTATATCGGGACGCTGGGAATCATCCTTTTTATGATCACCGGCATTGTGCTTTATCACCTCAATGCTTTCGGGAGAATGAGTATCATCGAACTGATCAACGAAGAATAATTCAGGCCACCAAAGATGCTGATCAAGCTTAAATCAGCTCCTGGTATATTCTCCATTCAACAACCTGAGAATACCCCGTGGATTGGCATCTCTTAACTCAACAGGAAGGGAGGATTGTGGGAAATCCTGGTAACAAACCGGTTTTGTAAACCTGTAAATGGCCATGGTGCCTACCGAAGTTGTTTGCGGAGCCGTTGTTGCCGGATAGGGTCCGCCATGATGCATGGAATGACAAACTTCCACCCCGGTCGGATAGCCATTGAAGATGATTCTACCAGCCTTGCCCTCGAGAATCTCAATCAGATCAGCATATTCTTCCAGCTCTTCTGCCGTTCCGTGAATGGTGGCAGTCAGATGGCCACCCAAAGATGCTGCGAGCTTAAGTAATTCCTCTTTATTTCCAGCGCTCACCATTAGCGTCGACGGACCAAACACTTCCTCTTCCAGGGTTTTATCGGCAAGGAAGTCGCTGGCCTCGGTAGTAAAAAGATTCGCGATGACGTTTGATTCTGCCATTGACGTTTGCTGTGTCACGCCTGTTTTTGATGCCATTCCCCGGGAAAGGCTTTCATAATTCTCCCGTATCGAGTCTCCCAGCATGGTGCCCGGTTGTTGTTCTTCCAGTGCTGACGCCAGTTTACGGGTAAAATCATCATTGTCCTTCTGACTGACCAGGAGGCCGGGATTAGTACAAAATTGGCCTGCTCCCAGGCAAACCGATGCTGCCAGGCCTTTGGCAATCGAATCTGATCGCTCTTTTAATGCACCAGGTAAAAGAAATACAGGATTGGAACTTCCCATTTCCGCATACACCGGGATCGGAACCCGCCGGTTATTGGCCAGGTTGAAAAGGGCTTTCCCTCCCTGGAACGACCCGGTAAAACCAATGGCACAGATTTCCTCGTGCATGACCAGCAACCGCCCCGGCTCTGAATGACCATGGATCATTGAAAACACGCCATCCGGCATGCCTGTCTTATTGGCTGCCTGGAGAATGGCGAGTGCTGAAGCCGTATCGCCACCGGCAACAGAAAAGGCCAGGGGAAAATTACTGGCCCCGAATATTCCCACCGGACCCAGCGGCTTTTGCATCTGTCTGACATCAGGTTTTGGCAATGGTTCGCGGGTTGAATCACCCGTATCTATACGTGCATTGACCCATGAGCCTTCGCGGATAAGGGAGGCAAATAATTTGAGCTGGTTGACCGTCCGCATTCTTTCCCCATTCAGGCGCCCCTCGGGCAGGGCAGTCTCCAGGTGACAACGTGCTATCAGTTCATCCCCCAGTGCCAGAATTTCATCACCGATTGCCTCCAGGAAATCGGCCCGGGCTTCAACCCCGGCAGTGGAAAAAGCGGAGAAAGCACTCCTTGCCTTCCGCACGGCCGCATCAACTTCCCCGGATTCAGCTTCTGAAAATTCGACCGGTAATTGTGTGTTGTCTGACGGGTTTTTTGCCTGGAAACGGTTTGTCCCGGTGGCAGATAATTCATTTCCTATTAAGTTCTTTCCTGTTAGTTCCATAGTCTCTTATTCAACGTAATTGGTTAATGTACCTGTACCTGTGATACTGATCCTGATTTCATCCCCTGTCTGCAGGGAAAAAGAGTCCGGAGGCACGATTCCGGTCCCGGTCATCAGAAAACATCCGGCGGGAAAGGTCATTTCCCGGTACAGGTATCCGGCCAGCTCATCAAATTTTCTTTTGATCTGCCCGGTTTCTGTCTGGCCGGAAAAAACATTTTTTCCCTGCCTGATTATTTCCATCCTGATAACAGTATCAGAAGGGAGTGGTTTGTCTGTGACACACACCCCAGGTCCGACTGAGGCCGAATTATCATAAACTTTAGCCTGAGGCAGGTACAACGGATTTTCCCCTTCGATGTCACGGGAACTCATATCATTGCCACAGGTATATCCAACAATCTTTCCCGAGGAAGTTATCAAAAGGGTCAGTTCAGGTTCCGGCACATTCCATTTCGAGTCATTCCTGATTCGTACGGTCTGACCTGATCCTGTAGTTCTATAGGGAGTAGCTTTAAAAAATAACTCCGGACGGTCCGCCTCATAGACACGGTCATAAAAATCACCACCGCCGGCTTCCTTTGATTCTTCCATCCTTGCTTCCCGGCTCCGGTAGTAGGTCACGCCCGCGGCCCAGATTTCCTGGCTTCCGACAGGAGGCAACAAACTCTCCATCAGCAGCCGCTCCGCGAGATCGCCGTCAATGGCTTGTTCAGTACTTACCAGTTTCGTGAGTTTAGTAAACAAATCATCGTCGTTTATAAACTCATCCCATGATTCCTGCATAAGGATGTATTTGCCTTTGGCTTCCAGTATTATCCCCTGCTTTGTATTGTAAATGATCATGTCTTATTAATTAAAGAAAATTCGAAGTATTGAAAGAAATAATATGGCTGAAATTCCGAGTACAGCCGTTCCGAGCGTATGGATCCTGTATCCCTGCTTAACGCTGAAGCCACTCAGCTGGGTGACCACCCAGAAAAAACTGTCATTCGCATGTGATACCACTGCCGAACCGGCACCAATGGCTATCACGACCATGCCTTTGTCCAGGGTGGCCTCAAGTCCCATCGATGGCAGCAAGGGAGCCATAATCGAAGCGGTAGTGATGATAGCAACGGTCGACGAGCCCTGGGCCGTCTTCAGAGCGGCAGCCATCAGGAAGGGCACCCAGATCCCCAGGCCTGATCCCTCAATCACCTCACTCAGCAAAACCCCGAGTCCGGATTGCTGCAGAACATATCCAAGTGCGCCACCCGAACCGGTAATCAGTATAACAATCGCAGCATTCCTTAACGCGGACCCCACCCATCCGTCTGTCCCGAGCATTTCCCGGTTCAGCTTTTCCGGAAGCCACAGGGAAAATACCACTCCAATAAATAATGCCACCACGGGATTTCCCAAAAACCCCAGAATACTTGCCAGGCTTCCTTCTCCCAGCGGATGGGATGGATAAGTGGCAATTGCCTTGAGCAGGATCAGGAGAATAGGCAACCCTAGGGGCACGAGGGATTTGAAGAGGGAAGGGCGTACCTGAATTTCAGGTGCTGTATCCTCAGCCGGTGCAGCGGAACCCGGTGAAATCCAGTATTTTTTCCCGATGTACCGTGCATACAGGATGCACATGAAAAGAGAAAATAAGCTCGTGAACAGGCCCAGAAGGAATACGACCCCCAGGTCGGCACCGATCAGACCGGCAGCGGCGATCGGCCCGGGCGTTGGAGGCACCATGGTATGAGCCGCAGTGAGCCCCAGGGCGAGTGCCGCCACTGTTCCTGCCAGGGACAATCCTGCTTTACGGGACAATGCCTGGTTCAGGGGAGAAAGAATAAGAAAACCACTATCGGCAAAAACCGGAATGGAAATGACATAGCCTATCAGCGCACTGGCTGTATGAATCTTTTTCTTTCCGATCCAGCGGAGTACCTCTTCAGCAACCCGGAAAGCGCCGCCGGAATTCTCCAGGAAGGTACCGATCAGGATTCCCAGGATAATTATCAGGCCGATATTTCCGATGGTCTTGCCGAATCCTTCTGTGATCAGGCTGATCACTTCAGTTCCCGGCATTCCGGAAAGCACACCAAAAGCGAAGGCGGCGATCAGCAGCGACATAAACGGGTGAAGATTCCACTTTGAGGTGGAAAGAATGATAAAGACAATACAGCCAGCAAGGAGAATCAGAATATACATATGCGGCTCAGTGACAGTCCCGTTGAACCACTGATCCTGAACCGCCCTTTAAGAAATCAAGGTCGCAGCCCAAATGAGCCTGTTCTACATGCTCAATATACATTTTCACGTATCCGCGGTCAGCCACTGGCGCTGGTGCCTTCCATTCAGAACGGCGTTTCCGGAGTTCTTCCTCATCAATTTGCAGATTCAGCTGCCTGTTTGCCACATCCAGCTCAATCAGGTCACCGTCCTGTACCAGGGCAAGTGTCCCTCCCACGGAAGATTCCGGGGAAACATGCAGGATCACTGTACCGTAGGCCGTACCACTCATTCGTCCGTCCGAAATCCTGACAATATCCCTGATTCCCTTTTTGAGCAGCTTGGCGGGCAGATCCATATTCCCCACTTCCGGCATTCCCGGATACCCAACCGGTCCTACTCCTTTCAGAACCATGATACTGTTTTCATCAATGTCCAGGTCTTCCTGGTCAATTCGTTCATGGTAATCCTCGATCGTTTCAAATACCACCGCCCGGCCGGTATGCTTCAGAAGCTCGCCGGAAGTGGCAGAAGGCTTGATTACCGCACCATTCTCACATAAGTTTCCTCTGACCACCACAATTCCTGCATTCTCCTGCAAAGGCGTATCAATGGGAGCTATAACCTTCCTGTCAAAACATTCCGCATCCGAAGCATTCTCACCGATGGTTTTCCCATTCACTGTAATGACGTCGTTATGCAGGTGTTCCCGAAGCTCCTTCAGGACCACAGGCAAGCCGCCCGCGTAGTAAAAATCCTCCATCAGGAATTCCCCGGCTGGCATCAGATTGACCAGGAGCGGCATATGGCTGCCCAAACGATCAAAATCCTCCAGGGCAAGTGGTACATCAAGGCGTCCGGCAATGGCCATGAGATGTATCATTACGTTGGTAGAACCACCGATAGCAGAATTTACCATGATCGCGTTCTCAAATGCTTCCCGGGTCAGGATCTTTGATAATTTCAGGTCTTCCTTTACCATTTCCACGATTCGCATTCCACTCAGGTGGGCATTAACCTTTTTTCGTGAATCCACCGCGGGTATGGATGACATTCCGGGCAGGGTGAGACCCAGGGCTTCGACGGTTGAAGCCATAGACGAGGCAGTACCCATCGTCATGCAGTGACCCAGACTGCGTGACATGCATGCCTCCGCCTCCACGAGTTCCTTCTCGCTGACCTTCCCTTCCTTGATCCCTTCTCCCAGTTTCCACGTCAGTGTTCCCGAACCGACATCCCGGCCCCGCCACTTACCGTTGAGCATGGGTCCGCCCGGCACAATGATCGTAGGCAGATCTACGCTCGCGGCCCCCATCAGGGTTGACGGCGTTGTTTTATCGCAGCCTGTAAGTAAAACGATGCCGTCTAGCGGATTGGCCCGGATCGATTCTTCCGTGTCCATACTGGCCAGGTTCCTGTACAACATGGTGGTTGGCTTCATGATAGTTTCACCGAGTGACATCACCGGGAATTCCAGCGGAAATCCACCCGCTTCATAGACACCGCGCTTCACCACCTCGGCAAAATCCCTGAGGTGTCCGTTGCAGGGGGTCAGCTCAGACCATGTATTGCAAATGCCGATGACCGGTTTCCCCCGAAACAAATGATCGGGATACCCCTGGTTTTTCAACCAGCTCCGGTGTACGAATCCAAGTTTGTCATTTTTACCAAACCACTCTGAACTGCGCAGCGGATTATCATTGCTCATATTTCATAGATATAAGTGGATCAGGGTGTTTATCAGAAGTGATGAGTAAGCTAATCATTTTTTTGCCTATTCCCAACTTCCTGATTTTCACAATACCACCTCACTCCCGGCATGCCGGTGTGCGGGGGCAGCAAACGGCAACATCGTGTATTTTTTTACTCATCTGATGGCCTGTCGGATAAGAGAATCAGCCAATTTCATAGAAATGACGACATGGCACATTATTAGCCGCCTGGTTATCATGACATTACGCGAAACCTTACTCAAGGCGGAACACTACCTTGACGAATACAAGAGACAAACGAAAGAAAAACTGGGCCTGTTTGAAAAAGCCATCCTCTATCCATATCGCGGGTACGGTAACGATACCAAAGCGGTTCTGAAGGGAAGGGTACTGGAAAAGGAAAAAGCCATTCATGGAGACAATTCCGAGGATAAAGGCATCGTGCACAATGCACTCCGATTTCTCAAGCGTTATGAGAGTGATGAAATCCCGGGTGTCAGGATTAAGGCCTCATTTGCCGGGGATGAACAGGAAGTCACCTCAAACGACGACGGGTACTTTGAATTCTGGTTTTCTTACGAGCGTAAACCTGCACCAGGCTGGCATGATGTACAACTCCATGTGACCGGGTCTGAATACGATGTGCCGATGGAAACTGAAGCGGTAGCCAGGATATTCATTCCCCGAGATGATGCCCGATTCGGCGTCATATCCGATGTGGACGATACGCTGATTGAATCCAACGCCACTAACCTGATTGAACGGATAAAAACGATGGTTACGCATACAGCCCGTTCCAGACCGGTTTTTGAAGGGGCGGTCGAACTTTATGATACATTCTCCGACAACTATAAAAATCCGTTGTGGTTTGTTTCCGGAAGCAGCTATAACCTCCATGACTTGCTGACAGAACTTTGTCATTTCAATGATATTCCGGAGGCTCCTTTCCTGCTGCGTGACCTGGGGCTGGATGATACGCAATGGCTGAAACGGGATACGGCTGCCTATAAAATGGAGCACCTCAGGCATATATTCAATATGTACCCCGGAATGAATTTCATTCTTTTCGGGGACAGTGGCCAGCAGGATCCCGAAATATACCGTAAAACGGAACAGGAATTTCCGGACCGTATCCTGGCAGTCTATATCCGGCATGTGGCTGATGAATCTCGTGGCGAACAAATAAAAACTATGGCCCGTGACATGCGCGTACCCCTGGTAATGATCCGGGACAGCAGTGAGGCTATTTCACATGCCAAAGAATTAAATCTAATCTGATGCCGGCCCAAGCTTCATTAATACCTGCTATGTCAATCCCTCCTCACCTTGTATTCTTTTCCGATGAAAATCCCGGCTTTACGCGTAAAAAATGGGGACGGGGGTTCAGGTATTTTGACGCCGGTAAAAAGCCGCTTAAAAAATCAGCTCACCTCGAAAGAATAAAATCCCTGGTCATCCCGCCTGCATGGCAAAAAGTCTGGATCAGTCCGAAAGATAACGGACACCTCCAATGTACAGGAACGGATCAGAAAAACCGGAAGCAATACATCTATCATGCGGACTGGATGGCCTACCGGCAGGAAGAAAAATTCAATAAACTGAAGCAATTTGGCTCCTGCCTGGCGCACATCCGGGAGGAATACAATCGCGAGCTCCGCAGAAGGAAATGGACAAAGCAAAAAGTGCTTGCATTAATTCTCTATCTGCTGGACAATCATTATTTCCGCATCGGAAATAAACAATATGCCAGTAATGGAACGTACGGACTCACGACGCTTCGCCGCAAGCATGTTCAAGAGAAAGGGAAGCATCTATCGCTTCAGTATACCGCCAAGAGCGGCAAGGCCAGGAATGTTATGATTGACGACAAGAAGATCGCCCGCCTTATCCGTGAGATTTCAGAATTACCCGGTTATGAGGTTTTCCGGTACCTGAATGAAGACAACAACTGGGAAGCCGTAGACTCGTCAGATGTCAATGACTATTTATACGAGCTCGCCGGGGAGCGATTTACAGCCAAAAATTTCCGGACCTGGGGGGCCAGCCGGCTGGCCGTTGAAAAATATGCCGAGGCAGTCGAAATGGTACTGGAACATCCTAACCGGAAGTTTGACACCACCCTGGTACGGATAGTGGCCAATGAGCTGGGTAATACGCTTTCCGTTTGCAGGGAATATTATATTCACCCTGAAGTGCTTGCTTTTCTGACCGACCTTCACCCGAAGTCTCCTGGAGATCAGTTCACTTTAAAGAAGAAGTCTGATGGTTTCCTTTCCGACGCTGAACAGCATCTCCTGCAAATTCTGAAAATAAAGTAATCAACCTGAGCCGTTGGATTTGGTCGAATTGCTAATATCCCGCATCTGCGCTTTGAGCATGCGGATATCGGACTCCAGGGACTCCAGCCGTTCGACATTTATTTTGCTGTCGCCGCCGAAAATGTTCGTGATCCTTGCCCTGATCAGCCAGATCTCCATGATATCGTCAAGGGGCAGACTGTAGGTTTTGTAACTGGAATTATCACTCTTCAGAATGAGCATGCTCCGGTCTTCCTCATAAAAGTAGGCGCGTTTGGCTACGATACCATCTTCTGCGATGATAATACACATAGTGCCATTTTCAATATCCTCCCATTCGCCGGCGAATTCCGCTACCACGATTTCCCTGGGATGAATGGTAGGCATCATACTGTCGCCACTGACCTCAAAAAGCCGGTAATTGCCGTTATCGAATCCCGGAATTTTATAAACATCAAGCGTGCTAATGTAATCTTTATCCTTATGCCCATTAATATACCCCGCATGGGCTTCCTCCTTAATCAAGGGTATAAGAGACATATCCTTCATGTCCATCCGTAACACCGAACTACGAACCTTGACTTTATTTCTGGTAGCTTCTTTCAGGAAAATATCCCCTTTTCCGTTGACCAGCCAGTTACAGTTGGCTTTAAAGCACAGGCTCATTTTCTGTAGTGTATCGAGAGAAATTCTTGATCGCCCCGCTTCCAGCTGAGACAAGGCACCCTGGGAGATACCTACCTCTTCGGCAAACTCCTTCTGTGACAGGCCTACCATTTCGCGCAGGGCCTTAATCCTTGATTTGTCTGAACTGGAACTTTTCACTAATTTAGTATATTAAACTAATGGCAATTTATTAAACATACTAATATCATATTGTCTTTTGCACACAGTCATAGATAAGTAATTAAACTCCATTATCCATAAAATAATACATAAATATTCAAATAAATGATTACCAAGCCGTTCCATATTTTAATCGCCGAGGATGATCAGGATGATCGTCTCCTCATCGAGGATGCCTTCAAGGCAAACGGCGTAAGCCATGGACAGTTGTTTTTTGTAGCAGACGGGGAAGAGTTGATTGAACGGCTGAGTGGTTTGGAGCCATTGCCCGGGATCATAATGCTTGATCTGAATATGCCGAGAAAGGACGGTCGGGAGGCGCTGAAAGAAATACGTTCCAAACTGGACTACAAACATATTCCGATCATTGTTTTTACGACATCCAATTCGGAGGATGACATTAAAATGGCCTACCAGCACGGGGGGAATACCTACATCACAAAACCCACCCGGTTTACTGATTTAGTCGACACTACCGGTATAATCAAAAAATACTGGTTTGAAAAGGCGGCGCTTGCTTCATGACCGATTTAATTTCTACTCAGCTTAAAGCAGCGACGGCCGATTTACACCAGGAAGTGGAAAATAAAATGTCGGCCGTTCTTTTTCAGGATGACCTTCGCCCGGAGTCATATCAGCAATTGCTGGCAGGTATGTATAGTGTTTATGAAGATATGGAGAATGCCGTTTGTCGCTTTCCCAGTCTGAATGAATTAATGACTGACAGGTCAAAACTGAAATGGCTGGAAAGTGACCTGCTTTTCCTCAGTCACCAGACCGGGTTTACACCGTCCCGCCCACCGTCCGATTCACTGCAGGTTGAAGAAGGTACTGCGTGGGGAATGATGTACGTGATGGAAGGGGCAACCCTTGGAGGTGCCGTTATTTCCCGTCACCTGGCAAACTATTCGTGGGTTTCTGACGATTGCCTGTCATTTTTTGTGAGCTATGGGGATCAGCGGGGAAAAATGTGGAAAGCATTTATTGATTCACTGGAAAATTTTAACCAGCTTAATCCTGAATTAAATCCACGAATAATGGAAGGCGCCCATAATGCCTTTCATTATATGAATAAAGTATTAGAATAATAAGATTACCCGTCATATGGAGGTTACGTTAGAGAATTGCGCGGACGAACCCATTCATATTCCAGGCAGCATTCAACCACACGGCTATTTCCTGGCACTGCATTCCAAAGACCTTAAAATTTACGCAGCCAGTCAAAACCTTATAGAGCTAACTGGCCGGACTCCGGAAGAACTGATTGACCAGCCGGCAGAGACAATAGTACGTAAGAAGGATTTAAAGGCAATAGGTAAGTCCCGATTAAGCAGTAACGCTACCAATCACAATCCGGAGATACTTCATATTCTTACAGCAAAGAAGGAGCGTCCGTTCAGTGCCATTATTAATCGGGAAGGTGATCTTTTCCTGATTGACCTTGAGCCGGACCTGCCTGATTCACATAATCCCGGAGATCTCTATATTCAATCCAAGAATTTTGTGGCTGGGATGACTTCCGCTACTGAAGATCAGGAAATATTCAATACGTCCGTTGAACAGATCAGGAAACTGACAGGATTTGACCGTGTAATGATGTACAGGTTTGACAAGCAGTACAACGGACAGGTGGTTGCCGAATCAAAAAAAGACGGACTGAATTCCTTCATGGGTCAGCATTTCCCGGAATCAGACATTCCCCGCCAGGCCAGGAAACTTTACCTGCAAAATCCTATCAGGCTGATCGCCGATGTAGGAGAGGATAACTGCCCGGTCCTGCCGGCAGACAGAACGGTGAATATGAGTAAAAGTTCACTACGGAGTGTGAGCCCCATCCATATTCAATATCTCAGAAATATGGGCGTAGGTGCATCCATGTCATTAAGTCTCGTGGTGGATGACCGGTTATGGGGACTCATCGCCTGTCATCATTACGGATCGCGAAAAGTATCGAACCAGATCAGAGCAGCTTCTGTATTTCTCGGCCAGATCATATCCTATTTGCTGAATATGAAAACCCGTTCTGATACGGCAGAACTGGAAGGCAAACTTCAAACACTGGCAGCGCAGCTGGTTGAAATCATGGCCCATGAGGTTGATTTTGAGGATGGCCTTATCAAAGAAAATCAGACATTGCTTGAACTGGTCCATGCCAGCGGAGTTGCCTGGAATTTGACAGGAGAATTGCATCGGTTTGGTAAAACTCCCCCTCCGGACCGGATTCAGGCAATTATCAACTGGTTGCGCAATAAAAATGAACGGATCGTTTATCACACCGAATCGTTGCCCAAAGAGGATGAAACGTTTGCGGACTTAGCCGAAATCGCCAGTGGCATCCTTGTATTGCCATTATCACTTAAGCATGATCAGTTTATGATCTGGTTCAGGAAAGAGGTAATTGAAACCAAGGAATGGGGCGGAAAGCCGGAAAAGGTAATTGAATTTACGGACGATGGCAGTCACCGGTTAATGCCCAGAAGCTCTTTTGCCCTTTGGAAGGAAACTGTGCGCCGGACCTCCCATGAATGGCAGGAGGTGGAGATTTCCATCGCAACAAAATTCAGGAACTCACTGATGAACTATGTGGTACTCAAATCTGACCGGCTGAAGGACCTGAACGACCAGCTTGAAACTAAAATTCGCGAACGTACAGAATTACTCAATTCAGAGATAAATTCACGCAAAAACACGGAGGAGCAGCTACAAGTAAGTCTTGATGAGGTTAAACGATCAAATAGCGAGCTTGAACAGTTTGCCTATGTGGCTTCGCACGATCTTCAGGAACCTCTGCGAAAGATTCAGGCATTTGGCGAACGTCTCACCCTGGATGCAGACTCACTTCCTGAGAATTCAAGGGATTACATCGAACGTATGATCAAGGCCGCCAACAGGATGCAGCTTCTTATTCAAAATCTGCTTACCTATTCAAGAGTAACCACCCGCTTTGAACCTGACCGCCACATTAAACTAAACGACCTTATTGATTCTGTCCTGGGGGATCTTCAGGTCCTTATAAAAGAAACGAAGGCTCGTGTTGAATACGACAATCTGGGAACAATCACCGGAGATCAAAACCAGCTGGCACGGCTTTTTCAGAACCTGATCCAGAACGCCATTAAGTTTTCCAAACCGGATGAAATACCCCATGTGGTAATTCAGCGTCGAAATGTTGACAAAGGCATAGAAATAACTATTCGCGATAATGGAATCGGTTTTGACCAGAAATACGGTCATAAAGTATTTGAATTATTTGAACGACTTCACAGCCGGATGAAATTCGACGGGACCGGCCTGGGACTGGCAATCTGTAAAAAGATCGTCGAACGGCATAATGGAAAGATCATGGCCGAATCGGCAGTCAACGAGGGAACCACCATACGGATGGTATTTTATTTTAACGGACTGAATATTCTGGATTAAAAAAGGGGCACCATGGCCCCTTCTTAAAGCTTCACTACTTCACTTAATATACCAGCTCTTTTTTAGCCAGGTAAAAGTCAGTTTTTTCGAGGGTTTCGTCGGCCAGTCTTTCTTCAAGTTCGTCCAGTGTTTTTGGAGGAGGAACGATAACCTTTTCTCCTCTTTTCCAGTCGAGTGGCAGAGCTACTTTGTATTTATCGGAAACCTGCAATGCTTCAAGGACCCGAAGAATCTCGTCCATGTTTCTACCTACATTAAGTGGATAATACATAATGAGCCGAACCTTACGTTCCGGATCAATGAAGAATACCGCCCTTACCGCAGCTGTTTCACTTTCATTTGGCTGCAGCATGCCATACAGTTTTGAAACTTTCATATCCAGATCGGCAATGATGGGAAAGTCAAAATATACCCCGGTGTTTTCCCGGACATTATTTACCCAACCCAGGTGCGCATGTACACTGTCAATACTCAGTCCGATAAGTTCAGCATCCAGCTCGTCAAATTCAGCTTTCCTTATGGCAAACCCACTCATCTCAGTGGTACAAACCGGGGTAAAATCAGCAGGGTGTGAAAACATTACTACCCATTTTCCTTTTGCAAAGTCTGAAAACCTGATTTTTCCTTTCGTGGTGATCGCTTCAAAATCTGGTGCGGCATCGCCTATCCTGGGCATCTGAACCACCTCCTTTACAATAGTATTTTCCATAATTGTTCCGGGTTAATTTCTATACAAATCAACGGCTTGATTGCCTCTAAAGACGTAACTTTAGTTACATTAAAGCTGATGCCGCTGACTATCTTGCAACATGATTAAATGGACGATTATGCTTACCGGGCTGTTATTTGTAACAGCATCATGCTCCAGCCGGAATGATCAGGCGGAAGCCCCCACTGAGGAAGAGATCATTTCCCTGGCACGTTCGGAAGGAGACCGCATTTCTTCCGTGGCACAGCAGGCCCTGGGTGGTCAGCTTAAGGCGGCCATGGCCAGCGGCGGACCGGTACATGCCGTTGAATTCTGCAATGCCTCTGCCGCCCTTATTCTTGACACACTCCAGCCTGGGTGGGAGATTCGCCTGAAGCGTGCTTCCCTACGCGTTCGTAATCCCAAAGACACACCGGATGCCATCGAAAAAGAAATCCTGAACATGTATGCAGAACAGGTTGCTAACGGCAGGGAGCCTGAACCCATGATCGAAGAAGATGGAAAGCAACTCATTTACGCAAAGCCTATTCTCCTTAATAATCCGATTTGCCTGTCCTGTCACGGTGTTCCTGGCAAAGACATAATGCCGGAAACTCTTGAAAAATTACAGGAACTGTATCCGGAAGACCGGGCTACCGGCCATAAAATGGGTGATTTGCGCGGAATCTGGAGTATCACATTCAATACAAAGGAGTTGGAAGATTACCTCAATCAACGCAAATAGCACTCTCTGAAGTAGACAATTTGAGTCTACTACTCATTTCCCATAAAATAAGGCACCTCGAAGTTTTGGTTGTAGTTAAGGCTCGTATGCAATATAACCGTTAGCTCCATGGAAAGCGGAGTTCCGGCAGGCACGGATTCACCGGATGAGACAATGGTGAAATTTTCAAATGAATTGGCGAGTACATAGCCCTCCAGTAAATCCTTTAAAGCCTCCACACCTTCTCTGGCCAGGTCTGTTACCACTATTTCCGTCCTGCCCTGACCCGGGTTAATTGAAATGGATACATCCTGATAGACAGGAAATGCCCGATTCTGAGGATCAACAAGAGTTAAATTTGCATTTTGAATTCCTGACAACCCATCGGCCTGATTATCGATAATAAGAGAAATTCCTTCAATGCTTATGTCATCAAAGACTATATCATCTTCCAGGTCATCCACAGCATCAGCGATGTCATCATAGGTGATCAAAGTCATTTCAGACCACAAGCCATCTTGTTCAAGGATGGTGAATTGAGGTTCGATATCTACCGGGAGTGCAAAATCAAACGACTGCTCTTCAACGCACCCTGTGAATGCCAGAATGAAAAATACCAGTAATAGTCTAGTTATTCGTTTCATCATTGCTTTTTATATTTTTCCTGTTCCCAATTTGTACTCCTAATCCGGCTGAAAAACTTGTCTGGTTAGCAAGATTTACATCTGCATTCAAAACAAAGGACCCGAGATTGACTGCCGCTCCAATCGTCATTCGTACAGTATTATTGCTTTCTACACTTATGGTTTCCCTGTCATCAGATCCACCAGGAGTATACGTAAAATCCATTCTTACCAATTCATACCCCGGTCCGCCATAAATCTCTAAAACTCCCGTTCGCCAGCTACCCTGAAGACTGATCAATGAGGCGGTTGCATCAAGATCGTCCCCAACATCAAAATTGTTTGCATAGTAGCCAATAGCAAGATCCACCGGAAATCCGGTAAAATACTGTGAAATACTGTGTCGGATACCCCAGCCAAAAACATTGACCTTTCCAATATCATCACCCAGTTCGATCGCGAAAAACCGGAAGGAAGCATCCGTACCAAAGACGTTGCCAATTGTCAGCTGAGGTACAGCAAATGGCAGGGAAGATACGCCAACACCACCTGGAAATGTATAGGTGGTTCCATTGTCGCCCTGAACACTGGTGTTGGATGGCGGGCCCAAAACAGTGGACACCTCAGCATTAGTAGCTGGAGAAAAGTGATCCGGGGTTACTGCAGTGAATGTTTTGTTTTTATCAGCAATTGGTGCTGATTGTGCCACGAGCCCAATGTATAGATGAAAACCATTGCGCTCGACCTTTGCCGAACGGTACCAGCCACTGTTGAAATCAGCACCTGCCGCATCGGCCAACGGACGTATATAGTTTTCTGCATCATTCCCGGTATACCGTTCCAGAAAGTCACTGACATCCTGTCCTATGGCTGAATATCCTGTCGAAACAAATACAATTACTATTAGTCTGATAATCTTCCAATTCATAATTGTGAACTTTTAGCTTCAAGATACATACATGTAAAGCTTCGGGTAACTACATGATCATGCGGGTAGACCAAGCCTGAGTATTCCTTTCTGGATATTTTAGAATTGTTTTATATTTAAATGAATGAGTGAAGAGTATAAGTCCCCCGTCTTTAAAAAATGGCTTGATGCCCTTCAGCAGGAAAGCTGGCAACTGGAACTGATCATCTCAGGTTTCGCCCTTTACGCATTATTTTCCTCTTTCGAGCCGGTCAGCATGGAAACCCGGCGGGCCATTGCCCAGGAAAACAGCCTGCATATTTATTTTATGACATTCCTGGTGGCGTCGTTATTCATCCTGATTTTGAACCTTACAGCGCATGTGATCCTGCGTGGATTATGGATTGGCGCCATTGGTCTGCGTTACGTGTCGGGGGAGATAGACTACGAAGAACTGAAGTATACGCTTAAATTCAGAAATCACCTGGAAGACAAGGTGGGTTCATTTGACAAATTCATTGCCGATCTGGAGAAATACTGCAGTGTGATTTTTGCATCTACCTTCCTTACCGTCTTCTACATACTGGCATTTTTCATAATATTCGGCCTGCTCTTCCTTTCTACACAATTGATAAATACCGTTGAGAATTCTGTATTGCGTACCTCATTAATAATTCTCAGCTGGCTTACAATAGGACTGGGCATAATCATGACTATGGTCGATTTTATTACCCAGGGGTGGCTGAAGCGCAACCGATGGTTGAGCCGGATCTATTTTCCCTATTACCGGCTGTTCAGCCTGATCACACTGTCATTCATTTACCGGCCGATTGTGTATAACCTTTTGGACAATAAATTCGGACGGCGGCTGGTAAGGTTTCTATTGCCTGTATACTTTATCATCCTGATGATCACCTCACTGGATAAAGTGAATTCCAATTATATCCCGGCCGATTTTGAAGACCCGTTTTTTGGTCTGGAAAGACTTGAGCAGATAGCCACACCGGTAAATTATGAGGATGAACTGGGCGAGGAAAAGTTTGCCCGGATCATTTCCATCCCGTCCAAAATTGTTGAGACCCCGTATCTGGCGATTTTTGTTCCGTTCAGTGAACGAATTGAAAACGTATTATTCGAAAGATACCCGGAGCTGGTTCCCGAGCGTGACCGAAGAGGTGTTTCCACCAGCTTTTTTAAATTGAACCTTCAGAATGACCGCGAAAAAAGAGAAGGGCTGCAAAAATACCTGAGCTGCTTTTCAAAGGAATACACCATTCAGCTGGACGACCAGGTTATGGCCCCGGAATTTATTATTTCACAGAACCTGAAAGAGCAGAGCGGGTTTGAAACGGTGATACGGATTTCCTTTCTTCCGGAAGGCCGGCATGTGCTGACCTTCAGCCGAAAAGGGGATGAAGATGCTCCTGTAATACTCGCACGAATACCTTTCTGGTATATGCCTGAATAATCAAACAATACTCAGCACCTGCTGAGCCGTGCAAACATGGGCAAATTCTCCATGAATACTTGCCAGTTCAACATGATGCATTGTATCCGCCGGATACGTTTTCCCGTCCGGTCCTTTTTTATCAAATGTCGCGGTGGCATCCGCTACCAGGTAAACCCGGAATCCCAGATTTCCGGCCATCCTTACCGACGTGGACACACAATGATCTGTCGTGAGCCCGGCAACGATCAGGGTTTGAATTTCCTGATCCTTAAGGTCTTTTTCAAGGTCTGTCCCGATGAAAGCACTGTTTACGGATTTTTCGTATACCTTCTCATCTTCGGAAGGTGCAACCACTTCCTGTATCTCATTCCCGGGCTTTCCCTTGACCAGGGGTGAATCCGGATTGGTGGAATTGTGCTTAACATGTAAAACAGGCCACCCGAGTTTTCGCCATTTTTTCAGCAATTCACCGGCCATCTGTTCAGCATCAGGATTATTGCGTGGACCCCAGTAGGATTTTTCGGAGAATCCTTTTTGAATATCTATTAGTAATAAGGCAGCTTTAAACATATCTGTTTGAATTATTCGGCTTCCGGCACCCGGGTCACCCGCTTGATCAGCGGACCAACGGTCAGTCCCTGTACAAGAATGCTGAAGATAACAATTACATAAGTCATTACAAGAAAAAGTTCACGGTGCATTTCCGGAGAAAGACTAAGTGCAAGGGCAATGGAGATACCACCGCGAAGCCCTCCCCAGGTCATCACCAGGTTGGTGTTAGGAACAAAGTCCAGCCTTTTCTGGAAAAAGGCGATGGGAGGAAGAAGGGAAAGATAACGGCAAAGCAGGACGAGCGGTATTGCAATCACTCCGGCAAGAATATATTCTCCTTCAAGAGTTAATACCAGTATTTCCATACCTATCAATACAAAGAGAATGGTATTCAAAAGGATATCAAGCAGCTCCCAGAATTTGTCCACATACGTTTCTGTAATTTCCGACATAGTCATACTACGAACCCTGTCATTTCCCACAATCAGTCCAGCCGTAACCATGGCCAATGGGGCGGACAAGTGAAATTTCTGGGCAAGTGCGGTTCCCCCCATAACGGCGGCGATGGTGATGATCACTTCCACATCGTAGTTATCGATTGTTTTCATCAGGTAGTACGCCACGTAACCAAGCGCCACACCAAGCAGAATTCCGCCCAACACCTCCAGTCCAAATAACTCCAGAACTGAAAAAGCATCAATCGCCCCGGTCTTCTGCGAGGCGATCTGGAAGATCGTCAGGAAAATCACAACACCTACTCCATCATTAAACAATGATTCGCCTACAATTTTGGTCTCCAGTTTCTTCGGCGCCCCGGCCTGTTTCAAAATCCCCAGTACGGCGATCGGGTCCGTGGGGGAGATCAGGGCCCCAAACAGCAGGCAGTAGATAAACTCCACTTCCAGGCCAAGGAGCATCAGCAGGAAATAAACGACCGCACCTACCATAAACGTCGAAACCAGGACACCCAGGGTGGCGAAAGCCAGAACAGGGCCCCGCTGGATACGGAGTTGCTCAAAATTGGTATGTAGTGCACCGGCAAATAACAGAAAACTGAGCATTCCGTCCAGAAGAACCTTTTCAAAGTTTATCTCGCTTATCAGTTCCTTTTCCGCAATCAGAATCGCATCGTTGAATTGCGCTACACCTAAGACCGCCAGTGTAAAGACGATGGTTATGAGCATCAGGCCAATGGTGGTAGGTAATTTCAGAAAGCGGACATTGATATATCCGAAAACCGCGGCCAGCACTATGAGTATTGTACTAATGAGAAAATAATCCATGGACCGCTAAAATACACGATAGTAGTGATTCAGGAAATTCCTGTAAGTTACTTATTGCAGATAATTAGTATTTAGAAACGTAATAGTATCAGACTCTTATGAATTTACGGACAGGGGCCCAGATCTTTTTCATACTTTTCCTATGCGCTTGTGCGGAAAGTGATGATTCCCCAAGGATTTCAGACAAAGCCCCTGACGGGCACTACCTGCGAATTTCAGGGGCTTCGGCCAATGAATTCCTTTCCTCTTCCGTATATGCCGGACTTACCATTCAGGTTATTTATGCGAAAGGGTTTGAGCCCGCAGCGACCACGGTAACCCAGCTTACCGGCTTCCTGAATTCCCGCATAAACAAACCAGCCGGAATCTCTATTCATATGAATGAACTCCCTGATACAGGAAAAGAGGTTTTCACGCTGGCAGACCTGAAGGATATTGAATACAGGTACCGGGAGCAATTCACCCAAAATGACCGTCTGACCCTATTCATTTTCATTGCTGACGGGATATACTCGGAAGACCCGAACCTGCTGGGAATCGCTTATCAAAACACATCTGTTGCCTTGTTTGGATCAAACATTCACGCTCATTCCGGTGGGCCTGACCAGCCTTCGCGGCAGCTGCTGGAGGCAACCGTGCTCGATCATGAAATCGGTCACTTATTAGGCCTTGTCAATAATGGGACCGCAGCGCTCTCTCCGCATCAGCACCTTGGATTCGGGCGGCATTGTAAAGTAGAAACCTGCCTGATGCACTGGACCTGGGAAAATACCGAATTTATCGTGGATAAACTGAAAGACCGAATGTACCCCCCGGATATTGATTCCCAGTGCCTGGCGGATCTGCGAGCCAATGACGGGAGATAAAGACAGTCATGTTCTGAAATAGCCAACTCAATAATTGCATATATCAGACACTGTGTCTATATTACACATAATAATGGATAGCTGGTTTCGTCCTGCTGACAACAATCGCTTCGAAATTCATATATCTTCTAAGGGCTTTTTCAGGTTGACTTGTCAGTGGGGCGATTCCTTATTTATTATCAGCTGTTTTTTAACTCCTGCAAATGTGATTCAGCTCACTCAGCTCCCTTGCACCTTTCTCCGAATCGGAATTTGAAACTTCATTTAGTACATTAGCATTGAATTGAAGCTACGTCCGGCAATCATATGAATCTTGAACAAACCTTTCGATGGTTTGGACCGCATGACCCGGTTCGACTTTCTGATATACGTCAGGCGGGGGCAACAGGCGTAGTCACTGCATTGCATCACATTCCGAATGGAATAGTCTGGACCAGGGAAGAGATCCTGAAAAGAAAGAATACAATAGAATCGGCGGGACTCTCCTGGTCCGTCGTGGAAAGTGTCCCTGTTCACGAGGATATTAAAAAGCGAACGGGCAATTACAAATCATATATCCAGGCGTACTGCCAGACTATCCGTAACCTCGGGGAGGCCGGGATTGATACAATCTGTTACAATTTCATGCCCGTGCTGGACTGGACAAGGACAGATCTGGCTTTTTCAATGCCGGACGGTTCAAAGGCATTGTATTTTAATCACAAGGCGTTCGCCGCCTTTGAGTTATTTATCCTTAAGCGTACTTCCGCCGAGAGTTCCTACTCATTCGATAAAATTGAAGCCGCCAGGTCCTACCTTCATTCCCTTTCCGGCCCGGAAAGGAATCAACTTACCAACAACATACTCGCGGGACTTCCGGGTGCAGAAGAAAATTATTCGCTGGATTCCTTCCAGGAAGTACTTGCCGGTTACGCAGGTGTAACGCACGCCAATCTTCGCGAGCATCTTCACCTTTTTCTGGGGGAGATTATTCCGGTAGCTGAGGAAGCAGGTGTTCTGATGGCTATTCATCCTGATGATCCGCCCTGGCCAATCCTTGGTTTACCCAGGGTGGTCAGCACCGAGGAGGATGCTGCCTCATTGCTTTCTGCCGTTGACAGTAATTATAACGGTTTGTGTTTTTGTACGGGGTCGTTCGGAGCCCGGGCGGATAATGACCTGGCGGGCATGGTGAAACGACTGGGTCACAGATTTAACTTTATACATCTCCGAAATACCAGCAGGGACCATGAAGGCAATTTTTACGAAGCTGATCACCTGGACGGAGATACCGACATGTACGTTATTATGAAAGGACTGATTGAGGAGCAGGCAAAGCGGGAGAATGCAGGGCGGAAAGACCGCCGCCTCCCCATGCGCCCGGACCACGGGCATCAAATGCTGGATGACCTGAGCAAAGTCACCAATCCCGGATACTCTGCCATTGGCCGGCTTCGGGGACTGGCAGAATTGCGAGGCCTTGAGTTGGGAATCCGTAAATCAATGAACCTATGAAACCATTTCTGAATGCAGATTTCCTGCTGGAAAACAGAACCTCCAAAATTTTATACTTTGATTATGCCGCGGATATGCCGGTTATTGATTATCACAATCACCTTCCGCCGGATGAAATCGCCGGAAACCGCAGGTTCAATAATATCACTGAAGCATGGCTTGAAGGTGATCATTACAAATGGCGGGCCATGCGGGCTAACGGCATTGATGAAAAATATATTACCGGGAATGCCTCGCCCAGGGAGAAATTCCTAAAATGGTCAGAGACTGTACCCTATACGATGGGTAACCCTTTGTACCACTGGACTCACCTTGAACTTCAGCGCTATTTTGGTATAAACACGCTTTTGGATCCTTCATCAGCAGCAGAGATTTATGATGACACCTCAGGCCGCCTTGCCGAAACTGACATGTCGGCAAGGGGCCTGCTGGATAAAATGAATGTGCGTGTCGTTTGTACCACCGATGATCCGGCAGACGACCTTGAGCATCATCTGGCCATGGCCAACCAGAATCCGGTAATGCTTCCGGCATTCAGGCCCGATAAGATCTTTGCGATTAATGATACTGAAAATTTTACCGCCTATGTCGAAAAACTGGCGGCTGCCAGTGACATGACGATAAAATCGATCGAAGACCTGCTAAACGCCTATTCAGGAAGGATTGATTTCTTTGATCAGCACGGTTGTCGCCTTTCCGATCACGGCCTGGAACACCTGTACCCATTGTTCAATGACGGAGAAACCGCTGATGCCATTTTCCAGGCTGCTCTCAACAAAAAGCCTGTTTCTGAAAAAGAAAAGCAGCAATTCACCATGTTTTTGCTGGCTGAATTATGCAAGATGTATCATAAAAAAGGATGGGTACAGCAATTTCACCTGGGGGCGCTCAGAAATAATAACCAACGCATGCTGAAAACGCTGGGCCCCGATACCGGTTTTGATTCTATCGGGGATTATTCTCAGGCGGTTAATTTATCTGCATTCCTGGACTACCTTGATTCAACAGATCAGCTCGCCAAGACCATTCTCTATAATCTGAACCCGGGTGATAATGAAATGATGGCTACCATGGCGGGTAATTTCAATGATGGCAGTGTGGCAGGAAAAGTTCAGTATGGTTCAGCGTGGTGGTTCCTGGATCAAATGGATGGTATGGAAAAGCAACTTACTACCCTTGCAAATATGGGACTGCTCAGCAGGTTCATTGGCATGCTTACTGATTCGAGGAGCTTCCTGTCTTTTCCCCGGCATGAATATTTCAGGCGCATATTGTGTAATATGCTGGGCAAACAGGTTGAGTCAGGGCAATTGCCGGAGGATACCGGGTGGATCGGAAAACTCATCCGGGACATATGTTATAATAATGCCGTAACCTATTTTTCTTTGGAAAAAGAGCTGAATTAACCGATGAAATAAGCAGTCCGGGCTAAATTCAGCCACCGTTTTCCTGCTGTCCTGCGATCAGCGTATCCACCAGCCAGTCTATATATCCATCCACATGCATGCCCCAGTCAGGCTCTTTCAACGATTCCAGTTGGTCTTTAACCGAACTTGTATCCAGGCCCAGGTAATCAATTGTACCAAGCACACGGACCAGAACATACGGGTTATCATTCTCCAGTAAACTGAACAATAGGCTCCTTGCCTCTTCCCCACGGCCGGCATAGTACAATCCTTCCGCGGCTGTCGCGCGAACATCTCCCGATTCATCCGTCGCTAGTTCCTCCAGCAGCCCGGAAACATCCTGTCCGTCGCGGACCAGGTTTATAGCACCCATGGCAGCCCAGAAACGATACGCCGGGTCCGGACGTTCTACAAGGGCCGTCAGTGAGTTCCGGTCCGGCGATACGGTCGCCCGAATCCCGTTGTCAATTATATCAGACAGGGTTTCCTCATCGTATTGCCTGGAATAAAGGGTACTGTCTTCCCGAAATCTTTCAAAGAGAATTCCTTCAGGAATAAATCCAAGGTCACCGATTTCCTTCAGGTAGTCGGACTGCTGTTCCCGCAGACTGTCGAGCAACCCGGAAAACGCCGGATCAGCTGCCAGGTTATTGAGTTGCCAGGGGTCATTTTCCACGTCATAAAGACCCTCTGCTTCCCGCATTTCAAAAAATCTGGCGGTTGTATCATTGGTGTTTCCCTCCTTATGGTATTTTTCCCAGGCAGCCAGGTGCGGTGCCCGCCATAAGTACTGTATGAACTGTCCGTCAGGCCGGTGAGGATAGAAAACCTGGGTATAGCGGTACTTACCCTGGCGGATAGTGCGCACCATATCAATCTTTTCGTCCATTCTCCCGCGAAAACCAAAAACAACATCACTGTCCGAGGTATCCCGTTCAAGCAATGAGCTTCCGTCAAAGTAGTCTGGGGAAACAATACCTGCCATATCAAGAATGGTTGGAGGAATATCAATCAGTGATACCAGGTCATTCAGTTCTGATCCGGGAGCGGCCGGCGACAGGTGCCGGTACTTCTCGGGGAACCAGATGAATAATGGAATTTTAAGCCCGGTTTCCATTGCAAATCGCTTGGACCTGGCCATTACCCCACCGTGATCGCTGGTATAGATTATGATAGTATTCTCCAGCTCGCCTGAATTTTCCAGTTCTTTCAGGAACATTTTAAATTCCAGGTCCATTGCCTGCATCATAGTATAATAATTCGCGAGGTCACTGCGGACCTCCGGTAAATCAGGCAGGTAGTCCGGTACATCGATGATATCAGGATCAGTCGGGATGATTGTATTCCAGAGACTGTCCGTCACTTCTTCACCCAGGTAATTAAATGTGCTGTTAAAATATTCCCTTCCGGCCTCAGGACTATGCTGCCGGCTCTCATGGGTCTGAAATGTATTGTAAAACATATAGAAAGGCTGGCCTTCCTTCCGTTCACGGAAAGCCTCATTAAAATTCCACATGTCGTCCTGGTCCCAGGCGTCATTCTCCCGGCCGGAAATATTGTAATCCCGTTTCCTGCGCAGGGTCAAATAGTAATCACGGTCCTTCAGGTAATCTATGTAATAGTTTATTTCATCCGGAATGGCCACGTAGGAACGCATTTCCTGGGTACCCATGGATACCGGATACACGCCGGTGATAATACCTGATCTTGACGGGGCACATACCGGGGCGTTGCTGTAGGCATTGCGATAAAGGACACCCATTGCCGCAAGGCTGTCAAGCGTCGGAGTACGGACAAATTCATTTCCATACGCCCCGAGAAACTGACTGTTGTCTTCACTGACAAACCAGACAATATTGGGGAGGTCGGAAGTAACTTCATGGTCTGCAGAATCCCGGTCAGGGGTACAGGCAGTGACGAGAAAGAGGGAAATGAGCAGGAGGAGAAATCTCATAAGACAGAAGTAAATTATGTGGGTAAAATAATAAATTAAAGACACACTGCTGCCGGAAATAAAAATTTACCTATTGATCCGTTGAATGATTCCCTTTGTGGCCGAATCTCAGGATGGAGTTCCAACGATTTTGAACAGGCCGGTGTCTTATTAGCACGAACTTAAACCTATTACTATTATGCGGCCCACACCTACTTACCGAAACTTTGGTTCATTCGCCGGCCTGTTTATGCTCCTGCTGACAGGCATGTTTATGACCGCCTGTGAAGACGACGTGAAAGTCACACACACCTACACCTATTTCGAACCCGTTTACGCGACAACTTCGGAAATCCGGGATGCATTTGATGTAATTGCTCCCCAGGCAATTACCTCTTCCGGCAAGATCTACTACCTGAATGGATATATTTTTCTTAATGAACCCGGAAAAGGTATCCATATTATCAATAACGAGGATCCGTCCAACCCGGTGAATGAGGCCTTCATTAATATCCCGGGTAATTTTGACATGGCGGCAAAGGGAAATATCCTGTATGCCGACAGCTACATAGACCTGCTGGCCATTGATATCAGTGACCTTGATAATATAGAGATAAAAAAACGTGTGGAGAATGTCTTCCCGATCCGCTATGATTTTTTCTATAATGGGGCGGAAAGCGTTGTTCTGACGGAATATAAGGAGGTAAGACAGGTAGATGTGTACGAGGATGATCTGGGGCAGATGGTCCATCCGGGCGTATTTGCCTGGGGTCACGGTTTTCTGGCCACTGCTGAGTTTTCGGTGAACAGTTTTTACGATGCTGGTGCGCCACGTTCCGGTGGCGGAAGCAGTTCCGGAGTAGGTGGTTCCATGGCGCGATTTACCATAGCCGGTCATTACCTTTACACCGTTGATTCGTACAACCTGAGTGTATTCGATATTGTCAATTTGGATGATCCCGTGGCAGGAAATACCGTAGAGATCAGCTGGGATATAGAAACCATTTTCCCGTATGGGGATAAATTGTTCATTGGATCGCGGGCCGGTATGTACATATTTAATGCATCAAATCCGGAGAGTCCGTATCTCTTATCCAAATTTGAGCACGTTCGCAGCTGTGATCCGGTCATCGCCGATAAAAATATCGCCTATGTCACTTTGCGATCCGGGACCGAATGCGAAGGATTTACCAATCAGCTGGATGTAATTGATGTTACCTCCCTCGAGAACCCAACATTGATGAAAACATTCGCCATGCAAAATCCGCACGGACTTGGCAAGGATGACAATCTGCTTTTCATTGCGGAAGGTGAGTATGGACTGAAGGTGTTCGACGCATCTGACCCATTGCTGATCGGGGAGCGGTTGCTTGAGCACTATGACAATATTCACGCCTACGATGTTATTCCGCTTGACGGAATCCTGCTTATGACTGGTGACGACGGATTGTTTCAATATGATTATTCTGACCCGGAGAATATTCAGTTCCTGAGCAAGATTTCAGTGAACGCTTCGTTATAAATGAAATTAATTACTCATCTGCTAAGAAAGGGTTTGGTGTTGTCTGGGCTCGCGTTGTTCTCATATTCTACATTAATAGCCCAGACAACCACCGATCCTGAATCTCCCCCTCCGTTTAAAAGAATTTATCATGAAGGTGAACTGGGTATAATCCAGGGAAACAGTGACGGCAATGAGGGCAGTGCCTTTGCCTTAAACGTGATTAATGGATATCGTTTTTCCGGGCAACTCTCAGCGGGTCTTGGAATTGGCTGGCAGAATTATGATGAGATGGATGTCATGCCCATATTCCTTCGCCTGAGTGGTAGTCTGAAATCTTCCGGAAGTACTCCGTATGTGTTTGCTGATACCGGTTATGGTTGGGCATGGATCGAAGATACGCCGGAATTTGTCAGAATACTTGAAGAGAATGGCGGTGTCTATTTCCGCCCGGGAATAGGCTATTCCATATCCATCAACAACTGGTCTCTTAACATTTTTACCGCGTGGCTGATGCAAAAGTCATCGTACCGGTACACCTACGACGACGGCTGGGGGCCTGACAATTCTGAAGTCAGTGAAGAGCGAACCCGCAAAAGATTCACTGCGGGCATCAGCGTACGTTTCTAATCCATCAGGTTTTCCAGGTTATCCGCTGCGTAATTAGCAGCACGTGCTGTAATTGCCATATACGTGAGTGACGGATTCTGGGTGGAGGTTGATGTCATACAGGCGCCGTCAGTGACAAACACGTTCTTACAGGTGTGCATCTGATTCCATTTATTAAGAAGGGATGTGTTCGGGTCATCACCCATTCTCACACCGCCCATTTCATGAATATCAAGTCCGGGTGCCTGTTTTGTATCCAGGGTACGAATGTCACGAAATCCTGCCTTTGAGAACATTTCCTCAAATTGCGCAAAGAAGTCCAGCAGCATTTTTTCATCATTGTCATCGTAATTGACATCAATCTTAAGCTTCGGCATCCCCCACTCATCCGGATCATCCTTCGCCAGCGTGACACGATTCGATTCTTTCGGGATGGTTTCACCCATCATTCTCGCACTTACACGCCATGGGCCGTAAGAAGGGTTCAGCAAACTGTCCTTGAGTTGTTTACCAAATCCTTCTGTTTCCTGGTCGTAGGATTTTGAGGCTCCAAAACTGACTGCATAGCCCCGGAGAAAATCCGTTTCCTGTTCGCGCAGGTTTCTGAATCGCGGCATCAGGGCTCCGTTGGGCCGGCGCCCTTCAGTATGTTTGTCATTAAACCCGTCATGGGTCGCCATCACAACTCCGCGGTAATTATGAAAGGCCACGTACTTGCCGAGCAATCCATTATCATTTCCTAAACCGTCCGGGAAACGTTCTGAAGTAGAATTTAATAAGATGAGGTTTGTATTCAATGCACCGGCGTTGACAAAAATCACCCTGGCATTGTATACAGTTTCCTCTTTGGTCCCTGCATCAATCACGCGGACACCGGTGGCACGGCCTTCGTTCTCATCGTAAATGATCGAATATACCACTGAGTCAGGCCGCAAGGTCATATTTCCTGTTTTGTCTGCCCATGGCAGCGTAGCAGAATTACTGCTGAAATAACCGCCGAAAGGACATCCTCGCTGGCACAGATTGCGATATTGACACATGGTTCTGCCTTGCTTGGCATAATATTCCGCATTACCAGTGATATGGGCACATCGTCCGATGACTACATGTCTTTTACCTTCGTATTCGGATGCCACCACGTCACTGAAATGACGCTCCACACAGGACATTTCCATTGGAGGCAGGAATTCTCCATCAGGAAGTTCTTCCAGGCCATCTTTATTCCCTGAGATTCCGGCAAATTTTTCAACATGACTATACCATTCGTCAAGGTCTTCGTAGCCGATGGGCCAGGGCACTGCAAATCCGTCCCGTTTCGGTCCGTCAAAATCCAGCTGGCTCCAGCGCTGGGTTTGACGTGCCCATAACAGTGATTTTCCACCTGTCTGATACCCGCGAATCCAGTCAAAAGGTGAATCCTGAATGTATGGATGATCATTGTCAAGCACAAAGAAATGACTTGCGTCCTCTCTGAATGCGTAACACCGGCTGACCACCGGGTTCTCCTCCACAATTTTTTCAGGCATTCTCCCGCGATGCTTAAATTCCCAGGGCATCTTATTTGTAGTCGGGTAGTCCTTGAGATGCTTTACTTCTGGTCCGCGCTCCAGCACGAGTGTCTTCAACCCGCGGTCGCACAATTCTTTCGCAGCCCATCCGCCACTCATTCCGGATCCGATGACAATGGCATCAAATGTATTGTTAGTTTCGTTCTGTGGCATATCAGGCGTTTATATTTATTTTCTTAGACGGATCTATCTCGACACACCCATGGAAGAATTGCGGAACCAGCTGGTAGGGCATTTCCTCGGTCATAATATGCTCCGATTGCATATATCCCTGCATGGTCCAGCCTTTTGTAATCCCGACAAATTTTTTGACATCATCGGGACTGAAAAGATCAATTCCCTCCCCGTCCTTCGGCACATCCACAATTTCAGACGACATGAGACCGGCAAGGGCGGTGGCACGATCTTCCGGTGACATTTCATCAAATTCAGCCCCCGAAGTTTCACGAACCATGGCATCAAACCCTGAGATACCGTTCATAAATGAGTCCTGATCGTCGGCAGAAAGACAGTCGTCGGCCATGACCCATACAAATTTATCTGCTTCAAGCGCCAGGGCCCCGGGAATTCCTCCTTCTTCGCCACCCGGGATGATCGCGTCAACGATTGCTTTCAGCCGATCTTCCTGGGGAACGGATACATTCAAATTATTAAAGGCTATTGGCACTCGCTCTTCACCGAAATTACATGCCTGTAGCATGGTAATCCCGACGCCCGCTGCCGTCAATTGTTTCAAAGCCGTTCTTCTGTCCATCAGATTTAATTAGGTGTCCCCTAAATTTGGGATTTTTTGTAAAATTTAAAAGAAATCAGCTGGATTTAGAAGTGTTATTAACAGTCCTTCCGTGTAACACAGGTTACACTGGCAAATGTCCAATCACCTTACTTTTGTTTAAAAAGAAACCGGTGTGGTTTAATGGAAGAAGTATATGGAAGTTGGACGTCTATTGTCGTTATTGAGTCGCATTACTGTGCTCCTGGTAGGATTCCTGGTGCTGGTAGCCTTTGGAGTGGTTTTATTCAGTGTTAAACCGGAATTATTTTCCTCACATCCCGAAGAAAGCTGGAAAGTACCCTCGATTGAGACGGATCTCCCTGATGGGAAAAAGGGACGATTGATTAAATACGGTTATCTGCTTACAAGCGAAACTCCCCGGTGGATGGGCCCGCAGGCAAGTGATCCTGAATTACGTTTTTCAGGAAACAATTTGTCCTGCAAGAATTGTCACCTTGAGAATGGAACAAAACCCGGCTCGGCCTCCTGGATCGGGGTTACTGAGCGCTATCCGCAGTTCAGGGGACGGGAGAATAAAATCGGGACTATTGAAGATCGGATAAATGGCTGTATGGAGCGCAGCATGAACGGCAAACCACTTCCCGGTCATTCGAAACAAATGGAAGCCATTGTAGCCTACATGGAATGGCTTAGCGATGGTATAAGTGAAAAGGATCTCGCCCTGTACGCCGGATTTCCCAATGTTCAGCTCCCCGACCGTGCTGCCGATCTGTTACATGGCAAAGAAATTTATGCACGTGAATGCGAGGTATGTCATGGTGCCGATGGCAAAGGAATATGGATGAATGATTCCTTAAAAGGATATCAATACCCGCCATTATGGGGCGATGACTCCTATAATCACGGGGCAGGAATGAACCGGGTGATTACTGCAGCTCAGTTTATTAAAGGTAATATGCCTTTCGGACAAGCAACTTCGCTACAACCTAAACTGACGGATGAGGAAGCCCTGGATGTTGCCGCATATATCGACAGTTTCGATCGCCCCCTAAAACAGCATTCTGAATTAGATTTTCCGGATAAATTATTAAAACCGGTAAGCACCCCATATGGCCCCTGGGACGACCCCTTTACGGCGGAACAGCACAAATATGGTCCGTATAAGCCAATCATCGACTATTACCAGGAGAAATTCGAGATACGTAAAACAAAGTGACCCGTCAGGCAGTTTGGTTTTTTAAAGCGCTGGAAATTAACGATATTGGTTAGGGTCACACAAGATGATACATGCTGGCAGTACGTTATTGCTTATTATTTGCCTGCTTTATTTCAGGCGCATCAGCAACTGCTCAAAAGGAGCAGGAACAGGTAATCGGGCAAATGCTCAACGATTACTATGAAACCATGTCTGCCAGAAACTGGCCTGAATACCGGAATTTTTTCATTGACGATGGTATCCTGGTGACTATCTGGAACCCTCAGGGAAATGGAAATGAAGTATATAATTCAACGATTGATGAATTTATAGCGCTGACACCCCAGGGGCCGGACAGCCAGCCAATTTTTGAGGAAAAAATGCATGAATCCGAAATCGAGGTTACCGGCGGGTTGGCCACAGCCTGGGTAAAATACAGCGCTAAATTCGGAACAGAGGAAAACCTGATGGAATGGGAAGGTACAGATTTGTTTACGCTGATCCTGTTTGAGGATGAATGGAAGATTGTTTCTCTCGCGTATCTGTCAGAATAAAAATTAAACCATATGAAGAAACTAGAATTTAAAAAGGAAGTCCTTAAACAGGCCAAGCAAAAACACCAGTCCGTGATTGACGACCTGAAGTCGGAGTTAAATGCCAGCGAGTCTGACGGGTATGACGGACAAACTGATCTGGAGGAAATGTCACAGGACGTCATATCCAACAATACCCGGGAAACCATTGCCCGTGAAATGGAATTTGCATTAAAGGAAATGGAATTGCTGAACAGACTTGTTATTGAAGAACCGCTTCACACAGAAATTACAATGGGTTCTGTGGTTGAGACCAATAAGCGAAATTTTTATGTCAGTGCCAGTATCGAGGATTTTAAAGTAGACGGAAAGGATATGTTCGGGATTTCGGTTAAAGCCCCTATTTATGAAGCCATGCAAGGTTTACAAAAAGGGGATACGTTTGAAATGCGTAAACAGAAATACAAGATAACGGACGTATATTAAAAAAAACCCTGGAATCAGTGACTCCAGGGTTATTATCATGCGCAAACTCCCGCATGATCCAACTTCACAATTCTCCCTCAAAAAATTTCCTTAATTACCCCTGCGCCCGCGCTGTGCAGAGCTTCTGCTGTCCTCTTTACTCCGAGTGTTTGAAGACCGGGAGGAACGACTGGCTGCAGACGACCGGGAAGAGCGGGAAGATCGCTCGTAACGGTCCGACGATGAACGGGATGACTTTTGATCCCTCTCGTATCTTGAATCCTCTGACCTGCGGGAATCCTTAGAATACTCCTTTCTTTCCACTGGTGCCGGACTCACGCGCCTGGATGCATACGAATTTCTCTGTTCGTACTCGACCCGGGTACGGCGAGGCTGCTGCTGGCTGTACTGGGGCTTGTGTTTAGGCTGCGTGTAGTGTTTATAACTTTTGGACGGACCATTGTTATAAATTACCGTGGTACGGTACCTGGGATAGGTACGGTAGTGCCCATACACGTAAGTCACTGGTCTCGGATTGTAAAAAACGTGATTGTGCCCGAAATGATTGTGACTGTGACAAATTCGGTAATATGAGTTGTAATAGTATTCATGGTATCCGCAGAAGTCACCGCATATATGTCCGGCGAAAGGATAATAATTATACCTGTTAATTACGCGGGCATAGCCATGATGGTCAATATTCACCTCGATGAAGCGCTGGCCACGCTGCAGCATTACGTTAAACCCATAATATCCTCCGCCCATTCGAACACGACTGGCATGAACCCAATCGTAATTATGATACCTGTCATAGACGACATGTGTTACGTAAGCAGGAACATCCCAGTGCTGTTCCACACCGTAGGAGGCTACAAAGTGTTGTCCTTTTGATTGCGATATAATTGCAAAAAACAGAACCGCCGATATTGCTACAAATTTTTTCATGACCCTGAGTAGTTTATTTAGTCATGAACAATCAATGAATATGCCAAAAAAATATATATGTCCTTATTTTTCTGATAATCAATTAGTTAAGATGATAAAACATAAGCCATTGACCGAATTAAATAGCTTGTCCGGCATGCTCCGTTCATGTGTATTTGTATATTTTTTTATAACTTCCCGCACAACACAACCATACACCTTCCATGGATAAAGTCATTATAGGGAGCTTTGAAGAATTCCAGGCCTTTGAAGGGAAAGAGATCGGCGTTTCCCCCTGGCTGAGAATAACCCAGAAACAGGTTGACCAATTTGCCGATGCCACCCTGGATCATCAATGGATTCATACAGATCCTGACAAAGCCGCTAAGGAGGGCCCGTTCGGCGGCCCTATTGCGCATGGCTACCTGACCCTGTCGCTTGCCCCCCATATGTGGCAGCAGATTACAGAAATCAGAAACCTGAAAATGATGATCAATTACGGCATTGAAAAGATGAAATTCAATCAGCCGGTTCTTGTGGGTGATGAGGTTCGTTTACGTGCTTTCCTTGAATCAATTGCTGATTTACGAGGGGTCACCAAGGCACAGTTAAAAATCACGATGGAAATAAACGGAAAGCCGAAGCATGCCTATGTGGCAAGCCTGGTTTTCCTGTATCATTTTCATTCGTAGAGCACTTCGGTAGTAACATTCAGCCTTACGGTATCCTTCATTATCATTTTCTGGGCGCCATCGACTGTGTAACGGATGAGGCGATCTTCTGAAGTAGTATCAAAATATAAATCAAGAGATCGAATGGATTCAAAAACCACATTCTGATCGCTGACTTTTGCATGAAGTTGTGAAATTCTGTTATTCAGGTATGTAACGCGTAGCAGACGAACGGTCTTGTCATCCGGTTCGTCCGGAATGTAGGACACGACTTTCTCCCCATCCCTTTCACCATTTTCGGTCTCCACTTTATATTCTCCGCGCAACGAAGGAGTGTTGATATCCGCCTTCCTGAACACGCCGAGTTCATAACCCCACTGGGTCGAATCAGGCGTAATAAAAGTAGTATCCCGGTCCCCGTTGACCAGGGTGGTTTTTCTCAGCTGATATTCGGTAAGCTTGAGCCGCTCATATTGTGCATCCACCAGGCTGTCAACCGGATAATAGGCCTCAATTTCGGTGGGTTCAAGGGAATTACAGGCGGCCAGCACACCTGATAAAATTAACAGCGATACCCACCTCATGAAACCAGGACGTTACCCGTCATTTCGTCCGGGATACTGACTCCCATTAATGTCAGAATGGTGGGTGCCAGGTCTCCCAGCTTACCATTCTCCAGCTTACCCTTGTAGTCCTTATCTACAAGAATGCATGGTACCAGATTGGTCGTGTGTGCGGTATTCGGCGAACCGTCCGGATTGATCATGATGTCGGAATTCCCATGATCGGCAATGATGATGATGGAATAACCATGCGCCAGAGCACTTTGTGTAACCGCCTGGGCGCATTCATCCACGGTTTCACAGGCCTTGACAGCTGCTTCAAAAACACCCGTATGACCCACCATATCCGGATTGGCAAAATTCAGGCAAATGAAATCAGGTTCCTCACTCACCAGTTCGGGAATAATGTTATCGCGAATCTCCGCGGCGCTCATTTCAGGCTGAAGATCATAGGTCGCCACCTTGGGAGAAGGGCATAAAATCCGTTTCTCTCCTTCAAAAGGTTCTTCCCTGCCTCCACTGAAAAAGAAGGTTACGTGCGGATATTTTTCTGTTTCAGCTATTCTGATCTGCTTTTTATGGTTCTTTTCAAGGACTTCGCCGAGGGTATTATTCAGGTTGTCTTTTTCAAATATTACCTTCACCCCTTTAAAACTTTCGTCATAACGGGCCATGGTTACATAATAAAGATCAAGCGGCTTCATGTCCTGCTCGGGAAATGCTTGCTGGGTAAGTGCCATCGTGATCTGGCGACCACGATCTGTCCGGAAATTAAAGCAAATGACCACATCTCCATCCGAAATGGTTGCCAGGGGCTCGCCGTTTTCTCTGACATGTACAATCGGCTTTATGAACTCATCGGTGACATCCTCCTTGTAGGATTCACGAACTGCCTCCAGTACATCACGGGTTTTCTTTCCCGTGCCATGGACAAGCAGGTCATAGGCCAGCTTAACGCGTTCCCATCGCTTGTCACGGTCCATCGCAAAATAACGGCCGATTACGGAAGCGATCTGTCCGGTGGTATTTTTCATGTGATCCTGAAGGTCTTTCAAAAATCCCTCACCGCTCTTCGGGTCGGTGTCCCGACCATCTGTGAAAGCATGCACATACACATTGGAAAGGCCGGTTTTAGCGGCCACAGAGCAAAGACCCTTTACATGACCAATATGGGAATGAACACCGCCATCCGATACCAGTCCGATCAGGTGCAGGGCCACCCCCTTATCCTTCGCATATTTCAGGGCATCCTGCAATACACTGTTTTCTTCTATCGAATGGTCCTCAAACGCATTATTGATCTTTACCAGGTCCTGGTATACAACCCGTCCCGCGCCGATATTCATGTGCCCGACTTCGGAATTACCCATCTGACCTTCCGGGAGCCCGACCGCCAAGCCTGAAGCTTCCAACTTGCTGTGAGCATATTTATCGGTAAGAGAATCAACAAACGGGGTGTTGGCTTTGGCAATGGCAGAAACGTCGGGATTTTTTCCGAGTCCCCATCCATCCAGGATCATGAGGAGTACTTTCTTATTCATGGGGTTGACTTTTGCTCCTGTAAAATTCGTCAATTTACCCTAGGAATAAAAAAACCGGATGAAGTATCCGGCTTTTGTATATCAGGTTTTGGTTGTGAAAACGACTTTGGATTTGTCGGCATCTTTCACCTTTTCGATAAATTCAATGAAATCGTCGTATTTATCAGGACTATACTCCCCGTAAGACAACTCCAGTCTTCTAAAATAGGTGAGCCGGCCCTGAACAAATTGAACGTGTGAGGAATAATTCCCGAATTCAGTTTCAATGCTTACCGGTTCCTGAAGATACTCGACCTGAAATGAAGAGGGAAAATCGTATACGATCGTATCCACAAAAGCGAGCGGATATTTAATTGAAAAAGGCGATTTTCTATCCTCAACAGGTTTGAAGGAATCTTCTACGTGGCTCATGAGGTTTGGTTGAAAATAGAATCTTTTACCTGTTCTCGATGCATATTTCTGAGAAGTCATCTTCATCTTGACCACTGCCTGTGGGAGCTCTGTTTTGACATCCTTGATATTTATTGATTCTAAATCAAAATTGGCCAAATCCGTATATTTTCTGGCCCATTTCTTTTTAATTTCATCTCCCTGATCCACCACCTGATTTAAGTACGAGGTGCTGTAATGCAATCCTTTGTAAGCTGTACTCTCAAATATTAATGCATTTCCGCTTTCGTCAAATTTTACCTGAACATTTCTGGATCGCAGGTTATCTGACAGCTTATATCTTGGAGTACGAACAAGTTTCCCTCCATTTTCTGTAATAAGCAACGTACTTCTGTCACTGGTAAATGTACCGAGGTAATTAAAAGGATTTTTCTGACTTGTGCATTCAAGCCAAACGGTATCAGATTCGGTGGGGACACATAAAATAACATGATTAAAAGGATCTACCGTAAAATCAGGTGATACAGGGTCCGGATACATTCCCGCTTCAATCAGGCTGTAATATGATTTTATTCCTACACTTTTAAGGAGGGAATAGGTGTAGTTGGTGAGCGCTTTGCAATCACCATATCCAACTTCATCAACCATGAGCGCCTCGAATGGTTGCAGACCGCCTATACCCAGCTGAATGCTGACATATCTCGTACGATTCTGCATGTACTCATAGACCACCTTGATCTTTTCCCTGTTTGAAAGACCCTGGGTAATCCTGTCAATTTCCTGAGCTGTTTTGGCTGATATCTTATCTCTCCCTTCATTAAGCTGCCAGAAATATTCTCCAAAGCTTTTCCAGGTTGACATATCTCCCTCGTAACCGCCATACTTAAACTTATTCGGGGCAAACTCTACAATAGGAACGACTTCCCTGATGCCCCAGCTCAACGGTTCCGTTTCAACTGTCTGAAGATTAGAAACGCGCCATTCCATTTTGACTATGTCTGCTTCAATTTTCTCCGTAAATTCACCATCGAAATTATTTTCCCTATATCTGGGTTTAAGATCCGAAGGCGCCAGTATAGTGTAAGAAGATGATTCAACAGAAATATTCTCACTCCATTGAGGAGCAAATTGAGGCATATTTAGAGTACCGTAATAAGTTTTTTCTGTAATAACTTCTATGGTGTAGGGATAATCTGGTTTGGTCAGATTGGAATACATGAGACGGATCCCGTCAAACAAATTTCCTCCCTGGACATAACTTTGCTCCTTAATTTCAGACTTCTTCATTTTATCAACTTCCTCACCCTTCGCATCATACACCCAAGCCTCAAATTCCTCGACTTTAGAAGTTTCATTATCAAAATATACCGAAACTTGTCTAAGCGGATCGGCCTTATCATTTAAAATGGTATAGACGTAATGCTGCCTGTAAACAGTTTCACCAATGGATTTAATGGTGAATAATTCCTCACTTTTGCGAATAACAAGATGCGCATCCTCCAGCAACTCCGGAGCGATATCACTTACCGGATATTTCGGATCGTCGCGGCCTTTCCCGTCATGTGCCAATGCACCCGCAAGCGGTGCCAGCATCAGCCAGATATATATCAACCTCTTCATCATGTCTTCTTTTTAAGTACCACCTGTTCTGCCTGTTTCGCTACTATCTGCGAATAAAACGCCCTGAGGTACGGATATTCTTCGGTGCTGAATTCCACCTTGTTGATCAGGAATTGTGAATTTACCATGATCTTGTTTCCCACGGCACTGACACTGTATAAAAATTTCCCGGCATTATCGGGAAGCGCCACTGCGACCGGCTGTGGCAGTTCGTCCACCAGGTAGCCTTCGGGAATATCAATGCTGTAGCTGATCACTTCCTTCACGGGTGCCCCGTAATTGACCGGGTAAATGCGCTCTTCAAGTTTGAACGGATTTTCTTCATACCGTCCGATGACCATTGGGTTGATGTAAATGATATCTCCCAGTGACTCAGCATGCTCTTCGCTCGTAAAACTGTACTTCTCCACCAGGGATTCTTCGCGGCTTTCCAGGCCGGATATTTCGTGCTTCTCTATCTCCCAGCCTGTATGCGTTTCTTTAAAGTCTTTCAGGTATTCATCGTCTTCGTCATCGCGGTCACGTTTGAAATTCATCGCGATATATCCCTGCCGGTCAATTTTAATATCCGCATGCATTGTACCATCCTCTGATAACGTGCAATTCGCCGTTGTCATCTTCATATTCGACATTGTGGGCCGCAGGTTTATCCACCTGGGATTAGTTTCAGAAACTACCAGACCCTGACCGTTCAGACACTTAGACCCTATATTGTTGAAATCAAGAAACTTGTCCGAGGCATCCAGCAGGTAACTTTCCTCTCCGATGGTGGCCAGTGCCAGTACATAATTGAAATTTCTGAAAGACGGATACAAGGGGTGGACCAGCCCATGTTGGCGGGTACTGATAACTACCGGTTCGGTTTCTATTCCGGCTTCCTTCAGCATCATAATCAGGATGAAATTCAGGTCCATGCTGTACCCGCGACGTTCATCAAAGATCTTTTTATAGTTTGTCTCTTCAAAATCCACATCCACTTCAAACTCCTCCTGGACAAAGTGATAGATGGCCTTGGTCTTTTCCAGGTCATCCGACAGTCCGGCAGTGATCTTCTCAGTTTCATCCCGTAAAAACCTTCCTTTTTCAAGGCGCTTGCCAAAATCCTCGTCCTTTGCCAGGTTGTAGGCGAGGTCCCCGTAACTATTGGGCATATACCTGTTGTAGGCAGATCCGGGAATATTTATCGCGTAGAGCTCAAAATAGATTTTAGAAATATAATCCTCTTTGGTGGTAAGGTGAGGCTCCGATATAAACGCCGGAACATCTTTGGCTACATAATGCTGTGTGGTAAGCATAATGGTCGATCCCTGGTAACGCATGTTCTTTTTGGAAGTCACCGCATCGGCCAGGGGTATATAACCCCGCATTACCTTTTTGTACTCAAATGCCTCCGGGAGCTCCACATAATATTCGCTGTGCATGGTAGGTATTTCACGCTGAAAATACCACGGGGGTATCTGGGAAAAACTACCATAATTTACCCGGTACGTATATTCTATGATACTTCCTTCGCGCACATTCTTCAGGGCAAATGACGTGTGCTTGGTATACTCATTATAATTATCAACGAAAATGTCATCCTTGTCAAGCTCGTCCGCCACGATCTCACAATTCACCAGATTATAGGTTGCTGCTTCCAGCTTTTCGACCCGGTCTTTCCGGTAGTGCGGAATCTTAATATCTGCCAGATCAAACTTGGTACTATTAAGGATTTTAATCCGGATGTGACGCTGCAGCTGGACTTCAAAATTATAATCGAAATTGACATAACCCCAATCCATAAGCACCACAGCACCGGCGCTGGAATCCTTGGGGTATATGGTCATTTCTAGGTTTTTCTTACTGATTTCCCCAAATTTGGAAGGTGATTCCTGGGCTTTAGCCAACGAGCTGACCATCAGGGCGATCAGCAAAACAGAACAACGAAGCATTAAAAAAAGAATTTAGAAGTTTTTAAAGAATTAGTTTACCTAATCGAAATTGAATGTCAATATTTATAATAGTTCTAATTCATAAGTAACACTTTGGCGAAAGAAAAAACAATATTTTTTTGCACTAATTGCGGATATGAGTCACCGAAATGGCTGGGAAAGTGTCCAGGATGCGCTAACTGGAACACTCTTGTAGAGGAAAAATTCACCAAAAAATCCTCCAAAAGCACTTCCTGGGTAAAGTCTGCCAGAAATGCTTCAAAACCGCTGAAAATTAAAGAGATAAACAAGGATGACACCCCGAGATTTTCCTCTGGACTGGGCGAACTTGACCGCGTCCTGGGAGGGGGCATCGTTCCTGGATCTGTCACACTTGTAGCAGGCGAACCCGGAATCGGTAAATCCACCCTTATGCTTCAGCTTACTCTGCACCTGGGCAAGCCATCCCTTTACGTAACAGGGGAAGAGAGTGCCCAGCAAGTCCGGATGCGAGCCGATCGTTTATCTGAAAATTTACCGGATACGGTTAGCATACTGGCCGATACCAATCTGGAATCAATCTCTCAACATATTGAAAATGAGACGCCATCACTGGTGATTCTGGATTCCATACAGATCCTGCAGAGTGTTGCCATCGAATCCGCGCCGGGAAGTGTTTCACAGGTACGGCACTGCACCGCTGCCCTCATCGCCATTGCCAAGGCCAAAAACGTACCTGTTTTCCTGATCGGCCATATTACCAAGGAGGGGAGTATCGCGGGCCCGAAAGTATTGGAACATATGGTTGACGCCGTGTTGCAATTTGAAGGTGACAGGCACCTGAGTTACCGGATGCTGCGTACGGTTAAGAACCGGTTTGGCAGCACCTCTGAACTTGGCATTTATGAGATGCGGGAGAATGGATTGCGGGAAGTCACAAATCCATCGGAGATCCTGATCACCCAGCGGGAAGGGGACACCAGCGGAGTAGCCATAGCAGCCAGCCTGGAAGGAAACCGTACCCTGCTGGTGGAGATCCAGGCCCTGGTGAGCAGTGCTGCTTATGGTACTCCGCAGCGCACGCCCACCGGCTTTGACAACCGGAGGCTGAATATGCTGCTGGCAGTATTGGAAAAAAGGGGAGGGTTTCGACTTGGACTTCAGGATGTTTTTCTTAACATCGCAGGCGGAATTCGGGTGGAAGATCCTGCGGTCGACCTTGCAGTATGTGTGGCCACCGTTTCGTCGCTGGAGGAAATTGCGATTCCGGCCACTTCCTGTTTTGCAGCAGAAGTCGGCCTGGGAGGAGAATTACGTGCCGTGAACCGGCTGGAAAACAGGATATCTGAAGCCCAGAAACTGGGTTTTAAACAGATATTCTGTTCCAAATTCGGTATGCGAGATGCCGACCCCGGGAAATACAAGATTCAAGTGATTCCGGTCGGACACATTAATGATGTTTTTGGTCATCTTTTCGGATAATTAGTATGGAAGAATTTTTCTCTGAATCATTGGGGATCAGTGGTGAGGCTTTCCGGATCATCATTCTCCCGCTGCTTATATTTTTTGCCAGGATACTGGATGTTTCCATAAATACAATCCGGATCATTTTCGTTATGGGTGGCAGGCGTGGCACTTCTACGATCCTCGGCTTTTTTGAGTCACTGATCTGGCTGCTGGCAATCGGTCAGATCTTCCAGCACATTGATAATGTTTATTCCTACATTGCCTACCCGGCAGGGTTTGCCGCTGGAATTTACGTAGGTATGCTGATTGAAGAAAAGCTGGCCTACGGGAAAGTAGTTGTACGTCTGATAACGCAGGAACCGCTGGCACCACTGCTTCAGTTCCTGAAAGAGCGTGACTGGCGGTATTCATTCGTTGATGCTGAAAGTGCCCGGGGGCAGGAGCAATTGCTTTTCTGTGTGATTAAACGCGAATCGCTCCCCGTATTACTGAACCAGTTTTCCATGAATTATCCCAATGGATTTTATACCATAGAATCGGTCAAAAGCGCAAACGAAACGGGTATTCTTACCGAGGAAGCGCCCCGAAGATGGCCGGGTTCCTGGCTTGCGTCCATTAAACGAAAATAAGATCACTCCGGAATTTCAATCCCGTATCTTTCTTTCATCCCATTCCAGCCCTGTAAACCGCCGGTATGGATGGCGCAAATTTTTGTATCCTTCCTAAAGGCCCCTGCCTGGATCATTTTCTTAAGCCCAAGCATCATTTTTCCGGTGTACACCGGATCCAGCAGAATATTGTTTTCTGCTTTGAACTCACTTATAAAGTGCAACAGTTCGGCTGTTACACGTGCGTATCCTCCCGTATGATCGTCATCTATGACTTCCCAGTCAGCTCGAGATTTTACAGCACATTCATCCAGCAGGCGTTGAACCTCATTCTCCAGAAAATTCCCTTTCAGTGCACTAAAGCCAAGCACCTTTTTATTCTCCGGCATGGCAGCAATAATCCCGGCCATGGTTCCGCCGGTGCCTGCCGGAACCGCCACCACGTCCATATCCCTCACTTCTTCATTCACAATTTCACGGCAGCCCTCCACAGCGAGACAATTGGTCCCACCCTCTGGCAGGAAATAGGGGCTCTCCCATCGGTCACGAAATCTTTCCACCAGCCGCTGCTTGTCGCGGTAAGTCGTTCTGTCAGTAAAAATGAGGTCCATACCCATGTTCCTGGCGCTTCGCAGCGTGAAGTTATCAGCCGATAATTCATCTCCCCGGATAATACCGGCAGACGAGAACCCCGCTTCCCGGGCAGCGGCAGCTGTAGCATAAATATGGTTGGAGTACGCACCGCCAAACGTAACAAGGGTTTGAGCCCCGGCCTTTTTTGCCTGATCGAGGTTTTTGGAAAGTTTCCGCCATTTATTGCCGGATACCATAACATGAAGTACATCTTCACGTTTGATAAACAAGCGTATTTCCGGTAAAATCCATGGAGAATGGATTTCCTGGATAAAAGGACTTGTTTGTACGCGTAACATTTCGTTAAATTTAATAAGATGCGGGAATACCTGTCAGGTATTTCATCATCTTCATAAATAATCTCAATTTGAAAAAACTGCTGGTATTTCTGTGTGTGATGGTTGCGGGGACAGCAATGGCCCAAAAGCATGTGTATAAAGTGGAATGGAAAGGGGATTCTATAGGGTATCTTATTGCCGAAAAATCGGATCACGGGGGACTGACAAGAATTGAACTGACCAGTATCACCGAATTCAGCCTGCTTTTTTCATTTCATATGTCTACCGAATACCTGTCAGTATATCGTGATAACCACCTGCTCAGTTCGCTGTCTCGCAGCATGTTGAACGATAAAGAGCGGAACCTCACAAAAACAAAGTACATGGACGAGTTTTACCATATTGAAAAGGATGGTGAGGTCGAAAGAATTTCGGAAGAAATAAAAGAAAGTATTGCCACCCTGTATTTCAACCCACCCAACGGGAATGAGATCTTCTCAGAACGGCACGGGACATTTTGTAAAGTGGAGAAAATCGCGGATAATCATTACAGGCTCTACAAACCTGACAATCGCACCAATGATTATCTGTACACAAGCCGGGGATGTCAGGAAGTAACGGTCGAGCTGGCAATGGCGGAAGTTCGTTTGAAGAGAATTCTTTGAAAGAAGCGTAAGAAACAATCCCCTCTTTATACTGTTTTACAGTAAGTTACGGACATAACCGGAAGTTTCCCCCAAATAAATTGTCCTGCACATTAATTGTGCGTTTTCTTTTGTCTCTGTTTTTTGTCAGGTAACTTAGCCGTTTACAGGAAAATTTTCTTAGATGGAAAAAGTAAAATTTACCATTGATGATATTCTGGCCATGGATATGCCCAATATCATTCTTTATGCCGCCCCGGTAATGTTTATTCTTGTGGCCCTGGAATGGTATATCAGCTACCGCCAGAAAAAAGAATATTACAATTCGAAGGACACGTTTGCGGCAACCGCGATCGGTCTTGTCAACGTGGCAATCAGTGCCGCCATCAAGATTGCCACCTTCGGACTTATCCTGTTTTTCTACAACCTGGTCCCCTGGTCAATTCCAATGACGTGGTGGAGTTTTATTCTTTGTATCATATGGATCGATTTCTGGCGTTACTGGGCACACCGGGTGGCTCATGAAAACAGATTCTGGTGGGCTACGCATGTAACACATCATTCTTCAGAAAAATACAACTGGTCGGTATCATTCCGTCTCGGCTGGACACAGCATATTAAGGTGATCTTTTTTATCCCTGTAGCCCTTGTCGGATTTCATCCGGTTGTCTTTTTTATCTGCCACCAGATCGAGGTGCTGTACCAGTTCTGGATCCATACAGAGTATATCAGGAAGCTTCCCAAACCAATCGAATACATATTTACGACGCCTTCCCACCACCGTGTTCATCATGCACGGAATGATAAATACCTGGACAAAAATTACGGGTCTACTTTCATCATCTGGGACAGAATTTTTGGTACGTTCCAGCCCGAAGAAGAGCAGGCGGATTACGGTATCACCAATCCGGTAAATTCCTATAATCCCATTCGCCTGAATTTTCATGAATGGTCGGATATCGTAAAGGATGTCCGGGCCTCACGTTCATTCAGGGAGGCCTATGCCATGGTATTTACACGACCAAGCAAGCTGGCGGATCGAAAGAAAGAATTCCGCAAGACACATGAGGTGGATTAGGATCTTTGAATCGATTGAAGAAGCGGAGAGAAGAATTGAAAAGAAAAATCCGTTGCCCGTTCAAATTGGAGACCGAAAAATTAATCTTATTAAATGTGCGGGAGAATGGTATGCAACGGCAGATTCCTGCCCGCATCAGCATGCATCCTTATCCGGAGGGTGGACCAACCATATTTGTGAAATCATTTGCCCGTTGCACGAATACAGGTATGACCTGAAAACAGGCCGCGAATCATCCGGACGGGCAGGCGATCTGGAACTTTTCCCTGTACGTATTAACAATGATCTATCAATAGGCTTAGAATAACATGACAATTCAACCATTTCACCTGGCATTCCCTGTAAAGGACCTTCAGGAAACGCTGATATTTTATACGGAAATACTCGGATGCTCCACCGGCCGGACTTCTGATCAATGGATAGACTTTAACCTTTACGGTCACCAGGTAGTTGCACACCTCAGCCCGGAAGAGGCAGGACTTGCGGCCCGCAACGACGTGGACGGTGACCAGGTGCCTGTAAGACATTTTGGCGTGGTACTTACGATGGAGCAATGGGAGGATTTAACGGAAAGGCTAAAACAAAAGCAAATTGATTTTATCATCGAACCGCATGTTCGATTCAGGGATCAGCCGGGAGAACAGGCCACTATGTTCTTTCTTGACCCAAGCGGGAATGCCCTGGAGTTCAAGGCTTTTAAGGACATGGACCGTTTATTTGCAAAATAAAAAACGTACCGAATCATTTTTTTGTATCTTTTGCGTTATTACGTATGATGCGAGTATTCATATTCTTGCTGGCAGTTGCCACCGTCACATTTGCCAGGGCGCAGGACAGAAAGGCTGAGGATCTGATAAACCGGATTGAAATTGACGGCGCTATTCCTAAGGATTTTCGCAGTGGAAAATCGCTTCTTCTGATATCCTGTTCTGAGCAAACTGATTGTACGGACTGGCGGGAGATGGCAGCCGAAGCTCAACCGTTTCTTGCCGACGCCGGTATAGATGCCATAGCTACCTACTTCCTTGAAGATATTCTTAGCGGGGTCGAACCTTCCAGGACTTTTCTACAGGCATTCGATGACCGTGAAATCACACACCTTGTATTTCTACGCCACGATACCGGTGGGTATCAGGTCATACTTACTGAATTTAATCCCCGGGAATTTGTTCTGGAAGGACAGGCAGGCTGGGATACAAAGGCCCCGGAATTGCGGGATGCCATGACAAATACCTATCGTGCTGTTTCCACTTCCGGGCAGAAACTGCGAAACTTGTTAATCCTGAATCAGCCTGAATTCGGCGATATGGTTAATATCTTCACTGGTCGTCGTGCAGAGTTCTATGATCTGAATTTTGAATCGGACAAGCTGGCGATTTATCCTTTTGCCGATACGGCGCAGATCAGAGAAGTGATGGCTGATTATCCATACAAATATGAAATCATTGATCCTGAAATTCCCGAAAAAGAATTGCGTTCGGAAGGATACGACTTTGTATTATATTACGTCCACACCCGGGCCGAAAATGCCAAAAAGCTGCTTGGATATGAGGTAAATGATAAAGAAACTTCTTTTGTTTCTGAATCAATGGAAGACGGCAAACCCGTACTGAATACATACTCCAAAGATTCAGAAGTTTACAAATTTTACATCAAGCATGTATATAGCGGCAATATATTTCTCGGGAAAAAGTGGGATGCAGCACCGGACTGGCCAACTGCGCTTTCCAATTACATTTCCTTGCTGAGAAACGAATTGCTTAATAATTAGATCGTCTTAAGGAAGTCGCCGATTATTGCTGCTGCCTTAGTGGGATTTTCCATCATACCAAGGTGACCCGTTTCCTTCATCAGGTAAAAAGAACCATCAGGAGCCAGACCAGCCTGTTTCCTGATTGAATCGGCAGGAATAAATGTGTCATATTCTCCGGCTATAAGCAAAGACTTTCCGGCAAATCCGGATAAAAAATCAATGTGAGAAGGCCGGTCTCTCATGGCCAGCGTGTAATGAATTATTGATTCCTCCGGTGTATCAAATACTATATTTCTGACCTCATTCTCCCAATTACCTGCTTGATGATAGAGGCCTGGTAAAAATGTCTTCAGAAACGGGTCCTTTCCATTTTTCCTGATAAAATCGGCTGACTTTGTTCGGTTCACCTTTTTTTCCGGAGAATCGGCTTCTGCAGTGCTATGAAACAGGCAAAGAAAACGGCAGGCACTACCGGACTGTTTCGCCAGGGAAAGCGCTATGTATCCGCCCATCGAGTGACCAATAACACCGAAGTTGGTTATCCCTTCCCCTTGCAAATATTTCAGAAATTTGGCTGCGACATCACTAAGAGCTGGTTTTTCAGCGGGCAGGGGCGATTGACCGAAGCCCGGTATATCGCAAGTTATATAGCTGAAATTCTCAGGAAGTTTGGGCAGGAGGTATTTCCATATTTCCCGGTTTTCACAAAATCCATGAAGAAGAAGTACGGGAAACCCTTCCCCGTGTTTGAGACAGGAAATCATTCAGATGCAGAAACCGATATGCCGACCATATCAAAGACAGCTTTCCTGATACCTTCCTGGTCAAATCCGCATTCGGCCTGAAGTTCTATTTGCTCTCCGTGTTCAATTATTGCGTCAGGAATTCCCAGCCGTCGAACACTCGCTGAATAGCCATGATCAGCCATAAACTCCAGCACAGCACTGCCAAACCCACCCTGGATACATCCATCCTCCACGGTGATGACTTTTTCATACTTCGTGAAAATCTTATGAAGAAGTTTTTCATCCAGTGGCTTAACGAAGCGCATATCGTAATGACCTGCGTCAACGCCATTCTCCTTCAAATCTTCCAGAATATCCAGTGCATAATTGCCGATATGTCCGATAGTAAGTATTGCAATATCAGATCCTTCGCGTATAACCCTTCCGCTGCCAATTTCAATCGCCTCCATAGGGGTTTTCCATTCAGGCATAACTCCCTGACCTCTCGGGTAACGAATGGTAAATGCCTTACTTTCCCTTGGCAACTGAGCAGTATACATAAGGTTCCGCAGTTCCTGTTCGTTCATTGGTGACGAAACGATCATGTTGGGAATACACCTCATATAAGCAAGATCATACGCACCATGATGGGTAGGTCCGTCGGCCCCGGCAAACCCGGCCCGATCCAGACAGAAATTAACCGGCAAGTCCTGTATACAAACATCATGAATTACCTGGTCGTAGGCGCGCTGCATGAAGGTACTGTAAATGTTACAAAACGGTATAAGCCCCTGGGTGGCTAATCCCGCAGAAAATGTAACGGCGTGCTGCTCCGCGATACCCACATCGAATGCCCGGTCGGGCATGGCCTCCATCATGATGTTCATGGAAGATCCACTGGGCATCGCCGGCGTGATCCCCATTATTTTATCATTCTCCTCTGCCAGCTCCACGATCGTATGACCAAATACCTGCTGGTATTTAGGTGGCTGAGGAGCATCATGTGATTTTTTTCGGATTTCTCCTGTAACCTTGTCAAACTTACCGGGTGCATGCCAGGTGGTCTTGTCGCCGTGTTCGGCGGGAGCATAGCCCTTTCCCTTCGTGGTGATACAGTGCAGGATTTTAGGACCTTTGATATCCTTCAGGTCTTTGAGCACGTGAACCAGGTGATCGACATCATGTCCGTCTACCGGTCCGAAATACCGAAGGTTCAGCGATTCAAACATGTTGCTCTGGCTCAGAACAAACGCCTTCATGCTGGCCTCAAGTTTTGAAACAATCTCCCGGGCGTTAGGTCCGAATTTACTGATCTTCCCAAGTACTTTCCATATTTCATCGCGAACCTTATTATAGGCGTGTGATGTCGTGATATCAGTGAGGTAGTCCTTTAATGCTCCTACATTCGGATCAATCGACATGCAGTTGTCATTGAGAATAATCAGCAGGTTGGTATTGCTTACTCCCGCATGATTCATCCCTTCAAAAGCCAGTCCGCCCGTCATAGCTCCGTCCCCGATGACTGCTATATGCTGCTTTTCAAAATCTTTTTTGTAGTGGGACGCTTCTGCCATCCCAAGAGCGGCAGATATGGAAGTGGACGAATGGCCAACTCCAAACGTGTCATATTCGCTTTCCTTTCGTTTTGGAAACCCGGAAATCCCTTTGTACATCCGATTGGAATGGAAATCATCCCTGCGTCCGGTTAGAATTTTATGTCCGTATGCCTGATGTCCCACATCCCATACGATCTGATCGACAGGCGTATTAAAAACATAGTGTAAGGCGACCGTAAGTTCGACAACCCCCAGGCTGGCCCCGAAATGGCCACCGTAAACGGATACATTATCGATAATAAAATCTCGTAGCTCTTCGCTTAGCTGAACCAGTTGGGCCTGGTCAAGTTTCTTTAGATCTTCGGGGCTGTGTATTGATCCTAATAAATTTCCTGGAGTGATCAACATTTGCGTTTAAATAAAAAACTTTACGTCTAGAACAAAAAGGTAAGGTAAGTGTTTTGATACCGTATTCCAAACCTTCGGTTTCTTCCACGTTATTCCGCAAAAGTACATAATTTTTAAATTGATAATAGGTGATTGAAGGTCATAAGTAATATCTTTGATGTCCATCAGAAACAATTAACCAAAGGATATTGAGTTTTGAGATCAAGTTACCGTTATTCGAAGGTCCCTTCGACCTGCTTCTGTTCTTTATAGAACGGGATGAACTTGACATTCACGATATCCCCATTTCGAGCATTACCAAAGATTTTCTTGATTATCTGCACCACCTCGAATCCATGAATATTGAGGTAGCCAGTGAATTTATCCTGGTGGCGGCTACCCTGATGCGCATAAAATCCAAAATGCTTCTGCCGCGTCCGCAGCTGGATGAAGAAGGTAATGAAATAGATCCGCGGGAAGAGCTCGTCAGGCACCTGCTGGAATACAAAAAGTATAAGTCTGTTCTTGAAGAGCTCAAGCAGATGGAGGAGAATGAGATCTTCAAGGAAAAACGGGGTAATGTTCACCGTGAGATCCGGAAGCTTTCCGAAAGTGTAAATGTGGAGGCTGAAATGCAGGATCTTGACCTTTATAAACTTATGAAGGTCTTTCATCGGGTCATGGAGCGCTACAAGATCGAACAGAATAAGCCAGTCCACCAGGTCATTCAGTTTCCCTACACCATTGACGGACAAAAAGAACAGATCCTTGGTGATTTACACGGACGGGACCGATTGTCATTTGGCCAGCTGATCGATAAAAATCCTACAAAAATTGCTGCTATCTTTAATTTTCTGGCAATTCTAGAGCTTCTCCAACTCCGGATTATCACCCTTCACCTGGGTGAAGGCTTTAATAATTTCTGGATTGAAAAACTGGAGGAGGTACACTCAGAGTAGATGAACCTTGATACCCAGAAAATATTAAAGACCCTCAACCCAAACAAGGTCTGGCTACCCGCTGCAATCAGCATAGGTTTCGTCATATATCTGGTCGTAACAGACGACAGTTTCACACCTGAGAAACTGAACCTGATCTTCACAGCAAGTGTATTCCCCATCGTTCTCGCTTTTACAGCACTCCTGATGAAGGAAATCGCCACGATCTACAGGATCAGGACGTTGACCAATGAAGAACTCAGCTGGACGAGCAGTATTTATGTGATTATTCTCTGGGAATTCGCTTCAGCGGTTACCCCATCTGTAGTAGGCGGGACAGCTGTTGCGGTTTTTATTCTCCTGAAGGAAAAGATTAACCTCGGCAAAGCCCTCGCCTATGTGATGCTGACGGCTATTCTTGATAATCTATTCTTTGTTACCGCCGCTCCATTGGCACTGATCTTTTTTGGTGGTGATATATTCCCTGATCTGAATGCTACTCTGCGATACCTGTTTATCCTGAGCTATTTTTTAATTGCCCTTTATACCTTGATCATGAGCTTTGCCCTCTTCTGGAAACCACGTGTTTTCAAATGGATTCTGATCAGGATTACCTCAATCGGCTTCCTGAGAAGGTGGAGGTATTCGGCTTATCAGCATGGCAACGAGGTGATGTGGGCATCGTCTCTGCTTAAGGGAAAGAATCTTTCGTACTGGGTGAAAATCTCAGTGGCCACCATAATTGCCTGGGTTTGCCGCTATATGATCCTGAATTTCATAGTAGAATCCTACACCGAAGGAATTACCATCAGTACACATTTCCTGATCTTCGGCAAGCAATTGATTTTATGGATCGTGATGCTTATTTCACCAACCCCGGGCAGTGCCGGTACCGCGGAACATTTCTTCATGGATTTTTTCCAGATGTACCTTGGGGAATATACCCTGGGCGCTACGTTACTATGGCGGATAATTACCTATTACCCCTACCTGATTATCGGTGCACTGGCATTACCACGATGGATCGCCCGCGTATTCTTTAAGAAAAAGGAAAGCGAAGAATCACAGGCTTCGTAGGCGATTATCAATCGAAATCACCTGCGGGATCACAAGATTTGAATCGTCATTAACAATAGTGAAGTCTGCCTTCTCCATTCTGTCGGCATCGGAGAGCTGTCGGGAGATAATATCCATTATTTGCTGCTCACTACGCTGAGGGTCTCTTTTCCGGATTCTATTGATACGAATATTTTCCGGGGCATTCACATTGATCAGAAAATCCAGTTCCCGGTAACTGCCCGTTTCCACCAATAGAGCAGCTTCTTTGATGGTATACGGAGTGGTTTGATCATTATGCCAACTTTCATAATCCCGGCGAACGGCCGGATGGACAAGAGCGTTCAACTTTTCAAGGAGTTCGGGATTACCAAATGTCCGTGAGGCAACGTATTGACGATTGAGTTGACCGTTCTGATAAGACTGCTCTCCAATTAAATCCTTCACCGATCGCATCAGTTCGCGATCGTTATGCATCAGCCATTTGGCACGCGAGTCAGCATCGTATACCGGAATATCAAGAATACCGAAAATCCGGCAGATAAGGCTCTTCCCGGATCCGATACCCCCGGTAACTCCAACCTTCAGCACACTCATCTTTCGTCGCGGACAGATACCGCTGAAGAATCATAGGAAATATCAGCCAGCCCAAGCGGATAACTTGCCAGCCGGGGAATGATGGTGGAGTCTTCACCCATTGCTGACAAATCCCCGACCATGGTAAAATCACCCGGTTCAATCATATCAGCCCTGTCGCTTTCCACGGAGAATGAAATACGGACAGTCACATCGGTAAATAATGAATCATTCTCATCCCCGTTAATAAGGTTTAACGGGAGATCATATTCCCTCTGTTCATATTCTCCCGTGGTAAATGAAACCTGTACAATAGGGGGGTCAGAAGAGGTGACCTTTTGAGGTACAGGAACCGAAATATTTTGTTCAAAGTCGTTGCTGATCTGATCCTCCCCAAGACGGAGATAGAGGCTGTCAGACATGTTCTCAAGATAGGTTCTGGGACCATGGAAAATTACCGAATCAGGGGAAATCTGAATTCTTGAGGTAAGCCGGTAGCCCTCTTCCAGCGGTACATTGACACTATCAACGAACAATTGAAAAACCTTCGTGGCCCTTTCATCAAGGTCAATATGCAGCGTATCGGTCAGCACATAATTTAATTGGAGCTCACTGATCTGATCGGAAATCAGACTGGGAATTGATATGGCCGATAGTCCTTTGATTTCCGCCGGATTATCCAGAGGAATCAGCAGGGGCGAGGTTTTAATACCAAGGTTATTTCTCAGCAAATTCCAGCCGACCCCATTGACGTTAATTGCAACCTGTGTTGGCAGATCTTCTACTTCAATGTACCTGGATTTGTCGTATACAAATTGAATAGGATAATTGAGAGTAGCGGTATGCTGTTTATTCATTGCATTGAGAAACCAGAACGTTGTAGCCGCCGCGATACACAACAAGATCACCCGAAAACGGTTTGTCCTTGTTGGTCTAAGCGACTTCAATATTTCTCCGAACGAACTCACGTTTATTTTTTCTTTTCTTCCGCAGGTTTGGATGCCTCCAGGGAAATAGAACTTTTTGACATAACGAGTTTCACTCCTTTGTCAACCTCGAGCACAACTTTATCATCTTCTACCGATAACACTTTTCCATGGATACCTCCGATAGTCACCACGAGATCTCCCCGTTTGATCTCCTCGAGAAATTTCTTTTGTTCCTTTTGCTTTTTCTGCTGCGGCCGGATCATAAAGAAATAGAAAACAATAGCCACGCCGGCGAGCAATATAAGGGAACCAAAATTCCCACCCTGTCCGGAAGCCTGTAATAAAATAGAATGAAACATAGTTTTTAGTATTGTGAATGCCAAAATTCGCTAAATCAAATAATAAATCCCAACCCTTTGCAGGATTGGGATTCACAATCTGAAATATAATAGCTTATAATTACTGAACAGCAGTTCCGCCAGGTCCGTTAACCATTGCCTTAATGCGAAGCATTGTTTTCTTAGGCCAGGTGTTTGCCGTAATAGTTACTGTCTTGTTCTGCAGGTTCATTTTTCCCTTGCTGTCGAAGGCTACAGTGAGCTCACCGCTTTCACCCGGAGCAATCGGCTCACGCGTATAAGTCGGAACGGTACAACCACATGATCCCACGGCACTTTGAATGATAAGAGGAGCTTCTCCTTCATTTGTGAATTGGAAAACATGTTCTACAACATCTCCCTGGTTTATCGCACCAAAATCGTGCTCAACCTGATCAAATTTAAATTCCGGGAGAGGGCCTTCCGGTTTCTGGTCGGCCTGAGCCGGAGCAGCAGTTGACGGTGCTGAAGATCCAGTGGATTCAAGTTCGGCCAGTCGGCTTTCGAGATCTGCAATTCGTTTTTCTGCGTCCTTATTGCTTCCGCATGCGGTCATCAGCGCAACCATAAAGGCCATCAGAAAAAATTTCGCTTGATGTTTCATAGTTCTGTTTTAAGTATCGATTAGTTAAATAAAAATATGATTAAAAATCATTCATTAATTCTCATCAGTCTTCTTGATCTGGTCAAGAAGCTGATCAACATCCTTTAACAGATGTTCAGCTTTTTCGCGGGCATCATTCACCACTCGTTCGCCGTGTGTTTTGGCTTCCGAGAGTGCCCCGTTCTTATCGGATACCAGGTCATCCAGCAGTTCCTCAAGGGTCTGCTTGTATTTCTGGAGTCGGTATGTCAGCCGGTCCCTGGTGTTTGACCCTTTATCAGGCGCATACAACACCCCTACAGCGGCCCCAGTTAAAGCGCCTATAAGGAATGCCAGAAACGAACTACCACTATTTTTACTCATGCTATAAATATATTTACTTATTGTCGATTAATCCTCTTCCACTCTTCCTAATAACCCCCGCATGTAATAATTCCTCTGCAATTACATCCAAAACACCATTAATAAACTGCTTACTTTTAGGGGTACTGTACTTTTTTACCAGTTCAATATATTCATTAATGGTCACTTTGACGGGAATACTCGGGAAATTAATCATCTCGGCAATTGCCATTTCCAGGGCAATTCTGTCGGTAATTGCTATACGTTCAATGTCCCAGTTCTGAGTTTTCCCGGCAATCAACTCTTCATATTCTTCAGCCACCCTTGCTGTTTCAACAAAAAGCTCCTGAAAAAATTCCCTGTCATCTTCCCAGTTATAGGAAATATCCTGTAGTTCCAGTGCACCGCCTTCATTGAACGCCTTCACAGTTTTAGTGGTCAGGCTTTTTACAATTGGCTTATCCTCTGCCCAGTTTAAATCGTGTTCTTCCAGGTATTTTTCAATCACCTCATTTTTGAAAATGATATCTTTAACCAGATGATTGGTATATTCCTGATGCCCTTCATTCTCCCCTGAATCTGCAGCATAGGCGGCATACTCAGGATCTTTCCGCACGATGGATTTAAACCATTCCCTGGTAAGTTGCGTATCCCATCGAATATTCTTACGAAGAATAAGCACATCCAGTTGCTCATTCTCCTGCAATGCCTGAAGAAAAGGATTATTCAACAGGGTTTTATGATCCCTTTTTTCATCTTCCCTTGCCCGCTGTGTAAATTCACGCAACAGCTGGAGAATAGAAAGGTACCGGTCATATATGCGGTCCACCTCAACCACCATATTCTTCTTAAAATACCGGAAGTCCTTATCATTTTGAAGATGGTAATCCCTGATCGCCCCGGTCACCACCGAATTAATTTTATCACTGCTGCCGGTATTGCTTTGAAAAGCTTCGGTCCGGAAATTCTTTTGAAAAAGTTGGATAGCCTCCTCTCCCTGTACTTTCAGAGCGGCAGGGTCCTGTATTTCCATGGAATTCAGATCAGGTTTAAATGCTTCTTCAATCTGCTCCAGGGCGATACCGTAATTCGCCTGTCTGCTTTGACGAAAAGCGAAAATGGTTTGCATTGCCTTTATACGGAGCGTACGTCGGTTGAGCATAAAGTGGTTTTAAATAAAGAACGTATTATCAGTCGATTGCAAAAATACGAAATCCTGACTATCTGGGTAATTTTACCTGGCCGATATCCGAAATGCGCTTTTCGGCCAGCCTTCTGGCCGCATCATGTGTGGTAATATCATTTTTATCTGAAGATTCAATGATATCCAGCAAGGTATCGTAAATTTTCTCTGCCATTCCGTATGCCCGCTCACGATTATAGTTTCCAAGATACTCTTCGTACACATTGATGAGTCCGCCGGCATTGATCAGGAAATCAGGTGCATAAACAATATTACGTTCCTTCAGCTGCTTCCCGTGTACATTCTCGTCAGCCAGCTGATTATTTGCTGCACCGGCCACAATCCTGCATTTAAGCCGGTCAATGGTAGAATCATTCAGGGTGGCACCCAGGGCACAAGGCGCGTAGATGTCCACATCCAGATCATAGATATCATCCATGTCCACTACAGAAGCTCCGGAACGTGCCGCCACATCTTTTATCTTTTCCTGGTCAATATCCGTGATGTAAATTTCAGCGCCCTCTTTTTTCAGGTGATCGGTAAGATACATACCGACCTGACCTACCCCCTGAACAGCCACCTTCTTTCCTTCAAGACTGTCTGAGCCATAGGCCTTTTTCGCAGCCGCTTTCATACCGAGGTAGGTGCCATAGGCCGTTACGGGAGAAGGATCCCCGCCACCACCACGGGACTCGGAAAGACCTGTCACATGCTTCGTTTCCATGCTTATGTATTCCATATCCCTGGTTTTCATATTCACGTCCTCTGCTGTAACGTACTTCCCGTTGAGGCTCTCAACAAATTTGCCAAACCTGCGAAGGAAAGCCTCCGTTTTCATGGTCCGTGCGTCGCCGATGATCACGGCTTTACCGCCACCAAGGTTCAGGCCTGATATTGCCGCCTTATAGGTCATTCCTCTTGACAGGCGTAATACATCGGTTAATGCTTCCTGCTCATTGGCGTAATTCCACATCCTGGTTCCTCCCAGCGAAGGACCCAGTATCGTATTATGTATTCCGATTATCGCCTTCAGTCCGGTTGCGGGATCATTGCAGAAGACGATCTGTTCATGTCCCAGTTCGGAAACTCCTGCGAATACGCCATTTTCTTTTGCCGTTTCCAATTCGTTGATTTCCATCATAACCGATTTGTAATTTGTTTGTAGTTTTGAGCCTGAACAGTGTACTTTTCAGACGGCGCAAAAATAGATATTTTATTCTATTTCGTATACAGGAAGTGTTTGGAATAACCAATTAACCCGTAATCCGTTTGAGTTAAAGGACTGATCCATACACCGGTGTCAGCATGAAAGACCTAAGCTACCTCAACAAATACCTCATTAAGTACAAGTGGCACCTGATCCTGGGGCTACTCTTTATTATAATATCCAATTTCTTCCAGATTGTTCCGGGTGCCATGGTGCGATATGCCATTGATCTGGCAGTTGATAATGTTGATATCTACCGGATTTTCGAGGGGTCGGACATGCAGGATTTCCTATTTGATCAATTCGCCGGTAATCTCCTGATCTATGGAATTATCATCCTTTTGATGGCCCTTTTGCGGGGTATTTTTCTTTTCCTTGTACGTCAGACCATTATCGTAATGTCGCGGCATATTGAGTATGATTTGAAAAATGAGATCTATGCCCATTATCAGTCACTTCCGCTTAGTTTTTACCGCCGAAATAATACAGGTGACCTGATGAACAGGATTTCGGAAGATGTCAGCAAGGTGCGTATGTATCTTGGCCCATCTATTATGTACGGGCTGAACATGATTACGCTTTTCGCCATGCTGATCCCATACATGATCTCTATAAATCCCATCCTGACTCTTTATGCTTTGATCCCGCTGCCGATCCTTTCGATCAGCATTTATTATGTTAATAACATTATCAATAAACGCTCGGAAGAAATTCAGATCAGTCAGTCCGGGCTATCCACCTATGTGCAGGAGGCATTCTCCGGGATCCGGGTCATTAAATCCTTTACGAGGGAAAAGGATAGCGCAGAGAAATTCCTGGAAGAAAGTAATGAATACAAGGAACGTTCCCTGAAACTAACCCGGGTACAGGCATTATTTTTTCCATTGATCATGGGACTGATTGGCCTGAGCACAATTCTTACTGTTTATGCAGGCAGTGCGCAAGTGATCGGGGGAAACCTGTCATTCGGTAATATTGCCGAGTTTATCATTTACGTTAACCTGCTCACATGGCCGGTGACTTCCCTTGGATGGATCAGCAGTATCATTCAGCGGGCTGCCGCTTCTCAGCGACGGATTAATGAATTTCTGCATGAGAAAAATAATATCATCAGCCACGAAGAAATTGAGAAGGAAATAGAAGGGCACATTAATTTCAGTGATGTTTCCTTCACCTATCCGGACTCGGGAATTGAAGCCTTGAAAAAAATCTCCTTCGAGGTTCACCCCGGCCAGTCGCTGGCAGTGATCGGAACCACAGGTTCCGGGAAAAGTACGATTGCCAATCTCATCTCCAGAATGTATGATGTGACCTCGGGTGAAGTCCTGATTGACAACGAAGACATAAAAAATTATAAGGTAAGTCACCTTCGCAGCCAGATAGGATATGTTCCGCAGGATGTTTTTCTGTTCAGTGATACCATTTTCAATAACATTTCATTTGGTACTGAAAACCTGCCAGAATCGAGGGTGCTTGATGCAGCACGTGAGGCGGATGTCTATGATAATATTGTTGATTTTCCGGATGGTTTTGCCACCCGGCTGGGAGAACGTGGAATTACACTGAGCGGGGGGCAGAAGCAGCGGGTGTCCATTGCCCGGGCCCTGGCCAGGGATCCCAAAATACTGGTACTGGATGACGCGCTATCCGCAGTGGATACTAAAACTGAAAACATGATCCTGCAAAGTATGAAGCGAATCATGCAGGGCAGAACAACTATTATCATTTCCCATCGCGTGTCATCAGCCAAACTTGCTGATAAGATCATTGTCCTTGATGACGGGAAAATCATTGAGAAAGGCACCAATGAATCGTTACTGGCATCTAACGGTGTTTACAAGGAGCTATACGACAAACAAATGGCGGCTGAAGAGAAGCTGGAGAATTAGTCCTCTTTTACCGGATAGAGTACTTCCGGATCGGCATCAGATCGGTAAATTTCAATACTTTCACCCTTAAGTTCCAGTCCTTGTGTCCTGGCGAATTCTTCCGCCTGTTCCTGTACGTTCTCCGGTTTTGGTGTGACAATCAGATTCTGCTCCAGAACAACACGGATAAATTTTCCAGCAGGCCATGAACGCATGGTTGCTGTATCTGTTTTTGAAGAAGGTATTCCGATAAATTGCCTGATTGAGGCAGTCTCTTCGGTTTTGGGATAATTGACCACGATCAGGCATGTATCCGCCTGCCTGGCCAAATCCCGGTAAGCATAAAAAAGATCTTCCAGTTCTTTCTGTGTTGGACGGCCGGTGAATTCTTCTCCCGATACTGATATTTCGGGAAGAGATTCGATTTCGTATTCAAGCGAGGAGAAACCGCCAAGCCAGAAATAAACAATCAGGGAGATGATCAGAATTCCAGCTGCTATAAGAATATTGCCACGTTTCATTTGTCAGAGACGGTTGAATGCATATCTCACACCTACCGCACCAAATACGCGGAAATGAAAGGGTCTGTCCACCAGCTCCATGAGAAGGCTTACTTCTCCGAAAGCGACAAGAGGAATATCTTCGAGTTCATACTCAATACCCAGGATAGCCTCGGGCCCCAGATCAATGTTTGTAATTTCGTCTGATTCCACGCGGTTAAGCTCATCAAAATACTGATAATCCACCTTTGAAATCCTGAATTGTGCTCCAGCACCGTAGTACCAGTCCAACCGCCCCTCCACATGGGCCGGGAATGATTCGTGGATCAGATAACGTCCCATAAGTACCAGGGTCATGTCCACATCATGATCAGAATATACGTAATCGTCAAACTTATCCTTCTTTCTGAAAGTGTCCTTGTAATAAGCCGAATGATTATTTCTGGAAACAGTCCCCAGACTGAATTCTACGGCTGCCTTACCCTGAAGGTACATTTTATACGTTACTCCGTAAGGGTCCCCGATCCGAATTCCGAGGCCCTGGTTATAATACTGTCCGAAAACGTTGTTGGATGACAGGAAAAATGCCCCAATCAGGATGATAAGGGCAACATAGTTAAATTTCATTCAAATCAATGGTTAGAATACATATCGCAAACCCACACCGCCCTGCAATCGCGTCCAGCCCGGATCTTGCTGAATATCCCTGAATAATTCCACTTCGACAAACATGGCGACAGGTGAATTAAAATAGGCATACTCCATACCGGTAACGAATGTCGGGCCCATATAATATCGGTCCTCGACAAAATTACCAGTTTCATCTTCATTCAAACCAAAAAACAGAATATAATCATACTGAATGCGTGTTTTTCTCCATTGCCAGCCACCTCCCGCATACATCTGCAGTCCTTTCACCCAACGGGAAACGCTGACATGAAATAATAACTTGGCCTCTACCATCCAGTCCGATTTGACCACATGATCAACATAGGCAATGCTTTCCCCTTCACCAAGGGTATCATATTGCAGATATTCTGCAAAATTTGCCCTGTCATAGGAATAATATACACCACTTGCCGGTTTTCCCGCATCTATGGCAAGCCCCATGAATTTGGCCGGATAAAATTTGTAGGTCAGGGCAAAGGGATCACCCACCTTAAAACCAAAACCGTTATAAGGATATTGTCCTTCCTGGAAAATCGGACATTCCACTTTTCCTCTCGGATCCTGAATCCGCTGCTTCTTATACCTGCTCTGGTCAAAAGTCTTAAAACGTTTGACTTTTTGGGCATCAGCCTCTACAGACAATAAAAAAATAGACGCCCAGACCAGGATCAAAAATATTCGTCCCGTCATATCTGTGAATACCTGTTCGGCTCAATCCGTAACCGAACAGATCAGAAAACCCCCGAAATAGCTTAGATTATTTCTTTATACTGCATTTTATGCAGTTGAGTGTACAATCCGCCCTGCGCCAGTAACTCATCATGCGTCCCCGACTCCTTGATCTCGCCTTTATCAAGAACCAGTATCTTATCGGCTCTTTTAATGGTCGAAAGGCGGTGAGCGATCACAATGGCCGTCCGTCCTTTCATCATTTTCTCAATGGCCATCTGAATCAGTTCTTCTGTTTCCGTATCCACGGAAGAGGTCGCCTCATCCAGAACGATCACTTCCGGATCATACACCATTGCACGGACAAATGATATCAACTGTCGCTGACCGACGGATAATGTGGCTCCGCGTTCCATCACATTATAATCAAATCCGCCCGGAAGCCGTTCGATAAATTTTCGTGCACCGACAAGTTCCGCTGCTTCAATTACCTGTTCCCTCCTGATATCCGGATTACTAAGTGTAATATTATTGTAAATGGTATCGCTGAACAGGAAAACATCCTGTAGCACCACGCCGATTTTATCGCGAAGGCAGGCCAGGTCATATGTTTTTATATCCTTATCATCCAGGAAGATCGTTCCGCGATTGACATCATAAAAGCGGTTCAGCAGATTGATAATGGAAGATTTGCCGGCACCCGTGGCCCCAACGAGGGCAAGTGTCTTCCCTTTTTCAACATCAAAATTGATATCCTTCAGGACATACTCATTGTCATTGTAGGCAAACCATACTTTTTCAAATTTTACCGAGCCGGAAACTGACACCGGACAATAGTCTCCTTCATCCGGGATTTGCTCATCATTATCAAGCAGTTTCATAATGCGGGAAGAACTCACTATCCCCAGCTGGAGGGTATTAAAACGATCAGCCAGCATTCTTATGGGACGGAAGAACATATTAATATAAAGAATGAACGCCGTCAGGTCACCTACGGTGATATTTGATTCCGCGCCATTCATTACTCCTTTAGCTCCGTACCAGATCAGCAGTCCGATTCCGGCTGCACTTATTATCTCTGCTACCGGAAAATATATTGAATAATAAAGCACCGAACGGATATTAGCCCGGCGATGATCCCGGTTGATCTCCCTGAATTTCTGGTATTCCTGCTTTTCAGAGCCGAAAATCTGGACGATACTCATACCTGAGATGTGTTCCTGAACGAACGAGTTCAGGTTGGATACCGCATTACGCACATCGTTAAATACTACTTTTACTTTCTCCTTGAAAACATAGGTGCTGAGAATGAGTATCGGCAGAGTGGAGAGACTTATAAGAGCAAGCTCCCAGTTGATGTAGAACATCATAATAACTATAAAAAGCAACTGGAGAAGATCGCCGATCATGGCAGCAAGTCCCTGGCTAAAAACATCTGCCAGCGTTTCAATATCAGAGATTGTTCTGGTTACAAGTCTCCCGATCGGCGTCCTGTCAAAGAATTTTAATTTCAGACGAATAAGGTGGCGATATAGTTCGATCCGGATATCCCGGATAACGTACTGACCAATCCAGCCGGATATGTAGGTGTGTGAATACTGAATGATCGCCTGGAAAATGAGCAGTCCGACCAGGACCAGCATCATCATAACCATGCCATTGTAATCATTTAAGGCAACATAATTATCCAGGGTATGCTGAATCAGCCAGGGTCGGACTGGAGCCAGAATGCCCATGCCAACCGTAAGCACAATGAGGAAATAGAACCGTTTGTTATACGGTTTCACAAACCTCATTAATCGCTTCAACACCTTGAAGTCGACGATATTCCCGCTGGTAATTTCTTCTTTTTTCAATCCAGGTATATTTCTTCCGGGTAGCTGACATTAACCAGAAAAAGCCCTTCCGGTGGTGCAGCCGGTCCGGCTTTGCGCCGGTCTCTTGCCTCAATAATTTCTTTCATTTCCGTGGGCTGCCGTTTTCCTTCTCCAATCTGAAGCAAAGTGCCTACCACAGCCCGCACCATTCCACGTAAAAACCGGTTTGCGGTTATATGGAAAGTCAGGCGCCTTCCTTCTTCTACCCATTCTGCACGACTAATGTTACAAAGAAAGTGATTAACTTCCGTCCGGACCTTACTGAAAGACTCGAAGTTCTCTTCGGATAACATCATTTGCGCCGCCTGGTTCATTCTGCCGACAAACAAATCTTTTTCATACCAGTACATTTGTCCGGCATGGAACGGATTCTTTTCACGTACCATTCGATATTCATAACTCCTGGATAAAGCGTCAAATCGTGCATGGGCATCCGGTTTTACCTTCCGGATACTTTTAATAGCCACATCCGGTGGCAGCATCCTGTTCAGCTTATACTGAACGTTATCATCAGACAACTCTTCCGGGATATCCGCATGGAAATACTGGCTTTCGCAATGTACCCCTGTATCAGTTCGACCGCTTGCCGTAATTCCTTCAAAACCAACTACGAACTTTGCCAGGCAATCTTCGATGACACCCTGAACCGTCTTTTGCCCTGGTTGTACCTGCCAGCCGTTGTAGGCCGCTCCGTTGTATGCTACCTCAAAGAAGAAACGATTAGGATTCATGCATGGAATTTAACCCGGGCAAAGGTAATAAAAATCAGTTGTAACTTCTTTTGCCCGCACGTAATGACTAAGTTCCCGTAAAATCGTCCTTTTATGAATTTCCATACAAGAAAATGGGTAAAACCGGAAGACCTGAATGCCCATGGTACCTTATTCGGTGGCAGCCTGCTGCGCTGGATCGACGAAGAAGCTGCTATTTATGCGATTGTTCAGCTGGAGAATCCCCGGTGTGTCACAAAGTATATTTCTGAAATCAATTTCATGAGTTCGGCAAAACAGGGTGATATCATTGAACTCGGCATGAAGGCGACTCATTTTGGAAAATCCTCTTTAACTATCACCTGTGAAGTAAGAAAAAAGCTCACGCACGAAACTATTCTCAAAATCGATAAAATTGTATTTGTAAGCCTGGATGAAAACGGCAAGCCTGCTCCTCACGGTAAAACACAAATTGAATATGTGAGTGATCGCCTGGCAGACAGGAATGAGTCAGAAGAATGAACCGGTACCAGGAAATGTGGTGATGAAATCGCTTCCGTATACCAATGCCGGTGTCTGGTAGCCTGCCCGGAAATTGCCTTCCAGAATAAAATCTGCAATCCTGGATGCTGTCATGGCGGTCAGTGTATATCCGTCCGGTGTTTTCAGACGTGCCTCGCTGGTTACAATCCCATCGGACACCTCTCCCCAAAACCATGCTTCTGCCTGCTCCCGGCGATGTTTATCCGGACCGGGCGGACGCTTGTCGACTTGCTTTTTCAGCCACGACTGTACAAATGACATGTTCATTAAAGGAGAAATATGGCCCATCCACCGCATCCTGGAAAGTTGTTTTTCGCTGGTTCCGGTAAATATTTCAATATCCGGTATTCCGGTGCTGGTATAGGCGGTTGAAATATCTCCCCATGAGATTCCCGCACACAGCTGTCTGAAGGTGCCAAAATCAACTTCCCTGAATGACTTACCAAGTCTCCTGGATTTAATTTTATGGTCTTTCCTGAATACCTGGCCCGCGGAGGCTCCTTCAATCATGGTACGTGCGGTTCCACGGGAAGGGAATGAATTTCTGACGGTAAACGCCATACGCAGGGAGGTGGCATCAGGAAGCGATTTTTTAAGGTGGACAGCCAGACAATCTGACGGCACTACATCGAATCCAGCTCCAGGCAAGAGCATTACACCTGCCTTACGGGCCTGCTCTGACTGTGTTTTGGCGTATTCATATACCTGCCATTCTCCAGTGATATCTACATAATGTGTTTCTGTATCAATGCAAGCCTTGATTACAGGCCGTGCTGTGGCAGAAAACGGACCAGCGGCGTTGATTATGACCGCTGCATTGCTCAACAAATCATGTAAAGCATGCTGATCGTCCAGGGAAGCAGCTTTGTAATCAAGCCCGAGGGAGTCGGCGGTGGCAGCCAGTTTTCTTTCATTTCGCCCGGAGAGAAGAGGTTTCAGACCGATATCCCGTAGTTCACGGGCAATAAGTTCGCCAGAATAGCCGTAAGCACCGTAAAGGACCAGCCGGCTCATCCCAGTCGAAGATCGTCGGGCAATTCATTTGGATTGTCCGGTGGCTTATGTACTCCGGCGGCTGCCAGCATCCTACCACATTTCTCAATTCCATTAATTATACCTTCCGCCGGTTTGCCTTCCTTCACACCATGAATAATGAGACTGACGACCTCCTCCCATTCTCCCGCGTCAACTTTTTCATTGATGCCCGTATCGCCTATCACTTCTACCATGTGCTCAAACTGACTTATAAAAATGAGAATACCAGTTCTGTTTTCTGTGGAAAATACTTCCTGTGCCACAAAGGCTGCCAGGGCCCTTCGTTCCACGGCATTGCTAAGACGCCTGTTTGGAAGCAGCAGTCTTTTAAATGCCGGCCAAACAGAAGGCAGAAAGTAGCCGAGGAGGCCCATTCCCAGAACAGTGAGCACTACTTCAAGCAGCGTAACAGGAAATGGCAAGAGCCAGGCATAGGACATAATGGCGAGTATGACCAGTGGCGCCAGCATAAACAGTATAGCTGATTTGAAATTAACTTCTTCATAGTCGTCCGAAGACTTGACCAGAAAGGGGACAATTTCACCGGAAGTGGTTCCTTCGGCGCTTTTTACCGCCTCGCGGATCCTGTCCATATCATTCTTCGATATATTCGATACTTTCATAATATTTCAGTTTACCAGCTTCCTGACGCACCGCCGCCACCAAAAGAGCCTCCACCGCCACTGAATCCGCCGAAGCCACCGCCGCCACTGAAGCCGCCGCCGCCTCCTCCGAATCCGCCAAAGCCTCCATATCCCCGGCCGCCTCCGAAACCACCCCCACGACCGCCACGGCCCCCAATCGCCGAGAACAGTGCGAATACACCATAAAATACCGCCGCCATGATCCCCACACCTATACTGACCAGGATCCAGCCCAGTACAAAGGCAGCTCCTGTTCCGAGCGCTCCCCCCAGGAATTTTCCAAAAATCTTGGTGAGCAACGGAGGAAGAACAATAAAGAAGAATATGAGAATGGGAAAAATATTCTTTAAACCAATTCCGTCACTTTCGGTCTTCCTTGTATTTTCCGGAAGCGGTTCGCCACGGACCAGGTGGACAAGATCGTCAATTCCTTTACTGATACCGCCTTCAAAATCCCCGTTCTTGAAGCGGGGAGTAATGGAATTCTCAATGATCATTCTGGATTGTGCATCAGTGATCGCACCTTCCAGGCCATAGCCCACCTCAATTCTGACCCTGCGGTCATCTTTGGCTATCAGGAGTATCAAACCGTCATCAATGCCTTCCCGGCCCGCCACAATTTCCTCGGCCAGGCGAATCGTAAAATCTTCTATTGGTTCAGGACCGGTGGTCGGGATCATTACCACGACAAGCTGACTTCCTTTTTCCTCCTCAAGGCCCCGTAGTTTGGATTCAAGCTGTTGTTTAAAGCCTTCCGAAAGAATTCCGGTTTCATCCGTTACATAAGATTTAATATCAGGAAGCTCAATGATCTCCTGCGCTACCCCCATTTTTGCCGCAACAAACAGAGAAATAAATAGAAAGTATCTCAGGAGAGGTTTTGAATTCATAGGTTAAACTTAATAAATTATGCCGACAAAGAAATCCCCTTAAAATGGCTGATAAAAAGAAAATTTTAGTTCTTACCGGTGGCGGTGACTGTCCTGGTTTGAATGCGGTAATTCGCGGTATAGCAAAACGTGCAAAAAAGGAGAAGGGCTGGGAGGTCTACGGAAGCATTGAAGCCTTTAACGGGATAATGAAAGACCCGCCGGAACTGGTGAAGCTGACTTCAAAACGGATTGCCGGTATTCATGTAAAAGGCGGCACGATCCTTAAAACGACCAATAAGGGAAATCCGCTCGCATTCGCCCGCGAAAACCCCGACGGATCAGTAACCATGGAAGACCGTACCGAAATACTCAAGAAAAAGCTGCTAGAGCATAATTTTGATGCCGTGATAAACATCGGAGGCGATGGTTCTCAAAAAATTTCTCAGGCATTGTTTGAGAAGGGAATCAATATTGTCGGTGTTCCAAAGACCATTGACAATGATCTGAGCTCAACGGATCTGACTTTCGGATTTTCATCGGCTGTTCAGGTAGCAACGGACAGTTTTGACAAACTCGTGACTACGGCGGAAAGTCATCATCGTGTGATGATTATGGAAGTCATGGGACGCGATGCAGGATGGATCGCACTTCATACTGCCATAGCAGGTGGTGCCGAGATATGCCTTATTCCGGAAATCCCGTACGATATTAAGAAACTGGTTAAAAGAATTGAAAAGAGGTATCACAAAGGCCGTGGTTTTGTAAATATTGTGATCAGTGAAGGGGCACACGCGAAAGGTGGTCAGGTGTTTGCCCGCGAACCTGATGAAAAAGGGTATGCTCATAAACGACTGGGGGGAGTGGCTTACCGGCTTACTGAGGAGTTACGGGCGGCGGGATGCACCGCAGATATTCGTGAGGCTGTGCTTGGACACACCCAGCGCGGAGGCAGTCCGATAGCGTTTGACCGGATACTTGCCTCACTTTTCGGGGTGAAGGCATTTGAACTGGTGAAAGACGGGAAGTACGGACAAATGGTATCCTACAAAGGCAGCAAGGTGACGTCGGTTCCCTTGAAAGATGCCGTTAAAGAATACAATTTTGTAAAACCTGATTCATTTCTGGTGAAAGGTGCAAAAGGACTTGGTATATCATTCGGGGACTAAAAGAGCATGAAACGGGCTTTTTTTCTTCTGTTGTTCACCATTTTGTACAACCATTCCGGCGCTCAGGAAGCTGTGATCTTTAAGAAAAATTCAGAACTGAATTTAAATCCCTATTTCCATTATTACCTGGACTCATCCGGCTCAATGAGCGTAGCCGAAATCCGCAATATGTCCCATAAATTTGCCCTGGTGGGTGAAGAAGATCTTCGGCTCGAAGTAGACGAGACCATAGTCTGGTTAAGACTCAGGATACACAATCCTTATAACCGCAAGGAGGATGCTGTTCTGGATTTTAAAGATCCAACGCTTCTTTACATGACCCTCTACCAGATCAACCAGGATCCTCTGCTGAGCGGAACAGGAACAGAACAAAACAAAAAGAACATCCGGGGTAACAGGAATGCGTTCATACTTTCTCTCTCAGCGGGTGAAACCAGGGATGTTCTGATCCGTGTGGACAGCAAAAACTTCATGACCCTGAAGGCAACCATCGAGGATGATGAATACTTCTTTCAGAAAACAGGAGATGAAAAAACCTTCATCGGATTTTACTATGGTATTCTCTTCCTGATCCTGATATACACTTTCATTCTGTTTGTGATATCCAGGCTCAATTATTTTTTCTGGTACGCCTTATACCTGTTTGTAAATATTCTTTTTACAGGTATGTCTGACGGACTTCTTCCCCAGTACCTGTATTTTCTTGTGGGCTGGTTTGACGGATACCATGAGTTAATCATTGCGATTTTATCCAACCTGGTGGGCATGCTGTTCCTTAGGAGCTACTTTAAAACGAGGGAATGGGCATCTAAACTCGACAAGACAATTCTTGGCGTGATCATCGGTATAGCTGTTCTCGGAACCGTCTTATTCATAATCGACCCGGAGAGCGGGTTTGCCCTTATGAGACTGATCGGACTGATTACCTTAGGTTTCTATCTGGGTGTGAGTGCCTATGCGATCAGCAGGGATAGAAGTGGAAGCTACATCTTCTTTATTGCATTCTCCTTCCTGGGTTTGTTTATACTGATCTTCATTTTTAATCTTTTCCGCCTGATACCATATGGACATTTTGTCCAATACTCCATTCACTATGGATTCTTAGTCAGCAACTTAATTCTATCCGGAGCCATGGGCGCACGGATCTACCACTTGTACCAGAGCTACTTACAGGAGGAGATGGATAAGCAGATGATAATTCGCCAGAAGAATGAGGAACTGGAAATCCAGGTTCAGGAACGGACGCTGGACCTGGCAACCAAAGAAAGTCTGCTGAGATCCATTCTGGATAATTCCACCCGCGGGATATGGCTGATTGATCAAAATTTTATGTTGCAGGAATTTAACCTCGCATTTAAATACGCCTGGAAAGCAGCATTTGGAGTGGAAATTGAGCGTGGGATCCAGTTACAGGACACATATGTAGATGAGGACTACAAAAAAGTCTGGCGAAAAAGATATAAGCGAATATTTGACGGGGAGATTATCAATATTACAGATGAATATGTCGTCGCGGGTGAAAAGAGAACCTTTGAAGTTTTTGGTGTCCCCATAAAAAACCAGGATAAGATTGAATTTGCAGCGCTGTTTTCGACGGATATTACTGACCGGATCATGTATGAAGAACAATTGAAGCAACAGAATGAAAATCTTCTTAAAGTAAATGAAGAGCTGGACCGGTTTGTTTACAGTGCTTCTCATGATCTGAAAGCTCCGCTCAGCTCACTTCAGGGCCTGATCACCCTGTTAAAGCTGGAAACAGATGAGACAAGCAGGGAAACATACTATGAGATGATGGAAAAGTCGATAAAGCGGCTGGACCAGTTTATCCGTGATATAATCGATTATTCCCGGAATACGCGCGTAGAATTGAAAAATGCCCGGATCGATATAGGCGAACTAATCGATTCGGTGTTTGAGGACCTGCATTACATGGAGCATGCAACTGATTTTAAACTAAAAAAATCGATCGATCAGCAGGCCCCGTTTTACGGCGATGAAACCCGAATGCGCATTATATTCCGGAATCTGTTAAGTAATGCACTCCACTATGGATACAAGGAAAAAGGAAAAAAGCAGGTTGACATATCGGGAACTGTGAATCAGCAATTTATGGAAATGGCTATCAGGGACCACGGACCCGGGATTTCAGAAGAACACCGGGAGAATGTATTCAAAATGTTCTATCGTGCCAATGAAAGTTCTGACGGAACCGGACTGGGTCTTTATATTGTCAAGGAAACGCTTGAAAAAATGGGTGGACAAATAACGATGGAAACTTCTTCGGAGGGAACCCGGTTCCTGATAAAGGTCCCTAATCCTACCCCGGAAAACTAAACAGAACCAGATGCGTTCTTTAGTCATATGAACAATGAAGAGGTAATAACATTGGGAGGAGGTTGCTTCTGGTGCCTGGAAGCACCATATCAGGAACTGGAAGGCGTTTTGAATGTAACTTCCGGCTATATGGGGGGTAAAGTAAAAGATCCTACCTATCGCGAAGTTACCTACGGCCGGACTGGTCATGCGGAAGTTGTACAAATAACCTTCAACCCGGCGGTGATTTCACCGGAAAAAATATTCGAAGTATTCTGGACGATCCATGACCCAACTACCCTCAACCGGCAGGGAAATGATGTAGGCACCCAATACCGTTCGGTCATATTCTATCACAATGAAGATCAGGCCGAACTGGCCAGGCGCTTTATTGACTCACTTAATTCTTCTGATGTGTACGAGAATCCGATCGTAACGGAAGTAGTACCTGCAGCTGAATTTTATCCGGCCGAAGACTATCACCAGGACTATTACCTGAATAACCCATCGCAGCCTTATTGCAGTTTCATTGTAAAACCTAAAGTGGATAAAGTACGCACCGTTTTTCAGGATCTGATTAAAAAATAAACCCTGCAGCTTTCGCCACAGGGTTTCTCTTCACGTGTCAATCTGCATTCTTACTTGTTCAGGAATATTTTCCCATATTCAATCCCGGCATCACTTGATATCCTGTAGATATAAATACCTTCAGGTGTCGACGAGTCAGGTACCCAATGCCAGCTGGCTTTTTCACCACCCTCAAGCGTTCCTTCATACAGCTCTGCTTTCTTCAATCCAGCCTGGGAGAATATTTCAACTTTCACCCTGCCGTTGACTGGTATTTCATAGGTAATGTTGATACTCGTAGTAAACGGATTCGGGTAAACAGAGGCAGTGGATAACATGCTGCTTCGCTCTGCATTCTCCGTATCAACACACTGACCATATTTAAAGGCGACAACGGGCTCCCACTGAGCTATATTCTCCCCGCAGGAATCATCCTGCGTACAAACGGTGAATTCTACCGTAAACTCATCGGCAAAGCTCCCTTCTCCAAACCCCGAGATATCATCTATTTTAAACCCGTCCAGGCCAGTGGTAGGATCAATTCCTTCCGAAACTTTCCAACCCCCGGTATTAGTAATATTTTTCACATCTCCGCACGGTACATCCACACTTACATGTGACAATCCAAACGATTTGTTCCCATCATATGTCACCGTCATCTCGTATGTGAAGCAGTTTCCGTCACGTGAAATAAGGACAACCTCTGCATCATACGGATCTGAACAAGACCCATCGTTACCTGGTGATGCCGGATCATCCGGATTCGGATCGGTCGGTTCGTCCGGGTTAGGATCGGTCGGTTCATCCGGATTCGGAGCTGTCGGCTCGTCAGGGTTAGGGTCTGTCGGCTCATCCGGATTCGGATCTGTCGGCTCGTCCGGATCAACCGGGTCTGTGGTTTCCATGCAATTCGCTTCTGTTTCATTGACCTCCACGATCATTTCCTGGGTACAGCCATTTTCATCAGTCACATATATGGTATATGAACCGGAGTTTACGCTGAATCGATCTTCCGCTTCAGATCCATCATCCCATGCATAGCTATAATTACCGCTGCCACCGGAAACACTAATATCAACATCATAACTGCCTTCTGTACAGCTTTCGTTGGTCACAGAAGCACTGATAGACAATAAGGAAGGATCAGAGACCACGTAGGTCAGCGTCTTCTCACAGCCATCGGCATTCGAAACCGTGACCGAATAGACTCCGGGCTCAAGTCCGGAAACAGAAGATCCTGATTCACCGTTACTCCACTCATAACTCAATTCTCCTTCATTAGCACCAGGAGTTAGCATAATAGAGCCATCACCGGCACCGTTACAGGTTGGCTGGTTAACACTGCCCGTTACATTAATTGTATTGGTTCCTATCACCGCCTGCAGTGTGCTGCTGCACCCCTCGCTATCCGTAACTGTGACCTGATAAAAACCAGCTCCGAGTCCGTCAATGTCCTCGGTTGCCTCTCCGTTAGACCATTCGTAGGTATAAGACCCCGAACCACCGGTTACGGTCAGGTCAACGGCACCGCTGTAATCTTCCACACAAGAGGTGTTGGTACGCGATGCAGACAAGCGTAATGTATTCTTAGCTGTTACATAAAATGTCCTCAATTCTGAACAACCTGAATTGTCCGTGACCGTCAGGGTATAAACACCCTCTGAAAGGTCCTGAATATCTTCCGTGGTTTCTCCGTTTGACCATTGATACTGATATTCTCCGGAACCGCCTGTTACAGACGCATCTATTGCTCCTATATCAGTAGAACAACCTGTCTGGGTAACAGCTCCTGTAATCATTATCTGGTTTTCCACACCTACGGTATACGCTTTTGAGGTTGAGCATCCGTTAGCATCGACAATACTAAGAATATAGATTCCCGGTGTGACCCCTGTAAGTTCAGCGGTTTCCGGTCCGTGTGACCACTGGTAGCTATACGGAGTCTCTCCGCCCGTCGCACTGACTGAAATACTTCCGTCGGGATTAGTCGAGCATGATGCATTGGTAACAGATGATGTCACCGAGATCGGTGCCGGTTCACTGACCACCGCATTGAGCTCTACATTTTCTCCGGCACCATCAGTTACAGTAATGGAATATTCTCCCGCTTCCAGACCTTCTGCAACGGATCCGTTCAGGGCTTCATCATGGGACCAGGTGAACGCAAATGGTTCCGTACCATCCAGGATCTCAACAGTTATGGCTCCGTCCCCCGCGCCGGAACAGGTTATATCCGTTGACAACACTGTTGCCTCAAGACTTCTGCATACAACCGGAATTTCTTCGTAATAAACGCAAGTAGACGCTTTATAAGCCACTGTTGGTGACCAGCAACTCAATGCAGCGGCATCACAAGCCTCTTCCGGACAGACAGTAAAAGTAACTTCAAAATCGCTGTAACCAGCTGACGATGGAATATCGTCAATTTTAAATCCATTAAGCTCACTGGTAGGATCCAGTCCGTAGCTGACCGCCCACCCTTTTGAATTGGACACATCCATTACGTTTCCGCAAGGTACATCCATAGCAAAATGTGAAAGATCATGGGCACAAGCCCCGTTTGTGGAAACCCGGATGGTATATTCCAGGCACCCGCCGTCCAGTTCATTAACGGCAATAATCTCACTGGAAAAGCAGCTTTCGCCACAATCCTTCTCCTTCTTATCGCCATTTCCCTGTCCAAATGCTGTTGACAGCATACCTGCAAGGAAGGCCAGTAAAAATGTGGTTTTTTGTAAAAATGCCTTCATTAAATTTGGTGTTGGTTCAGTGCTTAATACAGGGGAGAAGGCACAGGTAATAAGGAAATGAAGGGGACAATCGACGGATTGACAATTATGAAGTTAAGTGGAAAATAAAAAAACCGGTCATTCAACCGGTTTTTGAGCGCTTTTCGCTGATATTCTGAAAGTTAGGATCATTCCTCCAGCACGTTTTCAATTTCCGTCATTTTTTTGTCGCTGTAAGCACCACTGGTGGCATAAACGATTTTCCCGGATGCATCCAGGACAAACAGATAAGGGACATCCTTCTTTTCAAAGGCCAGTGTATCTTTATAGGGTTTCAACGCGCCTTTATAAAACAGAATGTAGGGAAGCAGCCGTTCGTCCAGGTTTTTTGATACTTTCTTTTTTGCTGCACCGGTTGCTGTTGCCTTGACCCCGGTAAACATCGGTACAAAATAAACATTGACATCATATTGAAACGATGAAAAAAGACCGGATGATTCACGGATAAATTTATTGTAAATTGGCGAAAACCAGGTGTTCAGATCATCTTCTGATTTCTTCGAATAGGCCATCCCGATCAATGAATATTTTCCCTCCACATCTCCCGGCAGGTTTACTGTAATATCATCCACGGTTTCGGCAGACATTTCCGGAAATGATGTACCGGTCACCTGCGCTGTAGCTACTGCAGAAATGCTCAATAACACTCCGGCAAAAAATAATTTCCTGATCATATACATTAATGTTTTTTTAATGATACGAAATAACCGCACTATTATTGGGCCTGATGTAAGATATGCGTACATTCTTCCTTTCGTTGGTATTCTTTAATCGGTAAATCGCTGAAATCTTCGACAGATCTGCATTGAATACAGCAAGGGGAGATAAAGTAAACTTATTTCTTCCGGTTTTCGTTGAACTATTTATTACGAAAGAACTAATGAACAGCAACAATTCTACCTCTACATTTCCTTACATTTCTAAACTGGATTTTGGTCCGCTGATTAGTTTCTGGAAGGAATATCTTGACAAAGACGCCCCGGAAAATCATCCTTTGCGAGATCTGCTTAAAGACAGGAAGCTGATAAGGGAGCTAACGGGGGATGTATCAGAAGACAGCCTTGAGAAGCACCGGCAAACCATTGACATGCTACTCAGTGCGATTTTGCCACAGGCATTAATAGACGAGGATTTTGTAGCAGTTCATGTTCCGTTCAGGGACAAAGCCCTGTTTTCTTCCTCCAGGTACAGCATGCTTTTGTCATCCTATGAAGATTCCGGGCTTGAAATGACTTTTAGTGCGGAAAGTGATCTGGGGGAGAATTGTTCAGTTATCGCCGGTCTTTACATTCTCAAGAACTTTTATAAGCCCGATCTCGAGGTGGAACGTCCTGTCATGGTTACGGTGCTGGAAAAAGAAACGGGTCTTGAGAAAGTTTATAAACTGGAAGTTAACACGCGGTTTGCGGACCTTGAAGTAAACGGCGAGTTGCCCGGGGTGAGTGAGGCTGATATAGAAAAGCTCCTGGAGAATCTTAATGATCATGAGCTCTGGCAGAAGCATCTTCCGCCGGATAAATTCATTTTCAAAGGGTTTACCATCAGCCGTCTGACAGATGTCACCGCCCAGGAAATGCTTTCCTCCATAAAATATTATTTGCTGCGTCGCGATGCAGTAACCTGCGGAACTAACTTCCTGACTATTCAGGACAAAATCCGCTCACTATTCCGGATGCCGGACCTTAAACTTGGCATTGTATTCTTTGATGAGTCATATAATATTATTTCCAATGCCGGTTTGAGCGAATGGAATTCTTTCCTTACTAGTTGTGACTGTACCGAACTTTCATGCACTTCGGTTAAGGGTTCCATTTATGACCGTGTGTTCCAAACACAGAAATCGGTCATTGTTGAAGACCTGGAGGCGCACCCGATAAAGTCAAAAATTGAACAGCGGTTGCTCGAATCAGGATTAAGAAATATTGGCATAGCACCGCTCATCAGCAACGGAAAGCTTATTGGTATGCTGGAGCTGGCTACACAAACTTCCGGAAAGCTAAATCCAATGAATGCTGCAAAGCTGGGTAAAGTAATGCCTATGTTTACCGCAGCTATTGAAAGGGTACTGGGTGATCTTCAGGTGGAAGTACGGGCATTGATTCAGAAGGAATGTACCGCCATTCATCCAAGTGTTGAATGGAAATTTATCGAAGAAGGGTTTAAGCTGATCAGAAATCAATCGAATTACAAAAACCTTGAAATGCCGGAGATCGTGTTTGAGAAGGTTTATCCGCTCTTTGGTATGAACGACATCCGGAATTCATCTGTATTCAGGAATTCATCCATTCAGGAGGACCTGATCGCTAATCTCGAGGCAGCACAGGAGGTATTTACCTCACTGTTCGCACATAAGAACATGCACATCTTTAATGAATTGAAATACCGGGTGGAGAAGGAGCTCAGGCATATCGAAAACGGACTGGCTTCCGGGGATGAGAGCACAATCCTGGACTTCATTAAAAATGACATCAATAATACACTTCGTTTCTATCAAAAAGCGGAACCACAAACTGAAAAGCTGATCGCTGCCTATTTCAAAAAACTGGACCCGGCGCTGGGCGTTGTATACAAAAAAAGAAGGGCTTTCGAGGAAAGCCTTATACGTATTAACGAGACCATCTCGGAATACATTGATGAAGCTGAAAAAACAGCCCAGGACATATATCCGCATTACTTCGAAAAATATAAAACGGATGGTGTGGAATACACGATGTACGTCGGCGAGTCGCTTAATCGTAACATACCCTATAACCCGTTGTTCCTGCGCAATTTTCGGTTGTGGCAGCTTGTGCTGATGACAGAAGTCGCGCGAAGGATAAATGATCTGCAGCCTGAATTATCACATCCGCTGGAAATTACTCAACTGATCCTTGTTCAGAATGAACCACTTGATATCCGGTTCAGAAAGGATGAGAAGCATTTTGATGTGGACGGTGCGTATAATATCCGGTATGAGATAATCAAAAAACGGATTGATAAAGCCTTTATAAAAGACAGTTCAGAGCGTCTTACACAACCCGGAAAGATCAGCATTGTATATTCAAATGAAAAAGAAGCGGATGAATATGTAAAATACCTGGAATACCTGAATTCTGCAGGCTTGCTGACCGGTGAAACGGAACATCTGGAGCTGGAGGATGTTCAGGGAGCTCACGGACTGAAGGCACTTCGGGTATCTGTAAATCTTGATAAAGATACAGACAAGGAGGTTTCAGATCTGATCAGGGATACAATTTCAGAAGTTCTCAACTGAGCCCGCCTATTCTGAATAAGGACTTTATGATGATATAGTTCTTTTTGTCTCTGCGGAATAGCTGTCTGTTATTGATCTTCAGGCCATGCAGGATTATTAAAATTGCCCAGGTAAATACCACCAAAAGCAATGGCCAGCGCGCTCCTATATCCTTGTAAATGTAGAGTACGAGGAAAATATTTGCCCCGAGATACACAGCAATATGAAACAGATACCAATTGAGCTGACGCAGCAGGCTCCTGGACTTATTTAGAAAATCAAATTCAGACACGGGTGATTATTTATCCCTTAATATAAATAGTTCACCATCACTTTCGCAAAATTCATCCGTCAGAATCACTAAAACGCCAGATTAAAAACAATCCCTGTCGATTGGGGGTTATTCTTATACCACTAAACACCTACATTATGAAAGAATATACGATAGAAAAAGTAGGGGTACGGTACGGAATCTTTACAGCGCTAGCCCTGATCCTGTTTTTCTTTTTTATGAAATTGATAGGATTAGTGGAGGTTTATGAGCTCCGCGTGCTGAACGCAATTTTCCTCTTTACCGGGGTTTTCCTGTCAATTAAAACGTTTCGTGACAACGCAAAGCATGCATCCTATCTGAACGGATTGGGCGTAGGAATCCTGACCTCAGCAGTGGCCCTGTTGATTTTTGCGGCTTTTGTAATCATTTACCTGGCTGGAATTAATCCGGAATTTATGGAAGGGCTGAAAGAAACAGAATATTTCGGGCAATACCTTAATCCATATATTGCCGGGGTAGCGATTTTCCTGGAAGGAACTCTCTCAGGGATGCTGGTATCCTTTATTCTTATGCAATATTACAAAAGAAGTCATATGTCTTCGCCGGAAGAGCCTGTCCCTTAGCCTCAGGTGTATTTCTTAATGATGAATACGGCATTATGCCCGCCGAATCCAAAATTATTGGACATTGCATAGGTAATGTTGGCTGATCTGACAGGGTTTTTCCACACATAAGAAAAACCATCCGGCAACTGTTCATCAGGATTTTCGGTATTAATTGTCGCAGGGATAATTCCGTCCAATATACTCTGAACACAAAATATCCCTTCGATCGCTCCGGCGGCTCCGAGCAAATGACCGGTAGCACCCTTCGTGGAACTGACATAAACATTCTTTCTGTCAGCTTGAGGAATTAATGAGGCCAATGCCCTTAGCTCACTCAAATCGCCGGCTGGGGTGCTTGTAGCATGCAAATTCACATAATTGAGCGCTGAGGCCCGTATCCCGGCTTCTTCCAGTGCCATATTCATGGCCAGAACAGCTCCTTCTCCCTCCGGATGTGTCGCAGTCGCATGGTAGGCATCATTTGACATACCGGCCCCGGCAATTTCTGCCAGAACTTGCGCCCCCCGATTTTGTGCATGTTCCAGCTCCTCAAGGATCAGTGCCCCGGCGCCTTCCCCCATCACAAATCCATTCCGGTTAGAATCAAGCGGTTTTGATGCTGTTGCAGGCTGATCATTCTGACGGGACAGTGCCTTCATAGCTCCAAATCCACCAATATTGATACGGGTTATGGGCGCCTCACTGGCTCCGGCAATCATAAGATCTGCTTTGCCCCACTTGATGTAGTTATATGCATCCATGAAAGCAGTGGTTGCTGAAGCACACGCGGATACCGGACAATAGTTTATTCCTTTCAATCCGTATTTTAAACAGATCATTCCGGAAGGGGTATCTATAAGAATCCGCGGAATAAGGTAAGGGGAAAATCGGCCGGGGAATTCCTTATCCTGCTGGTAAGCTTGTTCAATACTCTCGATACCTCCGTTACCTGAAGCCCATATAACACCGGCCTTTACCGGTTCAGTAAGACTGAAATCCATCAGTCCGCTTTGTTGCCACGCTTGTTCGGCAGCAACCAGGGCATAGAGTGACAGGCGATCATATCTGTTGATCTCTTTTTGACTGAAATAATCTAAAGGTTCAAAGTCTTTCAGTTCACAGGCTATCCGGACAGGCAGCTCCGAAGCATCAAATCGGCTGATAAGTCCACCGCCAGAATTTCCCGCAAGTAAATTTTTCCAGGCCAGTTCGACATTGTTACCGACCGGGCAAAGCGCTCCGGTTGCGGTTATTACAACCCGCCGGCTTCCTTTACTGGTCATCCTCTGTTTTCTTCTTCTTTTTAAACAGGTCCTGTATTACCTTGGTGGCTTCCTCTTTGATATCTGTTTTTGAAGAGTCCTGCTTTACAGAATCCGCAGTGGCTGAATCTTTCTCAAGCAGATTGTTCAAAAGGTCCCTGGCCTGTTCTTTGGCTTCACCCTGAAGTGCCTCTTTAACCTGTTGCTTCTGTTCATCCATCTGAAGTTCCGGCTTTGGATCGCGATAAGTACCGCCAAGTCCGATCGTTACCGGTACTGTTTCGTTTTCGCCCTGCGTCAGACCTGACTGTGTCAGAAATCCGGAGAGTGAGCTGCCGAGGCTCGACGCCGGAACATCCATGGTAAGCTTATAATCGATGGAACCATCTATTGAAGTGGCGCCTGCAATAGTTGTCTTATATCCGCCCAGGTTAAAATCAAATGGATTTACCTGTAGTTTTCCATCACGGATTGCAAATGCCATAATGACATCATTAAACGTAAGCTCCGAAGGGGTATTCAGGCTGGTCACGCCGGCAATTTTTGTGAGAATATCTGAATTCTGCAAAGTTGCCTGCATTACCTCCAGCATTCCTTCCGCATTAACTGTATTCAGGCGGGCCGTCATATCCTTATTCAGAAGGCCATCGAGGGAAAAATCCGCAGAAAATGTACCTGTAAGTTTTTCGGCAATCGGGGCAAAGCGTCTGACCATTTCAAATGCACGGAAGGATTGCGCAATGGAAACCTTCTCAATGTCGAGGCCAAAAGAATATGCCGGCGATTCGACATCCTTTGTCGAATAGCTTCCCTGGACTCCAAATTCTCCTCCCAGCATATTAAAACTGAGATCTTCCAGGTTCATGGTTTCATCTTTAAGAGTCATGTTGCCCATGGCGTTTGTAAGTGACAGGTTAAGCATATCCACCTGAGCAATGGAAGTCGTAATAGTAAAATTGATGTCTTTTGGAACGGGTATAACGGAAGCAGCAGAATCCGGTTCCATAGTTGCAGGAGCATCTTCATCCTCAACCATAAATTCATTCAGGTCAAGAAATTTGGATTTAACATCAAGCGAACCCTCCAACTCCTGGTTTTCCCCAAAAATGTAGCCCATGTAATTAGTAACCGTTCCGCTCGCAGCAAAATCACTTTTGCCAATCGTTCCATTAAGTTGTTGCAATTCCATGTTTCGCGGGTTGAAACTTGCCGCTGCTTCGCTGATGGTCACATTATAGGGTAAAGCATTATCCTGATAGGAAAAGCCCGTCAGAGATACATTTCCACTTGTGGGAAGGTCCTGATACCTTTCAGCTTCAAGGGCGCTCATATCGCCGCGGGTGTGTACATCCGCATTGAGGAGTCCAGCCATTTTAACATTCTCCAGCTTCATGATCCCTGCAACCTTAGCCAGGTCGAGCTTTCCGGTTGCATCCAGATTCCAGCTGTAATTATCCAGGTTTCTGATTTCGCCCTGCACACGGAACGGTGACCCGTCCATCATCATGGAAAAGTCTTCAATTCGTGCGACAAAGTCAGCCATCCGGCCGGTCGGATTATTCACCGTGGCATCCAGCACAAGCTGATCAAGCGCATAAGGCAGGTCAACGGCCTGAACATAGCCATCAGTAATAGCAATATCACCGGAGATGGTTGGCATAATCTGAGCTACGCTGTCATAAACCCCTTTGGCAGTAATATTGATATCGGCCAGCCCCCGGAGTGTCATTCCTTCCATGGGGAAAATGGAGGTAATCTCCTGAAAATTCAGGTTGGCTTTTACTTCTGCGTCCATTTTATAATCACGGAGATTCTCCAGGAGCAACCGGGCATCAAGAGGATTATCACCAAATTCAAGATGAAGCTGATTCAATGATACTCTCGTATTCTCAATAACTCCATCACTATTCGCAACTTCCAGGTCCAGCGAAATATTCTTAACGGCCTCCGGTAGATCCGGATACTGGAACATCGCATTCTCCGTCTTAACTGCCAGCGAGAATGCCGGAAGCCGGGTGCTATCATATCTCCCTGTGATGTTTGCGGTCAGATCGAGCAGTCCTTCGCTGGTAATTTCATCAAAATTCTCCGTATAAATCCCGGGTACCAGTGACAGCAGACTTTTGAAGCTGTTGTCAAGAGCTGAAACAGTCAGATCCATGTCTATGGCATCATCAGGCATGGCTATCCTTCCGTCAATCCCCACATTCAGGTCATTCACACGGAGAAAATTTTCCTTGAAGTCATAGGTACTGTAATTATCACTGATGGTAAGGATCACATCCCCTTCAACCCGCTTATTGGAGACATATTCCGTTCCGTCAAATTCAAATGACACCGAATCAGACAGGGTATAGGTAGTCAGATCAAATACTTCCGACTCCAGATTGCCACTTCCTTCATGGCTGACATTTTTTAATTCAACCCGCATGGGCATGGTGGCATCGCTATACAAAATGTAGCCGTCGGTTATCTCCCAATGATCGATAGATACCGAAGCATTGGCAGAAGCGGTGGTATCAGCCGAAGTTGGTTCCGCGGCAACCGCTATGTCATAGTTGGCTTCCCCGTTTTCATTTATTTTCAGATAAACCATGGGGCGTGCGAGCGAAATCCCTTTGATTTTTATTTCATCCCCGAATAAACTGAACAAATCGATTTCCACTTCGATATTCTCCACGGCGAATAAAATATCCCCTTCAAATGGTGCGCGGTTTACGATATTCAGATTACTCAGACCGGCAGTGGCATTTGGAAAATTCCGCAAAAGAGATAGTGAAAAATCAGATGGATCCCATACTACCTCGGCATCGACTGATTCCGAAATGGATTTATTTACCGCATCCCTTATCTGGGTCTTAAAAATTATGGGAACCAGGAGTATTGCCAAAAACAGTATGAACAGTATACTGGCAAATATGATCAGGCCTTTTTTCATTGTTGACTCGATTAAGCGACAAAATTACAAATAACTTAACCAATTATGAATCAAATGTAAGTAATGGTCAAAACCTTTCGACGGAGACCTGAATATCATCGAGGTATTGAAGAAGAAGTCTGTTTTCCGATCTTTCGAGGATCGTATATTCAAGCCGTATGTGATTATCAACCGGTTCGAGGACCAATTTGTCAGCTGAAAGATTCCAGCGGTAATTAACGGTGGAATAGGATTCAAGTAATGATGATCCGGTATTCCCAAAAGCCCTTAGCCTGGCTTCCCCTGGAAGGAATTCTATCTCTCCATAAAGGAGTTCATCGCCGGTACGCCAGGTGACTGACCATTCACCAAGCATTACATTTTCCTTCTCTTCGTCACACGAAATCGCTCCGATGCTCAGCATCAAAGCAAAAAATATAATTTTCGCTCTCATTCCTGAATCTAACGGAACATGATCCGGAATAGTGTAGAGTTACTAAAGATATTTAAGCATATAATTAATTACCTTTCCTGTCATCCTGGAATAGGGTGGATAAATGAGTTTCGATACGGGCAGTCGCTGCTTGATTACTGCTTTTTCATTGGAGAATGCCCTGAAACCGTACTCTCCATGTGACTTACCCATCCCGCTTCCATTCACTCCGCCAAAGGGCAGGTACGGGTGTCCTGCCTGCACCACACAGTCATTATATACAAGAGATCCCGCGGATGTTTCACGAAGGACTTTCTGATAAGTTTCTTCATTCTGTCCGAATAAATAAGATGCAAGTGGCTTGGGCCGCTCATTTATAAATGAAATCGCCTCATCAATGGAATCATAAGTCAGTAAAGGCAGAATAGGTCCAAAAATTTCTTCTTTCATAAGTGTATCATCCAGCGCCACATTTTCTATCAGGGAAGGCTGAATGTAAAGGTCACTTTTGTCGAGCCCTCCGCCGTAGATGAGGTTTGCTCCATTATCCAAAGACTCATTCATTGCGCCTGCTAACCGGTTAAAGTGCTTCTCATCGATAATCCGGGCATAATCACCGCCTTCCTGGAATTTCTCCCCGCCACGTCCGTAAAGTTTCTGGACATAGAAAATATATTCCCGTATGAATTCATCGCGTAACGAGGAATGTACCAGAACGTAATCCGGCGCCACGCAGGTTTGTCCGGCGTTAAGAAGTTTGCCCCAGGCAATACGCTCGGCTGCTTCCGAAGGAGACGAGGAAGCACTGACTATGGCAGGTGACTTACCCCCGAGTTCCAGGGTGACCGAAGAAAGGTTCTTAGCGGCTGCCTGCATTATCTTTTTGCCGGTTTCTGTACTTCCCGTAAAGAAAATATGATCAAACGGCAGTTCAAGTAAATCCTTTGCTATTGAAACGTCGCCTGTGAATACACTTACTTCCGCCGGATCAAAAATTTCCTCAGCCATTTGACGGAGTAGGCGGGATGTATTAGGTGAAAATTCGGAAGGTTTCAGTATGGCAGTATTGCCTGCTGCCAGGGCACTGACCAACGGCCCGACTGATAGAAAAAATGGATAATTCCACGGAGAAATGATGAGGCTTGTACCTTTTGGCTCGTAGTGTATCTGCGAGGTTGCCGCCATGAACGAGGAGGGAGATTTAACCTGTTTCGGATATGCCCATTCCTGAAGTTTAGCGTTTGCCAGCCTTATTTCCGAAAGTGTCGGGTAAATCTCTGAAAGATTGACTTCCATTTCTGCTTTTCTGAAGTCAGCGTATAACGCGTCCTGTATAAGGACCAGGTGCTCTTCTATCCATTGCTGGAGCCTGGTGAGCCGTAATTTCCTTTCATCCGGATCCTCAGTGCGAAGACTCAGCGACTTCCTTTTCTGAAGTTCATAAACTTCCTGTATTTCAATAGTTTCTGCCATACATGAAGTTACTAAATCAGGCGCTGGAAGAGAAATTAATTTCGTTCAGCTCTTTTTCCATTAAAACAGTACAAATGTTAACTATATGTTAACAACTGTTGTTTATATATTAATTCTATGTTAACTTAATGTTACGAAAAGAGAAGGACATGAAGAGGACGTTATTTTTTATATGGGCATTAGTATTTTTTTCTTCCCACGTAATGAGCCAGGGAACCATTCCGTCCAATAATTCTATTGATTCGGATTTTGAACGCGAAATAATCCGGCAGATGCTGGACGGAAACGATATTGACCCATTCATGCTTCAGTTATCCGTTAACTACCAGAATGATAATTCTCCCGTGGAATGGAAAGCTCAATTCAGCGAATATGTGGCTGAAATGACTAAGAAACGTGATAAAGGCATGGATGAAGACATGTTCATCACACAGCTGTATTACAAGACCCACAAGAAATTCCTTAAAAATTACCGTAACTATTCTTCATTTTCTCATATGCTGGAAACCGGTAATTATGACTGCCTGAGTGCAACAATCATGTATGCACTACTGCTCAATGAATTCGATATTAAATTTGAGGTGGTTGAAACGGATTACCATATTTATCTGATTGCAGAATATGAGAATGGCCGGATTATGCTTGAAACTACGGATCCTGTAAACGGACTTATCACGAAAGAAGATGACATTATTGAGCGGATTGATGAGATAAACACCAGAAATCAGTCCCTTTCAGAAGGATATCTTACGCTGCAAACTGACAGAAATTTTATGAGCCTTGTGAGATTGACGGGACTTCAGTATTTCAATGCTTCGGTAGCTGCACTTAACGAAGGTGAGATCATTTCTGCCATAGACCAACTGGAAAAAGCACGAATATATGATGATGCCGAACGGTTCAGGGAGTATGGAAAACACCTGGCACGTGTACTTGTCTATGACCAATCGCTGTCTGAAGAAACAAGGCAGCAATATCTTCTCAAGCTGACCCAGTTCCTTAACAACGGAGTCATCACGGCCGCGCTGTAATTAATTCTGAACTATTTATTGCTGGATAATACGCACCTCAACACGACGGTTACGACTGCGGGATTCTGCATCACTGGAAGTAGTCAGCGGATTCTCACCCCCGAAGGCGACGGTTTTGATCCGGTTTTTATTTACTCCTTTGGAAACAAGGTAGTCTTTAACTGCCTCCACCCTGCGCTGGGACAATTTCATGTTTTCCTTGGCATTACCACGGAAATCAGTATGTCCCTCAAGCTGAATAACCATATTTCTGTTTCGCTGAAGCATGGCAACCAATTCATCGAGTTCGCTGTACGATTCTTCGGTAATGGTCGCCTGGCCTTGTGCAAATATGAGTTTGTCCAGGCGAATCAGTGATTTAAGCTGCCGTGGAACGAGTTCGAATGTCTTTTCAGGAGATTGAAGTACTTCTGATGCTTTTATCGTTGTAATAATTGAGGAATACCCTTCCGCTTCAACCGTCAGTACGTAATCCCTGCGATGGGCCATCGGAATCTCAACACTACTTCCGGATACCACCCCGATGGTGCTCCCGTACGGCATGCTTTCGAAGGTCACCATGGCACGAACAGGCTCTTTGGTCGACGCGTCAACGATAATGCCTTTATACATGGAATAGCTGCTGTCGGAATAAGCCACCTGAGCATGTAATGCAACAGGCAACAACGCCAGTAACAATAACAGGCTAATTATCCGGTTAAGACCTCCGCTATATCGTTCATTAGTCATTGACAATTTTGAATTCAACCCTTCTGTTCTTTCTTCTTCCTTCAACAGTAGTATTTGTTTCCACCGGTTGAGCTTCTCCAAAATACTTCACCATTAAACGCTCGGTGCTTATATCCTGCTTTCTCAGGTAATCAGCTACAGCTGCTGCCCGGCGTTCCGATAAGCCCATATTATAAGCTTCGGGTCCGGTTGAGTCTGTATGACCGGCAATTTCAATGGTCAAAGAAGGACGATCTTTCATCAACTCTGCCACCCTGTTCAATTCAGGATATGATTCCGATTTCAAAACAGCTTTGTCAAAGTCAAAGAAAACGTTGTTAAGAACAATGGTTGCTTCTTTTTCTATTGGTACTAAAAACAGGTCCTTGGTAACCGTGGTTCTGTCCTCATCTTCAAAATTCCTCAAGTCAAGATTTTCATTTACAGACACATAATTCTCAGCATCTGCCCGGATTCCATATAACTCACCGGAAGGAAGCATTACTTCGTATTCTCCCGTTGCCGGGTTGGATATCGTGATTCCTATTTCTTCACCATCAGAGAGTCGTTCATAAATGATTTGGGCCTCCACTGGCTGATTTGTCTTGGAATCAAGAATCTTGCCATTTACAACCAGTACAGGTTCCGGACGCTTGAACAATGGCATAGCCACCCTGAAAATATCCAGATCATCCTCAGTTACCCCTTGCGAATAATATGCAAAATCACTATTCCCCGGAATATTAAAGAATAAGTCCTCATACTGTGAATTGATCGTTGGACCCAGGTTTTCAGGTTCCGACCAATTTGTCCATGAATCATCAAGTCGTCGTGTCACATAGATATCGCTGCCACCAAATCCGCTGTATCCATTGGATGAAAAGTAAAGTGTTTTGTCATCCGGTGCCAGGAAAGGAGCAGTTTCCTCACCAGCCGTGTTGACCATGTCAGAGAGGTTCAGCGGCTCTGACCATATGCTGTCTTCCTGGAGAAAACTCACATACAGGTCACGGCCTCCCTGTGTTTCATCACGATGAACCGACATCAGGAGGGTCTTCCTGTTATTGGCCATATAGAAATTAGCCCTGTCGGCATAATTGTATTCATTCTCGATATTCAGCGAAACGGGCTTGGACCATTTTCCTGAAGTATTATGACTCATTGAAACCCCGGCAGTCATTTTACCATTATCGTTGTAACGATTACCCAGAATCAGTATAACAGATTTACCATCGGGTGTGACCGAACTAATGAAGTTGGGATCGTCATTATTGAGCTCTGGCCCCATGTTTTTTGCGAGCTGCCATTCTCCGTTTTCATCAAGCTCTGAATACCAGATATCTTCCTCATCATTCACACCCCCCATATTTTCCGGGTGGTTTTTACGGGAGAAATAAAGCGTCTGCCCGTCAGGGGATAATAGTGGCTTATACTCCTTGTAAGCACTGTTTACATTTTCGCTTAGCCGTTCTTTGTATAATTCCGGGTTCAGTCCCTCTGTTACTTTTACCTCTGCGACAATCGGAATATTCGAATCTGAAATGGCAATTGCATCAATACTATAATATTCAGGAACCGCAGCTCCGTCAAATTCCAGTTGGATAGCGGCCACTTCATAAGAGGTTTCTTCAATAATTACGTTCAGCATACGACCATTCAGTGGTACCGCACGCGGACTAAATGTGTTTAGCTCGTGTTCCTGTCCGTTATTGTCAATCGCAACAATACGGTACAGCGCACTAGGATTGAACGATTCTGCGATGGCCACCTGACGGATCTTTATGGCCCGGTCAAACCCTACTCGTATAAACTCCTTCTTATTCGCCCGCTCCGGTGTCCATGCATTTGCACTTTCACCTCCGGCCGGCATAACATTTGGCTTACCAAGAATTTGTTGGGCTGAATACTGAACCGGGGTCAGCTCGGAAGAAAAGTCAATTACCCGGGATGCCCATTGCACGGTTTGGGCAGAAACACCTAAGGCTAAAGAAATAAGTAAACCAGTTAAAAGTATTCTCATCGCAGTCGGTTTGTTGTTTTATAGACAAGGAATGAAGATTTAGTAAATCTAACTAAATTTTATAATCATAACAATGACAGGAAATGAAATCAATATTCCTAACGCCACAGTTATTTAATTGTTAAGATAGTAATGGAGAACGATCTTTATTCCAATGACTTATCACCATGCAGCAAAAAGCCTAAATGTAAGAGTATTCCAAACTGGTTTTCCTTATCATCGTAATAATTGGCACTGAGGCTCACAGGGCCAAGCGGGGTATGCATTACCAGGCCGGCGGTTCCGGCCAGTGAAACGTCATCATTAAATTCAAAACCGGGATCAGGCTGATCATCTCGTCGGATGAAGTGCTCAAAATTCTTGAACACGTAAGCTTCAACCCGGATGTCCAATAAGTTATTCAACGTAAAAACATTTCGTATCCCTCCTGCCACATAGTTAAATCCCCGGAAATTCTGCAACAGCAGGGTCTTACTGTCCTGCATCGGGTAAAAGGCAGGTGCATTAATAAGAGATGCCATGTAATTACTAAAATACGGCTGGTTTGATATCACCCCTTCCGCAATATACCCGGTGCTGTATTTCCCTTTTTTGAAGTATTGTTCGATCGTCCCTTTAACCCTGAACCACTGGTGATCTGAAATTACCTCCGTATCGCCCATGGCAGTCGATCCCGGTAAATACTGCTCTTCCATTTGAAAATAATCGAGTGACAGATTGACCAGCCGGCCCTGATTCGCATACTGGCGCCGGTTGAGTGTATTTCCGGAAAGTTCAAAGCCAAATCGAAATCCTTTCAATTTCTGATAATCCAGGGTATCGATCGAAGTTACGGGCCCGCTGTTACTGAAATCATTGTCATTATTTAACCAGCTGCCGTGAATTACACCCTTGAATTTATTCGTTACCGGAAACCCAATATTCAGTGTGTAACGACGATCAGTCATGTTAAGCACAGTCGGATCATTGTCCTTGAAAAATATATCGTCTGTGTCAATATAATCCCAATCGTTAAATACAAGCTCAGGCTCCAGATACACCGGCTTAAAGGAAGAAAGATTTATCCGGCTGCTGAAGCGCGCAGACTTATAGAAGCTACCGGCATACACGTCCAGTCCCAGTTTTAATAAATAATTGTCGAAGTAGTAATACTCCGTGCCGAGGTAGGCCTGGCTGATATTTCTGGATGCAATTACACCACCGACATGCGCAGTCAGATTGCTGCGTGGCCGCCCGTAAAGATGAAGCGTATACGCTTCCAATTCATTATCATAAACAATGTCCGGATATATTGTCCGGAAGAACGGTTCGGATACCATCTTAAAATATCCGCGCTTCAATTCCTCATACGTAAGCGTCTCTTTGTTGTTTAGTCCATATAATCGGGTCAGGTATTTTCTTTGTTTTGAGTTGAACCCATGAAATTCTATGTCCCGGAACCGAAGCGGGATGTTTCTGTCATTAAACTCATTTCTTTTGTCTGTCAATTCGTCGCAGGTAACACGCCGCCCGATTTTTGCCCGGATCTCATCCATATTGCGGATGGTAGCCTGATAACCACTATCGATCAATGCCCGGGCCTTTCTGAAATCAAATGCATCATATCCACCAAGGTCCGGCTCAAGGTAAATCCCATGCTCTGGAATCACTGACGGGTCTGATTTATCCAGAAGCATGAAGAGCAACGAACGCTGAAGCAAGCGGTCGTCTTCCTGGTAAGGATATTCCTTATACACCTTGGAGGAAACATTCACCCCTATTATAACATCCGGCTCAAATTCCCGGCTGGCAACATCCACCGGAAAATTATTATAGATCCCCCCGTCAAACAGGTATTTTCCCTTGATTCGTATCGGTTTGTAAAAAAAGGGAACTGAAAGGGATGTCCGAAGTGCTGTGGCAAGGGACCCTGAATCAAGGACTACCTCGGTCTGTGTAAAAATATCAGAGGCCACAATCCTTGCAGGAACAAACAGGCTGTCAAAATCATATTTAGCTATCTGACCCGGCTGCGCCAGCCTGTCGGCCAGTGCAAAATTGAGCGAAAGGTCACTGGCCAGACTCGAGGTCATTGCTGCGTGCATGGTGGAGTCCAGTGAGAATTCGGCCGATACAATGGCAGGCCTTATGGTGCCCTCGTAAAAATAATACTTGTATTCCGGATCAATCTCTCCGCTTACCCAATCCAGGAATTCTCTTGAAAGAATCAGGTGTTCAATCTTATCGGGAGAATAACCGGCCGCATAACATCCGGCAATAACGCCGCCCATGGAGGTGCCAACAATATTGTCAACAGGGATATTATTTTCTTCAAGCGCTTTAAGAACTCCGATGTGAGCCAGTCCCTTGGCTCCGCCACCACTGAGCACAAGCGATACACGCTGCCCGTAACTGCCACCGGTCAGTATCGATATGAATAATACGGTGAGCCATAATCGCATACTCTATAAACAAAAATAGCAAGACAAATATTGCCTTGCTATTCCGATGTGTTAAGATTTCTTTTTATTTCAGACTTGCCACCACCTGGTTATTTTCCTCGGGCATATCAATCTGATCCAGCTGTTCCATCAAGTCGTCGCGCTGGATGAAATAACTTTCACGGGCATCCTCTTTGATTGGTTCCGACGGCGGCAAATCAACTTTAAGTGCATCCACCTGAACTCCATTCTTCCAGAAACGATAGCACAAATGATTTCCTGTGGCGAGACCGGTACTACCAACATATCCAATGATCTGTCCCTGCTTCACACGGGTTCCGGAACGTACGCCGGAAGCTATTTTGGACATATGCAGGTACTGCGTGGTATATGTGGAATTATGCTTTAGCTTGACATAATTACCATTGTATTTCTTGTACTGAGCTTCCAGGATAATGCCATCACCTACCGCACGTATCGGCGTACCCCTGGGGGCTGCAAAATCAGTGCCCCGGTGCGCTTTATAACGTTTCTGAACAGGATGATATCTGCTTCCTGAATACCTCGAACTGATCCGTGTAAACTCCAGCGGATATTTCAGCAGTGCCTTTCTAAGACTGTTCCCCTCTTCATCGAAATAATCGATTCCGTTGCCCTGATCATAGACAAAGGCATACATGTCTGTTCCGTAATGCTGAAAATAAATTGCTTTAATATCCCCGATTCCGACTGACTGATCCTCCACCAGTTTATCTTCATAGATCAGCTTGAATTTGTCTCCTTTCTGCAGGCCAAAAAAATCAACCTGCCATCCGAAGACATCCACGAACTCATTGGTTAGCTCATGTGAAAGCCCTAAGGACTGCATGGTCATGGAGAGATTGCTTTCGATCACTCCAGCGACGGTCCGCTCCATTACCTTAACTTCCTTGGCTTTCTTTTCGACGAAAACACTATCCCCCAGGTTAAACACCACGTATTCGATCGGGTTATGCTCATAAACCATTGCCCGGGCCGTTTTCATGGAATCCTGATCACAGATCAGAAAGTATTTTTTATTGGTGGCAATTTTACGTACATCAAATATATCTTTCGAACGCTGGGCAAGATGATAGATCGTCTCTGAGCTTACATTATAATTTGAAAGGATTTCCGAAATATTCTGATTACGCTTTACTTTTTCTTCAATAACCAGTTTGGAGTCAATTTCGAAACCATAAAGCAATTTAGGCTCGGCAATTACAGAATCAGTCACTACCATGGCTTCAGCTTTCTGAACCGGCGCCTCGATCTCTGCAGAATCATGAAATGCCGGGATGGCAAAATAGATTCCTGCAGTAATAATAATTCCTGTTAATACGGCTAAGAGTTTTCTTGACATGAGCAGATTTAGTTAAAAAAATCCAATGTACTTTATAAGTAACTGCAAAGAAGCATTTATAGTGCAAATTATACGTAATAAGTAAGAAATAATCCAAAATTCAATCGATAATACCTGATATTCATCGATCATTCTGTCAACTTTATGAAAAATGAAAAAAAATACCATTGCGATACTGGGATGTGGCTGGCTGGGTACAGCAGCGGCTAAGTTGCTGACGGAGCAGGGATACCGTGTTTACGGCTCAACCACCACTTCAGTAAGGCTGTCTGAACTTGAAGCAGCTGGTATCCGGCCCTTCAAAATCGATTTAGGTAACCCTGATCAAAAATTTCCGGAGGAATTCATGCATGCGGAAACACTAATTATCAGCTTAACCCCCCGGGCACTTGCTGATAATGCACAGTCTCTTACATTCGCGTGGAAAGAAAACAAGCCAAACCACATAATATATATCAGTTCAACCGCCGTCTATCCAAATAATAACCGTCTGGTTACAGAAAAAGACGCGGTACACCAGAAGTCCCCGCATTCAGGCCTCGACATGCTGGCTTTGGAAGAACAAATCTCCGAATTTGCACCGACTACGGTTCTTCGGCCCGGCGGACTGTACGGTCCGGATCGCCACCCGGGTAGATTTCTTTCGGGGAAATCAGGGATAAAAAACGGGACGGCACCTGTCAATCTGGTTCATCAGGAAGATATTTCCAGAGCCATACAGACGTTTGTAGTGCATAAAAAATCAGGTATATATAATGTAGTGGCTCCGGAACATCCGGAAAGACAGGAATTTTACACAAAAGCGGCAGCGGCCGCTGGGTTACCGTTGCCCGAATTCAGTAAAGATTCAGGGGATAATTCATATAAAATCGTGGATTCCGGTAAACTTATTAAAGATCTGGGATTTACTTTCCTTCACCCGGATCCGTTAAGGGACCTATGATCAGGGGGTACTTTCAGGATACCTTGATTGGTAAACTGACGAGCCTTTGTCAAGGAAATCAATAAAGGTCTCAACGTTCTTTTCATAGCCCAGCGGTGGAACCAGCACCTTTTCGTCACTCCCCAGCAAAACATAAAAAGGCTGTGCGTTATTATTCAGTCGCCGGATCTGCAGATCTGCATTCTGTTTCCCGATAGTAATTTTTTGCTTTTCATCATAGGAAGACGTATACCATTCTGATTCAGGCAATTCCGTTTTATCGTCCACATAAAGAGCGACTACCACATAATCCTCTCTTAAGCGACGCAATACAGCCGGATCAGACCAAACTACGGCCTCCATTTCACGGCAATTTGTACAGGCATGACCGGTAAAATCGATAAACAGGGGTTTGTCCTGTTTCCGTGCACATGCCAGTGCCTGTTCATAATCGAAATAACCGCTTAATCCGTGAGGCAAATGGAGAAATTCTGCGTATTTAGGCGGTTCACAATTGGAATAAACCTCTGCTTCTTCCTCGTTTCCTGATACCAGATCGAAATCGTGCGTATACATCGGGGGCAGATATCCCGCCAGGGCTTTAAGCGGAGCCCCCCATAAACCGGGGATCAGGTACAATACGAATGTAAAGGTAATCATAGCCAGGATCAGTCGCGGAACGCTGACATGCTCAACCTTGCTGTCATGAGGCAACCGGAGCCTGCCCAGGAGATAGAATCCCATCAAGGTAAATATCACTATCCATATAGCAATATTAATGTCGCGGTCAAGTAAGCCCCAGTGATACGCCTGATCAGCTATACTCAGGAATTTAAAGGCGAGTGCCAGCTCGATAAATCCAAGTACAACTTTCACCGAATTTAACCATCCGCCGGATTTTGGCAGGTTACTGAGCCATTTAGGAAAAATCGCGAATAGCGTAAATGGTATGGCAAATGCCAGTGAAAAGGCAAACATACCCATTATGGGTTTCAGGAATTCCCCGCCGGCGGAGGCCACCAGGATTGATCCTACGATCGGCCCGGTACATGAAAATGAAACCAGTACCAGCGTGAATGCCATAAAGAAAACACCGATCAGCCCACCTTTATCCGCCTTTTTATCCATGGCATTGACAAATGAACTCGGCAGGGTAATCTCAAATAAACCGAAAAAGCTAAGGGCAAAAATGATGAAAACCAGGAAGAAAATGATATTTGGTAACCATTCGGTTGCCAGATCATTGGCGGTTTCAGGACCCATTAAAGGAGCGACCGCGGATCCAATAATGGTATAAATCAGGATGATTGACAATCCGTATATAAATGCCTGTGATGCCCCTCCCTTTTTTGTAAAAAAGGTTACGGTCATCGGAATCATTGGAAACACACATGGTGTTAACAGCGCAGTTAGCCCTGCGAGGAAGGCCACTGCCATAAAGAGCAATAACGTCTGCTTTTCTTTTACCTGAGCACCATCATCAAACAGTGTTTCATCAAGGATGGGACCGTTTACCTCCTGCGAACTTTCACTTGCATCAGAGACTGGCGTACTACCTGATTCAGATGAGCCGGCAGATATGGATACCGGAGTTTGAGTTGTTGTATCCGGAATTTCTATTACGGGCCGGGATTCTTCCTTTTCGATATTCCCGGACGGCTGGTCCTTAACCCCCTGGCCTGTATCCGACTCTTCAGGAACAGGTTCGGATTCTCCTGAAATTGAAAAATTGGTGAAGGCAAAGTCCTTATCAAAATTTATACACTTACCATCAATATCCGAACAAGTCTGGTATTCATAAGACCCGCGGATCTCAGGGTCAGTAGCAAGTATTTTTACGGTCTGACGAAATTCACCCGTCCCTTTAAAAATCCTGACCGTGCACTCAAAAATATCATCATATTTCTCCGTGGCGTTTATCGCCCTCAGGTCACCAACCAGCTCATATGTATCATTCTCCTGAAAACTAAAAGAAGCAACGATCGGACCGCAATCGGGATCAAAATCGCTTGAATACAAATACCAGTCAGGGTCAATTGTGGCTTTAAAGATAAGCTCTATTTCATCCCCGATTTCTGCTTCGAGCGTACCTGGCTGGTTGTTCCAGGTGGCAGTCTCAAGGACCTGTCCAAACGATCTGCCGGTAAAAGCCGCAAGTATGAACAGGAAAACAATCAGACGTTTCACCATAAAATTTTTAAATGATATTCACTTACAAGGGATAGAACGCATTGAACGGGTTATTTATTCCCAAATTGGCGATAAAAATGACAAATTGTTTCAATGCCCAGAAAATAGTTTTTTAAACCATAGTGCTCATTTGGAGAATGAATTGCGTCACTGTCCAGTCCGAAACCAAGCAACACAGTTTCTGAGTCAAGCTCATTTTTAAAAAGTGATACTATGGGAATACTACCACCATCCCGGGTGGGAATTGGTTTTTTGCCAAATACCTCCTCACAGGCAGCACTAGCAGCAGCATACGCCTCCGAATCGGTTGGTGTAACGGCTGGTTGTCCGCCGTGATGCGGAGTAACACGCACCTTCACACTTTCCGGAGCAAGTGAGGTAAAATGGTCAGTGAACAGTCGGGTGATCTCAGCCGAGTCCTGGTCTGGCACCAGGCGCATGGATATCTTCGCATGCGCTTTGGAAGGCAATACGGTTTTAGCTCCTTCTCCTGTATATCCTCCCCAGATTCCGTTGACATCAAGTGTTGGACGGATACCCGTTCGTTCAATGGTAGTATATCCGTCTTCCCCGTGCACTTCATTTATATCAAGGTCACGCTTGTACTCATTCAGGTCGAAAGGTGCTTTATTCAGAGCCTCTCGTTCCTCCTGGCTTAAATCCTGTACTTTATCATAAAAGCCTTTAACAGTAATACGACCTTTATCATCGTGCAATGAGGCAATCATCTCACATAGGATATTAACAGGATTGGCAACTGCCCCGCCGTATACGCCGGAATGAAGATCACGGTTAGGACCGGTAACTTCAACTTCAAGGTAGCTCAGTCCCCTCAGGCCGACACAAATTGATGGGTGCTCCATGGAAATCATGGCCGTATCTGAGATCAGGATTACATCACACGCCAGCTTGTCAGTATTCTCCCGGACAAAAACATCCAGATTCGAGGAACCAACTTCTTCCTCTCCCTCAATCATGAATTTAACATTACAATTAAGCGAATTGGTGCTCATTAGTGTTTCAAACGCTTTGATGTGCATGTAAAACTGTCCTTTATCATCACATGCCCCGCGTGCATATATTTTGTCATTCTTGACTACCGGCTCGAATGGCGGCGAATCCCACAATTCATAAGGGTCTGCGGGCTGTACATCATAATGCCCGTACACAAGTACCGTTGGAAGATCGGCACTGATAATTTTTTCCCCGTAAACAATCGGATGTCCGTCCGTGTGACAAATCTCTGCTTTATCTGCACCTGCTTCTTCCAGGCTTTTGCGCACATACCGGGCAGCATTGACCACATCTTCCTTAAATTTTCTGTCAGCACTGACAGAAGGAATCCGAAGTAAATCGAGGAGTTCGTCAATAAATCTGCTCTTGTGCCCTTCAATATATTCTTTGATCTCCATGACTGTTTTTTGTATGTTTCAAAGGTAGCTTATTTGACCACTATCTACAACCAAACTTAAAGGCATTGAGGGGTACAGGCATCATCCTGACGGGATTTTTCCACCTGAATCGTGGAATGTTCAATATCAAATTTATCTCTGAGTTTATCCCGGATATCAAAGAGGAACTCGTCGGTGTTTCCGCCCGGGATGACCAGGTGTACGGTAAGTGCGTTCCTCGTGGTACTCATCGCCCAGATGTGCAGGTCATGAACGTCCTCAACACCTTGCTGATCTGACAGGAATTCTTTCACTTCATCAAGATTTATTCCCCTGGGCACCGCATCCAGCGCCAGTCTGAGGGAATCTCTGAACAATTTCCAGGTTCCCCAGATAATGACCACGACGATGATAAACGACGTGACAGGGTCGATCCAGTTGCGTCCGGTAAAGCTGACCAGTAATCCGGCAACCACCACCCCGAGTGAAACCGCGGCATCGGCAGCCATATGCAGAAAGGCACCGCGGATATTAAGATCATCCTTCTGACCCCGTATAAACAGCAGCGCGGTGGCCGTATTGATTACAATCCCCACTGCTGCAACCCATATAATCGTCTCACCGGTTACAGACTGACCGCTTTTCAATGTTTGAATCGCATGGTAAAGTATAGCTCCGGAGGCACCGAACAGCAGGAGGGCATTCAGCACCGAAACAAGAATGGTGGTTTTACGCAATCCATAGGTATAGCGTTCCGAAGGTTTTTTGCTCGCAAGCCAGGCCGCAAGCCAGGCAAAGACAAGCCCGAAAACATCGCTCAGGTTATGTCCTGCATCGGCGAGGAGCGCGGAAGAATTTGCCAGCCATCCATAGACCACTTCAATGATCACGAAAATCACATTCAGGCCAATACCAATGGCAAACGCCTTTCCATGACTTACTTTTCCATTGTCATGATGATGCTGGTGATTATGACCGTGTCCCATTCACTCCTCTAGCCTTTAATAAATCTCAGGATCATCGAATGATTCAAATGCCTTATCCGAAACCTGTTCGTACACGTGAACATCCCCGGGACCACGTTTGTCAGAACGGTCTGCTGACAACATTACCCCCTGGTATTCCCGGTAATTGTCCCAGGGCCAGATGGCCGAGGCACTGTCCTGTTGCGCACTTTGATAATAGGCCCATTGGTAAACGAGATGATCCTGGGGATTTACATATACCTTATACATGTTGTCAGGCGTAACGCCAACTCCATTAAACGTCAGCTGAAGGACTTCAGCCGGCTCTCCGGTCATCATTGTGTCCGTTCCTGCATACGTAAGGGTCACTCCGCTGTCCTTTAATTTAAACGGCATAAAGAGCCAGTACGAATCATTGATCCAGATATTCCGGGCCATGGTCAGCCTGTCACGCAAGGTATCCGGGTTGGTTATTTCCATACTGTCTTCCCAAACCTTTCCCGTCAGGTCATCTATATCGACCAGGTAGGTTCTGTCCGCATTCTTGAAATCAATGCGTACCCGTCCCGTTTGTTTATCCCAAAGTAGCTTGCGGGCACCAAAGAAATCCCATGAAACAAAGCGAAGGCTGTCCCATGCTTTTCTTCCCCCCATCGCCTCCATGATGCTGTCGGCCATGGCGATGGCTTTCGGATCAGATTCAGCTTCGTTGAAGCCGTCGGCCGGCGGATTGGCAACAGATACTGTTTCTTCAGTATCGGTTTCCGCTCTTTCGGAACAGGAACTAAAGGAGAAAATAAACAGAATGGAAAGCAGGAGGCTACTTATCAGCAGTTTCTGAATCGGCAACGGTTTTGAGGGCAAGCTTTCTGCGTTTGCGTCGCTGAGCTTCCCGGAGGGCAAAGAATTCGGATACTTTAACATTTTTTTCCTTGAAAATATATTTCCGTAAAATTTCTTCCACCGGCAATACAATTATTGCGATGATTACTTGAATAACAAAATCAACCACGGGTGATGTTTCTGTTTCTAACTTGCTTTCTGCCAGAATCTGAATCAGTTCAATGATTATGATCAGTGTCAGCAGTGCAAGTAACCGGCTCATGAGTTGATATTTGTACCCCATAGCCTTCATCCTTACAGAAATAAGTAACATTAATCCGATAAACGCAAATTCCACCAGATAAAACCATGGCTGTTTCCAGTAGGGTGCGAGTACTTTAAAGTAAACCGGAGGCAGCGTTTCCACTTGTCCGAGCGAATTCCTTGATCGGAAATGCAGGGTATAGCTACCCGCCGGGATGTAGGAAAAATCTATGTCTCTGTATTTCTCAGACCATTCACTCCAGTTTTCATTCAATCCTTCGACATAGTATTGATATTGCAGATCGACCATATTGGTAAATTCAGCCTGGGAGAATATGAAGTTTACATTACCCGATTCCTGCTCCATGACCAATTCCTCAGATGGATCCAGCCATTCTCCTCCTGATCTTACCTGGTATAAAAACACGGAATGAGGTGGCTCCCAGCGCAGCAGAGATTCATTCTCAAGGAAAAAAAGACTTTTTTCGCCAGTGATGATCCATTTACCCATGCGTTCATTATCCACAGAAATGTAGGTAGCGTTTTTAAATACGGATAAGTCCGGGATGGTAGGGCCGGCTCCAGGACCCATTGGTTGCCAGTTTTCATTATTATGAACCCATATTACCCCATTTTCTCCCGGTATAACATCATGAATATTCTGGTGACTGAATTCCACTTTACTTCCTTTAAAGGACGCGATCATACTCCGTGAGGTATCTCCGGACGCCTTGTGCAGGAAAAAGACAGTATCAGAACGAACAAAACCATATGTTTCCTCATAAAACGGATTGGCGATGTGAGAGATCTCCACTGCTTCGTTAACAGATTTCCTGGGTACTTTAAAGAGCGTATTAACTCCGCAGAAATACATGTTTCCCCTGTTATCCTCAAACAGATAGGATATGGGCTCATTGCCAGGCAGAAATACCGGCTGCGGTTTCGAACCTGCCCGGGGAGGAAGTGAATAAACTCCTCCATCATAGGCAGTAATATAAATCAGGTCACGCCAGGGAGAATAATGCGCATATCGCACCGGAATCCCTGTAAGCTGCCTTGTACCGGATCCATTGATGAGAAACAATCCGTCCAGTCCTGCTGCCAGGAGCTGATGATCATAGTTGGTAAGATTAAACACCTTTGACGCCGGACCATCTACTTTACTGAATACGTAATTCACAGATTGCAATTCGTGTTTGAATTTCGGCGCAGTCTGTTTCTTTCGGAACGGCCAGATTTTCTTCCAGAATCCGGAATTTGTTTCTTGTTCAGCACCGGTCTTCCTTACCCGTACTTTTTTTACCCGTTCAATTCTCTTCAGATGAAAAAGCCCCTCGGTGGTACCTACATACATTTGGCCCCGATGGCGTTTGATGGACAGGATATTTCCTTCGAGTCCCGGATACTGCTCAAAAGTGCGATAGGGCAGGTAGGGCGAAATCCGGGAAATCCCCTTATCATGAGCCACCCAGACGGATCGGTTATCATCCGCCAGGATTTCAAAGACCTCATTATCAGGCAAGCCCGAACTTGCATTTACAATTTTATTGATCGTTCCCTTAAATGGCTGAATGAAGATGACCCCTCCTTTAAGGGAAGACAAGGCAACAAGTGAATCACTGACCCACGCGGCATCGGTAACTTCACTTTCACGGAGATATTCCAGGTCAGCCGGATCATCCAGATGCCAGTTTATTTTTTTAAACCGCTGATTATAGATAATGATTTCTCCCGTACCGGATCCTCCGATATATACATCACCGGCAGGGGCCTTTGAAAGAAATTCGAGGCCGGCAAGCATGTTGTCCGTAGCAGTTTCCACAGTGGAATCATTCACTAAACGCCATGGACTTCCGCTGTTACTTGTGACGTACAAATCATTCTTGAAACTGATCAGCCTGTGCGGCATACCGTTACCAGGCAAGCTGATCTTCTGATAATGATGATTTTTCAAATTGAGAACTGACAATCCATGTTCACCTAGTCCGACCAGCCGTCCATTTTCAATTTTCATCTCGGTGATGCCCGCCCCTTGATCTGCGTCATGCAGCGGGGTATATTTCCAGGTTTTTTGAGTTCCTCTTTCAAGAAGTCCGAAACCCGTGGGTCCGGCAGTATAAATTCGACCGCCATAGTAGGAAAGACTGAATACGGAAGTTGGTGTCTGGATCTTTTCCCATTGACTTCCGTCAAACCTGATCACCCCCTGATTACAGGCAATAAAGATCATCCCGTGACGATCCTGAATCATCTGATGAGGATAGATTTCCGCCAGCTCTCCAGTGGTGCTGAAGTGGGATACAGGATAATTTCCTTCCTGCCCGTATAAGCCGCCAATCGACGTCAGAAACAGCAGAATAAATGTTAAGGCCTTAGACATCTTCATCAATTACGTTAATAAATAACGTACAGAGGTACATGGTAACCGTCTGAAAACGTGCTAAGAAATGGATTGCATGCCGATTATCCAGTAAAAAAAAGATAAGAGGGCCTGGTTATCCGACTGACAGCTTTTCACGCAGATAACCGGCAGTATAATTATTGTCCAGGCTGGTCATTTCCTCCGGAGTACCTGCAAAACATACATGTCCGCCCTCATCACCTCCTTCCGGCCCAAGGTCAATGATCCAGTCAGCTGTTTTGATCACTTCCATGTTATGTTCGATGATAAGCACGCTGTTACCCTGGTCGATCAGGGCGTTGATGGAATCCATCAGCTTGTTGATATCATGAAAATGAAGGCCTGTTGTGGGCTCGTCAAAAATAAAAAGTATGTGATCGTTATTATTCCTGGTATTCTTACCGAGGTAAAAGGCTAGCTTAACCCGCTGAGCTTCTCCGCCGCTAAGCGAATTTGAAGACTGTCCGAGGCCGATGTAACCAAGCCCCACATCAGCAAGCGGCCTGAGTTTGTTATAAACAGGTGGTTTATCCTCAAAAAAGGACAAGGCTTCATCAACCGTCATCTCAAGGACATCAGCGATATGTTTATCCTTGTACTGGACATCCAGAACCTCCTGTTTGAACCGTTTTCCTTTGCAGCTTTCACAGGTGAGATAGACGTCGGCCATAAATTGCATCTCAATCTTGACTACTCCCTCTCCCTGGCAGGTTTCACAACGGCCGCCGTCCACATTGAAAGAAAAATGTGCAGGCTTGTATCCACGCTGTTTTGACAAGGGCTGGTCTGCAAACAATTGTCTTATTCCGTCATAGGCTTTCACATAGGTCACGGGATTTGACCGGGAAGATTTCCCTATAGGATTCTGATCTACAAATTCAATTTGGGTCACCTTACGGTAATCCCCCGACAGATCGTCAAATTTCCCGGTGGGTTCGTTCACCGTACCCAACAATTTGCCCACGGCCGGGTAAAGAATTTTTTTGACCAGTGTTGACTTGCCTGAACCGCTTACCCCGGTAACCACCGTCAATACACCAAGGGGGAATCGTACATCCACATTCTTTAGGTTATTTTCACGAGCTCCTTTGATTTGGATTGCGTCTTTCCATTTACGCCTGTGTGACGGAACAGGAACGGCATCCCTTCCGGACAGAAAATTAGCGGTATGTGTATCTGCGCCATTTATCTCACTAATCGCACCCTGGAATAGCAGTTCGCCGCCATGAACTCCGGCATCCGGACCAATATCGATGATCTGGTCTGCCTGTTTCATTACTTCTTCTTCATGTTCAACAACAATAACCGTATTGCCCAGGTCACGGAGTGACAGCAAAACCCTGACCAGTCGGCCAGTATCACGCGGGTGAAGGCCGATGCTTGGCTCATCCAGGATATACATGGAACCCACCAGGGCACTTCCAAGCGAAGTAGCCAGCTTAATCCGCTGATATTCCCCGCCAGAAAGCGTAGATGTCATCCTGTTAAGCGTCAGATATCCCAGGCCAACTTCTTCAATAAATTCCAGTCGATATTCGATTTCCCGGATCAGGCGTTCCGCAATCTTACGGTCATGATCCGTAACGTCCAGGTTTTTAAAAAAGTCCCGAATCCGGGAAACGGGCATCAGCACCAGGTCAGTGATTGAATGATTATCGATTTTTACATACGATGCATCCTTCCGAAGTCGTGTTCCCCGGCAATCCGGACAGACCGTCCTCCCGCGATACCGGGACAAAAGAACGCGGTATTGAATTTTGTGTGTTTTGGATTCGAGATGACTGAAGAACTTATTGAGCCCCTTAAAGTATTCATTTCCTGTCCAGAGCAATTCCTTCTCCTCTGCGGTGAGGTCTTTAAACGGCCGATGAATTGGAAAATCAAATCGTATACCATTTTTCAGTAAGGGCTCAACCCATCGCTTCATGCGCTCACTTCTCCAGGGTGCTACCGCCCCTTCATACACGGACAGACTCTTATCAGGGATAACAAGATCCTCGTCAATGCCGAGAATCTTTCCAAAGCCCTCGCACCGGCGACAAGCCCCGAATGGATTATTAAATGAAAAGAAATTTACGGATGGTTCTTCAAATTTAAGTCCGTCAGCTTCAAACCGGTCGCTGAATTTCCTGGTATTTCCCTCCCGTATATGAACAAGACAATCTCCCATACCTTCGAAAAAGGCAGTCTGTACAGAATCTGCCAGCCGGAATGTGAGGTCTTCATCATCCGCATCCACCGCCGTCCTGTCTATCAGGATTTCAATAGTATCGGCTTTCAGTTTTTTGTTTTCGAGTGCTTCCTCTATAAATATGGCTTCACCACCGGCCAGTATCCTGGTAAATCCTTTGCGCATTAGCACAGTAAGTTCCTGATCCAGGTCACGTTTCCGATGTATTTTAAGCGGACAGGAGATCATTACCCGGGTTCCTTTTTCAAGGCTGTTGATGTAGTCCACCACATCGGTGACTGTATCCTTTGAGACTCTTGCCCCGCTTACGGGAGAATAGGTAACGCCAATTCTGGAGAAAAGAAGTTTCAGGTAATCATATATCTCCGTGGTGGTCCCTACTGTGGAACGCGGATTTCGTGTATTGACTTTTTGCTCAATGGCAATGGCCGGAGAAACACCCCGGATGTAATCAACCTCGGGCTTCTCCATTCTCCCAAGAAACTGGCGTGCATAGGAACTCAGGCTTTCTACATACATGCGCTGCCCTTCGGCAAAGAGTGTATCAAAAGCTAGTGAGGATTTACCCGAACCTGAAAGTCCGGTAATTACGACCATTTTATTACGTGGTATCGCGACACTCAGGTTCTTCAGGTTATTGACCCGGGCACCCTTGATGATGATGTATTCGCGTGGGCTTAAATCATCCAGCTCCTGTTCAGAAAATTTGATGTGTTTCGCCATGAAGGCGCAAAGATACGCAGAAAAGGAAAGAAAGAAATGAGCTGAAGTAAAAGACCTCCGGCAGATCCAGTTAACTAATATTTAATCATCAAAATCATCGTCGTCCATTGAAAAATCAGGATCATCCTCACCTTCCATTGAATCATCCTCCACATCCAGGTCATATTCGCCTTCACTGTTTTTGACGACTGCAATTTTGATCAGATAATTTGTATCATCTGTTTCAAGTGGCACGACAAAAATCGGCTCGTTTTTTGCATTCGTAATGCGCATAATACTGTCTTCAAAACCGTCGGGATACCGCTTCTTAAGCAGCTTCTTTAATTCGGGTGACAGGTTCTCAAGACTCTTGATAACACGATTCATAAATCCAGGTATCTAACAACTTTATTCGTGCTGAAATGTAATAAAAGAATTTTCTAACTTAAGGCTTAAATAAAATAAAATGTTCTTAATAATTTGTAAAAATCTTACGCCTTTTCAGCAACATCAAAAAAAATTCATCGCACTTTTTTTGTAAATTATTGAGATATTTATATACATTTGAAATCTTGTAGTTAGATTTTCCACACAATAAAACCCAACATTGACAATATGATATAGATCTCTACGTTAACCTAAAACGTGAACTTAATGGAGAAGAAGAAAAAGATCAGTGACAGCAAGTTGGTGTCACTTTACAGAGAAGGTAACGAAGAGGCTTTTGAACAATTGCTCAATCGTCACAAATCAAGGGTTTACACTACTATTTATTTAATTGTAAAGGATAATTACATTGCTGAAGATCTCCTGCAGGAGACTTTTGTGAAAGCTATCCGTACCATTAAATCAGGTCGGTACAATGAAGAAGGGAAGTTTTTGCCATGGATCACACGCATAGCGCACAACATGGCAATTGATTACTTCCGGAAGGAGCGAAGGTACCCGACAGTAATCCTTGAAGATGGCAGCAAGGTTTTCAATACACTTGAGTTCGCAGAGGATTCATTTGAATCCGCACAAATAAGAAAGGAAACGCACTCGCGGCTCAGGGAAATGATCCGGGAGTTGCCGGAAGCGCAACGGGAGGTATTGATCATGAGGCATTACATGGAAATGAGTTTCCAGGAAATTGCCGAAACTACAAACGTTAGTATCAATACAGCATTGGGAAGAATGAGGTATGCGCTCATCAATCTTAGAAAGAAGATGAACAAACATAAAGTCGCCTATGATCAAAACATTTACCCAAGATGATGTAATCAAATTTGTATATGACGAACTAACAAAAGAAGAATCAGAGGAATTAGGACAAGTTTTATTGTGCGATTCCGAATTGCAAGATCTTTACAAAGAACTGATTACGATGAAGCATCAGCTGGATGCTGCTGTTAAAGAGCCCTCTGAAAACGTTATTGAACGTATAAAGAATTACTCAAAATCCTTTAATTTGACGTCCAAATAATATTGGATGCGAAGAAAGGACCGAGTTAACCATTTTATAACGTATTTCACGACCCACAGTCCCCAGGCCCGGACGGAATTGGAGTATTCCAATCCGTACGAACTGCTGGTGGCGGTTATCCTTAGTGCCCAATGCACAGATAAGCGCATAAATAAGGTGACGCCGGATCTGTTCCAGGCGTTTCCTACACCTCAGGCATTGGCGGTCAGTCATTTTGACGAGGTTTTCCCCTATATCAAATCAGTTTCCTACCCTAATAATAAAACCAAACACCTGATAGGAATGGCCAGAATGCTGGTAGATGAGTTTGGAGGGCAGGTTCCTGAAGACCTCAAAGACCTCCAGAAATTACCGGGTGTAGGCCGTAAAACGGCTAATGTGGTTGCCTCCGTTATTTACGACCAGCCGGCCATGGCTGTTGATACGCATGTCTTTCGCGTCTCAAAGCGTCTCGGACTGGTCAATCAGAACAGTAAAACCCCGCTTGAAGTCGAAAAACAACTGGTCCGCCAGATTCCTGAAGAATATATTTCTGTAGCTCACCACTGGCTGATACTTCACGGACGATACATTTGTGTTGCACGATCCCCTAAATGCGATCAATGCCGGCTCACTGATTTCTGCAGGTATTTTGAAAAACACGGGGTGTGATCGATGCATGTCAGGATCATCCATCAATACTTTCGTCTGCCTGAAGAAGGCGGTGGCCTTCGAACCTGGTATATGGGGAAATACTTGCTAGACCATGGTTACGAAGTGTCCATCATCACTGCCGGAAATATTTCAGGCTATAAACGACGAAACGTCGATGGGCTTGATGTTCACTACCTGCCTGTGTATTACAGCAATCACCTTGGCTTCCTGAGCAGAATACATGCCTTCTGGCTTTTTGTATGGAAAACGGTTCGGCTCTCGGCTAAACTACCCCGACCGGATGTCCATTATATTCTTACCACCCCGCTGACGACCGGAATTATTGGCTCCTGGCTTAAACAAAGATACAATGTACCCTATATTTTTGAAGTCGGCGATTTGTGGCCGGAAGCACCACACCAGTTAGGTGTACTCAGGCAAAAATGGTTGCTGAATCTCGCAAGGCGCCTTGAGAATAAAAGTTATGAAAACGCCGCATCGCTGGTGGGACTGTCCCCTGAAATATCTTCGTTCCTGGAAGATAAGAACCCGGGCAAACGGGTTCATACCATCCCCAATGTGAGCGATACCGGCTTTTTCCAACCTGCTCCCGCGAGCAGTGAAATGGAGAATTTCCTGGACAGCAAAAATTCCTTTGTGATTAGTTACATAGGAACACTTGGCCAGGCCAATCACCTGGAATATCTGATTGAAGCAGTTGCCCGCAAACCTGACAATTTGGATGTACGCGTGATTATCATGGGAGACGGTGCCCAGGCATCGAAACTGAAGGAGTTAGCCAAACCTTATCCTTCTATCCGCTTTCTGAACCACGGCAACCGGGATGCCGTCCGGGACCTGTTGCGTGCCACCGATGCGGTCTATATATCCTTTAAGGATGTTCCAGTGCTTACCTCAGGAAGTCCCAACAAATTTTTTGATGGCCTGGCAGCAGGCAAGATGATCATTATCAACTTCGACGGCTGGATCAGGAAATTAATTGAAAAGCATTCATGTGGTTTCTGGCATTCTCCCAACCACCCGGAACAGCTATGGGAGAAGCTCATTCCATTTACACGGAATAATAAAATGCTTTCAGAATTTCAGCGGAATGCACGACAACTCGGGGAAGAATCATTCCGCCCGGATATTGTATTTTCAAAACTGCCGGATGTGCTCTCTCCGTTTAGCCCAGGAGATTCCGTTCACTAATAGATACCGGCATATACCGGTCGTGTCTGTTGAAAATATAAGGCAGGCCCTGTTCAGAACATGACTTACCGATCCCATCATAGGAATAGGAAAGCAGGTCATTGGATTCCGTGGTTAGAATAACCCTCAACCGGTTGTAACGCCAGATGTCAGCAATTATGGATATCATTTCCTGGCTGCAGTCGGGCAAGTGTATCTTTAGCACGATGGACTTATCGAAAAAATGTCCTGCAATTTCTTCAAGCAGAAATCTGCCCAGCTGTGATTCCTGCCGCGGTACGACAACCGTATTGGACAGATTGTTATGATACATATTCTCCATCATAATATTGTAATCCCCTGAATCCGGTTCAAAAACATATACCGTGGCATCGGGATGCTGGCTGGCCAGCAAAACCGACGTGGTTCCTTGTCCGGGGTTGGCATCGATTATTACTTCAGGACTCCATGCAGGCATTTTCCGGAGAATACCCAGGTCTTTTTTAAAACGCTGATAGGGGTTGCTGGAGAATATGAACTCACAGGTTTTATAACTTATCCTCCAAACTTTTCTCAGCACATCAAACCGGATTTTAAACGGATTTCCCCTGCGCCCGTTCAGGTGGAGGGCGGTAAGATAGTTCCTGATCCTTCCTTTTGGAAGAAAAGATATTAGCCGTGAGGCATGATTAGTAGCTGACATACATAGACACTTTTCCGGAAGTTACGAAATATCACCTGATCTGTCTTCCCGATCATCAAAAATTTGAACCACTTATTTAAGTTATTGATAATGAATACACTTGAAATAAAAAAAGCCCCAGAAAAACCGGGGCTTTTAATTTTTTAATAATGATAACTGGTTAAATCTCAGCTACCTGGATCTCCTCTCCCACCTTGTTAACGAATTTATAATCCGTAATAGCAAGGGATGAATCCTGGATCAGTTTGACCCATTTAAAATAACGCAGGAACCACTTTAATCTTCTTGACAGCGTACCTTTTGTAAAGTAGGCATACACGTAAGGGTGAATCACTACCGTAATATCCTTTTCGTTTTGCTGGTTCAGCAGGTGATCAATGGTGCGTTCTATAGTATCAGAGGTCAGGATTGAAGCGCTGATCTTTCCCGTACCATGACAAGTCGGACAAACCTCCTTGGTGGCGATGTTCATTTCAGGTCGTACCCGCTGTCTGGTGATCTGCATAAGCCCGAAACGTGACAGAGGCAGCACCGTATGCTTGGACCGGTCGCCATCCATCTCTTCCTTGATCGTTTTATAGATCAGTTTCTTGTTTTCAGCCCTCTTCATATCAATGAAGTCGACCACAATGATGCCGCCCATATCCCGCAGGCGAAGCTGACGGGCAATTTCTTTGGCTGCCTGAATATTCACAGACAAGGCCGTAGCCTCCTGTCCCTCTTCCCGGTTAGATTTATTCCCGCTGTTAACATCGATCACATGGAGTGCTTCCGTATGCTCGATGATCAGGTATCCACCACCTTTAAGGCTAACAGACTGACCAAATGCAGATTTGATCTGCTTTTCAATACCGTAGTTCTCAAAAATTTTGGCTTTACCGTTGTAAAGCTTTACAATCTTCTCCTTGTCCGGAGCGATCTTTTTAATGTAGGATTTTACCTCATTAAATATTTCCTTGTCATCAATGAAGATGTTGTCGAAAGACTCATTCAGAAGGTCGCGCAGCAAAGCAGATGCCTTGCTCATTTCACCAATCACTTTATCACGTGGCCGGGATTTTTTGAGTTGCTGAACTCCATTCTCCCATATACTGATCAGGTTCCTCAGGTCACTGTCCAGTTCCCTGACATCCTTGTTCTCAGCCACGGTCCTAATGATCACCCCGAAATTATCCGGCTTGATCGAAGATACCAGACGCATCAGGCGTTTACGCTCTGCAGCACTGGTTATCTTCTTGGATACATTGACTGTATTGGAGAATGGAACCAGGACCATGTAGCGTCCCGCAATTGACAACTCACAGGATAATCTTGGACCCTTTGTGGAAATTGGTTCTTTAACAACCTGAACCAAAACCTGCTGATTTTTTGATAAGACGCTGGTAATTTTACCATGCTTGTCAATCTCAGGTTTCAGTTTAAACTTTTCAAGTTTACTGAAGTTGGATTTTTTATTGGTTACCCGTTTGCAGAATTCCTGCAGGGATGTAAAACGCGGTCCCAGATCAAGGTAATGAAGGAATGCATCCTTCTCATACCCGATATCTATAAAGGCAGCATTTAATCCCTGGACAACCTTTTTAACCGTTCCCAGGTATATATCCCCTACGGTGAACTGGTTACTATCCTCGTCCTGATGAAATTCAATCAGGCTCTTATTTTTCAGCAGGGCTATGCGACATCCTTTTTGAGTCGAATTGATTATTAATTCGTTACTCAAAGCAAATGTAATTAAGAAAGTTAAACGTTAGACAAAGGCCGTAGAGAGCATTAATATAGCTCACAACCCTATTTCTTTTTGTGTCTGTTCTTTCTTAGTCTTTTTTTCCGCTTGTGAGTAGCGATCTTATGTCGTTTTCTTTTTTTACCGCAAGGCATAAGTCAAAATTTTAAATTCCTTCACGTGAAGGAGTTAAACAATACTTTATTATAATTTTTCCAGATAACTGTCCGCCGCAGCCTGAACTTCGGGGTCAGCATCCATGGATTTCACTATTTCAAATTGCTCGCGCGCTTTTCGCATTTCACCCGTTTCGAAGTAACTCACACCGAGAAAATACTGAGCCTGAAGATTTCCGGGATCAAGCTCGGTTACACGTTTAAACCGCTCAACCGCCTTATCATACTGATTTGACTGCATCGAGAGGGCTCCCAGGTTGAAAAGTGCCTGTTCATTATCAGGGTCCTCCTCCACAATCTGACGCAGCATCAGGATACCGTTCATTGGCTGGTCTGTACTCAACATGGTCATAGCCAGCCGGTTCCTCACCTCGTAATCAGCGGAATCAATGCTGATCACCTTCTCGAAATACATCCGCGCCCTTCGGGCCATCTCCTGCCGCTTTTCAGCTTCAGCCACATACGTAAAGGCTTCATAATAAGCATTTCCCGCACGTCGCCAGGTCTCCACTTTCGGATCTTCCTGAGCAATTACCTCAATGAACATTGCCGCACTGTCGAAAAGATTATTCCTTTCATACAGATTGGCCAAAGAGTCTGCAAAGATAATACTTTTTTCTTTATTTTCTGCAACATCCGCCATCTCCCTGAGTTGCCTGATACGACTGGCGTCGGATGCGCTGATTTCCTGTGTGTGGGCCTGTGAAACAGGATCTGAAGAATTCTCTGTGGAACCGGCATTCGTTTCGGACTCTCCGACTTCACCCGTTTCATTGTCTACGACAACTTTGGGCAAGGCAAAAAATCCTGCTACCAGCACCACAGAGATAATAACAAGAATTATTCGTGTTTTCAGCATTCCCTCAAAATTTTGGGCAAAGATCAGGGATATGCCTGTAAATTAGAAGCAAAGACAGAATTATGATTCTATCTCGTTCGCTTCTTTTACTTTGTCGCTTTTCTTGATCTTCTCAGTGAATACTTTAGAAGGTTTGAAGCTCGGAATAAAATGCTCGTCAATAACAATCGCCGTATTCTTGGAAATGTTCCGGGCGATCTTTTTCTTTCTCTTCTTGTTGACGAAGCTACCGAACCCCCGTACATAAATGTTCTTCCCCTCTGCCATTGAATTTTTAACAATACTGAAAAAAGCTTCAACGGTCACCGATACGTCCTCCTTTGGAATTCCAGTTTGTTCTGAAATCTCTGTAATAACTTCTGCTTTAGTCACTTACTTTGTTGTTTAAATTGTACTATAAAGATTTTAATTTGAACATTGCGTTCGCCGCAACAAAATTATATGTAGAAATGTTTAAAAAAAATTAATTAACTACTAAAATTTAAAATTTTTGTTAAAAACCCATAATCAATTGTCATTTTTAAACGATAACGCCTCATTTCAACAGAAATTGTTACGGTGGTATCAATCTTCTAAACGAGATTTACCCTGGAGAAATTCCAATGACCCGTATAAAATATGGCTGTCTGAAATTATTCTTCAGCAAACACGGGTTGCTCAGGGACTTCCTTACTATCAGGAATTTACAAATAAATTCCCAACAATTCATGACCTGGCTGCTGCTTCAGAAGAAGAAGTATTAAGAACGTGGCAGGGCCTGGGCTATTATTCGCGGGCGCGTAATTTGCATAAATGTGCACGAATTGTCAGTAATGTATTAAATGGACAATTTCCTGAAAAATATGACGCGTTGCTCAAACTACCAGGAATAGGTCCCTATACGGCCGCGGCCATCGCTTCTTTTGCCTTTGGGCAGCCTAGTGCGGTGGTGGATGGAAATGTCTTCCGGGTACTCGCAAGAATATTCGGGATAAATAAAGACATCGCTTCAGCATCCGGGCAGAAGTATTTCAGAAAAATTGCCAATGACCTTATAGATCCGGATAATCCCGGTGAATACAACCAGGCCATTATGGAATTTGGCGCGCTGTGCTGTACACCTGCGAATCCGCATTGTCCGGAATGCATTTTTAACGATACCTGTCAGGCACGAATTAATAAGGTACAGGGCAAACTTCCGGTTAAATCAAAAAAAACCAGAGTCCGGAAGCGTTTCCTGAATTACGCGGTTTTCAAGACAGACAAAGGTCTATACATGAAACCCCGCACAGAGAAAGACATCTGGCAGGGCCTTTATGATTTTCCGGTCGTAGAAACAGCTGCGGAAATGGAGGAGGAGGAAGGGCTTAATGATATCTATGCCTTATTTAATGTACAAAGCCCCGGTATACCGGAGTCTGTAAGTCCTGTTTATATCCATCAGCTCAGTCATCAAAAGCTCAGTGCCCGGTTTTACCTGATTAATTTCGGAATGTTTGAACCCGTTTTCAAAGACGCTTCAATCCGCCTTTTCAGTCACGAAGAAATCCATGATTTGCCCAAACCTGTTTTGATTTCCAGATATTTGAATGATTACATTTTTTAGTTACTTTTAATATGAATCGTTACCTTTGTCCTAAAAAAACAGAATCCATATGTCAGGTGTGAATAAAGCTATAATTGTAGGGAATTTGGGTCGTGATCCGGAAGTAAGACATTTGGAAAGCGGAGTTGCCGTTGCAAATTTTCCGGTGGCCACCTCGGAAACCTATCGCGACCGCAATTCAGGAGAGCGCCGGGAACAAACCGAATGGCACAATGTCGTCCTCTGGAGAGGGTTGGCTGAGGTTGCTGAAAAATATCTCCACAAAGGTGATATGGTCTACATCGAAGGCAAATTAAGGACACGTTCCTGGGAAAAAGACGGTGTTACCCGCTATACAACCGAAATTGTAGCCGACAACATGACGATGCTTGGTTCGCGCAGCAGTGGCTCGGATTCGTCCCCGCAGGCACAGCCCAGGGAAGAAGCAACCAAAAAATCCTATCAGACCGAATCAGCTCCGGCTGATTTCTCTCAGCAGGATGACGAGGATGACCTTCCTTTTTAATATGTTAGACTAATGCCCGCATTTTGGAAAGTTTAGACGAACCTCCTAGTTTACTTTTAGCAGCTCTTACTTCTCAATCGGTTTTTTTTATCGTAGGCGGAATAATTCTGCTTGCCTTAATTTTGCTGTCTGCGCTTATAAGCGGATCAGAAGTGGCTTTTTTCTCACTTTCATCCAAGGATATTTCCCATTGTAAGGAGCGCGGCACAAGTTCAGACGAAAAGTTACTTTCCCTGATCCAGCGGCCTAAGCTTCTGCTCGCCACCATCCTCATCGGCAACAACTTTGTCAATGTGGCATTTGTCACCTTATCAACCTTTATGATGTGGGAATATACGGGGAGCAAGGAAACAGAAGGAGCCCTGGTAGCTGCCCTTACCTTCGCCATCACCCTGCTCATCGTTTTCTTTGGAGAAGTCCTGCCCAAGGTCTACGCCACCGCAAATAACCTCCGGCTGGCACTCTTTACTTCTCCCATGCTAAAGACAGCCGAAACGATTTTCAAGCCCATTTCCTTTGTACTAATGAGCTTCAGTAATGTCATAGAGAAACGTTTTCAGCGTAAAGGCTATGATATATCAGTGGAAGAATTACATCATGCGCTCGAAATTACCACTGAAAATGAGGAAACAACCGAAGAGGAAAAGGATATTCTGAAAGGCATCGTAAACTTTGGCACGCTCACGGTGAAACAGGTGATGAAGTCCCGTATAGATATTACGGCGTTCGACGATGAAATGGATTTTCATGAGCTCATGGATAAAATCAATAAGTCAGGCTTTTCACGAATTCCTGTTTTCAACGAAACTATCGACAATATAAAAGGAGTCCTTTATATTAAAGACCTGCTGTCCTGCATCGAACAGGATGAAAAATTTGAATGGCAGCAGTTCCTTCGTCCCGGATTTTTCGTTCCGGAAACAAAAAAAATCGATTCCCTCCTGAAAGATTTCCAGGAGAAACGTGTCCATATTGCCATCGTGGTTGATGAATACGGCGGCACTTCCGGTCTGATCACCCTGGAAGACATCATTGAAGAAATTGTCGGGGAGATCAACGATGAATTCGATGACGAAGATATTATCTTCAGCCAGATTGATGAACGCACCTACTTGTTTGAAGGAAAAACCACGCTGATCGACTTTTGCAAGGTACTTGAAGAAAATCCCGTTACCTTTGAAAAGATTAAAGGAGAAAGTGAATCCCTGGGCGGTCTTCTCCTTGAAATCAACGGCAAGCTCCCTTCCGCAGGAGAACGCCTGTATTATGACAAGTACGTGTTTACCGTTGTAGCGGTAGATCAGCGTAGAATAAAAAAAGTCCGTGTTTTTATTCAGGAAGAATCTCAAAGCCATGAAAATACATAAGCTTATTTTTTTAACCGCCCTGGCATTCACCCTGGCCTGCAGTCAGGATTATTCTCCAAAGCCAACCGGATACAACCGGTTTGATATGCCTGATCCTGCCTATGTGGCACTTCCCGATTCACTTCCTCTGCCATATTCATTTGAATATTCTTCCCATGCCCGGGTTATGAAAGATACCAGCTGGATTTCCGACCAGACATGGATTGAAATCAACTATCCCGAATACCTGGCCAATATTCACATAACCTATAAAAATATCCCCAACCAGGATTCCCTGCGGGAATACCTTGATGACGCTTATTTCCTCACTGCCAAGCATCAGATCAAAGCATACGCTATTGATGAATCCATCGCCCTGACTCCCGAAGGCAAGACGGTCGTGTATGCCGAACTCCAGGGCGAAGTGCCCAGCCAGTTCCAGTGGTTTACTACCGACAGCTCAAATCATTTTCTCCGTGGAGCCCTGTACTTTAACACGCAGGTTCAGAATGATTCCCTACAGCCTGCAATCGAATTTGTCAAGGCAGATATTGTACATATGATGAATACGCTTCAGTGGCGTGACTGATTCAGGAAAATTGTATATCCCGGAGAATTAACCCTGACTGGGGTGCCATGAATGCCACCGGTTCACGAACTTCCCCACGCAATGCTGAACTGATCACCTGCGGTGAAATATTCCCCGAACCGACTGCAAACAATGCCCCCATCATCAACCGTATCTGATGGCGCAGGAACCCGGGTCCGAGCACACGGTAAACCCAGCTGACGTCAGGAAAAAAAGATGCCTGGTACATCTCATTCGGAATTATTTCAGAGGCCAGTACTTTCCGTGTCGTTTCAGTCTCCGAACCTGGTTTATGGGAAAAGGCGGTGAAATCATGTTCTCCTTCAAATAATTCCGCAGCTTCCTGCATAGCCGCTATATCAAGTGACTCTTCCATGTATACCATGAGAGGCGCACAAAACGGGTGATTCTTCTGTCCGCATGAAAAAAGATACACGTACTCCTTGTGCCGCGGGCTTTGAATTATATTGAACTCCGGTCCGGTTTCTTCTACTGCAAGAACACGAATGTCATTGGGTAAATTTTTATTGAGTGCCGATTCCAGCCACGCGGTATCCACTTCCTTTTCGAGAAATAATTCGAATGCTCCCCGCTCAACGGAAACCTTCGCATCGGTTCTGCCCGCAGCAAGTACTTTGAATTTATCGTGCTCCAGAATATAGCGGCAGGTCCGTTCAACCATTTCCTGTACGGTCTTGACCTGAGGCTGACGCTGCCAGCCATGGTACCGGAATCCCAGGTATTGAAAATAAACCAAATAGTAAAACTGTCCGGAGCCCATCCTTTCAGGCCACCGGCGCCACTTTCCTCTTCACGAATAAGGCCACGATCGCAGAAGTAACAACTCCCACCACCACGGCAAATATTGAAGACTGAAGAATGTAACTGCTGAGATTAAAGTAGTTTTCGGCCTCCTCCCTGCTGGAATTTCCGCTTTCTACCGAATACTCAATCATGTTCGAATAGAAATCAGGGGAAACCAGAACGGTACTTATATAAACCGACAACGGTGTCAGTACGGCTATAATTA
>JAUILA010000017.1 GCA_030432655.1 Bacteroidia bacterium
AGAGAAGTAATCACCGAGTTTTTATGGTGGGAAAAAGCCAACCAAATTCTCGAGGAGCTGCTGAATAAAATAAAGCGGTCAATCATTGCGATCCGACCAGACCGAACCTTCCCTCGGGACATGAGACATCGACAACGATACACGCTGAATCCGATTTATAAGTAAAACAGACATGCTTACCCGAAAGTGTCAGGGAGAGGTATGCCTTCTTCCCAACAAATCAGCTGTTTAGCAGGTGGTGCCAAACGCTACCCTGATAATTTTAGGCTCTTCAGTTGTATCCTCACACTCAAACCCAAACTCGCTCTGTCATTAAGCGCAGACAAATCACAAAGTCCTAATTTAATCTTGCCTTAGCTTAATGACATTGGAAGGGGGTGTAGGGGGATGTAGGGAGTATAGGGAATGTGACCGTAGAAAGTCGTAGCGTCCCGCTACGACTTGAAGCTAATTCAATCAAAATAAAAAAAAGCCACCGGCTTTCCGGTGGCTTTTCTTTTTGAGTTTTTGACCTTGAAGTTCTTAATCGACCTTGATTTTCTTGGTCTCGAAACCGATAAAACTAAATACTATTTCATCCCCTGAATTTGCGGGGATTTTAAAGGTCCCGTCCAAATCAGTAACGGTGCCTGTATTGGTTCCGGCAAGGATTACATTCACTCCGGGAAGTGGTTTATTTTCTGCTTTTCGGATATGACCGACAACCAGATCTCCATCTTTAGACCATGAGATTTTCATTTCCTGATCATTAACCGGCTTAGGCATTTCGTCCGTATCGGCTACATTGCCAAGCGAAAATACAATGGGAAGAACAACTTTCTGCTTCACAGCTTTTCCCCGCTGTTTGGCTGGGTTCCAGCTTGGTGAGTTTTCAATTACCCGGACAGCCTCGTTATCACATCCAGCTCCGATTCCTTTAACTACCTTTACATCAGTTATACCGCCGTCTTCCGTAACGACCATCTGAATATATACTTTCCCTTCCACACCCAGGTTGCGCGCCTGTTCAGGATATTTCAGATTCCGGGCAAGGTAATTCATGAACTCAGGATAACCCCCAACCGGTGTTGCAGGATCCTCCACTACGGTAAACACCTCTCCGTCTTTGGTCATATCACCCACTTGCTTGAGGGTTCCGTTGACCTTAACAATCATGCCGAGGGATCCATTCCCATCCTCGTCTTTGATCACATTCATCCACGCAATCGTATTGGGGTCACGTTCCTTCATCTCCCGTACCTTTTCCTCATTAGTCATGTCCGTGACGATATAATTAAATTTTGCATCAGGATGTTGTTCCTGTAATTCATCCATTTTGGCTTGTACATCCGCCGGCAGCTCGGCAGACATAGTGGAGGAATCAACGACCTCCTGCATGTCCTGCATCGCTTCATCGTTACAGCTGAATACCAGCAGGATCAGGCCCAGAATAGGTACCATGGCCGCAAATTTCCATCGCTTTAGAGTTGTTTTGGTTGTCTTCATCATTTGAATTCGTTTTAGAGTTTTTGACTTGTTAAAATGGTGTCCAATGGACAAGTGCGCTTTGTTCAGGGCCATTTTGGCTAAAAGCGAACTGTAATCTTCAGTGCTGGTTTGCTGGATGATCTTTTCATCGGCCAGGTATTCGTGCAGGTCCTGGATCTCGTTCCGGAAGTACCAGCAAACCGGGTTCATCCAGAAAAGGATCTTAACGCTTTCCAGCAGGAGTATATCCAGGCTGTGCAATTGTCTGATATGTGCCAGCTCATGCTCCACCACGCATTTTTTCTCATCTTCTGACAGGGGAATGGAATTATCCAGAAAAAGTAACCTGAAAAAGGAGAAGGTGGGCAGGGTGCCATTGGTGTAGATAAGTGTGTGATCCCGGTATCGCTCAATACGCGTTCTTGAGTTAAGGAAAAACCACATCACCTGGCCAATCTGAAAGAAAAACCAGATACCGAGGATTGCTGTACCAATGATATACAGGATAGAAACCCAACCAAGGGTAGTGGATTCAACCAGTCCAGCATTCTCCTGCACCGATCCGGCTGTAATTACTATTTCCGGTAACATAAGTGTCTGAATTGACTTCACTGCGGCCTTGTTGCCCGCATCAAAGGACAGACTGAAATGCAACAGGGGCAGGATAAGGCTGAACAAGGTCATGCTCAGTATATACAAGCGTCGCATGGCGAAGTGTGTGTCCTTACGCAGGACGAAATAATAAAATGCACCAAACATGAGCAGCGCTACATTGGCTTCAAACAGGTAGATTAAAAATTCTTTCATGGCCTACTTATCTTTTAAGTCTTTCTTTACATGCTTCATCAGCTCATCCATATCCTTAATGTCGAGGTCATTCTCCTTGGCAAAAAAGGACACAAGCCGCTCAAAGGAGCCACTGAAGTAGCCGGAAAGGAAATTGTTCAGGTAAAAATTACTGTATTCCTCTTTGGGCACCAGGGGATGATACTGATAGGTTTTGCCAAAGGCCTCATGCCCCACAAACCCTTTCTGTTCCAGTATCCTAATAATCGTGGAAACTGTATTGTATGCCGGTTTCGGATCTGGCATCTCAGCAATGATATCCTTGACAAATCCCTTTTCAAGTTGCCAGAGGATCTGCATGACCTGCTCTTCCGCTTTTGTTAGTTCTTTCATAATCCATTATTGTCTTCCGCTAATATATGACTAAATATTTAGTTGACAAACTAATTTCTTAGTTATAGGAAAAAATTTTTAAAATTCACCGAAGTATGGATGGGGCAGATCACCCTGAAAAAGTACTCTGATTGCGATATTTGCAGTATTGTCTGTCATTATTACACGAATGGTTAATTCGTTCGCCAATTTTGAAGTATATTTTCAGGTATAATTGATGAACTATGAATCTGAATATTAAAGCGAAGGAACAGCAGACATATGACGCGATAGTGGTGGGGACAGGCATCAGTGGCGGTTGGGCTGCGAAAGAGTTAACCGAGAAGGGGCTCAAGACACTTGTGCTGGAACGAGGCCGGATGGTGGAACACCTGAAGGATTATCCGACCATGAATAAAGCTCCCTGGGAGTTGCCCTATGGTGATCGTCTTCCCGCCGAGGAGGCTAAGGATTATTACGTTCAAAACCGAACCGGCTACACAGTCAGACAGTCTACAAAGCATTTCTGGATAAAGGATACGGAGCACCCGTATACCGAAGTAAAGCGTTTTGACTGGATACGCGGCTATCATGTTGGAGGACGGTCCCTGATGTGGGGGCGACAGAGTTACAGGCTGAGTGACATGGACTTTGAGGCAAACCTGAAGGATGGTGTGGCGGTTGACTGGCCTGTACGGTACAGCGACCTTTCACCCTGGTATGACTATGTGGAATCATTTATAGGTGTCCAGGGTCAAAACGAAGGGCTGCCTCAATTGCCTGATGGGAAATTTCTTCCAGCCATGGAAATGAACTGCGTGGAGAAACATGTAAAAGAAAGTATTGCCAAAAATTTTGACGATCGCATTCTGACCATGGGCCGTTCTGCAAATTTATCCCAAAACCACAATGGGCGGAGCAGGTGTAATTACCGGAACCTTTGTACCAGGGGTTGTCCGTTCGGTGCATATTTCAGTACTCAATCCTCTACCATGCCTGCCGCAGTCGCCACAGGTAACATGACTTTGCGACCTCACTCCATCGTGACGGAGGTGCTGTACGATAAGGAGAAAGGGAAGGCTACCGGAGTACGGATACTTGATGCTGAAACCGGGGAGACCATGGAATTTTACGCAAAAATTGTATTTCTGAATGCATCAGCGCTCGGTTCGACCTGGATTCTGCTTAATTCAACCAGTGATGTTTTCCCGGACGGGATGGGTAATGGATCGGGAGAATTGGGCCACAATCTGATGGATCACCATTTCCGTGTGGGAGCCTCGGGCAATATTGATGGATTCGAAGACAGATATTATTCCGGGCGCAGGCCATCAGGAATATATGTACCGCGATTTAGGAATGTTAATGAACAGCGAACCGATTACATCCGGGGATTTGGCTACCAGGGAGGTGCGAGCCGTGAAGGCTGGCAGCGATCTGTGGCTGAATTAGGAGTGGGTCGCCAGCTCAAAGAAGAAGTTACTACTCCTGGAGAATGGCGGATGGGCCTTACCGGTTTTGGAGAATGCCTTCCGTACCATGAAAATCATGTTAAGCTTACTACGGACAAAGTGGATAAATTCGGACTTCCGACGTTTGTTATCGATTGTGAATTTAAGGAGAATGAACTGACCATGAGAAAAGACATGATGCAGTCTGCTGTTGACATCCTGGAAGCATCCGGGGCGAAAAATATTCAGACGTATGACAACATCGGCGGTCCTGGATTGGGGATTCATGAAATGGGTACTGCCAGAATGGGACGTGACCCAAAAACATCCGTACTAAACAAATGGAATCAGCTGCATGAAGTACCGAACGTATTTGTTACAGATGGTGCGGCCATGACATCTGCGGGATGTCAGAATCCGTCACTGACATATATGGCACTCACTGCCCGGGCGGCCGACTTTGCAGTAAACGAACTTAAAAGGAATAATTTGTGATGGAAAATACCAGTAAAAATATAAACAGGCGGGAAGCACTCAGGCGCACAGCCCTGGTTATGGGAACGGCCTTGTCGGCTTCTACAGTAGCAGGGATTATGCAGGGCTGCAAAGCCGAACCTGAGCTGGCATGGACACCTGCTTACTTTGATGAGCCTCAGGCCAAATTTGTAAGCCTGATGTCCGGTACCATCATTCCTAAAACCGCCACAGGCGGTGCACGGGAAGCGGGGGTACCCGGGTTCATCGAAGCGATGGTTTCCAAAGTGTTCCAGGAAGAACAGCAGAAAGAGTTTGCAGATGGAATGGCGGCTTGTATGGCCTGGTGCAATGATCAGGCTGGGAATGAGTTCATCTACCTGGATGAAGAAAAGCAACTAGAACTTGCCCAGGGGCTGGACAACGCAGCCAAGGCACAGCGCCTTGGTATCGGTGAAGCCCCTGACGATGATCAGACAAAGCAAGCGGCTGACTTTTTCTGGGTGATGAAAGAGCTGACGGTTACGGGCTTTTTTACTTCGGAAGTCGGAGCGACCCAGGTACTGCAGTACAAGGCGATCCCGGGAACATACGAAGGATGTATTCCACTGTCTGAAGCGGGTGGAAAAACCTGGGCAACCTAAGGACATAATCAGGCCGGATCCTTTCCATACTGGCTGGAATGATCCGGTCATTTCCAGGAAATTATATGCTGCAGACCTTCACTGCTTCTTCCAGCGAATGAAGTGGATTGTTACCGGTCGGAACAAATTCATGACCCACAAAACCGGTATAGCCTGAATCAGCTATTGCACGCATTATAGCGGGATATTGCAGCTCCTGCTCGGTATTCAGTTCGTGCCTTCCAGGAACACCTGCGGTATGATAATGACTTATATAATCCGAATACTTCTTTATGGTGGCAATGATATCGCCTTCCTGCACTTGCATATGATAGATGTCGTACAGGATCTTAAAATTGGGTGAACCAACTTTGTCCACCAGCTCCACCATCCATTCTGTTTTGTCAGCCTGATAATCCTTGTGATTGACTTTGCTGTTTAACAGCTCCATGGCAACGATTATGTTGTGTTTTTCCGCAATTTTTACGACGGGTTCTAGTCCCCGGGCACAATTCTCCATACCTTCCTCATCTGAAATACCATTTCGGTTACCTGAGAAGCTGATTACCTGGGTCAACCCATGATCGGCAGCCCTGGGAATTGAATATTCATAATCCTCCTTTAACTTTTCGTGAAGGGAGGGATCATTGAACCCCTTGTTTAACGGAACCTCACTTGCGTAACCAATTGCGCAGGTCAGTCCCCGTTCGATCACAACAGGCCATTCATTCTCCCGGAGAAGTTCGACCGAACCCATTCCAATCCTTGCCGCAAAATCGGCCAGTTCAGCGACTGAATGATCGGGAAAACACCACTTGCATACGGAATGATTAATCCGGCTTTTAGTTGCTGCAACTTTTTTCTGAGCGAGCAGTTCGCCTGAAAACGGGAGCATGCCTGCAGTTATGGCCATGGTTTTAAGGGCCTCTTTTCTGTTCATATTATTGGGTACTTTGTTCGTTTTGGGTAAAACAATATGAGAGAATATTGGCTCCCATTTTCAGGGCATCCTGACGTTTTGCTTCCGGGTCATTATGGATTACGGCATCTTCCCAGCCATTTCCCAGGTCAGACTCGTAACTGTAAAAGCATACCAGGCGGCCATCCAGAAAGAGTCCAAATCCCTGGGAAGGATTTCCGTCATGTTCGTGAATTTTCGGCAACCCGTCAGGAAAGTCAAATTTCTGATGATAAATGGGATGATCGTACGGGATTTCAATAAATTCCAGTTCCGGAAATACTTTTTTCATTTCCAGCCGGATGAACTGATCCAGCCCGTAATTATCGTCAATATGAAGAAAACCCCCGGCCTCAAGGTAAGTCCTCAGGTTTTCCGCATCAGCAGCCGAGAAAACCACGTTCCCGTGTCCTGTCATATAAATATACGGGTACAGGAATAATTCCGGGCTGCCCACTTCCACCACCTCATCCTCGGCCTCCAGCTGCATGTTGAGTTCACGATTACAGAACTCAATCAGATTGGGCAAGGCAGTTTTATTGGCATACCAGTCCCCGCCACCGTCATATTTCAGTTTTGCTATCCTGACCTTTACCTGACTGAACAAACTTTCCTGTGGTAAAACCAGGAGAAGTGGCAGGAGGACGAACATCCGCTTCAATACAATTAAATCACGCATTCTCTCAAAATTCTGAAAAGGAAAGATAATGAATTTACAGGACATATATCTGATCGAAATACCACTGAACGAAACCGAAATCAATTAATGTTTTAAAATCAGGTTTATGGACATACATTTGCAAGGATCACAGAAACACTATGTCAATCACCAACAGACTCGCAAAGCACTACTGGAAAGGCTCCATGCGTAAATTAAGGAAGATGAAGGGGCAGTACGGGCCGGATCCGTATATGAAATACAAAGAGATCGATCTGTTTACTGAATTGCTTCAAAACCTGAAGCCAAAAAAGGTCCTTGAATATGGCTGCGGCTTCTCGACATTGTATTATCCGGGCATGCTGGAGAAGGATGCAAGCTGGATTTCAGTGGAGCATGATGATCAGTGGTATGCACAGATTGCCCCGGAAATTGAGGCCAAAAATGAAAAAGTGAAAGTTTTTAATGTAAAACCTGACATCGCTGAGTATCCTGATGACGGTTATTATGAGCACTTTCATTCGTATATCCATTTTCCGGAACAATTTGCCCCTTTTGACCTGATTCTCGTGGATGGAATGGCCCGGGAATCCTGTATAGAAAATGGCATGAAACTGCTTGCCCCGGACGGGGTATTGGTCATACACGACTGCAACCGTAAAAAGTATCAGCCCTACATTAAAAAGTTTCCTTTCTGGGTTATAATGGAGGATTTCAGGAAAACAGCAGGTGGATTCGGATTTGGCAGGGCGGATAAATCCCTTGACAACCTTATCGATTTCAACCGGCATGCCGGGTTGTGGAAAATTGATTCTGTGATCAATAATATCTTTAAATTTAAATATCTGATCGGTAAGAAATCCAAACCTTTCCGGCTTTTAAGGTCTTGATCAAATCGGTATCTCCGCATTAAATTTCTTACGTTTCTGCTATAGTTGGTTTTATTTAACGGTATTCTGTTATAATAAATGGTAAATATGTAATCCATTTTTAATACAACTATATTTTTAGATGAAAATACTCACGCTGCTTGTGTCTATGTTGGCGCTTATTTTTACCACACAAGCACAGGAATTCCGGGCTGGTTCGGTCACCGTAGGGAACGAATTAAAAGAAGGGTTGGTGCGAACCGATTTTTTACCGGGAGATGAAACGATCTTTTTCAAAGAAAACGAATCATCTGAAGCAATGTCGATTTCTGTAGATCAGGTTCAGCGGGTCGTACTGACGGCCAGGAATTCAGTTTCCGTAACTTTTGTGCGGGAGAAGACATTTGATTCCTACCGGAAGGCCAGCGAAGAAGTATGGTTGCAGGAGCTTATCGGCGGCCCTATCTCACTGTATGCAGATACAGGGCGGGACTACCTCCTTTTTGCCAACGGCAACTTCATGAACCTCAGCCGCGATGTATCATTTTACCTGAAGCGTTCTTCAGATGAAGCAGCCAGCCTGGGAGGGACCTTCAATAAAAGTGCGTTCAACGTCAATGCCGATCGTAATTTTGTAAAGCTTACTTCTGATTTTCTTTCGGATAACAGGTCCCTCTGCGATCGTATCAGGGATCGTGAATTCGGCATTCTCGAATTACCACTTGTCGTGGATATTTACAATGAGTCGGCTCCTGGAGAATCCATCCAGTAATCCGTAAATAGCTGCACACAGACTTTCAGTGTTGCATGGGGATAATTACGTTTGTAACATTGAACAAACGTTAAATAAAATGGACCGGTCCCTTTGCTTCCTCGTTCTGTTTTCACTTACCATTGGCCTGGCAGCTGGTCAACAGCGCATTCGTGATGCCGGAATAAACACAGGCGTGTTTCCAGCCGGGCAGTGGAATGCGATAACCGATGTCGACGGGGTCATGGTCGGGCACACTACTCTGATCGTGGCCGACAGTATCCGCACCGGCGTGACAGCCATTCTCCCGCATGGAGGCAATATTTTTACTCATAAAGTCCCGGCCGCCGTTTACGTAGGCAATGGTTTTGGTAAACTGGCAGGAAGTACCCAGATCCGCGAACTGGGCAATATCGAAACTCCCATTATCCTTACGAATACCCTGAGTGTTCCGACAGGAATGAATGCGCTGATACAATATACACTGGAAAGAAATGCGGATGTACGTTCAGTAAATGCAGTAGTCGGCGAGACCAATGACGGGTACCTGAATGATATTCGCGGGCAACATGTCAGGGAGATTGATGTTTTCAGGGCAATTGAGAAAGCCGGAACAGGTCCTGTTGCCGAAGGCAATGTCGGGGCAGGCACCGGTACCATCTGCTTCGGGTACAAGGGGGGTATAGGAACTTCTTCCAGGGTGCTGCCCATGGACCAGGGTGGTTATAAAGTAGGCGTACTGGTCCAGTCCAACTTTGGGGGCGACTTCATGATTTCCGGGGTGCCGGTTGGGAGAATATTGCGGGAGAATACGGACGGAAGTGCCGATGGTTCCTGCATGATGGTGATCGCTACCGATGCACCCGTTTCTGAACGTAACCTTGAGCGAATGGCAAAACGGGCGATTATGGGACTCGCGCGGACCGGTGGAATTGCCTCCAATGGCAGCGGGGATTATGTCATCGCCTTTAGTACGGCCAACGAAAATCGTATTGTGATGAATTCAGGCAGACTTTATTTCCCGAAATACCTGGACAACTCACAAATGACACCCCTTTTCCTCGCAACCATTGAGGCCACCGAGGAAGCTATCCTGAACTCCCTGTTTGCTGCCAGTGACATGACCGGACGCGATGGCCATACCATCCGCGCGCTGCCGGTTGACAAGGTGATGAAAATACTCAAAGAGCGCGGTATAGGTAAGAATTGAGGCGAAATCACCGGAATTTGGCGTGAAAACCGGAAAAGTCCGCGGGAAAATGGACATTGGCAGGCATGGTCCTTAGTTTTGCCCCTTCGCAAAGACTATTTTATTCGCAAAAATATAATTAATGCACTGGATAGATGTGGCAATTTTTGCCGTCTACATGGTGGTGATGCTCGGGGTAGGGTTCTTCTTCCTGAGAAAAAACAAAAGCTCTGATGATTATTATGTGGGCGGGCGCGGAATGGGCCCGGCTCATGTGGGCCTGTCGGTAGTTGCCACTGATGTTGGAGGCGGATTTTCGATAGGATTAGGTGGACTGGGGTTCACAATGGGCCTCTCAGGCTCCTGGATGCTTTTTACAGGGCTGCTGGGAGCATGGCTTGCAGCTGTTATCCTGATTCCTGCGGTGAGTGATATTGCCAGGAAAAAGAAGCTGCTTACATTCCCGCAACTTTTTGAACATTTTTATAATAAAAAAGTGGCTATTGTCGCGGGGGTGATCTCCGCCATTGGATATATTGGATTCACCAGTTCACAGATACTTGCCGGTGCCAAGCTGGCATCATCGACTTTTATAGAACTTAATCAGCAAACCGCGCTGATTATCATGGGCGTCATCGCAATTGTGTATACAGTAATGGGAGGAATTAAAGCGGTGATCTATACGGATACCATTCAATGGATAATCCTTATGGGCGGATTGATATTCATCGGCATTCCGATGGGCTACCAGGCGGTCGGGGGCTATGAGGCCATCGCCGAGACAGTTCGTCCGCAGATGCTTTCCTTGACCAATGTATCCTGGTCCACGCTTGTCAACTGGGGAATTACGATCATCCCGATATGGTTCGTTGGGATGACATTGTATCAGCGCATCTATGCATGTAAAGACGAAAAGGTAGCTAAAAAAGCGTGGTTTATCGCCGGAATCTTTGAATGGCCCATAATGGCCTTCATGGGTGTGCTGCTGGGTTTGTTTGCCCGTGTTGCCGCCGACCAGGGTATGTTTGCTTCGCTTGGATTTGCCGATCCGGCGGCTATGGATGCGGAAATCGGACTTCCGCTTCTGCTGAGGTCCATTCTCCCGGTCGGACTAATGGGATTAATGATGTCTGCCTATTTCTCGGCCATCATGAGTACCGCTGACAGTTGCCTGATGGCTGCAAGTGGAAATCTTCAGACAGATGTTTTCGGAAAATTTTTCCACGTTGGTAAATCAGAAGGAAGCATTCTGCGAACCAGCCAATGGATTACACTAATTGTCGGGATTCTCGCCCTGATTCTTGCCGGATTTATGCAGAACGTCCTTAGCCTGATGCTTTATAGTTACGCATTTATGGTTTCAGGACTTTTCATTCCGGTACTTGGTGCCATATTTCTGAAAAAGCCCAGTTCGCTCGCGGCATTTATCGCAATGATAGGTGGCGGAGGACTGACCCTGATCCTGATTCTACTGAATCTTGAGTTGCCATTCGGACTTGACGCAAATATTTTCGGGATTACGCTGGCCACATTTCTCTTTGTGTCCGTTAACTATATAAGGGCACAAGTAAAACTTCAGACAAAGACAGCATAAATTATGAATACTGATACTGCTACTATGATAACTTATAATTCGATTTCACCCGCCGATACCGTTGGCCTGATCCAACGGGAAGCCATCGCCAAGTTCCTTCACAACCACCTCGATCAATACGGGGACAAGAAAAAGGACATTCTTAAAGCTATTGATTACTCCCTTGATCGCGGGGTGAGGCCAGGTGGCTATATCATTGTGGCAAAGGACGGCGGCAAAATTATCGGGGCAGTAGTCGTCAACAAAACAGGAATGAGCGGGTATATACCTGAAAATATCCTGGTCTATATTGCCATTCACTCAGAATACCGCGGTAAGGGCCTGGGTAAGGAGCTTATGAAACATGCCATTGACCGGGCCGAAGGTGGTATTGCTCTTCATGTGGAACCCGATAATCCTGCAAAAATTCTCTACGAGAAACTTGGCTTTACGAATAAGTATCTCGAAATGCGCCTGACCAAATAGTAGATGCTTTCAGAAAAAGAGCTGGCTGTTCTGCGGTCTGTCCGCCGAGAGTTACATCAGCACCCGGAATTATCCGGACAGGAGAGGCAAACTTCCGGGCGCATCATTGAACACCTGTTAAAGGTGAAGCCTGATGAGCTTCACACCAATATTGGCGGGTACGGAGTGCTGGCAAAGTTCGCCGGAAAATCAACCGGCCCTGTTATACTTGTTCGGGTGGATATGGATGCCTTGCCGATTCAGGAGGTGAATCAGCTTGCTTATAAGTCAGAGCGGGAGAATACAGCACACCTTTGCGGTCATGACGGTCATACGACCATAGGCCTGGGCCTTGCTCAGGTTATGGCCAAAGAAAAACCTCAGGGTGATGTGTTTATTCTTTTTCAGCCTGCAGAGGAAACCGGTGAGGGTGCGCACCGGGTAATGGAAGATCCGGTATTCAAGCAGTATTCATTTGATAAAATAATTGCCTTACACAACCTGCCAGGCTTCCCGCTGCATCAGGTGGTGGTCCGGGACGGACCGTTTGCCAGTGCCTCGGTTGGATTACTCATTCAGCTGAAAGGATGGACTTCTCATGCAGCTGAACCTGAAATGGGATTGAACCCCGTGGATGCATTTGCCCGGATCATTCAATTTCTGGAGCCCTACAGAGCAGTTTCTCCCGGACATCCCCTCCAGCTGGCCACCATTGTCCAGCTTTCTGTAGGAGAATTGGCCTTCGGCACGAATGCCGGGAAAGGGGTGCTTGGTCTGACATTAAGGGCGGAAACAGATAAGTTACTGGATGAATTGAAAGAGAAAATACTATTTGAAGCAGACAGGCTCGCTGGAGAATACGGACTTTCGCTTACCACTCAGGAACGTGAATATTTTGCGGCTACGATCAATGAGAACGGGTTTACATACGATGTCAGGAATTGTGCAGAACAATCGGGACTAACCGTGAAGGAAACTGAAAAGGCTTTTCGATGGAGCGAGGATGTAGGACGTCTAACAAGTGAGTACGGTGGGGGGATGTTCGGACTTGGTGCCGGAGTGGACCAGCCTCCGCTTCATAATCCTGCCTATGATTTTCCGGATGACCTGATTATCAGCGGGGTCAGGATCTTTTACGATTACATAAAATTACAAAATACCAGGTATGCAGCGAACCTCACACATTGAGCTAAGCCGGTCGTCATACCGCACGAATCTGGAATTTTTGCGGGAAGAGCTCGGGGATGTAATTATATCTTCTGTCATAAAGGGAAATGCGTATGGTCACGGAATCAGACCATTTGTTGAACTGGCGGAAGAGCACGGAATTGATCATTTTTCGGTGTTCAGTGCCGATGAAGCAAGGGAAGTGAAAAACGTCACACGCCATGATTCGGAAGTAATGATCATGGGATATATTTCTGATGAGGATATTGAGTGGGTCATTACCAACGATATCAGTTTTTTCCTGTTTGATATTCATCGACTCCACAAGGCCCTGGAGGTGGCAGCGAAGTCTGGCAAACCGGCCAGGATCCATATTGAACTTGAGACAGGTTTCAACCGCACAGGTTTTACCAAGGATGAACTGACAGAGTTAATACGTTGCATTAAAGAAAATGATGGTCTGCTTAAAGTTGAGGGTGTATGTACCCACTATGCGGGAGCAGAAAGTATTGCAAATCATGTCAGGGTACGTAAGCAAAAGGAACTATTCGAGGAAAGATGTACCTGGCTTAAGCGTGAAGGGATTGATATAGGCCTTCGCCATACAGCCTGCTCTGCAGCCGCACTCAGCTACCCTGACACGCGAATGGATATGGTGCGGATTGGAATTCTTCAATACGGTTTCTGGCCATCAAGGGAGACCCTCATTCGCTTTCTGACCCGTAAGGGAATAGAGCGGTGCGATCCGCTTAAACGCATTATCTGCTGGAAGAGCGAGGTGATGAGTGTTAAAAAGATTACCCGTGGGGAATTTGTCGGTTATGGTACGAGTTACCTCGCCGAACAGGACACCTATGTAGCAACAGTTCCGGTAGGATACGCCCATGGATATTCCCGTGTTTTGAGTAATCAGGGAAGAGTACTTATCCGGGATCACCGTCTGGGTGTGATCGGAATGGTCAATATGAATATGATGATGATCGATATCAGCGAAAATCCGGGAATAAAAGAGGGAGAAGAAGTAATCCTTATTGGCACAGACGGGGAGAGGGAAGTATCTGTGGCCTCATTCGGAGAATTGAGTAATCAGCTTAATTACGAATTACTGGTCCGGATACCCCATAATATACCCAGATATATCGTAGATTAAATAAGACTATGGCATTTATAGAACTATACAGGGATAAGCTAAAGCATAATTTTGATTTTTTACAGGAACTCTTTAATGATAATAATATTGAATGGGGAATTGTAACTAAACTGTTGTGCGGCCACCGCGGGTACATCCAGGAGGTTATTAATCTTGGGATCAGGGAAATTCATGATTCGAGGATCAGTAACCTTAAGGTGGTGAAGTCCCTGGATCCCAATGTTCAGACTGTTTACATCAAACCGCCGGCCAAACGGAGTATCTCCAAGCTGATCAAATACGCGGATGTGAGTTTCAATACTGAATATGCCACCATCAAACTCTTGTCGGATGAGGCAGTACGACAAAAGAAAATGCACAAGGTCATCATCATGATTGAAATGGGGGATCTTCGTGAAGGTGTTGTAGGGGAGAATGTGCTTGAATTTTACGGGAAGGTGTTTGAGTTGCCAAATATCCAGATTGTCGGACTTGGCACCAACCTTAATTGCCTTCACGGGGTAATGCCAAGCCAGGACAAGCTCATCCAGCTGAGTCTTTACAAACAGCTACTTGAAGCAAGGTTTAACCGCCGGATTCCATGGGTATCAGGAGGTACTTCTGTAACGATACCTTTGCTGCTTAAAAATCTGAGACCGTCCGGGATCAATCATTTCCGGGTAGGGGAGATCCTATATTTCGGACTGAATCTATTTACGATGAAAACGGTGGAGGGGATGCATGACGACATATTTAAATTGCATACCGAAATCATCGAACTGTACGAAAAGCCAAAAGTGCCGATTGGTGAACTTGCTGAAAATCCTTCCGGTGAAATAGCGGAAATCAATGAAGAGGATTATGGTAAAAAGTCTTTCCGGGCAATAATTGATATCGGATTGCTGGATATTGCACCTGAATACCTGATACCGGATGATGAAGGCCTGGAGGTAACCGGGGCAAGCAGCGATATGCTGGTCGTCGAACTGGGATCTACAAACAGAAATTATAAGGTAGGTGACCTTATATCCTTTAAATTACGCTACATGGGCGCGCTGAGGCTGCTAAATTCTTCCTATATCGACAAAAAGATCGTCTAGTCTGTTTCTTCGTCTTCTTTTTTGGGTTCACTTAACCAGATGGTACTGTACTTGACAAGGGACACAAATACAACCCCCCCGATGATATTACCCAGGGTGGTCCACCACTGAAACCTAAGGTATTCGGAAAGTGAGATTTCTTCGCTAAGCACTCCCGCAAAAACTTCAATGGAACCCACTATCGAGTGATGTAATCCACCTAGTCCGATCAGTGATGTGACCAGGATAACTATAACTATCCGGCTGATCGTTTCCTGGGAGGAGGTAACAAGCCAGGAGAGCTGACCCATCAGCCAGCCGGCTACGATACTGCTTCCCAGGATGATCATGCTGGAGTGGTCGGTCATTTTCTTTGCCAATGCGGCAAAAGCCTCTTCGGAAATGATCTCCATTCCCGGGCCCAGTTTTGTCAGGATAACGGCCATGACGTATCCACCGACAATGTTCCCGAAAAAGATGAGCCCCCATAATTTCAATAAACTTCTGAAATTGGTAGAGCCGTTAAGTACAGGGATAACAGCCAGGGTAGTATGCTCAGTAAAAAGCTCACTTCTTCCGATGATGACGAAAATGAATCCAATCGGATAGGAAATGGCCAACAGCATATGCATGGCTGAATCACTTATCTCCCCTGCATACATCGTGTAGATAATACCGCTTAAGAATAACGTAAATCCGACCTCCAGTCCGGCAGCCATGGCAGAAATGAATAATCCGGCAGGTGAACGTCGGTGTTCAGCCATGCCCTGCCGAACCTGCTCCTGGAAGATTGCTGCGGCAGATTTTGGCACATTGCTCACATCTTCCACTTTCTGTACTGGGCGTTTAAAAAACGATCGGATCTTATTCATCGAAGGTCAGGGAATTATGCAAATAGTTAACTTATCAATAACTATTATAGGATAAATCTTGTTATTAAATAAAGGAAATATACAACAAGAGACAACAATATTATGAGTACCGAAACATTATCAAGAGAAAACGGATCAACAATAAAGAAAAAAAGAAAATGGGCGTTCAAGAAGCTTGGTTATAACAAAGAAGAAACCAAATCGATTGTGGATGCACTCAATGCGCTTCTGGCAAACTACCATGTGCACTATCAGAAACTCCGTAATTTTCACTGGAATGTGAAGGGAGGAGATTTTTTTGATATTCATGAACAGTTTGAGGAACGGTACGACCGGGCAAAACTGAATATCGATGATATTGCGGAACGAATCCGTGTTTTCGGATACCGCCCTATGAGTACTATGGCGGAATATCTCGAACACAGTGAGATCAAAGAAACACCAACGGACAACGATTTTAATGGTATGCAAATGGTTAAGGAGATTTTGAATGATTTCGAAATTCTTCTATCTTACATGGTCGATGCGGCCGATGCTGCTATTGAAGTCGGAGATATAGCCACCGAGGATATGATCAAAGATTTTGTCATGGATCTCGAGAAGAAACACTGGATGTTTACTGCATTTTCCAGTGAAGAAAACGACTAATAATAGTCAGAAATAACAAACCGAAGGGATATCGACAGATATCCCTTTTTTTGCTCCATGGAGATCAAAAAAATACTCCTAGTCACTAAGTTTAAAGGGACTTCAGAACGTGCCCTGCAACGCGCTCTTTCTTTTGCGAAAGAACAGAAGGCTCATCTGGATATCCTGAATGTTATTGATCTGCCTGATCAGAGTATTGATTCCGTAGATGAAAAGGTGGAAGCGCTTGATCATTCCCTGTCTGAACTGATCAGCCACGAGAAAACAATGAGAAAGATCATTGAAAAGACAGGGAAGCACAAATGGACTCCGGAGGCCCATATTACTATGGAAAACCCGAATAACACGAAGGAAAGGCTCCTTTCCCTTGGGAATAAGGATTTCCTGGTTATTGGTTTGGGAGACTGGTCAGACCAACTGGATCTCAGTCCGTATGTGGAATCTGACGCTAACCTGAAACCACCGGCCTGTCCGCTTTGGCTGGTGCCTCACCAGGCACGTAAAAACCTTCGTAAGCAGATGATCATCGTCGGAGATAAACTTCCGAATGCCGATCAATACGATAATGTTGGAAAAGCCTGTGAACTGGCACTTAAAAAGGAAATGAGCCTCGATGTAATGACGACGTCCCTCTCTGTTCAGAAAAAATGGAGTGACTGGCTTGATAAACTGGGCATTCAGGGGTATTCTCTCGCTAATTTTAAAAATATGAGTGAGCTGACGGCTGAGGTGGAAAAGCGAAATCCGGGGCTTCTCCTGATTACTATTCAGTCAGGACTTACCGGTCAGACCATCCAAAAGATGGAATCAATCGGGCGCGCCGATATTATTGTCGTTTAACGCCCGGATACCCAGGATCAGGTTAGGATCCGGACAATTATCAAGATATTTTTCAGATTCAGAGGGCCTCGCCACCCCGGGATAATCCCCTTGTCTGCCCATTAAATCATTGATTACCTGGAAATGCAGGTGTGGGGGCCAGTGGACATTCTCCTCATATTCTCCAAGAAATCCGATACATTCGCCTTTATTAACTTTTTGTCCTGGTTTCTTATGGACCAGCGAATTTTTACTCAGGTGTCCGTAAAGCGTATGGAAACTAATGCCGTCAAGTTCGTGACGGAGAATAATGGTCGGACCATAATCCCCGTGACTGTTATTATCCTGAAAACTGTGAATTACACCATCCAGTGGACTAAATACTTTTTCTCCTGCCGGTGCCCAGAGATCCACCCCGAGGTGAACCGACCGGTCTCCCTCGAATACTTCCGACCGGCTGTAAACGATCCTGTTTTTGCGGTATCCTCCCGCGCCATATATTGCTCCTGCATCCTTGATCGCATTGAAAATATAGCTGGTGAATGATTGCTCATCATCTATATTCACCTCAGAAAGATCCTTATTTGAGGCGGTCAGGTCGATAACACAAACCCGGTCATTGGACGGGTCAAAGCGCATGACAAAATTGAATTGCCCGCGATATCGGTTGAGGCAATTTTCCAGTGGCTGCTTCTTATTCATAGAGGACAAATCTATGAAATATTCATGCCCGCTGCCATCAGGTGTGTAATATTCGTTTCTCTACGAAACGATAGGCTCCGGTCAGCAGGACTGCTATGCTGAACATAATGATCAACATGTTTGTACTTCCCGATAAATCGATCTGAATCCCTGCATAAGCCACAACACCAATGCCGATAACCACAAATAACAGCGCTCCGGCAATCAAAGGTATCAGGATACCATAGGAGCGCTGTTTCTCCTGAAGATCGATCGATGCCGCCACCCGGTGTGCAAATCCCGGGGCAGGGGAGAATGACTCTGCTTCATCGAGGTAACGGAATAAATTTTTGTAATTCTCAATTTCAGAATTTTCCCCGGACTGAAGCTCGCCCCCTTCGTCCAGCATCTTTTGTATTAAGTCATCATTCATAGGAAGACAGTGCTTTATTTTTTTCCAGCATTTCTTTTAACATTTTGCGCCCCCGGTACAAATTTGATTTAACTGTTCCCAGGGTCATCCCGGTTATCTGACAAACCTCATCATGAGAATGTTCCTTCAGATGAAACAAGGTGATCACCATCCGGTATTGAAGAGGTAATCGCATGATCATTTCCTCCAGTGTTTTTTTTAAGTCGGCATGTTCCATCGGAGTCAGGGATTTCTCCTCCCCGGGCAGATCACGTACCTGAGACAGAGAGACAGTCTGGTGATTCGATTTCTCTATATGATTCAGGCTCATCCGATAGGCAATCGTGGCAATCCAGGTAGATAACTTTGATTCCATACGGAACGTGTCAAGCTTATCATAGACCTTCATAAAAACATCCTGGCATACCTCTTCCCGTTCGTCATCCTCGCGAATAACGCGCCCGACAATATGTCCCACCAGACGTTCATAACGCATAACAAGCCAGCGAAACGCCTGACGGTCACCATCAAGGATCTTTTCAATCAGCGAATGATCATCCGTCATCTGTGCAGTTTGACAGGAATACCTTTATTAAGGTTGCAAAATTTTTTTTCAATTATCTGAAACCCGCGGTAAATATTTCCTGTCATACGGCCAACAACAACTCAAAATTATAAAATTATGCACGATGTATTAATGCCAATCGGGATCCTGGGAACAATTGCCCTGGGATTTATCTTCTTCACAAGAACCCTCACAAATTATTTTATCAAAAAGAAAATGGTTGACAAGGGGTATGTGGACAAGGAGAGTACTTCTATTCTCATCGATACTAAAAACAGTGGCGGAAATCCGCTGGTAACGCTTAAATGGGCGCTGGTAATATTTTTCGGAGGCCTTGCGCTTGTACTACTGGAATTCATTCCCTACGAGCACGATTCACCTCTGCCTTATGGATTGTTTGCACTCTCCATTTCTCTCGGGCTTCTGATTCATTTCTTCATTGTCCGTAACGAAACAAACTAGGCCATGTTTCGAAACTACATTCTGGCAGCGCTGCGGAATATGCGGCGCTACAGGGTTTTTACAGCCATAAATATACTGGGACTGGCGATCGGACTGTCGGTCTGCATGATCATTATCATGTCAGTGGCTTATCAGCTTAAGTCAGACAGGTTCAATTCCAATTATGATCACATGTACCGGGTAATCAGTTCAAAAACAGATATTACCGGATTATTTGGTAACAATGCCTCAACAACACTTGCTATAGGAACCTCCCTGGAAGAACACACAGCGGTTGAACAGGTGGTCAAAATTCGTGGCGGGTTCGGACGTCATTGGGTAGGTATTCCTGGTGAGCAGCATATCCCGCTAGCGGGCTTGTTTGCTGATAAGGGATTTGTGGAATTCTTTCAATACCCGATGATAAAGGGTGATCCGACAAGCGCACTTACCGAACCATTTTCAGTGATCATCACCCGGAAAGCAGCTGAGAAGCTCTATGGTTCCGGGGAAGCAATGGGGAAAATACTTGATATGGGTGAGCTCGGAGAATATACTATCACCGGCATTCTGGATCTGGAAGGTATTTCAACGCACCTGGAATTTGAGGCAATTGCTTCCCTGGCCAGCGCAGCTGCCCTGGAGAGGGAAGGTAAAATGGAGAATGCCGTTGATAACTGGGGAAATGTCTGGAACGGTTGGGTCTATCTGCGGATGGATGAGCATGCCGATCCTGCTGTCATTGATAAATTTGTAGAACGCGAGGGGACCACCCACCTGCCGGAGGATGTATCGTACTCCCTCCATCTTCAATCCGTCTCTGACATCAAACCCGGTGAGTTAATGGGTAACGAAATCGGGCCGTTTATGCCATGGATTGTAGTATACATACTGGGCGGACTCGGACTTCTGATCATGGTCAGCAGCTGTTTTAACTATGTAAACCTTAGTGTGGCCCGTTCGATGAGCAGGTCCCGGGAAGTGGGCATCAGAAAAGTGAACGGGGCCGGTAAAAAGCATGTGATCTGTCAGTTTCTGGTAGAATCCGTCATGTCGGCGTTAGTCGCCATGTTGCTGGCGTCATGCTTTCTGATCTACCTGGAGCCCGCTTTTGAAGCTTTGAATTTTGCGAGCAAACTTAAATGGGAATTAAGTCACGATCCGTTGGTCTGGCTGGTGATCCTCCTGTTTACAGCAGTGACCGGACTTGCTGCCGGAATAGTTCCAAGCGTTGTTATGTCCAGGTTCCAGCCATTGCAGGTTATTAAAGGGATACGAAACCTGAAAGTATTCTCCCACGTGGGCATGCGAAAATTACTGATCGTTGTTCAGTTTTCACTATCTCTTTTCTTTATCATCAGTATCATGATCTTTTACAGCCAGGTAGAGATGATGATGCAGGCGAAGACAGGTTTTAATTCGGAAGATATTATTCTTGTTCCCTATGAGGAGGAGTCTTATGAGGCCATGAGGAACGAAATTACGCAGCAATCCTGGTCAGGTCCTGTTGCACGATCCTCCCATATTCCTGCCACCGGTTTCCGTCGTGACAGTGGTCTGGGCAGGAAGCAGGAAGAGGCGGAAGACGGGGGTGTTGCTACCTATTATGTCGATGATAATTACCTGGAGAATATGGGTATTTCGCTGATTGCCGGCCGTATGCTTCGTTCATCTGACAGAGGGAATGAGCAGGAGGTGGTTCTTAATGAAGAATCCCTTGATTTTTTTGGATTCGAGAATGCTGAATCCGCTCTGGATGAAGTTTTATATACCGTCGATTCTGCCAGGCTTACTATAGTAGGGGTTATTTCTGATTATCACCATGATGCCCTCATGACGGGGATTGAGCCACTTGTGCTCCGGTACGATACGTCGGAATTCAATTTCATTCAGGTTAATGTGGACCCGGGGCATATGGAGGAAGCCAAGGCTGTAGTGGGGGAAATCTGGAAAAAACACCGTCACGGACAGCTGGCGGAGATAGGTACCATGCAGGATACGATCACCGAGTTTTATGATCTGTTGTTTGGCGATCTTATAAGTATTCTCCTGCTTTTTGCAGTCATCGCCACAGTTATCTCTTGCCTGGGCCTGCTTGGAATTGCCATATATACGACGGAATTGCGGATGAAAGAGGTGAGTATTCGGAAAGTACTTGGAGCGGGAGAATTCAACCTTGTATACACACTGTCCTGGGGCTTCCTGAAACTGGTGCTTCTTGCTACGCTGATTTCTGTACCAATTGCCTACATGGCTAATAACTTCTGGCTGAATCTAATGGCCGTTAAGATCAGTATGAGCCCCTGGTTTTTTATCGCCGGTTCGGTTTTGCTCATTGGCATTGCACTGATCACCATCGGGTCTCAGACAATCCGGTCATTGCAGGTAAACCCGGCAGAAAAACTTCGAAACGAATAAGGCTTGTATATCTCACACACTTTCTTCAATTAACAAGGAAGTGTGTGAGAAACGCCTGTTTGTCATGATTTCTCAATGACCTTTGTTGATTTACGCCTGGCAGGGTAAAACAAATAAACAAGAACCGGCAGTAGCGTCAGATCAGCCACCAGGGCAAAAATTAAAGTCAGACTGATCAGCAGTCCGGTATAGAAGGTGCCGCCAAAACTTGACAACAGAAGGGTCAGAAATCCGCCGGACAAAATAATACTGGTTACAATCAGCGCTTTCCCGGTTGACAGGTAAGTTCTTTTCAATGCGTAGAGCAGGGAAGAACCATTGAGAAGTTCGATCCTGAGCTTACTGATAAAATGGATTGTATCGTCTACGGCGATGCCGAATGCAATGGTAAAAACAATAGAGGTGGATAATTTCAGCGTTATGCCTGTTACACCCATTATTGCTGCCACCACGAGCAGGGGAATTACGTTGGGGATCAGGGTGATGAGAATCATACGGAATGACCTGAACAACAAACCAGCGATGAGTGCAACCACGGCAAAGGCAATTCCAAGTCCGTTAAACATGTTCCGGGCAAGGTATTCGTTGTTCTTATCAATCAGGTTGGAAGTACCTGTCACTGTAAAACTTACAATGCTGCCATCCACATTATCCCGGATGAATTGTCGCAGGCTGTCTGTCCGGGCCAGTGAAATGGAACTTCCGATGTCCTCTATTCTCCCCGTTATTCGTCCGGTACGACCATTTTCACTTATGAATTCCCTTGTATTTTCACTTTTCAGTATTCGCGGCAAGTATCGTTCAATTCTCCGCCATCCGGCCTCATTTTCGGGAAGGCCGAATGCTTCCGAGGACCCTCCGGCAGATGCCTGATTGAGTGCGCGAACAACCGTCAGTGGACCAGCCACATTACCTGCTTCGTAGGTTGTTTCCAGGTAATCATGCACAATGGCCATTTGATTAAGCACATCCCGGTCGAATAAGCTTTTTCCATTGCTGGCTTCAATGGTCATTTCAAAAGGTCGTGATCCACCGAAATTCTGGTCGAAAAAGGTGAAATCCTCCTTTAAAGGGTGGTCTGACGGCAAATCTTCAATAAGATACGTATTAATGTAAATCTTCTGTATTCCATAAAGGGAGGCCGGAATAATCAGCAGGGAAATGATAATCACGGCCCTGGCATTCCTCAGGACAAACAGGTACGCTTTGCTCAGCAAATTAAACCAACCGCTGCGGTGATACAGCTGTGCTGAGATGGCTGGCGGTTTCATTAATGACAGGCTGGATGGAATCAGCGTAAAGGCGACAATAAAGGCAATAAACACCCCGATTCCGGTGTAAATGCCGAACTCACGAATAGGCCGGATACTGGCGGTCAAAAGCGTGAAGAAGCCGATGGCGGTGGTCAGTGATGTCAGAAATGTAGCCATGCCCACCTCCCGGAATGTGACACGGATGGCGGTTCTTTTATCACGACCCGATCTGAGTTGTTCAATATACTTGGTCATGATATGAACAACATCTGACATGCCCACCACAAACATGATCGTGGGCAAAAGGACCATCAGGATGTCAAGGGGTTTGCCGGATATGGCCATGATCCCGAGTATCCATACCGCGCCAAGCAACACAACAATCAGCGGGAGAATAATAAGGGATACAGCCCGGTAGGCAACGGCAAGAAAAATTACAATTAAAACCAGTGATGCGCTCAGAAAAATGATGAGTTCGCGTTGCATCGTTGAAATAAAGATACGCTGGGCGTGCACTTTGCCGGCCACGTGCCAGGTAGCTTCTCCGAACTTTTCCATTTGCACATTGATGCTGTCAATAAGAGCTCCAGGTTCGGGGCCATTGGTGAAATTCTCATGATTGAGAATTAGTGCAACGGCATTGCCACTTGTGCTGACCAGGTTACCCCGTAATAAAGGATTTCCCAGAACAAGCAAACTGTCTGTTTTTCTCCTTGAAGGATCTTCGGGATGAATTACAGGAATTGTTATCAGACCGGTCGGTGTTATTACCGGCCGTTCAAAATTAGCGAGAGAGCGAACCGCTTTAACAGGTTTTAAGGATTCCAGATTACTTGTCAGCGTGTCAAGTCTTTTCAGGAAGGAAGATTCAAATATTTCTCCATTGTCCGGACGAATTCCTATCAGCAAATAATTGTTGTCTTCCCCGAATTTCTCCTTGAATTCCTGGTAATAAACCAGCTCAGGATCGTCGACGGGAAAAAAGTCTTCGAAAACATAGTTAAACCGGAGATCAGGTAATTTAAGAGCAAAGAGAATGGAAATAACTCCGAGAATCAGGAGTGCCCAGTAAGCCTTCCGTCGCGTCATGCCGTGAATTTAAGAATATAACAGGAAAGGGCTGCCATGGTTTAAGGTACGTTTAAGCCCGGGCCGCTTAATTTTTTTAGGAGGGAAGTTGCCGTTGAATGGCATGATTGCCTAACTTAGACAGAAAAAAAGAGCCATGAAGCAGTACCTCGATTTGATGCAGGATATACTTGATAACGGAAGCCGGAAAGAGGACCGTACAGGGACAGGAACGCTGTCGGTATTTGGCCGGCAAATGCGTTTTGATCTTAGCGAGGGATTTCCGCTGCTGACGACAAAAAAACTTCACACACGCTCTATTATTCACGAATTGCTTTGGTTTCTAAGTGGTGATACCAATGTCAGGTACCTGCAGGAAAATAAGGTGACAATCTGGGACGAATGGGCCGATGAGAATGGTGACCTCGGGCCGGTTTATGGCCATCAATGGCGGCACTGGCCAAAAGCCGGAGGTGGGGAAGTGGACCAGATATCAAACCTTATCGAGCAGATACGGAACAAGCCACACTCAAGGCGCCATATCGTAAGCGCCTGGAATCCCTCGGAAGTGGATAAAATGGCCCTGCCGCCATGTCATGCGCTCTTTCAGTTTTTTGTGGCTGATGGAAAAATATCCTGTCAGCTTTATCAGCGAAGTGCCGATTATTTCCTGGGCGTTCCGTTCAATATTGCTTCCTATGCGCTGCTGGTACTTATGGTGGCGCAGCAAACCGATCTCGAACCTGGTGAATTTGTCTGGACTGGTGGTGATGTGCATTTATACCTTAATCACCTTGAACAGGCCAGGACGCAGCTTGAACGACAGCCAAGAGCGCTTCCGAAGCTAACTATTCTCCGGAAACCTGACTCTATCTTTGACTACAAATACGAGGACTTTGAAATCACGGAATACGATCCATATCCGACCATCAAAGCCCCCATTGCCGTTTGATAATTAATCTTCTGACTCGTGAATAATGATCTTTTCGATCCGGTCACCCTGTTCGATTGAGTCTGTCACCTCCAGGCCTTCTGTTACCTTTCCGAAACAGGTATGATTCCGGTCAAGGTGTGCAGTGTTATTCCTGCTGTGGCAAATGAAAAACTGACTGCCGCCGGTGTTTCTGCCGCGATGTGCCATTGACAATACGCCGCGGTCATGATACTGATTTTCGCCATCAAGTTCACAATCAACCGTATAGCCCGGTCCGCCGGCACCGGTACCTTCCGGGCAGCCACCCTGAATGACAAAATCCGGGATCACACGATGGAAAGTGAGTCCATCGTAAAAGCCTTCCTTGGACAGTTTTACGAAATTGGCTACATTTTTCGGCGCATCTTTATCATAGAAGGAAACTTTCATGTTTCCTTTTTCTGTAATTATTTCTCCTGTGGTCATTCCTGTTAATTATGGTTGTACAATAAATTAAAACTCAAGTGTCAGCTGCAAGGCACCCGGACGGGTATCTTCGTCCTGTTCCAGGTTGGAAACCGATACACCCAGCAACCTTATCCCTTTTTCTGACGGGTCAATTTCAGACGAAATTTCTTCGATTAACGGTTCCATCCGGGCGAAGTTATCAATCCATTCTGAAATTGTTTTACTTCTCGTGATCAATTGAAAATCGTGGTATTTAAATTTCAGTGTTAGTGTCCGTCCGCGTGTTTCTGCTTTCTTCATTCGTCTGTCAACTTCACGGGCGATGTTTCGCAATTGATCGATCATTTCACTGTATTCGGTAATGTCTCTGGAAAACGTATTTTCTGCTCCAATTGATTTTCTGATGCGCTCCGGATTGACCGGACGGTTATCGATACCACGGCTTATCTGGTAGTAAAAGTGTCCTGATTTTCCGAAGCGGGTGACCAGGTCACTTTCGCTGTATTGTCTCAGGTCGTCGCCAAAAATAATGCCCATCTTTTTCATTTTCATGGCGGTAACATTTCCTATTCCGTAGAAGTGTTCTATAGGCATACGGGTGATGTAATCAAGTACATTGTCAGGAGGTATTAAAAATAATCCGTCGGGCTTATTCACATCACTGGCAGTTTTGGCAAGAAATTTATTTACAGAGATGCCGGCGGAAGCCGTCAGCTGTGTTTCATCAAAAATCCGTTGCTTAAGTTCTCGGGCCAGCAGTGTAGCCGATGGTATTGCTTTTTTGTTATGAGTGACATCCAGGAAGGCTTCATCAAGGCTCAGTGGTTCAACCAGATCCGTATATTCAAAGAAAAGATCCCTGATCTGGCGTGAAACTTCGCGGTAGGCGTCGAACCGGGATTTAACAAATATGAGGTCCGGACATTTTCGTGCGGCAATCATGGAGGGCATGGCTGAATGAACTCCGTATTTTCGTGCTTCGTAGCTGGCGGCGGCTACCACCCCGCGGTCACTGCTGCCACCGACGGCGACTGGCTTTCCCCTGAGAGCAGGATTATCGCGCTGTTCAACTGAAGCAAAGAATGCATCCATGTCAATATGAATAATTTTACGATGCTCCATTATTTAAAATACCTGATATTTGCAGTCCATCACAAGGAATCGTCTCATGAAACGATCAAAAATACTCTTTTTAGTGTTCGCCGGAATATTTTTTCTGCTGTTGTTGTGGGTGAGCTATGACATATCCCGCCGTACAACGTTTCCCGGATCAAAGCCACAGCTGCAAGAACGGTTGAAAGGGGAGTACCAGGAGAAGGATTCGGCAGAGGCTAATTCGTCTGACCGGAAATAAAGCAGTTTAACTGTCTCATAAGCAGTTCAAAGAGATAATATTTGTTGAAAAAGTTGATTTATTTACTTTGGATACAATTAAAGCCAACTATAGACAACGATTTATCCTCCAGGGCCAGGCTCTGGAGGATATTTTGTTTTAAGGCTAACTGAACAATCCGAATAGTTCAACATCCACTTTCCGCACCACGGAAGCAAAATCATCCCTCGACTTCACAAAATCCATATTGTTTACGTCAATAACCAGCAATTTTCCCAGGTCATAGGTATCGATCCATTCCTTATAATGGACATTAAGGTTTTTCAGATAATCGATTCGGATGGCATTCTCATAGCTTCTTCCACGTTTTTCAATACGCTCAATCAGCCGGGGGATATCGGCCTTGAGGTAAATCAGCAGATCCGGAGGCGTTACATGCTGGATCATAGAATTGAACAGCGAAAGGTAGTTGGAATAATCCCGGTCATTGATAAACCCTGACTTATATAAATTAGCGGCAAAAATGTACGCATCTTCATAAATTGTGCGGTCCTGTACTGTAGGAAGCAGGCTGTCCCGGATTTTCTTTACCTGCCGAAACCGGCTGTTCAGAAAATACACCTGGAGGTGAAAGGCCCATTTCTCCATATCCTCGTAAAAATCTGCCAGGTAAGGGTTGTCGTCTACCGACTCCAGCTCAGCTTTCCATCGGAAGTGCTTGGCCAGCATGGATGCCAGGGTTGTTTTTCCAGATCCGATATTTCCGCAAATGGCTATGTGCATAGGTGGTGTGCTTCGGACAAAACTAAGCGATTATACAGCATAAAAAAAGGGCTGAATTCACCAGCCCCTTTAAACTTAGTTAACCTTATAGAAGTTCTACGGGCAAAGCTATTCATTCGTTCTTAAGGAGAAGGACATCAGATTTTATCCTATTATTATTTTCCCGGTGTAAATCGTAATGAAAGTATAATATTCCTGCCCGGAGCGCTTATACCGCTTGAATAAGGTCTGTAGTGCCTGTCCAGAATATTCTCCACCGCTGCCTGGAACAGGATGCCGGGTGTAATATGCCAGCTGCCTCGAACATTAATCGTATACCAACCGGGACTACCGTCCAGCGACCGATCCGTCCGGTGCATAGCATACAGGTATGGTTTACTGTCAATTTCGCTGGAAGGAATATCGGATCTGAACCGGTTGCCATTAAAATAAACGGACCCTTCAAGTTTAAATCTGCCAGGCAGCCAGGTGGTGGTGAGGGATCCGAAGACAGGCGTTGTATGCCGTAGCGGTTCGCCCGAATCACGCTCTTCGCCGGTGGTATAATTCAGGTTTCCTTTCAACCCCCACTGGTTGGAGATCCGGTAGGTTGTCCGTAAACTGATGCCATATATATCCGCACGCGAGGCATTGACCTGGGAATAAAGATTGAAATAACTGCCATCATAATAAAGTGTATCATAGCCATTGATCTCACCCCGGCCGCGAACAATGGCATCCGTCAGGAAAGAATAGAAGAGGGTGGTGCCTACCTGAAGGTTTTCGCCCTTAAAATCCCATGAAGCTTCTGCGTTATAGGTTTTCTCCGGTTCCAGATTACTGTTGGGGATGACCAGGTCATCTCCGTCCAGTTCAAATACTTTGCCCACATCATCTACATTTGGCGCCCGGAAACCGGATGAAAGCAGCATGGAAAAATGATGTGATTTTTCTGCATTGAAGGTAAAACCGATATTCCCATTGAAAGAGCCGTTGGAAAGGCTTACTTCACGGGCACCAAGGACCGCAGCATCGGAATTTGTGGTGGATGCATCCAGCCATACATGTGTATACCGAATCCCGCCAGAAATGGTCAGTGATCTGGTGGTGTAATGGGTGAAGCTTCCATAGCCTGCCAGGTTACTGTAGGTGCTTCCCCCGTCCGGGTAACGGGGGGTTGTTCCCTGCCTGCTGCCGTCTGTACTATTCTCCCGGTAAGCCTGCGAATTTACCTGGTTCAGTACCATTTCCGCCCCGTAAAACAGTTGCATTCTGCGGCTTAGTTGCTTATCCGCATCTAAATTGAGGCTGAAGATATCAAGTTCCTCCATTTGGGACCTGAGTGAAGAAGAACCGAAACGACGGTCGTAGCGGCTTTCTTCATAACGCTGGTACGCAGGCAGGATACGTAGTTTTTCAAAAAGGCCGTCCGACCTTGTAATTTCTGCCTTTAAACTGTGCATCATCCATTTTTGCGGACCATAGTACCATTCAGCGAAGTCAGGCTGTCCATCATCCCCGGTGATGATCAGCCGGTCAAAACGGGGAACTTCGCTCAGGTGATTAAGGTAGAAATTGTAAGTAAAATCAACTTGTTTGGAGGGTTTGAAACGGATTTTCTGGAGAATGCTGATGGCTTCATATCCTGTTGGTTCCTGCAATGATTCCTCACTCTCCAGAATGACGTCGTTACCGTCCGCATCCTGGCCCACAACAAATGGATACCTCCCGTAGGACGGATAATCATCGTCGAGGGACTGCCCTGCGCGGAGATCTCCATAATCATTATAGGATACCGAGGTGAAGCCCGACCACTTTTTCCCGCCGATGTGCAGGGAGCCGTGAATGGTTTTTTCATTGGAAGCGGTGCCATAGCGAAGAAATACTTCCGGCTGCACAAATGTCTTATTGCCACCGGTAAAAACAGGTTCGACAGAATGGAAGTCCATCACGCCACCAAGTGCATCGCTGCCATAAATAACCGAACCGGAGCCGGTGAGGACCTCCACACCTTCCAGCGCAAGCGGATCAATACTGATGACATTCTGAAGATTCCCGCTGCGGAATATGGCATTATTCATCCTGACCCCGTCAAAAACCAGCAGTACGGAATTGGCAGCGAAACCCCTGAGAGATGGGCTGCCGCCACCCAGCTGACTTTTCTGTACAAAAACTTCCCCGGATTGAGAGAGGAGTTCGGCAGCAGTGGCGGGATTCCGAAACCTGATTTCTTCGGCTTCAATGGCCAGAATTTCCTGTGGGATCTCTTCCGGTTGTTGCTCCCATTTATTGGCTGAGACCACTACCTTTTCGGTATGGATAACTTTTTCCTGCAGGTAAACAGTTTGAGACAGCGACGACAGGAGAGCGACATATGTATCAAAAGAAGGATGTTGAAAATACAGTTTTGAATCCTTTGGGAATCCACTCAGATCGGCATGACCTTTCAGGTCCGATACAACATAATGACCGGAAAGGGAATCATAGATAAGTACCTGATCAGCCGGTGCATCCGTACGTTCATTTCTGATGGTTATCACCTGTCCGAACAGAGCAGAATGAACCAGCATGAATAGTATCAGGCTTAGAAAAATTCTCATGACAAGCTGCAAAGTAAGCGTTTGGGTGTTACTTAACCAATGGTGATTTGATAAGTGGGAGAGGAGATGATGTTTCCTTTGTGGAATGTCGTTACTTTGTGCTATGCCGGTGATTGAATCTTCCTACCAGCCAAGCTTTTACTTCCGGAACGGGCACGTTTCAACCCTGGTTCCCTCAGTTTTCAGGAAAGTTCCTGAAGTGAAGTATGTCCGTGAAAGGCTTACACTCGAAGATGATGACTTTCTGGATCTGGACTGGAGCCGGGCAGACGGCAAAAAATTAATCATCCTTTCACACGGACTGGAGGGCAGTTCGGAGCGGTCGTACATTCGGGGAGTCGTGCGGTATATGAATGCGGCCGGGTGGGACGCGCTGGCCTGGAACTGCAGGAGTTGCAGTGGTGAAATGAATAAGCTTCCCCGGTTTTATCATCACGCTGATACGGTTGACCTGGGTGCAGTGATAAACCACGTGCTCCATCATTACGACTATCCTGAGATTTTTCTTGCTGGATTCAGCATGGGTGGTAGTATGATCCTGAATTACCTGGGAGAATATGGAGACCAGGTAGACAGCCGGATACCCGGCGCTGCCGTTTTTTCGGTTCCGGTAAAAATGCGGAGCAGTGTTGATGCCCTTGCCCGGCGCGAAAACCGAATTTACCGGAACAGATTTCTGAAGAAGCTGGAGCAGAAAATCCGGTTAAAGGAGAAGATGTTTCCCGATGTAATCAGTGCTGATCAGTGGGAAACGATCCTGCACTTTCCTGACTTTGACAACAGGTACACCGCCCCATTGCATGGGTTCAGGGATGCGGATGATTTTTACGAGACCGCAAGTGCATTGTATAGATTAAAGGACATCCGGCGTCCGGTTTTACTGGTAAACGCCCTGAATGATCCCTTTCTGGGCGAAGAGTGTTATCCCTTTGACCTCTGTCGTGAGCTTGACCATGTGTATTTTGAAGCGCCCCGTTATGGCGGTCATGTTGGTTTTCCGCTGAGGAAGGGATTGACCTATATGGAGGTAAGGGCTTTGCAGTTTTACGAGGAAATAGCGGGTAACTCGTTGGTTGGTCAATAGCCGATGGCAGTATCGTCGCCCCTTGGATCTGCGCCTCCCTCGAGTTTGCCATTCTCCAGTACCCTGATCGCGTCCACTCTGCCAATTGATCCACGCTCATCCACCAGGTGACCCATATTATTCAGTTGTCTGATCAATCCGGCGGACAGCACCCCTCGTTCCGTAAAAATCGTATCTGGTTGCCACTGGTGATGTATCCTCGGAAAGTCAACCGCTTGTTGCATGGTCATGTTGAAGTCAATGACATTGAGGATGGTCTGAAATACCGAGGTGATGATTGTGGCGCCGCCCGGGGTTCCGACCACCATAAATAATTGTCCGTCCTTTTCCAGGATCGTGGGGGTCATACTGCTCAGCATTCTTTTCATGGGGGCAATCGCATTGGCCTCCCCACCGATTAAACCAAACATATTAGGTACACCTGGCTTGGCGCTGAAGTCATCCATTTCGTTGTTCAGGAAAAAACCGGCCCCGCCGACTACTACATGCGAGCCATAGCTGCTGTTGAGTGTGGTGGTTACTGCAACCGCATTTCCCTGTTGATCCACTATGGAAAAGTGGGTGGTCTGTTCACTTTCCGGGTATATTTTTCCTGCCTGAATTGCGTCACTTGACGTAGCACGATCAGGTGAAAAATTTTCCATTCGCCTCGCTATATAGGCAGAATCAAGTAGTTCCCTTACAGGAACGAGGTAAAAGTCGGGGTCGCCGAGGTGGACTGCCCGGTCGGCGTATACCCTGCGTTCGGCCTCCGTAAGCAGGTGAATGGTTTCCGCACCCAGGCGATCCCATTCACCTAAGGGATAGCTTTCGACCATTTGTAGCAGCTGGGCTATTGCCACTCCGCCACTGGACGGTGGTGCCATGGAAATGACCTGGTAGTCCCGGTATGTAAAGCGAACCGGCTGCCGCCAGACGGAGCGATAGGAGATCAGGTCATCATAGGAAATCAATCCTTTACCGCGGGCCATTTCTTCCACGATGAGGTCGGCTGTCGGGCCCTCATAAAATCCAGACCGGCCCAGGTCCCGGATAAGTTTGAGCGATGCTGCCAGTTCGGGGTGAAAGATCGTATCGCCTTCCTGCCATTCTCCTAAAAGATTTTCCGGCAGGATCGTATTGAAATCCTCCAGGTCTTCATTCACGTAACGCAGGGAGCTGGCCTCTTTTTCAGTAAGAATGAAGCCATTTTCTGCCAGATTGATGGCTGGTTGCACCAATTCCTGCCAGGGCAGCTTGCCATATTCGATATGGGCGCTGACCATGCCATCGACTGTTCCGGGAACTCCGGACGCAAGATGACCACGTCTGCTAAGATCAGTAATGACATTACCATCTGCCTCCTGGTACATGGTACGTGTCGCGGCAAGGGGAGCTGCTTCGCGGAAGTCAAGAGAATTTACTGAGCCATCTGTTTCTCGTATCACCATAAATCCACCACCGCCGATATTTCCGGCAGCTGGATGTACCACTGCCAGGGCGAACTGAACTGCAATGGCGGCATCAACTGCGTTTCCACCTGATTTAAGCACCTGGATTCCAACTTCCGACGCGAGCGGGTGAGCCGAAACCACCATGGCAGAATCGGCAATTACGCCTGTACGCACCGGAGGGGTTGAGGATTCTTCGGTTGGACTGCAGGAAAAAACCGTGACAATCAGAATAAGAAATGAAAAAAATTTTTGCACGATGAATAGTTTTTTCGAAGATAGTACTTCGTATTTAATATATTATATTTGATTACTTCAAAGGTATTTTATTCCCCCCTGCATGGCAGCCACTAAGCGCGCGAGAAAATCGGCAACAATTAAGCTTGATATTCTGATCAGCACCATTCAACTGGTTGGGAACAAGTCATTCAGGGACCTTTATGTCGACGATATTTGCGAGAAGGCGGGAACATCGAAAGTCACTTTCTTTAAATATTTTCCACAAAAGGAAGACGTTCTCTTATACTATTTGCGCATATGGTGCCTGGATCGTGCAGTGGAGTTAAAGAATAAACCCCGTACAGGGATGAAAGGGCTTCATTTTCTTACGGACAAATTATCAGAAACGTACGAGAAATATCCGGGACTTATACTTAACCTGATAAGTTACTGGACGAGCCTACAGCGTCCGCCCAATCCGTACCCGGTTAAGCCTGTGGAGCGGGAAATACTTTATCCTAAAATCAGGGACTGGGACACGATGGAAGTTTTGTCTTTGCCTATGCTGACAGAAAAGTTTGTTCTTGAAACAGTACTGGCCAATGAGTCGGGGCGGCATAAAGACCCTGGTGAGCTCACTCATCTGATCCTGGCGGTGATTTACGGAACAGTTGTAACGGCGCATACCAGGCAGATAAGCCCGATCCGCAATCTGTTCCGGCGTAACCTGGACTCGCTTTTTAAATAATGCGCAGGTAATGCTTCTAGGTTTTGTAATCCTCTATCTCGCACTTAATATCTTACTGGGCGTCCTGGTTTCAAAAAGGATTCACAATGCCAATGACTTTCTCACCGCCGGCCGCAAATTGCCCCTTGCCCTGAGCTCTTTTGCGTTGTTTGCGCTTTGGTATGGCTCAGAAACGATATTTGGGGCGTCTTCCGTCTTCATGGAAGAAGGTTTGTACGGGGTAATTGAAGATCCGTTCGGTGCTGCCCTCTGCCTGTTTTTATTTGCCGCTTTCTTTGCGCGCCGGCTTTACCGCCTGAATATATGGACACTCGGTGACCTTTTCAGATTGAAATATGGCAGGAGAATAGAACTGGTTGCTTCGGTGTTTATGATCTTGTCATTTTTTGGCTATACCGCCGCCCAGCTGGTCGCACTTGGAATTCTTTTTCAGTCAATCGTTTCGATGGAATTGTCAACCGCCATCCTTATCAGTGCCGTTGTGGTGGGTTTCTATACGGTGATAGGAGGTATGTGGGCAATTTCTGTGGCCGATTTTTTTCAAAGTATCGTGATTATAACCGGGTTGAGCTGGGTGGTATTTGTCTTGCTGGATAAGGCAGGAGGATTTTCGGCCGTTATTGAAGCGGCTCCGGAAGGATTTTTCAGGTTCACACCTAAAAGTGCTACTCCGCTTGAGTGGTCTCAATACCTGGGTGCCTGGGCGACTCTAGGACTGGGTTCGCTGGCATCTCAGGATATTTTCCAACGCTTTAATGCTGCCCGTACCGAACGGATATCGGTCATTTCAGGTTTCCTTGGTGCGGGTATCTACCTCGTCTTTGCCATGCTGCCATTGATTATCGGACTCATCATCAAGGTGTCATTTCCTGAATACCTGGAAGAAGATACCCAGCTAAGTATTCCTGCAATGATTCAGGACCATACTTCATTGCCCGTTCAGGTTCTGCTGCTGGGAGCTTTAATGTCGGCAATTTTCAGTACCTGCAGCGGTGCGATACTTGCCCCGGCCAGTTTGTTATCTGAGAATGTTATTCGTCCGTGGTTTGCCCGGTCAGCACCTGATGAAACAATACTGAGGATCACCCGGATTTCAGTGGTTCTAATTGTTATTGTTTCCTCATTGCTGGCACTGGGACGTCAGGATATATATGATCTGGTCGGAGAATCATCCGTTCTCGGACTCGTATCCATACTCGTACCCATGTGCTTCGCGCTGTTTTCTGCCAAAACATCACGGACCGGTGCCCTTTTAAGTATGGTGCTTGGTTTTACCGGATGGTTTCTTGCAGAGTACGTGGTGGAATCGGCTTTTCCAGCCCTTTTTATTGGCGCATTCGTAAGCCTTTCAGCGTATGTTGCGGGTATGGTTGTGGATCATTTAAAAAGCCCTTTGAGGTAATCAGCAAATTCTGCCCGCTCTTCCGGTGACCGAACCAGTCTCCCAAGCTGGCTGAGATAATCAGCCATGGAAATTTTCCTTTCTGGATTTTCAGTTTGTGATTCTGCGGCCCCTGATGGTTGTTTGCCGGTAACGGCGGTGTTTTTGTTCCCGGGGATGGAAGGCTTATTGCCAGTTTTCGGAGAATAATTGGGATCGAGCTGATCCGCACGTTCGAAACTTTTTTTTGAATGGTCAATACGGCCCATTTTCTCTTCCACCAATCCTTTATTATTGTGCGAGATAGCATCATCAGGATCGAGCTCGATAGCCTTGTCATAATCCCTTAACGCACCTTCCAGGTCGCCGATCCTATCCTTAAGGAAAGCGCGGCTGGCATACCGGTATGGTTTCTCAGGCTGAAGTTCGACGGCCTTGTCCAGATCAGACAGCATCCCGTCATTATCTTTTTTCAGGAACCTGACTATGGCGCGTTCACCATAATAATGGGCATTCCCGGGCTCCCGCGTGATCAGGTATTCAAAATCCGCAAGCGATTCGTCCAGGCTTTTCAACTGGTAATGCACCTTAGCCCGGTTGTAGCGTGCTTCACGATGTTCAGGGTCTTTGGACAATGCTGCACTAAATAGTCGCAGTCCTTCCTGAAAATTTTTGTTATCGCAAGCCTGAAGTCCTCTATGGTATAAATCCTGTGCTGTCTGACTCATATTGTACCGTATCTGTCTTTGCCGGCGGCGCCATCTGGTTTTTCGGCTTCATCTTTTTTTGCTTGGGAGCCGATGCTGTTTGTGGAGATCGTTTAAGGATTTTCATTTTAACGTATTTAACACGCTTCTTCTTTTTATCCTTATTTTTTTTATAGTAACGATTCCTGTTTACCGGTTTAACATGTTTCACGGTGATATAGTTACCCTGGTTACATCCCGTGGCAGTAAAAAGAATAAAGATAACTATGATCAGGAGACGGGAGCCGGTACGTTTGCCGGTTGACCGTCGCGCAAAAAAACTGGATTTATTATACTCCATAACGCTTTTATTTACTTCTGGATTTTTTCCAGACCGCCGATTGTTTTCCCCGGACAAATCTCAGGAAACCCAGGTATACGGCATAATTCATCATTAAAAAATAGAATGGTACAAATATAACTTTAATTCTAACGTGCCATGTCATAAATATTGCCCCGGTGAGGGCAAGCGCATAACAGGCAAGCTGGCATATCAGCAGCCAAAAATAGACAGGATCCCCCTGGATCGCCAGCATTCCCGAGCAGACGAATACAACGAGCAGACCAAGAGGCGCAAGGGTCCATCGCAGTACGCGATGAGAGATAAACTGAAAGCTTAAAATACCGTACCTGAAAATATTGAATAATCTTCTCAGCTTCCACATGGCCTGAAAACCTCCGGCCGCAATTCTAATTTTACGGGTGAGTTCATCCCGAATACTATCGGAGGCATCTTCCGTAGCCCAGGCATCCGGAGCGTAGGCAGTTCGGAAGCCACGCGAAGCCAGGTCTAGCGAAATATAGAAATCCTCCAAAATAATTTCTTCATCCAGCGGATCAAGCAGTTCAGCCCGTACTGCCAGTAATTCTCCCGCTGCACCTACTACCGAATATAGTTGTGCGTCCCACTCTTTCAGTTTTGATTCATATTTCCAGTAAAGGTTTTCAGTTCCGGCAGCATCCGTACCATTTGACAATACGCGTTTCTCTCCTGCCACAACCCCCGTTTGCTCGTCATTAAATGGTGCAACCAGGTTACGCAAAGCCATTTCATTAAGCATCGCATTGGCGTCAGAAATGACCACCACCTCCTCATGAATTATAGACAATGCCCGGTTGATGGCACCGACTTTTCCACGTCTTTCCGGGTAATGCAGATGAAGAATATTATCGAATTGATTAGCAATAGATGCACTGTTGTCATCCGATCCGTCAGTGACCACAATGACACGATGCTTGCCTGCCGGATAGGACAAGGAAAGACTGTTCCGGATCTTTTCGCGGAGATGGGCCTCTTCATTGTAGGCAGGAATTATATGAGCGATACCCGGCAGGTAGGACGGAGCATGTTCCCTGGTACGCGGACTAAGCTTCACCATCAGACCCAGCAAGATTCCGTACCCGATGTAGGTATAAAAAATAATTCCCAGAAAGAACCATGTGAGGAGTTCCAGAAAAAAATCCATGTAGAAAGATACATTTTTTGACCTGTGTTCAAGAAAGGATGTAAGAATCTTTATGGATGATGGAGCATTTTGTAAATTCCACCTCAATTGTAACTATCTGTACAGGCCTATATTGAAACGTAACCGAATTATATCCGTCTTAAAACGCCTTCTGGGAAAGAAGGAGTACATCGAATGGCGAAATGCCTGGTTATTTGGCAGGAATGATGATCCGGTTATGCTTCAGGAGTTGCCTGAACTGGTTTTAAAATGGCCGCCGGCTTCAGAAAATCCCGCCGGTCCGGTAATTATTATAAGCCCGACACAGCGCAGTGGATCCAACTATGCGCATGAGCTTATCGCCCTTCATCCGGATCTCGTGGCTGCAGGTGGACGAAACGGTCTTCCCGAAGAATTTTTCTTTCATACCTACGGGACTGCGCTGAAAGCTTACGTGGAAAAGACAGTTCCCACCTGGAGCACATGGATAGGGGATCAGGAGAAGCTTGAAGAAGCTGGTCACCGGCTGTTTGCTTCTCTCGGTCATGGGATTCTGTCCGGGCTGGAAACAGGGGTTTCTGCTGATAAGCTCCTTATGCGCGCGCCGGATAGTCGAGGAATAAAATCAATTTATCATCTTTTTCCTGGAGCAAGGGTAATCCTGTTGTTTAGGGATGGTCGTGATACCTGTGCCTCCTTTCTTAACTCCTGGGGAAGTAAATCGGTATTTGAGCAGTTTGCTTACAGGTGGACAGGCAGGGCGGGGGAAATGCTGGAATTTGAAAAACTAGTGAGTAATTCAGCTTATGAAAAACAGTGTATGCGCATCCGGTATGAGGAATGTGTGAATGACCCGGACGCGGTCATACGAAAGATACTCCCGTTCCTCGGTTTGTCCACGGAGAATTTTCCGTTTGAAAGCTTGCAGAAGGTTCCGCTTCTGGGTACTTCGGAAAGTGATCACGTACACTGGCGGCCCGAACCCCGTCCGGATGGGTTTAATCCGCTGGGCCGGTGGAAAGAGTGGCCGGAAGATGAAAAGAATACTTTCCATCAGATTGCCGGTGACGTGCTTAAGGAACTGGGATATATCTAGCCATTACTTAGGGACATACACCTCCACATGGGAATCCATTGGAATACGTGGAGCCAGGAACCTGTCCTTAAGCCGGTATTCCCGCTGCAGGCATTCTCTTACTTCAGGAGGGAAAAATCCATTCAGTGATGGAATATTCTCAAAAATCACCAGGTCATATTCTCCCGCTTCTATTTCACGGCAAAAACGATCCAGTTGCTGGTCAAATATGGCTACGTTCCGGTGATACCACAACGGATGGTCCGGTGATGCCAGGGGGGTATACCCGATTTCATAGGCGAGCTGAGGAATTTCGGACATATTGAGGACATTCAAATTCTCCTTCCCTTTGTATTCATCTACCAGTTTCTTCATCCCAACAACTGTTTCCGCCGGCAGGAGTACATTATCCAGGCTGGCAAATGGTGTAGGTTGCCAGTCCGACCTGTCACTGCTGGGCGCGTCTTTAGGTGGCATCTGCCAGGTACGCTTGCTAACCTCATCATAATCCACCACGTCTTCATAATTAGTGATCCGGTAAAGAACACGCTTACCATATCGCCAGGTATCCTGGGAAAACCAGAAGAGCATCGCAATGGTGAGCAATCCGATATAACCGGGTGCGGCAAGCCTGACGTTCCAGTTAATTTTTGAGAGAATATAAATTAGGGCGAAACTGTGAAAATAATAGTGGATATACATCGGAATGTAGGTGGTCACCTGTCCCAGGAGCGGTTGCACCAGTAGTCCCAATGTCAGAAGGAAAAAGAGTGTTTCTGCTGTGTCGGAGAAAATTTTAGTGAATGGTTTCCATTTGTTGAGTACAAGCACCAGCAACGCAAACAGATAAATCCTGATCGGAATCGCTTCAAAATTGAATGCTTCATTGATAAAGTCCATCATCGCAATCCTGGATGAATGCGGTTCCTGTCCATGGTTGAACCAGTACCCGAAATTATAGGATAGCAACGGAAGGATGATGACCAGGCCACTTACGACGAAACCGGCTCCGAAATAAAGCAATGGCTTATATTTCTTTTCCATCAACACATAAGCGATAAGCAGAAACGTCATTACCAGAAATCCGAGTCCGCCGATATCCTGTTTCGTGAAAATTGCCACGAAAGCAAGCAGGCCGGCAAGCGCGAGCTGCCACCAACTGTGCCGCGACGGCCGAACAAGGGCATGCACAAGCAATGCAAGTCCCGCCAGCTCGTAAACAAATACTACGTGGTTGTACCAGGGCCAGAAATTGATGAATATGTAGGAAACGGAGAATAACAGGACGCCAAGCGTGCGGATGGGCCGCTGTACATTAAATACCGTCAGAATATGCCGGTAGGATAATGCAGATACCAGGTTAATAAATACCTGTGCCTTGATAAGAGAGGACATGAAGGGCCCGAAGATCTTAAAAAACAATGCCGGAATCAGCCAGAATCCATACCCGAGCGGCATCCCGAAATCCCTGAATGGCATTTGTCCGATCGACATCCGGTAGGCCCCTTCCCAGGCAAGATATAAATTGATCTTGTAGGGGAGCATGATAAAAAGGGGGACACAACAAAATACGATGATTATTAGCCAGTCGGCAATCGAAAAAAATTTATCAGGAAGTTCCCTTTTCCACATGTTTTTGATACTGTCGTTTAAGTAATAAATTAGGGCACTGGAATGCCGTGCTAACATGACAAGAAAAGACTTTATTTACAATAAATTCAAAACATATTTGCCGGCATTTATTGGTCTGCTGATTTTTTTTCACCTGACTGTTCCTGCCAATCTCAGCGGTGCGGATGATGCCTATACGTTTGCACGCCTTCTGAGGGATAACTCCCTGAGTACCTTATTTTTGCCGCGTTATGCGTTGTTCCTGCCAATCAGCAGGATTGGGTATGGTTTGCTGAGTATGGCCGGTCTTAATCCGGATGCCCATACCTACCTGGTTTGGCAGAGCATTATATGTGGTTCCCTTGCAGTTTTACTGATTCATTATTTCAGCCGGAACTGTCTGAAACATTCCAGGTATTTATCAATCAGCCTGGCACTAATGCTGTTGTTTTCCTGGGCCTTCTGGCGATACAGTGTGGAAGCGGAATTATACACTATGTCCATGATGCTGTTACTGGTGTATATTATATCAATATATAATTTAAGAGAAACATCACAAATAACTTTAAGACAGTTAGTTATACCTGTAGCAACTGGCCTGCTTTTAATTCTCCTCTACAAACCTAATGCGCTTCCTGTTTTGGTATGTCTGCCATTGCTGGCCGGCAGGAACCCGGGATTCAGGAAGCCGCTGTTGTTGTCTGGAATCACGTTTCTTCTGCTGCTGTTTTCATTCCTGCTGCTGGGGTTCCTTTCGCCACAATACGGCTTCAGCGATTTTATGTTCGGGGGCACGAGTATTACCCCGGGCAAGCTTATTAATTCGTTCATGCTGATTATAAGCAACCTGGTGTCATTCCTGTGGATATTTTCAGTACCCGGCGCAGATGTCTGGACAATGAAAATATGGCCTAACAAAGTGCTGACTGAGGAAATATATTTACAGAAAGCCCTGGCGGTTCCTTCCTGGGTGCTGTTACTGCTGATCCTGTTGCTTGGATTGCTGATATTTGACAGCCTCATCAGGAACCGTAAGGAACTGGTGAGGTTAGCTGGCCAGACCTGGTACCGGATTATGCTATTCTGGCTGGTGGTTTACGGGCTGATGTTACTATATTTTGACCCATCTTCATCCGAACCCTGGGTCATGGTGCAGCTGCCCGTCATCTTGCTGGTCGGACCGGTCTTACTGGCCCGGGCGGGTGATAAAATCATCCGGTGGAAGCCCTTTGTCATGCTTCTCCTTTTTTTTAGCATAAATCTGGCAGGAGGCATGTTACTTATAAGGGATAAAACGTATGATTATGTATACTTGCGGGGGCATGGACTGGAAGGGAAAGTGACTGAGAATGATGTCATTATAACATTTGGGCCTAAACATATGGAAGAGTATCTTGCCTATCATTATCCGGCAAGGGTGGTAAATCTGGAACAGCAGTACAGTGAAGGGCTTAAAATGCTGGGAGAGGGGAGAATGGAGGGAAATATAATCGTATTGGATGACGTATTTCATCCTGAAAAGGCGATTACGCACCGGATGAATGAAGATACTATGTTGCCGGAAAAAATTATTCACGAAAACTATACGCTGGATACCTTGTTGAGCAGGCAGGAATTTTCGGTTTATAAATTGAGAAAAACTAATAAATGAAAACTGTTTCCGGGTTATTACGAATTCCTCAGTGGATAAAGAATTCCTTTCTTTTTATTCCGATTTTCTTTGCCGGAGAATTATTTGATACCGCGAAATTACTTGCGGTGATATACGGGTTTGTGTCTTTCAGCCTGGTCGCAAGCAGTATTTATATCCTTAATGACATACGCGATGTGGAGTCTGACCGCAAGCACCCGGAGAAGAAGTTTCGACCGATTGCGGCCGGGAAAGTAAAAATTTCGGTAGCGTGGGTTGTAATGATTATATGTGCGGTGGCCGGCTTTGGCATAGCCTGGTGGTTATCTGCGTATTTTGCCTACATACTGACAGGATATTTTGTAATGAACCTGGCCTATAGTTCCGGGCTGAAGAAAGTGGCAATTGTGGATCTCCTGATTGTCGCAACCGGATTTGTACTACGGGTACTTTCCGGAGGTTTTGCGGCCGACGTTTATATTTCCCATTGGCTGATTATGATGATCTTCCTGCTGTCTTTATTTATTGTACTCGCCAAGAGGAGGGATGACATACTGGAATACAACAAGTCCGGAATCGCTTTGAGGTCTTCCATACAAAATTATAACCTGGATTTTATACAATCCGTACTTACTATGCTTTCAGGGATCATCGTTGTGTCGTACCTTATGTATACGATCTCGCCGGAAGTGAGTGAGAAATTTGGTACGGATCACCTGTATTTCACAACCATTTTTGTGATTGCCGGCGTCATGAGGTATATCCAAATTACGCTGGTGGAGAACAAAAGCGGTTCGCCCACCAGGATATTGTATACTGACAGGTTTCTGCATTTCACGCTGGCGGGATGGGTACTTAGTTTTTTCCTGATAATATATTTCATGAAAGCAGGATGAAAATGGACGTTACGAACTGGAATAATTATCCGGTCAAGAATGCCGAGGTTGTATTCTTTGATACCAAGGGAGAATTACGCAAACTGATTGATACGAATGAGCACCTGATAGCCAGAGGCCTGGGCAGGTGTTACGGTGACGCTTCGCTCAGCGACACGATCATTGAAATGGGCAAATATGAAAAAGCACTGCATTTTGATCGTGAATCAGGAGTATTTGAATGCCAGGCAGGTTTGTCTCTTGATGATATCCTGAAAATAACCGTTCCTCACGGTTGGTTTCTTCCGGTAACGCCCGGTACGAAATTTATAACGGCCGGTGGCGCGGTGGCATCCGATATACATGGAAAAAATCATCATGTTGATGGTTCTTTTTCTAATCACGTGCTGAAATTGGACATCATGCTGGCTGATGGTACGATTACGTCATGCGGACCGGAAGAAAAGGCCGACCTTTTCCGGGCAACGTGTGGAGGTATGGGCTTGACGGGGATTATTCTGGGTGTCCGTTTCCGCCTTAAGAAAATTGAAACATCCTATATTACGCAACGCCAGGTCAAAGCCAGTAATCTTGACGAATTGCTTGGTTATTTTGAAGAATATAAGCACTACACTTATTCGGTAGCCTGGATTGACTGCCTGAAAAAAGGAAAACACTTTGGCCGGAGTATCCTCATGCTTGGGGAGCACTCCCGAAATGAGGAGCTCCCTGACAAGCTGGCTGCGGATCCGCTCGTAGTTCATGGTGATCCGAAGCTGACGGTTCCGTTTAACCTGCCAGCATTTGTGTTGAATAAATTTTCAGTCAAATCTTTCAACGCGCTGTATTATGGGAAGAATCTGAAGAAGATACAACAGGGGATAGTACATTATGACCCGTATTTCTATCCTTTGGATTTTGTTCATTCCTGGAACCGTATGTATGGTAAGAAAGGGTTTGTTCAGTATCAGTTTGTCCTGCCACTTTCTGCAACGGACGGACTGGTCCGCATAATGCGACGTATTTCGGAAAAGAATATGGGTTCATTCCTCACTGTGCTGAAAGTCTTCGGACCTCAGCAAAGCCTGATCTCGTTCCCGATGGAAGGGTATACACTCGCCATGGATTTTGCCATTGAAGACGGATTGTTCGAATTCCTGGATGAACTTGATCAGATTGTCGAAGAATATGGCGGAAGACTGTATCTCACAAAGGATGCGCGCATGAATGCCCGGTTTTTTCATGATTCATACCCGCATTTCAGGGAATTCGCTGAAATTGTCAGGAAGTACGATCCACAGGAGAAATTCTCCTCACTTATGTCTAAAAGATTGGAAATCAGAGGATGAAGAATATATTGTTATTAGGGGCTTATTCGGACATCGGTCAGGCGCTGGCCCGTGCCTATGCCGCAGAGGGAAACAATGTTTGGCTTGCAGGAAGGAAGCAAGAGAAACTGGATGATCTCGCAGCGGATCTGCGGATCCGGTATGATCAGGGTGTTGAAACGTTTCTGTTTGATGCGGCTGATACGGATTCGCATGAATCTTTTTTGGAAGGGCTTCCGGTCCTGCCTGATAGTGTTGTCTGTATTTTCGGTTACCTGGGTGAGCAGGAGCAGGCTCAGTCTGACTGGGAACAGGCGCACCGGATTCTCATGGCAAACTATGTCGGAGCTGTTTCAGTTCTGAACAGAGTAGCTGATGCGTTCGAGCACCGTGGAAAAGGATCCATTGTAGGGATAAGTTCGGTTGCCGGGGAGCGCGGAAGGCAAAGCAATTATCTGTACGGAAGTGCCAAGGGCGGGTTTACGCTGTATTTACAGGGGCTTAGAAACAGGTTATTCAAAAAGGGTGTGCACGTCCTGACGGTAAAGCCGGGGTTTGTGGATACACGCATGACGGAGCACCTGCAGTTGCCGGGCCCGCTTACTGCCAAGCCGGAACAAGTTGCACGGGCAGTTGTTAAGGCAGAAAGAAAGAAGAAAAACACCCTTTATGTGCTTTGGATGTGGCGGTGGATCATGCTGATCATTAAACTGATCCCTGAACCTGTCTTTAAGCGCCTCAGTCTGTGAAAAAGCTGGCATTATTTGATTTCGACGGAACCCTGACGTCAAACGACACCCTGGTTGAATTCCTCAAATTCTACGTAGGGGACAGCCGGTTTTATTTTGGAATGACCCTGTTGTCCCCGTTTCTTATCGCCTACAAATTGAAGGTGATGAAGAACTGGGTGGCCAAGGAGAAAGTCCTTACGTATTTTTTGAAAGGGGAGCCAATAGGTACTTTTCTTTCAAGGGGTAAGGAGTTTGCACTTACAAAAGTCCCGGATATGATTAAGCAGGAAGCACAGGAAAGACTTGACTGGCACAAGGCACAGGATCACCGGGTTATTGTGGTAAGTGCCTCAGCTGCTGGCTGGATTGAAGCGTGGACGGAAAAGGAGGGGATAGAATTAATTTCAACCATTCTGGAATTGAAAGAGGGAAATCTGACCGGAAAGATCAAAGGGAAAAACTGCTATGGTCCCGAGAAGGAAAAACGTATCCGGGAGATCCTTAACCCTTCCGATTATTCTCAAATATATGCCTATGGGGACAGCCGGGGTGACCGGGAAATGCTGGCACTGGCATCTGATCCGTTCTTTCGTAAATACCACTAATCAGGTTCCAATAAGCATTCGGCTGTTCTTCCCGAACACTTTACGGACAACATGGATGATAAGGAGTGTGATTGTCACGGTCAATGCCAGCATGACTATATATAAAAGTAGTGAGAAAACCGGTTCCGGATTGATCAGCTTTCGATATGCTGTATCCAATGCTATTATCACATACAGGTGAATGAAATACAGTCCAAAACTGTAATCCCCAAGCAATTTCAACACGGGCATATTAATGTGCTGAATTTTATAGAAGAATTTCATCAGAATCAGACATAATAACATCATCCGTAGTTTGGGCGAATTAAACCCGAAATAAAGATCTGAGGCAGCGTCTGCTTCGGAATTGAGCCGGTAGACCGGTAAAATTTCCATGATTTCAAGTACGCCAAGTATCAGGTAGATAATTAAAAAGAACCAGGCGAGCCAATCCTTTCCCTCAGTAAAGAATTCCTTGTAACGGCTGACAAATATCCCGAAAATGTAAACAGGCAGAAAGTGAATCGCCGAATCAACAGAATTCGAAAAATAACCAAAGCGGTAAGTAAATAATGTGGCAATGATAATCACCGGAAACAGAAATTTATAGAACCATGGCTTATCAATCGCGACGAATAGGGGAGAAATAATATAAAACAAAATGATCATCGGGATAAACCAGAAAGGGCCAAGGTGTTTCCCTGTGGCTATCAGATAGGCCCCTTTAACCAGGGAGGAAGAGTCCATCAGAAAATCTGGTTCCCATGTGCCTGGCTCCAGAAACAACCGGTTGATAATGGCCGGAAGGGATACCAGAATATAGGGCAGTACGACAAACTTAAATTTCCTCTTCAGGTAAGGGAGATATTCAAATTTGTGACTAAGGTACTGAAACAAGAATCCTGCGATAAAAACAAACAAGACCGTTCCATTATCGAGCAGCGTGATAAGTAATTGCTTGCTGAAGTCGTCGTCTGCCCAGGGATAAACCATTCGCACATGGATGCCAAGAATGATCAGGATAGCGAATCCTCTGAAATAATGAATGTAATTCAGAAAACCTTTCTTGGTTGTCATGCTGCCGGATAATATAGATTGGAGAATGGATTGGAACAAGGCCTCTTGTATGGTTCGAAAAGTGCGATGTAGGTCACTGTCTTGCTTTCATCCATTTTATTAAGGAAGAAATCTGTAGATAGAAGAAAGTCATTTACAAAAAATGTGCAATAGGCATCATAGCGTCCCCGACCAGGTATTGGTATCAGCGGATTTTCAAAAAAGTGATAAATACGAACAAAAAGCTGCTTTTTCCAGTCGAAGCTTTTCTTTTCATAATAACCGGATGATGCCATATCCCTTGTAAAGGAATCCACGGCTGCATTCTCCAATTTCAGGAAAGAAAGCTGGGTCCGTAAAATTTTCCCTACCACTTTTTCAAAGGGAATGACCAGGATAGCCCCGCCGATAAAGACAACGGCCAAAGCCAGTAAACCTATGATAAATCTTCTCCTTGTCATTCTCTATGTAAGGTAATGATTAGCAGCATAGATTGAAAGAGCAGACAACGTGAGTGTAGGATTGGCCGGGGTTACCGTTGGAAATGAACTGCTGCCAAGGACCAGCACATTCCGGAAATCATGGTGAACAAGATGTTTGTCTACTGTACCCTGGTCTTTTGTATTACTCATTCTGGCAGTTGAACAAATGTGATATTCTGTGGGCTGGGCAGAAGGATCAAGGTGCCAGTTTTCAATTGGCAGAAACGAAAAATACTTGTCAATAAGTCCTGGCAGAGAATCCAGGCCCTTTTGAATATACGGACTGTGATGGTCCTGGTAAATCACTTCCGGCTTTGCAGGGTCATCTGATCGTATTACTTTGTTCTTTTCCGACGGCAGATCTTCAAAAATGAACTTGAACAGGGATAACTGCCGCCATTTCCCACGTTCATTCCGGATGATAGGGGTGTTAAAACTTTCAATCAGGCAGGCGGGTCTTTCTGATCGGTGGTTGCCATCGTACATCATAAAGCCATTAGCAGATATGATTGAGCTGGCGCCGAGGTTTTCCAGGCCGTCGTAGGTAAAATGACCAAAAATTCCTGTCTGTTCCGAGATGCCGGCTCCTGTCCAGGGATTATTATCTCCTGAATTGAGCAAGATATGCGCATTGAATAACGCGTTTGCACCCAGAACAATCGTTTCAGCCTTTACTGTCTTTTCCTGACCATTCTCCCGATAAATAACCCCGGTAGCCATTCCGCCGTTGGTTTCCAGTGAGAGGACCTGGCAGGAATACTGAAGGGTAACTCGCAGATCTTCATAAAGTGATATAAACCCGTTTTCTATGGTAAATTTAGCATCCACAGGGCACAGGTTACACACCGCACTGCTGCAGCAGGCGCCACGTCCATTCACCGGAATGGTAGACCTGGCGGTCGGCTGGGAAATATATAATTCCCCGTATTCCTTCTGCAGTAGCTTGTCGACCGTACTCAACGCGCTTGGTGGGAGGGGGTAGGGGCTGCTCATTGGATAGGGGGTGTCAGAGGGACCTGAAATATCCATGATTTTTTCCGCCTTAACATAGTAATTTTCCAGCTCTTCGTATTGGACCGGCCAGTCTGTACCCACTCCATACACGGATTGCATACGGAAATCATTTGGCATGAAGCGCGGCGTGCAACCCGTCCAGCAATTAGAACTACCGCCAAAATTTGGATCAAATACCCATGGTTTGTCTGCTTCGCTGATATAGGTTTGCCGTGGTTGGGTGATATCAATACTGATCTCACCGTTTTTATTTTGCAACCGTTTTTTGAGAGAATGCATCAATCCCCGTTCAAGAACGAGTATTCGTTTGTTCTTCGAGGAAGGATGCTCCAGATATTCTTTGAGAAAAAATGAAGAAGAAAACCCGGTCCCTACCAGGACCAGGTCATACATATCTGCCATAAATTATCGAATCACAACCCGTCGCTGGGTATTTGATGCTCCATCACTAATCTGGATAATGTATACCCCGGGAGGTACCTGGTATTCCAGGTCGATCTTCAATCCATTCAGGAAAGAATTCGGATCAACTGCTTTCACCATATGAACCTTACCCATTACATCCAGTAACTGAACCTGAACAGATGGCCTGTCGGTAGGAACAAAACCACGTGCATTGATATTATTCTGATTTGTAGGGTTTGGATAGACGGTAAATTCTTCCAGGTTTTCCTGGTTGTATACGACCCGAATAATCCTTGAGTAATCAAACTTCCCGTCAAAATCAGTCTGTTTGATTCGGTAATATGCCAAATCAAGTGGTTCATCATCCAGGAACACATAATCGTGTCTGCTGTAAGTGGTTCCGGATCCTTCCACTCCTCCAATCGGCTTGAAATCATTAAGTCCAGTACCGCGCTCGATTGTAAAGAACGCGTTGTTTAGCTCGGAGGCGGTAGCCCAGGTAACCAGAACTCCCTCATCCGTAATCCGATGACTTACGTCAAGGAATTCAACAGGAAGTGGTGATTGCGTCTGAACAGTTATACCATTAGAATTTGCAGACCTGTTCCCGGATGGGTCGACCGCATATACAATCAGATCATAGGTTTCCAGCGGAGTCAGGCCGGTTACCGTCAATCCGGTATTGCTGGTTGTACCCAGAACAATATTCTCTGTTTTACCTCCGGCTCCACCTGTCACTTCTTCCACCACGTAGTGATCTACGGAAACGTTATCCGTTGAAGCCTCCCAAACAACTGTAATCTGTGTTTCTGTAACGGCTATATTACTGAAGTTCTGTGGAATCGTCGGCGGCTCCAGGTCTCCGGCAGTAGTTGCTCCATCTGTATTCGAGAACGAAGATACACCTGCTGAAGTACTTGCTCTAACCCGGTAATTATATTGTGTATCAGCTTTCAGGTCCGGATCAGTGATGGCCACCTGCTGCTGGTTTGTAGTAATAGCAATTTGGTAAGCACCTCCATTTTCTGAACGGAATACCTCAAAGTATGGGATGGACTGAGTATTCACTTTGTTCCAGATGGTCTGGAAGATATAGTCATGTCCTGCATCATTCACATGAACCCCATCGGAGTTGTACTGAGCTTTAATATTACCATTTGCATCAGCCAGTTCATCGTAGATATTGATAGCGTAAGAGCTGAAATCCTGGATGATCCTGTCCTTTTCAGTTTCAAGAAGGTCCCTGTCAGACTGATCAGGGAAATTCCTTGGCTGGGTCGTTGTAAAGTATATTGGAATTCCCGCCGCGTCAGCTGCTGACTTAATCGTCTGGAAATTATCCATTGTTTCGTTTTCCAGATCGAAATCACCGGCCCTGTCATTGCTCGGTAAATTCACAATAATAATATCAGGACTTTGTGCAATGGCTGCTGTTATATTTCTTCCCGGATCTGGATTAGGCCGGTTTCCGGGTGTGCTGGTTCCTGTAGGCAGCAAATTATACGTGGTATATCCATTGAGAGCTAGATTACTGATCGAATTCGGTCCCGAGATACCTGTCAGTGCTGCGGTAAACTTTTCTACCCAGGAATTCCCTGCGGTTGCTCCAACACCGGCAGCCGTAGACGACCCTAACACTACCACATGTACCTGGTCCATAGGATGATCCCAGGACAGATCTATGTCGTACGTATTAGCTGTGGCCACCAGGTTGGTCGGATTGTCCGGCAATTCAGGAGGAGTGGCCGTCGTGGTGGTGAGGAAACTATTGGGTATTGAGCTCCAGTTTCCCTGCCCGGGAGGTCTCCATGAAACACTGAGAGAATTGCCGCCGGTCCGCTCGAAAAACTTCACAGTAATCGGATAATTGCCGGGGGCTGGGAAGTTATATGAACCACTTGCGTTCCGGCTTCCATGCAGGCCGTCATTGTCGACAACCATGGTATTACCGATCCAGAGCGAACTACCGTCATCTGAATTAGTTCTGAAATCATACGTGCCAGCCTGGTCTATCCGGATTTCACCAAAGAAATCATAGGCGAAATAGTCAGGGAAATCATGTTCAGGAATGGAATTGATTGAAAAGTTATCAATTGGCCCCTGGTCGGATGCAGGGTGGAATGAGTATTCTGCAATAACATCCCAGATGGCACCCTGGTAATAGTAGTAATATAATCCGTTAAGCGCCGTGAAAACAGAAGCCGTCTGACTTTTTCCTGACTCCAGGTTATTGATATCCCTTGCTTTAACATAGAAGCTGTAGGATTCATTTTCTGCAAGGCCGGGAACCACATAAGAAGTATCCTGTGTGCTTCCGATCAGGACATTATTCCCGTTATACAAGTCATAGGTAATGGCAGTTCCGTCCACCACCGGATTCCACGTGAACACGGCAGAATCCAGGTGAACCCTGTACGTTTCGTCATACATCGTCACAGGCTCGTCTGATCTTGGGAATGGCCTGGGGTTCATCCGTATTTCCTCAATGCCGAAACGGGCAAACGAGAAGTTTGTTGGAATGGTTGGCGGCGTATTATCAGCCGGCATGACCACTTCCACGGTTGCCTCATCTGAAGCACCATTTTCGTTAAACGCGCGAATTTTATAGAATATAGACTGTCCCGCAGGCAATCCGCTGTCTTCAAACGTTATTTTGTTCTCTTCGTAATTTCCAAGCCAGGTATAATTGTTTCCGCCGTCAAGGCTTCTGTAAATTTCGTAGCCAATCTCATCCGTAGCATTGTCCTGCCACCAGGAGGTGGTTGTGCTGGTACTGGTGGAAATAGACTGAAGATTAGAAGGCGCAGCAGGTTCTCCTCCTCCGGTCGGTTCCCGATTTACATAAATCGGATCAGATATGAGACTTGTACAGAAATTGTCGTCATACTGGACAGTGTAAACTCCTTCGCCCGTTGCATTCAGCGTAATGGAGAAAAGATTGTCACCGGTAGCATACTGAACACCATTCCGGTACCATACATAGTTCTCGGCATCAGTTTTATCTGCCGTAAGAGTAAGTGATGTATTGTTATTCAGACCGAACAAAACCCAGGATCCGTTGGTGGTGATTTCCGGCTTGGGCCGGTCACGGTGGATCAGGTCAAACGGCTCGGACCACTGCGACCACTCAGGATCCGGTGTTATGCCATCTCCGGCATCCCTCTGGATCCGGACACGGTACAAACCAGCTTCGGTCGCATCTATTTCATGCGGACGACCTGTAATGGCTGTGTAGGGAGACCAGTTGGAACCGCCGTCTGTGGATTGCTCCCATTCGTAATCAAGAAATCCACCTGTGACACCCAGTCGCTGGACCGAACCTTCACATATAAAGTTTATTCCGTAATAAGAGTGTATTTTCAGCTTGGAATTCTGTAGGAACCAGGAGAAGAAATCAGGTTCCCGGTAGGCCCGGGTCCATGTGTTATGGCCTGTATTCGCATATTTCGTATAGCGTACTGATCCGCCGGCATCTATTACCTGCTGAATCCTGAATTCCGTACTTGCCGGGGTCGGACGGGTATCATTTTCCCCCTGGAACTGCCAGATGGGAACATGAACAATTGATTCTTCGATCGGATATGGCGTGGGAATGCTGCCATTATAGCCATAGGATGCAGCATATCCGGAAACGTCTGTACCGGACATAGGCGCCATGGCGGCAATCAGGTCAGGCCGTTCATAAGCCAATAGGTATGTACCTTGTCCACCGTTAGAAAGTCCGTGAATGTATATCCGGTACGGGTCAATTGGGTATTTCCGGATGAGCGTTTCAATCATACGTACCACGTAGTGTACGTTGTAACTCGGGTAAAAACCCCAGCCATTGGAACCTTGCGGAAACAAGACAAACCCCGGCCAGTGCTGTGTGCTGGTGGCATTCCGGTTTATGGCATCCAGGTGCTCACGACCGCCATGGTAAACGTTGTGGTCATTACTGTATTTTCGCGGATCATCATCATCCAGACAGTTACCACGGCATGTGCCGGTTTCTCCCACACCATGCATCATTATGACCAGAGGATATTTCTCTGTACCTGATGGATTATCCAAATATTCGTGCGGAAGTGCCATCCGCGCATTCAGCGAGGTCCAGAAGTTGAATCCCCAGGGATTTCTGGGAAGGAACTCAACATCCGAAGGTTGGTCAATGGTTGCCAGGGCGCCTGACCGGAAAAGAGACAAATCAATGTATCCGGTATTCCTACCGAAAGACGTGTAGTTCCCGCTATTACCCCAGTTGGTCATAGCTCCTCCGATATCCTCTCCGTAGAAAGTGCCCAGATAGAGCGAATCGGTGTAAAAATCCGGGGAACCACTGCCGTCCTGACGGAACGAAATCGTACCTTCATGTACAGTATACCAGAAATTGTAAGGAGTACCGTTGATATAATCCGTCCGGTAAATCTGCCCAAAACCATCGATGGAAATGGTAAGGAGCAGTAAAACAATTAGTTGTATAATTCTTTTCATATCGAGAAGCTTCGTGTCTTATATACGACTAAGGCGGCAGAGGTAAACTTATTCATGTAATAATTTTCCAATTTACGAACAAAAAAAGGATTTTCAATGAATTTCAAAGGCTCTCCGAAGGCATATTTTGGCGCTTCGGAGATAATTAAAATTATATAATGGTATTATTATATAATTTGTTAAATCAATGTTAATTGTAGGTTACAAAAACTGTGTACACAGTAGGATAAACAATAAAAAAGCCGGTCTGAGTTCCTCAAACCGGCTATTCATTTTTTTGTGTAATTATTATCTTATTTCAAGAATCCATGCCTCCGGGAAGTACAGAATATCCTTCTTGCGGATAACATCCCTCTGGGCATGTAAGTATTTTGCTTCAACCGACTTATTTATATACACATAATTGAAATTAGTGGAATTATCATATGCCACTTCTGCCCGGTATCCCAGGTTTGATACGGCCGACTGGTACCTGATGGCATTTTCAGATTTAACAAAGGCACCGACTACCAGGTAGCATCCCTTAGGTAAAGAACTGACCTCCCTGGATTCATCCACTTCCAGCCATTCAACTTCTGTCTTGTCAGCTGCTGCCAGCTCTTCCATTTCCGGATCCGGTTCGTGGCGCGCCATTTCCGAAGCAGGCGCCGAGGGTGCCGGCCGGTCGCTGACAGTCTCTGCAACAGCAACAGGCGCGGAGGTGGTCACGGTCCGCTTTCCATCCGGATTTGAGGTGACTACTTTTTCCTCGCTGGCTTCAGCAGGTTTTTCAACAGGGGCTTCTGAAGCTAATTTCGTTTGTTTAGGGGCAACAGCCTGAGAAGTAATGATCTGACGTTGTTTTCTTCGTTTATTTTGCTTCCCGAAGGTATAGGAAATCTGGAATTCATGCGAACCATTGCCAAGCCCGGTAGACTGTTCCGGGGCGAATTCATAACTATAGCCAACCTGGAAAGAATTAAGAACATTTAATCCCAGATAGGCAATGGCCCCATAATCCTGCCGGTATCCGGCACCGCCCCATAAGAGTTCTTTATAATAGAGAATCCCGACAGCCTCCGCCTGGTTTTCACCATACTTGTCAATCCTGTATAATCCCATAGGTTCAAACTGCAATACAGGGCTCAATGGAATTTTATAACTGGCATGGACAATGGATTGCTTGGTTGCCTCCAGACCGAGGTCTTCAAAATCTTTCTCATTCAGGATATCCGTATCCATCAGTTGTGGAAGGGAAAATCCGAATGAAGCACGCCCCATGGTAACGGCGGTACCGAATCTTCCATTGAAATAGAAGCTTCTGTCCTGCGCATTCATTATGGCCTGATCGGTTCCTTCAAAATCGATCATGTTTCGGCCTACCCCCAGGCTCAGCCCGAAGGTCAGGAAGTTTTTACCCGCATTATCAAAATAGATCGTGTAAGCACCATTAAATTTTGCCTCATACGTTTTGAGTACACTGGAGTGCCGGTCACTGTATAATTCTCCGCCAAGAGAAATACGCTCCGTCACAGGTACCTGGATGATCGCCGATGTTGTTACCGGCGCATCCCTGATGCCTGACCACTGTACCCGGTGATTCAGCATAATGCTGCTCACTCCTGACACCCCGGTATAGGCCGGGTTGATCAGTACGGGTTGTGAATAATACTGATTATAAGGTGTTCGCTGCTGAGCAGCTGCCAATACAGACCATAGACAAAAAAATACGATGAACAGTTTTTTCATAAGTTTATCGAATTACGGTAATACTGCCGGTCATTACAGGATTACCTTCCTCTTCACATTTCAAAAAATAGTAATAGACGCCTTCTTCCAGCTCACTGCCGTTTCTCATAGCGTTCCACTCGTTATTGTACCCCACGACATTGAACACTTCCTGTCCCTGACGATTATATATGATCAGGCGGCAGTTTGCGTGCCTGGTCGGATCAGGGTCCAGAATCCAGCGCTCATTGTCATAATCTCCATTCGGGGTGATCACCTTCATCGGGAAGGCATCTTCAATCGCGTTCTCATCGACCACGTAGATCAGTACACTTCCACTGGAAGTAAGTCCGTCATCATCGGTGGCCGTAAATCTGAATTCATAGGTTCCGGGAATCCACCCGGTTGCCATTGTCCGTGGAGCCTGCGGATCGTCAAGTCCGACTACCGGTCCAAGGACCTGCTCCCATTGTACCGCCATGATTTCTCCGTCATCAACGGCTTCAGCCCATAGCTCAAGGTTGGTCTGGGTTGATTCCATTGTTACGTTCGCCATCATGGTGATAATCGGCGGGATCATTTCTTTTTGTGATACCGAAACGTGCGCCACATCACTGGCCTTCAATCCGTCGTCATCGGTCACCGTCACCTGGAAGCTGTAAAGTCCTTCAGTTAGGTTGCTCACGCTCAGGGTCATTGAAGTAACACCGGACATATCCGGAGCCACCACATCGAGGCTTATCCATTCCACCGAAACAATTGAGCCGTCAGGGTCGCTCGCTGTGGCAGTCAGTGTACCGCTGTTATCTGGTAAAATCAGGTCCAGTCCACTTCCGGCATTTACTACCGGGGGCTGATTAACGGTACTAGGTTGAACAATAATTCTCACGTCATCCGAAGAAGTGGCATTATCATCATCAGTCACCGTTAGCCTGAATGTATAGGCACCTTCCTGCAGTCCTGAAAGGGCCGGAGCCAGTGTATTACTGTCTGTGATGGTCACATTATTACCTGAGACTTTTACCCATTCAACTGCCGTAACGGTGCCATCGGTATCTGCAGCCGTACCACTAAGATTTGTGGTGGTTTGAGGCAGGTAAATAACCTGGTCGGCCCCTGCGTTAGCATAAGGGAGCAGATTGGTTGCTTCCGAGATCACCGTGATAGTTACTTCATCAGAACCACTGGCGCCGTCGTCATCGGTTACGGTCAGGCGCATCAGGTAAGTGCCTTCCACGAGGTTACTCAGTGTCACGGATGATCTGTTTGGAGTATCCATGGCGAATGAGGCCGGTCCGGTGACCTTCGTCCAGCTGTAGCTGAGGATTGCCCCGTCGGCATCGGTTCCCCTGCCAAATAAGGTGACCTGGTTCGCAGGAAGCCTGAGTGTTATGTCTCCCCCGGCATCGGCCACCGGCGACGAGTTAATGGTTTCGGCCAGAACCGTGATATTTACACGGTCAGATCCTGTGGCCCCGTCGTCATCAGTCGCAGTCAGGGTGAACGTATAAAACCCTTCCACAAGGCCGGAAACATCAGCAATCGCCTGATTCGCGTTGGTCAGAACGCCACCAGCCGGACCACTTGTTTTACTCCAGCGGTAACTCACCACTGTACCGTCTTCATCACTGGCACTGCCATTTAAAACGGTCGAATTCGTCGGAAGCTTGATGGTCTGATCTGTGCCGGCATTGACCACCGGCGCCGCGTTTGTTTCGGCGGGTAAAACTGTAACTGTTACTTCATCTGAATCAGAGGCATTATCTTCATCAGTTACTGTAAGTGTAAATATATAAACACCTTCTGATAAGTTACTTAACTGAAGTGTAGGTGAACCAGCACCCTGAATTGTAGCATTACCTCCGCTTGTTTTTGCCCAGGAATAGGTCAGCACAGTTCCGTCAGGGTCAGCACCTGATCCACTGAGGTTTACTGCGTTTGACGGGAGAATAAGCGTAACATCAGTGCCTGCATCAGCGGTTGGTGCCTGGTTGACTGTTGCCGGAATTACCGTAAGAGTCATCCGGTCGGTGTCCGTATCTCCATCGTCATCTGTTACGGTCAACTCGAATACATAAACACCCTCCGTGAGGTCATTTAGCTGAAGTGTGGAACTTGTCGCATTGGTCAGGGTGGCAGTACCGCCACTGATCTTGGTCCAGTTGTAAGAAGCAATGGTACCGTCAGAATCTGTACCTGAACCAGTTACATTAGAACTGTTCACTGGCAATGTAATCTGTATGTCGGGTCCCGCGTTCGCTACCGGAGGCTGATTTGCGACCGGAGCGTTAACTGTGACCTGAACATCATCACTTCCTTCGCCACCTTCATTATCCGTGGCGGAAAGTCTGAACACATAAATTCCTTCCACCAGGGACTGCGCTGTCAAAGTATTGGTTGTTTCGTTAACCAGAACCGCAGACGGACCGGAAACCTGCGTCCAGAGAAGTGATGCTATCGATCCGTCGCTGTCGTTCGCTGATCCGGGAAGAATTACAGTATTTGTCGGCAATGTAATAGTTTGGTCGGTACCAGCATTAACAACAGGTACTGCGTTAATACCACTCACAATGATGCGAACGTCATCGGACGCTGATTCACCATCGTTGTCTGTTACAGTTAACCTGAATACATAAGTGCCCTCTGTAAGATTTGATATGGTGACATTGACAGATCCTGCGCCGGACATATTTGCCGTATTTGGGCCGGAAACCTGTGTCCAGGCAATTGTGGCCAGTGTGCCATCCGGATCATTAGCCGTACCGTTAAGCGCAACGGTATTCTCCGGCAACTGAACATTCACATCTGCACCGGCATCTACGGTCGGACCAACATTTGCTGCATTTACAGTGACAGAAACCTGATCAGTGGTATTAGCTCCGTCATCATCTGTTGCCGTGAGTTCAAATATATACGTGCCTTCCAGGAGATCGGAGAACGTAGCGGTAAGCGTTGCTGCGTTGCTGATTGTGGCCGACGACGGTCCGCTTCGCTGGGTCCAGAGAATACTGTTAACCGTACCATCGGCATCTGTAGCTTCTCCGGTAATGATTACTGAATTTACAGGCAATGTAATCTGCCTGTCAGTCCCGGCATTAACCACAGGAGCTTCGTTAGTAGCTTCTTCAATTACCGTAATTGTTATTGTGTCCGATCCCCGGTCTCCGTCGTCGTCGGTCACCGTCAGTGTAAACACATAGGTACCTGCGACCAGGCCGGTAACCTGTGTTTGTGCTGTAGCAGGAGACTCGATGGTAAAAGAGGATGGACCTGATGTCCTGGTCCAGGCATACGAGGCGACTGTACCGTCGCTATCAGTACCTGATCCATTCAGCGTTACGGAGGACTGAGGTAAATATATAGTCTGATCCGGTCCGGCTGATGCATCAGGCGCCTGGTTTGTGGCGGCTGGCTGAACAATTACCTGCATTTGGTCAGTATCTGTTGCTCCGTCATCATCTTCAACTTCCAGTTGAAAAACATAGGTGCCTTCCAGAAGGCCGGAAGCGGTCAGGCTGGAAGTACTGGCGTTGGACAACGTGGCTGCGGTAGGACCGGATACCTGAGACCAGGCATATCGTATAATTGAACCATCGCCGTCTGACCCGGAACCATTGATTACTACAGTATTGGTAGGCAGTACAATAGTCCTGTCTGTGCCGGCGTTGGCAGTCGGAGATATATTCCCCGCTTGTACTGTGACAGTTATATCATCTGTATCGGTATCACCATCATCGTCAGTAACTTGAAGTGTAAATACATAAACACCTTGTATTAAGCCATTTATGCTTGCAGTCGCTGAGGAGGGATTAGTTATGGAAATAGTTGACGGACCGCTCTTTTGTGTCCACAGATACGCACTTACCGTTCCATCAGGATCACTACCGGATCCTGTCAGATTTGTAGAGTTTACCGGAAGTGTTAACAGCTGATCAGTTCCGGCATTGGCTGTTGGTGGTGTATTGCCAATTTCCGGGTTTACAGTTACTGAAACTTCGTCAAAGTCTGAGGCACCATCGTCATCCACGACCGTTAGCCGGAACACGTAAACCCCTTCTGTTAAACTGGATGCAGTAAGATTGGCTGTTGAATTACCGGTCAGCGTAGCTGTTGACGGCCCGGATACCTGTGTCCACGTCCAGGTGGTAATGGAACCATCGTTGTCTGATCCTGTCCCGTTAAAGGTAGTACTGTTTACCGGCAGCGTTATATTCTTATCTGCGCCTGCATTGGCTACAGGGGCAATATTCGGCGGTGCGGCCTGAACTACAACCTGTACCTGATCCGTGGCTGTGTTGCCGTCATTGTCGGTGACGGTCAATTGAAAAATATAAGTACCGGCCAGCAAATTGGTTGCTGTCAGTTCGCTCGTTCCTGCATTTGTGAGTGTGGCAGATGGTCCGCTAACTTTCGTCCAGTTGTACGAAACGATGGAACCATCGGTATCGGTACCACTGCCTGGCAACGTCACCATATTTACAGGAAGCTGAATTGTCTTGTCGGTACCAGCATCAGCCGTGGGTAATCCGCCTGACGAACGACGCTGCATCAGCAGCCACTCATAAAGATTGGGTGTGTGCCAGCTGTTGTTGGTCAGGTAGGTCATCCACCACGAATTATGGCCTACGCCTTCATAGGTCGTGAATTTCATGTCTCCAGTGGTAGGTGGAGAACAGTTCTGAATGCGGTTGAAAATGTCAACGCCCCACGAATAGGGTATGGTAGGATCCTGATCCCCGTGAAATGCCCAAACGGAAATATTTCCTTCTGCAATAATACAGGCATCCGTAGCATAACCCCAGCCACAAACCGGAGCGATGGCTGCCAGTTCATTAGGCTGATTAAAAGTGGATCCTGAGTAGCGATAGGTTCCGCCTCCGCCCAGGCTCAGACCTGTAAGGTAAACCCGGTCCGGGTCAAAGCGGTAATTCGCATACACATAATCAAATATCTCCTCCGTAATGTCGGCAAACCATGTATTTACAGAGGCCGAAAGCTGGGGGGAAATAACAATAAAACACTCCTCCTTACCATCTACGGTAAAACACATATTGTGTCCGTTCTTTATATGAAGCGGAGGACCATTTCTTTTTACAATTTCAAGAGAAGCAGGAGAGCCGTCACCACGTTCACCCATCCCGTGAAGAAATATCAGTAACGGATATTTTTTCGTTGGGTTGGTATAATAATCGGGCGGCAGGTGCTCCAGATAACCGATTCCTGTATCAGTTCGTTTAGCAACCTGTTGAGTCCTTGCTGAAAAAGCCAATACAGACAAGAGGACAATAGTGCCAAAAAATACCCGCATAATTTCCTTCTTTCATTCACATTCGAGGAATTAGTTCAATTTCGAACTTCTAAGATATTTGAATGAATCTGAAAGATTAAGCGGGTTTTGAGCGATATCTTACATGGGAGATTTAATCACAGACATTCATAACCGCGGCCGGAATTTCAAAAGAATATATATTCCCGCCGAGAATATTTCTGATTCTTTCGTCACTTAAAAAAAGTGTGTTTTTTCCTTTAAATGTTACACTCTCTTTTTGGGTGTAGGAATTAAGCCTGTACTCCGTCAGTTGGCCCTGTGAGAACTTTTTACCATTAAAACAAGTCAGAATCCACAACTTGTCGTGGGAGAGGAGCGCAATCATTTGTCCATCCGGACTAATATCTGCAGAAGTGAGCCAAAAATTTGTCATTAAACCCTCTCCCAATTTGAGACTGTCGACCAATTGTGCCGTATAGTCACCCGGTGTGTCAGGCAGGCGGTATATATGGGTATACCCGGTGAACGGTTCTGTACGATTTTTTGTGAAAATATACAAAGACCCGTCATAGTGTATCAAAGACTCTGCATCGTAATGCATTTCTGACGTGCTCGGAGGAAAATCTCTCTGGTCCTCATACACAAAACTGATCGTTTCAGCCTGTGGAATTTCCTTTTTCAGCTCATCTTTGCTGACTTTGTATATGAATAATTTGTTCCTGACATTCAGGTTGTTGCCTATATCTCCAATATAAAAATTACCATCCCGGTCGGCTGCAAGATCTTCCCAATCCATATTTTTACTGTAGCCTATGTGTACCTCCCGGATTATTTCTCCGGTTTCGGATACCTGGTACAGACTGGCATCATTACCACTGTCATTATGGGTCCAAAGATTTCCTTCAGAATCATACGCCAATCCGGAATTCTCATTCAGCACTTCTGGAAATTGTCCGGAGGGAACCAATTCAGCATCGAACGACGGGGGAGGAGTCCATTCTTCAATGGTGGTGTTTGAATCATCTATGATGGTATCTGAGCGGAGTGCATGATCCATGAACCATTCGTATACTGAAATACTGTCAGATGCCGAGGCATATATCCCGGGCCAGGCGGTATGTTCCGCATTGAGCGGACTAAAGCGGTAATCATCCGAATTCAGCACTTCTTCACACTGATTCAGTGAGGCGAACATACGCTGGCCCTCTCTGAATGGCACTACCTGATCATTCAGCCCGTGAAATGACCAGACAGGAATATTCCGGCTGACAATTTCACATCCTTTACCGGGATCTCCCCATGCTGATATGGGGGCAATGGCAGCCAGTTTATTCGGAGAATTGTACTCACTGTAGGCATAATTCCAAACTCCGTTTCCCCCCATGCTTATACCTGTCAGATAAACCCGTTCCGGATCAATTCGATAGTTTTCAAGTGCGTACGACATGAAGGAATCAACGTCATCAGCCTCCCAGGAATTCTTGTCTCCGCGCTGCTGAGGCGCCAGAATCATAAAGCGGAAAGGATGGATGGCCTTGTACGCCTGCAGATTCTGGGAAACAATTCGAGGGGGACCCCATTTGAGCAGACTATTCAGATCATTTTCCCGGCCAAAATCACGTTCACCCTGTCCATGAAGAAAGATAATAACCGGATAGTGTTTATCTGGATTATTGGCATATGCATCCGGTAAATGTTCGAAATAACCGGGGTGACCGGAACCGGCAGGAACCAGGCTGTAATTCAGGTTTCCGGCTTGTCCGCATAATTGCACACCGGTGAACAATAACAGGAAAGCTGTAAGATATTTCATTTTGCTAATTAACTTATATTCAGGAAGTAAATGCAAGGAAGGATAAATAAATTCAATTTTCCTTACGAAGGAATTTGCCGTACTGGGAAGCTACCCGTTTTACCATTCTCCGGATAGTAAAATGTCGTTTAATATGATTCATGGCATTTTTTTCAATATAGTTTTTAAACTCAGGCTTTTTGTACAACAGCACAATACCGCGTGCCAGTCCATGATAATCGCCCGGTTCGAATAAAATACCAGTTTCTTCATTTACAATTTCCTTGGTACCCGTCACATTTGTGGCGATCACTGCGCAACCCGATGACATGGCTTCCATGATCCCAATCGGCATTCCTTCCCAAAGAGAAGGGAGACAATATACGTCGGTCCAGCTCAGAATATTATAAATATCACTTCTGGGGCCGGCAAAAGTTATTCTTTCATCCAATCGCAATTTGTGTGCCAGTACCTTTGCGTCATTAAGCAAATCACCGTCCCCAACCATTATTGCCTTTATTTTTTTGTGCGACCTAAGATGGTCGATGGCCCGGATAAAGGTTATCGGGTCTTTCTGTTCTGTCATCCTGGCGATCATGGCGACGACAAAATCGTCCTGGGCAAATCCGAATTCTAATTTCTGATTATGATCACCAACTCCATTGAAAACCCTGGCATCCACACCATTCGCAATTTCCGTGGAATTGTTCAAGCCGAGTACCTGGCGGCCAATGATGTAATCATTATAGCTGACATTGATCACCAGGTCCGCTTTGCCGGTAAGGAATTTCTCTGATTTCCGCCGGAACCAGCGTTTGATAAAATTCATACTGGAACGGAAGGTCCAACCGTGCACGGTATAAATCAGGGGAATCCCCAATTGTTCGGCGATAAAGTACGAATTGGAACAGGCCCGTGCGCCATGAGCATGAATCAGATCAGGTTGTATTTCCCTGGCCAGCGCGCGCACTTGACTTCGGATGCGCAAATCAAACGGCCGGGATGTCGGTATTACGAAAGACGGTACCCCAAGGTCGTAGAGTTTATCGTGCATCGTACCCTCTCCAAACGCGAGAACATAGGATTTATATTTGCGCTGGTTGGCATGTTTTACTAATTCCTGAACATGTGTTTCACCACCGCCTATATGTCCTTGCCTGATTGTATGAAGGATCTTAAACGGCTCCATCGACCTTTTTTTTATTGCCCAGGTTCCATATAACCGCCTGAATAAATTCATTCGAGTAATGCGCTTTACCTTTCATAAAATTCCTGATAATATTAACGGGAATACTGAAAAGAAGGAGATAAGAGAAGAATATAATTTTTTGATACCAGCGGGTATTTCTTCTTTGAAAAAGAATGCGGTTACGGTTAAGATAAAAATAAGACTTTCGGCCCAGTTTATTGACCGATACAGATTTTTTGTGATGAATTCTGCTGTTATTGGCTACCACAAGGCGGCAACCGGCGTTTTTCAGTTGGACAGACCAATCCATTTCCTCATAATACAGGAAATAAATCTCCGGGAGATAACCGGCAAGCTCAACGCATTCCCGATTGACCAGCATACATGCGCCATGTAAATACGCTGTATCGGATAATGCTTCACCGGACTTTATGACCGTAACGGACCTGTTCCGACCTGTATAGGGATTGATCGGTGTAAACCCAGCAAATTCCACTTCATTTTGTGGACCGGTACAAATTATAGGGCTGAGTGCAATGTGCTCCCGGGGATCTTTAACAGCTGAAATCAGATTATCCAGCTGACCGTCCGGAAAGATGATGTCGTTATTAAGAAGAAGCAAATAATCCCCGGAGGCCGTTCTGATCCCTGAATTAAGGGCAGCGGCATATCCAAGATTTCGTGTATGAATTACCCGGAACTGCGCTTGTTCATAAATTATCTCATCCGGGTCTGTACTGTTGTCTACAATAACAATTTCAACCGGCTGAAAGGACGAGGATAGAATGCTTTGAACAAGGTCCAGTGTGCAAGCCTTCTCATTGTGATTGACCGTGATTGCAGAAACACGCAGTTCGGATTTCGATATCATGGCAGGTGATCGTTTTTCAGAACATCCTCAATGGAAAGGGCGGCTGTTACGCTTGTTTTGCCAAACTCTTTTCGGTATTGAGGTGCACTGAAAACCGCAATAACCTGATTAAACAGGAAGGTGGGAAGTGCAGGCAGATAGCGGACCATTTTATTTCGGATTATGACCCCTGTAAAGAAAATAAAAAACAGGACAATTGCTGCACCCAGTGCAAATGCCAGGGGTGGGTACACAAATATATTGAGAATTAGCAATATACTGAGCAGGGCAAGATTAAGAAAAACAGGAGGGCGGACAGTTGCCAAACCGAATACGATCATATTCCAGTTGGTGGTCAGAAATCCACGAATAAATGTCCGGGCAGATTCTTTCATGTTTTCAAAGTAGGCATTGATCCACCGGGCCCGTTGTCGACGCATCTGGTTAGCGAGACTGACCTTTTCATCATAGGTGACTGCATGCCTGGCATATGCAATTCGATATCCTTGCTGGACAAGGTAATTTTGAAGAAGCTTATCTTCACCAAGAAGCAGCATGTCAATATTCTCTTTCTTTTTTTCCAGGAACCTCAGCATGATTTCTTTTTCAACGCAAAACCCTGACCCGGCGAGGGTAGAGGAAGATCCCGCTTTGAAGAGTAATTCGCGGTCCGTATAATTATAATAAGCTTCATTCAGGGCATCTGCGCGGGACAGCGGGCTGTTGGTATTCTTGGCTTTCCGGCGACCCTGAATAATGGAAAAGGGATTCAGAAATGCATTGTTGAGGTGCGTAAGTGATTCGGGATGCGCCAGGTTATCCGGATCAAAGACGATCACCGCATCGCTTTGATCGTCGAGGTAATCGCAGGCTGTACGTACAGATTTCATCTTTGAGTGAAGTGGCTCAGGCGGATAGATCACTTTTACTTTCGGGTGATCAAATTCAAATCGTTCTGTTACATTATCCAGAATTACAATAATCTCAAAGTGCGGATATGATCCGCTCAATAAGGAATCAATGAGCAGTCTGCACATTACCGGCGTTTTGTAGACTGTTATAATACAACTAAAAAACTGGTGTCTTTTTGAGGGATTAGAAGGTGTTTCGGTATGGAATAAGGAAATCAGCAGCAACTGCACCGGTACAAGCAAAAACAGGACAAGTGATCCTGCCAGCAGGAAGTTAATGCCCATGAAAATCTCATAAGCCATGGGTAAACTAATCCTGCTTTTCCTCCTTTTGAAAAAGGACTAGTGGTGTCTTCAGTATAATTTTCAGATCAGACAGGAAAGAGTTGTCCCTGGCATAGGTTATATCGAGATCGATTCGTTCCTGATCGGACATTTGCTGACTTTTTCTGATTTGCCAGAGTCCGGTGATACCGGCAGGTGCTGCAAAGCGCATTGCCCACTGATCCTGGGTCAGTTTTTCGGCCTCATAAAGAGGTAATGGCCTGTTGCCTACAATTGACATATTTCCTTTAATGACATTGAAGAGTTGAGGAAATTCATCAAGACTTGTGAGGCGCAGAAAGCTTCCGAGACGCGTTGTCCTGGGGTCATTTTTCGCCTTGAAAAACAGCGATTCATCCACCTCTGATGAAGGCTTGTAAATATTTAAATGCTTTAACTTCTCCATTTCAGCTTCTGCACCCGCTTTCATCGTACGGAATTTGTAAAAATCAAAAACCCGATAGCCTTTACCTGCCCTTTTGGATATATACAGTACAGGCCCCCGGGAATCAATTTTAATGGCCAGGGCGATCAGAAGCATTAAAGGAGAAAAGAATATAAGCAGTAAAGAAGCCAGGACAATGTCGAAGACACGTTTCATTCCCCAGATCTTAAATTCTTCTGCGCCTGACGATGTGCGGGACTGGTTTTGCTCGTCAACATCCGTCGATTCATTCAGTTCCTTGAGCCGGGTAAGAAATGACATTCGCTGAACAAGATCTTCGGGCGTGATTTCAGCTGTAAAATAATCACTGGCGCCTACGCGAATCGCATGATCACGTTCTTCAGCACTAAATTCTTCAGAAATGAAAATTACCGGGACGTTTCTCAGGAACTGGATAGTCCCCAGGGATTTGACAAAATCAAATGGTCTCAGACCATCAATTTTGGTATTTATGACGATCAGGCTTGGTTCCTGAGACTGGCGGAAATGCTTTTCCTTTAACCATTTTAGTGCCTCAGGTCCGCTATTTAATTTTTCACAATGATAACCACGTTGCGCGAGTTCAGCGCATAGTTGATTGCATTCTCCAATAAACAGATAATAATTGGAAGTTGTGGCGACCTGTTCTTCTTCAGAATGGTCGGCTATTAGTGGAAAAGCATGTAAAGAGTAAGTAGAGTTTTCCATCATAGGCAAATCAAACAAGCATCACCTTAAATTCCGGAACTCATCATTCCGATGTTGGATCTGATGACTCCGCGTACAGTGGAAAGCAACTGTTCAGGATTGAAAGGCTTGGATATATAATCATCCGCGCCTGCCTGCAAGCATTCTTTTTTCATCCGGGAGTCACTCCAGGAGGAAATAACAATGACAGGGATGCTTCCAAACAAGCCACTTTTCTTCAGATTGACAAGAAAGTCCTTTCCGTCAATCACAGGTAATTTAATGTCAGTCATGATAAGATCAGGCAACCCGATACGATTCATGTGTCTCATGGCATTACCCACGTTTCCAAAAGCCGCTACATTATACTCTTTTTCCAGGACCTTGGTGATGAGCCAACGAATCGCCTCATCATCTTCAATCACTACTACGCTGTACCTCATTATTCTTTTAATTAAACCAACTTATATCGACAATTTCAGCGCTTATGGAAGAAACATGATTAGCAATTACTTCTGCAATACGTATTCTCCCGGACAACTATTATACAAAAAAAAGACCTTAATTCCGACTGGCGCGAAACGAAATTGTGGTTTTTTAAAGATGTAGTATATAAAATACCTACAAATAGTGAACTCCAATGGACGATGTCAGGTAATAATATATCTGACGGTCAGTCAATTGAGCTCCCCGGTATATACGATTACGGCGTCTAAGGTAACTAAAGAATCAGTATTTTTTATATTGTTTTTTATCTCTGAACTTTATGAAATTGACCGGGGCGCTTTTAGCCCACCATGTGGAATATTATTCCTCATTAATTAAACCAGCGATAACATAAATATAATATGAAGGATGTGTTATGATATAGCTTACATGACCAAGCGAGCCGAAAGATATGCAGATCATTATGCCCTTCCGGTTTCATCCATCGAAAAACTGGGGAAATGGACACCACCCGTCTATCATGTCCAGGGATTTTCCCATCCGGATATCCCGGTCATCCTTACCGACAGAGAAGTCCATTTGTTTCACTGGGGGTTGATCCCATTCTGGGTGAAAGACAGCAAAAGCGCCACGCAACTAAGTAACAGGACACTCAATGCGCGGGGCGAGGAAATGTTTGATAAGCCGTCATTCAGAAAAAGTGCCGGATCAAAGCGATGTCTTGTGATGGTCGACGGCTTCTACGAGCATTACTGGGAAGACGACAAATCGTATCCGTTTTATATAACTCATGAGAAAGATGAACCATTTTCCCTGGGCGGAATATGGGACAAGTGGAGAAATGATGCCGGTGATGAAATTTATTCTGTTTCAATTGTTACTACCTCCGCCAATGAACTCATGAGAAAAATCCACAATAAACCGAAGGCAAGCGAAGGTCCGCGGATGCCACTTGTACTCGAGCCTGAACGCTACGAACCATGGCTGAATGCCCCGGACGATCCGGTAGGGAAAGCTCAGGTCATGGAACTGGTAAATTCATGCGATCCTCCCTTCCTGACTGCCTGGCCTGTCGACAGACTCAGGGGGAAGGAATACCGCGGAAATGTACCCGGAATCAGGGAAAAGAAGTCATATACGGAAATTCATGATCCTGTAGCAGGTAGCTGATCCTCGCGGATTGTGGAAATAACTCCACTTATTAGGGTTTTTTATTGAATATGAGCCTTAAGTGAACCCGCTCAGCTGCTCTCAGCGGGGTGGCATTGTTTTTTCTCTGTATATACTGAAAATAAGTGATAATCTTAACAGAATTAGCTATGAAATTATTTAAACAATTCATGTTAATGCTTCTTCTGACTGGATTTTCGTTAACAGCGTTCGGTCAGACAGTAGCATCTGACAGAAACCTGAACGTAGATATAAGTGAATTTGAAACTTTTGCGTGGTCGAGCCATGCAGCCAATGACAAAGACGTATACTTTCTAAGTAATGCAGTCTTGAAGGCCTATCTGAGAGACGCGATCCGGTACGAGCTGGAAGCCAGAAATTTTGAATACAAGCAAAGTAAAAATGCTGATCTTCTGGTAAACTTTCGAATTTTTGACGAACCAGTTACCCTGGAAGGTTATGAAAAAACCTACGTGGATGAAAATTACTGGGCCGTCAATGAAATCAGGAAAGATATGATAGGAATCAAGCCGGAAGCTGAGGTCCGTACGATGGACGACAGAGAAGAGTACTGGCTGAAAAAAGGCAGTCTCATTATCCAACTGGTTCATATTGAATCCGGTCAAATAATCTGGCAAGGGTATGCGGATGAGATGTTAAAAGAGTTTGATGATAATGAAATAAAATCAGCCGTGAAGACCATCTTTGATAAAGAGTTTAACTTTTCTTCCTAATCCTGATAACCAATGACCAACCATAAAAGGCCTGCCCTCCGGGGCGGGCCTTTTGTATTTTACCGACCCGGAATGCCTGACCCACCCTGAAACCAATTAATCTTCCTGTTATTCTTACATCAAATGAAGTAAGTATTGGCCTCACGTCCAGCAGGACCTGATTTGTGAATAAAGGTGCTTGACAGGCAGGGTTACCTCGTTATTAATAAGGTGATTAATTTATGAATCATCATCAATTTGATTGAGCCATGAAAAGCAAGAATACGTTGTTAACGCTTTTTTTTACATGCATGACGTTGGTGGCTGTCTCTCAAAGCAAGCCGGCACACCCGTCGCATTTCTATAATTACCTCGGAAAGACTGCTTCCTGGATAGACCGGGAGGTTCGTGCGAGTTATGATCTCAAGATTGAAAAAAATAAGATAAGTAAGGATTCAGTTCGGTTATCGGTGTACAATTCACTAAGCGACATCAAGGTTACTTTTTACCTTGTTGACGATGCCTGTGATTATATTTCATTCGATGATTATTCCCTTGACTCGAATCGTGTCCGTTCCTATTTCACCCAATGGTGTTCAGATGTAACGGATCATTTCAAGTTCATTTCAGAGGAATACGAACGTTATCCCATGTTTATGGATATGTCCAGTGATGTGGTTTTCTATATACCTGAAGACCAGAACCTGGAAACAGGTCTACGCTATTTTCTGTTCTCCGGATTTATCCGGAACGATCAGTTGCTGACGAGCCTGTAGATGCAGCAGTAGTTTGCAGTAAAAAGGGTGTCTTCCTGAGGAGGCACCCTTTTTTATTTCATTCCTGTCTGGTTCACAGTACAGAATACAGTTTCTGGGATTTCTGATCAGAAGCTGTATCATTGTGTTTGCCAAATTCACGAATCCATGGAGAATGCTCCCCTGATATCTAATGATGCCGTTGTGCTGGGCTTGCTGGTGGCCACTGTCGCGGCGGTATTTGCCACTGCTGCTTCGGAAAATCCGGGCTGGAAAAAGTTTTACCGAGTCGTCCCGACGGTCCTGCTCTGCTACTTTATTCCGTCCATCTACAATACCCTGAATATCATTAACGGTGAGGAGTCGCAGCTGTATTATGTGGCGTCCAGGTACCTGCTCCCGGCCAGTCTTGTGTTGTTTACCCTGAGTATTGATATCCGTGAAATAATCAAACTTGGCTGGAAGGCTCCGGTTATGTTCATTGCCGGCACCATCGGTATTATTGTCGGCGGAGTGGTCGCAATTATGGCGGGCGCCGTGTTTATGCCGGATGTGTTGCGGGAGAATGATTTATGGCGGGGCATGTCTACCATTGCCGGATCCTGGATCGGTGGCGGAGCCAACCAGACCGCCATGTACGTGGTATTTGAACCACCGCCCGAATTATTTACAAAAATGATCGCCGTGGATATCATCCTGGCAAACTTGTGGATGGGCTTTCTGCTTTACTGGTCCAAGGACCCTGAACGAATTGACAAAAAATTAAAGGCGGATACCAGCAACATTAGTGAAATACAGCAAAATATCGAGAATTACCGCACCCGGATCATGCGCATACCTTCTTTCGCCGACCTGATGACCATTCTTGGGTTTGGGATTGGTATTACCGGCCTGGCACACCTGCTGGCCGGGGGAATCGCTCCCTGGATCGAAGAGAATTACCCGGTTCTGGCTGAATATTCCCTGACCAGCGTGTTTTTCTGGGTAGTGGTGATAGCGACCTCCATAGGTGTTGCTCTTTCGTTTACCAGGTACCGACAGCTTGAAGGTGCCGGTGCCTCACGGATTGCCAGCGCATTTCTGTATATCCTGGTCGCCACCATTGGTATGCAAATGAACCTGATGGATGTCAGGGAAGCACCGGAGTTCTTTCTGCTGGGTCTTATCTGGATAAGTGTTCATATTATCATTCTGCTCCTGGTTGCCTGGCTGATCAGGTCACCGTTTTTCTTCGTGGCTGTCGGAAGCCAGGCAAATATAGGCGGGGCTGCATCAGCGCCGATCGTCGCCGCGTCTTTTAATCCTTCCCTTGCCCCGGTTGGGGTGTTGTTAGCCGTACTCGGTTACGCCCTGGGCACCTATGGCGCCTATATATGCGCTCAGTTGATGCGGATGGTTTCTGAGGGCCTTCTGTAACGAAGGGCACAGGTAAAGGCACAAAAAAACAGGCGGAATTTCCGCCTGTTTCTGTGTACGGGAACACAATCGAATAAATATCAGAATTGGGTGTGGTTAATTCTCCTGGAACACCCGCACATAATCCACCAGCATTTCCTGCGGGAAAACGGTGGTACCATCAGGATTACCCGGCCAGTTCCCGCCAACAGCCACGTTGAAAATGAGGAAATGCGGCAAATGGAATTCACTCAGTCCCGACGGGGTGATATCGATTACATGGAATTGCTGATTATCCACCAGCCAGATGATTTCCTCGCTGTCCCAGATGATCGAGAATACATGCCAGGAATCGCCAAAGGTTCCTTCATTCTTTGTCACATCACCTCCATAGGATGCATAGGATCCACCATTGTCCCAATGGGTGGTGCCATGCACGGTATTCTCGCGGTTATTTCCCCCGACCATTTCCATAATGTCGATCTCGCCGCATTTGGGCCAGCCGACTTCATCTATATTTTCTCCGAGCATCCAAAGGGCAGGCCACAAACCTTGTCCCTCCGGAAGAATGGCCCGGATGTCAATACGTCCGTAAACAAAGGATTGCTTGCCTTTGGTGATCATGCGGGATGAAGTATATCCTCTTCCGCCGAAACTCTCGCTTTTTGCCGTTATCTTCAGCCATCCATTCTCCACGCTTGCATTCTCCTCCCTGTAATACTCCAGCTCGTTATTTCCCCAGCCGCAAAGGTCAGGACAGCCGTCACCGATCTCAAATGTCCAGTCATCCGAGATGCCGTCTTCAAATTCATCCTGCCAGACCAGCTCATACCCGTCATAGGTAAGGGGGGACTCGTAGCCTGCCTGGGTGGGATCAAGGATTTCAATAACCACCGGTTCGCTGTCTGAAATAAATGCTGATTCAGAAGCATGGGCCTGCACGGTAATCGTGTAGGTGCCGGATGCCTCATAAAAATGGGAGAAGTTTCCACTGTTGGAGTCCACGGTTGGCGCGCCATCTCCAAAGTCAATCCTGTAAAAAGAGGCGTTATCGGCTGTGGCCGAAACGCGAACCATATCATTAAGTGTGCCTTCGATAGTGACATCGAAACTCAGGTTAGCCGGCAAATCTGCTCCGCCGTCATCACTTCCGCAATTGACAAGCCCTGTCATAAGGAGAAGCAGCAATAAGTTTATCATAATCTTCATCTTGTAAGCTTATTATTGAAATATTCTTAATGGTAAGGTTCTAAGATACACACCTTTGTCATTTTTTCAAGTTTGTTCCGGAGCGGTAATTTGCTCATTAGTTTATGTATCCGGACTGGCAGACGTCGCAAGGAAATGATATATTAGGAGAAAAGTGATAATAAACATGATGACCCGCATTACACTACGCCTGACCGGTGTATTCTTTCTGTTAACAATTACCGCAGCTTCAGCCCAATGGAAAAACCTGTCTGCAGGATCCATGGATGACTGGGAGCAGCGCGGAGGGTCGGCCGATTACTCGCTGGAGAATGGTGTGATTACCGGAACGGCAGTTCCTGATTCTCCGAATTCCTTTCTGTGTACCAAAGAATCATATGGCGATTTCATACTGGAGCTTGACTTCTTTACGGGCACCATGATGAATTCCGGGGTGCAGATCCGGTCTAACACCGATCCGGCCTACCGGGACGGGGCTGTTCATGGCTACCAGATTGAAATTGATCCGACTTCGCGGGGTTTCACCGGCGGCGTCTATGATGAGCAGCGTCGCGGTTGGCTGTACCCTTTGAGCCGCAATACCGCTGCCAGTACTGCCCTGAAAATGGGGGACTGGAACCATCTCCGTATTGAAGCAATCGGTAATACAATTAATACCTGGGTAAATGGCGTTCATTGCGCACGGCTTGTAGACGATCTCACTGCTTCCGGATTCATCGGACTGCAGGTGCACAGCATTGGCAGTGAATCAGGGCTGAATGGTGCGCAGGTACAATGGAAGAATATCCGGATCATGGAGAATAACCTGGAGGAGCATACCTGGAATAAGAATCCTGCTACTCCCGAACTGAGCTACCTGGTGAATGAGCTGACGGAATGGGAGAAAAGAAACGGATTCCGTTTGCTGTGGGATGGCAGCAGCTCTGAAGGATGGCGCGGAGCCAAGCGGGATGATTTTCCGCCGCAGGGGTGGGCGATGGAGAACGGTGAATTGACCGTGCAGGCGACGGACGGTGGAGAATCTACCGGGCCTGGAGATATTGTCACGGAGATGAATTTTTCCGACTTTGAACTGGAGCTGGAATTCAGGATCACGGAAGGCGCAAACAGTGGTATTAAATATTTCGTGGATCCCGCGCTGAATAAAGGGGAGGGGTCTGCCATCGGATGTGAATTCCAGATCCTGGATGACCAGCGGCATCCGGATGCCAATATGGGGGTTGGGGGCAACCGGAAGGTAGGCTCGTTGTACGACCTCATTACCGCAGAAAATATATCTGTTCCAGGCCGGGCCAAACAATTTAAGGGTGTCGGTGCCTGGAACAAGGCGCGAATCGTTTCAAAGAACGGGCACGTGGAGCACTGGTTAAATAATGAGAAAGTGGTGGAATATGACCGTTTTTCTCAAATGTTCCGCAGCCTGGTGGCGTACAGTAAATACGCTCAGTGGGAGAATTTCGGGCAGTGGCCGGAAGGAAGTATTCTCCTGCAGGATCATGGAAACACGGTAAGTTTCCGAAGTATAAAAATCAGGGAGCTGAACGAATGAAAAACCGCTTTACCCGCCGGGATTTTATCAAATCATCCGCCGTTCTGGGCGGTGGGGTCCTGCTGAGCCCGGTTTCAGGAGTCATGACACGGCCTGTTGAAAATCTTCGCCTGGGTGTTATCGGGACCGGAAGCAGAGGCACCGGCTTGATGCGCCTGATGAAGCAGCTGGGTTCCATAGAAGTAGTTGCCTGTGCAGATATTATTCCGTTCCGCCTCCAGGAAGGGCTTGCGGTTGCCCCCGGCGCAAAAGGATATGCTTCGTTTGAATCGTTGCTCGAAGACCGGCGGGTGGAAGCGGTCGTGATCGCCACTCCCTTCATTACCCATGACGAAATTGCCATTGCGGCCCTGGATGCCGGCAAACACATCTATTGTGAGAAAACAATGGCGAAAGGTATTCCGGAAATCCAGTCCGTAGCGGATAAAGCAAAATCGTCGAATCTGATTTTCCAGACAGGACACCAGTATCACAGCAGTCCGCTTTACAATCGGGTACGGGAAATTATCAGGAGCGGCTACCTGGGGGAAGTTACTGCCTTTGAGTGTCAATGGAACCGGAACGGTGACTGGAGACGCCCGGTGCCTGATCCGAAATGGGAACGGTTAATTAACTGGAGAATGTACAGGGAGTATTCTGGCGGACTTGTCGCGGAATTATGTTCTCACCAGATTGATTTCATTAACTGGGTCACAGACAGCCATCCTGAACAGATTACCGGGTTCGGAGGCATAGATCACTGGAAAGATGGAAGGGAGACCTATGACAATGTGCATATGCTGTTCAGGTACCCGTCCGGACTGGACGCTTCATTTACCTGCACCACTACCAATGGATTTGAAGATTACCAGATTAAAATACTTGGAGAGAAGGGGACTATCATTCTAGATTACTCTACGGCAATACTCTATTCAGAAGATCGGGAAGCGGCTGAGAAGGGACTGGTTGACGGCGTTTCCGGTGCCACCCTGAAAGCCTGGGCAAGGGGAGAAGGGGCCCCTATTGAAGCCCCTTCCAATGATCCAACCCTGAACGCGCTGCAGCAATTCCATGCCTCAGTGACTGAAGGAGCGCCTGTGATTTCCGATATCCGTACAGGTGCCACTACCGCGAAATGTGTGCAAATGTCACTGGACGCCATGTATGAAAACAGGATTGTGCATTGGAAAGACTATCCTGAATTAACATTTACCTGAACCAAATCATTATGATCAAGCAAAACAGACGTTCATTTATAAAGCAATCGGCCCTGGCTGGAACAGGAGCGGTCATGTATCTCTCCTCCGGAAGGGTAATGGCATTGCCTCAAACCGAAAACGTAAACATTGCCATTCTGGGCACCGGAGGAAGGTCTTATGCCCTGGCTCAGGCTATCAATGACTGCAATAACATCAACCTGAGTCATGTGTGTGATGTGGACAGTCTGCGACTGGATGCATTTCTTAAAAGTGCCGGGGAGAAATTCGGGAAGGTGCCTGCACGCGAAACGGATTTCCGGCGGATACTGGATAACAAGGATGTTGATGCCATTGCCATCGCCACTCCGGAACACTGGCATGCCCCGATGGCGATAATGGGTATGGAATCCGGGAAACATGTATACGTGGAAAAACCGTGCAGTCATAATCTGAATGAAAATGAATTGCTGGTAGCCGCCTACCGGAGATACGGTAAAGTATGTCAGATGGGTAATCAGCAACGTTCCTCGAATACTTCACAACAGGCAATAAGTGATATTCGGGAAGGAATTATCGGGGATGTGTATTACGCCAAAGCATGGTATTCCAATTCCCGGGGCTCGATTGGGAATGGAAAAGAAGTCGCGGTGCCGGATACCCTGGACTGGGAACTCTGGCAGGGACCTGCCCCGCGTGAGGCTTACCGGGACAACGTGCATCCGTATAACTGGCACTGGTTCCGCAACTGGGGCACAGGAGAAATTCATAACAACGGTACCCATGAGATTGATATTTGCCGGTGGGCACTGGATGTAGGCCTTCCAACCCGGGTTGTTTCAACGGGTGGACGGTACCATTTCTCCGACGACTGGGAATTCTATGATACGCAGAATGCGGATTTTGAATTTGATGGTGACAAAATGATCACCTGGGAAGGCAGAAGCTGTAACAGTATGAAGCAATACGGCCGGGGCCGGGGTGCCATCATTCACGGGACGAATGGCAGTATTCTGCTGGACAGGGACGGGTATACCCGGTATGACCTGGATGGTAATGAACTGGAATACTTATCGGAAAAAAATTCAGGCACCAGCTCTTCCACGACAGACACTTCGGGATTTGATTCACTCACAGTGAATCATATGCAGAACTTTGTCAATGCGATCCGGAACGGCGAGAAGCTCCAGGCCCCGATCGATGATGCAAGTATAAGCACTCATTTATGTCACTTAGGAAACATTGCACAGGAGCTACAGCAGAGTTTGTCCGTTGATAAGCAAACCGGTAAAATAATGAACAACCAGAAAGCCATGGATAAGTGGAGCCGGGATTATGCGCCGGGATGGGAGCTGAGCTGAAAGTAAGGCTGTCCGGGGACAACCTTACTTATTACTGTTCATCAGATGCCCAGCGATATGTCAGTGTAGTAGTCGCTATTTTATGCTCCAGCCTTTCTGATGCATTCTCCAGCGACTCCCACAAGTGCTGGCTGGTACAGGAATTCCGCACTTCTTCAATCATTTGCATGGCCTGGGCATAATTTCCGAGTTTTTCATACGCGTCAGCTGCCTGCAGCCTGATACTTACGCCAAATGAAGAAGGTTGAATTGGTTCGTTCTCGTAAATGCGAACCACTTTTTCACTTTGACCACACCAGTTCAGCATGCGAAGCATCGCACATTTGGCTTCCTGAAAAGAATTATTGATCCTGCAGGCAGTTATGTAATTCTCCAGGGCTTTCTCATACTGCTCATAGCGAATTTCATACAGCAATCCCTTCAGGAAGTATGCCTCTTCGCACAACGGCTCATCGGCAAGGATTTCCTCCAGTAAGCGCAGGGCCCGGATGTTCTCCCACTCATCGATAAGGTCCCGTACTTTAAGAAGACGTTCCTCATTGTTTAATAATATGTCAGTATCCATGTACATAATGGGTATGGTAATCAAGCCATCCGGCTTGAAGTGTTATTACTAATTTTATACAGGTAAATGACCTGGCTGAATGTACCAGGCCGCATGAATACTACGAAGGCATGGTACAGTGCAGACTTATGACATACGTGTAAAATCGTTTGCTCATAGCTTATCTGTAATGTGGAGGCGAATTAAACAGGTTCAAGGCATATTTCCAAATTCTAAGTCGAAAAAACCTAACAGTCATTAGGTTAAATAATCATAAAGATTTTGTAAAAAAATTGAACTTACTTGATATTGTAAAAATATTATTAATATATTCAGGGGAATTTTAACCTCTAACTAACATGCTTGTTTCTGTTAGAATGATTCAAAACAGGGCGCCTTTGCATATTTGAAATATTCCTGTTAGCGTATCAGAAGTTACTCGACAAGAGTAATTTTTGCTAGCTTGCGTTTAAGCCACGGTACGTAGCCGTGGCTTTTTTTGTTTTAGCTGGTAATGTCAAAAATTTGGAATAAATTACATAACTCATTGATTAGTAGTTTTATATGAGAATAAAACCAGTTGAAGACAAAATTCCATATCAGTTTTTCTGGGATCTGGGCCCGGACAAACGAGTACATGTGGCGCGGCTAAAAACTACCAATCAGCAGGAACTGGCTATGTCCAATCCGCATCATCTGGGTTATTACGCCCTGCGTTTCATTCACCACGGGAAGGGGGTCATTTACATTGACCATGTTCGTGAAGAGATTGAAGAAAACTTTGTCATGCTGGCTACTCCGGACCAGGTTAGCTGGATTGATGTACCGGCGGATGGACACATAGAAGTAAGCGTGATCGCCTTCAATGAGTTCTTTATTGATGATATGGGGCTTCCCCCGGATATTCAATCCCTGGTGATGGGAGAATTATCCCATGTACACCGTAAGCTTGACGAAAGCGAACTTGAGCTCTTTCATAAATACATGACCATCATATTCCATGAATTTTATGAACCTTCCTAGCACATGGAGATGATTATTGCCGGATTGACCCGCGCATTGTTGTTGCATTTTGTCCGCATCAAAACACAGGCAAAGGGGAAAAGGATGTACTGGAATATTTACCGGCAGTTTCTTGATCTTCTTAAGAATAATTACCAGACTCATCATTATGTAGCAGATTACTGTGAGATGCTGGGAATTCCGGAAAAGCGTCTTACCCGTGCCTGCAAAGCTGTTACAGATATGTCAGCCTCAGTGATAATCCAGCGTCACATTGGATTTGAGGCCAAACGGCTGTTGTACTATTCCACCAATACCATCAAAGAGATAAGTTTTCACCTTGGGTTTAATGACCCGGCCCATTTCAACAAATTCTTTAAGAACATCTACAATCTCACCCCCGGCGAGTACCGAAAAGTACTATAAAATTGAGGTGAAAGCATGCGGAAATTCATTAAATGGCGCCTTTAAGCGCATAACTGTCTGAATATCACAAGTTTTGACCGGAATTTTACCGCAAAGCCTTCCTGATTGCTCCGTTAAACAATACAGACACTAAGAAATAAGGTTGACACCTTATAGCCGGGAAAAGTTGAGGATTTGTGATGAAGTCCCGGCGCAGGTGCCTCCGGGGCGACTATTGGTTGAGTTGGGCAAGATGGGTTGTCGTTTAAAGTTCCGGGGCACCTTTTTTCAAAGAATTAAACGTTTCATAGTTGATGTTTGGGGTTTGTTTATAACCGTCCTCCTGACCAGAGGACGGTTTTTTTATTTAATGGAATACGTCAGCCTCATCCCGCCCGGAAACGGATGGAAAGACAGTTGGCGGCCAGGTTTTCTGAGCCATCCCTACTGCCAGGTCGGTGGGAAAATGTTTACCGGCATCCCAGCGGAAGTAGGCATTGGCCAGCGTCAGGGCGGCAGCCGAAGAGAACAACGTTATTTTAAGTCCCTTCCGGTTCGGATAATAATCACTGAAAACCTTGGCGACAAAGAAGGTAGCGGTTGCGGTGAGAGAGGGATGTCCGCCCGGAAACGAATTTTTGGACCCGTCCTCACGCCGCACGTCCATTGGTGCGTCGTCTGAGTAGGCAAGTGGACGGTATTTGTCTACATGTCCGGCCGTCATGGAATAAATGCTTCCGGTGATGGCGATTGCCTCAAAATACATAAGGAAAATGCGCATATAATCCTTGTTTATATTCTTGTCAAAGGCGGGGATTAATCCGAGAGCAAATGACCCGTAAAAGATGAAATCACTTCGTTTTGCGGCGGCAGTGCTGTACCTGGGCTCCGGGGTCCAACGGTTGATGGCCGCCACATCTCTGGTATAATCAAGGGCAAGTATTTCTTCTTCCGTGCTCCCGTTTTTTCTGTAAAGTTGCTTGAAGCCATATCCGGACAGCGCGGATAATCCTACCGCCAGTGGTATTTCCAGTGCTGGCATTACCTGGTAAATAGGTTCCTTATCGTTATTTTGATTTGGATACCATTCTTCATTTGAATTCTCATTGCTTACCTGTCCATAGCCGGTGGCAGTCAGAAACAACAGAATGGATAACAATATATATTTCATGATTGATTGTCTGGTTTGGTTACTCTGTGAAGTGCAATAACTTCTCCGCCGGGCTGAATCCGGTTACAGATGCCTTATAGCCTGAAGGCAGGAGAATGATGGGGAAATAGCACGTCTTTTCAGGTAAAATCACCCACAGATGCCCTTTTTGAATAGGTGAAGCTTCTGTAGTGCATTCAAACTGTCCGTTATAGACAATTCTAAGGCGGAGATTTACCGTATCCAACTGTTAATCAGCCCGTTAAATATATCAGAGGATAAGGGAAGATAGGAGAAGGCCGGAGTAAGAAGCGGAGAATAGGTGAAGAAACCGGCAGAAGTGATCCCGATTGGTGAAGAAGGAAGAAAAGTGAGAGAAGGGCAGTGGGGAGTGAAGTTGAGTTCGGGACACTTCTTTTAAAAGAAATTAAGCATACTTCATAGGTTAGGTTTAGGTTGATTAAGAAAAAGCCACCCGTAACGTCGGGTGGTTTTTATTTAGGCAGAAGGCAGAAGGAGAGGGGGAAGGAATTAGAGAAGAGAGGGAGAATGCGTGTTACCAGGTGACTGGCAGAATGTGTATTTCCGGGAAGAATAGCTGCTCCAGAGTGTTCAAAACATCTTGTTCAACAGCTCCTGCCTGAGCGAATGTCAGATAAACAGTGATGATGCCCGAGTATGCCATCGACGTATCATTCTCCAGGAGCACCAGACCTTTTTTATCAAAAGCCCGGATTACCTGGCTGACGGCCTGATCCTTGTTGACCGCCTGCACGCTGAAAATGACGCCGCTGTAAAGCATGGCGAAAAGATAGGAGGGATTCACCGGATAACAAAAAATGTCGACCACCAGGTAGGTACGGCAGTGGAAAGTGACCCGTGTTTTGATTATCTTGTTATAATCATGGGAATCCCTGAGAAACAAATAGAAGAATACAGGATCACACTCGAGGAAAGTTACAAGGATGCACGGAAAATTGATGTGGACAATATCCGGCGCATTCACACCCTGATTATATCATTCGCCGGCGCCGGGTTATACATTTTTTTCGAGCTGATCAAATTTTCTATTGAAGAGGAGAATGTGGATATCAGTGAATGGAATATGGCGTTGAAAACAGGTGCCATTGGGTTCGTGCTCAGTATTGTGACCTCATTTTTAGGGTTGGTGGCCAGTCATTACGGGACGAGTAAAAATGTGCAGTTTCTGAAAAGCCGGATCAATTATCTTGGGCAACTACGGCCAGGTGATACCTATGAGCATAAAGAAGAAAAATTTAATGTGAAGCTCTTCAACCGGGTGATTCGATTTCTGAATTATCTTTCCATTAGTCTATTAATAGTTTCAATCCTGGCGCTAATGGTCAGTATTGCCAATATTATTTAAATGGAGCTATCTTCCTCACGGCGTGGGATAATGGGTTTTTTCCAGGGGGGTAATGGCGGCGGATCGATGTCAACATTCCTGTCAGGTTCTGGAGTGATCCTGCGGGCCGGTTCCGGGCGATGGGGCTGCGGCCACTTTTCAGGTACAGGAATATTTTTTCTTCGCTTCGACATCTTTAACAATTTACTAAAAATGTATCTGAGGGTCAAGTGGTTAGCGCTTTAACCAAAAAAGGCCGCAGGAGGTAAATGATTTTATTTGCTACATTGGCTCTGATGATCAAGGTTAATCATGCAAAGCTTAAACCATGAATAGAATTCTTCTTTCGTTAATTTTAATATTGCTTGTCGGCTGCGCAAGAAATGAATCCTATTTACCAGGGAAATGGAGAGACGAACGAGAAGGGGTTCACTCTTTTAATGCAGATTCATCAATAATGAAAGCTACCATTGACGGTGAACTTCATGAATTGAATTTGGAATGGTTCAATGATTCTACTTTGAATTTAATATTTCCTTATAAGGATTGGCCGAATGACTTATATGAATCAACACATTATGTAATTAAAAGATTTAAACGGGATTCGGCAGTGATTACTCAAGTTACTGGAGGCAAACCAATTGATGCATGGTATCTTAAAAGAATAAAGTAATTGCCTTATCAAATAGGTGCGCTCACTTTAGTTTTTTATAACCGCCTGGAATTAACCTACATAATATATAAGGAAAATGAATCAATAGTCTTCATATGATTCCTGAGCAAGAATGTAACCTGCTAGTTGAGTCGAGTTTTTCTCTATTCCTTCGACAATAGCTCTCATTACGTTTAAAATTTCCCTCCAATACTCAGGTTCATAATTTGTGATCGGGAATAACTCTTCAAGATAAACCTCATACTTATCGTATACATTTGTGATATCGATAAAATCTGATTGAGCATACCTGATACCTAAAACCTCAATTTTTATGTTTTCATCGACAATTGTCACGACATAAATTTGAGATGATAGCCGTCCTTTCGGTGTAGTTTTAGTTGTAGGTTTACCCCAAAAGCCAATTTTGTAACCTTCGTATCTTATCGGGAATAAACCTTTGAAGATAATCCGTCCAGTTTCTAGGTTTTGATAACGCATTACTGCATCAATATGACCGAATGAAATAGCAATCCACTCGATTACTCTATTATAAATTTCCTTTTTTGAAAAACCCTCGAAATTATATTTATGCTCATACACAAAATACTTCGCCTCTTCATCATATGGTAGAACGGGATACCCATTAAATTCTTCGAGCAGATCTTGCCATTCTTTCGCAAGACCTTTGTAGTCAAGTGCAGAAAATTCCTCATTTTCAAATCTTCTTGCTAGGTTATCTATTTCTAATTGATTGGTTTGTGCTATGCTCGCTTTAAATATTAAGCTCAAAACTAAAGTTAAAAGTAACTTATGCATATCGTATATTATTTAATATGGTGATTCCTACCATGTAAAATCAAGTACTCATACTTTACCTTAACATCTTGTCGCAGTTTAGATATTTTCTTAAGGGAAATAAGAGTAAAACTTAAATCAATCCAGATAGCTAAATAAAAAACCCCCTCAGAATCACCTGAGAGGGCTTTTAGCTTTGTTTCCGCGGTCCGGACGGGACTCGAAAATGGGGTTATAATGCACAATAATTTACCTAAAAGTAGGTTTAAAGCGATTAAACGCATATCTTCACACAAGATATTACAATAATTTACTGTCCCCATAGCTGTCCCCATTTTATGAGCTTAAAAATTCGCGTCCGTAACGATAAAAAGAATAGCCGTGGCCAGTGCCCGGTAGTGATTCAATACCAGCACGATTCAGCCACTGTCCGTTTTCCGACTGGGGTAAGTGTACCTCCTCAGTTTGTGGATGAGGGCCCCAAGGATGGCCGTAGCTGGATTAAGAAAGGCCACAAGGGGTATACCACTGCCAACACCAAAATAAACCAAGTCTGGGCCGAGGTAGACGCCCTAATAGCTGACTTGGCCAAGGAGCTGGGACGTGAGCCGACGGCGGGGGAGGTTCGGGATAAAAAGAACGAGCCAAAACAGGAGACCAAAAAGACCGATAAACTTATTGAACTGTACCAGGAGTATGCTACTACATTTTCGGGAGCTACTCGCACAGCCAAGTATGCGGCTCTGGATAAGATGAAAGCTTACAATCCACGGGTAAAGGTAGGTAAGGTAAATCTGGGCTACGTCGACGGGTTTGTGGAGTTTATGCGTAAGGAATTGCAACTGGCTGAGACGACCATAGGTAAAACCATAAAGGACTTGAAAGCGGGTATACATTACTTTCACGATCGGGGCTGGATTGAACCGGAAACCTTTTACGCTATCAATCCTAAAAAATTTAAGGTAACCGAGTACAAGCCTACCCACGACCAGGAGAAAACATTTCTTACCCGTGAGGAGATGGCTGTAGTTATTCAATATGATAAGCCGCTGCCTGAGCATTTGCAGAACGCCCTGGAGCGTAACATCGTGCAGCTGCAGACAGGGCTCAGGGTGGGAGATACCCAGCGTATTGAGCCCTCTATGGTACTGGGTGGAGAGATTATTATGCGGAGCCAGAAAACAGATACCACCATGCGTATACCGCTTACCACCAAAGTGCAGGACATTCTAAAGCGGCACAGCTATACACTGCCCGAGCAGTCAGACCAGAAGTATAACAAGGCCCTCAAAACCCTGTATAAAACCTTAGGCCTGGATAGGGCCGTGCAGTGGCCAAAGTACAAATTTGAGAAATGGCCGGACGATCGGAAACAGGAAGTACAGGACTGGCAGAAAGAGCAGAACCATAAGAGTATGGCAAAAGACTATATCCTGGTTCCACTATTCGCCGTTGCGAGCTCGCACATGGCCGTACGTTCGTTTATTACAGTGGCCGAGGAGCTGGGCATGAGCTTAAACGATGTCTGCCACGTTACGGGAAAGACCGCCAAGATCATTCAAAAACACTACTGGGGAAACAACAAGGAGAGCCGTATGCAGGGCATGTCTAAGTTCGACCAGGCATTTAATCAGCAGGTCGGATGATAGAGCGAATAGAGGACTTTCTAAGGCGTCACTTATCCCCTGACCTGGCAATGGATGCTGACGTAATTCATGCCAACGCCCGCAACCTCCAGCTGGCAATTAATTTCGACACCCATTTTTTAAAAAACGAACAAAATCTGAGGGATTTTTTAAGGGTCCGCGGCGTTGGGGGAGAGGACAATTGGTCCCGGGCCAGCCATTCCCCCACTGACATGGTAAAAGTGGCTGTAATACACTGGCTCCATGCAATTTATACACGTTTCCCGAGGCAGAGCTTTAAGGGTGGTAAAGATCAAATGATACTAAATACTCTAGAGGAGTTTGACATGGAAACGCTCTGGAGTAAACAGACAGGTATAGCGCGTACCGTGGGTTCCATATCCCGTACATTATCGGACAACAAACCCAATAAATTTATCCATTCCGGTCCGGAAGGTATTACAGTCGATACGGTTAAAATCCTGCTCCCACCTGAGGACAGGGAGGACTGGAGCAGCAAAAATTTTACATTGTAGTTAGCCAATTCGGTCCTTCTTATTACAGGACATTGCAGGCATGTTTCATTTAAATAACATGTCATGGAAAATTCAATCACGCCTGTTAACTACGGGCTCCCAATTCCCTTAAGAACTGTTTGCGACCAGCTCGGAGTCTCACGCCGGTGGGTGTACGATATGATCGACCGGGGTAAACTGCGGCAGTATAAAATCGGTAAAAAGGTCTTTTTCAAAGCCAGCGAAATTATGGCGGCTTTAGAGGAGGATAAGAGAGGAAAGGAGGTCGCCAATGCCTGAGACAAAAAAAGCCCCGGCCGGACGAGGACCGAGGCAAAGTATCAATTCTGCAGCAGGTGAGAAAGATACGCAAAAAATCTCATTTTTCCGTACTAAGCGCTCTAAACGTCCGAACCAATTAACCGTAAATCAAGTGCTTGCGGGTATTCGTGACGGAGAGTACAGGGAGCTTGTGGAAGAGCTGCAGGAAATACTGGAGACCGAAGGAGTGGAGGCCTACAAGGCAGCTAAGAACAGTACAGGCATTCCCTGTTTTACCGCCTCCGCCGTATGCGAGGGAGGCCATAGTCGAGATCATATGATGGCCCACACTGGCCTAATAATTATAGACGTGGACCCCGGCGCCAACCCAAAGCTAGATATTGATGAGCTCCGGGAGGATGACAATTTTCTGGCCGTACATCTGTCCCTATCAGGCCGCGGTGCCGCTATCTGGCTACGATGCAACCCGGATAACCATAAAGGAGTTTATGCGGAAGCCACTGAGTACCTGCAGCGCGAGTATGGGCTAAAGGTGGACAGCTCCGCCGACGACGTTACCCGTTTACGGTTTGTATCCTATGACCCCGATATGAAGGAGCCCAACTGGGATGCACCAGTATGGGATGGGATTATTATCGAAAAACAAGTGCCCCAGACTGGACCAGCGCCGGAAATTGACTTTGTCGACTTGGAGGGTGTGGAGGAACGGATAGAATGGGCCGAAAAAAAGGGCATTCCGGTATTTGAAACCGAGGAGGACTACTTTAAAAAAATGATCGTCCCATTGTCTGCCTACGGAGAGGAGGCTTACCACTATACTAAACGACTGGTTAAGGTCTGGGAGGATGCCACCGGCAAGACCTCAGACAGAGACCTGCGGGAAGACTGGGAACGTGCGCAAAGGGACTATCCACCTAAAGCTGGGGGTATCAAACTCGGCAGTTTTATAGATGCCTTCAAAGAGGCAGGATACGGCCCTAAGGTCAGCCTGAGCCGGAAAGGTAAGAAGGGCCGGCCTAAGGGTAGTAAAAATAAAAAGAAGACCCCGGGAAAACTGCGCAACCTTTACGACGTCGGTACCGAGCTGACCGATCGTATTATTGCAGCAGAGCCGGGCGTACCATTAGTTGAAAATTTCATTATCACCGGAGAACTGACCCTTATGGCAGGCCCTAACAACGTAGGTAAATCCATTCAAGCAATACAGTGGGGGGTAGATGTGGCCAGAGGCCATAAGCGTGTGCTTTACATAGACTGGGAGCTGAGTTATCAGCAACACAAACCCCGGTACGAGGGGTATCCATGGCCCGAATATTTTGCCCGGTCCAGCCGTCAAAAGTTCTGGGAGCAGGATATGGGTACCGATGACCTGATAAATATATTGGGGAATATGGTCGAAGAATATCAGCCTGCGTTATTGATAATAGATAATATTACAGCCATAGAAGGTACTGGAGATACCACTCAGGCAGTGGACGCTAAGGCCGTAATGGAATGGTTAACGGAGTTCAAACGAATACAGCCAGATATGGGCATACTTGTGCTTATGCACACGGTAAAAATCAAAAAATATATGCCCCTGTCTCTTAAAGACGTCCGCGGCTCTGGGGTCTACTCTGATTTAACAGACAGTGTCGTGATAATGAACCGAGTGAAACCAACTGAAGCCGATGAGACCCCGCAGGTTTATTTAAAACAGGAGAAGACCAGGACAGGGCGTACTGTCTACGGTGAGCATAACTGCCTGGTAAAACGAATAGCGAATTCACAGGACGCTAATTTCCTCCACTTTACCACAGTCGGAGACAGGTACAACGAGGAGGAGCTGGTAAGTGGGGGCGACCATATCTCAGAACGTGACCGTTTTAAGATCGAGGACCAAACACGTGCCCGGATTGCCTGGCGATTGAAGCTAACGCACAATTTCACCCACGATGACCTGGCCGAACTACTGGAGTTTAAACACAAATCCCGGGTAACCGAAATGTTCCAACGCAATAAATTTGTACGTGCACCTGGGGGTGAATCCGAACTATAATGAGACGAAAAAAGGGTACCCCCACCTACTACGACCGAACACCGAACACCTTAAAAACCCCCTATACTATATATATAAGCATAAAATATATATATGAGTGTTCGGTTTAAGGGGTGAGCGCATATACAAAAATAATAGATGTTCGGCGTTCGGTGTTCGGGTGAACGTTTACAGGTAGTTAAAAAAGGCGGAGCTATTTGCGGCACGCCACCTGGATGACGGAACTATTTAAACAAGTTCGACAATAAGGATAATTAAAATGAAGACAGCGGCTATCCAGAGGGCTATTGTATAAATACGCTCCTCTTGCTTTAGAGATTTCATCCATTTTTTATTTCTGTCCTTCTGATTTTCCATTTAAACCAAGATAGTCAAAATTTCTCTGTCTGTCACGTGGCCTCCGGTTGCAGCCTATAAGCCTTAAGACCCTCGAACCACGGCAATTACCGGAACATAATTAAGTCAAATTTTATAGTTGTGAGTCTGTATAGGACTCGAATAATTGCTTATATTGCATTTAAATGAATTTATTGTAACATGGGGACAGTAAAGGGGCCAGTAAACGAGGAGAAAATGGTAGAAAAACCACTCACTGAGTTACAGGAACGATTTGTTCACGAGTTCCTGAAAATTGGTAGGGCAGGGGCTGCTGCCCAGGCGGCAGGTTATGCTCGTAACTCCGCGCATATTTCGGCTTACCGACTTTTACAGGACCCGAGAGTGGCCGCCAGGCTGGAAGAGTTGCGACGTACGGTTTTGTCCCCCGATATGGTTACCCGTGAGGCCTTGTTAGGCTCGATGGTACGCGACTACATGGAACTGACGTCAGCACAGCAACGAATAAAGGCGGCTGAGTCTATTGCACGGGTGGCGGGAATAAGTGGGGTAACTAATGTGGAGGTAGGGGCAGACCGGCGGTCTGTTACATTCATTCTGCCAGATGGTAAAGAGGTTATGAAACTTGACAAAATCAATGACTGAGGCCACTGCCATAGACTTGCAGGCAAGCATTAATAAGGTATTCCAGCCGTTGCTGTACACCCAACAGCGCATTGTATTAATGCTGGGGTCTGCTGGTTCAGGAAAATCCGTATTCTGTGCTCAAAAGCTGGTCATACGGTGTCTTATGGAGGGAAACCACCGCTTTCTGGCCGTACGCAAAGTACAGCGGACCTTGAGGGAGTCGGTATGGTCGGAGGTACTTTGGCTTATTGACGAGTGGAGGCTGCGAGAGGTGACCGAAATTCAGATTAATAAGAGTGAAATGTGGATAGGTATTGGGAACAGCAGAATTATCTGCACTGGGCTAGACGACCCTGAGAAGATAAAATCCATATCAGGCATTACAGGAATTTGGGTTGAGGAACTGAGTGAGCTATCATTTGACGAGTTCACACAGCTAAACCTGCGCTTGCGTAACTCGACCTCACATTACAGACAGATTCTAGGTTCATTTAATCCAGTATCGGAGGATTCATGGATTAAGCGCATGTACTATGACAAGGAGCACCCAGACGTAATACGCCATAAGAGCACATACCTTCAGAATCCGTACTTAGATGAGTCCTACCGCTTGACATTAGAGCAGTACAAAGAAACGAACCCACTGTACTACCAGATTTACGTGCTTGCCGAATGGGGCTTACGGGATAAAGCCGGAAAATTTCTCTGGGCATGGGAGCCTGATAAACATGTCAGTGAGAAACCACGGTACATCCCTCAGCTCGCACTGCGTCTGTCCTTTGACTTTAATATAGAGCCGTTTGCGGTGTCGGTGTACCAAAGGCTCGACGGAAACACCCTCCATATATTCGATAAAATCCGGCTTAATGACTCAGATATTTACGCGGTATGCGACACGATAAAATCCATGTATCCGCGAGCAGTATATATTTGTACCGGCGATGCTTCCGGTAAAAACCTGACTGGTACCACTCGGGGAAAAACATCGTATTGGCAAATCATTCGCCAGCAGCTCAACCTCAGTAATGCCCAGCTGCGAATACGTTCCAAGAACATCGATTTAATAAATAGCCGTGTCCGATGCAATGCTGCTCTACGCACTAAGAATATTCTGGTCCATCCACGCTGTGAAGAGCTAATACACGACGCCACCTACGCCAGTGTGGATGCAGAGGGCGTACTGGTCAAAGACCGGGAGGCCAATAAAAATGATTTTTTGGATACATTCCGCTATCTACTGGATGCGGAGTGGCCAACAATAATTCCAAACCACAAAAATTATGACACCAGATCAATCGAAACTCAATGACACCGTAGTTCGGCTATTTGCTGATTTACTCGCCGTAGGCGATTTATCTCAACCTCTCTCACTGCAGGTTAAGGCTGTAATGAAAATTCAGCTGGAGGCTGCTGAGAGACAGCGAGGAGGAGAATTCTATAAGACACGCGAGAGCATGGAGGAGGAGCGATACCTTGCGCCTATACTCTGCGCATTGACGCGTGATATGCGCCGTATAATGAACCAGCACCACCACTTTGCACAGCAGAATGCAAGGGAGGAAATGCGCATAAAAGAAAAGGAGTTAAATTTTAAACAGCATAACGATGAGCAAAACAATATTTGAAACAGTTGCCGCGGAGGTTGAAAAACTTGACCTGGGCGATTTTCGGAATACATCCGACCGGGTAAATCTGATTAACCAGGTGGCCAGTCAGTTGGACGTCAACGGCCAGCAGGTCGTGAGGAGAGGGCTTAATACCTCGGCAGATATTCCGGCCATGATAAAGAAAGCTGCGCCGCAATTTCTGCAGGCTAAAACATTGGGGCGCTATGTGCCGAGGTACCCGGACAATCTGGGCAAGAGTGCCGATGAGCTCCGGCACATGCGGCAAGCTAATTTCAGTTTTCTGGACAGCTATACACGAAACCGTGGTTTTGTGTTCAAGAGTGACAAGGAGCGGCAGGAGCTTCTTGATAGGCTTTCAAGTCAGTACAATTTTGAATGGAACACAGAAAAGCAGCCGGTGGCTAGAAAGCTTCACAAAGGGATGTGGTGCAAAGAGCAGCCAGCCAAGGAGGTGGTAGACACTGCGCTGGGCGACCTGCTCGACACTGAAGAGACCCAATGGGCGCAAATGGAACAGCGCGCAAAGTTCAGAAAGAAAGCCGCGGAAATGCTCGGTTTTGAGGGGCAGCAGTTGGATGAAAAACAGCGTAAGAACTTGGAGGACCTTACCGAAGTCGTACAGGCTCGCTCCGAGCGCTGTGACACGTTTCTGGCTGATAAGGAACGGGTTCAACCAGATGTAGAAGGATACCGTGCTGCCATTCGCGCGCGGCAGCTCCATACCCTCGGGCATGAGTCCACGGATACGATGAGTATCAACGAACAAACAAGGCTTAACGCCTCGGTGGAAAGTACACTGAAAAATGAGCTGGGCTATGGCGGATGAAATTAAGAGGTACCAGGACAAACTACTGGAGCTCCAGTACAATCAGGTTTACGACGGGCTCACGTTCGTTAATCCACGGCTGCAGGATTCAATGAGAGATTACATTCGTGGCCTTGTCGAACACAAGTACCGGCTGGAGCTGGACGACGACCTGAATTTGGTCCTCCGAGATAAGAACAGCCCACACCTAGACGCGTACGATGAAAAAGACCGAAAACTTACTCTTGGCCAGGTACTGTGGAAGGAGCTCGACGCCTACCTAAAGAAAAGCTAGTTTTAGTTGTGGTGTGTTTAAATCCGCCCCCGGTCTCGTGTAGACTGGGGGTTTTAATAAATAATAGGTTACAATTATACTTTTTTTAGAATTCATATAAAGGGTGGTGATACGTCTAATGAGTTTTCGTCCCCAGCTATAGAACTAAAATAATTTTAGTGTTAATTATTTTTATTTTATATTTGCAATGTTTCACAAAAGCAACTAAATCATGGGTAAGTATCTTAAAAAGACCGCTAATAATAAGCGTTTGAGTGCGTCTAAGGTCAAGACTCAAGCAGATAAATTTCAATTGCACATTTATACCGCAGCGGAAGTTGAAAATACCCGTATTAAAGCTTATCCAATTCTGGCCTAGAATCCCTTAATGTTTAATCAGGGATATCCTACAACTCTAGTTAAGAAAGAATCCGTCAATGACAGAGAGCATTTAGAGAGCCGGATATACACATTTCGAATATCTAATAGAACCCGATTTCGCGTTGAGATAGACAGGTATAGCCTCAATATATTTATAGTTAAATTTTGCCTAGCAAACAGCACCGCAAAGAATAAATATAGTGTTTTAGCAAATGTGGGTGTTACGGAGGCGAGTAGAATAATTCGGACCAGCCTAGATGTTTGTTTAAATATTGCAAGAACAGAGGCGCCAAACGCCTCCTTTGGGTTTATAGGTTCTGAAAAAGAACAGGAGGATAAACATAATACAACTAGATTTAGAATCTACAAGCTATTGTGTATTTCTTCCTTTAGTAAGGATAATTATCTACATGTAGATGATATAGATAGGAGCGCCTACCTTATTGTAAGCAAAAACAATTCAAATCCAGAAAAAATTGCAAGGAGGGCCGCAAAATTTTTCGCACGGATCTATGAATGGGAATAACTTAAAACATGGAAATGTTAGCTTTAATAGCTCTTTTTTTGATATTCAATAATAAGCTTTTTAGCTTTTATTGTTGGGGAAAGCCCTTTATCTATTGATTGCTTTGTCACTTCTAAAAATTTCTCAAGGTAAATCTTTTCATTGGTCATATGCCAAAGATACACAGTATCAAAATTTTCAGAGAATTTCGACAGGTGCACACGAATTTGTTTTAGTAAATTCGACTCTAAATAGGCGGATTGGGTATCTATATAATTCATGAGTGAGTTGTAGTTCGCGAAAAACGGCGGATTCTCTGCCGGCTGCTTAGTATGCAAGAACCGATTAAAATCCCTTTCTAAATCCTGTAATCGTCTATGTATTTCTTCCAGTGCGTTCACCTCTTTTCGCTTACGATTTAGTTTTGTGTCGATTCGAACTCGATTGCCACTTTCTAAAAACCTATCATAAAAATATTTAAGGATAAATGCTGTCACTCCACCAATTAAACCAGAGATGAGGTTAGTGAGATTTATTAATGTCTCCTCCATTAAGTGATTATTATAATAGAACCGTCAATAAGTGTCTCGTTTGTGTGCCAGGCAAACCGTTTACCAGTCCGTTGACATTCCCGGACCATTCTATAGGTCTTGTCCCAGCCGTAGCTGAGCAGTGCCTCTTCCACTGGTTGGTTGGGGTACTTATCAGCATATGCATATATTGTGGCGAATATGGCAAATGGCTCGATCATCTGATTCTATCACTAATAAGTCAAATAATCCTTAATTTGTTGAAGAGCTTTTTTATTATTGGCATACTCTACAATTACACTACCATATTCCCCCAAATGGAGCTGCCAGAATTTTCCATCAATATCAAGACCTTGTATACAGGATAAGTCAGTTAAGCAGTGCTCAACATTATTAATATCCTTGAGGGTTATAAGTAAATTATCTTTATCCATGTTGATAACAATACCCTGAGGCTGATTTGGTAATACGTTTACATCTAGCTCCGGCCTTAGTCTTACCTCTACACTGCCTAGAGGTAGACGTAGGACTCGTCCTTGTAGGTGTGGTGGTCTTACTGGCCGAGTTCACTGTGGTAGTAGGTTTGCATACGGAACATGCTGTAAGCCCAAGTTTTTTGGCATCTTCAAGCGCTACAGCTGTACCACTAGCGCTAGCGTAATGGCAAGTCTTTGTATGATACTTCTTACCGGTCTTAGTTTTATAAACAGTAGTGGTCTCCTTCTTTACAGCTGGGCTTTGAGCTGAGGTATAACCGTTTGATGTGAGAAAGAGGGTAAGTAAAATTAGTATTCTCATAAAGCTGGACTGTAGAACCGATAGTAATTTAATAATACTGCAATAATTCTACCTACCAAACCAAGAAAATAATGACTGTCCCCAATACTGTCCCCATAAATAAAAAACCCCCTCAGAATCACCTGAGAGGGCTTTTAGCTTTGTTTCCGCGGTCCGGACGGGACTCGAACCCGCGACCTCCTGCGTGACAGGCAGGCATTCTAACCAACTGAACTACCGGACCATTGAATAACAGTGGTGCAAATGTATAGGGCTCATATATCATTTGCAACACTTCCCTGAAAAAAAAGGTCAACTTTTTCATATGCCTCTGCGTCATCAGTGTCAACTTCTTCCCAGCCAAAAATTTAGGATCACAGGGGCTTCCCGGGCACTGTTAATTGAATGTCGAATATATGAACTAAGGCCTGACGGTTCCCGTTTTATTATTGTACCAAAATCAACTACGTTATGGTCAATATATTATCAGAACCCGCACCGGATACGCTGGCCATTCAGGTCACCGGTAAGCTGAATAAAAAAGATTATAACATAATCTTGCCGGTGCTGGAAAGCAAAATAGGTGAATTCGGAAAGATCAACCTGCTCGTCGAAGTGGATGATATGAAAGGCATGTCATCCGGCGCGGTCTGGGAAGAGGTCCGGTTTGATGCGGAGCATATTAATGACTTCAAGCGCGTGGCGGTTGTCGGTGATGAACACTGGCTCGAGTGGACTTCCAAGTTTGCAGATCCGTTTACCCCGGCCCAGATCCGGTATTTCAATAAGGCCAACATGAAAGAAGCCACCGACTGGGTGCTGTCAGATAACTGAGATCACTCAGGGGTGATCATGATGTGGGCCCGGTAAGTGCCTGCATCCATAAGCCAGGGTGCCCCCGGCGCAATAGGCTTCAACGGAAGTCCCGTTGTTTCGCTGGTGGCAAAGGGGATATATATAACATAACGTTCCTTGCCGCCATTTACCTCTCCCGTTTCCCAGTTGATAATCCCTTCATCTCCGTAGAAAATGAATAACGTCGTCGGTTGCTGAGGCATGGATAGTTTTCCATCGTTAACTTCCCCATCCCGTATCGAAAATACATCCATTCTTCCCTTCCCTTCGGCCCTGAGTTCACGGCCGCGCTTCATGAAGGGTTCCAGGTCCTTATGATAACAGGCAATGTTGATCCCGTCCGAAGCCGGATTATCCGCCAGGCATATTAGGTCATTGGTGCCCTGATGCAACACCTCCATTTTTCCGTCATCTGTAAAACCCATGACAGTTGCATTTTCCCGCATTTCTTCGGGCGCTGCCAGAAGTGCTGTTTTGAGTACCACTTCGCGGGAGCGTTCCTGGGCCATCGCGGAAATCATGAACATTGAAAGAAGGAGGGTAAGAAAGGTTTTCATGTGTGTAGGTGTTAGGTCATGGAATATCGTGATAAATGCGTTGAAAATCAACCCGTTCGACTGTGCCAGGCCATGGTTGACCGGTTCTTTTCACTATATTGAATGACAACCATACCATAAACCACACAAAACATGAGCAAAGCAACCTTCAAATTCCTGTTCTTATCCTTACTGATACACAGTTGTTCATCTGCCCCTGACAGCCAGGACGCAACCACTGAAGCCGAACCGGCCGTGGGAGAATCCGCCCCTGAATCCTGGCCTGACTACGGAAACGTACTGAATGTCACGACGAATCAGATTGATATCCAGCTGTCAGATTCTATAATAATGTCCGGTCTGACGACTGTCCGTTATGTCAATAAATCATCCATGACCCACTTTATCCGGTTTGAGAAAATGCCGGTGGTAGACGGCGAACAAAAAACCGTGAACGACCTGGTGGAGGAAATTGACCCGATATTCGCCGAAGGGATGAGCCTCATCAATGAAGGTAAGGCGGAAGAGGGCATGCAGGCATTCGGCAAGATCCCGGCCTGGTTCGGACAACTGGAATTCGTTGGCGGTATCGGTATTATAGGGCCGGAAAGTACCGCCCAGGCTACGTTCAACCTGCCTCCGGGTACTTATACGATCGAGTGTTACATTAAATCAAACGGCGTATTCCATACCAGCCAGGGTATGGTCGCCGGACTCGTTGCAGAACAATCAGACAGTGCGCCCGCAAGCATACCGGAAGCAGATGTTGTGATTAATGTAAATGAAGATGGCTATGACATGCAAGGGAATCCGGCTGCCGGACTCCAGTCATTTCGCGTAAACTTCCATACGAGCACGGTTCATGAAAATTTTGCCATGGCGGATGTTAATGTCGTGAGACTTGATGATTCGACCAATCCCAATGCGGTACAGGTCTGGATGAACTGGGCCGACCCCAACGCTTTTGGTACGCCCGCTCCGGCTATGTTTGTCGGTGGTATCCAGGAAATGCCCGCAGGAAATTCGGGTGTTTTTACTGTCCGCCTGGAACCAGGGGAGTACGCACTGATCGCGGAAGTTCCGGAATCAAATGCCAAGGGCCTGTTCAAACGGTTTACCGTTCCCGGTGCTTCGGCGATGGCTGAGTAAATTCGTAGCTGCATTTCCACAGTTACCTTCATCCGCCTGCCGTATATGAGCCTGAACATGGCCCGTATGCTTGCACCGCGCGGATGGCATGAAATCTGAAACTTGTAACAATGATCTTTGCCTTAGCCGGGGAAAAATCATTGATTTTATGTTTAATTCATGCTATCTCATCAGTTTATGGCACACGATAACCTTAAAGAATACCGGGAAAAACGTAAGGGAGGTAATTCCGGCGAGCCCGATGGTACCAGGAATACGGACAACCGGAAAAACGTATTCTCCTTCCAGGAGCATGCTGCCAGTACCCATCACTATGATTTCCGCCTGGCATGTGACGGGGTATTAAAATCCTGGTCGGTCCCCAAAGGCCCATCAACAGACCCACGCGACAAACGCCTGGCCATTCAGACCGAAGACCATCCCATGGATTACCTGGATTTCGAAGGAACAATTCCGGAAGGTAATTATGGCGCCGGCAACGTGCTGCTCTGGGACATGGGTACGTATGATTTGCCGGAGAATACAGATCAGGATGCTCTTTCCGAATCTATTGACAAGGGACATTTTAAGGTGATACTGCATGGGAAAAAAGTGCAGGGCGGATACGCTATGACGCGCATTGACGAAGAAAAGAATCACTGGCTGCTGGTTAAAAGGGACGATGAGGAGGCCGATGCCCGCCGCAACCCGGTCAGCACCGAACCTGAATCAGTGAAATCAGAAAAGACCATTAAAGATATGGATAATGAGTGACCGCACAGTTAAGAAAAAGATGCCCGGTTGGACCGGACCTATGCTGGCCACGCTGACCGAGGATTATTTTTCAGATCCGGACTGGATCTATGAGCGTAAACTGGACGGGGTCAGATGCCTTGTTTTTAAGGATGAAAAAAACGTACGTATCCTGTCCAGGAATAAGAATCAGCTCAATAATATGTATCCGGAAATTGAAAAGGCATTGTTGTCGGCTGACAACGAATCGTTCATAGCGGACGGCGAACTGGTCACGTTCGACGGTGAGCTCACCAGCTTTTCCCGCTTACAGCAACGGATTAATGTATCAGATCCTTCGGAGGATCTGATAAAGAAGGTACCGGTGATTCTTTACCTGTTCGATCTGCTTTATCAAGATGGCTACGATCTGACCAGGCTACCTCTGCGGGAACGCAAATCACTTCTGAAGAAAAATCTGAAATTCACTGATCCCATACGGTTTTGTGCGCACATCAATGAGAATGGGATGGATTTTTATAAAGAAGCCTGCGAAAAGGGCTGGGAAGGTATCATTGCCAAGCGTGCCGATTCGGTCTATCATCATTCCCGCTCAAAGGACTGGCTTAAGTTTAAATGCGTACATCAGCAGGAATTTGTCGTGGTCGGCTATACCGAACCCCGGGGTGAACGAAAAGGATTTGGCGCCATGCTGGTGGCCTATTATGAGAAAGATCAGCTTCACTATGCCGGCAAGGTCGGAACGGGGTATTCAGATAAGGAACTTAGCGAACTGTATCAAAAGATGAGTAAATTGAAAAGTAAAAAAGTGCCCTTACAAGAAGAGGTGAAGGAATCGGGCGTTCACTGGATCCGACCCGAACTGGTGGCAGAGATCGGATTTACCGAATGGACCAATGACCACAAACTCAGACATCCGCGGTACCTGGGATTGCGCCAGGATAAATCGGCCAGGGAAGTAATCAGGGAAGCACCATGAAACAATATAAATTTGACATCAGCAATCCGGACAAAGTGCTGTTTCCTGGCAGTGGATTTATCAAAAAGGATATCCTTGAATATTATGAAAGGATATCCGATCACATTCTCCCGCATCTCAAAAACCGTCCGTTAATGATGCAACGATTCCCCGATGGCATTGAAAATGACGGATTTTACCAGAAAAACGCGTCGGATTATTTTCCGGACTGGATAGAGACGATTGAGCTGAGCAAAGAAGACGGTACGGTCAATCATGTGCTCTGCAATAACACAGATACCTTGCTCTACCTGGTAAATCAGGGCACAATAGCTTTTCATACCTGGCTGAGCACCACAGAGGTAGTCAGCAACCCTGATAAGCTGATAATTGACCTGGATCCCTCGCAGAAATTTTCACAGGTCCGTAAGGCGGCGCGCGCCCTTCGTGATATCCTTGAAAAATTCTCCATCACTTCATTCCTTATGACTACCGGTTCACGTGGCTTACACATCGTCATTCCACTGGACAGTAATGAGGATTTTGACGCGAGCCGGAAGGCCGGGAGAATAATTGGCCGCTATGCCTGCCGCATCAACCCCGAAATATTCACGATGGAAACCTACAAAAAGGACCGTGACGGAAAATTGTATTTTGATATCCAGCGAAATGCCTGGGCGCAGACAGCTATTACGCCATACAGCCTTAGACCACGGGATGGTGCGCCTGTAGCTACGCCCATCGATTGGGACGAGGCGGGCGACACAAACCTTAAGAGTGATAAATATACGCTGAAGAATATTTTCAGGAGACTGGCTCAGAAAGAATCAAGCTGGAAATCATTCAACCGGCACCGGTACAATGCAGAGACCCTTTTTAAAAAGTTCGAAAAGGAGCTGGACTAGCCAACCAGGGGAATATATCCCTCAATCATTATGAACAATACCGCAGCCGCAATGGCGCCCAGTATGGGGCCTACAACGGGCACCCAGGCATAGGACCAGTTGCTGCTTCCTTTAACCACCAGGGCATGAAAAATGCGGGGGGAGAGATCCCGGGCCGGATTGATGGCATATCCTGTAGCGCCGCCGATTGCCAGGCCAATGGCCATCACAATCAGGGCTACCGGAAAGGCATTCAATGATCCAAGGCCGTCGCCGTCTGCCAGGTAGAAAATCGGGTAGACCAGGGCGAATGTGCCAATGGCCTCGGTAAGCACGTTATGGCGGTAATTTTTAATAGCCGGGCCGGTGGAAAAGACGCCCAGTTTCGTGGCAATATCCGGCGTGGCCCGAAAGTGATCAATATACGCCAGGTAAGCCAGCATCGATCCGACAAAAGCACCGATCATCTGGGCAGTGATGTACGCCGGTACAGATCCCCAGGAAAATTTACCAGCCACTGCCAGGCCTATCGTCACGGCCGGATTGATGTGCGCACCGCTTATTGGTCCGGCTACAAACACACCGATAAATACAGCCAGACCCCAGCCAAATCCGATGACCATCCAGCCCGAATTGTTTCCAAAGGTATTTTTAAGGGAGACATTGGCATTGATACCGGTTCCGAAGAGCATTAACAATCCAGTGCCAATCAGTTCGCCAAGAAATTCTTTCATAATAAACCTGGAGGATTTAGCCGGTAATATAGTATAATAAATCACTTGTTCGTAGTTTTTACGATCGCAATTCTGTGATTGCCTCCATGACGTCTACATCCACATACGACGCAATTATCGTGGGCAGCGGTCCGAACGGGCTCGCCGCCGCAATTCGCCTTCAGCAGGCTGGTTTACGCACGCTTGTGCTTGAGCAGGCGGCAACGGCAGGAGGGGCTACCCGGACTGAAGAGCTGACCCTTCCCGGATTCCGGCACGATGTCGGGTCGGCCATTCACCCGCTTGCCTTTGCATCTCCCTTTTTGCGTACATTACCCCTGGAGCAGCATGGCCTGGAATGGGTATTTCCCGAAATCCCTTTTGCCCATGCATTGCCAGGCGGTAAGGCACGAATGTGTTACCGGGATATTGAGCGCACCGCATCTCAGCTGGGAGTCGATCATAAACGATATTCCCAGCTGATGAACAGGCTGACTCGCCAGTGGGAGGATATCGAGGATACCTTGCTTGGTCCTTTGTCTGTACCTTCCAATCCTTTCTCCCTGTTAAATTTCGGATTGCAGGCCATTCTTCCGGCCGACCGTTTCAACAAATGGAATTTTCGGGAGCCGGAAACGCGGGCGTTATTTATGGGTGCAGCCGCCCATGCCATAATGCCCCTTACCTGGTGGGGCACGGCCTCGTTCGGAATGGTGCTCACTTTGCTCGCACACAAAACGGGCTGGCCGTTTCCGAAAGGCGGGGCCGGAAGGCTGACGGCAGCCATGGCCGATTTTTATCGGTCCTCGGGCGGGGAAATCCGCCTGGAAACGAAGGTAAGTGACCTGGAACGCCTGCCGGATACGCGGACAATTTTATTGGACATGACACCCGAACAGCTTCTGCATTTGAAAAACTCCGGGTTGTCAACCGGGTACAGGCGACAGCTTGAGCGCTACAAGTACGGGGCAGGGGTGTGTAAGGTCGACTGGGCGCTGCGTGAGCCTGTCCCGTTTACCCATCCGGACTTGAGAAGGGCAGGTACCATCCACTTCGGAGATTCTGCCCGGGCCATCGTGGAGGCAGAGGCTGGCGTATTCTCCGGAAAAACATCGCCAACCCCGTACGTGTTATTTGCCCAGCATTCGGTCTTCGACGAATCGCGGGCGCCGGAAGGAAATCATACTGCCTGGGCTTACTGCCACGTTCCGCTTAACAGTGATCTGGATCAGTCAGGGCAAATTGAAGACCAGATCGAAAAAGCCGCTCCAGGTTTTCGGGATGTGGTCCTGTCCCGTTCGGTGAAAACAACCAAACTAATGGAAGAATGGAATCCCAACCTGGTGGGCGGGGATATCAATGGGGGACGCCAAGACCTGACGCAGCTGTTTACCCGCCCGGTGAGAAAACTGAAACCTTACCGGACTTCCCGCGCCAATCTGTACATTTGCTCTTCATCCACCCCTCCGGGCGGAGGAGTGCATGGCATGTGCGGCTATCATGCCGCCAAAACAGTACTAAAAGATCATTTTAACTAACTCGATATGGAATTTCAGGATAAGCATATACTAATCACAGGCGGAAGTTCAGGAATTGGCAAGGCGTTGCTGGCCGAATTCATCGAACGCGGCTGCAGGAACCTGGCAATTGTGGGCAGGGACCAGGAAAAGCTTGAGGCGGTTGCCGGAGAATACAGGGATGCTGAAATTCTTACACTACAGGGCGATGTAGCACAGGTGGAGGATCTCAATCGTATTGTCACAGTCCTCTCTGAAAAATGGGGCGTGCTGGATATCCTCGTAAACAACGCCGGGGTGGTAAGTGCCGGGTTACTGGAGAATATGTCGGATGAGGATATTATCAGCCAGGTGAATATTAATGTTACAGGCGTGCTTCTGCTGACCAGGAAGTGCCTCCCTCTGCTGCAGAAAAGCAAAGGAGGAGCCCTGATCGGGGTTTCATCGGGGCTTGGGTATATTGCCAACCCGTTCTATAGTGTATACGCCGCGACCAAGGCGGCCGTAAGGCAATTCAGCGATGCTATGCGCCGGGAACTTCATCAGTATCCGATTCACGTCATGACTATTTATCCGACGGCAACAGACACGCCGATGATGACCAATGCGGCAGTGGATAACATGGATGATCCGGCGATGGTGGCCCGTGAATCCATCGACGGCCTTGTTATGGGTAAGATCAATGTGATCTTTGGGGGAGAGCAACGGCTGGATGATATCCGGACGAATTTCCTGGACCCCCTTAAAATGGATGAAAAATCCATATCCAGGTACGAAGAACTAAAAGAAAGAACCGCGAAGCACCGCGCCATGTAATTATGAAAATAGTGAACCGAAAACTCTTGCTGGCTGGGCTGATCGGCCTTACCGGCTGTAATCCGGGTACTCCCGAGGGCAATACTTATGAAGATGACCGGTATCCGTTATACACGGGCAGCGACCTGGGAATGAATTACTCAGCTGATCGCACAGCATTCCGGATGTGGTCGCCTGACGCCGATTCAGTCAAATTGCACCTGTACTCCATGGGGCACGGTGATAACCGCACCGGTACCTTTGCAATGGAACGTGACACGAAGGGAACCTGGGTGTATGCGCTGGAAGGAGACCAGAAAGGCAACTATTATACCTATCAGATCCTGTACCAGGGAAACTGGCTGGATGAAAAACCGGATCTCTACGCGGTCGCCACCGGGGTCAATGGCCATCGGTCCATGATCCTGGATCTGGATGCCACGGACCCGGAAGGCTGGGAGAATGACCAGCGCCCGGCCCTGGCGAATCCGACCGATATTGTACTGTATGAAGTCCACATCCGGGACTTCACAATAGCGCCATCATCCGGTGTGAAAAACAAAGGAAAATACCTGGGGATGGTGGAAGAAGGGACACGCAACAGCGCCGGTGCGGCAACAGGGCTGGATCACCTTAAACATATGGGAGTGACGCATGTACACCTGCTTCCGGCATTTGATCACCGCAGTATCGACGAATCGCGTCTTGATTCCGCGCAGTTTAACTGGGGCTATGACCCGTTGAATTACAATGTGCCGGAAGGAAGCTTTGCCACTGACCCCTATGACGGGAGTGTCCGGGTGCGTGAATTCAAGCAAATGGTAAAGGGGCTGCATGATAACGGGATTCGCGTGATCATGGACGTGGTATACAACCACACCGGCCAGACTATGGAGTCCAATTTCAACCAGCTGGTTCCGGACTATTTCTACCGGTTCCGGGAAGACGGGACCTTCTCAGATGCTTCCGCCTGCGGCAATGAGACCGCCTCAGAAAAAGAGATGATGCGGAAGTTTATGATTGAATCGGTTAAATACTGGGCCGAAGAATACCACGTGGATGGTTTCCGTTTTGACCTGATGGGGATTCACGATATTGAAACCATGAATGAGATCGCTGCCTCATTGCATGAAATGGATTCCACCATATTTATATATGGAGAAGGGTGGACCGCCGGAACCTCACCGTTGCCGGATACTGCGCAGGCGGTTAAAAAGAATACCTACCTGATGCCTGGTGTGGCAGCTTTCAGCGATGATCTTCGGGACGGACTCAAAGGCAGTGTCTTCGATCATGAAGACCGTGGCTTTGCCAGTGGTAAGAAGCAAATGAAAGAAAGTGTCAAATTCGGGGTGGTGGCATCCACTCAGCACCCGGGTGTGCAATACGATTCAGTGAATTACAGTCGCGCTGCCTGGGCAGCGGAACCGCGTCAAACCATTAATTATGTTTCCTGCCATGACAATCATACCCTGTATGACAAACTGAAGATCTCAGTTCCGGATGCCACACCGGATGAAATCGCCTCCATGCATCGCCTCGCCAATACTATTGTGCTGACTTCGCAGGGTATTCCTTTCCTTCATGCCGGAGTGGAGTTTATGAGAACAAAGGAGGGAGTGGAGAATTCGTATAATTCTCCGGACAGTATCAATCAACTGAACTGGCAACGAAAAACAGACCATGAGTTGCATGTTGCCTACTACCAGGCACTGATCAGTATCCGCCGCAAGCATCCGGTATTCAGGCTGACCTCAGCCGACCAGATCAGGGAGCAGTTAACTTTCCATGATACGGATGATGACCTGCTGGTAGTGTATGAGGTAGATGGGAGCAATCTGGAGGATAACTGGCAAAAGGTGCTGGTGGCTGCGAACGGATCGGAAACACCAACTTCTTTCCAACTGCCCGGTGATGGAGAATGGATCGTGGCTTCTGACGGCAAGATCATCGACGAAAATGGATTAAGAAAAGCAGATGCCGGAGCAATGTTGTCCGTGCCTGCTTATTCAGCCATGATCCTTTTTAAATCTGAATGAGTAAGCTGGTTTAAATCCGACTGAACTTTACATTTAGTACATATCCGGTACCGGCCGGAGAAGGCATTTTATCGTTGAAATCAGTCATTTATCCCTGGTTTTTACAAATTCTTTAAAATTTTTCGACGAAAACGGTTACAAAACATACATCACTTGTATACAGCTTTAGCTGCAGCCCCGCAACCTTGAAAAAGGAGTTGAAGCAATAAGAAGTGAACTGAAAGTAACCTATGAAATTGAAAATTAAAAGGATGATTTTGCCGGTGTTGTTTGCGCTGAGTTTCAGTGCAGCAGGTCAGAATTATCCGACACCTTCCAATGATAATGTCAGCCTGGATGAAGATACCAACATCCTGATCGATGTACTGGCAAATGATTCGGACCCGGATAATGATCTTGATCCGGCCAGTCTGACTGTTGCCAACGTGCCTGGTTACGGGCTGGCTGTAGTTCAGGGAACAAAAATACAGTACACGCCGGATCCCGATTTTTTTGGGTGGGACACATTCTCCTACGAAATTTCGGATCAGACCGGCAATACGGTCGCGGTGGCGGTGTATATTATAGTGAACGGCATCAATGATGCACCTACCAGTGCCGACCGGAGTATCACAATCAACGAGGATGAAACCTATACCTTCTCCGGAGCCGATTTCATTTACAACGACGTTGACGGGGACTGCTTTAATGGTTTTAAGATAACCTCACCGCTATATCCTGAGCTTGGGGAATTGTTGTATGACGGGAATCCGGTCGAACTGGATTTTATCTATGCAGATCCCGAGCTGCTTCAATTTGTGCCCGTTGCCGATACGACCGGAATCACTGAATTTGATTTCAGGGTAGTGGACGATCAGGGTGCTGAAAGTGATGATTATACCATGACCATTACCATCCTGGATGTTAATGATGCCCCGGCCACGGCAGATATTGTGGTGGATATGAGCTGGAATTCCATATTTGATTTTACCACTGAGCTCACCTATTCAGATCAGGAAATGGATCCTATGGCCGGGTACATACTAACGTCCTTACCGGCGAAGGGTGCACTTACCTACAACAATTTTCCAGCGGCAACAAATGTGATTTACACAGATTTCAGCATGCTCGCATACGAACCGGAAGAGAATGAACATGACATACCTTATACCAGTTTCACCTTACTGGTCGAGGATGCCCGAGGGGCGCAAAGCGATCAGGTCATGGTGACGGTAAATGTTCATTATGAAGAATATCCAATAGAGATTTCGCAGGGATTCTCGCCAAACGGGGATGACATAAACGACCAGTGGTATATCCGCAATATTGAGTACTATTCTTCCAACCGCATTCAGATCTATAACCGGTGGGGGAGTCTTGTCAGGGTTATAGAGGGATATGATAACGAAACACGAGCCTGGAGAGGAGAGAGTGAAAACGGTGTGTTCGGTAACGAAGTGACGGATGGTTCCTATTTCTATGTGATTTCTCTTGGAGATGGGTCCGGACCCCTGCAGGGATACGTGGTTTTAAGTCGATAATCAGCTTTTATGAAAAGAATTATACTATTCATCTTTATGATTTGTACCGGGGCCATGGTAAATGCACAACAGCAGGCCATGTTCTCCCAGTACATGTTCAACCCGGTAGCCATTAACCCGGCCTATGCCGGCTCCAATGGCGCGCTGACTGCCTCGGTTTTATCGCGGTCGCAATGGACTTCACTCGACGGAGCTCCCAGCACACAGACATTCTCCATTCACGGACCTGTGAAATACTCGAGAGCGTCGTTTGGCGGACAGTTATATCATGACCAGATAACGGTCAGTAATTACTATGGCGTATACGGTTTTTATTCCTACTACATACCGCTGGCCGAAAATGTAAAGCTGAGCTTCGGGCTTCGGGCCGGTGCATCCTACTATCAGGCCGACATGACCCAGCTGGACCTGTATTATCCGGAAATGGATTATACCAGTGACCCGGTCTTCATGTCAAGTTCATTTGGTGGATGGCTGCCGAATGTCGGAGCAGGTATTTACCTGTACAGTGACCGGACCTATTTTGGTATGTCCATGCCTGAAATAATCAATAATGAAATTGAAACCTCGGTGGAATCCGTTAACGGGCGCCAGCAGATGCACTACTTCATTCACGGAGGCCATGTTTTTGAACTGGGTCGCTCCCTTAAACTGAAGCCTAACTTCCTGGTCAAAGGTGTTAAAGGTGCCCCGGTGCAGGTAGACCTGAACGCAAACCTCCTGATCAGGGATGTGCTTTGGGTAGGGGCATCTTACCGGTGGGACGAATCCATCGCAGCCCTGGTGGAGATTGATTTCAGCAAACAATGGCGGATCGGGTATTCTTATGATATGCCAAACGGGGATGACCTGGGACCTTTTCATAATGGTTCGCATGAATTCCTGATAAGCTACCGCTTTATCCGTAACAAAAATATGGCAATTACACCAAGATATTTCTGAGAATGATACGCGCTATACTACTACTTACTGGTTTTCTGACAGTCTTTGGTTCACTTAAGGCACAGCATCGGCAAGTGTTGCTGGGTGATTCACTGTACCGTCATTATAGCTACGCCAAGGCTGTAAAACATTATGAAAAAGCCCTGAAAAAGGTGGATGATCCAATTCACGTTCATGAGCGGCTGGCGAATTGTTATTATAAACTCAGGGATTATGATCAGGCGCTCACGCAATATGAGCAGGCCATTTCAGGAAGCAAAGACTGGTCTGAAGAATCAAGATGGAATTATCTCCACGTTCAGCGTTCAGCAGGAAATGATGAAGCCGTGCGAAAGTATGTGGCAGAATGGGCTTCATTAAACAAAGAGCTGGCCGGGTCGGTGAGTACAGGGATCCAGGCAGAGTATCTGTATTTCATTGATTCGGCCGCCTTTGAAGTAACTCTTACGGTAGTGAATACCGACCGGTCAGAATTTGCACCGGCTTATTACCAGGACGGTCTGGTCTTTGCCTCTTCCCGTAAAGAAGGCAACGCGTCTTCAAAAAAGTATCACTGGGATGGCGGGTATTACCTGGATCTCTACTATGCTCCGCTGAAGGGAGGCCCTTCGGTAGCACCCACTCCGGTTGGGGCGAATACCACGTTTCACGACGGTCCGCTGGCCTTCTATGATAATGACCGGAAAGTAATATTCACCCGGAATGAGCCTGGCAAGTCCCGGGACGGACTGCGGACACTTATGCTGATGCATGCAGATGTTTTGCCAAACGGTTCGTGGGTCAATATTGAAGAGTTGTCCCTGAATGATCCGGGATATTCCCTGTCACATCCGGCAATAACGGCCGACATGAAGCGGTTGTATTTCGTTTCGGATATGCCGGGAGGCCATGGTGGCACTGATATCTGGTATTCTGAGAGGTCCGGCGATCATTGGGGTCAACCAGTCAATATGGGTCCGGAAATCAATACCGCGGGAAATGAAATGTTTCCTTATCTGCGGGGCGATGAATTTTTCTTTGCCTCGGACGGGCATCCTGGTCTGGGCGGACTTGACATATTCATTGCGGAAGAGATTGGAAAAAAGGCATTTATGATTCGTAATGCCGGTTATCCGCTTAATACCAGCCGCGACGACTTCGGCTTAATTACGCGCAATGGAAGGGAGGGGTTCTTTTCTTCCAACCGGGCAGGTCAGGACGATATTTACTCCTTCATCCGGGATAAAACACTTGTGGACATTTTCTACGTGGATGAAAAGGATCAGTCCCTGGATAGTGTGAGTACGGAGAAGGAAGGCAGGAAGATCATGCCCACCGGAGACCGGACCCACCTGTTGCTGCCGGTGAACTCGGTTACAGGTTTACATGCGAGCCGGGAGAATTATGCAGACACGGCCTTTTCCATTGAGACGGGCGATGAATTTTACCTGGCCCGGACCATACCCATGCGCTATGCTCTGGACAGGGGACTGGTGGATATTTATCCTATTGCCTCTGAGGGCCGTGTGGATTTCTACCTGGGACTGCCTGAAAAGCTGGTGTATGCAGACGAAGCCGGTCATTGGGAAAGGGACCTTGACATCGTTCGAATTGAAGACATGCCCGACTTCAATATGTTGCAGAATATCAGCAAAATACTGGATCAGAATGGATTTGACGTGGTGGTAAAAGACACGATATCCGCTGTATTCTTTGATTTTGACAAACATGTAATTCGCTCTCGAGAAAAAACAAATCTTGACAGACTAATTTCGCTGCTTGATCGTTATCCTGCTTCCGGTGTCGTTGTATCTGCCCATACAGATATCAGGGGGTCAAATGCCTATAATGATAAGCTGGCAGAACGAAGAGCCATTTCGACCAGGGATTACCTGATTGCTAATGGTATTTCTTCCGAGAGAATAACGATGCACTTCTACGGCGAACGTAAATTGTGGATCGAATGCTCGAAATGTACAGAAGAAGAGCATCAGCTCAACCGGCGTGCTGTTTTTGGAGTGAATAAAGAAGAATAAACGTTATTATTTGGTTGTTAAAAGGATCGTGCTGGCAATAGCAATATTGTCAGCCGGTCCTTTTACTTTTTCAAGCCAGTTCAAAACAGTTTTACCTGCAGGTATGAATTGGCCATTCCTTTTATTTATTCTATTTTTGTTCTCAGAATCATTAACTGCATCACATGCAACTGGACTTTGAGAAACCAATCGTGGAGCTTGAGGCAAAACTTGAGGGGATGAAACAGATCGCGCGCGAAAGCGACGTGGATGTCACCGAAGCGATCAAGACCCTGGAAAAGAAAATTCACGGACTCAAAAAAGAGATTTTTGAGAACCTGACCCGCTGGCAACGCGTTCAGCTGTCCCGTCATCCCGAGCGCCCCTATGCACTGGATTATATTTATGAGATCGCTGATGATTTCATCGAACTCCATGGTGACAGGAATGTCCGGGACGACAAGGCTATGGTAGGTGGATTTGGTTCGATCGATGGCAAAACGTTTATGCTGATCGGGCAACAAAAAGGGCGGAATACCAAGGACAGGCAGTACCGCAATTTTGGGATGGCCAACCCGGAAGGGTATCGCAAAGCATTGCGCCTTATGAAGCTGGCGGAGAAGTTCAATAAGCCTATTGTTACCCTGATCGACACCCCGGGCGCATTTCCCGGGCTGGAAGCCGAGGAACGTGGGCAGGGCGAGGCAATTGCCCGCAACCTGAAGGAAATGTTCATGCTCAAGGTACCAGTAATTTGTATTGTGATCGGTGAAGGTGCCTCCGGCGGAGCCCTGGGAATAGCCATTGGTGACAAAGTGCTGATGCTGGAGAATACCTGGTATTCGGTTATATCACCTGAATCCTGTTCGTCTATCCTCTGGCGCAGCTGGGAATACAAAGAGCAGGCGGCTGAAGCGTTGAAACTAACCGCAGAAGATATGACCGGACTGGGTTTGGTGGATGGAATAATCAGGGAGCCTTTGGGCGGTGCCCATACCGACCTGAAATATATGGCAAAACAGGTCAAATCGGCGATTAAAAAAGAAACCGGAGAGTTGGAAAAGCTGAGCACTGACGACCGGATCAGTAAGCGGATCGACAAGTTCTGCAATATGGGAGTATTCGAAGGATAATTCCCTGATGGAGCTAAGCATCATTCATACCGGTAATTTCAAACTCGACGGCGGAGCCATGTTCGGGGTTGTCCCCAAAACCATCTGGCAGCGAACTAATCCTGCCGATGATAATAATATGTGCTCGTGGTCCATGCGATGCCTGCTGATCAAACAAGGTGATCGCGCCATGCTGATCGATAACGGGATCGGGAACAAGCAAAGCGAGAAATTCTTCAGTTACTACTACCTGCACGGCGACCACAGCCTGGACGGGTCTTTAAAGAAAGCAGGATTGTCTCCTGATGACATTACGGATATGTTTCATACCCATCTGCATTTCGACCATTGTGGTGGCGGGGTTGTCCAAACGGCTGACCAGGAATATTCGCTTAAATTTCCAAACGCAACCTACTGGTCCCATGCGGATCACTGGGAATGGGCTACGGTACCGAATGCACGTGAAAAAGCCAGTTTTTTATCGGAAAATATTCTCCCGATCCAGGAGAGCGGGCATCTTGAATTCAAAACAGGAGATACAGGCAGCCTTATGGAGGATGTTGAATTTATCACCGTCAATGGGCATACAGATAAGCAGATGCTGCCTGTGATTCAATATAAAGGTCATACCATAGTGTTTGTCGCAGACCTCCTTCCTTCAGTCGGACATATTCCTTTGCCGTACGTTATGGGATATGATACACGTCCGCTGCTTACCCTTGATGAGAAGGAAAAATTCCTGAAAGAAGCGGCGGACAATAAATACATTTTATTCCTGGAACACGATTCTCAGCATGAATGCTGTACTGTAAAGCATACAGATAAAGGGGTTCGGCTGGATGAGACCTTCCAACTTTCCGACCTTGGCTAGCTTATGAGCGATAGTCCCCGAATTGGTCTGGTACTTTCCGGTGGAGGCATTCGCGGCGTGGCACATCTTGGGGTGATTAAGGCGCTCGAAGAAAGAAAAATTCCCATTCACGAAATAGCCGGCGTCAGTGCCGGGGCAATAGTTGGAGCCATGTATGGGTCAGGACATTCTCCGGATGAGATCCTGGGATTAATAAAAAAGATCACTACCTGGCAATTCCTTCAGCCGGCATTCAATTTCCGTGGCGTACTGCGAATTGATATTCTCCGGAAATTTCTCAGTCAGCATATCACCGACAACCGGTTTGAAGGATTGAATATTCCCCTCACCGTAGGCGCAACCAATTTAACCTATGGGGTAACGGATTATTTTTCTGCCGGTCCGCTGGTTGAGGCTGTATGTGCTTCCTCGTGCGTGCCGGTACTTTTTGATCCTATGAAAATAGGGGATCAATGGTATATTGATGGCGGAGTTCTGAATAACCTGCCGGCCGAACCTGTTCGCGAATCCTGCGATATCCTGATCGGTGTGCATACTAATCCTGTTGAGGAAGATTTTATGGCGACAAACGCCCGCCAGGTCATGGAACGGGCCCTTATGATGGCCATAGGAAAGAATGTGGAGCAAAGCCGCAAATTATGTGATCATTTCATCGAACCGCCCACCCTGGGGATATTCCGGGTCAACGACCTGGCCTCTGCGGATGTAATATTTAATACGGGATATTACGCAATGCTTGAATATTTGGATAATAACAGCATTATCGATTGATCAGGCAGCGTGTTTTACGGCTGAATAGCACGTTCCGGACTAGTCAGCTAATAGTCAGACACATGTAGGGATTCAATACGTAATGATTTATTTGATCCGATTCGCTACCATACCTTTACGCCTGACAACCCAATTACTATTTTTATTTAATAATTAACTTATTTTTAAAATGAAAAAGCTTTTATTATTTGTCGCTGTAATTTTTTTATGTGCTACAGCAAGTGAAGCCCAGGTTAAATTCGGAATTAAAGGAGGATTGAATATAGCCTCTGTTGATTTTGAGTCCAGTGGTATTTCTATCTCACCTGATTCCAAGATTGGATTTCACGCGGGAGCTATGGCTAAGCTTTCTATCGCTGAACAGTTTTCAGTACAACCTGAACTGCTTTACTCAGTGGAAGGAGCCACCTTTGATTTTGATGGCGATGAGATGGATATCAACATGAATTTTGTAAATATCCCGGTACTTTTTACCTATAATCCGGCCGAGATTTTTTCAATTCACGTAGGACCTCAGATCGGAATCCCTGTTACGGCGGAATTTGAATCGGAAGGACAGACAGAGGATATTAAAGACGACATCAAGTCGATCAACCTTTCGGCTGCCATTGGTGCTGCTGTTGAATTGGACAACGGGTTCACCGGAGGCGTTCGTTACAATCTTGGACTGAGCGATCTCAATGATACGGAGGATGATGGTTCAATTAAGACCAACGCATTTCAGGTTTATGTCGGATATTTTTTCAGCCGATAATTAAAATCAGTAATTTCGAAAAGTCAGGCATTGCCTGACTTTTTTTTACTATTCAATGTTTTTTTAAATCAATAATTATCCAAGAATGAAAAGATTTCTATTAACAATTGCTCTTGTAACCGGCCTTGGGGTTTTAGTCAATGCCCAGCAATTCCCGGTGAAATCCGGAGTTGGTGTGAATGAAGAAAACGAGGTGCTTTCCGCCCCCATTTTTTTACCAGGTGAGAATTCGCTGGAAGCTTCCAAAGCTGCACCCTGGCGTGTCGGAGTTGGCCTTGGCTGGGGCAGCGAAATTGAAGAACTGGGATTTGGCGTAAATGCTGAGTTTTTTCTTAACGACAAAATCTCATTGAATCCCGGGTTCATATTTTTCCTGGTTGATGATGGTCCGTTTGACAACCAGAATTTCTGGACAATGAATATCAATGCGAACTATTATTTTGCCCAGGAAGGATCTGTGGATTTCTACGGCCTGGGTGGGTTGAACCTGTCTACTTACTCCTGGAAAAGTAACGGAGAGAAAGATTCGAACACCGAGCTGGGAATTAACCTGGGTATCGGTGCCAACTTTGATGTAGGAGGAACTGTTCAGCCTTATGCTGAAATGAAATATGTATTAGGCGATTATGATCAGCTGGTCCTGTTTTTCGGAGCCAAGATTGATATCAACTAATAGATCTTAACCTGTAGATCATTTAAAAGCACCCGAATTCCGGGTGCTTTTTTGTTTTGTAAGTAACTGTACGTCAGGGTTTAATATTACGAATAATTCTTTGGTCTGAATTTTGGAAAGAAGTCAGTCTAACCAAAGACTAACAGTAATGACAAGACGTATCATTTTTACAGCCGCACTGCTATTGGCAGCAGGCACAGCGACGATGGCACAGTTCCAGCTTGGCGTGAAAGGGGGGCTCAACCTTTCAGAGCTTTCCATGGATAATATCAGTACGAATACCAGGACCGGCTATCATCTCGGGGCATTCACTTCGGTTAAGTTTGGCAAGGTAGCTATTCAACCTGAAGTCATTTTTTCCCAGCAGGGAACAAAGTTCAATTTTGACGGAGACGACCTTGAGTCTAATTTTTCCTACATCAATGTTCCGGTTATTCTGAAGCTTTACCTGCTGGGTGGACTGAACCTACAGATCGGTCCGCAATTTGGCTACCTGACCAGTGCCGAATCAGATTTTAATCCGATCGAAGAAATGGGAAGCAGGAATGTACGATCATTTTACGATAACGCAGACATCTCCCTTGCCCTTGGGTTTGGAATCGACCTGCCATTCAACGTGAATCTTGATTTTAGATACAACAAAGGCCTGAATGATATCGCGGATTCCAACCTGGCGGCGACGCAGAACCAGGTGTTCCAGGTATCGGCCGGTATCCGGATTATAGACTGAAAAGAAGGAGGAAATTCCCGGACCGGCAGGATCTTATTCGACAATAAACAGGTAGAAGTTCTTTTTGCCTTTCTGAGCAAGAATATACTTATCCTGCAACAGTCGTACCTCCGGCCGGGCATCCGGGTCCTGTAATTTTGATTTGTTCAGGCTGACACCCCCTTGTTTTATCATTCTTTTTGCTTCACCACGGGAGCTGAAAATCTGATTATCGCTGAGGTCAGAAAGCAAGACACAAACATTCTCACAGGAATTCAATGTTTCCTGATCAATGGCTATCTGCGGAATTCCCTGCAATACCCCAAGCAGGGTTTTTTCATCCAGCTTGTCCAGTTCGTCTGTTGTACTTTTCCCAAACAGAATGCGGCTGGCTTCAATGGCCGTATCATAATCATCCCGCGAATGAGCCCGAACCGTAACGTCCTCGGCCAGGGTTTTTTGTAGCAACCGGCTCCCTGGATTCTCACGATGTTCTGTAATTAGACTTTCGATTTCCTCCCGCGACTTCAGGGTGAAAATGCGAATATAGTTTTCAGCATCTTCGTCAGAGGCGTTCAACCAGTACTGGTAGAATTTATAAGGAGATGTTTTCTCGGGATCAAGCCAGACATTGCCGCCCTCGGTTTTGCCGAATTTGGTGCCATCGGCTTTCTTGATCAGCGGGGTGGTTATGGCAAATGCCTCGCCCTGTACTTTTCTGCGGATCAGCTCAGTACCGGTCACGATATTGCCCCACTGGTCACTGCCGCCCAGCTGTACCTTGCATCCCTTGTTTTCGTAGAGCCAGAGAAAATCATATCCCTGGATGAGCTGGTAGGAGAATTCTGTAAAGGACAACCCCGTTTCAAGGCGTTTCTGTACAGATTCCTTCGCCATCATGTAATTGACGGTAATATGTTTTCCAACCTCGCGTATGAAATCAAGAAAATTGTAGTTTTTAAACCAATCGTAATTGTTAACAATTTCTGCCGAGGTTTCTCCGCTGTCGAAATCAAGGAACTTCTCAAGTTGTGCCCTTATTCCTTTCAGGTTTTTCTCCAAGATATCTGCCGAGAGCAGGTTCCGTTCCGCAGATTTTCCCGAGGGGTCGCCTACCATACCCGTGGCACCCCCGACCAGCGCCACCGGCTTATGACCGGCACGTTGCAGATGTACGAGTGTCATGATCTGTACCAGGCTGCCAATGTGCAATGAATCTGAAGTCGGATCAAAACCGATATAGGCCGGGGTCACTTGTTCATTCATGTATTCTTCCACCCCGGGGGTCATATCATGTATCATTCCCCTCCATTGCAGTTCCTCTACGAAATTCTTGCTCATTGATTGGCTTTTTTGTGACGGATGCAAATATAAAAATTACGCGTACGAAAAAGAATCGGAGGGATTATTTCGCCGTATTTCACCCCCTTCATATTCCGTTGATGTAAAAGAGTTGTCCGTTTGACATAATTAACGGAAGATTTGCAACCTGATAAGCAGAATATCAGTTTGAAAAACTAAAGGTCAAAAACTCAACATAATTGCATGCAACTAAGACAGATCATCATTGTTGTCGTTGGAGTAAGTATTATAGGTGGTTCATTCGTACTCGGCAACTACCTCAGCAACCTGAAGGAGGAGCCCGAAGTAAAGGCTGTTCCGGAGGTCAAGCGATACGTCCAAACCGACCGGGTCGCCTATAAGGAGCTTCCCACGGAGATTATTGCCCACGGACGGGTTAGGTCGGCCCATTCACTGGATGCGATTGCCGAAGTTTCCGGAATCATGACGCGCGGATCCGTTCCACTCAAGGAAGGGCAGAAATTCAGCAAAGGCACGCTTCTTTATAAAATAGATGATACGGAGGCGCGGCTCAACCTGCAGTCGATGAAAAGTAATTTCCTCAGGGATCTTGCCGCAATCCTGCCTGACCTGAAAATTGATTTCAACGAAAACTTCAGTGCCTGGGAGGAATATTTTCAGAAAATTTCACTTGATGCACCAATTCCGCCACTGCCGGAACATAAATCCACCAAAGAGAAAACCTTCCTGGCCACCCGTAATATTTTCAGCAGCTTTTACGGAATTAAGAGTGCTGAAGTTAACTTAAGTAAATACAGGGTTCATGCACCATTTAACGGGGCGATTGCTGAGGTGGTACTGGAGACCGGATCGTTTGTAAACCCAGGCACAAGGATCGCCAGGCTGATACAATCGGAACAAATGGAAATAAAGGTTGATGTCAGTACCGATGATATCCGCTGGATCACAATAGGGTCAAGCGGAACAATCCTGTCCGAAGACAATAATCAGGAGTGGAATGGAAAGGTGGTGAGGATTGGAGAATTTGTCAACGAAGCCACGCAGTCCATCGATGTTTTTCTGTCGGTGGATAATACCTCTGACGGAATGTATGACGGAGAGTACCTGAAGGTTAAGATTCCCGGACGAACCGTTCCGGAAGGAATGGAGATACCCCGTGCTGCCCTGATCAATCACGATCAGGTGTATACACTGGAAGACAGTATTCTCCGGGTAAAGAAGGTCAACCTCGTTAAGCTTAACAACGAGACTGCAATCTTTAACGGACTTCCGGAAGGAAGTGAAATCGTGGTCGAACCACTAATCAACGCTCATAATAATATGAAGGCGTTCCGCAAAGACAATCCGGGCAAGGACATAGACCTGGAAATATCTGAAATAGACAGCACACCAGAATAATCCGATTTGAGATGAACGCTACTGTTAAAAGCCTGGTGGCTTACTTTGTCAAGTTTCCTATACTTGCCAACATAATTATTGCCCTGACCCTGATTGCCGGGGTATTCAGCCTGGTCAGCACCACCAAGTCATTCTTTCCATCCCGGCCTGATAAGAATATTGTTATCCAGGTCGTGTATCCCGGGGCATCTCCCGAGGAAATGGAAGAAGGTGTCACGCTGAAAGTCGAAGAAGCACTTACCAGTATTGCCGGTATTGACGAACTCATTTCAACGAGTTCTGAAAATTCGGCGAATATTACCGTGGTGACGCTTGAGAGTTATGACATCGATGAAGTTTATACGGAGGTAAAGAATGCTGTTGACGGCATCAGTTCATTTCCGGTCAGCGCGGAAAAGCCAATCATTTACAAGCAAAGACAGAATTCGACTGCACAGTGGCTGGCCCTGACCGGTGATGTTGAGCTAAATGTACTGGATCAGTATGCCAAGGATATCAAGGACGACCTGCTTGCTTCCGGAATTATTTCCCAGGTGAATATCATGGGGCTGAGCGATAAGGAGATATCAATTGAGGTGTCAGAAGAAGACCTTGCACGGTTCGGGCTCACTTTTGACCAGGTTGCCGAGTCGGTGAGACAAAACAACCGGGACATATCTGCAGGCTCCATCAAGTCTTCACGTGAAGAAATTCTGATCAGGTCCAGGGCCAAGGAAACAGAAGCACAATTGATTGGTGAGATCATCGTCCGGTCTAATAGTGATGGAAGCAACTTGTTACTAAAGGATATAGCTACCATTCGTGAGCAATACGCGGATACACCAAACAGCGCCTTCCTGAACGGGGAACGTTCTGTTTTTATCCAGGTAAATAAGCTGGAGAATGAGGATCTGGAGGATATTTCCGCATTTGTAAAACCTTATGTGGAGGAATTTAACCAGGGGAATTCCGGCGTTCAGCTGCACCTGACCTGGGATTTTATGGATATGCTTAACCAGCGGCTTAACCTGCTTACGAGCAATGGGGTTGCCGGATTGATCCTGGTCCTTATCGCACTGGGCACCTTTCTTAGCCTTAGGTTATCGTTCTGGGTGGCCTGGGGAATTCCGTCGAGCTTCCTGGGGATGTTCATCCTGGGCTCGTTTGTAGGGTTAACCATCAACATGATCTCCCTTTTCGGAATGATCCTGGTGATTGGAATCCTGGTGGATGACGGGATCGTTATCGCGGAGAATATTTATACGCATTTTGAAAAACACAGGAATCCGATCAGAGCGGCCATTGAAGGGACGTTAGAGGTAATTCCTGCGGTCTTTACTTCAGTACTTACAACGATTGTCGCGTTTACGCCCTTGTTATTGCTGACAGGTGGATTTGAGTTTATGAAGGATATGGCCTATGTGGTCATCTTCTCGCTAGGTTTCTCACTGCTGGAAGCATTTTTCGTGTTACCGGCCCACCTGGCCAGTAAGAAGGTCCTTAGTATTAAAAAGGAAGATACGTTCAGCTATAAAATTCGCAAAAGGATCAACCAGGGGGTGGATTTTCTGAGGTATAACTTATACGGAAATGCGCTGAAGTATACCCTTAAATACCGCATTATCTCCGTTTGTTTTATCCTCGCCTTGTTTCCGCTGATGTACGGACTTTTCGGCGGAGGGTTTATAAAGAGCACCTTTTTCCCGCAGATTCCATTCAACAGCTTCAATGTTAATATTGCTTTTAAACCAGGTGAACGGGAATCAAAGGTGGAAGCCTACCTCGACAGGTTTGAGGATGCCATCTGGCAGGTTAATGAAGACCTCAAAGCGGATCTGGATACAGATGAGGACATTATTAATTATACCTTCGGCAATATCGGAAGTACCGGGGATGGGTCTGACCAGGGAGGTCATGCCGGTAATATCAACGTATTCTATGATGAACTTGATGATTACGGAATCAACAGTTTTGATTTGATCGAGCGCATCAGCGAGCGGATTGGCCCAGTCCCGGAAGCGGAAAAATTCAATATCGGCGGAGCCAATCGCTGGGGCAAACCGGTATCCATACGACTCCTCGGAAAGAACTTCGAAGAACTTGAGGCAGCCAGGGATTATATGAAGGAGGAGCTTAAGAAGATCACCGAACTGAAAGATATCCAGGACAATGTGGCTGTCGGCAGACGGGAAATGTTGTTTGATCTGACACCCCAGGCATATTTTCTTGGACTGACTCACAATGATATCACACGGCAAATCAGGCAGGGCTTTTTCGGGGAAGAAGTCCAGCGGCTGCAGAAAGGAGATGACGAAGTGCGCGTATGGGTACGTTATCCGGGTTCCGGCAGGCTGAGTATTGGTCAGCTCGAGGAAATGAAAGTGAAGACGCCGGAAGGAGAAAAGTATCCGCTGACCCAGGTTTCGGATTATGAAATTGAGCGTGGTGTGTCGGGAATCAGGCATTACAACACCAGCCGGGCGGTTACTGTGGAGGCTGATCTGACTGATCCGTTTGGCGAAGTGCCACCAATCCTGGAAAAAGTAAGAAACGATATAGTCCCCCGGCTTCTGGCAGATTATCCGTCCGTGAATGTTGATTACGGGGGACAGGCGCAGGAAAGTCAGCGGGCTGGAAATGAGATCATGACCTATTTCGGAGGAGCTTTTCTTCTTATCTTCTTTATCATCATGATTACATTCCGCTCGTTTTATCAGGCAGTGCTGATCATCGCTATGATTCCAATCGGATGGATTGGCGCATCGATCGGGCATGGACTGGAAGGATTACCGGTATCATTGCTCAGTGCCTGGGGAATGATCGCCTTGTCAGGCGTAATTATTAATGATGCTGTGGTTTTCCTTGCGAAATTTAATTCACTCATAAAAGAAGATGGTTTGACGGTCTACCAGGCCGCCTATAATGCGGGAATCGCCCGATTCCGGGCCATTATGCTGACTTCACTGACTACGGTGGCAGGGTTGTGGCCGCTGATCATGGAGAAGAGTTTTCAGGCCCAGTTCCTGATCCCCATGGCAGTGTCCGTGGCGTATGGTGTACTGATTGGCACCGTCATTATTCTCCTGTTCTTCCCGCCGCTGATCATGTTCTTCAATGATGTCCGCCGCTATGCCCGCTGGTTATGGGACGGGGAGAAACCATCCGCTGAAGACGTGGAGAGAGTATTGATTGATGACCGGAGATTGGAAGAATATAAAGAATCAGCATGATGTTTAAGTATCTGTTATATAGTCTATTAATAACTTTGTTATCAAGTGTAAGTTTAAAAGCGCAAAACGATGAAGGTACTGCTTTGTCGTTGTCCGATGCCATTCGAATCGGGCTTGCGCACAACTATGATATTCTTATTGAGGAGAGGAATGTAGAAATTGACCGGCGAAATAATTCGTGGGGAGAAGCGGGGCGTTACCCGAATGTCACGATTAACGGGACGTTCAATAACGGGATATCAAATGTTAACCAGGGGGATCAGTTTTTTAACGGCCAGACCTTTCCCGGTTTTGAGCTGAACAACCAGCGATCTGCTTCGGTGATCCCGAGTGTCGGACTGGATTGGACATTATTCAAAGGAAATCAGATCAATATCAGCAAGCAGCGTCTGGAAAACCTTGAACGGGAAAGCCAGGGGAATGCAGAGATAGTGGTGGCGAATACGGTGCAGTTGATTGTACTCAGTTATTACCAGGTGGTCCTGGAACAGGAAAGACTGGACGCCTTTGAGGAGCAGCTCCGTTTGTCCAGGGATAAATGGCGGTATACGGAATTGCGGGGTGAAATCGGAAGTGCGGTAAGTTCTGATCTGTTGCTGGAAGAGACCAATTACCTGAACGATTCGGTAAATTATATCAACCAGGAACTTGCCTACAGGAACGCGCTGCGTGCCCTTAATTTTGTCCTCGGTGAAACGGATGTGGAACGGTCATATGACATGACAAATTCGCTAAAGGATGAATTGGATCACATGGATTATTCCAACCTGATCCAGGATCTTGAGGAGAAGAACATTGATTTACGCAAGCAGTATATCACACAGGCTATTCTGGCAAATAACGTTTCCATTCAGCAGGCCAACAGGTATCCGGAACTGAGATTGCAGGCTGGTTATTCCTGGACGAGATCCGTACAGGACCTTACGAATGCCAACAGTCCATCGTCGGATTTCCAGGCACCACCCGAGCCGAGCATCACCAACCGGGGAAATTATTATGCCAACCTGACCTTATCGTTTACCCTGTTTAACGGGAACCGGATAAACAGGGCGATTAAAAACGCAATGGAAGAGGAGAACATCGGTGAAATACAAACTGAACGGTTGAAGGCAAGCGTATACCGCGATCTCGCAGATTCGTACGATCAATATGAGATGCGCCAGAAGATATATGCGATCAATGACCGGAAAGAAGACGCGGCTGCCCTGAATCTTGAAATTTCCACGGAAAAATACAGAAATGGTACTGTAAATTCATTTGATTTCCGTACGGTTCAAAACAACCGTCTTTTAGCCTCCATCACCCGGCTGGAATCTATGTATGACATAATTGATTCCAAAGTGGCATTAATGAGATTGACGGGCAATCTGCTGAATGCTTTCGTAGCAGAGGAGTAAATCTTTGGCAAAATCTCATCTAATTGATAACATTGCCATCTAAATCCATTTACTCTATGAAACAACCAGACGCGCTCAACCAGGTGGCCGCTTTCCACCGTACCTTTCAACACCCGATTCTTGAAGAACCCCGGATCCCTTCGTCCGATCGCTGCGCGTTGCGGGTCTCGTTGCTGGCAGAGGAGCTGGAAGAACTTCAGGAAGCCATTACCAATAATGACCTGGTGGAAGTAGCTGATGCTCTTTGCGACCTGCAATATGTGCTTAGCGGAGCTATTCTTGAATTCGGGCTGGCGGATAAGTTTAAAGAGCTGTTCGACGAAGTACAACGTTCAAATATGAGCAAAGCCTGCGATACAGAAGAAGAGGCCCGGGCAACAGTGAAGCATTATGCTGAAGAGCGGGATACCGAATGTTACTATAAAGAGATTGATGGCAAATTTCTTGTTTTCCGGACCGGAGACAACAAGACCATAAAGTCAGTGAATTATTCTCCTGCTGATCTGACTGAGATACTCAATAAAAAGTAAGGCGAGCCGGGAGACCGGGCATAAAAAAACCCTGCAGCAATTGACAATGCAATACTGCAGGGTGAGAGCTTAAAAAATCTAGTAGTAACTTCGTTTAAAAAATAATCCTCACACGTAAAATTCTAACTGGATCACCGGAGCATTCTCCAGTGGTATTGGGCGCACGCCCAGAATAACAGATGTATTGAAAACCTCAATAAATTCACTCCTGCTGATCCGCTCCCTGCTGATGCCCGGTTTAATGCGATGATACTGCATCCTGCCTGACTTATTTGCAGTCGCACTGTACGCCATCCTGTACTTAAACGGGATAGGGGAGGGGACATACCTGAATTTCTTTGAAAGCTCCATGTCATGGTATTAAACATTCCTGAACTCCGCATAGATCATTGAATTCTGTAGCTGATTATACTGAGACAGAAGCACATACGCATTGTCAGGTACGTAGTTAAAGTTATGCTTTAACTCTTTAATCTTTTTAGACAACTCATTCACGTAAAAACGGATCTGATCCTGGTTCCTGCAATTCCTGGGCTTTTCAAAATGCCGGCTGACAAACCTGTCAAATTCCAAATCCAGCTTTCTCTTTTCAAATGGGCTCATAATATTGTGTAATAATGCACAATGATATATGCGATTATAATTCTTTATTTTATATAAAACAATTATTTACAAATAAATATTGTGTAATAATGCACATTTGTTTAAAATTCTTTGAGGATCGATTTCTTGGACACGGTCTTTCTTGGCGATGTGGTTGATTCTAATTACTTTTATGAAGTACAAATCATTGATAAATGGAAGAATCATCCGCTGCAGACGGTTTTTTATATGTCTGGCATACCATCATGATTATCGGCGCCGTCGGGTTTCTGATCATGGCAATTGTAACATTCATTCAGTACAAGGTCAGACTTGCAGCACATAAAGAGCCGAAAGACAAATACGACTTTATACGCAATCATGAAATCCGCAATTACAAGCGGTTTTTCATTTTCCTGTCCATCTCAGTAGCCTGTATCATCAATACGTATGGTATGTCGTCCATAGAATTTCACATTATATGGTTTGCGGTGAGGATATTTATTTCGCTGGCAGGCGCATTACTGGTCGGATATACCGCGTTGCTCATCCTGCAGTATTATTATCCAACGATCATGCACAAAAAGCTGAAGAAGCTTCGTTATACACCCAGGATCAATCCGGAAAACGGTCATGAGATGCGGCTCTTAGGCGAGCACGAAGAGGATGTTCACCTGGAAGAAGGAATGCAGGCCGAGGAGAATATTTTTAGTGTGGATTATGATGTATGGGTGGATGAGTCTACCGGATATACGAAGATTGAAAAATACCCGGGACACCTTGAGGCATTGCAGTGTAACAACTGCGGTTTCTACACTATGAAGGTGGTGAGAGAGGAAATAATAGAACCACCTACGCCCGAAAAAGACGGGGAACTTATTAAGCACTATCAATGTGAATATTGCAAGTCTATTCGTGCCACACAGTTTCATATTGTACGGGACAGTTATCAGAATTGGGCTGCGAGCCATCCTCAGCATGATCCGGACGGGAAAGGAATAGGCATGGTGCGGATAGAGATTATAACGACCGGCGGTGAGCGGCGCATTTTTGAATTTCAGAGCACCGACCAGGCGGAGAAATTCCTGGGTGAATATGAAAATACGCCTGCCGGATAGGTAATCGGGTATTAATTTCAGAAAAAAGCACATCCTGGCATCTTTTTGGATGTTAATGCGTTAATTAGAAAGATTTAAAAGTTGAAGATTTGATGAAGCAAGTAATTCTCGCACTACTGCCTCTCGCCTTGTTCCTTAGTTTTGTAGGGTACCAGGCACCCGAGGGGGCGTTTTTTGACCAGGCCGTTTCTGATAGTACCCAGTTAGAACCAAAATCCTATTACGGGGAAGAGGCCAAACTTATCACCCAGATACTGGATACGTATCACTATAAACGGATTAAGCTGGATGACAGCCTTTCATCCGTGATTCTTGATGAATATCTGGATGTACTGGATAATAACCACAGTTATTTCCTTCAATCCGATATAGCATCTTTTGATAAGTACCGGTATGAGATAGATGATATGTTGCGGGATGGAGATGTCCAGTTTGCCTTTGACATCTACAACTTTTTCAGCGAACGGTTTGCGGATCGCGTACAATATGTGAATGATACTTTGCTTACATCGTCTTTTGATTATACCCTTGAAGAGAACTACAATGTTGACAGGTCAGACGAGCCGTTCCCGGCGAGTAAGGAAGAATTAAATGACCTGTGGCGGAAAATAGTGAAAAGCCAGGCGCTTAATCTAAAACTCAGCGGTAAAGAGCCGGATGAAGTTAATGATGTAATTAAGAAGCGCTATGAGCGTTTTGCAAAAGCCATTAATCAATATAAATCTGAAGACGTATTTGAAATTTTCATGAATTCGGTAGCGGAGACGTTTGATCCCCATACCAATTATTTTTCTCCACGTACGTCTGACAGGTTCCAGCAGAACATGCGGTTATCCCTGGAAGGAATCGGGGCGCGTTTACAAACGGAGAATGATTACACAAAAGTGGTTCAGATTGTCCCGGGCGGACCAGCAGATAAGAGCGACCTGCTGCATGAGAATGATAGAATTATCGGAGTGGCCCAGGGTGAGGACGGCGATGTCGTGGATGTGATCGGTTGGAGAATTGATGATGTGGTGGATCTGATCAAAGGTCCGAAAGGCACAGTTGTTCGCCTTGAAATTCTTCCTGCTGAGTCAGGTGTGGATGGACCTTCAGAGGAGATTACGATTGTCCGGGATAAGGTGAAGCTTGAAGACCAGAAAGCCAAGGCAAAAATACTGACGCACAACCAGGATGGTAAGAGTTACAGGATCGGCGTTATTGAGTTACCCAGTTTTTATATGGATTTCGAGGCTTACCAGAGCGGAGATCCGAATTATACTTCCACAACCCGGGATGTGAAGAATCTTATTGATGACCTGAATAAGCAGGGTATTGATGGATTGATCATGGACCTGAGGGATAATGGAGGCGGGTCACTTTCAGAAGCTATAGACCTGACAGGATTATTTATTGAAAAGGGTCCGGTGGTTCAGGTAAAATATCCCAATGAAAAGATCGACCTGGGAGAAGACGAAGACCCGCAAGTGGTGTATAACGGTCCCATGGCGGTTATGATCAACCGTTTCAGCGCATCGGCTTCAGAGATTTTTGCAGGTGCCATTCAGGATTATAACCGGGGAGTGGTTATAGGGGAACAGACGTTTGGTAAGGGTACTGTACAAAGTATGATTGACCTGGGAAGATATCTGAAAGTTCCGGAAGGCGAGCAAGTAGGCCAGCTGAAACTTACATTACAGAAATTTTACCGGGTCACGGGAAGCAGCACGCAGCACCTTGGCGTTACTCCGGATGTGAGCCTGCCGTCTGCTTTTGATGCTGATGAGTTTGGTGAAAGCGCTAATAAAAGTGCCCTTCCATGGGACCAGATCCGTCCGACTCGTTTTCAGGCAACCAATGACGTTAACCGGCAGCTTGTTACCCGTCTGAATGAAGATTATGATGCCAGACTGCAAACAGATCAGGAATTAATGAATCTCATTGCGGAGACAGCCGAATTGAAAAGTAATCTTGAAAAAACCAGAGTTTCTCTGAATTACGAAGTCCGAAAAAAGGAAATGGAAGAAGCAGAAAAGCGGCGTGCAGCCCGAAATTCGATGGACGGTACGAAGATTGATAAAGAGAACAAAACGGTCCAGGAATCTACGGATATTGATGACAAATACCTGAAAGAGGGAGTCATTATATTCTCCGATCTGCTCAGTGCAATAGGCTAACGCGTAAAAGACGATTTTGAAATCAATAGCCCTGAGGTGTGTATATGCCTCAGGGTTTTTTTATATTCAGCTAAACGCTGAAGCCTGTCCATGCGTTAAATAGATATGCTGATGAGAAGAACGTTGCTCTTTGTGTGTTTTATGCTTGTTTCATTTTACGGAACTGCACAGGAAGACGATGGTTCACTACTGAAGAAAAGTATCTATTTCGGCGGCGGAAGCTATTATATTGATCAGCAACAAATCGACGAATTAAAAGAATTCATTGACGGGGTTGAAAACCTTCAGTTTTACGAAGTGAATATTTTCAGCCATACCGATCCGATAGGAGGAAAGGAGTACAACGAATGGCTGTCGAAGAAACGTAGTGAGGCGGTATATAATGAATTGCTTGGGATCGATGTGCCCAACGAAATCATTAAAATACGCGACTTTGATTATTCCAATGCGCTGTACACTAACCGGTCTAATGGCGGTCGCCGAATGAACCGGCGGGTCGATGTAATTCTTTGGCCTGTTGTTTTCTGAAACTTACTTCGAAGGTGGTTTACTGGGCCTTACTTCAATTTTACTGGGAAGTGTCCTCGGATGCATGTGCAACAGATCAGACACCATTTGCCCTATATCTTCAATCTGAATCTTCCACGAATCTGTCTCATCCGGCACATGGTCATTAAAGTAGGTGGCCACAGAACCAGGCATGATGGTGGTCACCTTGATATCCTCATTCCGCAGATCAAGCATTACTGACTGGGAAAAACCTGTGAGCCCGAACTTACTGGCGTTATAAGCGGCACCACCGGCAAAGAAATTAGTACCTGCCAGGCTCGATATAGTTATTATGTACCCTTTGCTTTTCTTCAACGCCGGCAACGCTGCCTTAACAGTGAAAAACACCCCGGTGAGGTTGGTGTCGATCGTCTGCTGCCATTGATCAACTGACATATCTTCGATAGATGCGAAATGTCCGACACCGGCATTTGCCACCACTACATCGATACTGCCCCATTTATCAAGAACTTTAGCAACACAGGCTTCAAGCTCCTCCATGGATCTGACATCGCAGCGTACGGTAAGAACTTCTCCTTTACCTGAAAGCTCGCCGGATGCTTTGTCAAGGTCTGACTCTGTTCGTCCTGTTATCGCTACCTTCATCCCTTCACTCAGAAGCGATTCAGCAATTCCATAACCTATTCCTTTGCTTCCCCCTGTGATCAGGGCTACTTTATTTTTTAGATCTGTCATTTTGATTGTCTGGTTTGTATAGACAACAAGTTTTTTCCGGCTTGTGTTACCTTATTTTTTAAAAAAGTCTCAGCTGTCCGCGGGATGCCCTGTCATCCATTACGGTTCTTCCACCATATTCCGACCTGCTTCTCATTCTTTCTTCCCTGATAACCTGATCAAACTTTCCTGCATCCGGTAAAAACTTCTTTTCCATTTCACCCGAAAGTTGCTGCAGCCGCTTTAGGGCCCTGGTCTTATCACTGTAACCTATTCTGCTTCGGTCAACAATGTGTTTCATCGAGCGGATAGTCTGGTCGTATACTTTCAATGGTACCGGGAAAGGATGTCCGTCTTTTCCGCCGTGCGCAAAGGAGAAACGTGCCGGATCCTCGAACCGTGAGGGAGTACCGTGGATCACCTCGCTGACCAGGACCAGGGACTGCAGCGTACGCGGACCCAGCCCCTTAGTCAACAAAAAGTCATCAAAAGTTTCCTGTCCGGCTTCTTCCCGTGATAATGCAAGTACAGCTCCGAGGCGCTTTAAATTCACATCTCCGGCACGAACGTCATGATGAGCCGGCATCAAAATTTTCCGCATTTCTCCCGGCAGGGCAGGGTGATCATCGCGGACGAGCGACATGACGGCTGCTTTGGTGGTCCTGGCCTCGTGTGCAGTGAGATTCAGCAGCTTGCCCTGGTTTCTCCCGCAAACAGCTGTATGAGGAGTTTCCGTAAAATCTTTCACACCCGAAGAATGCCAGTGATATCTCCGGGCATAACCGGATTTATCATTCATTCCCTGTTGAATGACTGCCCATTCCCCGTCACGCGTAATGATAAAATTATGGAGATACAATTGAAAACCATCCTGTATTGCGGTATTATCTACCTTAGCACTCAGCCGGCTCTTTCTGGCCAGTTCGAGCCCGTCCTGGCCTGTACGCTCGCCAAAAGCCATCAGTTCGTCCGGGGTACGAAGCGAATGCTTGCCGCGACCACCGCAAACCTGGATACCGAGGTCACTGTACCGGTCGTTAAGTGCACCCTTAAGCGCACCCATTACCGAGGTGGTAATGCCTGATGAATGCCAGTCCATGCCCAGCACACAACCAAAGGATTGAAACCACATGGGATCACTGAGCCGCGTCAGAAAGCCATGCATACCGTATTCGGCAACAATGGACTCTGTGATAAGTCCGCCAAGTTCTTTCATTCTCTTAGCCAGCCAATAGGGGACTTTCCCTCCATGTAATGGTATATCGGCATATCCGGATCGTTTCATACCCGAAATTACTAATAAATTTAGTAAATACTAATATAATTTCTGTAAAATGCTGTCCAGCTGCTGAGAAAGGGGCAGCATCCCGTTTACACTATAAAGTCTGACGCCCTGCCGTTCCATTCTCCGGAACCAGGTCATCTGACGCTTGGCAAACCGGTGGATCTCCGTTTCAAGCCTGGAAATTAATTCATCCCGGCTCATCTTGCCCTGAAGATGCAAAGTCACATATTTGTATTCCAGCCCGTAATAAATCATATCGACGGGCGACAGTCGTTTAAGCAGCGCACGTACTTCATCCACCAATCCTTCTTCCAATCGCTGATGAAGGCGGACCGATATCCTGCGGCGTCTTTCTTCCCTGGGAATATCAACTACAAAGCAAATGAATTCCCCAGGCGTGATTTCCTGGTCCGGAAGCGGATGATTTTGCAGAAACTCCTGAATTTCGATGGCACGTACCATCCGTTTCTCTGACTTAAAATCGACCGGATAAGCCAATTCCGGCAGCTGTTGGTACCTCGCTTTTAAAGCCGGACCGGAATCCGTGGATAACTCCTTTCTCAGCATCTCATTAACAGGAACAGCTGTGTAGGCATGTGAATTCATCACTGCCTCAATGTAAAGTCCGGTTCCACCGCAAAAGACAGGTACGTGCTTCCTTGACCGGATCTCCCGTACGACCCGGGCGGCATCCTCCTGGAATTTATGCACATTGTATTTTTCGCCGGGTTCGCAAATATCAATCAGGTGATAAGCAACCGCATCCCTGCCGGTACCATAATCCGCAAGGTCTTTTCCGGTTCCGATATTCATCTCCCGGTAAACCTGGCGGCTGTCCGCACTGACGATCTCCCCATCGCATTGCCGGCAAAGAGCTACAGCAAGTTTGGTTTTTCCGCTGGCGGTCGGACCGGTGACTACGATATTTGAAATGTCATTCACCTTTCAAACGTAGCAATAATTTAATATTTCCGGAATTAATGACCGAAGGAGAACGAGGTTCCGGTTGATAGCGTATTCTCTCGCCGTCAGCATCCAGCCAGAAACGGATCGGTTCTGTTTCACCGACAATGGTAAACCCCAGTTTTAAAAATGCCTTGCCGTCCGACCAATCCCGGTCGACCACAGTATAAATATCATCCGGGTTGACCTCGCGGATGAAATGGCTCATTAATTTGGAAAGTCCGCCCTGAACGTAATACCCAAGCCGGTTACAAAAACGGATCATTTCATGGCTCTGAAAGGTACCTTCCTCGCGCTGAACAGGTACCGAACGGGCAAATAAAGCGACAGCCATCAGCTCACTGTTATGAAAGAGGCCGTAACGGTATTTTCCTTTGGCAACTCCGACAAGATGATTGCTCTCCAGGAAGTTGCTCATTTCTTTCTGCGAAATATCTTCAATGCGGCATTTCCTGCCGTGAACTGATGTTGATTCTCCAAAAATTGATTCAAGCCTGGAAATAACTATGGATTGCTTGCTGTACCAGAGATCTTCCCAACAGTGGATGATCTGTTCCTTTTGTGCCTCATATTTCAGGCATTGCTGACGAAAAAAGTCCGGCTCCGGTTCCTTCAAATTGAACGTGTCAGTATCAATTGCCTGAACAGAAATTTTTATACCGCTTATGTTAAATACCGGGAAAATTCCGGAGTCATTTCGTTTAGCCGGTCGCCCGGTGAGACGTTGGAGTACAGAAGCCAGTTCATCGGTAAATGAAGACATGATCAATGATAAATAATTAAGGTCTTTCGTGCAATCGCTGATTTTCTTGTAAATTTGAGCAATGAATCGCGCGGCCGCCATAACCCTCTATCAGCCTCTCCTTCATTCTGTTGCATACAGAATTTTAGGATCAGTAAGCGATGCTGAAGACATTGTACAGGATACGTTTGCTAAATGGCTGACTATCGATGCGGACAAAATCCGGAACACAAGAGCCTACCTTGTCCGGGCGGTAACCAATAACTGCCTGAATCACCTGGATAAGCTGGAGCGAAGTAAAAATGAACTAATTGAGCAGATTCCTCATTTTATACATGAGAAGTGGGATGCTCATATAGACCTGGAGAATGAATTGCAGCACGCCCTGCAGGTAATTTATCATAAGCTTGAGCCCGTGGAACGCGCCGTTTTTGTAATGAGAGAGATCTTTAACTATGAATACGAGGAAATTCAGGGGATCATTAAGAAAAAGCAGGAAAATTGCCGGCAGTTATTTCACCGGGCCCGCAAAAAACTGGAGCGGGATTCGGCCAGCGACGTGAACAAACAGGAAATGGGTCCGGGCATCCTTCAGGCATTCAGATCAGCCTGCCAGCATGGTAATATCAACGAACTGATCAGGGCGTTGAAAGGTGAATCAAAATAAAATTTATTTATTTTGTCACAAATGAGCAGACTGCCTGTCTAAAGATATAAAGAGACTCTAATTAAAGCTTATTCATGGAAGTAATCCTAATATTTTTTGTAGCGCAATGGTACCTTTCGCTATTCTTTCAGACCTTTTTCCTTCACAGATATGCCGCCCATCAGTCGTTTACGATGAGTAAAACGACCGAGAAGGTATTTTATGTCCTTACCTGGGTTTTTCAGGGATCGAATTACCTGAGCCCTTATGGTTACGGCATTATGCACCGTATGCACCACGCATATGCAGATACCCCGGAGGATCCGCACAGTCCCAAGTATGATGAAAGCATCTGGAAAATGATGTGGAAGACAAAAACCATCTATACGGCGATCACCTCACGGCGTATGATAGTCGATGAGCGTTTTACGCAGAATATTCCATCCTGGCACAGCTTTGACTGGTTTGCCCGCAGCTGGGCTTCACGTATTATTTGGGGAATGATATACGTGGCTATTTACTGGCAGTTTGCAACGGTGTGGTGGTTATGGCTACTACTTCCGATCCAATTTATGATGGCGCCGATTCACGGAGCAATCATCAACTGGTTTGCTCATAAATACGGATATGTCAATTTTAAAGTAGGAGATACTTCACGGAATTTCCTGCCATTTGATTTCCTGATGATGGGTGAGAGTTATCACAACAATCACCACAAATACGGATCACGTGCAAATTTCGGTGGTATTCGCTGGCATGAGATCGATCCGACCTACCAGATTATCAGATTGCTTGATAAAGCAGGCGTCATTAAGCTGAAACAGGACAAATTCAACGTAGAAACAGAACGACTGAAAAAAGCGGCCTGATTGACCGCTCTCTTGATCCGGTTTTCAGTGGATCCTAATACTTCTGAACTTCCGGGTCAATTTCATCAGCCCAGGCAAGGATTCCTCCCTTGAGGTTGTAGAGGTTTTCAGCGCCGAACTGATTGGACAGAAATGCCACAGCCTGTCCGCTTCTGGCACCACTCCGGCAATAGATAACCACCTTCTTGTCTTTCGCGATCTTATCTTTTGATTGCGGAATTTCTCCGAGCGGGATCAGTTCGCCATCTATGCTGGCGATTTCAACTTCATGGGGTTCCCGGACATCTATCAATTGAAAATCCTCTCCCTCATCCATCATTCGTTTCAATTCGGTTACTGTGACTTCTTTCATTCCTGCTAAATTTATTGTTAACTCAAATTTCGTAATAATCTGTTAAAACACTGCGGGAACAGCGGAAAAAAGACTCAATCCAGGTGCTTTAGTGCCAGTCCGCAGACGGTGTCACCTATGGCAAGCGAAGAAGTGGCTGCAGGGGAAGGGGCGTTGCAGACATTCACCGCATACTCATTCTCCAGGATGAGAAAATCATCTATCAATCCGCCATTGCGGTCACAAGCCTGGGCACGAACTCCGGCACCACCAGGGACCAGGTCTTCCTCCCGTATTTCCGGCATCAGCTTCTGCAGCGCCTGGGTGAATGCTGTCTTGCTGAATGAGCGGTATAGTTCACCCATTCCGGTTTTCCAGTAACGTGAGGCTACTCTTCTGAAGCCGGGCCATCGAAGTGTCTCGGCCAGTTCGCCCAAATGAATGTCAGAGCGCTTATAACCTTCCCGCCTGAAGGCAAGAACTGCATTCGGACCTGCTTCCACTCCACCGTTAATCATCCTGGTAAAGTGTACACCAAGGAAAGGGAAATTGGGGTCAGGAACAGGGTAAATCAGATTACGCACCAGCCCCTTTTTCTCTTCAGTGAGTTCATAATATTCTCCGCGGAAAGGTATGATCTTATAATCCATGGGCTGATGAGTGAAGGCAGCTACTTTATCAGAATACAAGCCACTGCAATTGACCACCAGCCGGGTCGTTAGCGTTTGTCCGGAAGTGATGACTTCGCAGGTATGTTGACCTGGAATAATGCTTGTCACTTTGCTTCCGAGTATAATATCACCCCCGGCTGCCCTGATATTTGCAGCGTAACTTTCGGCTACCTGTTTGTAATTCACTATGCCTGTTTGGGGGACATGCAACGCTGCCACGCCAGCTACATGAGGTTCAAATTCATGAAGTTCATCTGTATTAAGTCTGCGGATTCCTTCAAGGCCGTTCTGCATTCCCCGCTTCATCAGGTTTTCCATTAACGGGACCTCTTCGGGACTGGTCGCCACCACTACCTTTCCGCAGATCTCATAGGCGATTTCATGCTTTTCACAATAGTCAAGCATTTGATGATACCCGCTCAGGCAGTTAGTTGCTTTAAGACTTCCCGGTTTATAATACAGGCCGGAATGGATGACTCCACTGTTGTGACCTGTCTGGTGCGCGGCCACACTTGTTTCTTTATCGAGTATAGTGAGCCGGGTTTCCGGACGGTTTGACAGGATTTTGTAGGCAGTTGCCAGTCCCACGATGCCGGCGCCGATGATTACGATGTCCTGTTTCAAAGAATCCTTTCTTTTTGCACGAATATAAGAGATAGTTTTTTAATTTCACTTGTTCCATGAAGCGATACATTCAGCTCCTTTTTTTCGCGACATCCTTTCTTTCCACGTTCTTGCTAATAAGTTCATGCGGAAGTGAGCCGGCCAGAACGGTTATGGTAGTGGTGCGCGGATCTGATGATATTCTCCCGCTCGATAGTCCGGCTG
>JAUILA010000018.1 GCA_030432655.1 Bacteroidia bacterium
CAGCGCACTTTGCTGCAGGCTGGCCGGCAACACATCGTCGGGCATCAGATTGACGCAGCGCATACCGGCACGCGCCGCATACATACCCCAGGAACCACCGGCATTACCGGAGCTGTTATGGACAACCGTCGTCACGCCAAGTTCACGCAGGCGGGTAATGGAAACACTGGCACCACGGTCCTTGAAGGTGCCGGAGGGATGGCGCCCCTCATCCTTCAGGAACAGCCGGTCATAACCGAGATGACGGCCCAGCGACGGCGTCGCCAGCATCGGCGTCCAGCCCTCGGCAAGGCTGACGGCAGCTTCCGGTGTTTCCACCGGCAGCAAGGCGGCATAACGCCACAGCGTCGCCGGTCCCCGGGAAATGGAATCGCGGTCAATTTCAGTTTTCAGACGGTTCAGGTCATAGGAGACAACCGGAAAATCACCGGGCGCCAGCGCAGAGGACCCAAGATCGCTGACCGGCTCACCGGAATGCCAGCTCGCGATTCTGTCGACATAATTCACGCCCCGACCACCTTCCGATAAAGATCCGGCTGCACAGCAACATGCAGCGTCTCGAAAATGCGCGACCGGACCTCCAGGCCTATCACCAGATGATCGCAGAACAGTTGCCGGGCGACCGCCGGATCACCACTGACAATCGCGTCCAGAATGCCGAGATGTTCCCGCACTGATTCCAGGACCCATCCGTGGTCGTAATGCCGGGGCAGTCCCAGAGTCACCGAATGGCGCAACCGCATCGGCTCGTAAATTTCCAGCAGATAGCGGTTTCTGTACGAACGAAGATGATTGTGGTACCAGATGATATCACTTTCAATAATTTCCCCGGTGCGTGGATCAGAAACACTCGGGCCAACGGCGTTACGCGTGGTACTGGCAACATACCTCACCACCGAATAGCGCACATCTTCCGGGCTGAAATCAGGATCCTCTTCGGGCGTAGGAGGGTCTTTGGCAATTATGGCATTTTTGAAACCGGCCGTTTCAAAGGCCTGCTGCCAGAGCTCAATGCCTTCCCGGAAATATTTTCTGAATTGAGCAGGGGTTGCCGGGTCGAGGTAGTAAACAATAGGTTTGACCGGCTCTACCAGTTCACCACGAGCATAGGCTTCCGGATCGCTGGGTACCAGCTTCCACCTGCGGATATAGCGTTTCTGGTCTGCTTTCAGTAATGGGGAACCGTAATCGATCTGGCTGACTGTAAACCAGCCCACCCGTTCGTCATAGGGACGTACTTCCATTTTTTCCTCCGGGAGCAGGACCATGGATTGATTCATTCTGAATGATAAAGTGCCGGTCTTTTCAGAAGAGGGAGGTTCCGAAGCTTCAAAGGTTAAGTCATGTTTCACTTCAATATTGAGCGGGAAACTTTTAACACTTTCAATAAAAGTCCGGTCGCTGTCGAGCCGTCTGACCTGGTAAGACTTACGCAGCCTGCCGCTCAGCGGACTTAATGAACTCACGTCTTCAGTAAATAGGTCCGTCACGTCAATAAGCGTTCCATTACCCGAAGGATTAGTCGCTTCAATATCGAAACTGAAAACAATGGGCTCAAAATTATTGGCGGTTACCGACTGATAGATGGGAAGGGAATCAGCCGCCACCGCATTGAATGAAACTTCTCTCAGCAGAATTTTATCGTATTTCTTAATCCACCTGACTACCTGTTCATTAGTTTTGGATCCGGCATTCACGTAGCCACCACCGTAATTGGCAGGCAGAGCCGCAATACGGCTGATCCATAACATTTCCCGTCCAAGGAGGCTGTCCGGAATTTCATAATAGACTTTGTCATCATTCCGGTGAACGAGGAAAAGTCCGTCATCACTTTCTGTGGAGGAGGTTACAATTTTTTCGTACGGACTCTTTTTTTCCGTATTCTCCGATTTCGAGGAAGCTTCCCCGGCTTTTTTCTGCGCTTTGCAACCGGCAAACAACAACGCAAGCAGAACAGGCAGGATTAATTTTTTCATAGGGGAAATTTAAGCCTTAGCTATGGCTTGTCCTGATGAATTCATATAAATGGTCTTATTTCTTTATCAGGGGAGAATGAAGCCGGGACTACACCCGTGAGTTACAACCTGTTCACACCTTGTTTAAAATATCGTAGTATTTCCTGATTAACAGGGCCCTCTGTTTCCACTTCGAGAATTTTGGGACGCTTATCTTCCTTCAGGAAATCGTTAATAAAATGGGTGGTCTTGCTCTTCTTATCACATAACAAATATTCAAAACCGAATTCTTCGGCAAGGGAGCGTGCCGTCAGAGCCTGTCTTGTTTCAAAGAACTCCTCCAGCTCGGGCAACTGACCCGGACCGCTTATCATTCGAAAGATGCCGCCCCCATGGTTATTCAGAAGCAGGATACGCAGGTTTCCGAGTGGGTAATTATGCCAGAATGCATTCCTGTCATAAAAGAATCCGACATCCCCGGTAATCAGGATGGTCAGCTTTCCGGAGGCCAGGGCACTGCCGACGGCGGTGGAAGTGCACCCGTCAATACCACTCGTGCCACGGTTGGCCATGACTTCCGTTTCCGGAAGATTGTCCGGTATCCCGCACCAGTTGGCATACCTCACCGCCATGGAATTAGCGAGATGAAGGTGACATGATTCCGGCAACTGATTGAGCAAGGTACGAACCATCTCAAATTCTCCCAGTGGCTGATCCTGGAAAAAATCATCCGTAAATCGCTGAATTTTTCGCTCTTCAATATGAAACAGCTGCAGGTAATTCTCCTGTTTCTGTGCCTCGAAGCCAGATGAGGTCACAGATCCGGTGAACGATCGGAAAAACTCTTCCGGCGAGCACCTGATTACCCTGCTGACGGACTGATAGGTATCAGCAACCGGTCCCGCTTCCTGTATATGCCAGTGAGCAGCGGGACGGTTCTTCCGAAGAAACAGCTTAACATTCTTGGAAATGATGGACTGACCGAATGTGATCAGCAGATCTGGTTTGAGGTGATTGTAGACGTCCGGTTTTTCATCAACCGCATAGAGATCCGCAAGTTTGAATACATGGGGAATTGAATGCAGGTTGGAAAGGATATCTCCTATTACCGGTATGCTTCCGGCATCTGTGAAATCAGCGAGGGCAGAAGACAATGGCTTACTTTGCGGATGCTGGCCGCCAATGATTAGTTTTCGCGGATACGTGTCCAGTTCGGCGGCGATGCTATCAATAGTATCCCCGGAAAGAGCTGCCTGACCTGTTACCTCAGCGTGGACGGGCAAATCCGAGTTAAAATACATTTCATCATCCTGTTCAGGGTAAAATGGTTCCCGAAAGGGTGTATTGATATGAACCGGTCCGGCCGGAAAGGCTGTTGCAGCAAGCCAGGCCTCGGATGCGGCCCGGTGCACATGCCATTGCGCATCTTTATGTTCCAGGTCTGCCTGCAGCTGAATGCTCTTTTTTACATGAGGTCCGTAGATTCCGTTTTGCCAGATGGTCTGTCCGTCCAGCTGGGCCACCCATTCAGGCGGCCGGTCGGCAGTCAGAACTATCAGGGGTATTTGCTGAAAATACGCTTCGGCAACAGCCGGAGAATAATTGAGAGCGGCACTGCCTGAAGTGCAGGCCAGGACTACCGGTAACCGGCGCACACGGGCCATTCCCAGCGCCACGAAAGCGGCCGAACGTTCGTCGGATATGCTGTAGCAGGTAATATCCGGATGCCTGGCAAACGCCATGATCAATGGTGCGTTTCTCGATCCGGGAGAAAGTACGGCCTCCCTGACACCCAGACGAGCCAGGATTTCCGCAATATTAAAGATCGGTTGTATGTTCACGGATTACGTTTAATAGCGTGTTCATTTTCATTTCCGTTTCCAGCCATTCCTTTTCCGGCCGGGAATCTTCGGTAACTCCGGCTCCCGCAAAGAAACGAACGGAGGAATTGTCTATTTTCATACACCGCAGGTTAACAAACAGGGACGTTTGGTCCTGGATATTGACTGGTCCCAGGTAACCACTGAAAAATTCTCGGTCGTACCTTTCATTCTCCTTCAGCCATTTCTCTGCCGCATCCAGGGGCATCCCGCAGATGGCCGAAGTGGGGTGCAGTAATTCAAGCATAACAGATCCGAGATTTGAAAATCCTGTCGCCTCCATATCAACAATGAACCGGGTCTTCAGATGAATAAGATTCCCCGCTGCCACCGTTTTTGGACCTGCCTCTTCAAATTCGCGAAGACGGATCTTTTTGAAGCAATTTATAATATAACGGCTAACAAGCGCCTGCTCTTCAATTTCCTTTTGGGTCCAGGCAACGTCACCCGGAGAAACTTCCTCCCGGTAGGGCTGTGTGCCGGCCAGGGCAATAGTTTCAAAAAATCTTCCTTCTGTCAGGCGGACCAGCAATTCCGGCGATGCTCCCATCCATATGCCATGTTCGGGTGTACTGGTAATACTCACGAAGGCATTCGCATAGGTCTTGTTCAATGCCATGAAAAGTCCGGGAATATCGAGTGAGCCAATTTTACAGGTGCGGCTTCTGGAAGGAACCACCTTAATAAATTTTCCGGCATGAATCGCCTCAACCGCGCGCTCCACCAGGTTGATATACTCCTGCTGCTCCCGGCCATTCTCCGTCAAATCATTCAAAGATGTCGACCCGGAAGTTTGATCTGAGGTTTTGGTTAATGCTTCTCTGATTTTCTGAATTTCATAGCTTCCCCCGGACAGGAACTCCAATTCGCTGTCAATAACAAAATGGACACACGCTTTTATGAAATGCGGATTATCATTGCGGTTATATGGTGCAAACAAAAAGCCGCTTTCCATCTCTTCCAGCAAAACCTTCTCCGAATATTCAGTTTCATAAAAATCAATGACACCCTGCGTTGTCCCGGTAAGCGGATCCCGCCAGATGGCCAACCCATAGGAATGATTCCTGCAATACGCAAGAATACGTGAAATCGCCTGCAATGAGTCCAGCCGAACCTTTTCGTTTTCGGTAATCGCTTTTGACATTATACGCTGATTATTGCCACAGTTAACCTACTAACACAAGTAAGCTGGTCCTGTTCGTTTGTAATCCGGATCTCCCACACCTGCGTGCTTTTTCCTGTATGCAGCGGGCGGGCAATTCCTGTAACTATACCGGAACGCACCGATCGGATATGATTGGCATTGATTTCAAGTCCGACGGTGTGAAACTTCTCACTGTCCACCGTCATATGTGCGGCAACACTTCCGAGCGATTCAGCCAGGGAAACGCTGGCCCCGCCGTGTAGTAATCCGTATGGCTGATGGTGGCGATGATCAACAGGCATGGTAGCCTTCACATAATCGGCGCCTATCTCGGTAAAAACGATTCCCAGGTGCTCCATCATGGTATTTTGGCACATTTTGTTCAGGGATTCCAGAGTTGTTCCTGTATCGAACATGGCAATTGATAAAAAAAGTTATTTTTGCACGCTAAAAATAGGGACATTTTGAAAAGCAAAAAAATATATTTGGTTCGCCACGGACAGACTGATTACAATCTGAAGGGTATTGTACAGGGCAGCGGCATTGATGCCAGCCTGAACAATACAGGTATTCGCCAGGCCGGATTGTTTTTTGACGCCTACCAGAATATTCCTTTTGACAAGGTATACACGAGTGTGCTGAAACGCAGTATTCAGTCTGTACAATCCTTTATCGACCTGGGAATTCCACATCAGAAGCTGAGCGGACTGAATGAAATAAACTGGGGATATCGAGAGGGTATAGAGATTACGCCGGAAGAAGATGCCTACTATCACGGGGTCATCAAATCATGGCGTGATGGTAATACTACGCTCCGGATTGAAGGGGGGGAAAGCCCGCAGGATGTTTATGACCGTCAGCGCGAGGCTCTTGACCACATCATGGGACACGACGATGAGGAAACCATCCTGATTTGTATGCACGGCCGGGCCATGCGTATTTTCCTATGTCAGATGTTGAATTATCCGCTCAAATGTATGGACCAGTTCGATCATACGAACCTGGGACTTTACCTGGTGAATTTTACCGGATCAATGTTTCAAATCGAAAAATTCAACGACAGGACTCACCTGGCTAATCCAGGTGATTAAGTGCTGCCTGGGCCTGCCGCTCAATTCCTTTTTCGTATTCATAATTCCGGTAGTCACGAACTTTCCTGAACCATTCGGCGGCCTTCTCCCGGTCCCGTCCGGCCAGGAGGTACCCCGACATCAGGCATGAATTGGGGGCATAGTACCATGACTCATCTCCCTGTTGATCAACCACTTGTGCGTACCCAAGGAGTGCTGCAGTCGTATCACCTGTCAGATGATCCAGGCGGGCCGAACGGTAAATATATTCTGTTTTAACCTTTGGGTCCGTAAACCGGGAGGCATCGGTTTCCTGAACCAGTTGGCGTGCATCCTGAAAAAATCCACCATCCGTGAGAAACCTTATCCGCAGAATTACAGGATCCGGCAGGGGAAGCTGTGCATGGCTGGTTGCATACCGGTCGGCTTCGGTTTCGTTCACCCCGGTCAGCATTACATTCTCCATGGCCGATAACGCCTTTTCCTCATTTCCTTCCAGCCACCAGGCAAGACCTGTTTTATACCAGGAATCGCGTATAAAGTCAGGGGATCCATCCGATTCGATATAAGCCAGATAATTTTCACGTGCAGCGCCAAAATCTCCTGACTGCAGGTAGGCATTGCCGGCCATATAATACAGCTGAGGTATGGCATCACGCTTTTTTTCGGAAAGATGGCCAAATTGCAACAAGGCCGAATCGGTTCGGTGACCCCGCATATATATATTCATCAGCAGGTAAGCAGGCAGAGGTTGGTTTACAGGAGAATGCAGGGCGTCAGCAGCATACTGTATGGCGGCCTCATCTTCATTTAGCAGGTAGGAGTGACTCAGTGCCAGCAGCAGATTTGCCTCGGTACACACCCATTCAGCTTGCCGGCATGCGGTATTGAGCTGTTCAATTCCTTCATCAATGGAGCCATCGATCCCGAACAGGGAAGGGATCCATTGCATTTTTTCCGGGATGGACCCGATCAGGCATTGCATGACGCCCATCGTTTTGTGCAGCGCGGGATTTGCGCCTGGTTCATCCAGAGCATTTTCAGCTAGTTTATACGCCTGTCTGAGTTTCCAGGCGGCAGATAATTCGTTACCGGCCTTTAACTCAATAAATGCTTCCTGTAGTTTGAATTCAGCTTCTGTGTATGTGAAAAAGGGGTCCGATTCGTCAAGCGTATCTTCCAGTTCTTCCATTCGTTCAAAATAAGCGTCAATGGCAGAATCACCGGCGTGTAATGCAGTGGACAGAAAAAGCTGGTATCCTTCAAGATAACGGCTGAAAGGAGATCCGGAAAGCGGTGACACATACGTCCCGTCTGAAAGCAGCTGCCGGTATGTACGAAGGTCGTCTGACCGGGGTGTCTGCGCGCGCAAAGGAATTGACATTCCGGTAGCGAGCAGAATAGCCAGGGTATACCTTAAGTACTGCTTCATTTGATTAAGCTAGGAAAAAGCAGTGAAGTTGCCTTAATAAAAAAAGAAAACCCCGGTATGGGAATACCAGGGCTATATTTTTTATTTGGCTTTCTTCTTCCTTCTGGAGGTTCGCTTCGGTTTTTCCTCTTCAAGGGATTCCATGTCAACATCTGCCAGTATCCGTCCGGAGTGCTCGTCGATGACGATCTTTTTCTTCTCACGGATCTCTGCGATCTTCTGAGGAGGAATAATAATATTACAACCTTCGGCTGCGCCGCGTTTGACGGTTACAACAGCCAGTCCGTTTGACAGGTTGGCGCGAAGTTTCTCATAGTACTTGTGAAGCTTCGGCTCAATTTTCTTTACTGCCTTATCACGGTCGGTATTCAGTTTTTCTTCCTCTTCCTTGCTGTCAGACAGGATTTCCTCCAGTTCTTTTTGCTTGCTTTCAAGATCAGCGCTCCGCTCATTGATCAGGTTTTCGGTTGCTTCCACATCTTCCTTTTTCCGGTCGACCTGGACATGTGCCTCCTTGATCTTTTTCTCTAAAATCTGGATTTCCAACTGCTGAAGTTCCATCTCCTTTGAGATTGCATCATATTCGCGGTTATTGCGAACATTCATCTGCTGCTCAGAATATTTCTGGATGAGTTTTTCAGAATCTTTAATGGATGTTTTGAAGTCCTTGATCGACTGCTCAAGATCATCCAGTTCACCGTTGAACCGGCTCAAGCGAGTTTTATAGCCTTCCACCTCATCTTCCAGGTCCTGAACCTCATCAGGGAGATCTCCCCGCAATTTTTTTATGTTATCCAGCTTAGTGTCAATTGATTGAAGCTTGACGAGCGCTTCAAGTTTTTGTGCAACTGTGGTGTTTTCCATGTATTAAAAGTAGCTGATAGGATTTGTTACAGTTTCCGATAATTGGAGTGCAAATTTAGTGAATTTTTTACTTAAAATATCATAAATTAATTCTTTTGTAAATACCTCACTTTCGTAGTGTCCGATGTCGGCGATCATGACTTTCAATTCGGCGTCAAAGAACTCGTGGTATTTGATGTCTGCCGTGATAAACACATCTGCTCCGGCCCGTTTTGCATTCTCCAGCAGGAAGCTTCCGCTGCCCCCGCATACGGCAATTCGCTTCACGTATTTGCCGGCCGGTGTGGTATGGCGTATCACCGATAGTTCCATCTGATTTTTTAACTGTTTAAGGAAGGCCGATGGTTCCATGATCTCGGGTAAATCACCGATCATGCCGGCGCCGGTATCCTGGTTGATATTGTTCAGCGTACTGAGGTAGTAGGCAACTTCCTCATAGGGATGACTTTCATGAAGTGCTGAAATCACTTTTGACTCATGGCTCGCTGGTAAAATTACTTCCAGCCTCATTTCAGTTACCTGTTCGTATTCCATGGCCGAACCAATGGTCGGGGTGGCATCCTCATTAGGCCGGAAGGTGCCGGTTCCTTTCAGCTGAAAACTGCATTGGTCATAGTTTCCGATATTGCCGGCACCAGCTTTCCACAATGCTTCCGTCACAGCATCCAGCTGCGGTAGTGGTACGAACGTAACCAGCTTCAATAATTCCCCTTTTTTAGGAGCAAGGATTCTAGTATTCTCCAGGCCCAGCTTTTGCGCTATCTTGTGGTTCACCCCGGATCGAATGTTATCCAGGTTGGTGTGGATGGCATACACGGCGATGTCATTTCGGATGGCATCAATAACCGTACGTTCGACATAATTCTTCCCTGTTAGACTTTTCAGTCCCCTGAATATAACAGGGTGATGGGATACGATCATATTGCAACCCTTATTCACCGCTTCGGCCACGACTTCCTCAGTTGTGTCCAGGGTAATGAGCACACCAGTCACTTCTGCATCGCGGTCTCCTGTCAGTAGTCCGGAATTATCGTAGGATTCCTGCAATGACTTTGGAGCAAGATTCTCCAAATGGGCAATAACATCTTTGATTTTAGCCATATTTGACCAATTTTGTGAACAACTCAAAGTTATGGAAATTATTCTCCTCACAGAATCTTCATGGATCTTTTAGGATTGTTACTAAGACCCTTTTCCTGGATGTATGGAGGCATCATGCAATTCCGGAATTATCTGTATGACCGGGACCTGCGAAAGTCCTTTCATTTTGACAGTTGCGTAATAAGTGTGGGGAATCTTTCTGTCGGCGGTTCCGGGAAAACGCCGATGACCGAATACCTGATCCGGATGTTTTCTAAAAAATACGAAGTATCAACACTCAGCCGTGGGTATGGCAGAAAAACACGTGGTTTCCGGATGGCCCGGGAGAATGACAGTGCCGGCACCATCGGCGACGAACCGTTCCAGTATTTTACAAAGTTCAGCGATATACATGTAGCCGTGGGAGAACGCCGGGCGCTGGCAATTCCGTTCATCCTGGCGGAAGAGCCAGGGACTGACATCATCCTGATGGACGACGCCTACCAGCACCGTTCAGTGCTGCCCGATTTTCAAATCCTGGTTACGGAATTCTCCAGACCTTTTTATAATGACCATGTCATGCCTTCAGGCCGCTTGCGTGAAAAAAGAAAAGGTGCCCGACGGGCAGATGCCATCGTGATAACCAAATGTCCGGACGAACTCGATGTTTCGATTCAGGCCCAAATGCGAAAGGAAACAGGTCGGTACGCACCTGGTGTTCCGTTATATTTTACCGCTATCAACTATGGGTTGCCAGTGGCGGCTTCAGGCGTATTCAAAAAAAACCAACCCCTGGTGATGGTCACAGGTATTGCAGACCCTGCTCCGCTGGCCAGTCACCTGCAGAAGCAATATGAGGTCCGTGAACATTTGCAATTCCCTGATCACCACTCCTTCAGTAAATCCGACATTGAAAAGATCAGTAAAAGGCTTGGTTCAAACAATGCTGCCCTGGTGACAACAGAGAAGGACCTGATGCGATTACGGGAATCAGGTATTTGGGAAGAGCTGAATTCCTTTACCATATTGTATGTGCCTATTGAGGTTCGGTTTTTGCATGACAGGGATAAATTTGATGCGGAGCTCCTGAAAGTAGCCGAATCAAGATGTAGTTAGGTCAATTTAGTTAATTTTGCCGCGTGAGAAATTTTTTAACAGGCAGTCTGTTACTTTTTATTTTGCTGTTACCGCTGGTGGACAGTACCGCACAAATCATTGATGTGCAGGATGAAAAGGAAGAAGACAGGCGCGGATCACGTATCCTGGATGATACCACAAAGCAGGTTTATGGTCCGACTACCACCCGTTTTTATACACAGCCTTCCGTGAAATTCAACCGGCCTGAGTTTAATTTCATTGATACTGCGGTAACCAACCTTCATCGTTACTGGGTGGTGCCCGAGTCCGGATACATGTACCAGAATCTCGGAAACATCGGAACCGCTCTGAACCCGATATTTCCGGTATTGCCTGACCAGATCGGGGCAACTTCGGGCATTTCCATATATGATTCCTATTACAGCGGAACGGATGATATTCGCTATTACGATACCAAATCGCCATACAGTAAGTTCAGGATAATCTGGGGCGGCCAGGGGCGCGCGATTACGGAAGCCAGGTATTCCCGAAATATCAACGAGCGTATCAATTTTGGGTTCAGGTATCACGGCTACTTTATTGATAAGCAGATTGAGCGCCAGGGGCGGGGCGACCGAAATGCACAGGGGGTATATTATGACCTTCACGGCAGTTATATATCGCCTAACGGGAGGTACCGCGCCCTGGGATATTTTAACCGGAACCGGCACGTGGTTCAGGAATACGGTGGTGTGGTTTCGGAAACAGGCGACCCGGATGATCCTCAGTTTTTTGATGAGAACCGGCAGATCGCGCTTCGGTCTGCTGAAACCGTCGAGTTGCGAACGAATTACCATTTGTATCAACAGTACACCATTGGCAAAATCGCTCAGTTGTACCATGAATTTGACCGGTACAAACAACAGAATGATTTCAATGATGAAAACCTGAATGACACTTATTTCACCGAGGTGTATATTGATTCCCTGCCGGTCCGTGACCGGTCGAAAATCGTTCTTTACGTGAATGAGGCAGGTATTAAAGGGGACGCCGGAAAGACATTTTACAGCTTTTATTACAAGGCCCGCCAGGTGAATTACGAATACAAATACATCGTGGAGGACTCACTGGATTTCGACACAAATTACCTTGAGAGCTTCGGGGGGTTCAACTTGCGTTTTGGCAATGACAGCCTGAGTTACATTGAAGCATTTGGGGAATTGCAGTTGAAAGGCAATTACAGGCTGGGTGGAAGGATCAGGAATTCATGGTTTCACGCGGAGGCAATCAGCACGGGAAACGAACCAACCTATATGCAGAAGGCATACCTGGGTAGTCACAATGCGTGGGTCAATGATTTTGATCTCCCCGTTTCCACGCGTTTTTCTGCCGGGTTCCGGATCCCGCTCGGACCATTATTGCTTGAGCCTGATATGTCCTACGGATTGTATACCAATTACATTTACTTCAGGGAATACCCCATAATAATTGAACAGGAAACTGTTGGTTATAATGCGGCTCCGGTTCAGGCCGGGGGTGACATAAGTGTGATAAGTCCGCAATTAAAGTTCACACTTAATTTTTTCAGGAGAATGACACTCTCCACCACGGTCAGATATACAAATGTCAGCGGTTCTTCAGCTGAGGCCATACAGGTTCCCGAGTTATTTACACTTACCCAGCTTGCCTATCACAATATTCTGTTTAAAGGCAATCTTGAAATACAAACCGGATTTGATATCCTGTGGAAATCCGATTATTATGCACTGGGATATGACCCTGCCATCATGCAGTATTATGTACAGGACCGGTTCGAAGTATACAGCTATCCGGTTATTGACTTTTTTGTAAACGGAAAGGTCAACAGGGGGAGGTTTTTCCTGAAGGTCAATAATATATATGAGTTATTCTCCGACGGCGGGTATTTTGCCACTCCTTACTATCCCGGGCAGACAACCGTCTTTGATTTTGGTGTAGACTGGTCTTTTTATGATTGAGGAAAACGAAAAGCAGGTATTAGGGCTTCAGTTGCCAACAGATCCGCGCTGGGCAGATATTGCTTCCATGCACCTGGAAGACATCCTGGTGGATCACGCGTTTTGTGAGCAAAAAGCAGCTACAAGCTGTATTTCACTGATAGTAAAATTTCCGGATAAAAAGGAAGTCGTGGATACGCTGACCCCAATTGTCGCCGAAGAATGGGCCCATTTTGAACGTGTACTGGATCAGCTGAATAAAAGAGGTTATTCACTCGGACATAAACGACGTGACGAATACGTAGCCGCGCTGGGTAAAATTGAAAAAAAGGGAGGCAGCCGCGAAACACAGCTCGTGGAGAAACTACTGTTCAATGCGCTGATAGAAGCACGCAGTTGTGAGCGGTTCAGACTTTTATGGAAGAATATTCCGGATGAAGAACTGAGTAAGTTCTATTACGAACTCATGGTTTCCGAAGCGGGGCACTATAAGACCTTTATCCAGCTGGCAAAAAACTATTTACCCGAAGAGCAGGTGATGCGTCGCTGGAAAGAGATACTTCAGGAAGAAGCCCGTATTATTGAATCGCTCGAGCCAAGACCTGACCGAATGCATTAGGTTTTTTGCTTCTTCTTTCTTGCGGCCGGGAACAGGATGTTGTTCAATATGAGCCTGTACCCGGGAGAGTTAGGATGCAGGTTCAGGTCAGTAGGTTCTTCGTTGACCATGTGCTGGTAGTCCTCAGGGTCATGACCGCCATAAAATGTCCAGAAACCTTTTCCAAATACTCCATGCACGTATTTAACTTCTGAGATGGACCTGTTTTCCCCCATAATAACTACATCAGGCTTTACCAGGGATTTCTTGTACCCGGTGGTCTGGCCATAAAAACCTTTGATCACTTTCTGGTGATTCTGGGTGAGCATTGTTGGAATAGGATCCCATTTCGCCGAAAACTCAAAAAGGGAGAAATAGTCATTTTCTTCCCGCAAGCCACGTTCGGTAAACTGGTTGTCTATGTTGGAATACTCATATTCATACGGATCCTGCTCCAGGTAGAAATTCTCAAAGGCAAATGTATTGGAATAGTTAAGCTTTTCCTGGGCATTGGGATCAGCGGGATCGCCATCGTACATACGCTCCGCAATATCGACTCCCTCGGCTGCCAAAGCAATATCATAGGTGTCTGTCGCAGAACACATGGCAAAAAGGAAACCGCCGCCACTGACGAACTCCCTGAATTTCTTCACAACCGCAAGCTTCAGCAGCGAAACCTTGGCAAAACCGTGCTTTCGGGCCGACGCTTCAAATTCCCTCTGCTGTTCAATATACCAGGGAAAATTCCGGTACGAGCTGTAGAATTTACCATACTGCCCCGTAAAATCTTCGTGGTGCAAATGAAGCCAGTCATACTGTGGCAGGCTGCCGTCAAGTACCTCATCGTCAAATATCACATCGTACGGAATTTCCGCATAGGTAAGGACCAGGGTAACCGCGTCATCCCAGGGTTGCTTGCTTTTTGGAGAATAGACCGCAATTTTTGGAAACTTGTCCAGCCGCATGATGTCCGTATTGGAGGATGGACTGGCGATATCGGAAACGATCTGGTTTGACTGGGCATCACTGATCACCTGGTAACTGACCCCGCGAATGATCAATTCATTCTCGAACTTCTGGTAATATTTGAACATGAAGCTGCCACCGCGGTAATTAAGAAGCCAGTCTACTTCAATATCATTCTGAAGTACCCAGTAGGCAATGCCATAGGCTTTAAGGTGATTTGATTGTTCCTCATCCATTGGTATAAATACATAACTCGCATAGGAGTACCCAAATCCGAACAGTATAATCGCCGTTAATAGTAATCGCCTCATAAACATCAAAATTTCACCAGTTAAATCTACCGATAAAACGTGATTTTGCCTAATCACGGAATATCCTTACCCGTCAACAACTGAATTAACTATATTAGTTTCATCGAACTATGGATTTGGCAGAGAACATACGGGAAGGACTGAAATCAATCAAGGCAAATTTACTGCGTACCGTTCTGACGGCATTGATTATTACCTTTGGCATCACGGCACTTGTGGGAATTCTTACCGCTATCGATGGGATTCAGTATTCCGTGACGGACAACCTGGCAGATGTAGGACTCAGAAATTTCGATATCAGGAACAAGCGCACTTCCCAGATTCAGGGTGGGCGCAGCCAGCGGGTTTACGAAGACCTGAAACTTCATCAGTTTGAAGAGTTTAGTGAGCTCTATTCAATACAGTCCAACATAAGCATCGAAACCAGTCTCACCGGAATCGCTGAGATCAAGCGCGGATCGCTAAAAACCAATCCGAATGTCCGTATTACAGGTGGAAACGAACAAACTCTTGCCTTGCAGGGGCTTGAAATTATCCGCGGACGGAATTTTTCAGGACTGGAAGTCCAGAATGGTTCGAATGTGGCCATACTTGGAGCGACGGTCTGGAATAAATTATTGAACAGTCCGGATTCACTGGACGACGCTGAAATAACCTACCGTGGCACACGCTATAAGGTTATCGGGCTCCTGGAAGAGAAAGGTAGTTTTGGCCGTGGCGGCGGACCTGACAATACAGTCTTTCTTCCATATAAAAATACCATGAACCAGGCCGACGGCCGAAGCATTCCGGCATCGATGATTGTAGGTATTCCGGAAGGTGTTGATATGGATATTGCTATGGGGGAAGCGACCTTACTGATGCGCAAGATCAGGAGGGATCCGGTTGGAAGGGAAGATTCATTTGAAATAAACCAAAGCCAGTCAGTTGCCGAAACCATGGAAGAGATTTCCAGCAGATTGCGTATAGGCGGATTTACGGTCAGTTTTATTACCCTGCTGGGTGCATGTATCGCCCTGATGAACATCATGCTGGTGACCGTCACCGAACGTACAAGGGAGATCGGGATACGAAAGGCGCTTGGAGCCACCACGATGCGCATTCGCCAGCAGTTTCTGATAGAGGCCATTGTTATTTGCCTGCTCGGAGGCATTGCAGGAGTGCTGCTTGGTATTCTTGCCGGAAACCTGACCGCCCGTCTGATGGATATTAACCGGATCGTGATCCCCTGGGTCTGGATGTTCGTGGGTATCGTGGTTTGTGTGGTGGTCGGACTGATCAGCGGATACTACCCGGCGAGCAAAGCCTCCCGGATGGATCCGATAGAATCCCTCAGATTCGAATAATACTCCCCAGCCACCTGTTTTCCGCATCTTTAAACGGCCTTTGAGGTTACCTGAAGCAGGTTTTCCTGATATACAGTGTTAGTTTTTGAGTTTGACCTGACGCTGTTTACATGAGAAACATATTTTTTGTCAGCCTGCTGCTACTGATAGCAGGTACTGTATACGCACAATCCGATCTGAATACCGCAGATCGATATTTCAAATTACGAAGTTACGACAAGGCGCTGCCGATTTACCAGGAAGCAATCGCCGGAGGAGTGGATGATCCTATGGTGCATTATCGTCTGGCGTTATGCTATGATGAGGAAGAAGCCACCGAAGACCGGATCCGGGCCATTCCCCATTTCGAAAAAGTGCTTCAGTCTGATATGAAGCAATTTCATGATCAGGTCAATATGCGTCTTGGAGAATTGTATTTGTGGGACGGACAGCTGGACAAGGCCCAGCAAACGCTGAAGGATTTCAGGAAAACGATAAAATCAGACCAGAAGCTCATTAAGGAAATTGACGCCACACTGGAAATGGTGTCAAACGCAAGGAAATATATGTCACAACCCAGGGATGTGAAAGTGAACAACCCGGGGTCAATGATCAACTCTTCACTTACCGAGTATAACCCGGTGGTTTCCGCCGATCAGGCAGTAATGGCTTTTACCAAGCTTCGTCCGAATGACGGCAAGACCAGGACCACGGATAAATTTATCGAGGAGATTTATTTCGCCCGGAAAAGTGCCGGTGGCTGGACACAACCTGTCCTCATTGACATCGCTTCAGAATACAATGTCGGGACGGCCGGAATATCTTCAGACGGACAGCATATGCTGATCTTTATTGGTGGTCCCGATGGGACTGGCGACCTGTATATGATCGATAAGCGGGGCGAATCGTGGACGAAACCAGCACCGCTGGGACCAGCCATCAATTCAAAATACCTGGAATCAACCGGAAGTATCACTCCCGATGGTAAGACGATCTATTTTGCCAGTAACCGTCCGCAAGGGTACGGTGGTTTGGATATTTACGTCTCACATAAGAACGAGGACGGAACCTGGGGCAGGGCTGAAAACCTTGGACCGACTGTAAATACAGCGGCAGATGAAGACGCGCCGTTCATTCACCCGGACCAGTGGACCTTGTACTTTACCTCGAATGGCAAAGGCAGCATGGGCGGAAGGGATATTTTTCTGACCAGGCTGTTTAATGAGGAATGGACAGCGCCGGAGAATCTTGGTTTCCCGGTCAACACTACACTGGATGATAACTATTTCACATTAAGCGCGGACGGAAGGGTCGGATATTTTTCCTCCAACCGGAAAGGTGGTACCGGCGGACAGGATATTTATTCCATAGACATGCCGGAACAGGAAACCAATATTCCTCTTACAATGATCAAAGGGAGAATTTTGAACAGCGAAACCGGTGAACCACTTCCAACAACCATATATATGGTGGATAATTCATCGGGCGAGAAACTTGATTTTGTGTATCAGCCGGACCCTGTGACTGGTGACTATCTGATTATTCTCCCGCCATCAGGAAATTATGATATGATCATTGAGTCTGAAGGATTTTTACCTTACACCCTGAATATTAACGTGCCGGGTCAGACCTATTTCTATGAACTCTATCAGCAGATTATGCTCGAAGAGATCAGGCAGTTTGATGTGGTCGTTGGTCAGCGTGTAGAGGTGCGTAATGCATTTTATGACACCCACGAAGAAGCTGTTGCAGACCTGCACAAATCACATGAGGCCCGCATGGTAAGGACCGGTGAAGTGGATGCGTTTGAGTTGATGAACGACCTGATTGCTGCCGGGGATGAAGAAGCTATTGATTATCTGCTCGAACTTGTCATGGCTGAAAATACCATTGATGAAGTTGATTTCCGGGAAGATCCGCGAGTGGAAGTGGCAGTCAGGAATTACTATTATGATGAAAGTGATGAGAGCAAATTCGAGCAGAAAGTGGTGGAAGGCACAACGATATTCTCTCTTCCTTCGATGGAAGTGACTGAAGTGGCCGCCAGGCAAAAGGAACAGGCCAATGCGCCCGCTTCATACGATCCGAATGCACTGAAGCATCATGCGACCATTTATTTTGACCTGGATAAGAGTGAGTTGCAGGCTTCGTATCACGATGAGCTTGCCAGACTTTACCAGCTGCTGGATAAGCATCCGGACCTGGGCGTGGAGATATCCGGGTATGCTTCTCCTGAAGGTAACGAAGAGTATAACCGGGAGCTGTCAAACCGCCGGGCCATCTCGGTACTCGACTACTTTAACCACAAAGGAGTGGTCAGGCGGAGGATCATTGCCCGCGGCTACGGAGCTACCAGTAATGAAAAAATAAGCAATGAAGAATCCAGAAAAGTGGAAGTCAGAATTGTCCCGCTCAAAGGAATCAATGCAGTAATGCCATAATCAACCAACGCTTTGAAAGGACGGTTCTCACCTGCGTGGTAGCAGGAGGGAGCTGTCCCCATAGCTAAGGAAACGATAATCATTCGATAACGCCTCCTCATAAATTTTTCGCCAGTCTTCCCCGGTAAACGCGGCGACCAGCAGGATAAGGGTGGAGCCCGGCAGATGAAAATTTGTAATTAGCCCGTCGCATACACGAAAAGTATATCCCGGGAAAATGAAAATTTCAGTCCTCCCGGTCAGGTAATCGGTCTTTTGCCGGTCCATCTCATGGACTACGGCCATCAGGCTTTCCTCCATGCTTACTGCCTTCAGTTCATAAGGGTCGTTCTGGCCCACGATAAATTCAGCCGGACCATTATGAAATAACCTGACACCATACCAAAAAAGTGACTCCATAGTGCGCATGCTGGTAGTGCCCACTGCAATCCGCATTTCCGCATCGAGTAATGCAGTAATATTCTCCCGTTTAATCACAATTTCTTCTGCATGCATCCGGTGGGTTGAAACATTCTCTGCTTTTACCGGCTGAAAGGTGCCTGCTCCCACATGCAGGGTCAGTTCATTCATTTTGACCCCTTTATTGCTGAGTTGACCCAGCACGTTGTCCGTAAAGTGCAGTCCGGCTGTCGGTGCGGCGACGGCCCCATCCAGTCGGGCATATACGGTTTGGTATCGCTCGTAATCAGATTCCTCGGGTTCACGTTTAATATAGGGAGGCAGTGGCAGCTTTCCCGCATCGTGGACTACTCCGGAGAATGACCTGCCGGTATCCCAGCTGAACCTGACCAGTGCCTGGGTACGATCTTCCAGGGAGGCGGTAAGTTCAAGTTCGCTTTTTTCATGCGGGATTCGGAGAATAAGGTCTTCGTCCTTCCATTTTTTAAGATTTCCGATCATGCATTTCCAGGTGCAATTACCCGTAACTGCCATGGCGGAAGCGACGTCACGGGACGGTGCGACCGGCTCGAGTAGAAATACTTCGATCCTGGCACCTGTGGCTTTGTGGAAGATCAGCCGGGCCGGCATTACCCGGGTATTATTAAAAAAGAGTGTGCAATTGTCCGGCAGGATTTCAGGCAGTTGATGAAACATGCGGTGACTGATCTCTTCATCCCGGTATACCAGCAACCTGGACCTGTCCCTGTTTTCAAGGGGAAATTCAGCTACCCGGTCACCGGGCAATTCGTACGTGAAATCGGAGAGTTTAAGGTCCCGCATTCCCTTACTTTGTTTTTTGGACTGCAAATATAGGAGGTCAGCTTTGAAATGAGCGGACTATCTGTCAATTTTACCTTGTGTCGTTGAAATTCGAATATAAGCCATACACCATGAGATTCAGGTTCCGTGCAGGTACTTCAAGAGGTGTACTGACGGAAAAGAAAATATGGGTCATCAAAATTTGGCATTCTGAAAACCCGGAAGTTTTCGGCCTTGGAGAAGTTGCCCCGCTTTCAGGCCTGAGTATTGATGACGGGATCAATTACGACGAGGTACTTGAGGATGTAAAGGAGGATGTCGGGCAGGCTGTTCTACCGGAATCGGAAGATAAGTGCCTGACCCTGGCTGCCAATTTATGTCCGGAAGGACTTCCGGCGCTGCATTTTGCACTGGAAATGGCGCTGGTGGATCTTTGGAAGGGTGGAAGGCGACTGTTGTTCTCTTCGGCATTTACAGCAGGAAAAGAAGAGATTCCTATCAATGGGCTGATCTGGATGGGGGAGGAAGCATTTATGCGCGAACAGGCAAGGAAGAAGCTGCAAGACGGGTTTACCTGCATAAAAATGAAGATCGGGGCAATAGGTTTTGAGCAGGAATTAAAAATTCTTGACTTACTCCGCGATGAAGGCGTTGAGATTCTTCGGGTAGATGCCAATGGTGCATTCTCCCCGGGAGAAGCGCTTGAAAAATTGCAAAAGCTTTCCGGATACCAATTACATAGTATTGAACAACCCATAGCGTCAGGTCAGTGGGAACAAATGGCGGAGCTGTGCAGGGCAGCACCGGTACCCATCGCCCTCGATGAAGAACTTATCGGCGTAACTGGTGATGATCGCGGTAAACTGCTGGATGCGATCGGGCCCCGTTTCATTATATTGAAACCTACGTTGTTGGGCGGAATTGCTGCTACAAGGTCCTGGATCAGGGAAGCCGTTGACCGGGATATTGGCTGGTGGATCACCTCAGCGCTCGAATCCAATATCGGTCTGAATGCCATCGCCCAGATGACGGCCATTCTCAATTATACAGGTCACCAGGGGTTGGGAACGGGCCAGTTATTCGAGAATAACTTTGATTCTCCCATGAAGGTCAGGAACGGACATTTGTATTTTGACCCAGCAGGTAAATGGGATTTTAAAGACCTTGACTATGCGCACTGAAGATGAATTGCATTCAGGGAAGAACATCTGGTGGTTCAAGAAAGAGTACCTGTCCGAATTTGTATACGGAGGGATCGACGGTGCCATCACCACCTTTGCCGTGGTCTCTGGTGCTGCGGGGGCGAATGCGGAGATTTTTTACATTCTGATATTCGGGTTTGCCAACCTCATTGCCGACGGATTCTCCATGTCCGTAGGAAATTATTTTGCCGTGAAATCGGAGCGTCAGCAATATGAGCAGCACAAGGCCATCGAATACTGGGAGGTGGAAAATCTGCGTGAAAGAGAAGTGGAGGAGATCAGGGAAATCTATCGGGCAAAGGGTTTTGAAGGAGAATTACTCGAGAAAGTTGTCAAGGTGATTACCTCTGATGTGGATGTCTGGGTGGATACCATGATGAAGGAGGAACTGGAGATGACAAAGGACGACAAGACACCGGTTAAGACGGCATTTGCCACTTTCCTTTCATTTAATTTGATTGGCATTGTACCGCTTGTCGCCTACATCGTGGCCATGGTTGCCGATTTGCCTCACGATAATCTGTTTCTGATCTCCTGCCTGGCGACTGCCGGTGGACTGATGATCATCGGATATATGAAGAGTGTCATAACAGAAAAATCTCCGGTTAGGGGTATCGCCGAAACGGTTGGACTGGGCGGACTGGCGGCTCTGCTTGCTTATTATGCCGGCGAAGTTCTCGCTTCCTGGTTCCTTGGCTAGGGACGGGAAGAGGCCTTCAGTTCTGCCACGTATTTTCTTGTCACCTGCATTACTTTAGGGGATAGCAGCACGGCGGATATCATAGTGGGTATAGCCATGAGCGCAAAGGCCGAGTCAATCAGGCTTATGATCGCTTCCAGCGTACTGATCGCACCGAACAGAATACTCACCACATAAAAATAATTGTACCAGTGCTGGCGTTCGGCACCAATAATAAATCCAAGACATTTTGTTCCGTAGTACGAATAGGAGAATAAGGACGTAATGGCAAAAATAAGGATGCATAACATCAGAATGTAGGATCCAAAACCCGGGAACGCCTCCTGAAATGCGGCTGCTGTAAGCGTGACGCCATTGGAATCAGAGGTTTGCCAGACACCAGTCAGCAGAATTGCCAGGCCGGTTAGGGTACAGACCACAATAGTATCAATAAACGGCCCGAGCATGGCGACCAGGCCTTCGCGAACAGGTTCCATGGTTTTAGCGGCACCATGTGCCATAGGCGCAGTTCCGATGCCCGCTTCGTTGCTGAATGCTGCGCGGCGTGTACCAAGAACGATTAGTCCGCCCAGTATGCCTCCGAATGCCGCATCTCCATTGTAATTGTCAGCAGTGAACGCATTGGAAAATATCAGATTGAAAAAGTAAGGAACATCTTCCCAGTGAATCAGAATGATCCCGAAGACAGAGATAAAGTACAACACGACCATGGCGGGGACCATTTTGGAAGCTACTTTTCCGATCCTCTTGATCCCTCCGAAGATCACCAGTCCCACAAACAGGAGAATAACCAGCCCGATGTACATATCAATATCACGGAAAGTCAGAAATCCCGCATCGACGATCTCCCCTTCAATGCCGTTTGGCTGAAAAACGATGTCCCTGAATGCCTGGGTTAGTTGATTAGCCTGGAAAACCGGCAGACAACCAATCATACCGAACAAAGCAAACATAATGGCAAACGGCGTCCACTTTCTGCCCAGTCCTTCGCGAATTACATACATCGGTCCGCCCTGGATCTCCCCGCGAGAATCCTTACCACGGTAAAGTACAGCCAGGGTACAGGTAAAATATTTTGTGGCAGTTCCTACGATGGCGCTTATCCACATCCAGAAAATGGCACCCGGGCCGCCGATGGCAATTGCCACAGCCACACCGCTGATATTGCCCATTCCGACAGTGGCGGCAAGGGCGGTGGACAAGGCTTCAAAATGATTAATCTGTCCGGGGTCATCGTCCTTATCGTACTTGCCGCGAAGGACATTGACTGCATGACCAAAGAACCTGAACGGAATGAAACGTGAGTAAATCAGAAAAAAGATACCGCCTCCCAGTAAAAGAAAAAGCAGGGGCATGCCCCAGATCCAGTTGGCAAAGTCCCTGATGAATGAATTGAATAGCTCCACAGTGTACCGGTTAAGTCGGCTAAATTAGCCATTCCATATTCTCATACATAATCTCACCACATGAAAATGATGAAATGTCTGTCAGCGGATAAATCAGTTGCTGACAGGTTGGCGCCCCTGAGAGACGGCGGTGTAATTGATCAGCATATTCAGTAGCCGGGCTCCCACATTGGCATCCCAGTCATTATCCCCCGGACTCACCTCGACCAGGTCGAACCCAATGATCCGTTTTCCGGCGCGTACGATGGCCCGTATCAGGTAAGTGACCTGCTGAAAATCCAGTCCGCCCGGAACCGGGGTCCCTGTATTCGGACAGAACCTTGGGTCCAGACCATCAATATCAAAGCTGATATAAATGTCATCCGGCAGGGCCTTGACGATTGAATCACAGACCGACTTCCATGAATTTCCTTCCAGCAGGTGATTCTGTATGTCGTCGTCGAAATACGTTTGAATGCGCTGGTCATTGGCATTTATAGCCTGTACTTCTTCCTCGCAGTAATCCCTGATTCCGACCTGAACCAGCCGTGTCACCTGGGGAATCTGCAAAGCATTGTGCATGATAGAAGCGTGAGAGTAGGTGAAATCCTCGTAGGCATTTCGCAGGTCTGCATGCGCATCGATCTGCAGGATGCCAAAATGGTCGTATTTTTCAGCCAGTGCCTCCAGGAAGCCCAGCGGGGTGCTGTGATCCCCCCCGAGGAGTCCGACCATTTTACCTTCTGCCAGCAGCTGCCGGGCCCGTGACCTGACATAGATATTCAGTTTCTCGCAAATGTCATTAATGGCCCTGGGGATAACCTTCATATTATCCCTGGGAGACGACGGGTCATTCTCTTCCAGCCATCGAATATAACTTGAGGCGAGGTCCCTGAATTTGGCATTTTCCTTTTTCAGTTTTTGTGGAACCGGCAGCATGGAGACCCCAAGTTTCCAGGCGTTCGGAACATCACGAAAATAGAGATCGACCTGTGAGGACGCTTCCAGGATAGCTTCCGGTCCATCCGCCGTTCCGGCACCGTAGGATACGGTTACTTCCCAGGGGACAGGAATGATGACAAATTCTGAGTTCTCCGGAGTGAACGGAAGTCCCAGGAGTTTGCCGGGAATTCCGGGTCCGTTAGGATCAAAAGAGTTAATGAGTTCTTCTTTGGTTGGTTCGGTTGGTTTATTCTCCATTAAAAATTCAACATTTCTGGATACTCATAGTTCACGAAAGTGGTGGTTCCTTCTGAAACTTCTTCCCATTTTTTTACCTGCAGCTCGAGCGTGACTAACCCGCAGGTGGTAATATGGCCGATCTCATATTTGGACAGGTACTCGGCAAGGTAACTCACCGATGGATTGTGTCCGACCAGGAGAACATCCTTCCAGGTATCCTTAAACTGGTTGACCGTTTGCAGGAGTGACCTGACGGAAGCTTCGTATACATTTTCATTTGCATGTATCCGTGAGGGGTCGTAATGTAGCTGTTCGGCGATAAGGGTTGCGGTAGTCAATGCCCTTGCCGCCGGGCTGCTGATAATTATATCAAAGGCGGCTTTCCGGGAGGCCAGGTGCAGTCCCATACGCGTGGCATTCTGCATTCCGGTGCTGTTAAGTTCGCGTTCGAAATCTTTCTGGTCTGCCAGTTTGTCAAGCGCTGAAGCGTGCCGGAGGAGGTAAAGCTTTTTGCTCATTTTTTTGCTAAACTTCTTATTATTGGCGATTGTTTATGTTCAAAGTACCGAAACTCATATTTAATTATTTAACAAGACGAGAATTTTATTTCTCGATTTTTTAGTGAAATTTTGGATTCTAATTTATAACGTGTCAAGCCCTTATGCCTAAAAATTTAGTGATTGTTGAGTCGCCGGCGAAAGCCAAAACCATTGAGGGTTACCTCGGTAAGGATTATAAAGTAACGTCAAGTTACGGTCATATCAGGGACCTGCCAAAGGCGGATAAGGCGATTGATATTGAAAATGGTTTTGCGCCCACCTACGAAATTTCTGCTGACAAGAAGGAGGTAATCCGGGAATTAAAGAAGCTGGTAAAGGATGCAGAAATGATCTTTCTGGCCAGTGATGATGACCGTGAAGGAGAGGCCATTTCCTGGCACCTGAAAGAGGCACTGAAACTGAAAGATGAGAATACAAGGCGCATAGTTTTTCGTGAGATTACGAAAAAGGCCATTGATAATGCAATCTCCAATCCCCGTGGCATTGACCTTGATCTTGTGAATGCACAACAGGCCCGCCGTATCCTTGACCGCCTGGTAGGGTTTGAGCTTTCACCTATTCTTTGGAAAAAGATTAAAACCGGTCTTTCGGCCGGTAGGGTACAATCGGTGGCTGTTCGGCTGGTGGTGGAAAGAGAGCGTGAGATCGATAAATTTGAAGCCAAATCAAGCTACCGTGTAACCGCCATATTTGAGGTGGGGAATGGAAAGGAATTGCAGGCCGACCTGAACAAAAGGTTTGATACGATTGAAGAAGCCAGGGAGTTTCTGAAAAAATGTAGTGGTGCTGAATTCACGATTAATGACCTGCAGAAGAAGCCCGCCAAGAAAAGCCCGGCGGCGCCGTTTACCACTTCAACGTTACAGCAGGAAGCGGGCAGAAAGCTGAGTTTTTCGGTCGGACAAACCATGTCGATCGCGCAGAAGCTTTATGAAGGCGGATTAATCTCCTATATGCGTACTGACTCGGTGAATTTGTCCGGCGAGGCAATTCAGGGGGCGACAAATGAAATTAAGAAAGATTTCGGGGAGAATTATGTGAAGGTGCGAAAATACAAGACGAAATCCAGTGGTGCCCAGGAGGCTCACGAAGCGATCCGTCCGACTGATTTTACTTTGCTTAGTCCAAACCTTGACCGTAACGGCTTGCGCTTGTACGAACTTATATGGAAACGGGCTATTGCCTCGCAGATGGCAGACGCTGAAATTGAAAAAACCACGGCTACTATCGGGATTTCGACAACGGATGAGGTGTTTACTGCTACAGGTGAAGTCATCAAGTTTGATGGATTTCTGTCGGTCTACCTGGAATCCACCGATGATGAAGAAGCCGAGGAACAAAAAGGCATGCTGCCACCGATTTCGGTGGGAGAGGTGCTCAAAGCAGGTGAAATTAAAGCACGTGAAGGCTTTACCAGGCATCCTGCCAGGTATACGGAAGCCAGCCTTGTTAAGAAACTGGAGGAAATGGGAATCGGACGTCCTTCCACCTATGCACCAACGATTTCCACGATTCAGAAAAGGAATTATGTATTGAAAGAATCCCGTGAAGGCAAGGAGCGTGAATACCACGTGCTTAAGCTTGACGGGAATGATGTGAAGGAAGAGGTCCAGACCGAAATTACAGGATCAGAAAAGAATAAACTGTTTCCCACCAATATCGCCATGGTCGTCAATGATTTCCTGGTGGATCATTTTCCGAATGTAACTAACTACAGCTTTACCGCAGAGGTAGAGAAGGAATTTGATGAAATCGCCCAGGGGCACAAGGAATGGAACAAGATGATCGAGAATTTTTACAAGGATTTCCACTCAAAGGTTGAGGTAACGGAAACCATTGAACGCTCAGATGTTCCTAAATCCCGGGAGATCGGAAATGATCCGAAGACAGGCAAAATCGTGGTAGCTCGACTGGGAAGGTTTGGTCCGCTTGTGCAGTTGGGAGAAGACGATGACCCGGAGAAGAAGTTTGCCGGACTGCGGCACGGACAGTTTATTGAGAGCATTACCCTGGAGGAAGCCCTTGACCTGTTCAAAATGCCAAGGGATCTGGGGGAATTTGAGGAGAAACCGGTACAGATAGGAATCGGAAGATTTGGTCCATACGTGAAACACGATAACAAATTCGCTTCAATTCCAAAGGAGGAAGACCCTTATTCAATCCAGTTTGATCGTGCGGTTGAGCTGATCAAGGAGAAGCGTAAGGCCGATGCCAACAAATTTATAAAAACATTCGAGGAGAATTCTGATGTCCAGGTGCTGAACGGCCGCTATGGTCCGTATATTAAAGTAGGCAGAAAGAATGTAAAGATTCCGAAGGATAAGAAGCCGGAAGAGCTTTCCCTCGAGGAATGCCTTGAGCTGGCTGAAAAAGCTCCGGAAAAGAAAGGGAGAAGAAAGAAAAAGTAAGGAATGAAGACGATCGTGGCACTCAGCGGAGCCGGAATCAGTGCCGAGAGTGGAATTCCCACTTTCAGGGATGCTGACGGGCTCTGGGAAGGTCACGATGTTATGGCAGTTGCCTCCCCGGAAGGCTGGAGGCGGGACCCTGAGCTGGTACTTGATTTTTATAACAAGCGACGTGCGGCCGCACGTATGGCACAGCCCAACAGGGGGCACGAGATCCTGGCCGAACTTGAGAATGAATTTAAGGTCTTCGTAATCACACAAAATATTGATGACCTGCACGAAAAAGCCGGCAGTTCGAATGTGCTCCATTTACATGGCCGGATCAGCCAGTCGCAAAGTACCAGCAATCCCGAATTGATTTATGATATAGAAGGAGATTTGTTGAATATGGGGGATACGTGTGAATTAGGATCCCAGCTGCGGCCAAATGTTGTGTGGTTCGGTGAAATGGTCCCTGCGATGTACGAAGCCGCTGAGCTTGCTGCCAGGGCGGATTACTTTATTGTGGTGGGCACTTCCTTGCTCGTATATCCGGCAGCGGGACTGATTGAATATGCCCCGCACGATATTCCCAAATTCATCGTCGATCCGAAAATGCCCTCGGTTGGCAGTCATCCGAATTTATACCTTTATGAAGAACCTGCGACGACTGGCATGGAGAAGGTTCGTGAAAAGCTGCGTGAATTATAAAGTTATTGCCCGGCCAGTCCGGAGATAAAGTCCCTTACCTTTTGATTATCGTAATCGGCCATACCATGGTGCCGGGAGACAATTTTTCCGTTGCGGTCAATGATAAATGTACTCGGAAGCACATTGCTGATGAATTCGTCCGGGACGCTGTTGGCATAAAATACGGGAAGATCAAACTCTTTACGTTTCATAAAGTCTATGGTCTTCTGTGGGTCATCGTCACGGGAGATGATAACAAATACCACGTCATCGGAGGCGCTGTCCTCATATAAATTCTGAATTCCCGGCAGCTCCGCAATACATGGCGGACACCAGGTGGCAAAGAAATTAATAAAAACAACCTTATCCCGGAATGCGCTGAATGATACGGGCTGACCTTCCTCGTCATACAATTGCCAGGTGTAATCAGCCGTCCCTAAATCAGTATTCTCCAAATCGGTATCAGGCTTAATAATTCCTGTAGTAAGGATCATGCGCTGCATAAATGCAATGACGGGCCTGTGCAACCCGGTTACCCATAATATCCCGATGATGGCTATCGGTAATACCCATTCCTTCAGAAGAGACTTCGTTTTTTCATTCATGACCACAAAACTAATAAAGTAAAACAGCTCTTATGTAACCAAGGTTTCATTGTCCCGTTTTCAGGATGGGTACAGGTTTTACACTGAGGCGGGTGCTGTTGAAGAATAGTAATTGTCTTTGATCAGGAATAGGTTCGTGCCTTTTACATTTTTTGATATTTTTGCGACCTTTCGAATACAGACACATGAACATATTCAATAAAATTGCCAGCGACCTTTCTGTAAGCACCAACCAGGTAAATGCCGTAATCAGGCTGCTTGACGAAGGGGGCACTATTCCATTCATTGCCCGTTACCGGAAAGAGGTTACCGGCAGTCTTGATGAGGTTGCTCTTACAGGTATCCGGGACAGGCTGGAACAACTTCGGGAACTGGAAGCACGGAGGGAAGCTATTCTCAAGTCCATTGAAAAACAGGAAAAGCTTACCCCCGAACTTAAGGCGGAAATCGAGGCTGCCGAAACCATGACGCGTCTTGAGGATATTTACCTGCCTTATAAGCCAAAAAGAAAGACCCGTGCAACCACGGCCCGTGAAATGGGGCTGGAACCACTGGCAGAGGTAATTTTTAAGCAGAAGGACATGAATGCTGTGAATTCTGCCGCTGAATATATCGATGAGGAAAAGGGCGTTACGTCGGAAGAGGAAGCCCTGCAGGGAGCGCGGGACATCATCGCGGAATGGGTAAATGAAGACGCCGCTGCCCGGGACCGTATCAGGAAACTGTTTAGTAGCAAAGCAATTATCAGTTCGAGGGTGATGTCGGGTAAAGAAAAAGAGGGGCAAAAATACCGGGATTATTTTGACTGGTCAGAACCGTTAAAGAATGTCCCGTCGCATCGTTTGCTGGCCATGAGACGGGGAGAAAAGGAGATGATCCTGGCGCTGTCAATAGCGCCGGACGAACAGGATGCAGTACGTCTGCTTGAAGAAATGTTCGTATCAGGATCAGGTGCCTCTGCCGAACAGGTTGAAATTGCTGTGAAGGATGCTTACAAACGACTGATGCAGCCAAGTCTCGAAACCGAAATGAGGATTGATTCCAAAAGCAGGGCCGACGAGGAGGCCATTGCCGTTTTTGCGGATAATATCCGGAAGCTCTTGCTTGCGGCACCTCTCGGACAGAAACGCGTGCTGGCCCTGGATCCTGGTTTCCGTACCGGTTGCAAGCTGGTTGTACTGGACGCCCAGGGTAAATTGCTGCATCATTCTGCCATATTTCCCAATCCGCCGCAAAACCAGACGTTGAAGGCGGGAGCGGAGGTCTCTCAGCTGGTTAAGGAATACAATGTTGAGGCAGTGGCGATCGGCAATGGTACAGCAAGCCGGGAGACAGAAGCCTTTGTAAGGTCATGCGGACTTCCTTCTGATGTCCTGGTTGTGATGGTGAATGAAAGTGGAGCATCAATATATTCAGCCTCCGAAGTGGCCAGACAGGAATTTCCGGATCAGGATGTGACGGTTCGAGGGGCGGTATCGATTGGCAGGCGTCTGATGGATCCACTGGCTGAACTGGTAAAGATTGATCCGAAATCTATCGGGGTTGGCCAGTATCAGCACGATGTGGATCAGAATCAACTTAAAAAAGGACTGGATGATGTGGTAGTCAGCTGTGTGAATTCGGTGGGGGTGGAGCTGAACACGGCCAGCCGTGAATTATTATCCTATGTGGCCGGGCTGGGGCCTCAACTGGCGCAGAATATTGTTACCTATCGAAACGAAAAAGGGGCTTTTACCAACCGGGAGGCCTTGAAGAATGTTCCAAGACTGGGTGATAAGTCTTTCGAGCAGGCTGCAGGGTTTCTCCGGATAAAATCAGATAATCCGCTTGACAATACCGGCGTGCATCCCGAAAGCTATCCGGTGGTTGAAAAGATGGCGAAGGACCAGCAATGCACCGTTCAGGACCTGATCAGCAATAAAGAGCTTCGTGCTAAAATCAACCTGCGGGATTATACTACGGAGACCATAGGGTTGCCCACACTGGAAGACATTATGAAAGAACTGGCACAACCGGGAAGAGATCCGCGTGAAAAATTCGAGGCCTTCCGGTTTGAGGACTCTGTCCATGAGATCACTGACCTGAAAGTCGGCATGAAGCTTCCCGGGGTGGTTACCAACGTGACCAACTTCGGAGCATTTGTGGATATAGGAGTTCACCAGGACGGCCTGGTACATATAAGCCACCTGGCCGACAAGTTTGTGAAGAGTCCTGCGGAAATTGTTTCGGTTCAGCAGAAAGTGGAAGTGACCGTCACAGAAGTAGACGTGGACAGGAAGCGTATTGCACTTTCCATGAAAAAAGATCCGTTCGCAAAAGACCAGAAACCACAGCAGAAATCGAAGCTCCGCAGGAAGAGCAGTCCGGAAGGGGATATGCAGGAAAAATTAAAGAGACTGCAGGGTAAATTCGGCAAATAATGAGAAAGAAGGAATGTCCTTCATGTGCTATGGAAATCGATGCAAAAGCGTCAACCTGCCCGGTTTGCGGCTATGAATTCACCGGTTTCTCACCCTGGATAAAATGGGTGGCTATCGGCCTGATCATACTTTTCCTGCTTTATATGATTTTATGATCCTTTACCTGGATATTATTTTCTTCCAGTCAGAATAGCGAACGTCTATCCGCTGTTTCATATCATTATAATTCTCCCAGCTGTCGACCACATGATAGATAGAAGGTAATTTCTTCACCAGGACCTCATCGTAATCGCGATGATACAGGCCACCGCCATAATAGTAATAGGTGAACATGTTGCCGTCTTTGTTAAACAGTTCGTAGCCCAGGTAGCCATCCCAGATTTCACTCAGGATTGTACAGGAGATTTCCTTACGCCTGAAGCGCAGCATTTGCACTTCTGCTTCGTCCTCAAAATACTCGGAGAATAATTCCTTTTCAATGATCCACCCCAGGTACATCCCGATGTGCACATACGCCTGCTCAATTGGCAGCTTGTCTGGGAAATTTCCCAGGAAATGCGTTTTTGCACTGTCGTAAATTGTCTTTTGAATATCTGTCTTCTGTTCGCTCATAGTTAAAAAATATTAATACCTTAATGAAAAAATAGGTAGCCAAAGAATATCCCGGCGATAATTCCTGCTATGTCTGCAATCAGACCGGCTTTAATAGCGTATCTCGTTTTCCGTATGCTGACTGAGCCAAAGTACACGGCAATGATGTAAAATGTTGTTTCGGTGGCACCTCTGAATATACTGGACATTCTCCCGACAAAGGTGTCAGGCCCTTGTGAATCCATAATTTCCAGCATCATGCCGCGGGCTGTACCTCCGCTCAATGGTTTCATCAGGGCAACCGGCAGCGCATCTACAAAGTCAGTATTCACGCCAAGGAGCCCGATCACGTACCGCATACCATCAATCACATAGTCAAGCGCACCGCTGACGCGGAATAAGCCAATGGCAACGAGGAAAGCGACCAGGAAGGGTATGATCTTTACCGCAATGACGAAACCTTCCTTAGCGCCTTCGATAAACGTATCGAATAAATTGATCTTTCGGATAAACCCGAGAACGAGGAATGAAATGATGATAGAAAATATGATCACATTGCCGGCTACGCGTGAGATAATGTTTACCTGTTCCTGCGGAATGGTGGTAAAATAATAGATCACCAGGGCAATGAAACCGGTCAACCCCAGCAGGTAGGCCAGGATTGTTCTGTCCAGCAGGTTAATTTTCTGATATATGGCAACGACAATCAGTCCGACGATGGTCGAACAAAATGTAGCCAGCAAAATGGGAAGAAAAACATCTGTCGGATGCTCCGCCCCGACCAGGGACCTGTCTACCATGATGGTAAGGGGTATTATAGAGAGCCCGGAAGTGTTCAATACCAGGAACATGATCATGGCGTTTGACGCGGTATCCTTTTCCTTGTTGAGTTCCTGCATCTCCTGCATGGCTTTTAACCCGAGGGGCGTGGCGGCATTATCCAGGCCAAGCATGTTGGCGGAGAAGTTCATGATAATGGCGCCGTTGGCCGGGTGGTCTTTCGGTATTTCCGGAAAAAGCTTGGAAAAGAACGGACCAACGAGCCTGGAAAGAATTCTTACCATTCCGCCTTCCTCACCAATTTTCATCAGTCCAAGCCACAAACCCATAATGCCTGTGAGTCCGATCGAGATTTCAAACCCAAGCTTCGCCATATCAAAAGTTGACTCCACAAGCGCGGGAAATATCTCATAATCCTGGAAAAAGATAAGCTTGACCAGGGCGGTGATAAACGCGATAATAAAAAATCCGAACCAGATATAATTGAGGGCCATAAGAGGTACCTAGCGTAAAAAATTGTTATCCTCAGTTCTATGCAATTAGTTCTTTTTTAGGGCAATAGACAACAAAATGTAGTAAAATATGCGGTTTTCAATCATTAGCTGTGCAATAGGGCCAGGGTATGGCAGGCAACCAGACCGGCAGTTTCTGTCCTTAACCGGCTGTTACCCAGGGAAGTGGGGGTGTATCCTTTGTCCTGCGCCTGCTGGATTTCTTCCGGGGAAAAGTCGCCTTCCGGACCAATAAGGACGATGTAATCCGAGTTTGGTTTTGTTTCTTTTAGATGCGGAGAATCCAGGGAGGCAGGTACATAGGCGATGTGTTTTATCAGGCCGTTTCCGGGGTTGCTAATGAAATCAGGAAAGGGGGTGAGAGAATTAATTTTTGTTGCATATGCCCTGCCTGACTGCTTCATTGCGGCAATGGCTTTTTTCTCAAGGCGGTCATACCGGAGTCGTGTTCGTTCTGAATTCCCGCATTGGAGAAAGGTGATCTGGTGGAGTCCGATCTCCACACACTTCTCAATCATCCACTCCATACGATCAATATTCTTGGTTGGAGCAATGGCCAGGTGAAGCGAGTAGGGGTCAGGTGCCTTCCGGTGAATTTCCTCAACGGAATATTTACATTTCTTCGGGTGAGCCTCTTCAATTACGGCATCGAAAAACGTGCCTTTTCCATCCATGATACGGATTCTGTCTCCGTTGCGCTGACGAAGAACCCGGACACAGTGGATACTTTCCTCCTCGGAAAGGAAGTGATCCCCGGTGGCCGCATCAGGATCATAGAATGTCATATCATCCCTGGCCGTATTTGGCGGTGAGTTCGTCTACAAAAGCGACATATTCTTCAGCGGCCTGTTCCTTTGATTTGCCTTCCTGGTTTTTCCAGGCGTCAAATTTCGCAATGGCCTTAAAATCAAATCCACCGGGTCTTTCTCCGCTGATATCGCCTTCGGTGGCCTGTTTGTAAAGGGCGTAGAGTTTGAGTAATTCGTCGTTTGCAGGGCGTTGGGTAAGTTCTCTTGACTTCGCAGCCGCAGCCTCTAATTTCTGATTATCTGTCATGGTCTGATTATGGTATTATATGATTGCCGGACGGACGGGCAACCTGGCGGGAAGTACAACGTCAGCGTTGTTCCCCGGGTAAAATGATGGTCACAATCCAGTGACTGTGACCATACTACTATTTTAACGATCTTCAGGTGAAACGTACGGGCGTGCATTTTCGCCAACGTAGATCTGCCTCGGACGACCGATTGGTTCATTATTCTCCCGCATTTCTTTCCATTGGGCAATCCACCCGGGCAGACGACCCAGGGCAAACATAACGGTAAACATATCTACAGGAATGCCGAGTGCACGGTAGATGATACCGCTGTAAAAGTCAACATTCGGATAAAGCTTGCGATCAACAAAATACTGATCACTGAGGGCCTCCTGTTCCAGTCCTTTGGCAATATCCAGCACAGGATCCTGAACGCCCAGCTTGTCGAGTACATCGTCTGCGGCCTTTTTAATGATCTTCGCCCGCGGATCGAAATTCTTGTAGACGCGGTGACCAAATCCCATCAGACGGAAGGGATCATCCTTGTCCTTGGCCTTTGACATCCATTTTTTGGTATCGCCTCCGTCCTTCTTAATGTTTTCGAGCATTTCAATTACCGCCGAATTCGCACCTCCGTGCAGGGGTCCCCAAAGTGCATTGATTCCCGCGGAGATTGACGCGTAAAGGCTGGCCTGGGAGGAACCTACGATCCTTACTGTGCTGGTTGAGCAGTTCTGCTCGTGGTCAGCATGGAGAATAAGTAACTTGTCCAGGGCATTGGCCACAACCGGATCAACTTCGTATTCTTCCGCGGGCAGGGCAAACATCATTTTCAGGAAATTAGAGCAGTAGTCCAGCCTGTTGTCAGGGTAATTAACCGGATGCCCCACTTCATTCTTGTAAGCCCAGGCCGCAAAGGTTGGCATTTTGGCGAGGATCCTGATGATACTCAGGTTCACCTCATCGCCCGAACGGTTGGGATCAAGTGACTCCGGATAAAAAGCAGTCAGGGCCGTTACCAGGGAAGACAGAACTCCCATGGGATGGGCGTTTGAAGGAAAACCTTCAAGAATTTTCTTAATATCCTCATGAACGAGCGTATGGGTCTTAATGTCCGTTTTGAAGGTGTTGAGTGCATCCACCGAAGGCAGCTCACCATAAATCAGGAGATAGGCTACTTCGATAAAGGTGGAGTTTTCTGCCAGGTCTTCAATGCTGTATCCGCGGTAACGCAGGATCCCTTTTTCCCCGTTAAGAAAAGTGATTGCACTTTTGGTGGATCCTGTATTTTTAAATCCCGGATCCAGGGTGATGATTCCTGTCGAACCACGCAATTTGCCGATATCTATTCCTTGTTCACCTTCGGAACCTTCAACAATGGGTAATTCATATGAATTTTCGCCGATTTTAATTTCCGCTTTCTGGGCCATACTATTTTATAAGATTTTAGGTGTTCTTCGTTAGGAATCGTGAAATTACTTAAAAAGGGCTTCAAAAAAAAGTACCAATGTTACACTAGTTTCCGCCCAGGATTAGCGGTAATCCGTCTTCACCACTACCTACAACGATGACTTTACTGTTGGGTGACTTGGACAGCTCAAGGGTGGCTTCGATCCCGCGCATTTTAAGTAACCTGTCGGTAAGTGAATTGTTTACAATGTTATTTGCCTGGGCTTCCCCTTCGGCGGCAATTCGTTTTCTCTCCGCTTCACTCTTTTCTTTTTCCAGCCTGAACTGGTAGGCAAGCGCTTCCTGTTCCTGCTTCAGCTTGTTTTCAATTGCGGCCTTGATCTGTTCCGGAAGATTAATGGACCTGATCAGCAGCGTCTTCATTTCAATGTTATTGCTGCCAAGCGAATTGGCCGTTTCCTGTTTGATGGAAGTTTCTACCTCTCCCCGCATGGTTGAATAAATTTCTTCGGCGGTAAAACGCCCCATTACCTGTCTCACTGAAGACCTCACTTCGGGTATAACCAGCGAGTTCTCATAATTCTTACCAAAATTCTCGTGAAGAAAGCCTATTTCCTCGTAAATAGGATTGTAACGCAGCGTTACGTCGACGTTTAATGATAATCCGTTCTTGTCCAGCACGTCCATGGATTCCTCAACAGATTTCTCCTTGACATCATATACGTACAACGTATTCCATGGCGCTTTGAAGTTAAAGCCCTGGTCAATCACATTGTCCTTGTCCAGACCTCCGGCGAATTTTTTAAAGATGACCGCCCGTTCCCCTGGTTCGATCGTGTAGAATATACTTGTAGAGAATGCCAGTAATACAAAAATTGCCACCACGGCAACAATGACTATCACAACAGTTCTTCTGTTTTCCATAATGAGTTGTTATTTAGCAGTGTAAAAATTTCTTATTTGCAGCGGTCACGAAATGCACTGAAATCTTCGAAGTAGTCCATTTCGTTTGCCTTATTCCAGTCTGCGCATGCTCCTTCCTTGTCGCCCACAAAGTATTTGCAATTGCCCCGCTCGGCGTAATAGGCCGGGTCAGAAGGCTCAAGGCGGATCGCCTCGGTGAAATCCTCTATGGCGTCATACCAGTTGTCCATGTTTTTGTAGGACAACCCGCGGTAATAGTAGAGGTCGGGATTTCCGCGGTTCTTTAATATAGCGATATTATACATGTAAGCGGCCGAATCGTACATTTCCATTTTCCGGTACACGTTCCCCTTATACATATAATACCCGTAAAATTTAGGGTTAAGCTCGGTCAGCCGCGAGGCGGCAGTAAGGGCCTTGTCATAATTGCCATCCTCGTACAAGGCCACAAAACGATAATACTGATATTTCTCTTCAAAAGGTTTCAGTCGCAGGGCCATGTCGTAATCTTCCACCGCCCCCTGGAAGTCGCCCAGTTCGTATTTCATCTTTCCCCTGAGAATATAGCTGTATGCCGTGGTATCCGTAGGGTAAGCAATAATATAATTTGAAAAGCAGCTGAGTGCCTGATCAAGATCCCCCATGTTCTTGTAGGTGAACCCTTTATACATCCAGAGAATATCAAGATCCTCGTTCAGCTCATACGCTTTGTTAAAGTCGGATAGTGCTTTTTCGTAATCTCCGTTTTTGAAAAATGCAATGCCGCGATGATAATAGGCATTGGTGTAATTTGCATCTTTCTCAATTACCTGGCTAAGGATGGAAATAGCTTTGCCCCGGTCAGCCGTCAGGTAATTATAACCACGCAGAAACATCGCATCAGGAGAATCCGACTGACTGAACGCAGGAAGCGTCAAAAGAAAAAACAACCACAATAATGAAAAGCGCCTCATCGTTTGAGTTACATATGCCACTGATTTCACTGTCATCAAATCTAAGGAATCTTGCCGATGGATAAATGATGGTATCCGAAATTTAAAAGATTAATAACAACTTAAAGGGAAGAGGTAACAGGAAGAAGGGAAAAAAGTAAAATAATTCTTAGTGTGCATTCGAATTTTTAGTACCTTGCGAAGTTTTCAGATGTAAGTACTATCGATGCAGTTGGAAAGTCTAACCAACAAAAATTCTAATAATTTTTGAATTAAAAAAGAAACTTGGGAACATTTTTCAGAATGTGGTGTTCTTAAGATTGGTAATTGTAAACACAGGTAATATTTTAGGAAATAAATAAGGAGAATGAGACAACTTAAAATCACACAATCTATCACCAACCGGGACAGCCGTACCTTGGAGAAATATTTCAATGAGATTTCCAAAGACGAACTGTTAACCCCCGAGGAGGAGGTAGATTTGGCCCAGAGGATCAGGGAAGGGGACGAAGCAGCACTGGAGAAGCTTGTAAAAGCGAACCTGCGATTCGTCGTGTCAGTGGCCAAGCAATATCATTATTCAAACAAAATACCTCTCAATGATCTGATCAATGAGGGAAACCTGGGTCTTGTCAAAGCCGCCAAGCGTTTTGATGAGAAGCGGGGATTTAAATTTATCTCATACGCAGTTTGGTGGATTCGTCAGTCAATCATTCAGGCACTGGCAGAGCATTCACGTATTGTAAGGATACCGTCGAACAAAATTGGAGCGCTTTCCAAGATTGATCAGGCAAGTTCCGTACTTGAACAACAGTTTGAACGTGAACCAACCGATGAAGAACTGGCTGAATTACTGGACATGTCTGTGGATGAGGTTCGTACCACAGTTCGTTCGCAAACGAAGCAGGTTTCTATCGATAAGCCTTTTTCTGATGATGAAGGAAGCACCCTGCTGGACGTAATGGAAGATGAGGACAGTAACGAAGTTGATAACATTGTTTACAACGATTCGCTGAAAAGAGAAGTAAGCCGTCTGCTGTCAACACTCACTGAGCGCGAACGTATCGTTATCAATCAGTATTTTGGTCTGGATGAGCAGCCAAGCTTGTCTTTGGAAGATATTGGTGAGAATCTGGGACTTACCCGGGAGCGGGTTCGTCAGATCAAGGAAAAAGCCTTGAGGAAATTGTCACGCAATCCTAAGAATGAATTGCTGATCCCTTATCTGGGATAATTAAAATAAAAGATCAGGAGCACCTCAGGTGCTTCTGATCTCATCTATCTTATTGCGCTCTGTCTGTAACTCTCTCCTGAGTTTCATCTGCTTCTCGAGCGCATTTCTTTTATATTCTTCAAATTCACCGGAAAGCTTTTCATAGTCTTTCTTTTTCGTTACAGCGAATTTTTTGCTGTGATTGAACTGGTAGAATAAGAGCCCTGCCACGACGATCAATATGGCAATGGTGATCATGTTAAACATCTTATAACTTTCCTTACCCATATCCAGTCCCATTACATTAATGTGCTGGGTATCAAATTCCTTTTCGTCAATCGTGGATTTTTGCTCACCGATTGTCGTATTTAATTCAGTTATCTTTTCTTCCTGGGCACTGATCGTACTTTGAGCAGATACAATCTTCTTCTCCTTGGTATTTAGCGAATCCTGTACAACTTTCCAGAATTCATTCAGGGTAACTTCCTTGATGTTTTTATATTCCTTGTAGGAATACGCATTTTTCTTCATCTCATAGAACTGCTCATCAAGTGTCTGGGCACCGGCAACAAACGGGACCAGGAATAGTACGGTGTAGATAATGAAAGATTTCATTGACATAGCATTGAGTTAAAAAAATACTCTTTATAAAATCAAAGTTAGGTAACTCTTGGGAATACCTCACTTTATTCGTTTCCGAAACAAACGCCTTTTCGGCAGTTTACCTATATTCTCGATAAATATTAAAAAATCAAGATAATACGTGAATGTACGACATTATAATTAAATTTAAAAAAGGCCTGATAGGAATTAAATCTGCATTTTTAAGCAATTCATAACCCTAGTTATATGACTGATTCAAAGAAACATATGCACATGGCACACCCGTGGCACGGAATCCCGATAGGGGACCAGGCGCCGGAAGTTGTCAACGCATTTATTGAGATGACACCCACTGATTCCGTCAAGTATGAAATTGATAAGGAAACCGGTTTTCTTAAAGTTGACCGGCCTCAGAAATTCTCCAATATTGTTCCTGCCCTTTATGGCTTCATTCCCCAGACATATTGTGCTGAAGAAGTAGCCGGATACTGCATGGAGAAAAGTGGTTTGACCAATATTGTCGGGGACGGGGACCCGCTGGATATTTGTGTGCTCACCGAACGTAATATCGCCAGTGGCTATATCCTTGTTCCTGCTATCCCCATAGGTGGTTTGCGAATGATCGACGGAGGGGAGGCCGACGATAAGATCATTGCTATTTTAAAGGGTGATGAAGTCTTTCATCACTGGAAATCCCTGGATGAATGTCCAGACTCCCTGATCGATCGCCTCCGGCATTATTTTCTGACCTACAAGCAAATTCCCGGAGAAAAAACCAGCAAATACATCGAAATTACGAATATGTACGGTGTTGAGGAAGCTAATGAAGTTATCCGCCGTTCCAGGGACGACTACAAGGAGCACTTCGAATAGCATTGTGTAAAATATTCTACATTCTCCGGATCAGGGTTTTTGATAAACCCCCGTCACAGGACGTCTGACAGGTTAGCCGGTTTGGCACAGATTTGTCACGCTTATGTATATGCGTACAGATGCACTCCCTGCTTCGGTGAAGGATTTCCTGGTCGGTTTAGCCGGAATCACACAATTCGCCGGTAAATTCTTTAGAAATTTCTGGCGTCCGCCTTTCGAGATACGGGAGGTTTTTTATCACGCTTATTCCCTCGGCCAAAAATCACTTCTTCTCGTGGGAATTACGGGTCTGATCATTGGAATGGTTATGACCATCCAGATGCGGCCGACCATGGAACAGTTCGGGGCGACTTCCTGGCTTCCCGCGATGGTGTCCATCTCGATAATCCGGGAAATAGGACCGGTCCTGACCGCCCTGATCTGCGCGGGCAAGATTGGTAGTACGATCGGGGCAGAACTGGGCTCCATGAAGGTTACCGAACAGATCGATGCCATGACCGTATCGGGAACAAATCCCTTCAATTACCTTGTCACCACGCGGGTACTGGCTGTAACCATAATGGTACCGCTCCTTACGATTTACGCGGATATTATTGCCCTTTTCGGCAGCTATGCAGCCATGAACCTGGAGGGAAGCGTTTCGTTCAAGTTATTCATTGATCAGTCGCTGGGATCGCTCTTATTCAGCGATATGGTTCCTGCTCTGATCAAATCATTCTTCTTTGGTTTTGCCATTGCCCTTGTTAGTTGTCACCAGGGGTTTACGGCAGATCGTGGCACCTCAGGTGTGGGAAAGGCCGCTAATACGGCCGTGGTTATCTCTTCCCTGTTTGTTTTCGTGATAGACCTGCTTGCCGTTCAGATAACACAATTAATTATATCATGAATCGCGCTATCGAAGTCAGGGATTTGTCAAAAAGTTTTGGGGAAAAGCATATCCTCAACAGGATCTCGTTGCATGTACAGGAGGGAGAAACACTCGTGGTTCTTGGGAGGTCGGGCGTAGGTAAATCAGTACTGATCAAATGTATGATAAGGCTGCTGGAACCTGATAACGGAGAGGTTAACATTTTGAACGAAGATGTACTGAAAATACCGGATGGAAGGGATCTGGACAAATTCCGGCGTAAAGTGGGTTTTCTGTTTCAGTCAGGCGCATTATATGATTCAATGACTGTTCGGGAGAATCTTCGTTTTCCGCTGGAACGGCAGCCAGATGCGCCTGAAGAGGAGGAGATCGTCCGCCGTGTGGAGGATGTTCTTGAAGGGGTCGGACTGTCAGATACGCAGGAGAAGATGCCGGCTGAATTATCCGGTGGGATGAAAAAACGAATTGCCCTGGCCCGTTCGCTTATAATGCAGCCGGAAGTTATGTTTTATGATGAACCCACCACAGGACTTGATCCGATCACTTCAACAGAAATCAGCGAACTGATCAGGGAAATGAAGGAGCGGTACGAAACCACCTCACTGATCATTACGCATGATATGGAATGTGCCAGGATCACTGCCGACCGCATCGTAATGATGAAAGAAGGAAGGATAGCGGTGGAAGGCACCTATAATGAATTGAAGGAGAACGATGATCCCTGGATCCAGGCGTTCTTCAGTGACTCAAAGAAGGAATTATGAGCAAATTATCAACATCAAAACAATTGTCCCTTGGCGCCTTTGTAGCTCTTGGGGTTATTATAGCTATTGGGGTGGTGTATTATCTTGGAACAAAACGACAATGGTTTGGGGATAATATTTCCACTTATACGTATTTCAATAACGTGAGTGGCCTGCAGGCAGGAAACAATATCAGGTTTTCCGGTATCAATGTCGGAACCGTGGAGCGAATCCGTCTTGCGTCAGACTCAACGGTACTTGTGGAAATGATTGTATCCAGGGAAGCTTCGGGATTTATTAAAGAAGATTCCCGGGCAAGCATTGAATCCGACGGGCTGATGGGTAATAAAGTGGTCAGTATTTCTGCCGGATCGCCTGATGCACCCCATATTGAAGACGGAGATACACTCCGGTCGAGATCACCGGCCAGCCTTGACCAGGTGATTGCCTCATTCAAGACTACATCGGACAATGCAAACGAATTGACTAAAAACCTGCGGGATATCTCTGAGAAAATTCAGAATTCGGAAGGTTTGCTGGGTAAATTACTGACTGATTCGGCCATGGCCGGACGTTTTGAGACAACCCTGGAATCGTTTCGTGAAACCAGTTTGAATACTGAAAGGATTTCAGTCCGGGTTTCCGGAATGGCACGCGACATGCAATACGGGGACGGCCTTATTCCGCGCCTGCTCAACGATTCCGTTATGGCCGAAAACCTTTCACATACCATGGATTCGCTGAGTTATGCTTCCAGGAACCTGGCTTCCACGAGCCGCAAACTGGAGGAATTCGCCGACCGTCTGAATAATGAGGAGGGAGCGGTTAACTTGCTGTTGACAGATTCGATATTTGCCAATGATCTTGAAAAAACGCTTCGGAATGTAAAGGACGGAACCACCGACCTGGATGAGCTTGTTCAAACAGTGAATGAGAGCTGGTTGTTAAACTTATTCAACGGGGATAAATCAAAAGAGGAAGATAAAAAGAACAAAAAGTAAAACGCCATGAATAAACCAATGAACGCCGCACAGAAACTTATTTCCAATCATTTGCTCGAAGGGGAGATGACCCCCGGGAAGGAAATCGGACTGAAAATTGATCACGTTCTTCAACAGGATGCGACCGGAACCCTGGTCATGCTGGAACTTGAGGCAATGGGGATCAGTGACGTAAAAGCAGAGGTTGCTGTCCAGTACGTTGACCATAACCTGCTGCAGACGGATTTCAAGAACGCCGATGACCACCTCTTCCTCCAGTCTGCAGCCCGAAAATTTGGTTACTGGTACAGCCGGCCCGGTAACGGGATAAGTCACGCAGTACACATGGAACGATTTGGCGTTCCCGGTAAAAGTCTGCTGGGTTCGGACAGCCATACCTGCGCCGGTGGCGGACTGGGGATGCTGGCGATAGGAACCGGCGGACTTGATGTCGCGCTGGCAGCCGCCGGTAAACCCTATTTTGTGAAAATGCCAAAGATCATGGGTATTGAGCTTACCGGAGAATTACCTGATTGGGTCAGCGCTAAGGATGTGGTGCTTGAAATGCTACGCCGTTATGATGTGAAAGGGGGAAGAGGGTATATACTTGAGTACTATGGGGAAGGGGTTAAAAACCTGAGCACCTGGGACCGCCACGTCATCGCCAATATGGGTACAGAACTGGGGGCGACCGCCACGGTTTTCCCGTCAGACGAACGAACCAGGTTTTTCCTGAAATCCGAAGGCCGCGAAGAGGATTGGGTAGCGTTGCAAGCCGACGAAGGAGCTGAGTACGATGCGCACGAATCAATTAATCTGAGTGAACTGGTTCCTCTCATAGCCACACCCAGCAGTCCCGGAAATGTGGTGCCGGTATCTGAGGTAGCCGGACGCCCGCTTCAACAGGTGGTGATCGGGTCTTCAGCAAATCCCGGGTTGAGAGATTTTTGGATAGTTGGTGAGATGATCGCAGACTATGAAATTCCCGCGGAGGTTTCGCTTGACGTAAACCCATCCAGTCGACAGGTTATCCAGAACCTCGCTAAAATGGGAACGATTGCCAAATTGGTGCAGTCAGGGGCGCGGTTTCACCAGACAGGATGTATGGGATGTATCGGCATGGGCCAGGCACCGGCGTCCGGTCAGATAAGCCTGCGGACGATGCCCAGGAATTTCCCCGGAAGGTCCGGTACCGATGATGACCAGGTCTACCTGTGCAGTCCGGAAACGGCAGCGGCTTCTGCTTTGAAAGGAAAGATTACGGATCCCAGGGACCTTGCTTCCGAAATGAGCTATCCGAAATACAAGGAGCCGGAATCAGTAATTGTCAATGAGATGATGCTCCTGGAACCGTTTAAAAATGGGGAGGAAAAGGAGCTTGTTAAAGGACCAAACATTGCGACGATCCCCGATTTTGAGCAAATCCAGGATGAGTATCGCGTTCCGGTTATCCTTAAAATGGGAGATAATATATCTACCGATGAAATTCTTCGGGCAGGATCTGAGGTACTGCCATTGCGAAGCAATATTCCCGAGATCAGTAAGTATTCTTTCCAGGTGGTGGACGATAACTTTATTCCTAAGGCTGACAAGGCAGAGAAAGACTTCGGAGGTCATATCGTGGTAGCCGGGGAGAATTATGCGCAGGGGTCTTCACGTGAGCACGCAGCACTGGCGCCGAGATACCTGGGACAGAAGGCCGTCATCGCTAAAAGCTATGCGCGGATAGGATGGCAAAATCTGGTGAATTTTGGAATTGTACCTTTCGAATTTGTCAACCCAACTGATTTTGATGAGCTGGAGGAGAATGACGTTCTGGAGATGAAGGACCTTCGTAGCTACATCGAAAACGGAGGAGAATATTACGTGACCAATACGACCAAAGGGAAAGAAATTCCGGTTAAATTATCCGTCAGCCAGCGTCAGATGGAAATTCTGTTGCAAGGAGGTGTGATCAATCAACTTAAAGTGGAACTGGCCGGGTAAATAAGATCAGCTGGGCTGATTCCCTTTTGGATACATCTGGGCGAGGGTTTGTCCGCCTTTGATGCCAAAATCCAGCGTGCGGATCGGGAAAGGTATCGTAATACTGTGTTCGTTGAAGGCAGCCTTGATATTCTTAATGCCATCACTCTGGGCCCGGAGGTAGTCCGGTATACGCTTAAATGTTACCCAGTAGCGCACCACGAAATTAATGGAGCTGTCTCCGAACTCGGTGTAAAAGAATTCAACGGGCCGGTCTTTCCGGATGTAATCGATTTTTCGGATGGCTTCCTGGACGACCTTTTCAACATCCGGCAGATTGTCGCCATAAGAAATTCCGCAGGCCAGATCGATCCGTCGGATACCGTTAATGGTATAATGGCGGTAGGGACTCTGGAAGATCATCCGGTTGGGAATTACTACATCCTGTCCGTGCGGGTCGTAGATCGTCGTTGATCGCAGGCCAATCTGGGTAACCGTGCCCATGATGTCATTTGATTCGATAATATCACCGACATTGATCGGACTGTGAATGGCCATGGAGACGCCTGAGATGAGGTTGGATGCTGCGTCCTGGAAAGCCAGACCCAATGCAAGACCAATGACCCCGATACTGGCCAGTACGGAAGTGACGGCCGTATGCCAGCCCATAATTTCCAGGGCAATGACCAGTCCGACCAGGATAATCAGGAAAGAAGTCAGTGCCATGGCCAGATCTACCGCGGAACGGTTTTTAAGAATCCTGGTCAGCACGCGTGACAAGATATTCCGTATGAATTTTGCCATTACCCAGAAAATGATGACAATGATAATTGCCACAACAAAATTGGGCAGCAGTTTCACTGTCTCGCTGTACCAGACACCGAGTTTGTCAATTACAAGGTCAGTAGCTTTATCCAGATCGGAAAACATAAAGTCATTCTGCTTAAAACAATTCTAAAGATATTAATTATTCCTTATTTCCCTCAATTCATGGAAGCGCTATTTTTACTTGTATCTTTATACAATGCTCTCGCACCCGTATATCCTGTTCATTGACACGGAAACAACCGGAAAGCCGGCCGACTGGGATGCGCCGGTGAGTGACGTGGAAAAGTGGCCGTACATAGTACAGGTTGCCTGGATCATAACTGATTCGGACGGGAAAGAGGTGGCGGCTCATAATTATTACATTGAGGCCCGCGACTATTCTATCCGTAAAAAGGCGGAACGGATACACGGGATCAGTGAGGAAATGGCCAATCAGCTGGGTGTAACACGAAAGGAGGCCCTGAAAGCCTTGTACAAAGATCTGAAGAGGTATAAACCGCTGATCGTTGGGCACTTCATAAAGCTTGACCTGCACATGTTACAGGCAGGGTTTAACCGGGCCGGACTGAAAAATATTCTGCGCGATTATTCCGTTTTCTGTACGATGATGGCTACTTCGGAGTACATGCATCTCAATCACCGAAATTATCCGCAGCTGGGCGAATTGTACCAGATGCTGTTTAAAAAACGGATGGAAAATGAACATGATGCGGAAGGAGATGCCCGGGCAGTGGCTTCGTGTTTTTTTGAACTTGTTCGCCGGGAAGAGGTAGATGATGATGTGATCCGTGAACAATCAAAAAAGTTTAAGAAAACGGAGAGCAAACAGCGCAAAACCGGCTGCGGATTGCCGGCAATATTCATGTTTATCATCATTTTGACAACAGCATGGCTCTGGTAAAAAGTAAAGAGGAACTCCTGGCATCGGTAACACCATTCAACCTGCTGCCGGAAAATGAGATCAGAAACCTGGCGGGAGTGGTGGAGGATCATGTCTTTAAAAAAGAAAAAATACAGTATCATCAGGACTACACCAAGCTTAAAAGCGTGGACGTCATTGTGGAAGGCTCCTACCACGTCTTTTTTTACGATGCGGAACGCAATAAGAAGCTGATCGAAGAGTTGGAGCCGGGACGGGTTTATGGCGCCATGTCAATTCTGTTTAATAAAAAGCGTTCTATTCGTACCGTTGTTGCCCGTGAGGGAACACGCGTACTTGCCATTGACCGTAGGACCTTCGTAGACCTGACTGCAAAGTATGATGATTTTGCCAGGTTTTTTTCATCAGAATTCGGCAGTTATATGATGCTGGAGGATTTTGCCAGCGCCATGAGAGGAAAGAAGAATGAAATGGAGAATTATGTGGCGAGTGACCATTTTTTCACGAAAACCCTGAAATCCATTCAACCTCGACCCCTGATCACCTGTTCGCCCGATATCCCGATACATGAGGCAGCACGTATAATGACCAAACAGCGGATCAGCTGCATTTTTGTAAAGAAGAAAGGGGAAGAAAGCATCCTTGGTTTCATAACAGATATAACCCTGCGGGAAGATGTGGTGGCTGAGGAAGTGCCATATAACACACCGGTCAGCGGGATTATGGAAAATCCTATAGTCAGTTTGCCCGAAGATGCCCTTATCTACGAAGCTATCCTGCTCATGTTCCGTGCAAAGATCAGGTATTTGCTGGTGGAGAATTCGGACGGAGGATATGCCGGTGTGATCAGCCGTAATAAACTGCTGACCGATCATGCATCATCTCCCTTTGTTTTTATCCAGTCCGTTAAACTCGCAGTTTCACTCGATGAATTGCGCCGGAAATGGAACCGCGTACCGGACATAGTGTATCAGCAGCTCAGCCGGGGGGTACGGGCGGAAATCGTAAATCAGTTGGTTACAACCGTCTCTGATTCCATTGCGCAGAAAATCATCGAATCTTCCATTGAGGAAAAGGGACCGCCTCCATGCCGGTTTGTCTTCATGGCGCTTGGAAGTGAAGGCCGCAAGGAACAGACGCTTAAAACTGATCAGGATAATGCTATTATCTACGAGGATCAGCCTGAGGATTCAGACGAAGCCGTGCGCAATTATTTTCTTGACCTGGCCACCCTGATCAGCGAGAAGCTTAATTATGTGGGATTCAATTTCTGCACCGGCGGATACATGGCTAAAAATCCCAAATGGAATCATTCACTGAGTCACTGGAAGAAAAATTACCATCGATGGATCAGTGAGCCTCAGCCTGAATCGGTCATGAATTATTCCACATTCTTTGACTGCCGGCACATATATGGCGACCGGACCCTGATGGTTGACCTGCGAGACTACCTGAATGACCAGCTGGAAACACCTTCTTCCATGTTCTTTTATCAGCTGGCCAATAACGCACTGCAGTATGAACCGCCACTGACTTTCTTTCTGAAAAATTTCAAGACATTCTCCCGGGGCGAACAGGAAGTGCTTGACATCAAAAAAGCGATGACACCCATTGTCGACCTTGTCCGGTTATATGCACTCCGGTACCGTATTTTCAATACGAATACAGGAGAGCGGCTCAAAGAACTGTATGAGATGGACGTGTTCAATAAAGACGAGTACTACGAGCTGCGCCAGGGATATTACTACATGATGGCCCTGCGGCTTAAACGTCAGGCTAAAAATATCATCCGGCGCCAGGGCGAACCAAACAATCTGCTCGAGCCGAAATCGCTGACAAAGATCGAACAGGTAACCCTGAAGGAAATATTCAAGGTAATTGAAAAGTTTCAGCTGAAGATAAAGATTGAATTCAAAGGTTCCTTACGCTGATCCCTATACGCTCCGCTTATTCCCAAAGAGGTGAATGTGCATCCGGTCGGTGAAGTTGAAGTTATTTTCCATGCATACGTCTGTGAGCCAACTGCGTTTTTCCTTCAGGGTTTCCGGGCTGGTACCCTGGGGCATCAGATACACTTTGCGGGGCGGAATGGAATAGTTTTGCACCAGTTCTAGCACTTCTGACAGGTCATCGCGGCCATCCACAACAAATTTGAAATTACTTTTTACACTTGAAGCCAAATAACGCATCACCTCCGGTTTGTCCCGAAGGCTTTTCTTGTTGTTGGAATTCGCCAGTTTGGGAGAGACATTATACTGATCAATCAGGTCAGCAAGTGAAGTCTGTGGCTTCAGGGTGCCGTTTGTTTCAATTTCAACATGCAGGCCGGGTATTTGGTGTCGGAGAATGGAGAGCAGTCGGGTAAGCTCGTCCTGTTGCATCAGGGGCTCGCCCCCGGTAAGGACAATATTTGGGCAATCATAGCGCAGGACCAAATTCGCAACACTCTCCGGGTCCATCGTGATAATCATCTCGTCCTGTTCGTATTTTTCATAGTCCGGTTCGTTATCACGGACATGTGTAAACCGGGTTCCTTTCCAGTTCCAGGTGTAATCGGTGTCACACCAGATACAATGCAGGTTACACAGGGAGAGGCGGACAAACACACTGGGCATTCCCAGCGATTTGCCTTCGCCCTGTATGGTATGGAAGATTTCCGGTGCTCCATTCAGACTGGCTAACTTCATGAGCGCAAAGGTAATTATTATAAATCAGGAAAACAGTTTGCAGAAACTGAAGGTTGGCCGTTATCTTTGGCCGTTTATTACCACTTGAATTATGGAAGAGAAACTTTACCCGATGAAATTTGACCCAATCTTTCTGGATAAGATCTGGGGAGGTCAAAAAATCAGGAATATCCTGGGCAAGGATTACGGAGAGCTGCCGAACTGCGGTGAGACCTGGGAGCTTTCCGGAGTCGGGGGTAAAGTATCAGTGGTTGCAAATGGCCCCCTGAAAGGAAAGCCGCTTGATGAACTTGTAGCTACGTTCAAAGAGGCCCTTGTCGGTCGTGAGGTATATGCTCAATATGGAGATGAATTTCCTTTACTCATAAAGTTCATTGATGCCGCCCAGGACCTCTCCATACAGGTGCATCCGGATGATGAACTGGCTGAAGCACGGCATAACGGAAAAGGGAAAACCGAAATGTGGTACATCCTGGATGCCGATGATGGCGCCTCCCTGATCGCAGGATTTAATCAGCCAATGGACCGGCAGAAATACCTGGATTTTTTCAATTCAGGTCGTCTTGAGGAGGTGTTGAACCGGGAATCTGTCGAAGCAGGGGACGTTTTTTACCTGCCTGCCGGGAGAATACACACCATCGGAAAAGGAATAATGATTGCTGAGATTCAGCAAACTTCGGACATCACCTATCGTATCTACGATTTTGACCGGCGTGATGCCATGGGAAATTTACGTGAGCTTCATACTGAACAGGCTTTGGATGCGCTGGATTTTGACTTTTACGAGGAATACAAAACCAGGTACGCTGAAAAAACGGATCACCGAAACCCGGTGGTACAGGAGCGTTACTTTACTACCAATAAACTGATCCTTAAAAATCCGATGACGCTTTATTCCGACGGTGAAAAATTGCGGATACTGATTGTGGTAAAAGGAGAGGGACGGATCCAATGGTCGGAAGGAGAATTTCCGGTCGGACTGGGCGATGTATTCCTGGTACCTGCAGCCCTGGATGAAGTGACCCTGGTACCGGGCACGTCACTGGAAGTACTGGAGGTGCTGCCCTGATCGGTCAGCGTCGTTCAAACCTGCCTGTTTTCTTCTTCAGTCTTATCCGGTAAGCAATAGTTTTCATCCCCGGGTCATAGTGGCCCTCCAGCTGCTGCATACTGTGTGCCGGCCGCAGGGTTTCCGTGGAAATATACGGGTGCAGCCGGCTGCTTAGAATCTGGATGGCATGGTCCGCTTCCCGGCCTTTCAGTTCCTCAAAAGTTCCCCAGACGATAACACTTTGCCAGTGGGCATGGCTCTGAATACTTTCCACCTGCAGGCAAACTTCCGGATTTTCCCGCATCATGGAGATCTTCTTTCCCTCGATGGTATACCCGTAAATAAATTCTTCCTTATTCTCCTGTTCAAAAACGTAGGAAACAGGAACTACATAGGTTTCCTTATTTGCATGGCAACCCAGGTGGGCATGGGTTTCACTGAGCAACACCCTGTCAATCTGAAAATTATTTAGTTTACCTAGCATCTTATTCTCTTCATGAATATCTTAAAAAAACAAGTATGCATTTATGACATAAATCATGTTTAGGCTTAACGTCGGTCAGGCTGTTGACAGGCTGGTGTTTATACCTTCGCATTATTCGTGCTAATAAAATTTAACCTATGAAAGTAGAGCAGTTTAATTATGACAACAAGATTGTCAAGTACTTCATTGTGGCAACGGTGGTCTTTGGTATTGTGGGAATGCTGGTCGGCCTTACTGCTGCCATTCAACTTTTTTACCCGATATTCAATTTTGATACCGAGTATGTGACATTTGGCCGGATCAGGCCGCTTCACACCAATGCGATCATATTTGCCTTTGTGGGTAATGCCATGTTCGCCGGAGTTTACTATTCCATGCAGCGCTTGCTCAAGACCAGGATGTTCAGTGACTTGCTAAGCTGGATCAACTTCTGGGGATGGCAGCTGATCATTGTGGCGGCGGCGATTACTTTGCCGCTCGGACTGACCACCTCCAAGGAATACGCCGAACTGGAATGGCCGATCGATATTGCGATTGCGCTGATCTGGGTGGTGTTCGGGATCAATATGATCGGGACAATTATCAAACGGCGGGAAAAACACATGTATGTAGCGATATGGTTTTACATCGCCACGTTTGTTACAGTAGCGGTGCTTCATATTGTCAATTCATTTGAAATGCCGGTAACACTTTTTAAGAGTTACAGTGCCTTTGCCGGCGTTCAGGACGCGTTAGTCCAGTGGTGGTATGGTCACAATGCAGTGGCATTCTTCCTGACCACCCCTTTCCTGGGACTGATGTATTATTACCTGCCCAAAGCAGCGAATCGTCCTGTTTACTCATACAAACTGTCGATCATTCACTTCTGGTCCCTGATCTTTATTTACATCTGGGCCGGACCCCACCATTTGCTTTATACATCGCTGCCTGACTGGGCACAGTCCCTGGGAGTTGTCTTCTCGGTCATGCTAATTGCTCCAAGCTGGGGTGGTATGCTGAACGGACTGCTCACGCTGCGTGGTGCCTGGGACAGGGTCCGTGAAGATCCTGTGCTGAAGTTTATGGTAGTGGCGGTAACTGCCTACGGTATGTCGACTTTTGAAGGTCCCATGCTTTCCCTTAAGAATGTAAACGCTATTGCTCACTTTTCAGACTGGGTTATTGCGCACGTGCATATTGGCGGACTTGGCTGGAACGGATTCCTGACATTCGGAATGCTTTATTGGCTGGTCCCGAAAATGTGGGGAACGAAGTTGTTCTCAACCAGGCTTGCCAATGTTCATTTCTGGATCGGTACCCTGGGGATAATCATCTATGCGCTGCCATTGTACGTGGCGGGCGTAACGCAGTCCCTCATGTGGAAAGAATTCAATGCTGACGGATTCCTGGAATACGGCAACTTCCTTCAGACCGTAACCCAGATCCTGCCTCTGTATATGTTGCGCGCGGTAGGCGGTGGATTGTACTTCATTGGTGCGATCATCATGACCTACAACCTGATCAAAACGGCCGGACAGGGTGCGTTTATTCCTGAGGAAGCTGCTGAAGCTCCTCCACTGGAAGCAGCTCCGAAGCACAAGGATGGCTACTGGCATAACAAACTCGAGCGTAAGCCCGTGCTGTTTACAGTGCTCACCCTGGTCGCTATTCTGATTGGTGGGGTGATCGAAATGGTACCAACCTTCCTGATCAAGACGAATATTCCCACCATTGCCAGCGTGAAACCTTATTCACCGCTGGAACTTCACGGGCGGGATATTTACATCCGGGAGGGATGTGTGAGCTGTCATACCCAAATGGTAAGGCCATTCCGGAGTGAAACAGAACGTTACGGAGAATACTCTAAAGCGGGAGAATATGTCTATGACCACCCGTTCCTCTGGGGATCCAAGCGAACAGGTCCGGATCTTCACCGGGTTGGAGGAAAATATCCGAATTCATGGCACTTCAGGCACATGTGGCAGCCGTCGCTGACGTCGGAAGGATCCATCATGCCAACGTATCAGTGGTTGTTCACCGATGACATTGACATGGACGCGACTGCCGGTAAGATATCCGCACTTCGAAAGGTTGGAGTGCCTTATGAAGAAGGGTTTGAAGAGATCGCCAATACCGCCCTGGATGAGCAGGCTGAACTGATCGTATCGAATTTGAACGAAACGATAGATGAGAATACCCTGGCCACACCGGATGGTGATCTGGTAGTGGTTCCGGATAAAAATAAGGAGATCATTGCCCTGATTGCGTACCTGCAACGGCTTGGTACGGACATTACCCTGAAAACAGAGGATGCAACAGAAGAATTAAGCTCAAACGATTAAGTCATGTTTAAACATTATTTCGAACAAATAGAACAGGTGGAGATATGGCCGATCATATCGTTGTCGATCTTCTTCATATTTTTTGTCTGTCTTATCATATATGTCCTGACAGTGGATAAGAAATACATCAGCGAAGTGAGCCAGCTTCCGATGGATGATTCTCCAGTTAACTCAAAAAAAGACCAAGAAAGATGAAACAAACAATAAACAGAATATTAGCTGTATTGCTCGTACTGATGCCGCTGGCAGGTCAGGCGCAAACCTCAACGGGCATTCCGCAGGATGTGGCCATTTACATCATGGCGGGTTTCGTACTGCTCATCGCGATCCTGGTTCTTGTGGTTTCGGTAGTGATACTCCAGGTATTGCGTGCCATGGTCAAAAAGGAGGAAACCAGCCGGGCGCTGGCAGAGGGACGTGAACCGGCCCGTAAAGAATCTTTCTGGAAGAGGTTTCTTACTTCAGCAAATGACGCTGTTCCGGTGGAGGAAGAAGGTGAAATCCTGCTTGATCATAACTATGACGGTATCCGTGAACTGGATAACCACTTACCGCCCTGGTGGAAATGGTTGTTTTATTTCACGATTGGTTTTGCGGTAGTATACCTCTTTGTTTATCACGTGACGGATTCCCTTCCATTACAGGAGCAGGAATACCAGAATCAGCTGGCTGAAGCAGCTGCGATAAAGGCTCAGAGGGAGGCGGAATCACCTGCCTTAGCCATTGATGAAAACAGTGTGACCATGGTGGAAGACGCAGCATTACTGGCGAGCGGAAAGCAGGTTTATGATAACAACTGTTCGCAGTGTCACCGGAATGACGGTGGTGGCGGAATTGGCCCGAACCTGACCGATGAATATTGGTTGCATGGTGGCTCTATCCAGGATATTTTCCGAACTGTCAAGGTGGGGGTTCCGGCCAAAGGGATGATTTCCTGGGAACCATTGCTTTCCCCTGAACAGATGCAGAATGTATCCTCATACATTATGACACTTAGTGGATCAAATCCTCCGAACGCGAAGGCGCCTCAGGGCGACCTTTACAGTCCGGACGGTGGAAGCGGGGAAGAGGCAGCAGCTGACAGCGTAAGCGCGGCAACTGCCAGTTTATAAGGACGGTTATGAAAGAAAGCAGGGAAACAGAATCACTGTATGAATTTGATGAAGAGTTTCGTGATTCTATCGCCACGGTAGACAAAGAAGGAAAGCGAATTTGGGTCTATCCCAAAAAGCCCTCCGGAAGGTTTCATAATTACCGGGTGATCGTTACGATTGCTTTGCTTGGGATACTGTTCGCCGGTCCGTTTATTCGGATCGGCGGACAGCCTTTATTAATGCTGAATATTTTTGAACGAAAGTTCGTGATATTCGGGACTGTTTTCTGGCCTCAGGATTTCTTTCTGCTGGCCTTGCTGCTCATTACGTTTTTCGTATTTATCATTCTTTTTACGGTGATATTCGGCCGAATCTGGTGCGGATGGGCATGTCCGCAGACCTTGTTCATGGAAATGGTATTCCGCAAAATTGAATACTTGATTGAAGGCGATGCCAACCAGCAGCGGAAACTGGATAAAGGTCCCTGGACAACCACCAAGATATGGAAAAAGGGATTGAAGCATCTTATATTTATCTCCATTGCTGTACTGATCGCCCATACGGTAATGGCCTACCTGATTGGCATTGAGGAGGTAAAAGAGATCATTTCGCAGCCACCTTCAGCTCACATGTCCGGGTTTATTGGATTGATGGCTTTTACGGGAATTTTTTACTGGGTATTTGCCTATTTCCGGGAGCAGGCTTGTGTGGCGGTATGTCCGTACGGAAGACTTCAGGGAGTCTTACTGGATAAGAAGTCCATTGTCATTGCTTATGACTGGCTTCGTGGCGAACCACGTGGTAAAATCAAGAAGGGTACTGATCAGCCTGAACTGGGGGATTGTATTGATTGTAAACTGTGCGTGCATGCCTGTCCGACAGGTATTGACATCCGTAACGGAACACAGCTTGAATGTGTGAATTGTACTGCCTGTATTGATGCCTGCGACCAGGTAATGGAAAAAGTGGATAAGCCTAAAGGTCTCATCAGGTACGCCTCCTATGATTCGATCGCAGAGAAAAAGCACAACCTGTTCAATACGAGGGTGAAGGCCTATTCTGCGGTATTGCTCATCCTGGTAAGTTTCCTGGTGGTGGCACTGGCCACGCGTTCCGATGTGGAAACCACAATTGTTAAGGTGCCCGGACAATTGTTCCAGCGCCAGCCGGATAACAGGATTTCGAATCTTGTAAACATACAGTTTGTGAATAAAACGGCTGATCCCATGGAGGTCCGCATGGAAGTAACCGGGGTTGAGAACGGAGAAATTACGCGCGTAGGAGAGGGGAGTATGGAAGTTCCTGCCAATGAACTCATGGATGGCGTATTCTTCATTACTTTACCCGAGGATCAGTTATCGGGAATGCAAACGGATTTGATTATATTAATCTATGGCAACGGTGAATTGATCGAAGAAAAACCTATCAAATTCATGGGGCCATCAAACGTAAACGCTAATTAATTATGAGCTGGGGATACAGAATTGTACTGAGTTTTGTTGTGTTTGTTGGTCTCATCGTGACTTTGGTGGTGATCAGCATGAACCAGGATATCAACCTGGTAGCTGAAGATTACTACAAGCAGGAAATAGAATACCAGGATCAGATAGACCGTATTAAGCGTACGAGTAATCTTGAGATACAGCCCGAGATCACACTGAACCGACAGGAAGCCAGGGTTATTATCACCATGAATCAGCAGCGGATTGACGAGGGGCAGGCTGTATTTTTCCGACCCGCCGATGCCACTCAGGACCGCATAGTAAAACTGACGGAGACAGGAGACCAGGAAGTTTCCGTTACCGGATGGGACCGGGGCCTCTGGAAAGTGAAACTGAGCTGGAAATCTGATGGCAAGGAATATTATTCGGAGAAAATCATAACACTCTGATGTTCGGAACCGGGTTTCTTATCGGGCTGGTGGGCGGTATGCACTGCATATTGATGTGTGCCCCGGTAATGTATACCCTTCATCCTTCCCGGAAAGCAGGTGGTCAGATCCTGTACCAATCGGGCCGCATATTGACATACGCGATTCTGGGATTATTGATAGGTGCCCTGGGAGACGGTCTCTCGCTTTTTGGTTGGCAGCAAGGCCTTTCGATTGCCATGGGTGTGCTCATGATCCTGATGACACTGATCCCCGGACTTCGTAAAAAATTTTACAGCTTATCCATTCAGAATCCATTGATTAAGCGATTCAGAAGGTTTCTTGCCGGATCAGGTCAGGCGCGCCCTGCTCTTGCCGGTATGCTGAATGGGCTGCTTCCCTGTGGTCTGGTGTATGTAGGGCTTACTGGTTCTCTTGCGCTTGGGGATACGATGAACGGCATGATCTTCATGCTTGGATTTGGGCTTGGTACGGTTCCCTGGCTCACGGGAGCTGTTGTGTCCTCGAGGTTTCTCCCTGACAGCTTCCGAATAAAAGCCTCCCGGGCAATCCCCGTTCTGGCCATAGCCGTAGGTGTGCTGTTTATTTTAAGGGGTCTTGCCCTGGACATTCCGTATATCAGTCCTGCGTTGCAGTCGGTCGGACTTCCGGCCGAAATGACTATGTGCGGCAGCTGATCAGCGGGCAATATGCCATTTCATGATCTGTTCCAGCTTATTCAGGTCTTTGATAATCAGGTTGCCACCTTTGGCCTCAAGCAATCCTTCTTCTTTAAAATCCGATATCACCCGGATTACAGATTCGGTAGCCGTTCCAACCATATTGCTCAGATCTTCCCGTGATATCCTGAGCTTGTGTTCTTCATCTGCCACTTTTGCATTCAGCGTTATAAGTGCTTCTGCGGTTCTCTGCCGTACCGTATTGTAAGCAAGGTGAAGTAATTGTTCCTCTTTCTCGTCCACTTTCTGTGAAAGGATCTGAATGAATTTTGTGGCAATTTCCTTGTTTGAAAGAATCAATTGCATGAAAACTTCCCTTGGGATGATCAGCAATTCACTGTCTTCCATCGCCATGGAGTGATCACTGAATGTCTGGTCCTTAAGGATTGCTTCATATCCCAGGAAATCCCCTTCAGAATAAATGCCGGTTATTAGCTCTTTTCCCTCGTGATTAGTCCGGAAGGTTTTAATTTTACCTTGCTGAATATAATACAGGTGGTGGGGGTAATCACCTGCCCTGTAAATATCATTTTTCTTACGGTACGTCCGGAATTTGTGCAATTCCTTGTCTTCCACATAATGCAGCATGTCCTTGATGTCCCGGATAAAATCCTTTATTCCCTCGGCTCCCTGGCTGTATTCCTTGCCGGCCAGTTCTGTCTTTCTGAACCTCGTTTCTATGGCATCCAGTAATTCCGTATCATCGAACGGCTTGGTAATGTAATCATCAGCTCCCATGACCATCCCTTTCCGCATATCTGCGCGTTCTGTTTTAGCGGTAAGAAAGATGAAGGGAATCCGGGCTGTATCCTCTTTCTTATTGAGAATATGCAGCACACCATACCCGTCAAGCTCCGGCATCATGATGTCGCATATAATCAGGTCAGGGAGTTCACTCTGGGCCATTTCAATGCCTTGTTTGCCATCAGGCGCAGTCAGGCAATCATAACCGGCCAGTTCAAGTATTTCAGCAATATTCTCCCGGATATCATTATTATCCTCGATGATCAGAATCTTTTTCATGATTTTTCTAAAGGTATTTTGACAATGAAGGTGGTCCCTTTATTCTCCTCGCTTTCAAATGTAATCATCCCGTTCAATATATCGACGTACTTCTGGACAATATGAAGTCCCAGGCCGGTGCCCTGAATATTCTGGGCATTCTTGGCCCGGAAAAACCGCTCAAACAGTTCGGATTGATCCTCTTTCGGAATACCCATGCCTTCATCCTGGACCTTAAGTCTTAGAAAATGGTCCACGTTGTCCGCAGTAATGACTATCAGGCTGTTTTCGGGAGAATATTTGATTGCATTCGACAAGAGGTTGATCAGGATATTCTTTATTACTTTCGGATCAATAAGGAGCGTAGAATCAGCGTCAGAAACAAGTTGAACTGTCTGTCCTGCTTTCAGCAACGATTCCATTTCGCCGTAAACGTCGTCCAGGAGTAATTTGATATTTGTTTCAAGGAAATCGGTATGAATCTTCCCTTCCTCAAGGCGGGCAAGTGAAAGGAAGTCATCGAGAATGTCATTCAGGTGATCAATGGAGTTCTTTATTTTCGAAACATGGCGAAGTGTTTTATCTGTTTTGCCAAGCTCTTCATATTTTTCAATCAGGGAGGCAGAAGATTTAATAGTTGAAAGGGGGGTCCGGAATTCGTGCGAGGCCATGGATACAAACCTGGATTTCAAATCATTCAGCTCCCTTTCCCTCTCCAGGGCTTTTTTCGCATCGGTTTCGGCTTGTTTCCTGACCTTCATTTCCTCATGTAATTCTTCATTTATGTTGGTCAGCTCTTCCGTCCGGTCCTGTACCCGCTTTTCCAGCTCGGTGGCATAGGCCATCAGCTGATCTTCACTTCGTTTGAGGGCAAGTTCCATTTCCTTGCGGGCTGAAATATCTATGATGTAGGCAACCGTGTGCAATTCACCATCCAGGGTAACAGAATTCAGGCTGGCTTCCACAGGAAACTCAAATCCGTCCTTGTGCAGTCCGACCAGGTCACGTCCGTGACCCATTCGCCTGGGTGCAGGGTCCTCTACGTAACGGTTGCGGTGATCAACATGGCGGTCACTGTATCGTTTTGGAATCAATGTTTCCACTGACATACCGAGTAGCTCGGATTCATCATAGCCAAACATGGAGCGAAGGGATTCATTACTGATCTTAATAACTCCGTTTTTGTCTACCAGCAGGATCCCTTCCTGGCAAGCTTCGAAAATTGTCAGGTAGGTATTTTCAGAAACCGATGTTTTGTTCATCAGGTTAAAGGTAATGTCTTCATTGGTAAAATTGCAAATTCTGGCAAACCGATGATCATAACCTTCAGAGGGGGGAGCAGGCTGATCGTTAACTTATTCCCACTCATCGTTGTTATAACAGTATGAAGAATTTACATTTTCCAGTAATTGCGACGACTGTTGTATTGTTCATTTACCTGATTAGTGTTTATTCAAGTGTTGTCTTCAGTATTGTATTTCTTTTATTTATGATACTGAATATTCTTACGATATGGATGGTTATCCGCATTTTGAAAGATGGTGAACCATCAACCCGGACATTTGATGAGCAGTGGTACGAGGATATTCCTAAATAGCCTTACTGAATTTATTTTTCACCCGGTCTCCATTCAGATACTGGTCAAAAACGGCGCAAACATTTCTCAGAAAAAGCATTCCCTGTGGTGTCACTTCCAGTGAATGGTCATGCAGTTTTATAATCTGATCTATTTCCAGGTCTTTTAAGGCAACCAGTTTGTCCTGGTCCAGGTTGTGCCATTTATACTTGCCTGTGGTGGCTATCTGGAGAATGATTCTCCGGATTTCACAATCCTCTTCAGTCAGAAAATGACCCTTGGTAAGTGCCAGACGGTTCTCATTAATTGCGGCGGTATAGGCCTCAACTGTTTTTTCGTTCTGGGCATAAGCATACTTTGCATCACTGATCGACGAACAACCCAGTCCGATAAGCAACTCACCCGGTGTGGTGGTATACCCCATAAAATTACGATGCAGCCGGCCGTTCAGCCGGGCTTTGGCAAGCTCATCCGCCGGCAGGGCGAAGTGGTCCATACCAATATCCTCATAACCCTGGCTCTTAAATATTTCCCTACCCATAAGATACATATTGGCTTTTTCGAGTTCGCCAGGAAGATCCTCCTCACTGTATGCCCGTTGTCCTTTACTTGTCCATGGAACGTGGGCATAACTGTAGAAAGCCACGCGATCTGGCCGGAGTTTCAGTGATGTCTGAATGGTACGGGCCAGGTTCTGCGAATTCTGAAAAGGCAGGCCATATACAAAATCAAAATTGATTGAATTATAACCGATTTCCCTTGCCCAGTGCGTGACGTTAATTACATTATAGAAGGGTTGTATACGGTTAATGGCAATCTGAACCTCCTCGTTTATGTCCTGAATGCCAAAGCTGACCCGGCGGAATCCGACATTAAACAGCGTTTCAAGATGCTCAAATGTTGTGTTATTAGGATGTCCTTCGAATGAAAACTCATAATCCGGCGACAGGTCAGAAGTTTCCAGAATGCTTTTTATCAGGTATTCCAGGTTCCTGGGGCTGAAAAATGTCGGTGTACCTCCACCCAGATGTATCTCGCGGATGCATGGCTTCTCTCCAAAAATTTCCAGGTAGAGTTTCCATTCCTTCAGCAGCGTTTCAATGTACCGTTCTTCCACACTGTGATTCGTGGTAATTCTTTTGTTACAGGCACAGTAGGTACACAGCTTCTCACAATAAGGCAGGTGGATGTACAGGCTGATACCGGTTTGGTGTGTTTCGTCGAAGGTACACTTCACCGAAGCTTTCCAATTTTCCGGATCGATGACAGGCTCCTTCCACATCGGGACAGTAGGATAACTGGTATACCTTGGAGTAGGCCTGTTATATTTGCGTATTAGGTGAAGCATATACAAATGTTATCAAATCATACTAGTCAAGTAGTGAGGGCAGTCAACCACGCGTATGATTTTCCTCATCATTATTAATTTTCTTTTCCTGTTCCTTTTCTGACTTCGATTCAAAAAGCATTCTGAAGGATGGCGTTTTTGTATCATCAAATTGTCCTGACCGCACCGCCCAGATGAATAGTGCCAGAAATCCGCCGGCAACGAGAATGCTTATACTGATCAGTAGAAACAGAATTTTCATAGTTTTCTCTTTTTAGCCAGGTAATTTCCGGTTGCCGTGGTAAATGCAACTACCGAGATGCTTGAAACAGGCATCAGAATGGCCGCAATTACCGGTGTCAGCAGTCCGCCCACAGCCAGTGATATCCCCACTGCGTTGTACAGAAAGGACAGAACAAAACTTGCCAGAATGATTTTCTGACTGGTTTTGCTGAAATCCAGGAATACCGGGAGGTTTATCAGCTGATTTCCTTCGAGGATACCGTCTGAGGCCGGGGAGAACTGGCTTATATCTTCTGTAACTGCTATTCCCGCGTCACTTTGCCTGAGTGCTCCTGCATCATTCAATCCGTCCCCGACCATCATGAGTTTTTTACCTGACGCCTGTAATTCATTGATGAAGTTCAGTTTATCAAACGGACTCATGTTGAAATGCATTTCTGTGTCCGGCGGAAGTAGTGCAGAGAGCCAGTCCCGTTCTCTTTCGGAATCGCCCGAAAGCACAATGATAGGGAAGCTTGATGCCAGGCGTGTCAGCGTTTGTTGTAAACCCGGGCGAAGGGCATTCTTTAACTCAAAATACCCTTTAATCTTTCCGTTAATTTCCAGAATGACTCTCCCTTCCGAATGTTCATCACGCCCTATCCAGCGGGAGGATCCGAGCCGGATAAAATGTTCTCCGCAATGCCCCTCGATTCCTTTTCCAGCATGTTCGGTAAAAGAGGCTGTTGACAGATGATCATGCCCCTGGAGGAATTCATAGACCTTTCTGCTCACGGGGTGGGTACTATGCTTTACCATGGCTGCAGTCAGTTGTTTTTCCAGGTTGGACATGGGTTCTCCCTGGTAGGTTATTTCCGCATGGCGGGTTGAAGTTAGAGTTCCGGTTTTATCCAGCACGACAAAATCGACCGATCCCAGTGTTTCGGCAGTGTCTGCATTCCTCAGGTAAAAGTGGTTGCGTCCGAAAATGCGAAGTGTATTACCATTTGTGAAAGGCGTAGCCAGGGCCAGGGCACACGGGCAGGCAACAATGAGGACGGCGGATATGACCTCCCACATGCGTGAACTGTCATTCCAAGACCAGTAAATTCCGGCAACCACTGCGATGAGCAGGATGATCCAGGTAAAATACCTGCTTACCTGGTTGATCATCAGGTGCCGGTATGTATCATTTTGCTGACTGAATGCCGGGTTATTCCATAGCTGGGTAAGGTAACTCTGGGAGCAAGGCTTGTTTACACGAACTTCGATCGACGGACCGATTTGCCGGCCTCCGGCATACAGGAAATCCCCCTTCGTCCGGTTTATCAGCTGGTCTTCACCGGTAACGAAGCTGTAATCGATCATTGCTTCCGCGGACAGGAGGGTAGCATCAGCCGGAAGTATCTCATTATTTCTTATCATCAGGACCTGGTCAACCCTGACATCCTGTACGGCCTCGGAAACCCATTCTCCATTTCCTGCTTTTCGCAGAACCGCAAGCGGAAAGTAGGAAGTATAATCACGCTCGAAGGATAAGTGGCGGTAAGCCTTTTCCTGGAACCACCTGCCCAGAAGAAGAAAAAAGACAAGCCCCGACAGGGAATCGAGATACCCTTCCCCGGAGGCGCTCACGATCTCCCAGGCACTGCGAAGAAACAGGGTAATCATGCCCAGTGCGATCGGGACATCAATGTGAATGTGCCCTGAAATAATTGATTTCATGGCTGAGACCAGGTAATCGCGGCCTGAATAAAACATGACAGGCAAAGAAAGCAGAAGCATGAGGTAACCGAAAAACGCCCCGAAGGTATCCAGATCGGCAGCATTCATCCCAAGGTAGGAAGGGAAGCTTAGCAGCATGATATTCCCGAAACAAAAGCCGGCGATCCCGATCTGAAGGGCCAGCGTGCGCATTTTATTTTTCTCCTCCTGCCGGTCCTGGAGATCAAACCCTGGGGCGTACCCGATGCTGTCCAGCAGAGAAGCCAGCTGTCTCAGTGAGATCAGTTGCGGATCATAGTAGATACTGGCAGTCTTTTCACCAAAATCGAGGGATAACCGTATAATGCCTTCATGAACCCTGGGAAGATTTTCAAGCACATAGACACAGGAGCTGCAGTGAACCGCCGGAAGAGACAGGGAAACCTGGTTTACGCCTTCCGAACTGAAATTAATGAATTTGCGGGCGATCTCGTAATTATCCAAAAAAGTATAGGCATCGAGTTCCGTATTAATGGCTTTACCTTCGTAAAATTCCTCATTACCACTGGTACGGAACAAGTCGTATATGGTCATACAACCCTGACAGCAGAACAGATGACCGTCCCTGGTAAAGGTAGTGCTGTCGCATGGAGTACCGCAATGATGACAGGAAGTCCGCGTGTCCGTATTCATTCAACCCGTTTAAACTTCAAATCTAACGCATTTTGTACTGTATTGATTCTGACGTCTGTAAGTCCGGAAAATGACTTATGTCAGTTGTTGTTTTTTAATCGCAGCAGTATTAGTAAATTTAGTGAGTGAGAATGTTCATGCTAATATTGCTGTTTATCCCGCTTCAGGACGATGTGCCTATGTTGTCCAGTGATGAATATTCGTATAAACTCGAATATTCTCTCCGTCAAAAGGATAATAAAACCCCGAATAAAGTATATGACGCAAACAGGAAAATCCAGGCTTCTTCTGCGATGTTGCCATTTGTTGAGATACACTTTTCCCTTGACAATTTTCTTCCAACCGACAAACGGGTCAGAATCTTCCATGGAGATCAGGCCCTGAGTTCAAAAAAAATCAAAGGCCCCATGAAGCTCACCCTTGAAATGGGATTTTCTGCAGATCTTAAAGAAAAGACGGTCCCTTCCATTTTCAGGATTTACATCCTGGATGAGAACAGAAACCCTCGTGGTCAGATCAAGGTGGAAGTTAAGTCTGATGGGGAATTGCTGATCAATGAGGTGACCAGTGGCATGATCTGATTCAGTCTCTCATCTTCTTATAAGCGTTGATCAGGTTATTGGTACTTGAGTCGTGGGAACTCACCAGCTTATCATTCTCCAGCTCAGGAAGAATATTTTTAGCCAGCTGTTTTCCAAGCTCCACGCCCCACTGATCAAAACTGAAGATATTCCATATAACTCCCTGCACAAAGATCTTGTGTTCATACATTGCAATCAGGCTTCCAAGCGTCCGGGGTGTTAGCTTTTTGAACAAAATTGAATTTGAGGGCCGGTTTCCTTCGAATACCTTGTACGCCATGATTCTGGGATCAATTCCTTCCGTGGCCAGCTGCTCTTTCGTTTTTCCGTTCATGAGTGCTTCGGTCTGGGCAAAGAAATTGGCCAGCAGCTTTGGATGATGATCCCCAATCGGATTATGACTTATTGCCGGAGCAAGGAAATCACAGGGTATAAGCTTGGTACCCTGGTGAATAAGCTGATAAAAGGCATGCTGACCGTTTGTGCCTGGTTCACCCCAGGCAATCGGACCGGTCTCATACGTAACTTTCTCTCCGTTACGATCCACATATTTCCCGTTGCTCTCCATATCTCCCTGCTGAAAATAAGCAGCAAACCGGTGCATATACTGATCGTACGGAAGCAACGCGTAGGATTCAGCCTGAAAAAAGTTATTGTACCAGATTCCCAGAAGCGCCAGGGTAACCGGAATATTTTTTTCAACCGGTGTATCCCTGAAATGATTGTCCATCGCATGAGCGCCGTCAAGCATTTCAGTAAAACGATCATATCCGATAGCCAGGGCAATAGATAAGCCGATGGCGGACCAAAGCGAATAACGACCACCCACCCAGTCCCAGAATCCGAACATGTTCTCGGTATTGATGCCGAATTCACTGACGCCCTCCTCGTTAGTAGAAACAGCCACAAAATGACTGGCTACATGTTTTTCATCACTGGCGTGCTCAAGAAACCAGGACCGGGCCGTATGGGCGTTGGTCATGGTCTCCTGGGTGGTGAACGTTTTGGAAGCAATTATAAACAGCGTTGTCTCAGGGTCAACCACCTTCAGTGTTTCGGCAATGTGGGTACCATCGACATTTGAAACAAAGTGCAGGCTCAGTTCGGGATGCTGATAAGGTTTCAGCGCTTCTGTTACCATGACCGGACCAAGGTCGGAGCCGCCAATGCCAATGTTGACGATCGAGGTAATTCGTTTTCCGGACCAGCCCTTCCATTCACCCGAGCGTACTTTGCCGGAGAATTTTTCAATTCTTTCCAGTACTTCGTTCACATCAGGCATCACATCACTGCCATTTACCATTACAGGTTTATTACTTCGGTTTCTCAGGGCAATGTGAAGGACAGGTCTGTCTTCGGTTTCATTGATGGGCTCCCCGTTAAACATGGCGTTGATGGAATCTTCCAGTTGCATTTCCCTGGCCAGGGACCGGAGCAATTCCATGGTTTCGTCCGTCACCCGGTTTTTTGAGAAATCGATAAGAATATCCTCAAACTGTTCATGATATTTTTCAAATCGTTCAGGATCCTTTGCGAAAATGTCCTTCATATGCTGATTCCTGATCAGCTCAAAATGACCTTTCAGTTCGTACCATGAATTGGTTTTTGTCGGATTGATCTTTGGTAACATGAAACGGAATTTTATGTGAATAGTGAAATTAGTAATTACCGGAGAATATGGGTAAAAATTACGCTGAAAATCAGGCTCCTGCGGAATAAACAAGTCAGAAATCTGGTTTTTTATGTTTTTGGCGCTGATAGTAACGGTTTCATAGTATTCTGATAATTAAGAGTTAATGTTTAATGGGTTACTTTGAAATAGTCAGTTATCCCAACAATTCACTGGCTGATTAATTTGGTTACGTAAAATTTTTTAGTCTTAGCCGGACCGGCTTTCATGTCATAAGGTGGTAAATTTGATTATGGCCGGTCCGGTTTCTCTTTATACTGACTTGAGTGGATGATTTTGATTGGTTATATTGAACTCCCATCATTTCAACGTATCAATGAACTCCACCCGAAGAAACTTCCTGAAATCCGTCAGCCTTCTTACAGCTTCCACCTTCGTCAGTTTTCCCTCCGATAGTTTTGGTCTTAACCGTAAATTACGCATAGCCCTGGTGGGTACTGGTATCCGCGGATCCGGCTTCTGGGGTAAGCGTTTGGTTGAACAATACAGTGATATACTGGAATTTGTCGGACTCAGTGATCATAATGAAGGAAGGCTGCGTTTTGCAAAAGAATTCATCGGGGCTGACTGTCCGTTATTTGTGAATTTTGATGAAATGCTGGCCTCGACCACGCTTGACCTCCTTATTGTAACCACGGTGGATGCCACCCATCACCAGTTTATTATCAAAGGACTGGATGCGGGGCTGGATGTATTAACTGAAAAGCCGCTTACAATCGATGAACAGAAATGCCAGCAGATCCTGGACGCGGAGCGTCGCTCCGAGAAAAAACTGATCGTAGGGTTTAATTACCGCTGGAGTCCGTACGCGACCCGGGTAAAGGAAATGCTCATGAACAAGGAGATCGGGGAGGTAACTTCAGTTGATTTTAACTGGTACCTGAATACCTATCACGGAGCATCCTATTTCCGGAGGTGGCACGGCCTCAGGGAAATGGGCGGATCACTCTGGGTGCACAAAGCCACCCATCATTTTGACCTGCTGAACTGGTGGGTCGATTCTGATCCGGCCGAAGTCTATGCCATGGGCGACCTTGAATTTTACGGGGCAAACGGGCCTTTCAGGGGCAGCAATTGCCGGGAGTGCCCGCATAAGAATGATTGTGAATTTCACTGGGACATCACAAAGGATAAATTCCTGATGGACCTTTATGTCAACAACGAATCGTATGACGGGTACATCCGGGACAATTGCCTTTTCCGTCCGGAAATCAATATCTATGATAAAATGTCGGCACAGATCCGTTACGAAAACAATGTGGTAGTCAACTATTCGCTTACTACTTATTCTCCTTTTGAAGGTTGGCGAATTGCCTTTAATGGAACGGAGGGACGTATTGAGGCGTGGATGGATATTCCCTATAATGAAGAAATGAACGTATCACAGGAAGAGCTTCATGCGATGGAAATGAACCAGCAATCGGCCGATGTGTATTATGAACCCCTGATTCGCCACAAACTCTGGAAGGATCATGAACGAATCAATGTTCCGATGGAACGCGAAGGGCATGGCGGGGGCGATAAACGGCTTCATGCGCAGATTTTTGAGCACCCTGAACAGAGAGATCCGTACGAACGGGCCGCCGGGGTGCGTGATGGTGCCATGTCAATTCTGATCGGGATAGCAGCTAGGAACAGCATTGAATCGGGCCAGCCTGTCCGGATCGCCTCTCTCACCGACCTGCAGCCGATGAAGACCCGTCTTAAAAATTAATTGAATTATGCGTCGAATCAACATAAAACCCGGGGCACAAATCCGGGATTACCTGGCTTACGGTTCGCTGACCTTTATGGTCCGTGAATTCCTTGATGAAACCGAATCACTGACGAAGGAACTGGAAACAAGGACCGTCTGGATGATCAATTCCACGGCGATCGGTGGAGGTGTGGCTGAAATGGTGCCCAGCCAGCTGCGTATTCTCCGGGAAATGGGAATCAAGGTGGAATGGCTGGTGATCGAAGCCAATGATGAACATTTTTTCCAGATTACAAAGCGTATTCACAACGCCATTCACGGTATGGGTGAAGGTGACTACAGCGAAGAGGATATGCGGGTATATGAACGGGTCAATCAGCTAAACCTGGATAAGGCGTTATCATTTATCCAGGACGGGGATATTGTCATCATACACGACCCCCAACCATTGCCACTGGCTAAACTGATCCGGATGCACCGGAAGGTCAAGCTTGTATGGCGCTGCCATATCGGGCTGGTCAATCAGAACGAAACCACCGCGTCGGTCTGGAAATTTCTTTCCCAGTATACGGATTCCTACGACCATTTCGTCTTCAGTCTGCCTGGGTATATCCCGGGTTTTCTTACCGACCGTTCAACGGTCATCACGCCAGCCATCGATCCGCTGAGTCATAAAAACCGGGCCCTTCAGCTGCACAAGTGCATTGGTATATTGCACCAGTCAGGGATTATTAATGATCGCAAACCGGTGCTTTACCCCTTTTATAAACACCAGGTGAGGAGGGTCATGCCGGACGGGAGTTTTAATACGGTAAACACACATTCCAACCTGGACCTGATCTACCGTCCAATCATCACCCAGATAAGTCGCTGGGACCGGCTAAAGGGGTTTGCGGAATTGTTGAAAGCATTTTTGCACATGAAGAAGGAGAATGAGCAGCGTGACAACGATACACTGGCGTATCGCAGAATTAATAAAGCACGGCTGGTTCTCGGCGGCCCGGACCCGAAGTTTGTGTCGGATGACCCGGAAGGCAGGGAAGTGCTGGAGGAGTTAATTGAACAGTACAGGGGACTGCCCGAAGAGTTTCAGGAAGACGTAGCAATTCTCCTGCTTCCCCTGGACAATCCCAAGGAAAATGCCCTGATTGTAAACGCCCTGCAATTCTCGTCCAGTATTGTCATTCAGAATTCCATTCAGGAAGGGTTTGGCCTGACCGCAACCGAAGCCATGTGGAAGAAAACGCCTGTGCTTGTTTCCGGGGCAGACGGCCTGGTTCACCAGGTGGAAAATAATGTGACCGGCAAGATCAATGACGACCCGACCGATATTGTGAGTTTGTCGGAAAGTATGGATCTGATGCTCAACGATCCCAAAGAACGTGATAAGTGGGCTTTTAACGGACAAGTAAGGGTAATTGAGCATTTTACCCTGTTCACCCAACTCAGGAAATGGCTCGAACTTTTGGTTCGTTTATGATCTTAATATGATGGAGAATAATACAAAAATACAGCTGTACATCGCTTCCAGCCTGGATGGATACATTGCCAGGGAAGACGGTTCGGTAGCATGGCTGGAAGAGCTTGAAGGGGATGAAGGTACCGATTACGGATATGGGGAATTCATAGCGAATATCGATATGATCATTATGGGCAGAAAAACCTATGATCTGGTGCTTGGTTTTGATATGCCGTGGCCCTATAAAGAATTTGAGACCTATGTGGCGACCAGTGACAGAAATTTAAAGGTATCCACCCCGAATACCCATCTGATCCATGATCTGAATAAAAAATCGATCCGGGAACTCAGGGATAAATCCAATAAGAATATATGGCTGATAGGCGGGGGTGAACTGGTGTCCTTGTTTCTTGAGCTGGGCGAAACCGACGAATACATTATATGCCTCATTCCACGGGTGCTGGGAAAGGGAATTCCGCTCTTTCCACGCGATAACACCGACACCAAACTTACCTTATCGGATTGTAAAAGCTATAAAAGCGGCGCCGTTATGCTGCGCTACCTGAAAGCAGGATAATCGGAAACATTTCTGCCATAAAATGTGTCAGTATACAAGATGACATCAGAAGACGCCCGGATGGAGGGAAAACACAAGGAATACATAGCATCTGCTTTTAACAAAGTCCTGAGTCGGTATCCCGCTTTACAGGAATCAACCGTGTTGTTAAAACATGCGCCACTAAAAGGTGCTACCATGAACGCACGTCCGGTGCTCAGTCCGGCTTCTGTTTTTAAAGGGATAACCAGTTACCAGATTATCGTTGCTGAATTTGTTCGTGATTCCAGTGAGCTGCGGGTCGGAGAATTACCGGAAGAAGTGCTTAGCGGCTGGTTTGCCCACGAACTGGGGCATGTCATGGACTACCTGAACCGGTCGTTTGCCGGGATGATTGTTTTTGGAGGGCAATATCTTTTTTCTGGCAAGTTTCGGCGAAAAGCGGAATTTGTTGCTGACCAGTACGCCATCCGCCATGGGTTTCATGAGGAAATTATAGCCGCGAAACGGTTCATTCTGGAACATGAATTACTTGACCCGGCCTACAAAGAGAAAATATCAAAGTATTACATGCCAATTGAGCAGGTACGCTGGCATTCTGATAATCCCCATACGCTGGAGAATTTATTTATGAATTAAGGAATTCAAGAAAGTCATTCATTTTTTCCTCCGGCATCACCTTGGGCGTTTTTACCTGTCCGCCTTTCTTGCCCGTATTCTCCAGGTAATTGTGATAGGTTTCTTTGGTAATTCTCCTAACCCTGACCCCTTTAAGTGCCTTGGAACGCGCGACATTATAATTTTTATTGGACTCGCGAAGCAGTTCATCCAGTGAGCCTGCAAACGCCTGATCGTCAATCTCTGAATCGGTAACGATAACCCATTGATGGATATATTCCCCGTCATCATTTTTTATTGCACCTACCATATATTCATTGATTGTTATATCCGCGCCGGAAGCAGCCTCTATGACGGCTTCATCAAGTTTCTCTTCAGAAAGCTGTGAGCCCACAACGTTCAGGTAAAACTTGGTTCGACCGGTAATTTTTATTTCATAAGGCTCCAGGTTGGTAAATTCAATAGTATCCCCAATGATGTAGCGCCAGGCACCGGCACAGGAGCTGAGCACCAGGACATATTCCTGATTTAGAACGACCTGGTCGATGGTATGCGATTCGGCATTCTCCAGTACATTGCCTGTCTCATCCACACCGCGTTCATCAAATGGAATGAACTCGAAAAAATATCCATGTGCAGTAGCCAGTTGCATCGCCATGGTATGCGGACGGGCTGTATATGCAACAAATCCTTCTGAGGCCAGGTAGGTGTCCAGGATAATAACTTCGCGGTCAAACAGCTTCTCAAAATCTTCCCGGTAGGTATCGAAGGCGACCCCGCCGCTGGCATATACGGTCAGGTTGGGCCAGATATCGTGAATGGATTCCAGCTGATGCCCTTTCACAATCTCCTGCAGCATCAGCAAGACCCAGGACGGGATCCCGGCAATGGCACCGATATTCCAGCCCGGGGCCTCCTCAACGATACGGGCAATCCGCTCATCCCAGTCATCGATAGCGGCGATTTCCTTGCCGGGGCGATAGAACATGTCATACCAGCCGGGGAAATTACTTACATTGATTCCGCTGATTTCTCCTTCACGCTGACCGCGGATATTCTGGTCCAGGTTTGCGGAGCTGCTCAGCATAAGGATTTCGCTTTCGAACAGGTGTTCAGGCAAATCAAAACGCGGCAGGGACTCAATCATGGAACGACCGACATCGCGCATACTCTGGAGGAAATCATCTGTAATTGGAATCTGCTTGCTTGATTTTCCGGTTGTGCCGCTGGACCGGGCAAAGAACCCCGGCCTGCCCGGCCAGGTGATATCAGGAAGGGCTTGCTGGCGTTCCCACCATGGTTGGATTGATTCGTAGGTATGCAGGGGGACTTCTTTGCGGAAGGCCTCTATTACATTATCATGTCGCAACATCTCGTCAAATCCATAGTATTTGCCAAAGGCAGTATCCCGGGCTTTTTCCAGCAGCAATCTCAGCTGCATTTCCTGCTGTTCCATAGCAGGCACAGGGTTTCCCTGTAATTTTTGAGAAATATCAATACCGGATTTTACCAGTGTTCCTAGCAGGCCCATTCGTCTTCAATTGTTGGTTAAAGATATATAACACAAAAGGAGGGAAAATGATTAGGGAAGATTAAGACAAAGACTAAGACCAGGTGAACTGAAGCAGGAAAAGGGGGTAATTGGATAATATTCTCCGAACTATAACAATTTAGCGGGTCTTTTACGTTATTTACAGCATGGAACCCACACAGAAACAGGAAGCAACCCAGCAGGAAAAACTTCTGGTCCGTTATTGCGAGTTGCGTCAGCAGGTGTATTCTTTGCTTACCAGGTCCATGGAAGAAGGAAGCCGCGCTTATGATGACGAAATGAAGAAGCTGCACAAGGAACTTGAGCAGGTAATGTCCAAGCTGTAATGTCTGAACCCTTATCCGATCCCCAAAGACCCAGAAGGGCACTGACTTTTGAAAAGATCATGGAAATTCGCCGCATGAGGCGCGGGAATCCGTACTGGAACCGTTTCAAGTCCTTTTTTCTGGTGCTAGGTCTCCTGCTGTTTATTCTTTCGCTTATCTATGGCTTTGCTGACCGGATCGGGGATATCTACTGACGCCGTATATAAATAATCAATGGAATGGATGCATCCGATTGCATAAAGAATTAACTTGTTAAAAAACCCATTCCACCATGTTTCGCATCGTATTCATTTTCGCGATTCTGTCTGGTTTTGCAGGTATTGCCCAGACAGAACACCAGGCGGAAATTCCTGATGGTACTAAAGTATTTTACAGGTATGAAAATACCGGGGCTGTTTCTGCGGAGTTCAGTGACGGGAATTATGTTTACGAGTGGACGGAAGGACCAAACGCCGGCGCAAGCGGTAGTTATCCTTACCAATCACTAGGCATGCGCGATGGTCAGTATATGATCCAGTTCATGGTAGCGGAGAATGGTACGTTTGTCACACTGATCTTTGACTTCGATATCCGGCGTGTTTTTGCCTCCGTGTTATTTGCGCCAGCATCGAGTGAAGAGTTTTCTTTGTTTGAAACGGCTGATCTGGTTGAATATGAATTGGTTGAAGAGAAATGAAAGAATTAGGCTATACTGATAAAATGCAAACCATTGCCGGTCCGCCGGTTACAGACGGATTCATGCTGGCGAGGGTGATCAGGGAACACCGGGAACGCTATACCATTCAGGCTGCTGATGGAATTTACATGGCAGAGATCACCGGAAACCTGAGATATTCCGCTGAAAGCCGACTGGATTTTCCTGCGGTGGGAGACTGGGTGAAAGCGATCCGGGCCGATGAAAAATCGGCAATCATCATGGAAGTACTCCCAAGGTTCAGTATCCTGCAGCGCCAGGCAGTCGGCCAGCACGGGGAACGGCAGGTGATTGCCACAAATATTGATACAGCATTCATCGTACAGGCGGTTGGTCATGACTTTAACCTGAACCGTATGGAACGATATCTTACTATCTGTTACGGAGCAGGGATCAAGCCGGTAGTGGTCCTGACAAAAACCGATCTGATTGACGATGAATCCCTTTCTGAACACCTCAGTAAGATACGAGAAAGAGTAAGGGATGTGCCGGTTATTGCCATCAGCAATATAACAAGAGACGGTTACGATCAGATTACTGCATTGATGAATCCGTTTGAAACCTATTGCTTTATTGGTTCATCCGGGGTTGGGAAATCATCCATTGTAAACGGACTTGCGGGAGGGGAGATCCTGCTTACCAGCGAAGTGAGCGATGCCACAGCAAAAGGACGCCATACGACCAGTCACCGGCAGCTGATTATTCTCCCGAATAAAAGTCTGATTATAGATACGCCCGGTATGCGCGAGCTGGGCATGACCGACCAGGGAAGCGGGCTTGAGATGACCTATGACGAAATCCACGAGCTGGCAGGCCAATGCCGTTTCAATGACTGTACACATACCTCTGAAACCGGATGTGCGGTGCTGGAGGCCCTTGACAATGGCGAACTGGCCCAGGAAGTGTATGAGAATTATATGAAACTGCAGCGTGAGCAGGCCCATTTCAGTGCGACCATAAAGGAGAAACGCGAAAAAGGACGCAAACAGGGTAAGTTGTACAAGTCCATCATGCAGGCCAAACAAAGTAAAAAGTTTGGGAACAACTAGACGGTGACCTGGGGTGCTTTCTATCAGCCTGATTGCCAGCGTAAACCCAGTGATCTACTGCAATTTTCACCATGTGCGTTTAACAACTGCAAAATTTTACCATATATTGGAAGCTGAATATTCAACCAATTCAACTGACGAATGCGGTTTAAACTTCTGCTTATCTTTCTGTTCCTGGTTGCCGTCGGGGTTTCATCTCCTGCAGCACAAGTTGCCTATGAACAGACTTCCATTGAACAAGCGGCTGGCGATGAGCCTGTGGATGATGCACCCGGGATTGCGATCCTGGTGCTAATAACCATGGTGGTGATGCTGGTTTGTGTGGGTGCCGGAATTGTCCTTTGCGCTCTTGCCATCCTGGCCATATTCGGTCTGATCGCCATTGGTGTTTTATCGGCCTCGGTGGCAACAGGCATCTATCAAAGGTCCGTACAAACCGGCATACGGACATTCATTATAACCGGCAGTATCGTGGCCGGCGGATTGGGCGGTATGCTGATTGGGTGGTTTGTAAACCTGCTGATGCTTAGTTCGGACCTTAAATTAGTTCTCCCGGTAAGTGGTATCGGGGGTATGCTCGCCGGAGCCTTGTTTGGTGTCCTTGCCGTCTGGCTGATCCGTCATCTGACTAAATTATTGAATGAGCGGTATCAGTCTTTTATGGCGAAGAAGAGTTGATTAGTAATAAAACACCCATTCAAGTCAGAATTATCATTGCAAGGTTCAGTAGAAATTTTTCAAGGAGTCAGGTTCAAATATCCCTGGCGAAAATATCAGCAGCGGGTTCTGGCAGAGCTTGATGATCACCTTAATGATGATCATCTCCACATTGTCGCACCACCGGGTTCCGGAAAAACCGTCCTCGGACTGGAGGTGATGCTGCGACTTAACAAGCCTACCCTGATACTGGCTCCGACGCTGGCCATTCGTAATCAATGGATCACTCGTTTTTGTGAATTGTTTCTGGAGAATAATTCAATGCCGGAATGGATATCAAGAGATATTCGGGATCCAAGACTGCTTACGGTAGTCACGTACCAGGGATTACATGCTGCCTTTACGGGCGGTCATGATGTAGAAGATGATTCCAGTAACGAAGAAGAATGTGAATATATTGAAGAAGAAACTTCAATAAGTACTGAAACGGACGGACAAGTGATTCAGGCTTTGAAAGATGCAGGTATCAGGACGATTCTGGTAGATGAAGCGCATCATCTTAAAAATGCATGGTGGGAAACGCTGAGCGTAGTGAAGCATCAGTTACAGCCGGTGATTGTGGGGCTAACTGCTACTCCGCCCTATGATGTCAGTCCGGCAGAATGGGGGAGATACCTGGAACTGAACGGACCGGTAGATGCTGAAATATCTGTGCCTGAGCTGATGCGGGAAGGCAACTTATGTCCCCATCAGGATTACCTGTATCTTTCCCGGCCGACGGCAACGGAGATAGAGAAAATTCTGGCATTCCATGACCGAACTTCCAGGTTAATCGAGGAAATTAAGGAGGATGATGAATTGTCTGAAGCGCTGACCTCGCACCCCTTTTACACAGACCCCCTTTCTTCTCTTGACAGCATATACAACAAACTGGAGGATTATTCCTCTTTATTGATATTTCTTCATGGTACCGGTCATCAGATCAGAAAGGATCATCTTAAGGTCATTGCCGCGGAAAAAATAACGATTCCTGCCCTTAATAATCATTGGCTGGAGAAATTACTTGGATTCTATCTTTTTAGTGAAGATCAGTCATTTCAATTATGGGAAGATCACAGGGACTCTTTAGGGAACCGTCTTCGTCACGCCGGGCTTCTTCATAGGAAAACGATTGACCTGGAGAACAGTATGTCAGTCCAGAAAAGACTTACGTCCAGTCTGAGTAAACTGAATAGTATCTGTGAGATCACCGACTTTGAATACGGTATTCTCGGACACCGCTTGCGAATGGTAATATTAACAGATTTTATCAGGAGGGATTTTCTTAACGAAGGCAATTCAGAAAATGAGGATTTAACAAAAATGGGTGTCGTGCCCATTTTTGAAGTATTGCGAAGGAAATTTGGTAGCAAAATAAAACTGGGCGTACTGACCGGCTCCCTGGTCATCCTTCCGGCCGCAAGCATTGAAGAGTTCCTAAAACAAGCGACACACTTCGGAGCGGAGGAGGTCCGTATACAGCCTTTACCCTATAACTCCTCCTATTGTCTGATTTATTCTCCCGATAGTCTGAAGCATCATATAGTTCAAATAGTGACAGCACTCTTCAGTGCGGGTGAAATTGAAGTGCTTACCGGCACCAAGGCCCTCCTGGGTGAAGGCTGGGATGCCCCTGCCATTAATTCCATTATACTGGCGAGCTTTGTTGGTTCATTCGTCCTGTCCAACCAGATGCGCGGACGGGCCATTCGCACCGATCCTGCTGACCCGGGTAAAACCGCCAATATCTGGCATCTGGCCTGTGTGGATGAGTATAAATCATCAGGTGGACCAGACATTGAATTGATGGAGCGCAGGTTCCGCGGGTTTGTCGGGATTTCGTTTGACCATGAGCCCGTGATCGAGAATGGGTTCAGTCGGTTAAAACTTGATAAATCGTTTACGGGCGATTACATAAAGCATATTAATGAACAGATGATGAGTCACGCGGGAGACCGTTCGGGGCTTAGCAGAAAATGGGAGAAGGCCATTTCCTCTGGGAATATTCTGATTGAAGAGATGGCCATACCGTTTGCCGGCAGGGAAGAATACAATAAGGTAAAACGTTTTTACTTTCATAAAACTCTACGAAACCTTATCGTAATGGCAACAGCCGGGGTGGCAGGCATGGGCCCCTATATTCTTGAAGCGTTATTCAGAAGCATCAGGTCAGTTCGTACCAGCGAACAATTGATTGCCTGGTCAGTAACCATAGGCGTGTTCCTTTTTACTTTATTCGGCTGGAAGGCCTGGGTCAGTGGACGTTTATACATTAAATACCGGGACATTGGTGAAGACCTGGAGAATATCGGAAAGGCATTGGCAAATTCGCTCATGTACGAGGGTACGATTAAAACGGACAGGAATCAACTTAAGGTGATAACTAAAACGGATGAATACGGGGGCATATCCTGTTACCTTGAGGGAGGTACCACCTTTGAGCGTTCGACGTTCCTCTCTGCACTTGAGGAAATAGTGAATGAAATTGATAACCCGCGCTATGTAATTATCAGAAAGAGCTCATTTCTCAGTCTGATTTCTCAGCGGGATTATCATGCGGTTCCTGAATTAGTCGGGCGCAATAAAAAATATGCCAGCCGGTTTGCCGATGAATGGAAGGAACTGGTGGGTAAATGCAAGCTGGTCTATACCCGGACCCTGGAGGGAAGGAGGTTGCTGCTGATGGCCAGACTGGAGTCGTTGTCCGCCCAATTCAATAAGTCGCCGGTCAGGCGGAATATCTGGAAGTCGTAACCACCGGTTTAAGGAGCAAAGACCTGACAGGCGAATGCACACCCCCCTGTGCCATTCTCCATGTCAGGCCCTGACCTCATGGATTGGATATTTTTGAATAGAACAAGTGCGGCCCGTCACAGGCAATGGCACCTCCGTAAATTTCCGATGTCGTGCGCAGCCGAAGGTATTCGGTGGTGGTGGAGGAACACCTCGCTATCAGGCCATTCTCCTCGGCATACTCAAGGCGGATCCAGAGGATGTCCTCTTCCCGTGTCAGTTCGAATTCACCGGTAACTTCCGTGGTTGTTCCGTCCTGAATCCTTGTCTTCACAAAGGTCTGATCAGCATCAAACCGGATGGTTTCCGTGTACGGAATTTCATATTCGTAGGTGATCTGGCCGGTCATGGCAGTCATCATTTTGGTAAGCTTCCAGTGACGATAGAGCCCGTCGGAGAGAACGGGTTCTGAGAATTCACTCTCAAGGCTTTCATCCGTCTGACAGGCGGAGGCCATAAGTAAGAACAGGAGAATGGGAAAAATGTGTTTCATTTGAATATTTGAGTTTTCTGCTTCTTTTATCAGACACCTGTTCATGTAAAACGGTTGGAGATTTTGGGACACAGCCTAAAATTTTTGTCCGTCTGTGAGTGTCTGAAAAATTATTTCTATTATGCAAAGCGTTATGTGCCAGGCATACAGACAAACGAAATCAATGAGCCGGGAAAGCAAGCTGAAGGCCGGGCTTCTGGTGGTTATTTTATGTTCTGTTGTCAGTATATCGCAGGCCCAGGTCCAGAAAGACAGTCTGATTTTTTACCGGGGCCAGATGTTGCTGGGTGAATTATTATCAATCGACGAAGGCAGAATACATTTTGACAGTGATGATGCCGGGGTTGTATCAATTAAGAATTATAAACTTTATACATTCAGTGCCAAGATACACCGGTATCGGATTCGGACGGCAGATGAACGCTTACTGTATGGGGTGATTGGTAAAAGTGAGAAAGAAGGGTTCATTATAATTACACACGCTGAAGGCGAAGTGGAAATCCCGATTGAGGCTATCATCGCGCTGGAAAGGTTTGATAATTCCTTTTGGAACAGGATGTCCGGAAATTTTTCGGCCGGTTACAACTTTACCAAATCCAGTAATATCGGGCGTCTGAACCTTGATTTTTCCATCCGCTACCTGGCCCAGAATTTCGGGTCTTCCTTTACCGGGAATTTCATTATGACCCAAGAGGGAGGCACATTCTCCCGCGATATTTCCAACCTGACGAATGCCAGCCTGATCAATCTGAATTATAACTGGAATCTGATCGGGATCCTGGCCTATCAGCGTAATCTGGAACTTGGTATACTTCGTCGTTACCAGGAGGCCGGCCTGATCGGATATAACCTGATCAACCGGCGTAACCGGCAACTGACTACGGGTGTTGGTTTGGCAATGAACCAGGAATTGACGTCAGACGAAAACAAATCGAGGAACCTGTTTGAAGTACCCTGGCTGATGGAGTTTACGTTTTACCAGTTCCAGGAGCCTAATATTCAGATGAAAATTATTGAGAAGGCATATTTCGGCATTACCCAGCAGGGCAGGGTGCGTAATGATGCAAGCCTTGACCTGGACTGGGAAGTGGTCCGCCACTTTACCATAGGTATTTATTTTTATACGAACTATGACAGCCAGCCATCAGAAGAGACCACCACGAATTTTGACTATGGAGTTGTTGTAAATGTAGGGTATAAATTTAACTGAAAGGGTAAATCCCCTGCGGCAACGTGAGTCACAGCAGGGGAAACAATTCATCGCTCGTAAAAAAACGGAGGTTCGATACCCAGGGCCCGCAGGTACACATATCCCTGCCCGCGATGATGTATCTCATTGTCGATAAAGTAAAAGATCGAGCTGATCACCGTTCCGGTGTATTGTCCGAACAGCGTCAGCGTCTCGCCAAACTGCTCGTCCGGTATCTTCATCCATAATTTCCGGATCCGGTCGGTCTCCTCGTCCCATTTGTCGAGCAGTACCTGTTTGCTGTTCTTATGGTCAAAGGATTCATCAAAAGGCACTGTTTTTCCCGTGACCATCTCGTTGAGTCCCGGTCCTGCAATGCTGAATAATTCGACTGTCATTTGCGCGAATGTTCGCATACCCCCGATCGAAAAAGTAAACAGGTCCTTTTCAGGAAATGCTTCAATGACACGGCGTGTCAGGCTCCGGTGGCCTATGTAATGTAAAAGAAGGTCCTTTGATGAAATGACTTCCTGCGTGTTTTCTTTAATGGTTTGATTCATGGCATTTATTGAGTTTTGTTTGTCTCAAAGGAAATGACTGGTAGTGACAACAGTATGTCAGCAGTCCCGGAAAATTTTTTAACTTTCAAAAAACATCCATTATGAAGGAGGATACGTTAAAGCGGTTTGACAGGGTGGTTGCCATGCTGATCCAGTTACAGTCCCGCAGAACAGTGAAGGCGGCAGACCTGGCAGAGCGATTTGGAGTCAGCCTGCGCACCATTTACCGGGATATCCGGACACTTGAAAAGGCAGGCGTTCCCGTCACCGGGGAGGCAGGGGTAGGGTATTCCATCTTTGACGGATACCGATTGCCGCCGGTGACATTCACCCGGGAGGAGGCATCCAGCTTTATTGCTGCTGAAAAGCTTACCCAGAAACTGACGGACAGGAACCTGCGAGGGCATCATGAGTCGGCCATGCACAAGATTCGCGCCGTGCTGCGGGGGCGTGAAAAGGACTGGCTGGAAGCGCTGGAGTCGAATATTCAAGTGGATCCGGCATATTCTCCCTTTAATGAATCGGTCCCGGATGCCATGGAAGTGTTGTTTGAGAGTATCGCGAATCGCCGCCAGGTGAAGATCAGGTACCAGGGATATGGGAAGGAATCAGCAGGCGACCGGATGATCGAACCGGTGGGTCTGTTTCATGAAAGCGGATTCTGGTATGTGTATGCCTGGTGTCATGTGCGTAATGACTACCGGCAGTTCAGGACCGACCGGCTTCACAGGATTGCCCGGACAGATATTTCTTTCAGCCGGCAGCACGGTAATCTCGGGGAATACCGGACAGGAATGAGCCAGGCCAGGGGGACTACGTTGGTGCGGATCAGGGTGGACAAATCCATTGTACGATATATCCGGACAGGGAGGAAATATTATGGATTTGTATCCGAAGAAGAAGTGGGGGAGAAGGTGGAAATGACATTCAGGACACTGGACCTGGAGAATGGCTTTTCGAGATGGTACCTGATGTTTGCGGACTACGCTGAGATACTGGAGCCTGAAAGCCTCAAGGATAGGGTGCGTGAAATTATCAGGAATATTCAGGTGTAATGCAGTGATGAGTTTTTCGAACCGACCAAAGTAATCATGATAAATGCCATGGCATGATTATCTGTCCCGGGGTAGTACGTGCCTAGCCCTGGATTTAACCAATCCGCCGCTAGTCAGTATTTATCAGAATTGCCGGATTGAGTATCTAAATGGCTTGTTTTCTGGTAATTATAATTTTAAATTCAACCAATGTAATTGCCGATATAAATGTTAATTCTATGAGCAGTATTATCAGAAATCTTTTATTGTTTGGGTTCATTTTTGGTATTTCCTGTACCAGTCAGCCGGAGCAACAAGGTGACAGCACTGCCGCCAGTGATGAAAATAGTGAGGCGGAAATCACTGCCAACCCATTAAAGGAGGCGTATTTCGGTAATGTTCATATCCATACCAGTTATTCTTTTGACGGGTATACTAATAAATGTCCGACCACCCCGGCCGATGCTTACCGCTGGGCGCAGGGGGAAGCGATCCCCGGTGGCGGGGGCGGAGGCGACCTGCAGATCAAAGTACCGCTGGATTTTTACGCGGTTTCTGATCATGCGGAGTGGATGGGCATGTTTAAGCAGATGGAAGATCCGAATAGTCCGCTGAGCCAGCTGGAATTTGCTGACCGGGTGACGGATGAGGACCCTGCTGTCTCCTTCCAGGCATTCGCGGATTTCCTCTATGATTTCAGTACCGGCGGGGAATTATCAAAGGAGCCCTTATTCTCCGATCCCGAAATCATGAGCTCGGTTTGGAGCGAGATTGTAGAAACGGCGGATCAGTATTATAAACCAGGTGAATTCACGACGTTCCCCGCTTTTGAATGGTCGTCAAATCCGAATACAAGGAACCTGCACCGCGTTGTACTGTTTGCCAATTCGGAGAATGTGCCGGAGCTGGCATTCTCCAGTAATGATTCAGAAAAACCAGAAGATCTCTGGAAATGGATGGAGGAAAGCCGGGCAAACGGAGCCACCCTGCTGGCCATTCCGCACAACGGGAACGCCAGTGACGGATTGATGTTTGCGCTGGTTGATTCGGACGGAAATCCGCTGACACAGGAATATGCGCAACAACGAATGAATAATGAACCCCTCTACGAGATCTCGCAGATTAAAGGAACCTCAGAGACCCATCCCGACTTATCGCCGAATGATGAATATGCCGGATTCGAGCTTTGGGATTATACCCTGGCGGCCACGGCGGACCGTCCGACCAACCGCGAGGGAAGCTATGCCCGCGAAGCCTTGCTTGATGGAATCCAACTGGAAAGTGAAGGGAAAGGTAATCCGTTTAAATATGGATTTATCGGAGATTCGGACGGCCATAATTCTGCCGCTTCAATCGAAGAGGATAATTATACCGGCAAGTTCGCATTGGAGAATAACCCGGAGCACCGTCTGATTGGCGTTGAGGGGTTTGCGGAAAAAAACAAGCAGCAGGTGCGTGAGTTCAGTTCCGGCGGTGTTGCCGGGGTCTGGGCAGAGTCAAATACCCGCGAGGCAATTTTTGCGGCGATGGAACGCCGTGAGACTTTTGCGACGTCTGGTCCGAGGTTGAAAGTCCGTTTTTTTGGCGGATATGATTTTGCCCGCGATTTTATGGCGGAGTCGGACTGGGTGAAAATCGCCTATGAAGAAGGAGTGCCGATGGGTGGTCAGCTGGAACCTTCCCAGGGAGACGCCCCGGTATTTGCCATACATGCCATTAAAGAGGCCAATGGCGCCAATCTTGACCGGATCCAGGTGGTAAAAGGCTGGGTGGATGCGGCTGGCGAAAAGCAGGAAAAGATTTATAACGTGGTTTTTTCCGGGGACCGGGAGCTGGATGCAAACGGAGAAATCGAAGAGGTGGGAAACACGGTGGATGCATCGACCGCAACCTATACCAATGACATCGGATCTTCTGAGCTGATGGTCCTCTGGAAAGATCCGGATTTTGATCCCGAGGTTAATGCGTTTTACTATGTACGCGTCTTACAGATTCCTACCCCTCGCTGGAGCACGTACGATGCGGTGACGTTGGGTATTGAACCGGTAGAGGGATTGCCCGTCAGCATCCAGGAACGTGCCTGGAGCAGTCCGATCTGGTATACTCCGGAATAAAGGCTATTCAGGACTGCCTGACACCAAAAACTTTCCTAACTTATCGGATCCATTTATAATGATCACATGAGTACTACTACACCAAAACACGACGAGCGCATCGCCAATATGACATTCTCATCGGTTTATCCTCACTACGTTACCAAGGTGGAAAAGAAGGGGAGGACAAAGGAGGAATTGCACCAGGTAATCGAATGGCTGACCGGGTTTGATGAAAACGAGCTTCACCGGTTGCTAGAGGCGAAAGTGACCTTTGAAACATTCTTTCAGCAGGCAAGCCTGAATCCGAATGCGGAACTTATCACAGGCGTAATCTGCGGCTACCGGGTGGAGGAAATTGAAACTCCGTTAACCCGGCAGGTACGGTACCTGGACAAACTGGTAGACGAACTGGCCAAAGGGCGGAAGATGGAGAAGATACTTCGCGCCTAACTTACTTTGCATACCTACTACTCTGCAGAGACTTTTTCCTCTTTCAACGAAGCCATGAGCTCGAAGCATAAGTCATCAATATTTCCGGCATGTTCATGAAATGCCGAAATATTAGTTAGAATAATTACAGCATTTCTTTTGTCGGTGTCAACGGCCATACTGGAGCGATATCCGCCAGTAGCGCCGTTGTGCCAGTATAATGTATCGCCGGCATTCGAATAAATAATGTGCCACCCGAGTCCGATATACATAGTTGGTGAAATGGAAAAGGTTACTTCGCGTGCGAGGTTCATCACCGAATTGGTTGTGTCAAATTGAGCTACGGCGAATTTTGCCATATCCTCGCTGGTGGAAAGTATTCCTCCCGCAGCAACCAAGGCATTCAGATCCCAGTTTGAGGTCGGATTACCTTTCTTGTCCAAACCTGAAACAAGCGATTCATTAACTTCATTTCGCTTTGTTGTGGAATTGGACATTTCATAAGGATTGAAAATTGTTTCTTCAAGCATGGACTGATAATCCATTCCTGAAACTTTGCTCAGGGAGTATCCGAGAAGTCCTGCGCCTAGGTTGGAATAAGCACTCTTTTCACCCGGTTCATTCTCCAGTTCAAGATCTTCTGAAAGAAATTCTTCCAACTTCTCTTCGTCATAGTTTTTATAAGGATTATCACGATTGAACAATGACCCAAGCAGGAAATTCGAAGGCATTCTGGGAAATCCTGAAGTATGGTTTGAAAGCTCCCGGAATGTCGGACTTATATTGTTGTTAATTGTGATTTCCAAATAATCATTGATGTGGTCATCCAGACTCACCTTTCCATTAATCACATAATCAGCCAGCAGGATAGACGTAAAAACTTTTGAAATGGAACCTATTTCAAAAACACTTCGCTCATTCCGTATTTCAACCAACGAATCATTCTGCCGTTTCACCCCGTAAAAAGTGATGTTTTCCTTTTTTATCAAGGCGAAAGCAGCCTGTGTGTTTTCGGGGTAATTCTGTAACGTTGTAAAAATCAGTTCGACTTGACCGGGAGACAAATCATCGTTATCACCCAGAGAATTCAGGGCTGGGGTGAAAGGTTTATCTTCTCCACCGCAGCTTATCAGTAAAATCAACAGAAACAGGATCGGGCGTTTCATTCAGATGTTAAATTTTAGGATGATGAGTACAAATTAGCATTTTTTGATTATTGGAGTTCGAATAGAAAGGTAATTATTAATCTGAACTACAGTCGGGTTCGCGAAACACTGGTCAAGAAAACATTAAAAAAACAGATCATATAGATGGCTTCAGCATTTGGACATGCCTTTAGTGCTCTTGCATTAGGCACCACATTTAACAAGAATTTATTCAGCAGGAAATTTTATGTGTTGGGCATGGTTGCATCCATTCTCCCGGATGCTGATGTGATCACCTTTGCTGTGGGAATCCCTTATGAAAGCATTTGGGGGCATCGGGGCATATCACATTCGATTCTGGTGGCTCTTGTAACGGGAATTCTGTTTGCCTTCCTTTTTTACAGGAATATTGCGCGTCAGGACAGAATCATGTTAATCACCTATTTCTTCCTGTGCACGCTGTCTCACGGGTTACTTGACGCCTTAACAGACGGCGGACTCGGGGTGGCCTTTTTTGCTCCGTTGGAGAATAACAGGTATTTCTTTCCCTGGAGACCCATACAGGTTTCTCCGATTGGTGTAGAGAATTTCTTTTCCGTTCGAGGTATCCAGGTAATTCTGAGTGAGCTTTTATGGATAGGTATTCCGGGAATCATTCTCATAATTACATCAAAGTATGTTAAAAAACTGAAAGCTAATTAGACAGTAACCATAGACATCAGTCAGTAAGTCACGCGCGAGGGATCCGTCAAGTCACCGGTCCAGATCAGAATGTTCCCCTTGTCGTCGGTGGTAATGATTTCTTCGCTATGCTTATTGATTGAAATACCCCAGAGTTTCTCATCCGGCTTGCCTTCCGCGAGCAATTTACCCTCAATGTCCCAAAGCCGAATCTTATCACTTGCCGTGGCAAGAAAGCCTCCGTCCGGCGACCACGACAGATTCCTGTATTCCGCAATACTTTTATCTACTGCTAGTTTTAGTTCACCCTGTTTAGACCAGAATTGCAGCAGGGGTGAAAAATTATAGTCAAAGTCCCCGTAATCGCCGGTAGCGAAAAAATCGCCGGACGGGTGCCAGTCAACCGACAGCATCAGTACATCTTCTGGCCGGTCCTCGATCTTAATCAGGGAATCGGAGTCAAAGTCATAAAGCGAAATATATTCTCCCACGGCAGCTATACTATTTTCATGAGGATGCCAGTCAAGACCTGTGATTCCTTTTTGACCCGAGGTGATTTGTTTAATGAACACACCTGAGCGATCGAATAGCGTAATGTTGCCATCATAGTCGCCAACGGCCAGGTATTCTCCCGTAAAATTCCAGCCAATCGCCCGGGCGCCAAATTCATTGAGGCTGTCCAGATAGGTGGTGTTCCCGGATTTCAGGTCCAATATGAATGAGGCTGTTGAATCCCCCTGTACCGAAACAGCAAGCAGGTTATCCGTGGGGTGCCAGGTGATTTTTGTGATGGTACCCTTTACCGGATAGGCCTGATCGCTTTCAAAATCTGCTGCCGAAAATATTCTCAGTGTGTCCTGGTTGCCGCCCACAGTGAAACGGTCACCATTCGGGCTCCATTCGGCCGCCCACAACGTCTGGCGTGTAACTGGTCTCTCGCTTGATTGTCCGGATTCACTGCCGGTACATCCGGTGAGGACATACAGAATCAGGATGATATTAACGCCTTGCATTCCCGGAAGTTTTAGTGATAGAGGTTGAAATCCAATGGTCGAGACTTAGCCGGCCACTACCTAAAATAAGAAATGTGAGCCATTCCGTATATCCTGCCATGGCTTCCGGGTTGCGTATTTCAAGTCCGAAATAAAAGATGATCCCGCCGCAAAATATGCGGACGATATCGATGCCCATTGGAACAATTAATTTGTTGTTTCTGACCGGAAAAAGTATCATTTCAAATTGGTTGTCGTTAAACTTCATTGTAAATGTAGGTTGGTCATGCGCGGCGAACTTCTTACTAATTGTGAAAAAACTGTAAAATGATTGCAAAATTATCTCTGAGTAGGGTTTCTCTTTATCTGCTTCTTTTAACGGGCTTCATGGTGCTGGCCTTTTTTCTGGTTATTGGCTTCGAAGGGTCGGAGAATACGGATTCACGACGCCTTTCGGTTCGGGCCATCGGACATGATCTCCTCAGTGCGAATGGGGATGATCATTCGGTGGTGCCGCCGGTGGAACAGGCAGAGGCCGGGAGTTTCCGGTTACGGCTTGACCGCCCGGTGGTTATTGATCCGGACGCCCTTTCCGAGATTGCCCTTAAGCGGATTAGTCCGGAAGTTTCCGGTGAAGCTTTTGTGAAAGTTGCTGACCGGGCAACTGGGGAGATTGTGTATGAGTTTAAGATTGATCAAGCCGGCGAACATATCATTCCCTGCCTGGGGAGAATGCTGAAAGTATCGAATTATGATGTACTGGTAGATTTTGAGCCCGGGACGTCTGAGTTATTATCATCGGTTAATGTGGCTGGCATTTTTGCATCGGCAATCATTGTGTTTACCGCTTTTATTTTTTTAAGGAGGGAGAATACTGAAGGCCAGTCAAACGAACTGCGTGCAGATATTAATACAAACAGGCTGCATTGTGGTAATGTTCAGGTAAAGCTGACGGACAAGGAAATGGAAATATTCAGTATACTGAATGAACGTGAAGGCGAACTGGTTTTGAGGGATGAATTACTTGCGGCGGTCTGGTATGAAAAAGGGGTTATTACCGGCCGGAGCCTGGATACCTATATTTCGCGGCTGCGGAAGAAACTGCAACAGGTATCATCGTCTCAGATTGTGAATGAGCATGGGAAAGGGTACAGGCTTGAAAATTGCGACACCTTGGGAATTGGGAAATGAAAATGAATAAATCAAAGTACCTTCCCATGGTGTACGGGCTGATTAGTATCGCACTGGTACCTGTTCTATAATACGTCCTTGCAATTGGTATGTATAACCCAGAATCACCTAGATATATTTCTTTAATTTTAGAATCAATTATAAAAAGACAAGAATTGCCAATAAGGAATGTTGATAAAGGATGAAAAAATATATTAAATCATTCCTGATTTACAGGCTGATATTTTTAGTTATAAGCACACTGGCCTTTGCACTAATTGGTGTTTTTAAAGGTTTTAGTCCTGAAATGATAGCCGGAATAATTGGCGTAAATGTCTATTTATTATTTATCGGTCTGGTTATTCTCCGACTCGTAAGTTTGTTAACGCTGAATAATAATATTTGGGTATTAACATTAACGGATATAGTTACAATAAATTTAGGGAGTCTTCTGTCAGAAAATCTCTTGATCACATGGGAGCTGTTTTCTTCCATTTTTAAGATGGACATTTCCTGGACAGCAGTAATTGTTCATATAGTATTCTTATTATCAGTTCTTTTTTGTATCAGTGCACTTAAACTTGTCAGATTAAGATTTTAAATGTTAAGCAGCTACAGCTAAGCCATTTGTACAGATAAGCAATTAAATCAGTATTTCTTATTGGGTGGTGGATGAATACCAATGGGATTAAATGTTACCTTTTTTATATTAGTTATAGATGTGTATTGGAATAACACGATCTATTGGCCCTTCTTAATCCCAGTCTTTTATCATGGATGTAGATGATTTTTTGACAACAACCTTTTGGGTGGATATAGCAAATTTTGTTGGTGCTTTATTACGTTTTATATTCAATAGGAAAGGAAGATCGTTTAAGGATCTTTTAAAGAATAAACAGTATAGCAAGTCTAATCAATTAATTGGTAATTTATTTCTATGGCCGGTACTACTTATCGGTATGGTCCAATACTAGTATAGATAAATACCTAATCTGTGATACAGACTGACCTTCAGAATTGACTCGCAGTTTTGTTTGGTGTTTATTAGCTGACAAGAATTTTTCTCCAAGAACTCTCAACTGTGGCGTTAATTGAGGAACTAGGTGGTCAGGGCAAGGGTATGATAATTTTTCACCTCCTGCGAAATTTTTTTCATGTCCAGGGTCTGAATATTCAATTTGTTATACCTATGTTGTACCCGGACATAGGTAGAGTTGGAGTTTGAGCAACAGCAAGAGGGTACAAAAAAACCTGAAGTTCAATGAATTGACTTCAGGTTCTTTGTAGTAGCGAGAGGGAGATTTGAACTCCCGACCTCAGGGTTATGAATCCTGCGCTCTAACCAACTGAGCTACCTCGCCATTTCTTTTCTAACTAACTGCTTCGTCCGCCGAAGTTCCGTTAGGAACGCAGGCGGAAGCTACCTCGCCTTGTACTTCGAAGCTGCTGTCAAGCAGCGTAGTAGTACCATTTCTTTTCTAACCAACTGCTTCGTCCGCCGAAGTTCCTTTCGGAACGCAGGCGGGCCTCGTCATTTAGCAGTTTTTTTTGCTCAGATCCGGACTTTTTATTGTCCCCGACCTTTTGATTAGGAGCGCAAACTTACGAACTTTGCATATTATTTTCCAATAGCTCCTAAATTTTATTTATATTAGGTTGGACCGATTGGAAAGGAGTTTTTCACATTTAATTTCCATAGATGAGTAAGCATTTGTTTAATGCCGATTTTGAGATCAACGCTTCCAAAAAGATGTTGTACCCGTACCTTTACACACCCTCCGGCCTGGCCCAGTGGATGGCCGACGACGTGCTCGTCAACGAGGACAAGGTATTTAACTTCATCTGGGATGAGGAAGACCACCTCGCGCGCATGGTGTCTCACCGCACCAACCAGTATGTGAAATTCGAATTTCTGCCCGAAGACGATGACGAGATGGATGATGATGATCCGGCGTATTTTGAGCTGCGCCTCGAGGAAAATGAACTCACCCGGACTGTATTCATCAAAGTGGTCGACTATTCTGATATGGATGACAAGGAAGAATTATACGATCTGTGGGAAGGCCTGGTCGAAAACCTGAAGGAGACCGTGGGCGGATAATTCTCCCGTTAATAAAATGGTCTGTTTTTTGATGCGCTGTACGAAATGAAGAAGATCGACAAACTCATTTTTTCGTCTTTCCTGGGACCTTTCTTCCTGACTTTTGTGGTCGTCGTATTCATTCTCCTGAATGTCCAGATGCTCAAATATTATGACGACATCATGGGCAAAGGGCTTGATACGGCTGTACTGGCCGAACTGTTTCTCTACTTTGCCATATTCGTAACACCGACCGCATTCCCACTGGCCGTTCTCCTGTCGTCCCTGATGACGTTCGGTGCCCTGGGCGAACATTTCGAGCTCACCGCCATCAAATCAGCCGGCATCTCGCTGGTCCGGGCCCTGGTGCCTATTTTTATTTTTGTGCTTGGCCTTTGCGGCGTCGCTTTTTATTCCAATAACACGCTGGTACCGAAAGCGGCCCTGGAAGCCTACAGCCTGCTGTACGACATCAAGCAGAAAAAGCCTGCACTGGATATCAAGGAAGGAATCTTTTACCAGGGTATACCCGACTTCTCCATCAAGGTCAATGAAAAAATGGATGACGGACAGACACTCCGTGATGTCATAATTTATGACCATCGCGATGTGTCAGGTAATAAAAAAGTGACCATTGCCGACAGCGGGAGAATGCAGATGATCCTCAATGACCGTTACCTCAAACTGGAGCTGTTCAGCGGCAACACCTACATCGAAGGAAATGCCAGTACAGGAATTAAATCGGACCAGGAGGCGTTCCTGCGCAGCAGCTTCGATAAGAACCAGGTGGTGATGGACCTGTCTTCTTTCCTGCTTAAAGATACGGACAAGAGCCTGTTCCGTGGAAACCGGATCATGCGGAATTTGTCCGAACTGACCGTGGATGTGGATTCCATGAAACGTGAGAAGAACCGGCAGCGGGTCGTGCTCTACGATCAGCGCAAAGGGGCATTCTTCTACCAGGACAGAAAGGAAGAAGACCTGCTGCCCCCGGAGCTCAGGAAATTTAAAACAGAAGATGATTCGCTGCGGGCCACCTATAAACAGGCAGTAACCGATTCGGTCAGTTATAAGGTTTTGCCCGATTCAGTTATGAACATGAACCTGGATTCTGTTCTGCGTTCAACAGACTCGGTATATTACGCAAAAAGGGACTCGGTGACATCCGATTCCGTCCTTGTTGCACAAGCCGAGGAATTCAGTGAAACCGCTGCTCTGGCCCAGGCAACTATGGAGAACCCTGATACCGTTCTTAGCCAGACGTTGCCGCAACAAGCGTCAGTAGCAGCGGACGAGTCCGATTATTCGGAAAGTAAGACGCGGGCCACCATATCGGCGGACAAACAGAAGCAAACCTTACGGGCCATCAAGTCTGTTCTGAAAACAGATACGGTGAACGCGCAGGCAATTTATGACTATGTCATGAGCGATTCGCTGTCCTCCTCCGAAATCACCTCCGCGTTGTCCCTGACCCGCCAGACAAAAATGAAACTCATGGGCACCATCACCCAGATCAAACGGATGGAGTATGAGAAAGACGTTTTTGATATCCAGTGGAACAAAATCCTGAGCAACGCCCTGGCCTGTCTCAGCATGTTCCTGATCGGTGCACCGCTGGGGGCAATTATCAAGCGGGGCGGACTGGGTATTCCCGTGCTTATTTCCATTCTCTTTTTTATCATTTTTTATGTAGTATCCATGCAAGGAGAGAAGTGGGCGAAAGCGGATATTATTGAGCCCTGGATCGGAATCTGGTCGGCCAACATAATCCTTTTTCCGATCGGACTGATCTTCCTGCGCCAGGCCCGTAATGATGCCCGCCTGTTTGATGCAGATTTCTATAACGTAATGCTGGACAGGATCAAAAACTGGCGGCAGCGCAGGAAAAAACGCAAGGCTAAATAATCCAATGCGGTCTTGTTAATTAGGTGGCGTATACCTACTTTTGCATCTTTAAAAAATATTTCTATTAAACTTTTAACTAAGCATGTATTTATCGAAGGACAAGAAAGAGGAGCTGTTTGAGAATCATGGTCGGTTAAAAGCAAAGTCAGATACAGGTTCGCCTGAATCGCAGATCGCGCTTTTCACCTACCGGATCAGTCACCTCACAGAGCACATGAAGAAGAACAAGGGCGATTTCTCAACCCAGCAAGGTCTTCTGAAATTGGTAGGTAAGCGTCGCAAGTTGCTTAACTACCTCCAGAAAGTGGATATCGAAAGGTATCGCGCAATTATTGCGGAACTGAAACTGAGAAAATAATTAACAAAGAGAAGGGAATCCGAAGAGATTCCCTTTTCTGAATATATGCGGTCGGAGGCAAAGGGCCTCCATTTCTTATTAAAATCAATTACTTTTTTATGAACGTTGTAACAAAAACGATTAACCTACCCGACGGCAGGACCATCACTATTGAAACAGGAAAACTCGCCAAACAAGCGGATGGGTCTGTAGTAGTCAGGATGGGAAATACCATGCTGCTGGCTACGGTGGTTTCCAACAAGGAAGCCAAAGAAGGTGTCGACTTTCTTCCTATGTCAGTCGATTACCAGGAAAAATTTGCATCCACAGGTAAGATACCCGGTGGATTCCTCAAACGCGAAGGGCGTTTGTCCGATTACGAAATTCTGATCAGCCGACTGGTAGACCGGGCACTCCGTCCGCTTTTCCCGGACGACTATCATGCCGAAACTCAAATCAACATCAACCTGATCTCGGGTGACGAAGAAGCACTTCCTGATTCGCTGGCAGCGCTGGCGGCTTCATCTGCCCTGAGTGTTTCTGACATCCCTTTTGGCGGGCCGATCTCGGAAGTCCGCGTAGCCCGGGTTGACGGCAAATTTATTATCAATCCTTCCAAGAAGCAGAAAGAAGCGGCAGACCTGGATCTTATCGTAGCAGGTACGCTGGAGAATATCATGATGGTGGAAGGTGAAATGAAAGAAGTATCCGAAGATGACATGCTTGATGCCATCAAGAAAGCACACGAAGCAATTAAAGTTCAGTGCCAGGTGCAGAAAGAGCTGGAAGCGGAAGTGGGCAAGACTGAAAAGCGTGAATATTCGCACGAAACGAATGACGAAGACCTTCGTCAACGGATCAAGTCAGAACTTTATGACAAGGTATATGGCGTGGTTTCCCAGCAGATCACCAATAAGAACGAGCGTTCTGAGCAGATCAAAGCAATCAAGGAAGCATTTATCGAAAGCCTTGGTGAAGAGCACGAATATGATGAAGACCTGATTGGCAAATATTTCAAAGAAGTACAGAAAGAAGCTTCACGTAATCTTTGCCTTGATGAGAAAAAACGTCTGGATGGACGTGAGACCAATGAGATCCGCCCGATCTGGAGTGAAGTGGATTATCTGCCTTCGGCACACGGTTCCGCTGTCTTCACCCGTGGTGAGACGCAGTCACTGACAACGGTAACACTTGGTACGAAAATGGACGAGCAGCTCATTGACGGGGCTATGTACGAAGGATCAAACAAATTCCTTCTGCACTATAACTTCCCTGCATATTCTACAGGAGAAGTTCGCCCTAACCGCGGACCCGGACGTCGTGAAGTCGGACATGGAAACCTCGCATGGCGTGCGCTGGTAAATCAGCTGCCAGAAGAGAATCCGTATACGATCCGCGTAGTGTCGGATATCCTTGAATCAAACGGTTCTTCGTCGATGGCCACTGTGTGTGCCGGATCACTGGCGCTTATGGATGCCGGTATCCAGATCAAGAAGCCGGTTTCAGGTATTGCGATGGGTATGATTTCTGATTCGGAATCAGGCAAGTATGCCATTCTTAGTGATATCCTTGGTGATGAAGATCACCTCGGGGATATGGACTTCAAAGTCACAGGTACTGAGGACGGAATTACTGCCACCCAGATGGATATCAAAGTAGACGGACTTTCTTATGAAGTGTTGAAAACTGCTTTGCTCCAGGCACGTGATGGCCGGCTGCACATTCTGAATGAAATGAAGAAGACCCTTGAAGCTCCTCGCGGAGATCTCAAGCCGAATGCACCACGTTCTGAAATTGTCAAGATCGACAAGGACATGATCGGTGCGGTAATCGGACCAGGTGGAAAAGTTGTTCAGGAAATCCAGAAGGAAACCGGAGCGACCGTTGTTATCGAAGAAGTGGATAATCACGGGGTGGTCAGTGTGTTTGCTGTGGACAAAGGCAGCATGGACGAAGCACTGAAGCGTATCAAGGCGATTGTGGCAGTTCCTGAAGTCGGAGAAGTGTACGATGGAAAAGTGAAGACAATTATGCCATTTGGTGCGTTCATCGAATTTATGCCTGGCAAAGACGGGCTTCTGCATATCAGCGAGATAAAGTGGGAGCGTGTTGAAAGCATGGATGGCGTAATGGAAGTCGGTGAGGAAGTGAAAGTTAAACTCGTAGATATCGATAAAAAAACTGGTAAATTCAGACTTTCACGAAAGGTTCTTCTGCCAAAGCCAGAAAAGGACAAAGAAAAGTCGTAATCAATTTTTCTGATTTTTCTTCGCTGTCCTTTGCATAATACTTTCATTTGGCGCATGTTTGTTACGGGATAACGCCGCCAAATGCATGAGACAGCTAAAAATTAGCAAACAGATTACTAACAGGGAGAGCCAGTCCCTGGATAAGTACTTACAGGAAATTGGTAAAGTTGATCTCCTTACGCCTGATGAAGAAGTTGAGCTCGCTCAGCGAATCAGGGAGGGAGATCAACTTGCTTTAGAGAAACTGACAAAAGCCAACCTGCGTTTTGTCGTTTCTGTGGCAAAGCAATACCAGAACCAGGGTCTCTCACTGGGAGATCTTATAAATGAAGGAAACCTCGGATTGATCAAAGCCGCCCAGCGGTTTGATGAAACCCGGGGTTTTAAGTTTATATCCTACGCCGTATGGTGGATTCGCCAATCAATCCTTCAGGCACTCGCCGAGCAATCGCGGATTGTTCGCCTGCCGTTGAACCGGGTAGGGTCGCTGAATAAAATCTCCAAGACTTTTTCGGAACTTGAACAGAAGTATGAACGTGAGCCATCGCCCGATGAACTCGCCGAAGTGCTGGATGTGACTACCGCGGAGGTAGTGGATACCATGAAAATCTCCGGACGTCATGTATCTATGGATGCCCCGTTTGTACAGGGCGAGGAGAATAGTCTGCTCGATGTACTGGAGAATGACCTGGAAGAAACACCGGATTCGGAACTGATGAATGATTCCCTCCGTCGCGAAGTCCAGCGGGCTCTGTCCACGCTGACCCAGCGCGAGGCAGATGTCATTACCCTTTATTTCGGACTGAACGGAGAGCATTCAATGACCCTTGAAGAGATCGGTGAAAAATTCAATCTCACCCGGGAACGAGTACGCCAGATCAAGGAAAAAGCAATCCGCCGCCTGAGACATACCTCCAGAAGCAAGGCCCTCAAGCCGTACCTCGGATAAAATCCCCCCTCGAGGGGGGCGTAGGGGGGTGTAAATTCGATATTAGTCGCAGCGGCCACTACAGATAGTTGTAGCGTCCTTTGATAGTCATAGCGTCCACGCTACGACAGGCAATAGTTCCATGGAATAAAGTACGAAAGGGTCGTAGCAACATGCTACGACCACCCTCCCTCCATGTCACCCCCGTCCGTAAGCCTGAACGAGCGTTGCTCTTTCCAAACGGGGGTCTGGGATCGAAGATCCCGGTGAAACTAAAGAGTAAGCCTTCATAACTTCAAATCCCGGTAATATTAAAGAATACGTCTTCGTAGCAACAGGATCCCCGGTTGTCTTCCAGCTTCGCTGTCAAACCCCGAGGATGACAAATGTGCACGAAAACCTATCGTCCGCGTTCATCTGCGGGCATTTTTTCGTTAACTTTGTGGCGTTCGAACGCAGGAACAAACCAGCATCAGTTTGATGTTATCAATAGGATAAATTTAATTCGAATGAAACAAGATAGTGAAAAGGTCAGGGTACTGATCATCGGATCCGGGCCGGCTGGTTATACGGCCGCCATTTATGCATCACGTGCCGGGCTCAACCCGGTAATGATTACCGGCGGACAGCCGGGTGGTCAGCTGACAACCACCAATGATGTTGAAAATTACCCGGGTTATCCCGATGGGATCAACGGTCCGCAAATGATGGTTGATTTTCAGAAGCAGGCCGAAAGGTTCGGTACGGATGTCCGTTACGCCATGGTCACTGCGGTTGATTTTTCAGGTTATCCGCACAAAGCAGTGGTGGATGATAAATATGAGATACACGCGGACTCCGTGATCATTTCGACCGGGGCAAGTGCCAAGTACCTTGGGCTGCCTTCAGAAGAGAAATATTACAACAAGGGAGTAAGTGCCTGTGCGGTTTGTGACGGGTTCTTCTACAAAGATAAAGTAGTGGCAGTTGTAGGTGGCGGTGATACCGCTGCTGAGGAAGCCACCTATTTGGCTAATCTTTGTCCGAAAGTGTATATGCTCGTTCGCCGTGACGAAATGCGTGCTTCCACGATCATGCAGGAACGGGTGAAGAAGTCAAAGAATATTGAGGTACTCTGGAATACAGAGACCGAGGAGATCCTTGGAAACGATGAGGAAGTTACAGGCATGCGCGTGAAGGATAATGTGACCGGGGAAACCCGTGAAATTGAAATTTCCGGATTCTTTGTGGCCATCGGTCATAAACCGAACACAGATATTTTCAAGGAGTACCTTGAAACAGATGAGGCCGGATACCTGAAGGTGCTCCCAGGCACATCCAAAACCAATATTGAAGGAGTATTTGTAACCGGCGATGCGGCGGACAAGGTGTACCGTCAGGCGGTCACGGCTGCGGGTACCGGGTGTATGGGCGCCCTGGATGCCGAGCGCTTCCTGGCGGCCAGGGAGATGGAAGTGGCTTCCTGATCAAATCAAAAAAGAGACAAGCGTCCTGCCAGCCGGCAGGACGTTTCCATATAATTACCATTTTATGAAACTGGATATTCTGGCTTTCGCAGCCCATCCCGATGATACTGAATTGAGTTGCTCCGGCACGCTGGCCGCTCACATGGCGCAGGGTCGTACCGCCGGGGTGGTGGACCTTACAGAAGGGGAGATGGGTACCCGCGGTACGATTGAGGACCGGCGGAAAGAGGCGGCGGACTCCGCCAGGCTGCTTGGACTTTCGGTCAGGGAAAACCTCAGGTTCCGCGACGGACTGTTCAGAAAAGATCCCGATCACCTGGAGGAGGTTGTGCGGATGATCCGCCGTTACCGGCCCTCAATCGTGCTGGCGAATGCCATCCGTGACCGCCATCCTGATCACGGCAGGGCGGCTGACCTGGTCCGCGAGGCCTGTTTCCTGTCCGGGTTGCGTAAATATGAAACCACAGACAATGGTGAGTCTCAGGAGGCCTGGAGACCGGATAATGTTTATCATTACATACAAAGCCTCTACGTGAAACCTGACCTCGTGGTGGATATCAGCGAACACTGGGAAACAAAAATGAAGGCTATCAAGTGTTTCCGCACCCAATTCTTTGATCCGGACAGTGAAGAGCCAAGTACGTTTATTTCCTCCGAAGGATTTCTTAAATTTCTGGAAGGCCGTGCACGGGAATTCGGGTACATAGTTGGTGCTGAATTCGCTGAAGGGTTTACCGCTGACCGGTATATAGGAACAAAGGACCTGTTTAACCTGATGTAATATGCTGGTGAATATCACCACACCCGCGCTGCTTTTTCCCGCAATTTCATTGCTGCTGCTGGCCTATACCAACCGGTTTCTGGCCATAGCCACCCTTATTCGGAGTCTTAAAAAGGCATATGCCGATGACCCCAAGCGTGATATTCCGGGTCAGATACATAACCTGCGCCAGCGCCTCAGCCTGATCAGGAATATGCAGGTCTTTGGTATTGTCAGCTTTTTCCTCTGCGTGGCAAGTATGTTCTTCATCTTCTGGGAGAATCCGCTGGTTGGAAGTTATCTTTTCGGATCCAGCCTGGTAGCTCTGATGGTTTCCCTGGCTATATCCCTCCGGGAACTGTGGATCAGTACACGTGCGCTCAACCTGGAGCTTGGCGACATGGAAATTCGTAAAAGTTAATCTTCGGTATATTCTCCCGCCACTGGTTTCAGAAAGGCTTTCTCCGGATATGGTTCATCTGAAAATGAAACATCTGTGAACATCACTGAATATCTCACCTGACCGGTGGTGTCATTGGCGTAGGTATGGCCTGTAAGACTGGCTGGCATTTGCAGCCCGTCAACCGCCTGATAGTCCTGGTAATGCAATGCATAGTACTCCGATGACTCCTCATTAATGAAGTAGGTTACCGTGTAAAGCAGCCATTCCATCTTCTTATTCTCCGGATCTATCAAAAGAATATACTGATCATCCGCGGCATCGCCGATTCCGTCTTCAAAACCTACATTCACCGCCAGGTATTGCTTTCCATTGAGTGTCCGCATACCTCCGTCTTCAGCCTGGACACCCGGATCAGACATCAGGAATGGAATATTGAAAAAGTAAAACCAGAGATTGTGATAAAACCGGGCATTTCCATCATAGGATTCGAGGGTTGGCGCCACCCATACCTGCTGGTCATTCATGCCAATGCGGAAAGAATCAGCATTGATCAGGACCTCACGACCCTCAAGATTGACCTGGTGGACTTCGGGACTACCGGCTTCCTGTCGGACAACCGAAAAGGTTAATGCTTTGAATCGTTTCCAGTTTTCTATTCCGCCGTGAGCCTCCCAGACCTGGTGCATCAGTTCGGGATAGGAGGTGATTGTTTCGGGAGTTTCCTCTTTGGAATCAGTTGAGGAGGGAGAACAACCGGCAAGAAAAAAGAAGGAAAAGAGCAGATAAAACAGTTTTCTCATATTTATTAATATAGCAATAAATATTAAATAATGGAGAGAAGACTGCCTGTATATCAAAAGGGAATGAAATATGGGGGGCTTTGAATGATCAATCCGGGAGGTGTTCTGAATACTTCTTCGTTCGAATTGAACGCCTCTTTTCCGTGAGCAGAACGTAGGTGAAAGATGCCCCGAAATACACGATAATTGAGGAATAAAAGATAAACAGCATCAGGATCATAATAGACGCTGAGGCGCCGAACAAATTGCCGATCCGGTCAGTGACAAGCAATAATCCCAGTACGTATTTTCCGAGAGAAAAGAGCACACCGGTAAATAATCCGCCTTTCAGCGCTGTTTTGAACGGAATTCTGGCATCCGGCAGGAACCGGAAGAGAATGGCAAACCATACGCTGTAAATGGCCAGTGAGAATAAACCTCCAAGAATCAGGATAAGAAGTTCATTCAGGTTAGGGTACATCTGGCCCACATAATTACCAATAAGCCGGATTACTGTTTCAGAAAGGAGGGTGAAGAACATCAGAATCCCTCCGGCCAGAATAATGAGCATGGAGATCCCCCGCTGAGAGAGTCTGTGAACCAGCCTGCGTTTTTCGTTGTGCCGGATCGACCAGATCTGGTGAATCGCAGTCTGAACAATATAGAAAAGGGTGGTGGCTACAAAAATCAGGAAAATAAACCCTGCGATAGCATAGAATGTATTATTCGCCATAGCCCTGAAATTAGTCGCGATCGTATTGATCTGATCCGCCACATCGTGTCCGAAAGTGAGTTCGAGCTGCTGGAAAAGGCTGCTCCTGATCCTGTCGGCCCTGAAAAAGTAAAAGCTGAAAATGTTTACAAGAAGAATGGTGATTGGCGGTAGGGAAAAAGTTGTAAAAAAGGCAGTGGAAGACGCCAGCAGCAGCGGCTGGTTCTTACGGAAATGGACAATGGCCCTTTTCACCTTTCTCCAGAAAAGCTTTAAATGTTTCATGTTGTTTCTGCTCGTTCTTAACAACAACCGGCAGTTTACAAGGTTATTTACATAATTCAAATGTTTATGCTCCTGATGAGAAGATATTCTTTTTTGGGATTTAAAATGCCTGAAACGTTGCATTTCAGGCAAACAAAACCCGGACAGGCCGGTTATTGAGAAAAAAGATGTCCCAAAGAATTTTAATAGTTGGCGGAACCTCAGGTATTGGAGCAGCAATTACCAGGGAGCTTGCCGGAAACAGTAATGATATTCATGTGCTTTCCAGGAATGAGCCTAATGAGAAAACAGAGGGCGTGACCTATCACACGGGGGATGTGCTGGATGATTCCCTTGAACTGGATATGGATGAACTTGACGGTCTGGTATATTGTCCGGGTTCTATAAACCTCAAACCTTTCAAGCAGTTAAAGTCGGATGATTTTTCGGATGATTTTGCTATCAATGTAACCGGAGCAGTCCGGATTCTTCAGAAAATGGAAAAACCACTGAAGCAGTCATCCAACGGATCCGTTGTGCTGTTCAGTACCGTAGCCGTAGGGCAGGGGATGCCTTATCACACGTCGACTGCCGCTGCCAAAGGGGCCGTGGAAGGAATGGCGAGATCGCTTGCTTCCGAGTGGGCGCCAAAGGTCCGGGTAAATGTAATTGCCCCTTCTATTACAGATACCCCAATGGCCTCGCAGATTTTAAAAAATGAGGAACGACGGGATATGTCAGCCAAGAGGCATCCGATGAAACGAGTTGGAAATCCGGAAGATATCGCTTCCATGGCTGTCTTTCTACTCTCGGAGAATGCAGCGTGGGTAACCGGGCAGGTTCTTGGGGTAGACGGAGGGATGTCAGCCCTGAGGGGCCTGTGACAGCTTTTTCGAAGGGACAGACGACCCTCTGATGACCAGCTCCGTTTTAAATGTTTTATGAATGGGCTCCAGCACCTCATCTTCCTTCGCTTCGATTTCGCGGATCAGGAGCCGTGCGGCTTCCTGGCCCATTTCAAATCCTGGCTGGGAAATCGTGCTGATGGTAGGTTCTGTCATTGACGTAAACTGCCAGTTGCTGAAACCTACCACGCCTATATCATCAGGGACACGCATACCCACTTCTTTTATACCCAGGATAGCACCCAGTGCGGTGATGTCGTTATTGGCAAATATGGCATCCGGCTTCGGATTTGCTTTTTGAAGAAAATCAACCACCAGCTTTCGCGTGTGATTCTCATCAGTGGAGATCTCGTCCTGAATGATCATGTTTTCGCTGAACCTTAGGCCGTGGTCTTCAAGGGCTTTTTTATATCCCATTTTCCGCTGTCGCGTTATTTCAAGATTTGATGGTCCGGCCAGGTGTGCAATGTTGGTGTAGCCCTGCTTTATCAAATGGTCGGTTGCCTGGTATCCGCCATCGAAATCGTCTACCATTACCGTACTTGACTCAAAAGCATCGCATTTCCGGTCAAAGAAAACAATGGGAACTCCGCTTTTATGAACGGTTTCAATGTGCTTGTAATCCCTCGTTTCTTTTGAAACGGACATCAGGATCCCGTCAACCCGGTTATTAAACAGCGCCTGTGTATCCATGACTTCCCGCTCATAGGATTCGTTTGACTGGGAAATAATCACACTGTATCCGGCGTCATAGGCAATATCTTCAATACCGCTGATCACAGTTGAGAAAAAGAAGTGGACAATTTCCGGAATGATCACTCCGATCGTATTGGTTTTTCGCTGTCTGAGGCTCAGGGCAATGCTGTTTGGACGGTAATTCAGCTCCTGGGCAAGCTTATTTACTGCTTTCTTTGTTTCCGGACTGATATCGGGGTGATCTTTCAGTGCCCGGGATACGGTGGATGGAGATATGCCTAATTCCCTGGCAATGTCCTTAATGGTGACCTGACTGCTTCTCAATAGTTATTTAATTTCTTACAAGTTACACAAAAAACAGATAGAGAAACAGAATCAGAAACAGAAAGAGAGGGAGAATCAGGGGGAGGGGAGATGGTATCATTCGATCGTCACACTCGATGGTCTGAGCGTCCATGCACTCGATGGTCTGAGCGTCCACGCTCCTTCGATGATCTGAGGGTCCACGCTCCTTCGATGGTCTGAGCGTCCACGCTCAGACCCTGCTGGAATTCCCGGTCTTAGCGGGATGCTAAAACCATCCGCATTCTCTACCCTTCTCCATCGCCAGTACTCATTCTCCCTCCCATTCTCCCTCTCTTCTCTACCTCCCTTTCCCTCTCCCTTTCCATCTCTTCTCCACCCGTTTCCCATCCATTTTCATCAACGAATAAAATTCTTTAATAAAAAAAACGTTATCGAAAACGATTGCGGTAGAAGATATGTTAAAATTATACTCCTGAAATTATGAGTGTTGAAAAACTGTTATTAATATTGATATACGCAATAGTGTGAAATGCGCTATTTAACACAAATAAACCCTTATGAAGAATACTTTTACTCTTATTACTTTATTGATTGCGGGAGCGTTTGCAGTGACCTCCTGTGACAATGGAAATGCGGATGTTGTGCTGCTTGATTCACCTCCTTCTGTGGAGCTATTCAGTGTTCCGACAGTAGTGGAAGGTGGCAATAATGTTAACTTCGGAGCCAAGATGATGGATGGTGCGACACCTGAATTATCCAAGAGTCCGCTGGCGTCCTATTCGTACGTTCTTACGGATACCACTACACTTGACGAATTCAGTTCAGGTTCAGAATCTACCTCGGGCCGGATGGACAGTGTGGCTGTATCAGTTTCCACAACCGATGTGCCGGTAGGTGTATACTATCTTTATTTCCGTGCGACAGATCAGGCCAACCTGACTACGGAAGTGGAGAATATTGTTGAAGTTATCGAAGCATTCGAATCTATCGGTGTTATCGGAAGTGCCACTCCCGGCGGATGGAATACCGATACGGATATGACCAAGGACGCTGAGGATCCATGTGTCTGGACGATATCCGGAATCACGCTGATAGACGGTGAAGCTAAGTTCAGAGCGAACAATGAGTGGACTGTCAACTGGGGTGCCGGAGATTTTCCCGGAGGAACAGGAACCCAGGATGGTGCGAATATTCCCGTACCTGCCGGTGAATATAATGTCACCCTGAACGCCTGCTCCGGAGAATATACCTTCGAAGAGGCAGACTAAACTAAACGTATCACTTAGAAGCCCTTCGCGGGCTTCTTTTTTATCCTACCCAAGCAAATGAACAGGATTTGGTGTTGGGCGTGGTTGCTGGTATTCGTGTCTTTCGGTGCATTTGCGCAGGAAGGAATGATCACGATCGAGCCGGCCGACGCTTCCGGAGAAGATGAAGTGACCATCATTTATGATGCCACACTTGGACAGTCGGCACTGGCCGGGGCCGGGAAGGTCTATATGCATTCCGGTGTGATCACAGACGGACCAGCCGGAACCGACTGGCAATACGTTGTCGGCAACTGGGGCCAGGACGATGGTGTGGGAGAAATGACGCCGGTCAATGGAGAAACCGACAAATGGCAGATTACACTGACGCCGAGGGACTATTACGCCGTTCCTTCCGGAGAAACCATTTTCCGCCTTTCCATGGTTTTCAGAAATCCCGATGGATCTGCCGAAGGAAAGGGAAACCCGGGAACCTATAGCTGGGGCCAGGTGGGCTCCAATAACGATATTTATATTGATCTGACCACTGGTAGCTTTGTGCAGATCACTTCTCCGGAAGAAGACGAACTGTTCGTTCCTTCGACAGAAACGGTGACTTTCGAAGCCGAGGCTTCCTCTGAGGTCACATCTATGAGTATTCAGCTTGATGAAGGGTCAGGTTTTACCGAAGTGGCAAGTGTATCTTCCGGAACACAGATTACCTATGACTATTCTCCCACTGCATCAGGAAGCGTTGAGGTGAAGGTTACTGCAGAAATAAACGGGGAATCTATCGAGTCGAGCCGTTCAATAATCATTAATGTGATCCCGGTGACGGTCGAGGAACCACTACCTGCCAATACTATAAAAGGGATCAATTACACAGGTCCTCAATCAGCCGTGCTGGTTCTTGAAGCTCCGGATAAGGATTTTGTCTACGTGGCCGGGGATTTTAACAACTGGGAACTGAGCAATGATTACCTGATGAAAAGGGCTCCGGATTCAGACCTGTTCTGGTTACAGATCAATGGACTGACCGCAGGACAAAAATATGTTTTCCAGTATTGGGTCAACGGAACAATCAGAATTGGCGATCCCTATGCGGACGAAATTGCGGATGCTGACGATGATCCGTTTATTCCATCGTCCGTATTTCCTGATATTGCCCCCTATGACAAACCATATGGTCCGGCCTCCGTTTTGCAGACCAATCAGGCGGATTTTTCATGGGATGCCTCGGAGAACAGCTGGGATCCGCCAGCGCAGGATGAACTGTTGATATACGAACTGCTGCTTCGCGACTTCCTCGGAACTCATTCCTATGACGATTTAATTGACACGCTGGATTACCTGGATCGCCTTGGTGTGAATGCGATCGAACTGATGCCCGTGATGGAATTTGAAGGGAACATATCCTGGGGCTATAACCCGTCGTATTTTTTCGCAGTGGACAAGTATTATGGTACCAAGAACGATTTCAAGCGGTTCGTTCAGGCAGCACATCAGAAAGGAATTGCGATCATCATGGACATGGTGCTGAATCATGCTTTTAGTGAAAGTCCGCTGGTCAGAATGTATTTTGAAGATGGACGGCCTTCTGCCAATAGTCCATGGTTTAACCAGGATGCGACACACCCGTTTAATGTCGGGTATGATTTCAACCACGAAAGCCCCTATACGCAGGATTTCGTGGATAGTGTCAATAATTACTGGGTGTCGGAATACCATATTGACGGGTACCGGTACGATCTCAGCAAAGGATTTACCCAAACCAATAATCCGTCCAACGTGGAAGCCTGGTCGGCTTATGATGCCTCGCGTATTGCCCTTATAAAACGCATGGCAGCAGAACTACGCGATGACCATCCGCAGACTTACATTATACTCGAACACTTCGCTGCTGCTTCGGAAGAAGAGGAGCTGGCCGCGGATGATATGGTATTATGGCGGAATATGAATTTTCCCTACCATGAGGGACTGGTCGGATCGCCCGGAGATTTCTCAGGCGCCACCGCCCGTTCACATGTTTCCTACATGGAAAGCCATGATGAGGAACGTACCTTGTTTGAGGCCTATGGCAAGGGAAATTCGGCCGGTAATTACAGCACATCCGACACCACCATTCTCCTGGAACGCGCAAAAATGAATGCTGCTTTCTTCTTTACCCTGCCAGGCCCGAAGATGCTTTGGCAATTCGGCGAACTGGGATACGATGTGGAACTCAACGACGATCGACTTGCTCAGAAGCCGCTTCCCTGGGGAGCCGGCAACCTGGGGTATTACAGTGATCCGTTACGTCAATATCTTTATGAGGCCTATTCAGCTATCCTGAATTTAAGGCAGGAATTTGCCGGAGAATGGGAGAATGCTGATTACAGCTATGATTTTGACGGACAATACCGGACTATAACAATTGATGGAGCGGACACCGATTTTCTGATAATCGGAAATTATGGCCTGACGGAACAGGTGCAGACGGTAGAATTTACCGGAACCGGAACCTGGTTTGACTTTTTCAGCGGGGAAGAAATGAACGTGAGCGCATCGGACATGGAAATAGCATTGCAACCAGGTGAATTCCATATTTATTCCAGCCAGGCCGTGTCGGAGGGATTTGAGAATGTTGTGGAGATTTTTGACCTGCCGGTATCGGTTACCCCGGATCCGTTTACAAAAGATCAGGAGATTACGATTCGTTTTGATGCCGGCAAAGCTAATCCGGCCGGAACCGAAGGCCTTGCAGGTGCTGAACGTGTCCTTATGGTGGCAGGAGCGGTACTTGAACCTGGAAGCAACGTCTTGACTAATTTGGTTGATGGTGCGGCCGGCGAGATGACGCAGGTAGATGGCGAGACTGACATGTGGCAGATAACACTTACTCCGTCCGACTACTTCGGCACAGGTGCTGAAACAAATATCTACCGGCTGGGGATGTACTTTACCGATCCCTCAGGATCAAAGCTGGGAAAGGGATTCCGCGGAGAAAACATTTACCTGAATGTACTTCTGGATGGAAATATGGTGTCCATTTCGCCTGCTGAATTCTCCCAGTCCGATGAGATAACGATCACGTTTGACGCCCGGTTTGGCTCAGGAACCCTGATAGATGCCGGTAAGGTGTACATGCACTCCGGAGTTGTATTGTCCGATATTGCTAATCCGACAGGATCAGACTGGTCGAAAGTCCAGGGCAACTGGGGACAGGACGACGGAATAGGCGAGATGACGCAGGTTGACGGTGAACCAGGTAAATGGGAGATTACCATAACACCTGCTGACTATTACAACCTGACCAGTAGTGAAAGGGCTTTTTACCTGGCCATGGTCTTTCGGAATGCAGACGGGAGCAGGGAGGCAAAAGGGTCGGCGGATATGACTATAGAAAACGCTTACATCGCTCCAAACGGTGATATTTTTATGACGGTTCCCAATATCGATGAAGTAGTAAGCGCGGATGACGATCTCGATCAGAAAATTAAATTATATCCCAACCCGGCAAGTGAAAACATAACGCTGGAAACGATTGAAGGAAATATCACTTATTTTGAACTCCTGAGCCTGCAGGGGAGGAGTATATTCTCAGGAGAATTAATTGGTCAACGGACGGAAATACCACTGCATGAGCTTGCAGAAGGGATTTATCTCATCAGGCTCAGAGTCGGTGCCGGTCAGGTGGTATTACGGAAGATTGTGGTCGAACGTTGATTAAAAGATTTTGAATAAGATCAACAACAGAAAGTAAAAATGGCAATATATGTAACCAAATAGTTCGATTAATTGCCTATATAATAAGTTATTAATGAGTATATTAAAGTAGAATGCTTATTGCAACCGTTTGCGAAAACGTTTGCGGGAATATATGACTTTAATTACTGTTTATAGTTTTTAATAATTGCTATTATTGATTTTGTAAACTATGTCTTACGCTTAAATTTTATCTGCTAAACTCAATTTAAATAAACCCTTATGAAGAAGTTTTTACTACTAATTTTTGCCACGCTGGTGTCCACCGGGATGCTCTGGGCGCAGCAAACTGTAACCGGGCGGGTGACCGATGCCTCGGACGACAGCGGGCTGCCGGGGGTAAATATTCTGGAGAAGGGGACTACCAACGGTACTGTAACTGATTTTGATGGAAACTACACACTTTCTGTCAGCGAGGGATCGACCCTGGTATTCTCCTATGTAGGATATCTGACCCAGGAAATACCACTTGGCGGAAGATCGACCGTTGATGTACAGATGGCCGCTGATGTTACCCAGCTTTCTGAAGTTGTGGTTGTTGGATACGGAACCCAGGATAAAAAGGAAATCACTAGTGCTGTTGCCAGTGTGGGAACCGAAGAATTTAACAACGGTAACATTACTTCCCCGGAGCAGTTGCTTCAGGGTAAGGTTGCCGGTCTTTCCATTAATTCACCAGGTGGTGACCCGAATTCAGGATCAACGATCCGTCTCCGGGGACTTTCCACTTTTGGTGCCAACGCCCAGCCCCTGATCGTTATTGACGGGGTGATCGGAGCTAGTCTTGACAATGTTGACCCGAATGATATTGAAACCATCGATGTACTGAAAGATGGTTCAGCCGCCGCGATCTACGGATCAAGGGGTTCTGCCGGTGTGATCCTGGTTACAACTAAATCAGGTGCAGGTGGATCTTCAGAACCTACTACAAGCGTGGACTTCAACGCGTTCACTACCGTGGATATGGTGGCCAATACAATTCCTGTGCTTTCCGCGAATGAATTCGTTGCGCAAGGTGGAGAGAATTTTGGATCCAATACCGACTGGGTGGATGAACTGACACGCGATGCCGTATCCTACACCGCCAACCTGGCGATCGGAGGATCAAACGGTATAGGAACGAATTACCGGGCTTCTGTTAACTATCGTAATAACGAAGGAGTCGCTGTCAATACGGGTTTTGAAAGGATTAATACCAGGCTCCAGCTTAACCAGGCGGCACTGGATAACAGGCTGCGTTTGTCGGTTAATTTCTCATTCAACGAACTGGAGCAGGATAATATCAATAATGAAGCGTTCCGGTATGCGGTAATTTACAACCCGACCGCGCCGATTTATGATGACATTGAGGCGCCGGCTGACGGAGGATACTTCCAGCGAAACCTTTTTGACTTTTACAATCCGGTTGCGCTGGCTAACCAGCAGGATTTCCACACTGAAAGAAGGAATGAACTTCTCAATGGCCGTATTGAATATGATATCCTGGATAACCTGACCCTTGCCGTTAATTACGGACGTGATATGCAGCGTGGATGGAACGGATCGTACTGGTCCAAGTTTGATCTGCAGTTCGGTGCGGGCGGTGACGGTATCGCACGCCGGGAAGATTATGATGACCTCAACCAGATCCTTACCGGAACTCTGAATTTCAATACTGAATTGTTTGATAACCTGGACATGACCATCCTGCTGGGAGCTGAAACCCAGAAAAGGGAAAGTGAAGGATTTGGCGTTCAGGTGAGACAATTCCTGTTTGATGATGTAGGCTGGGATAACCTTGGATTCTCTTCAATTCGTCAGGGTGTTAACACGGATGTGTATAGCTACCATAGCGAAAATGTACTGAATTCAGCGTTTGTCCGGGCTAATTTCAATTATGACAACACATTCTTCCTGTCAGCCAGTGTACGGGGTGAGTCCTACAGTGGTTTCGGGGAAAATGAAAAGACAGGGTACTTCCCTGCAGTTAGTGCCGGCGTTGAATTGACGAACCTGGCCGATCTGGGTGTAGTTTCCACCCTGAAAGTGAGAGCTTCTTACGGGGTTACAGGTCAGTTGCCTCCGGATCCTTACCTGGCGTTGCCATTGCGTGGAACCGGACAGCGGATCGACCTGGACGGAGACCCGCTTACTACGGATGATATTTATGTAGGAAGCCAGTTGAACCGGAATTCAAACCCTACACTTAAATGGGAAACCAAATCAGAGATTGATATTGGAGTTGATTACGGATTCTTGGATGACCTGATCACCGGTACCATTGATTTCTATCGCAGGGATATTACAGACCTCCTTTTCCCATTGACTGTACCTCAGGGTCCTAACCCATTTGATCCGGGAGGGGCACAGTCTATCGCTACCACGACATGGGCGAATATTGGTGACCTGACCGCGGGTGGTTTTGAATTCAGTATGTCCGTGAACGGTGTTAACCTGGGTCCTGTATCCTGGACACCAACGGTCAACTTTACGTTATACGATAAAACCACCATTGAGAACTTTGACGTGCCTGGTGCTCCTTCGCTTGGATTTGACGAGCTTAGGATCGTAGGAAGTGCACCTGGTTCTCCAGGACAAAACAACAACCCGATCATCCGCAACGTAGTGGGTGAAACCCTCGGGGATATGTACGGACCGGTATTCCAGGGAATAGATGAGAATGGAAATTATGTGCTTTCATCTACTGATCCTAATGAGTGGGGTATTATTGGAAACGGATTACCTGAAGGTGAATTTGGTTTCTCAAACACGTTTGTCTGGAAAAACTGGGATCTCAATTTCTTCCTGAGAGGCGCTTTCGGACATGATCTGTACAATTCGTACCGTGGTTTTTATGAGCCAAGGGACGCCGCTTCCAAAACATGGAACAGTGTGAACACGGATAAAGCGGATGCACGTATTACAGGCACACCAACATTCTCATCGCTTTATGTGGAAGACGCGACGTTCGTTCGCCTGGATAACGCCCAGATCGGTTATATTCTCCCGCTGACTTCTAATGTACTGAAGAGCTTCCGGGTGTATGTAGCTGCCCAAAACCTGTTTACAATCACCGATTATTCCGGAATTGATCCGGAGGTGCGCTATCGTGACAGTGATAACGATGATAATACACAGGCCAGTCTGTCGCCTGGTCTGGAACGACGGGGAACGTACTTTACAACGCGTTCATTCACGTTTGGGGTACAAATTGGACTGAAATAAAATTTTAAAATGATGAAAACCTTATATAAGATTTTTATACTGACGATTCCGCTGATGATTGCCGCGCAGGCTTGTCAGGAACCGGAACCGGAAGTGTTTAGCGACCTGTACAATGACAGGGTCATCGAGACCGATGATCCTACAGAATTGGCAATTCTCGCGGCCGGTGCGTATAGCAACCTGGCTGGAACGTGGGGAGCCCACAACTCGTTGTGGTCAATGCATGAAATTTCTTCAGATGAAATGGCCATTACCCAAAAAGGGGCTGACTGGGAAGATGGAGGTCAGTGGATCCGGATGCACCGGCACGAATGGACTCCTACAGAGGAATCTATCAACAACGGCTGGAATTATGTTTTGGGTAATATCGCTAACGTGAACAACCTGCTCAAATCGTTCGGGGAGAATGAGATCCTTAATGCGGAGCTTTCCACGTTGCGTGCCATGATGTATTACTGGCTCATTGATGTTTACGGAAGTGTTCCGATCATTGAAGAAGATGATGAAACGACCGGGGCGAATGTCTCACGTCAGGAAGTATTCAATTTCATTGAGTCGGAAGTAACGGCCGCCCTCCCTTTCCTGCGGCAGGAAGCAACTTACGCTACGATTAATTACTATGTGGCCCAGTCACTGCTCGCTAAATTGTATCTGAATGCAGAGGTATATACAGGAACTGCCCGGTGGGAAGACGCTGCGGCGGCTGCACAGGAAGTGATCGACGGCGGTGCGTACAGCCTGGAACCTGATTTCTTTGCTAATTTCGTTGAGCAGAACCAGGGATCTTCGGAGAATATCTTTGTAATCAACTATGATAAGGACAACGCGCAGGGATTCAACCTTCCGCAGATGACCTTGCACTACCTCAGCCAGGAGACATACCGTCTTCAGGAACAACCCTGGAACGGGTACAGCTCGCTGGAAGAATTTTACAATTCTTTCGACGAAGATGATGACCGCCGTGGTTCGTTCCTCGTAGGTCCGCAGTTCTCTGCTTCCGGTGAGCGCCTGCTGGATATCAGTGCCGAAGCGAATGACCCGGATGGTCCTCCGCTGACCTTTACTCCGGAGATCAACATGCTGGCTCCGAACGCGCTTCGCCAGGCCGGTGCCCGCGTGGGTAAATGGGAATTTGCGCTGGGTTCTCCAAGCTCACTGAGCAACGATTACCCGCTGTTCCGGTATTCAGATATCCTTCTCACCCGTGCAGAAGCATTATGGAGAATTAATTCCGGAAATTCAGAAGCGATTGACCTTGTTAATATGGTTCGTAACCGTGCAGGACTGGATGATGTAACAAGCCTGAATGCTGATTTCCTCCTCGCAGAAAGAGGACGTGAAATGTTTGCTGAAGGTACCCGTCGCCAGGACCTGATCCGTTTCGGAGAATTCGGCGGAACCTGGTGGGAAAAACCGGCTTCTCCTGAATTCCGGCAACTTTTCCCTATTCCTCAGGCGGCCCTGGATGCCAATACATTGCTTGAACAGAATCAGGGTTACTAAGCGATTCTTAACAAAATGTTAAAAGGAAAGCATGTGAAGGCATGCTTTCCTTTTTTTTGTAGTTTTGACCTGATGAATTACAGGATCGGATTGGTATTTGTCGCTGGATTGTGCCTGTTTACTTGTTCAGATCCGGCATCTACGGAGAAGCATTCATCTGCCCGGAATCCATGGTTTGAAATGGTTCCTCCTTCGCATTCCAATATCAGCTTTGCCAATGACCTGTCTCACACGGAGCGTCTGAACACCTATACCTACCGCAATTTCTATAATGGTGCCGGGGTGGCTGTTGGAGATATAAATAATGACGGACTCCTGGATATCTATATTGCCGGAAACCAGGTGAACAATAAGCTTTACCTCAACAAGGGCGATTTGGTTTTTGAGGACGTAACCGTTAAGGCCGGCGTGGCTTGCGAAGGGGTCTGGTCTACCGGCGTAAGTATGGCCGATGTCAATGGCGACGGACTCCTGGATATTTATGTCTGCAAATCCGGTCCGCCGGAAGGTCCCAACCGTAATAACGAACTTTTCATCAATAATGGCGACCTTACATTCTCCGAACAGGCCTCGGCCTACGGAATAGACGATAAAGGCTTGTCTAATCACGCAGTATTCCTGGACTATGACCTGGATGGTGACCTGGATATGTACCTGCTGAATAATTCACTACGCTCCGTGGGTATTTATGATCTTCGGGAAGGGCAACGTTCCGTCCGCGATCCGGAAGGTGGCAATAAATTGTACCGCAATGACGACAACCGGTTTACTGATGTCAGCGAGGAGGCGGGAATTTATGGCAGTGCCATTGGTTTCGGCCTTGGGGTCACCGCCGCTGACTTGAACAAGGACGGTTGGCCCGATATCTTTGTTTCAAATGATTTCTTCGAACGCGATTATCTGTACATCAATCAAAAGGACGGCACCTTCCGGGAAGCCCTGGAAGAATATGTCAATGAAATCAGCATGGGTTCCATGGGAGCGGATATTGCTGACCTGACCAATGACGGCTACCCAGAGATTTACGTAACCGAGATGCTCCCGGCCACCCTGGACCGGGTCAAGACAAAGACCCTTTTTGAAGACTGGGATAAATACCAGTCCAGCGTCAAAAGCGGATACTACCATCAATTCACCAGGAATGTTCTGCAATTAAATAACGGGCCTGTTCCGGGCAGACAGCAGGATGTCTCATTTTCTGAGATCAGCCGCCTGACCGGTACCGAAGCAACGGACTGGAGCTGGGGAGCCCTGATATTTGATGTGAATAATGACGGAGAAAAAGACATTTTTGTCGCGAATGGCATTTATAAAGACCTTACTGACCAGGACTACATAAATTTCTATTCCAATACCGAGCTCCGCCTGGCCAGGCTGCGGCAGGACAGTACCATGCTCACTTCCATGATCGACAAGATACCGTCCGAGCCACTGGATAATCACCTGTTCATCAATCGTGGAAACCTGGAATTTACAAGCGCGATTGAAGGCTCCGGTCTTGAAGGGCCTGGATTTTCCAACGGGGCCGTTTACGCCGACCTGGACAATGACGGGGACATGGAGCTTCTCATAAATAATATTAATGCCCCACTGGGTATCTACAAGAACCTGAGCATTGAAAATCAAACCGGAAATTATCTTCAGCTGAGTCTGAAAGGCCCGGGCAACAATACATCCGCCTTCGGCACCCAGGTCCATGCCTATGCAGGCGGTGTGAATCATTTCGCGGAACAGCAGCCTGTCAAGGGCTATATGTCGACGGTTGATCCACGGGTACATTTTGGCCTGGGTAAAAACGAGCTCGTTGATTCATTGATTGTGATCTGGCCTGACCGGACTGTGACCAGGCTGAAAGATGTACCGGTAAATCAACTGCTTGAACTCGATTATTCAAATGCCGCAAGGGAAGCCATTACTTCGTCGGCCCCGGAAAAATCTGCCTGGATGGTCGCTTCTGCCTTGCCGGGGCTGGATACTGTGCGCCACCGGGAGAATGACTTTGTGGACTTTAACCGCGACCGGCTTCTTTTTGAAATGTACTCCAATGAAGGTCCGCCTGCGGCCACCGGGGATTTAAACAATGACGGACTGGACGACCTGGTTATCGGCGGGGCGGCAGAACAACCCGTACGTGTTTTTCTTCAGCAGGTGAACGGCGCTTTCCGGAAGGTGGTTTCGGCTGATTTCCTGAAAGACCGTAGAAGTGAAGATACCGACATCCTCCTGGCAGATGTCAATGACGATAATCTCCCGGATATGATCGTTGCCAGCGGCGGTAATGAATTCTCCTACTCAGACGCAAGGTGGATCGACCGGCTTTACCTTAACCAGGGGGATGGAACCTTCATTTCTTCCCCTTCATTTTCAAAGAGCTCAGGGGTTCGGACCAGTACCGCGTTCTACAGGAAGCTGGATTTTGATCGTGACGGAGATCCTGATCTGCTGATGGGCATGCGGCTTGAACCATTCCGCTATGGCTATCCGGTAAGTGCCCTGTTGCTGGAGAATAATGGGAAGGGTGAATTTACCGATGTAACCGACAAGCTGGCGCCGGAAATGAAAGAGATTGGTCTGCTGACTGATGCAGTGGTGATTGAGGGAGAGAATGACTACCCGGAGTGGGTACTTACCGGGGAATGGATGCGTCCGGTGCATTTTCGCTGGAATGGTGAAGCCTGGGAGAAGTCGGTTCTGGGTGCTCCGTCAGGCTTGTATAAGTCAGCCTGTGCCGCTGATGTGAATAATGACGGGCTGACGGATATTCTCCTGGGTAATATGGGTGGAAATACACGTTTCAACCTGTCGGCGGAAAAGCCGCTTACCTTATTTGTGGGAGATTATGATGATAACAGATCGGTCGAACATATCCTGTCCATGTATGAAGGGGATTCCCTGTATCCGTTGGTGCTGCTGCAGGACCTGACCAGGCAGATGCCGGTGGTGAGAAAAAAATATCAAACGTTTGATTCATACAAGGATGCCGGTGTGGAAGAGGTATTGCCTGATCCTGAAAAAGGGATCCGTCTCGAAGCAACGTCATTGGCCAGCGGAGTACTCCTGGGGAATAATGACGGGACATTTACCTGGGAGCCATTTCCGGTTGAGGCGCAGGTGGCCCCTGTATATGCTATGCTTGTCCGTGATTTCAACCAGGATGGGTATGCGGATATTCTGCTGGGAGGAAACCAGCGACGGGCTAAACCGGAATACGGGATTTATAACGCTTCATTTGGCGTTGTACTCGCAGGAAACGGCCATGGTAAATTCAGCGCGGTGCCGTCGTCCGAATCGGGCATCTGGATTCGCGGAGAGGTGCGGTCATTGCTCAACCTGGAGTCGCAAGGCAGGTCCCATGTGCTGGTGGTTCGGAATAATGAACGATTATTGAGTTATACGGAAAGATGAGAATACTGATACTTCTGGGAATGGTTTTATTGGTTTCGTGCAATACTGCGTATCGCAAATACGAAACACAGCTGGAAGAAGGAATTGCCAGCGGACAGCGCTATGACAGCCTGTTCCTGGAGCTGGAATTCGGAATGACACAAAAGGAATTTTTCACGACCTGCTGGCGATTAAATAAGGAAGGTCTGATTAAGCAGGGACCGGAAAACCTGTCTGTGGAATATGACCTGGACGAACTGAGCTTTCCCGGGCAGTTAAGGTTTTATCCCCAGTTTCACGAAGGAGTCATCTACCGGATGCCATGTGAAATAAGTTATGCTACGATCGTGCCTAATGATGAACGATTTTCATCTACCACGTTATTGCCGGAAGTTAAAAAGTTAATGGAAGCCTGGTATGGGGAGGGGTTCATTTACCTCGAAAATGATGAGAGCACCAAAAACCTGTATGTGAAAATAGACGGCAACCGGCGAATCAGAATTTTCAGGAAGGATCAGTTTACCGTCGCGGTGGATATCACGGATATGCCTGTTTACCTGGCACTAAATGCAATGAATGATGAAGAATAAATCAGCCTGTATCGCATTCCTGTTTCCGCTGCTTATTGGGGCATGCGTTGGAAATGATCGTGAAGCCGGAGGTGAACTAGAATCAGAAGAGCCGCTTTTCCGCAAGGTTGCCGTGGAATCAAGCGGAGTGGATTTTACCAATTCACTGGAATACAATGATGAATTCAACATTTTTACCTACCGCAATTTTTACAACGGAGGGGGAGTAGGGATCGGCGATGTGAATAATGATGGGCTGGCCGATATTTATTTTGTCTCCAACCAGAAATCCAATAAACTCTTCCTGAACAAAGGCGGAATGCAGTTTGAGGATGTCACGGAAAAAGCAGGGGTCGGGGGCGAACGAGCCTGGAGTACCGGGGTGAGTATGGCAGACATCAACGGCGACGGTTGGCTGGATATTTATGTTTGCAATTCCGGGGATATTTCCGGCGACAACAAGCAGAACGAGCTTTTTATCAATAACGGGGATGGGACATTCTCCGAGCAGGCCCGGGAATTCGGCCTGGCCGACCGGGGTTATTCGACACATGCCGCTTTTTTTGATTACGACCGCGACGGGGACCTTGACGTTTACCTGCTCAATAATTCGTACCAGGCTATCGGGAGTTTTAACCTGATGAAGAATATTCGCCCGGTACGTGATTCTGTCGGCGGGGACAAACTGTACCGGAACGACGGCAACCGCTTCACGGACGTCAGCGAGGAGGTGGGCATTTATGGAAGTATCATTGGCTTCGGACTCGGTGTGTCGGTGGGCGATGTCAACCAGGATGGCTGGATGGATATTTTCGTTTCCAATGACTTCTTCGAACGTGACTACCTCTATCTGAATAACGGGGACGGAACATTCTCCGAAAACCTGCAAAACGAAATGCAATCGATCAGTGCGGCTTCCATGGGTGCCGACATGGCCGATATGAATAACGATGGCTGGCCGGATATTTTTGTCACTGATATGCTGCCCGAGGACCTGAACCGAATGAAACAGGTGACCACGTTTGAGAACTGGGACAAGCACCGGTACAATTTTAGGAATTCGTACCATAACCAGTACACAAGAAATATGCTCCACCTGAATAACGGAAACGGGACCTTTAGCGAGATCGGACGGCTTTCGGGTGTGGAAGCAACGGACTGGAGCTGGGGCGCTTTATTCTTTGACATGGACAATGACGGGTTCAAGGATATTTTTGTTGCCAACGGGATTTACCAGGATCTGACCGACCTTGATTACCTGAACTTCATACAGGATACGGAGGCCAAGTTGAGGTTCATCACTACAAACGGAGTCGACTATAAAGGGCTGATCGAACCGATGCCGGTAAACCCGGTGCCGAATTATGCCTTCAGGAACCAGGGAGACCTGACCTTTAAAAATAAAGCAGAAGCATGGGGGCTGGGTGAACCTGTCCACAGCAATGGTTCGGCGTATGCGGACCTGGATAATGACGGGGACCTGGATCTGGTGGTGAATAATGTAAATGCTCCGTCAGATATTTTTGAGAACAGGGCGCGGGAAATTTATCCGGAGAATCATTATCTCAAACTGAGACTGAAGGGGAAGAAAGGCAATACCAGTGCGATCGGCAGCCGTGTAACGGCCCTGGCGGACGGGAAAACGGTATACCTGGAGCAAATGCCGGTCAGGGGATTTGAATCCACCATGGAAGAAGTGATGACCATCGGGGTAGGGACAGCGGATACTATTTCAGAGTTGAAGGTGATCTGGCCTGACGGAAAACAAATCCGCATGAGCCAGGTGGCAGCCGATCAGGTCTTGGAGCTGTCATGGGAGAATGCAACCGATGCACAGCCGGAAGAGGTAAACGATATGAAGCCGTTGCTCGTCTCGTCTGAAGTGCCGGTGCCATGGACCCACCAGGAGAATGAATTTGTGGATTTTGACCGGGACCGGCTGGTGTATCATATGCGGTCGAACGAAGGTCCTGCCCTTGCTACCGGAGACCTGAATGATGACGGGATCCCTGACCTCTTCCTGGGTGGAGCGATGAATTCAGCGGGAGTAATTTATCTAAGTAATGGTTCGGATGGATACCAGCCCCTGGAGGTTACGGACTTCGAAACTGATAAGCGATCCGAAGATATTACGGCAGCTTTTTTCGACGCCGATAATGACGGAGACCTTGACCTCTATGTCGGAAGCGGCGGAAATGAATTTGGCTACGGTGACCTGTCGCTCAGGGATCGTTTGTATAGAAATGATCAGGGCTCATTCAGCCGCGTCAGGGTGGAGGGACTTAACAGTCTTTCCAACCCGACTTCCAGGGTATTGCCGGTGGATTTTGATGAAGACGGTGATACAGACCTGATCCTGTTAGAGCGATTTGTGCCATTCAAATACGGACTTCCTGCCAGTGGACATGTTTTCGAAAACCTCGGAAATTTTGAATTCAGGGAAGTTACGGAAACGGTGGCCCCTGAACTACAGGAAACAGGGCTTATCACAGATGCGGTTCTGGCAGATTACGACGCAGATGGGGACCAGGACCTAATACTTGTTGGAGAATGGATGGCTCCTGCCATAATGGAGAATACCGGGGGCACATTTAAAAGGAATTCACGTAACGACTTCGATGCGTGGAAAGGATGGTATCATGCCGTCGAACCGGTAGACCTGGATCAGGACGGAGACCTTGATTTTGTGCTGGGAAACCACGGAAGGAATACTAGGTTCGGGGCCAGCAAGGAATACCCGATCACATTGTATGTTAATGATTTTGACAGGAACGGGGCGATTGAGCATATTATGACCAAACGGATGCCTGATGGGAGTGATTATCCGTATACGCTGAAACATGACTTGGTAATGCAGATACCGTCCCTGAAAAAGAAATACCTCAAGTATGAGAATTATAACGGGGAATCTGTGACAGATATTTTCACTCCTGAACAACTTGAACCTGCATTAAGGCTGGAAATGAATAATACGTCCACGGCGGTGATGATCAACCAGGGTAGTGGGGAATTCAGCATAAAAGAACTGCCCCTTCAGGCCCAGTTCGCACCTGTTTATGCGATTGCCTCAAAGGATCTGAACCAGGATGGCCTGCCTGACCTGATCATTGGAGGAAACCTGTACCGGGTTAAACCGGAAGCCGGACGCTATGATGCCAGCCAGGGCCTGGTATTAATAAATGAAGGAGATCTTTCCTTCAGACCGCTGTCTTCTGCCGAATCCGGACTTTTGATTGAAGGAGAGATCAGGCAGCTGGAGTTTATTCCGGGAGAGCTCTCGGAGAAATTATGGGTGATTCGAAATAATGCGGGCCCGCTGATCTATGAATAAAATTGTTTTCACCTGCATACTGGCAGCCGTGCTGTTTTCCTGCAGTTCTTCACAGGAAGAACAGCGGGAGGATGTGCGCTTTCGCTTGGTGAGCGCCGTTGAAAGCGGACTTAATTTTAAAAACCAGCTCCAACCGGATGAGAATTGGAATATAATCGACTACCTGTACTACTACAACGGGGCAGGTGTATCGGTGGGAGATATTAACAACGATGGGTTGCCGGATTTGTTTTTTACCGGTAATGAGGTGGATAACAGGCTTTTTCTCAACCAGGGAGATTTGAAATTCCGGGACATTACCGGGGAATCTTCGATTCTCCCGGGAGGCTGGAGCACTGGTTCGACCATGGCCGATGTGAACGGAGACGGATGGCTGGATATTTATGTTTGCCAGGTTGGACGGTACCGCGGCCGAAAGGAGCGAAACCAGTTGTTCATTAATAATCAGGATGGTACGTTCACTGAAATGGCCGCTGAATACGGACTGGATTTTTCCGGGCTATCAACACAGGCAGCTTTTTTTGATTATGACCTGGATGGCGACCTCGATATGTACCTGCTGAATCACAGCGTCCATAGTGTGAACAGTTATGGTCCGGCCACCATCCGTCAGGAAAAGGACCCAATGGCCGGTGACCGGTTATTCCGAAACGACCTGGCCACAGGGGGAGTCTTTACCGATGTGACCCGAAACGCAGGAATATTTAGCAGCCAGATAGGGTACGGGCTGGGACTGGCCATTACCGATTACAATAATGATGGTCTTCCGGATATTTATGTGTCCAATGATTTCCATGAAAATGATTATCTCTACCGGAACCTGGGTAACGGAAAGTTTGCTGAAGTAGGTGAGCAGGTGCTTGGCCATACCAGCAGGTATTCCATGGGCAATGAAACAGGTGACCTGAACGGGGATGGTAATATTGACCTGGTTACACTTGATATGCTCCCCGGGGACCCGTCCATCCTGCGTAAATCCGCGGCGGAGGACCGGATCGAGGTAAGTGAAATCAAGGCAAACTACGGGTACGGTCCGCAGTTCGTACGAAACGCGTTACAGATTAATTCAGGCCATGAAGCTTTCAGCGACCTTGGCGTGATGGCCGGGATGTATGCCACGGACTGGAGCTGGGGTGCGCTGATCTTTGACATGGAATATGATGGTAAGCCAGACCTCTACATCACCAATGGGATCGTTCGAAGGCCCAATGACCTCGATTATATTCAGTATCTCGCCTTCACGAGCCGGAAAAGCCTGGATCCTTCGGATAAGGAAATGACAAGCAGGATGCCCGGGCTGAAGATCCCAAACGTCGCATTTCATAACCAGGGGAATATCTCATTTGCAGACAGCACCACCGCCTACGGCCTGAACGTGCCTTCATTTTCCAACGGAGCGGTATACAGCGACCTGGACCGGGACGGTGACCTGGATATTGTGGTGAATAATATTAACGATGACGTTTTTCTGTGGGAAAATACGGGGCCGGCAGGTAATTACCTGGAAATTGAAGTAAGGCCGGGATCATCCAACCACTTCGGTGTGGGTAGCCGTATCGAACTTTATGCAGCGGGACAGATACAGGTTAGGGAAATTTTTACGACACGCGGGTTCATGTCTTCGGTAGAACCCCTGGCCTATTTCGGATTGGGTGATGCTTCAAAGGCTGACAGTATTGTGGTATACTGGCCGGGAAACGAAAGGCAAAAAATATTGAATGCTGACCTGAACCGGCGACTGACAATAGTACCGGAAAATACGGAAAAGAACATTCGCAATAAGACAAACACTCCGTTACTGACCACTTCTTCTTTTAATGTTGACTGGCAACATAAGGAGAATAGTTACCGCGATTACAAACGGGAGCCGCTGATACCCTACGAACTGAGCATGGAAGGTCCGGCCGCGGCCGTGGGAGATGTGAACGGGGACGGCAGGGACGATATCTTCGTCGGTGGCGCACATGGGCAGGCGTCCGTATTATTCCTGCAGGAAACCGGTGGGTTTTCTAAAACGATCCCTGCTGTTTTCACTGGGGATGCGGAATTCGAGGATGTAGCCGCTGAATTTCTTGACGTGGATCTCGATGGTGATCTTGACCTGTACGTCGTCAGCGGAGGAAATGAATATGCGGAAGGCAGCGAGATGTTGTCGGACAGGTTGTACATCAACCGGAACGGAACATTTGATCGGGCTTCCCGTGTTCTGTTACCAGAACGTCTCAATGGCAGTACAGTCAGCATTAACGATTTAAACGGAGACGGATTTCCGGATGCATTTATCGGTGTACGATCAGTGCCCGGGAGCTACGGGACATTTGCCACGAGCTATCTGCTGATAAATAATGGAAATGGCGAACTTATACGCGACGAATCATTCTCCGTCGAAGGCATGATCACCGATGCCGCCTGGTTTGATGCAGATAATGACGGAGACCAGGATCTCTGTGTGGTAGGGGACTGGAGCCCCATCCGGATTTTCCTTAATGAAAACGGAACGCTGACTGATGAACCGTACGAAGTAAGCGGAACAAGAGGCTGGTGGAGATCAGTGGCGGCTGTTGACCTGGACAACGACGGAGACGATGACCTGATCGCAGGGAATGCAGGGCTGAATATGAAACTGAAGACATCGGTGGAGAAGCCTGTCGAATTGTATCTTAACGACATAGACGGAAATGGTCAGCCTGATCCGGTAATCTTTTACTGGCTGGAAGGACAGCAGATACCTTTTGCCTCGAAGGACGAACTTGACAAACAGGTTCCTGTGTTTAAGAAACAGTTTTCATCCTACCAGGCTTATGCCGATGCCGATGATCTGCCTCAGGTAATCAGGCAGATGAATCCCGAGGGAGGAATCGTACGCCGGGTCGATACTTTTGCGTCGGTCTGGCTTGAAAATGCGGGAAACGGAACATTCTCTGTTTCCCTCCTGCCCGGAGAGACTCAATGGAGTCCGGTTCAGGATATTTTTGTGGGAAAAAGGCAGGTTAAAGGGGGCGTACCTGTTATATTAGGAGCTAATTCGTATGCTATGAATATAGCCATCGGGCGTATGGATGCGATGCCGGGAAGCCTTCTGCTTTTTGATGAAAACGGAGGTCCGGAGCTGACCGGGAATTTCCTGGAGAATGGGATTCAGGGTGATTTCAGGGTAGTTAAACCAGTAATGGTGAACGGCGAGGAACAAATACTTCTCGTAAGAAATAACGGGGAGGCAGAATTAATGAATGTAAACAACAACAGATAATAACTAAATATTGAAAGAATGAGACTGAAAGGATGGTTAATCTTTATGATCGGATGTGCGGGAGCAGTGATGTTCAGTTGTGAGGAAGCACCTAAGAATGTGGATGTTTCCGTTGATTACATGCATAGTTCCATGCAGAATCTGACGGACGTTATTGTCCATGATATTTTTTCTCCGCCTGTGGCAGCAAGGATTTATGCCTATCCAAGTATCGGGGCTTACGAGATTATGGCGGCTACTGATTCATCTTACCGCTCCCTGGCTGGTCAGCTAAATGATCTCACCAGTATTCCGCAGCCGGAAGGGGAGGTAGATCCGGAAATTGCGGCAGTTCATGCGTTTAACCTGCTCGGAAAGAAATACATATTCTCCGAAGACCGGGTTATGGCGTTTCATGACTCCATTATGACCGACATCAGGAAACTGGGAGTTGATGAAGAGGTGTATACTAATTCGGTCAACTGGGGGGATGCTGTGGCTGCCCATATCGCCGAGTGGTCGAACCTTGACAATTACAGTGAATCCAGATCATTTATGAAGCATACGGTTTCAAGTGACCCTGATTCGTGGCAGCCGACTCCGCCGGCCTATATGGAGGCGATCGAACCGCACTGGAGCAGCATACGGACATTTGCTATTGATTCTGCAGATCAATTTACCCCGGAACGTCCGACGGCGTTTAACGTGGACCCGGAAAGTCAGTTTTACAAAGAGGTCATGGAGGTGTATGAGACAGGTAAATCCCTGGATGAGGAGCAGTCTGAAATTGCCAGTTTCTGGGATTGTAACCCGTATGTGATGAACGTTCACGGACATGTGATGTTTGCTACCAAAAAAATTACGCCGGGCGGCCACTGGATGGGTATTGCCAAGATTGCGGCTCAGTTAGACAATGCCGATTTTGCCAAAACAGTTTACACGTATGCCCTGACGGCCATTGCTTTGTCAGACGGATTCATCAGCTGCTGGGATGAAAAATACCGTAGCAACCTTATCCGCCCGGAAACGGTAATCAACCGGTACATCGATGAGGAGTGGACGCCGCTGTTGCAGACACCTCCATTTCCAGAGTACACAAGTGGCCATTCGGTAATTTCCGGTGCCGCCGGTGAGGCGCTCACTTCTATCTACGGAGAGAATTTTGCGTTTGTCGACAGTACGGAGGCAAAATACGGACTTCCGATACGTTCGTTTGAATCATTTAGGGATGCTTCAAGCGAAGCTGCCATCAGCAGACTATACGGAGGTATACACTATCGTCCTGCGATTGACAATGGAATTACACAAGGCAGGGCACTCGGGAATTATATCGTAGATAAACTGCAGTTCAGAGAGGAATAACGGGGAAAATTTAGTAATTTTCTTCCATACGCCCTTATGATAAGAAACCTTACCTACTATCTTATCCTGGTCCTCCTATTGGCCGGATGTCAGACTGCGCGAGAATCCATATCCGAGGACAAACTCACCTGGAATGAATTTTACGAAACCCGGTTGTTCCGGGATGTTCAGATGGCTGCTCTGCTTCCGGATTCAAAGACATTTGCCGATTGCATACCAAAAAGAAGTCTTGATGTTATCGTTACCGATTATGATAAAGCCGTAGAGCAGGGAGAGGTAGACCTGCAGGCGTTCGTAGAGGACAATTTCGACCTGCCCGGGCAGGTGGCCACCTCGTATGAATCGGATACGTCCAGGTCCATGAAGGAGCATATCGAAGAACTGTGGCCACACCTTACCCGCGAACCGGATGAAAAAGGAACGGAGACATCGCGAATCCCTCTGCCCAATGAATATGTGGTGCCCGGGGGGCGGTTCAGAGAAGTTTATTACTGGGACAGTTACTTCACCATGGAGGGTCTTCGTGTCTCAGAATTAGATGAGTTGGCCATACATATGGCGGATAACTTCGCCTACCTCATTGAGACCCATGGATTTATTCCGAATGGCAACCGTGCCTACTACAATGGACGGTCCCAACCCCCTTTCTTTTCGCTAATGGTAGACCTGGTTGCCCGAAACAACCGGGAGCTTTTTATTTCCTATTTGCCAGAAATGATCAAGGAATATGAGTTCTGGATGAAAGGGAAGGAAGACCTGAGCAAAATTAATTATGAGATTTTGCGGGTGGTACGCATGCCTGATGGAAGTGTGCTTAACCGGTATTGGGATCATTACAATACGCCACGCCCGGAGTCCTATCGGGAGGACGTGCATATTGGATCAGAATCAGATGAATCGGAAGAAAAGTACCGGCAATTGCGCGCAGGGGCAGAATCAGGATGGGACTTCTCCAGTCGCTGGCTGGCCGACGGCAAGACCCTCGCCACGATTCATACGACTGATATCGTTCCGGTCGATCTTAACGCACTTCTATATCACCTTGAATTAAAAATAGCACAGGCTTACAACTGGTCGGAGCAATTGGAAGAGGCGGACCAGTATTTAAAGCTGGCTTCCGCAAGGAAAAAAGCGATCAATAAGTACTTATGGGATGCAGAGGCATCTTTCTACATGGATTATGATGTGAAGGCAGGAGCGCATACATCAATTCCATCACTTGCCGCTGCCTATCCGTTGTATTTTCAATTAGCCGATAAGGCACAGGCAAAGGCAGTTGCCGTTCGGTTGGGGGAAGACTTTCTTCAACCCGGCGGATTTGTTACGACACTTGAGAGCACGGGACAGCAATGGGATTGGCCGAATGGATGGGCGCCCTTGCAGTGGATTACGATAAACGGACTATTTCGCTATGGGTACTATGAACTGGGGGAGGAGGCCACGGATCGTTGGCTGCGTCGAAACAGGCAAGTTTACAAGGCAACAGGTAAAATGATGGAGAAATATAATGTAGTCGATACTTCATTATTGGCTGGTGGGGGTGAGTATGCCTTGCAGGATGGTTTTGGTTGGACGAATGGCGTAGCCCTGGCATTGGAAGAAATTCAAAACAATAAAAATAAAGCAGAGGCCCTGAAAGTGGAGAAAGAAGTGAGTGTGGAATAGGGGTTTCTTTTCGGTACAGGATGCCGGATGTGACAAGAAAACACTAATCAACGACGCATGGAAAGTATTGGATTGAGTGCAATCGATCTTATTATTATCATTGTTTATCTCGTCGGTATCGTTTGGTACGGGATAAGCAAAGGGAAACAACAAAGTTCGGAAGACTATTTTCTGGCAGGACGGGACATGACCTGGCCTATCGTAGGGATATCCCTCTTTGCTGCCAATATCGGTAGTAATACACTCATCGGACTTACCGCAGATGCCTATGAAACTAATGTGGCCGTTTACAACTACGAGTGGATGGCAGCTGTGGTCCTCGTCTTCTTTGCTATCTTCTTTCTGCCATTTTATCTGCGTTCCAAGGTATACACGATGCCTGAGTTTCTTGA
>JAUILA010000001.1 GCA_030432655.1 Bacteroidia bacterium
GGGTCCGCTACCAGAAATCAATGAAGAAACAACAAGAAAATAGAATCGAATTATTAACTAAGAAACTCACCCAACTGGTCTAGATTATGGGGAGTATTATAACACGCCATGAACTCTGGAAAATACAAATTGATAGCAATCGGTTTGGCGGTAGTTGGACTCGTTTGGGAATTGAGCGCCTGGTTCATTTGAATGCGAACGAACTGATCCCGAAACAACTACATTGTCCGCGGGAGCCTGTTGCCCTGTAAAACATTTATTTGCATATGTGGTTACATCTCGGAACCAGGCGGCTTTATCTCTCAGTTGTTATCCATGTCAGGATTTTCAATCAACCATTGATCGAACCCATATTCGAATTGATCTCCCGCAATCATTGAATTGAAGTCAAAGTGTTGATTGAACAGCGCGTGATAAATGCGGTTTTTCTGTTCATCCCGATACGTGACCTGCAGCCCGTCTAAAAACGCACTGTGAATGGAATACGGGATAAATTGATAATTTTTGAAGTCGTTCTCTATCAACACTCTCAACTTTTTGAATATTTCGGCGTATTCACCGCACGGGGAGATTATAATCCTGTGCGTTTGCAGGTAAACGCGGTTTGATTCTATTTTGTCTTTCAGTATTTCAGGATTGCGCTCAACCAAAGCCGTTGTATCAGTCGCATACAGGGTGTAGAACGGACCGATCAGACTGACCGCGAGGTGTATTCTTTTTTCAGCAATTCTATCTCCAAATTCATCCTTGCTTAATTCAACACAGGCGCTAAACGAAGGCTCCTGTCCAAAGGTAGTTCCGACAATCTTGTGATTCAATTCACCGGACCAATTCTCCGTCTTTTGTTCCCACCTTGTTTGAAAATTGTCTTTTTGATGAATGTTTTCAACGATGAGCTTTTCAAGTTCAGCAATTCCGGGATACGTAAAGTAGATTCCTCCGTTTCGTTTTTCTATTCCCAAGGGATAATACTTTTTGATCGCCTCATAAATGGGCCAGAAGTTATATCTATCGGTTCTGAATGAGAAATTATGATCCATATGGAGTTGATTTAGCATTTGGAATAGAAGGAGGAGTTAACAGTCTTCTCATATTCTAAAATAAGCCTTATTAATTATTATTTGTATTTTACTTCTTTACTGATTATACCAAGCAATGAAAACATCCAGAGTATTAAAGGGTTGGGTTTTACTGTTGTTTCTTACAGGAACCGTTTCCGCACAAGTCCAGCGAATTGATCATTTCGTTCTGAATTCCCCTTCCTCGGCAGAACTGATTGAACGCTTCACCGAAGAGTTTGGCCTGCCATTGGCCTGGAGATCAGGTGTGAATGCCGGAATATCATTGGGGAACGTATTGATGGAATGCAGCAATTATGAATCGAGCGATTATGCCGTCGGGATAGGACTGGAACCGGCCCAGGACGCCCAAGAATTTATTCCGATCCTGGATGATGCCGGTATATCCCATGCTGAGGCAGATCCTCATTACATGAAGGGAGAGGACGGCACCGAATTTTTGGCGTATACACTTATTGATTTACACGGGATGTTGCCCGAGCCCGAATCGTATTTTTTTGTAGTGGATTATGCCAGCCGGGAATATATGAGCGGTTTGCAGCGAGGTGCTGCCGAAGAATTAGCGGCTGCCGGCGGAGGCCTGTTAGGCGTGGAAAAACTTGAGGAGATAGTAATTGGAACGAAGGATTATAAAGGATTTCAGGATGAAATGAACAAGTTGCCCGGAGTGCAGCGTGCAGAAGAGGGGCTGTACACATTTGGAGAAGGCCCGTCCATACGACTGGTTGATTCTGAAAGTGGCGATTATTTTGTATTGGTGATCAAAGTTAAATCCTTACAAGAAGCTGCAGATGGATTAAAGTCGGCCAATACACTCATAAAACAGTCAGCAAGTAACATACAGATCACCGATAGGCTGCCGGGCAATGTTACAATAATGATTATTGAATAAGGAAAACGAAGGGGTTTAAATGTTGGCACTGACTTTCATATCTTACGTTTTATTCAAACCCCAAATTGTCTCAAATGATGGTTATAATGTTTATACCATTGGCATGTATATATATGATACCATATCCAATACACCTCCATTTAGATCATACTTAAAATTATCTCATCGAACCAGCCTTTGCAAATTGCCGCTTCATAGTGACCGGCATACAATTTGAAATTAAACGGCGTTATACAGATCCAGGGCTCTGCTCACTGTGTTCGCATCCCCAGGATGACGAGGTATTCTTAGTCTTAGTCTTAGTCCTGATCTTTATAATATGTATAAGATCCACAAGTTCTACGAGCGATTCAATGTACGGTCCGCACTTTTCATTCGTAAAAAATATTACATTGATTTTGTATTCATATACTAATATCGTAACTCGATAGAATGAATATGAATACATTTATTAGCAGATATAGCCTGGTACTCCTGATGATCATTGCAGTTAGTTGTAAAGATGGCGGAGATGAGGTTGTACATAATCAAATGGAATTGGCTTATGATGGCAATAGAGTGGAGCTGATCAATGATGAAGTATGGGCAAATGAGAATTGCGGATTTGTTTACGCTTCAGCCAGCACAGCTTCCCGGGGCGAGAATCTAGATGCACATTTTCGCATTGAATTTAGCCTGACAACGCAGGGAAGGATTAATGAGATACTTTTCTTTGATCATGCTGATCAAAATCGCGTGTACAAATCTGCCTATTATAAGCCCGCTGAAGTATTTTTTATCGAAAATTTCATCATGGACGGAACCACCCTGCGATTTGATTTTGAGGGTGAACTGTATAGCGAAAACCTTAATAGTACTCCCAAGTATATAGAAGGAAGTTATGAAAACACCGAATTTCGTTACGTAAACTGTTCCTATGAGCCTTGGGTAGTTCAGGCGAATATCAATGGCGGGAAGTATCAACAGGTGTCAGCATATGGATCCAGTTCGGAACTGGAGACCGTTTGGACCTCATTATCAGACGATGGATTCAGGTTCTCGATCATATCAGGAGATGAATTGAAAGACATGCCATTGGGGACCTACTCATTCTCCCGTAATGATCTGCTTGACCGGGTAATTCTTGAAACGTATTCCGGCCCCTTCACGGCATGGTTGACTACTTCTACAGATGTATGGGAGCAATATGAATATGAAGGAGAATTGCATATTGATCAGCAAAACACTCAAACCATTGGCCGCTTTAAATTGAAGGCCTTTAAAGGAGACGAAGTAATTTATGAGGTAACGGATGGTCATTTTTCTATCTGATTATGCCCGGGCCAGGAAAAAGATTCTATGTCATCTTTAACAAAGCCCTTCGGGGCTTTTTTATTTGTAAGCCTAAGACAATCAGTTAATTGACAACATTTTTTTAGAAAATAATCGGTTGAGAAATCTGCATTCCTAGAGGACAAGTAGTAACTTATACTTGGTTTACAGTATATGAAGTATAAATATCTTATCAATGCCTGAATTTCTCAAAGAGTTAAATGGTGAATTGATGCTTTATAAAGAAGTGGTGTCCTTTATCGCCGCGGCAATCGGGATTATCGCTTTGTTCTTTACTGCTATTCAAATACGCAGAAACAGTAAACAAATAAAAGCAAACAGCATCTATGAGATTCAGAAAGATGCGCGAATAGCCGCATCCGAGCTCTTTGAAAACAAGGGTATTTACAAAAGCATGCTGGCGAAGGAAATGAAGATGAAAGATAAGTCGTATCATCTGATCGGCAAGTATTTCAATTTCTATGCTTCGGTTTATCAGCAGCGAAGATTGAATGTTATTGATGGCCGGATATGGAAACCATTTCTGGCAGAGATGCAGCAGTTCCTTGAAATGGATCTGGCCAAAAAGTTTTGGAAAAAAAAGAAAGGGTTGGGTCAGTATGATAAAGGATTCACGAAGCTGGTAAACAAATTAATTGAAAAACAGAACTGAGTTCTGAAGCTAAACTATCCACAGCTATGACCGGACCATTTAATACCATCAACAGGGAAACGGAAGGAGTGTCGCACCTGGCGAGTGCAGAACTCATGGACGCTATGTCAAAATTCTACCTGATGCTGATGTCTCTGGAACGTCAGGACCGGGACCGAACCAGTTACTATCAAAAGGAGACCTTATATAAGCTCCGGGTTAGCGCCACCCTGTTTGATCAGATCGAATACATGGCTACCGACCGGCCCCTGAGACCTTCAATGGATATAAGTAATGAGTTATATGAACTCAACATAAAATTAGAATCACTCGGTGTGTCTCAACCTGTTCAAAATTATCAGCTGCCTCAAACAGCGAGCCAGCAAATCAGGGCTTTTGAATCAACTGTCAGCCGGATGGAGTTCACATATTCCTCCCGGGACTGGACGATGTTTAACCAGGTAATTACTTCCGCAAATAATCTGATGTCTGTCGGACTGATCATAGCCAGGATTTCAGCCCTGACTTAAAGTTGTAGATTAGTAATTCTGATAATTAAATCTCAATACATGATCAACAGATTGCATATTTAACCTGTCTACTTCGCCCTGCCACTGATCATCAAAGATATAGTCGATTTCAAACTGAGAATCGGGCTTTAACCAAAAAACTGCCTTATTCCATTTACTATTCCACTTGATGTGTGATTCCCGGTGAAGCCATTCCAGGGATTTACGAAGGATCACGTAATTTCCGGGATGCATGGAAATTTTGTTACCGTCTGCAATGGTATAATTCGCATTCACACCAAAGTACCCTTTTTGTATTCGAAAATGTAGCTCTGCAACTTTCCAGTCTTCATCATTTGGTATGAGATCAAGCAGGTATTGTCCAAATTCCGTGAAGGCTTCTTTCTCTGTCATTTACATTAAATTAATCATTGGATGATTAGCGTGGATAAAGTAACCATATTAATGCTCTTTCTAATCGATGGGCAACCGCGGAAGTCATTTTACAAACACACAGAGTTCTTTATTCGTGAATTATATATATAATTAACATACTACTAGCTTAACTCCCTGAAGCTAAAGTCAGGCTCTGGATTCAGAAGTAAAAATCAATTATGAAAGGATTCGTAATCACATTCCGGAATAAGGAATACAAAATTGGAATAGAGAATGGTTCCTCAAATATAATTATTGGTCGGGTAGCTACTCGTGATGAGAATTATATTAATCTCGGAGGGCTCGAAATAAAAGATGATTCTGAGATTGCGGAACACATCTACCATAAATGGCTGGACGCCACACTTGAAGATAACGACGAAATTATCATCCGATTTCAGGATATAGATCAGATTTCAGAATCCACCAAGAAAGTTAGAAAACAGGGTGAAACCGTCACCGAAGCCAAGATCAGGCATTATCACAAATTAAAAAAAGAACTGGAGGAAGGGGGTCATATTTAATGCATCGCCTTAAACTGAAATCATTTGTTTTTTCTGGAGAAGAATTTTCTTAATCCGGAATCGGGAGGAAGATTAATTATACCAATCATGAGAATGATAATGCCTGCAAGAACATAATATGGACCACCCTCGGCAGTCAATTGATAATGGTAAAAAGTACCAACGATGAAGATGCGATTTACAAGCAAGTATATTCCAAATGAGGCAATCAGAATGCCAAGAAATATGAAAGCTACATTATTCCAGGGGTCGTTCTTCATGTAAAAGTCAGGCAAATAAGGGTTGACCAGCCAGGATAGGTAATTATTTCAACTGTCGTTTTCCCAGCCTCAATATTCTAACAACCTGTCAATTCGATATCACTATCTTTCGTTTTGTCAATTACGACGTTGACAGGGATCTCTTAAACTCTTCTTACGATGGTGCTACACACTAAATCATGAAGACCTTGCTTTTGCTTATTAATATCGATCATCAATACCCCAATAAGCGTTGCCATTGAGATTATTTTTGCCGGGAATCTCATAAATGCTTTGGCTAATGTCAATTTACTCCCATCGGAATTGTATACTCTCAGTCTGACAAATAACTTACCTAATGAGGCTCCGATTGTGCCCTCCATTATGGCAAAATAGATATAAAAGATAGAAGTGCTTAAGAGTGTCGAGTTCAAGAAGCCTTCATCCCCGATTGATTTCCATCCAAGAGAGATTCCAGTTGTCCAGGTAATCAGAGGAAATACCATGGTATTCACGACTATATAATCAATTATAAATGCGAATAGTCGTGTTCCAAATTGTAGTTGAATGGATTCTGCGTGCCTGGGCCTTCGGAAGGATATTTTTTTGATTTCTGACAACTTGATTTTATTGCTCGAATATTAAATTACCAATTTAATTAAAAACTAATTCTGACAAAACGCGATGCAGTTTATTTAATTAAAGATTGACAAAATCCTGAGATTACAGACGAAGCGAGGGAGAAGGCAAGAAGTTTAATCATTCTGATACTTTTAAGTGTACTTGTAGGTGCCAGCTATCATTTACGTATTTGTATATTTTGGTAATATTATTTCCAAGTAGTGAATTTGTTCTCAATCTTATCTTGTTCCCTACCAGTTACAATTTTACCATTACAAATATGTTAGGAATAATGTCTAATCAGTAGTTGAAGAAATATTGTACCAGCAACCAAAAAAGCGACGATTGTTTTAAGATTTATGGAGATTGTATGATTTAAATATTTGTCATTAAAATAGCTGTCCGCCAGACCAAGTAATACAAGAACAACACTGATAATTTCAAGTTGAATAAAGAAATTATGTTGTTCCAAATTCATCTCACCTGATGTTAACAACGGATTAAAAAGAAGTTGAAAATTAAAAGACAGGAAATTAACTAAAAGGCCTGTAAAAATTATGGTCTTTTTTAGCCACATAAAGCAGGTAGCCACACAGGTAATTGCAGCTACATCAAACATTAGTTCAAAAAATGGTCCCCAGCCAGTTATACCAAATAACACCGCACAAATTAGAAAAATCGATATTAAGTAGGAGATTTTTCGGTATCTAAGTTCTTCGTACATTAATTTCCTTATTCTGCTTCATAACCCATTATTGAAGCGATGTGTCTTAGTCCTTGTCTCTGCTGTAAATGTCACCGCCAAATCTTTGAATCCTACTTCAAGGGAGCATGATCTGATTCAAACGGACACAACAGAAGCTCATTGATGGGAAAGATCAATTATATAATAGACATCTTCAATATTTTGAACAATACCTTTACCATCGGGTATAGTATCCATTTCGAAAATAGATCCGGTTAACGCAAACTCTTCTTGCGTCTTATTTATTATCAATTTAATCTCTATGGAATCGTTGGTACTAAAAAAATAATCAGTAATCAACATGGATGTCATTGAGGTATCTGGTTCAAAACCGAGGACATCATGACTAAACCCATGCAGCTTAGCATAAATTGATAGTGTATCCCCTCGCAGTTCTTCATTGTAACTGATTACTTTGCGGCGACTGATAAGGCTGCCTAATGAGTCATATTCCTCCGTCCATATTTTTTGAGATTCTGCATACTTGGCTTTATACACCATGGAACCTGAAGAATTATATCCTATAAAATACCCATCCAGTTTCCCATTATCATAATTCATTTCATTTTTAATTATACCATTTTCATATTGATAAGATTTTCCATGAAGCATACTATTTCTAAATGTAGAGCTCTGAAATATTGTGCCGGTTGAATCAAAGTATTCAACTGTTCCATTCTTCAGACCATTTTCAAAATAGGAAATCCAGTTAAGCTCGCCGTTTGGATGGTAAAATGAGCTTTTTCCATGCAATGTGTCCCTTCGATACTCTGATATAAAATCTAGTTGACCATCCGGATAATAGCCCTTACACTCTCCAGATTTGAGGCCATCTTTAAGTTGACATTCAAGACGGGTATTGCCATTCGGGTATGTTGCTATAATTTCATAATTGTCAGTACATGAAAAAAGCATGACAAACACCATGAACATCAAACGACTTCCAATAATGTGATTTGAACTATGGTAGTGCTCCGTCATTAGGTTCAAAATGTTTCTTAAGATATTCTTTTTTATCCTCGGTTAATCCCCGACTGAACCGTCATCTACAATAAAAACATATTTATACCTCTTGAAGGAATTCTCAATGGCAGAGGCAAAATCTAATGGCTGTCACTACTTGATCTGAATCTGACCTCCCCAGGGCTTCTGTAGAAAACAGGTCCACAATGAAATTCACCTGGCCCCTGAAACTTTCATAAATTAAACAGTGTGATATTGGCTAATGCCTTTTTCTATCGCATGTGGCACACCGTTCTCGGAACATTGAGAGATTAGTTAGCCTGCAGGGGATCCCGGGCTATGCGCACTTTGTGCGCATCCCCAGGATGACGAGGTCCCGGAATAACGATCGCTCACCGATCGTCCTTAGTTTGTTCCACCGGCACCACTTCAAACCCTTCCTTCTTAAGCAGTTCGAGTACGCCGTTATCCCCACCCAGGTGGGCGGCGCCGACGCCAAAGAATGTAGGCCCTTCTTTCATGAAATCCTCCATCCGGCTGATCCATTTCTGGTTCCGGTCCACAAGCATGATCTGTCCGAAATTACCGTACCCTTCCATTTCATCCATGGAATAGTCAAACAATGCCTGGGCATCGCCTTTCTTGTACATCTCCACTGTCTTCAGCAGCATCTCCTTTTGCTCGTCATACTCCTGGACAGATTCCAGCAGCATGGCCGCCTGCACGTCCATGCCCAGCGAATCAATCGCGTCCATTTGCTCCTGGATGGTTTCGATGCCAAGTACTTCGACTCCTTCACTCTTCAGGTTCATCAGTTGCATTTCCATGGAAGCCGGCATGCATCCCAGGTACTGCATGTACATCATGCTCAGGAGGTAGAAAGGCTTGACGGTGTTCATCATCGCAACGGACTGACCGGTGGATTCTTTTACGAATGCGTCGATCAGGGCATACTCATCTTCTGTATACAGCGACTTCAGGGTCTTGCCGGACTCCATCATCACGCCCGCCTGCATATCCTGCATCAAATTCGGATCGTCTGTGTCCACTTCGAACACCACCTGTGAGGCCCCGGCTACCGCCTCCTTCAGTTCAGGGGAGAAATACAGTTCGTCCGGGCACATCAGGTGCACGGTCCCGAAAACATAGGAAGGTTCTTCCAGGCCGTTGCCGGAAATTTTGTAAAGCAATGTCCCGTCCTGGGCATGGGCAGCGGTGAATAATCCGCCGGCGAAAATCAATAATGTGGATAGAAGTTTCATATGTTCAGTACGTTGATTCAAAATTGTATTCCTAAACTTATTTACTGCCGTCCACAATTGGTATAAGAAAATGATAAGTGAACTTATTTCATGATTATCGAAGCATTTGGCGGCTGTTGATTTCCAGCTATTTATTCTCCTTTTAGGATTAATCTCATATAAATTTGCAAGCATTTAATTATCAATTTTTTAGACTGAAAAATTATCTTCGTTCCGTTTTAATTAATCTTCCAATACCTTAAATTAATTGAGCTTCTTTCGAGGCATTTTAAATCCATTACTCAATTAGACTTTCTAATCTATGATTCTAATTCAACCTAAAAATGACAGGACTCCTGTGGGTCCTGCCAATGCTCAGGGAAAATCCCCGAGCCCGATTCTAACCAAATTCAAAACCACCTGCCGCGTTTTTGCCGCCGGTATTCTTGGAATGCTGCTGGTAACGGCCTGTTCGGAACAGGAAGATTCGCCGGTCGTACCTGGTGATCAGCAGCAGGCGGTTCGCCCCCTGTCTATTATCCCCCATCAGGGTGACCTGATAGAGATCAAAGGAGCAGACATGAAGAGCCTTGAGGGTGCTAAACAAAATCCGGATGATCTCGGACGCTTTGAAATCACTCTAGAATATGTAGTTCCGGTGACTGACCGACAGCGGGAAGTGTTTGAAGCAGCCGCCGAAAGATGGCAGCGAATTATCATCAAGGATGTACCTGCATTTACTGCCACGGGGACAGGTCTACCGTCGGCATTCACAGGTACTACTCCACCATTGGTGGCGGCAGGAGAGACTGTTGACGACATTGTTATCGAAGTAGCCCTGGCACCGATTGATGGTCCCGGTGGTATTCTCGGACAAGCCGGTCCGCGTTTTGTGCGTACTTCTGACTTTCTTACGCTCTCCGGAGTGATGTTCTTCGATGTTGCTGATCTTCAGCTGCTGGAAGATTTCGACCTCTTCGAAGAAGTGATTGTCCACGAAATGGGCCACGTGCTTGGTATCGGTACGCTCTGGGGATTCCCGCGCACACTGATCGATGGTACGGCGGCCGAGCCTTACTTTACCGGTAAGAAAGGTAACATCCACTGGAAACAGGAAGGTGGTACCGGCCTGTTGCCTATGGAAAATATGGGAGGCGGCGGAACGCGCTTCTCTCACTGGCGTGAATCCGTACTCGACAACGAGCTGATGACCGGTTTCCTGAACCTGGGCTACAATCCGCTGAGCCGCATTACAGCTGGTTCGGTGCGTGACCTGGGTTACGGTGCTGCTATTGTTGGCGATCAGTATGACCTGCCCAAAGGATCTCCTGGCGTGGAGCCCGAAGGCATGACGGCTGACGATGAAACCGAAGGACTCAACATAGCTGCTATGGAGACTCTCCTTGAACCGGTAGGAATTGTTACGGTGGAGTAATACCTGCTTAGCATTCTCCAACTAAAAAGGAGTTAGTTATAAGACCCTGTTTGCCAATGGCGAGCAGGGTTTTTTATTAAAAAAAATCCATTGAGTAAAAATGGCAATGAAATTTATGACCTGATGAGGCTTGTTTTATATGTATCAGTCCGACTGAGCCTGATTTAGAATGAACCTGACCATAATGGAATATTCCAGGTTCAGTTTTTCAAAACTCACGTCCGGGGTTTCGTTAAAGTAGTTTACCTCCATGAGTACATTGGCTGGATTACTTTGAGGTCTAGGCCAGGTTTTACTAATTTCCTGGATATAAATGGCATTGCCAATCGATTGGCCGATTGCTACGGCCAAATCCCCGGCTTTTTTTCTGGCAGCTTCAATGGCCATAATTTTAACTTGTTGCCGGAAGTCCTCTAATTCTGAATGGTTTACATGGTCTATATCGATTTTTGAAATATCAATTTTGCTTAACGCCTGCATAACAGATCCGGCCATAGCAGCCTCACGTACTTTTAGTACGAACGTCTTTCTTGTATTGATCTCTGTTCCAAAAATCAGGTTATCAAAATTACTGGCCATGTCCCTTACGGTCAAATCCTCTGAAATATTGATATCTAATCGCTTTAATTGTTCCAGGAATTCCTTCTCTTTTTCTTCCATTGAATCCTTCCCCTTGAAGTCGTCTTCATCAAGCGTAATGCGGAGATAAATTTCATCCGGAGCCACTTTCATTTCTGCAGTTCCGGTGACTTCGATATAGGGTTGATCAATGAAATTTTTTTCCTGGGCAAAACCAGGCAGGCTAGCGATGGATAGGATAAGGGCGAATAATTTTTTCATTTGAATTGGTTTATTATAATCAGACGGATCATTGTTAAGATCAATTGACAAATAAGACAAATTAATATAAGCAATCAAATGGGTCAGCAAGCACCTTATTGTTTTTCACGTTCTTTTGATACTCTGGACAAGCCAACCAGTTTCACCTTTCAACATGGCTTTTTATTTTATTAGTGATTATCGTATCTTCTCCCCGGTTTTAAATTCCGCTTACCATGAATATCCGTATGATGGTGTCCCTGTCCTTTATCATCATCAGCCTGGTGTTGGGCATTTTTTTCTTTTTGCAGATTGATTTTCCGGTCGGACTGGCTGATTATTTCGAACCCTCCTATTACCAGCAGTATGCCCCCCTGGCCATCAGCGTAGAATTATTCATTGCCGGCCTGTACCTGCTGATGCGAAATAATAAGGCCAATTTTACCCTGGCATTGTTCGGTTTCACCGCCCTGCTGGATCCGCTCTTTAACCTGACCGGACTATTCACGAGCCTGGTGCCACTCTACGCCACCATAATATTCGTCCTGTGTGGTATCGCCGCGCTCTGGATCGCCTTTACCAATTCTTTCGGGACAGGCAAAATATCACCGGTCAGCGCGATAATCAGTTTTATCCTGGGTACGGCATTCGAACTGGTGTTCAATTACCTGTTCGTCTGAATCCATCGCCCGGTATTTTCCTGCATAATGTCTGCTGAAGAAAATTTTATTTCATATACCTAAACCCATTAGGTAAAATATACGTAATTGCATTAGGTATATATACATAATCCCATTAGGTAAATTAATATGGCAAGCAAAACACTGGTCGCAGCTTCTTCCAAACCCATGGTTCTCTCGATTCTTTCCCACGGAAAAAGCTACGGATACCAGATCATCAAAAATGTGGAAAGCATCACCGGGGGTGAACTCGAATGGACGGACGCCATGTTGTATCCGCTCCTGCACCGGATGGAGAAGGAGGGACTGATCTCGTCGGAATGGGTGGTGCTGGAGAATGGCAGGAAGCGGAAATACTACAGCCTGACCCCGGAAGGGAAGAAGGTGCGGGCCGAGGAGCAGCAGCAATGGGCCCGGGTTAACCAGGCGTTTACACAGCTTTGGTCGGGAAATGCAAAACTTGAAATCGGATAATATGAAATTCAACCTGGAAGTCGCGGTGACCGAATGGCGCAGAAAAATGAGGTCACGGCCCGGCATTGAACCCGGCCATTTACTGGAGATCGAAGAAAACCTGCGGGACCGGATCGATGATTATGTAGGGCAGGGGATGCCGGAAAAGGAGGCATTCGACAAGGCCGTGGGGAAGACCCTGGCAGATCCGGATGAATTGTCCGACGAATTTTTCCTGGCCGGCCGGGCACGACAGAAGATCAGCCGCCAGGCGCAGTTCATCGCTATGGCCCCCAATTACATGAAGCTGGTGCTCCGGAATTTTATCCGCCGTCCCGTTTTTACGGCTATCCACGTGCTTGGCCTCATCGTGGGCCTGTCCTGTACCGGCATCATCGGCTTGTACCTTCACCACGAGCTTACTTATGACCGGTTTATTGAAAGTGCCGACCGGATCTACCGCCTGGGTATGAACTTCAGAGACCAGCAATACAGTCTGCTGCCGTTTGATCATTACATGGAATCATCCGCCCGGGAGCAGTCCGCCCAGGCGGAGGCCATTGCCAACCTGCCCGGAGTGGAGGCGGCCGGTCAGTTTTATATGGATACGGACCCGGTGTATCTCCGGAACAACGACCGGAGGATCACCTCGGAGGCCAGTCTCTATACCAATACCCCGTCCGGATTTCACAACATCTTTCAGCTGGATTTCCTGGCCGGTGCCCCGGAGAATTTTGTGCGGGAACGCGAGGCGGTGTTGTTGACAGATCGAATTGCCGATCAACTGTTTCAGGAGGTGGATGATTATTCGGAACTCATTGGCCGCGCCATCCTGATCCGGGAACGGGCTTTTGTAGTCCAGGGAGTGGTGAGGGACCTGCCGGATAATTCACATCTGTCGTTTGACCTGGTCGCGCGGGTGGACCGCCTCGAGACCTGGGGTGCCCGTACCTACGTGAAACTTACAGAGGGAACAGAGATGTCGAATACCGAACGTGCCCTCAATGACCAGATTGGCGCGATCATTCCATCACTTGAACGGGATGAATTGTTCGGGGGCTTGTACATGCTCCCCCTGACTTCCATTCACCTGACCGATGACCAGCTCTATGAACTCAGGACCGCCGGGAATACGCGGTTGCTTTGGGCGTTCGGACTGGTCGGACTGGTGGTATTGCTGGTCACCCTGACGAATTACGCCAACCTGGCCGTAGCCATGAATGCGCACCGGGACCGTGAGATCGGAATGCGTAAGGTACTCGGGGCACGTTCCCGGCAGATCTCCGTCCAGTTTCTCTTCGAATCCCTGGTCCTGGCAGTGCTGATCTTTCCGCTGGTGCTGCTGATCATTGATCTGATCCTGCCGTCCTTCGGAAATATCCTTGGGGTGGATATTCAAAACCTCTTTTTCCAGCAATGGTCCTTTGCCCTGCTGGCCCTGACAATCACCTTTATGATCTGTTTACTGGCCGGCATCTATCCGGCCTGGTTCCTATCGTCCAAACCCATTGGAAAACTGTTCAGCAAGAGCAGCTTTATCAGTCCGGATACCTCGTTCCCTGTGCGCAAGGTATTGATCGCGGTGCAGCTCGCCATGCTGATCGGACTCATCAGCACCACCATCCTGGTGCATAGCCAGCTGGAACATTTGCAGAATGGCGATCCCGGCTTCCAGGCGGAGGGCGTGATGTACGTATCGAATGTGCCGCTGGACGATATCCCTGCGTTCCGGTCCGCCCTGGCCACTGTGCCGGGGATTGAAAAGACCGGCGTGGGCAATCCACTTGTGAATGAACCCTTCAACCAGCTGACCTGGAAGATCGAAGGCGGGAATACCATTTTCAATGATTCCTACACACTCTACATGGATTACGATGCGCTGGAAACTTATGGAATTACAGGCGTACGTGATTCGGTTCTGTTCACTGACTACCCGGAGAATGCCTTTCTGATCAACCAGTCCGCCGCGGAGAAGATCAGCCGAACCGAAGATGTTCCAATGGAGGACCTGGTGGGCAGGACGCTGATCATGGAGCCTGAATTCGAACGGGAAGACGGCAGCTTCGGGGTGCCTGTGACCATTGACGGAATTTTCCGGGATATCCATTTATTCTCCTTCAGGTATTCCGTCGAATCCTATTTCATCCAGCTCAGCAAGACCCAGACCTGGGTGTCGAATATTGTGGTGCGTTACGACCCACGATCCACAGGGGAAGTGATGGCGGCCGTGGAGGAGTTGTATGAGCGACTGGATGCAGAGGAACCGGTGTTAATTGAATTCCAGGAAGAGTTGCTGCGGGAACGATACAGCAGTGAGGAGAGCCTGCAGTTTCTGACCCGCAGCCTGAGCATTCTGACAGTTGCTCTTGCGCTGATCGGATTGCTCGCATTCACCGCGTTCCTGACCGGTTTAAAGCAGAAAGAGATCGGGATCCGCAAAGTGCTCGGGGCAGGGTACAGCGACCTGGTCCGCCGTTTCACTTCCGAATACTTTGTACTCACAGGAATCGGGATGCTTGCCGGCGGGTTGGCCTCGTTTTACCTGGTAGGAGAATGGCTCGGCGAATATGCCTACCGGATCGATATTACACCCTGGCCCTTCCTGGGGGCGGGTTTGCTGGTACTGGTGATGATCATCCTGATGGTCGGTCTTGTCACGCTTCACGCCTCTCGTCGAAATCCGGCGGAGGTGATTCGCAGTGATCAGTAATCTGTAAGAGTATTTGTGAAAAATACAGATACGAATTAACGGCATATTAACACGTAAATAACTATCATTTAAATCTGTAATCGTATATTACAGGATGCTTCGTATTGGGAGGATATTTTTTGTACTCTTCTGCATGCAGGTCATCACGGCTTGTGACCTGTTTATCGGTGACCGTTGCGGTCCGTTTAACAATACGCCGCTGAAAATATCAGGTTTACAACATGAGCTTGCCAGACATAGGCCGGGTGAGGAAGAGTTGATCCCGACCACGGAGGGCATTTTAATGGCAGAAGAATTCGGCATCCTGGTCCAGCTCGAAATTGAGTTGATCGTTCAGAATTCACATGACCGGGGCTCTTTAATCTCCTCCGCGTGGGCCTGTTCACCTCCTCCACCTGATCTGAGAGGGGGTATCGACTCGCTAAAGATTTATTCAAGCATACCCTATAAGGATGGATTGACGACCGATTCGGATCTGACCGGTTACTTTAATGTCGTTAGGGCTGGTCTGACCCGCGGTTTTTTTCGCTCGCAGCTTCCGGCCACAGAGGTCTCCGAATTGTTTACTAATTATGAATTTACTTCGGGAATATATCTCTTTCCTACCGAATCGCCCTCCGACGGCTTTGATAACGCTTCATTTCGCGTGGTCCTCTACCTAAGCGGGGAAGGACTGGAGACTGCTGAATTTACCACCGCGCCAATTACCCTCTGGCCCTGACAATATAAGCTACTTACAATTGCGAATAAGGCAAGGGTTTCAGGAATACCCTGGTGATGTCATTCATGGCATTGGCGTATTCGTCCAGCTTGATGATCCGCTGCCATTCCGGGTGCGGTCCGAATTTGGACCACGCCTCGTCATGTGCCGCGCGATCCTTGAAACCCAAAAGGTAGGTCAGGCAAGGCATCTGGTCGCCGGCTATATTGTACCCGAAGAATACTACAGGTAGACCCACCTCGTCGAATATGTCAAACTCGCTGTCATTGAACATTTTCACCTTCCTGCGGAGTGCATCTTCATTTCGGCTTTCGTAGAGACGCAATTCGAACAGGGAGGCATTGTCTCGTTTGGTTAGGTCAGGAAAACCCGTCGTGGACATGATCAGGTCGGTGGCTATCCGTTTGAACGGGACCTGTTCTTCTGATGCTATAAAATAGGCTGAGGCATCTTCTTGGTAGGTTTCATCATTATCCAATTCCTCTTTCGAGACCTGAAGTGCCTGGAGATCATCGTAGGCTATTAGCAGGTAAATCTTTTTGGGTAGAGCTTCCCCGGATTCTTCAAAGGCCCCTACATTTTCGATTCCCTGCCGATTCAGCGCAGGGATAAGGGCGTTTTCCAAATAAGTATGTAGAATGCCGGCATCCTTTCCGAATTCCATTTCGTACGTGCGGAGTTCGTAGACCTGCGTTTGGGCGGAAAGGAATGAACATAAGGAAATGAGAAAGGCAACACAGATACAAAGCTTCATTTATGGGTAATTTTACTTTCTAAGAGAAATATCTATAAAAACATATTACAAATAAGGCAAGTATTAATACTACTTAACGAGTGTATGAATCTATTCTTTTTTGAGATTCTTTATAAATGATTAAATCATATTATCATGAAACATATGTTTATTTTTAAGATAATTAATGTATTGTAAGCTACCTAAAGCATCAGCTCTTTTAAATTTTAAGCCGGTATGTTTAACATTATCTACTTCATCATCTCCATCAATTATATTTACTCCCCCACGAATTAATATTTCCTTAATTAAATTAATACTTGGCTTTTCATTAAAGACCCTCATCATATATTCTTGAATTAGAAGAACAATGCCTGCTACAACCGGGGCGGCTTGGCTGGTCCCTTGTTGTATTGAAATGCCCCTATCATTATTAATACCTGAAGACTGTACCAATGATCCTGGAGCAAATACCGTAGTGAAACTATTGTTGTTAAATGATGGATGAAGACGTTGAGAAAAAGGAGTTATTCGATTAGGTCCTGATTCAATTGTTTGAGCACCATCATCATAATTGAAGTGACCAATGTCGGAATCATAAACTGCTCCCGCACTTATTGAATCTCTTAATATCGCCGGAAACGCCATTCCTTGTTGGCTGTGATGTTTAAAATATCCATTTCCTGCTGATATAACCGTAGCTACCTTGATTTTGGCTAATTCATAAATTAATTTTCGAATCCTATCACTATTGAAGAAAGAATCTGAAATGTGGTTATTACCATCTTCAATAGAAATGCATATTGTTGAAATATCCAAGCTCGAATTGTTTTTCAGAATAAAATCTAGAGCCTTTGCAATAAAGTTAAATTCACCTTCACCTGAATCATATAGAACCTTACAAACTATGATTTCAGACTCAGGAGCTATTCCGATGTGAATGCCATTGGCACAAATAATTCCAGTAACATTGGTGCCATGGCCATGCTTATCCTCGACATATTTGTTTTTTCCTCGAGGAATGCCAGTAAAGTTAAATGTTTTAAATATTCGATTTTTAAAGTCTAAATGTGTTGTTCTTAATCCCGTATCTAAAACAGCTACCTTAAATCCTTTACCTGAAACATTAAAATGTCTTCGGGCAATTGATGCTCGCACTAATCTATCTACTTCAATAAGAAAGTTTAGCCTTTTGTTTAAAGAAGATTTCTTCTGTCTTAGTTGGACTGGCTTTTTTACTGGTTCTACTTTCATAGTTCGAAGTATTAATCGTTTAATGCATTTTCTGCGGCTTTTTTTCTTACGCGTAATTCCAATTCTGAAACTTCTTCAGTAAGTTTTTCTAAATCACTTTTTTCATCAAAACTGTCTTTTATATTAATTATTGATTCAATTCCTTCTTTGATATTTGATGAATTTATTGCACTGGATTCAGTGCTTGCGAGCTTGAGTGAACCAAGTTGCTCATAGTAGGCGATTTCAGATTTATTCATTTTTGTTGGTAAATAAATGATGGTTCCCGCTTGTGAAATAGGTATTAAAGTTTTTAACTTATTCTGTTTACTATGATCTCTAACCGTTGCAACAAAAAATTCAGGAATTCTATATGCAAGTCCATGCTCTGCAGAATCATTACTAGGCATGTTGCAAACTAAATCATTGAGATTTCTTGACTCAGGTTTTTTTAATATTAAGTGAATAGTTGAATCATTTGTATCACTTCCTGCACTAAGAAAATCACTAGGGTACAATATATGGTCATTTTCGAACTGAAGTTTTAAGCCTTCATTTTTGTGAAAGGTAGCTAACGGTATTTCTTCGGTTTGCTGATTTTGTAAATTATTGATTTGATCATCCGTGAGTTCAATTTCGAACCTAATTGTTGTTTTTTTGACTACTTTTTTTCCCTGAATGATTTCAAGTTTCTTTGATATAAGTTTATCTAATTCACTCAATTGGAATTGTAATGTTTTTAAATCTGAACCATATGTGCCGGATCCTATTAATATTTCTTTTTTAGAAATTAACTGTTGAACTTGCCTACATGGATTATTATTATCTGAACGAGTTGAAGCGACTCCGAGACTTACAATGGAAGCGACAGTTTGAATTCCATCTACAATAATATTAAATGTTTTATCCTCTACAGAGATAGTGCTCCCTTGTATCAGTCCTAATTCAGATAGAGTAAAAGATATATTTTTGTTTTTATTCCATTTCTTCTTTGGATTAACAATATAGACCTGATCTAAATCAGGTTTCGCTAAAAAGGATATCCTAAAATTTTTAAGTTTAAATTCATTTTTTTTAGTGTAGACATCAATTCCGCACGGTTTATTTATTAGGTCATTATATTTAACAGGATTATTTTCCATAAACTCTTTTAGTGAATCAGGTTCGTAAATTAAATTGGCCCACTTTTCGGGTTCTTTAGGAGGAGTAGTTATTGTCTTTTCAACGTCAATCTCAACAACTATTACACTTTTTGGTAATGCATAGACTATTCCAGAATTAGGTATATCTGTATTCTCCTTTACTTTTTGAATTTTAATATCTTGTCCGATTATAAATTTGCTATGGCCAAAAAAAAATAGAAAAATTAGGATTAGAGATTTTACGGTGTATTGAATCGACTTCATTTTTATTAGATTAAGTTTTAAATTATTGAATTAGAATCAGGTTCAAAAAATGAAAATGTGATTGGCCTTATGAAATCAGAGCCACACGACCTATCTTTGCACCGGCTCCGTAGTACAATGGATAGTATGTAGGTTTCCGGTACCTAAGATCCAGGTTCGATTCCTGGCGGGGCTACACTGCCCTGAAGTGAGCGAGTTAACACGATCCCTACTTCAGGGCTTTTCATTTCAAGGCTTTTAATCAATTTGATTGTTGATTTCTTGATAAACCAAACGAATTCAGAATATCCAGAAGGAGTGATCAATTAAAGCCATTGCGAATCAGACATTAAATGTAAAGACCTGATTACTAATTTAATATACGTATAGTGGGTTATTAAGGTGACTACTATATATAGTGATATTACATCCCTATTTATAGTGATTTATTACCAAGCTAATCAGTTCGAAAGTCATGAAGCCAGGATAAAATTTTGACAGTCAAAACTTCAAAAATTTCCTCTTCATTATTCCACTTCCCCTTCGGCACCTTAAACGAATGATCCCCATCTTCAATTTCCACAAGTGTAGCATTGCCTAATTCTCCAACCACCTCCTGCATCATTTCGATATTCGCCAACTTGTCCCGCGTACCCTGGAGGAAGAGTTGCGGGACTTTTATATCACCCAGGTGCGCAGCGCGGTCTTTCGAATCTTTCCCGGGAGCGTGTAGTGGAAAACCCAGGTAAATAATACCCTTCACCGGCCGGTCGGGCTCCTGGGCAAGTAAATGCGAACCCATCCGTCCGCCGTACGATTTTCCGGCCATGAACAGGGGCAGGTCCGGATACTTTGCGGATACTTCGTCCAGCATTTCGCCCCAGGCGGCGATGTTGGTCTTGGGTGAACCGGGAAATTTCTTGCCGGCCTCCATATAGGGGAAGTTAAAGCGGACGACGGTAATCCCTTTGTCGGCTAATTTCTCCGCCATGGTTTTCATAAAGGGATGATCCATCCCGGCGCCAGCGCCATGGGCCAATATCACTACAGCCACCGGGTTTTTTGCTTCGTTGGTTTCAGTTCGCATGTCAGTCATTCATCTTGTTTCTCTCAAATTAGTGAAATTCGACTGATACAGGAAGTCGGAGAAGCCAAACACATTCTCAGTTTGCTGTTGTCAACGTTGGTTTGATCAACTATCTTTAGACGGAGTCGGATCCATTATGAACCAGGCAGTTACTTAAGTGTATCCGCTCTTACATTTACTAGTTTGATCTATAGCCAATGGAATGTCCAAGTTGTCACCATCCTGTTGAGGGAAATTATTGCAGCAATTGCAGCCGGCCTGCTCATCTTGAGCGGATCAATTTTATGTACGTCATTCAGGAACTTGGCAGTATATTCAGCTTTAAAAAGGGCTTTCTGTTTACAATAAAGGAATTGATCATCCGGCCAGGATCAAGCGTGCGCACGTTCCTCCGGGAGGACCGGAACCGGCTCATGAAACCCATCATGTTCCTGATCTTCTGTTCGTTCATCTATGCGATCTTTCAGCAGCTCCTCCACTTCGAGGATCGCTATTATGAAGAGACCTACAAGGGAATAGAATCGTCATCCGCCATGGTAGCGGTGTTTGACTGGATTAGAAATAACTATGGGTTCGCTAACATTATCATGGGTGTATTCATTGCCCCGTGGTTATGGCTCCTGTTTAGAAAACATTCCTATAATTTCTTTGAGTTACTTGTGCTGCTCTTTTTTATAATGGGTGTTGGCATGCTGATTTTTGGCATTTTAGGAGTTGTGGAAGCCTTCACCGGTATCAGCCTGCTCGTGGCCAGTGGTGTGATTGGCCTGTTGTACACGTGCTGGGCCATCGGCAAATTCTATCCCGGAAGATTATGGATTAACATAATAAAAGCTTTCCTGGCCTATTTACTGGGTTGGTTGATTTTTACGGTGGCCGCTACAATCCTGGGGCTGACCCTTGACGCCCTGTCCAGAGTTTAATCTGAAACCTCCTTGAGGTACCTGCTGCTTACCCATCCTACCAGGTGTGGGCGGAAGTCATGGTTGTCATAATTAATATAGGTGTCCTCAACACGATATTTCGGGTCAATAGTGACGTACCACCAGACACGGCCGGTATCATGCCGTGTCTCTGCATAGATTGTGCCTGTATATCCTTCTTTAAGCAGACCTATAGTATTTCCGGTTTTTCCTGTTTCCTGATAATCAGTCTCTTCATCGATCCAGGGTTTGCGCGAAGTTTATACGCTTCGTTCACTACCTCAAACCGTCGTGATTCGGAATAGGACTTTGGCTTAGTAATAAGAGATTCGAGTTCAACGGATTTCCAGATCAGTTCGAAGCCGTGTATATTACCTTCATAAGAAACCTGGAAAACATAATTAGTAAGAATCGGATCTGCACAACATCCCCAGTCATGTACCAGAAGTTTATCCAGCTTATTATCTTTCCACAACACTTTGACTATTCCCTGACCGAAGCTGAATATGTTCTCATATCCTGACTTCGTTTGGATAAACAGGTGGACGACTAATCCTTCTCCCATATAAGGGCCCTGGTATATAATATCCGAAAGACCGTCATCATTGAGGTCCAAGGCCCGGAGATGAAACCTTAGTTCAGTTCCGGCTAATGCCAGCGCTTGTTTTTCCTCTTCAAGCAAATGGCTGCTCACAGTAAACTCAATGAAGCGTTCCTTTATCTCATGATGGTCAGATGACTCAAATCCATTCCAATCAAATACATAATACGGATTGTACTGATCGAATTCTTTGAGGTAATTTTGTGCAAAGGAGAATAGCGGACTAATTACCAGGAGAATTGTGAAGATACGCTTCATGGGAAAGGTTGTGCAATGAAATTCTGTCACGGAGTCATAAAACGTTGCAGGGACTGCCAGTATTTATCTTTGTAGATATCAAAGTCCAACCGGACCCTGTCCGCATACCGGCGCTTAATTTTATGAAGAACTTTTGACGGCTTTCGGAACTCCTTGCAGGCAAAATAAATTTCCCGTATAGAATCGGCAGTCTGACGGCTGATGTTTAAATAACCATCTTCGTCTCTTAATTCTTCCATTATGTTATTTTCCAATTCATCCAGTAAAACATAGGTGGATTCATCGGGTAAACCGTTTGCATTTGTTTCGTCGAACTTTATTTCAATTACCGCAATCCATGGATGAGATGCCTTACGATCCCAGTTAAGTAAATCCTTGTTTACCATAGCAAGCAGGGGCTTACCATTTTCTAAGGTAGCCTCCAAACCGGAATAGTTGTCTTGTTCCGTATTGCGCCGCACACCTTCGTATTTCTCAACAAATTCCTTTTCACGCCAGATTAAAAAATCCCTCAGCTTCTCAATCGGGACCAATTCACCTTCCGCTTTATCCGGATGGATTACCGAAACATGGTCAATGGTTGTGACGAAATTCAATTCACCAAGCGAATTGTCAAGCGCAATGAAGACTCCATTGATAATTGATTCGCTGTTTTGTTCAGTTAGATCTTCATGGGTTACGGTTATATCGATTTGATCAGGCATATTCGGGTGTTCCGTTGAATAGAAATTCATCTTGCTTTCGTCAAATACATAGCCATCCATCTGTATCCCAAAATGATTTCCCTCTGAAGGTTGCTTTAACGCGGTAATCTTCCAATTAGAAATTGCCGGCGCGGCATCCACCAATGCTTCCACCAAGGGAATATTCTTAATCTCACCGTCTGCCGTCAATATTAATTCGGCTGTTTGGTAATCCGCCATACCAGTTAGAAAATATATGTTTTCGTGAAGCTCATTTAACTTTGGAGCAAGCTTGTCAAAAAACACTTTGTGTATATCCCCCTGGAATTTTACTACTTGATGGAATCTCGCTTCGTGCTCACCAAACCAATTCCAGAAGTCAGCGTACGTGCGGATGGGCATTTCTTTCTTCTTGAATATGGATTTTATCAGGCTCATGGGTGGGGTGGTTGATTGGTTTCTGGTAAACGTAATGATGAAAACGGACATTCAGGTACTCTGATTTGTCTCTCTTCTCATTATATGCTGACGGATTCCGGAAGGTAAATCACCATATTAAAATAAACTAACTTGATTGATTTCTACTACCTGATCTACAACTCCCTTTTCACCACACAGGGATTCCCATACGCCAGCACATTATCCGGGATATCTTTCGTTACTACACTGCCGGCCCCGATCGTTACGTTATTGCCGATGGTCACCCCGGGAAAGATGACCGTATTTCCCCCGATCCACACGTTATCACCAATGGCGACAGGTTTGGCGGAGGTGAGGTAGCGGGAACCTCCGTCATCTTCAACGATCCGCTCCGAGGCTTTCAGCGGGTGAGCGGCGGTGTAGATCTGGACGGCCGGACCGACCAGTCCGTTCGTCCCAATAGTTATTTTATTATTGTCCAAGAATACGCAATTCACATTAATAAAGGTGCCTGCCCCGATTGAAATATTCTCCCCGTAATCACAGTAAAAGGGCGCCTCGATCCAGACGCCAGGGCCTGCATGACCCAATAATTCTCCAAGTATACGCCCGCGGTCCGCCAGCTTCTCCGAATCCAGGTTATTGTATTCCTTCAGCAGCTTCCTGGCGCGGTGGTACATGCCGAGTAATTCCGGGTCCCGTGAATTGTAATTCTCCCCGGCCAGCATTTTTTCTTTTTCAGTCATCCAGCAAATCAAGTTTGAAGTTGGCTGTTCGCATTGCCCGCCAGTCCCAGTACGTTTCGAAGAATGCGTCGTGCAGGAACTCCTGATCCTCATCAAAGTCATCCGGCCGATCCGCCAGGATCACGTCCGACCATTCTCCCGTGTCCGGATCACCAGTGCCGTCGATCACATTGAGGAAACGGAACAACACCGCGGAGGCATTATCCGCCAATACTTTTCTTAGTGCATTCCGGAGAATATCGTTGTGCTTCAGGTTGTCCAGTGCTGCCTGTTCTTCGTCGGTCAGTCCGCCATTCGGGGGATAAACAATCATCTCACTGGCCTCGCCGTCATTTATCTGGGTGGCTGCCTGATCAGCACATTCTTCGATGCTTTTGTGTAAATAAAGCATCAGTGTCTTTCGGTTGGTTTCGGATAGTTTCATATTTAAATTAGATTATTCCCCGGCCAGACGGCCTTCATATGCCGTGTTGTAAAAGGCAACGTAGTCTTTTTTAGGTGCTGTATCCATAATAACCTGGCCTGAGTAACTTCCGGAAAATAACTATATTGGCCGGGTTATCATTGTTCATACGCATGGTTTCCATCATACTTCTTTTGGCCTATTTTAACTTCCTCTCCGCTTGCCAGTATTGAAGAGTAACTAGTCCTTATCGTTTCGTTGCATTGCCTCTACAAATTCCGTCGGCTTTTTAGTGATTATGGTAAACTGTTTCCTGTTCCCGATAGGAGATTTAAACGTTATCTGCACCCGTTTATTATTTTGCTGAATCCCTGTAATTTTGCTTAGTGATAGCTTGTGAATTAGATCAGAGTGGCTTCCGACTCCCGCAAACAATACGTTGGTTTTGAGCCAGAGCTCTTTGTCAGTTACAACGACATCAAGTACGCGATTAGCTCCGCTTATTCTGGTTAGCCACGTTCTGTCGGACCAGCCTGAGGCTCTTCGGTCTCGATAAATAACCTCGGTTGAATCTATGTCCGGAAAAATTGACAACGCTTTTTTTCCTTTCCTGAAAAGAAAAACAAGGATGGAAAAAGTTATAAACATCCATGTCAGGAGAATGATTTGGGGTCCGTTCATATATTCCGGTTGCAATGCATTTGCCATGAATATAGCGCCAACTATTTCCAGCACCGAACGATTGAATTGGTATTTTACGAATAGACATTTACCTGTCTGACTTATTCAGGTGCTTCGCTATCCATTCTGAATAACGGGAAACCCTCGTATAGTATTCGGTAGCGCCGTAAACGCCTTCGACCCCATTGGTGGCACGTGTGCTTTGCCCTGAGCTGATGCCCGCGAGGAATAATTCACCCTCTTTTTCAATAAAGGCTGGTCCGCCGCTGTCGCCCGGTCCGCTGATGCCTTCGTACTCCGTAACCCGGTCCGGATTCTTTTCCGGGTCGTCAAAAACCCATTTCAGCCAGAAATCCGTCGCCTCATCCACCCGGTTGGTCGCGGCCCGAAGTTGTCCGTCATTGCCGGTGATGCCCCCGGAGCCAGTACCCGTATCCCCCATACCGGCCACATAAACCACCTGGTCCTGTTCATCGTCCCCTGTATAGATTTCTACCACCGAAGTCTCGGGGGCGGGGGAGGTAAGGTGGATTAGCGCGATGTCATGGGCGCCATTTTCCTCCCAGTTTTCATGGAGAATGACCTGGTTCACGTCATAATGCTTTCCGGATATCGTGACCTGGTGGCGTTCATTATTCTCCAGCTTTTCCTCAATCACCACCGCGCAATGGGCCGCGGTCAGGACCCAATGCGGACTGATCAATGTGGCTTCGCCGTCCGGTACATCTGTCCGAAGGTTGAGATGACAGATTTTGCCGGAGAATCTTTCAGCCAGTTGCAGGTAGGCCTGGTCCGGCTGGTCATGGCGGATGATGATCAGGCTTGATAAGGCCAGGAGAATGGAAATGAATACGTTCATAGACGTGCAGGTTGTGGTTTAACAGATAAATTTGGCTCTAAAGATAAAGAAAGAGATATTAATAATTGATATATCAATTATTAATTCAGGTAAAAGTGACTGATCCGGAACAGGATTTTCTGATTTGAACGGTTTTTGTTTAATTCAGGAAGTTGAAATGCAAGAAATACATACTGCCGGCACTGTTTGCCATGCTGTTCTACTCTGTCATCCCTGTTGCCGCACAGAAACAAAAGGACGAGCCGCTGGACTACCGGGATGAGGTGGATATCCACTGGAAAGTGCTGGACGATTCGCTCAAACTGCAGGCCGTGAACAAATTGCTGGTACCCATCCAGTTTTACCTTAATGACAAAAAGGATGACACCATGCAGAAGTCATTTTTATTGCGACCTGCCGACAGCATTACCCTGGCTGCCTTTGCCCGTAACCGGCCGGATACCATTCTCCAGGCAGGATTTTTTGACAGCACTCGCCTCGCCTATAATTATGGCCATGCATCGCTGATTGAGCCTGACCTGGACTATCCGTACCGGTTCCCGTTCAGGAAAGGAAAGAAATACGAAGTGAGCCAGGGATTCAACGGCAAGGCCTCGCATGACCACGACAAATCCAGGTATGCCATCGATTTTCAGCTGGATGTCGGCGAACCGGTCTACGCGGCCCGGGGCGGGACGGTGGTAAGGGTGATTGACTGGTTCACCAAACAGGGAGGGGAGGAGCTGCGCAACGCGGCCAACCGTATAATTATTCTGCATGACGATGGCACCATCGCATCCTATGTACACCTTGATTACCAGGGCAGCTTTGTGAAAGAAGGACAGCAGGTGGAGAAAGGGGACAAGATCGGAATTTCCGGGGTGACCGGGTTTACCAGGGGACCTCACTTGCATTTTGTGGTGAGGAAGGAGAATGATATTGCAATCCCGGTGTATTTCGAAGGGCATATGGGGGAGACGCTGAAACAGGGGAAGCGATACAAAGTGAAAGACTGAGCAGCTAAAACCTGTATTCGGCTATCCAACTTTGCCAGCAGACATTCTTTCCTTTTTTTCTGCTGTTGGCAGAAATTATCTGGTAAATATCAGGTTTCTGATGCATCTTTATTCTCCGATTCAATAGCCATGGAAGAATACCTCGTTTCAATCATCCAGAACCACCCGCAACAAACCGTGGTGCACAAGATCACCCGGACACATTCCTTCAAATTTGCTTTGTCTGCCTATCATCAGTTCAGCAAGGCGGAGGACTGCTCGGCGTACCTGAGAAAGGAATTCGTGGATATCGAAAAGAGCAGTTTTAAGGTGCAGCTTTTGAAAATGTCGGACCTCAGTACCGTTACGGCGGTAATCCATGAAAATGATTTTCGGGATCTTTCATTAAGTCCTGCCGGGACTGTTTAACCCGGTTTATTCCCTAATCTCAATCTTATAGTCAGTATTATTTTGCGGGTGACCGCCTGCGATAAGTAATTGTAGCTGTATTACAAAAAAAATATGCATTAATGCAACTAAATACAGTTACAAATAGTTATGTCAAATAAGGATAAGCTTATCAAGCGTTTCTTAAGTTTTCCTTCTGATTTCCACTTTGATGAACTAATTAAACTTTTAAGAATTTTTGGCTTTCATGAAGTTAGAACTGGCAGAACTTCTGGCTCCAGGGTTAAGTTCGTCAATCAGGAAGGTTTACGAATTAATTTGCACCGGCCTCATCCGGGGGGAATTTTGAAAATATACCAGATGAAACAGGTTAAGGAATTTTTAGGATTATGAAATATTTGGAATTTAAAGGATACACCGGCAGTATTGAATACAGCAGGGAAGATAATCTGTTGTATGGTAAAGTTCTTGGCATCCAGGACCTCATTTCTTTTGAAGGAAAAACCGGGAAAGAACTGGAGGATGACTTTCGAAATGCTGTTAAAGATTACCTTGAAGAGTGCAATGAAAAAGGGATTCAACCGGACAGGCCGTTCAAAGGAAATTTCAATGTGCGAATTCCTTCCAGTTTACATCGCGAGGCATCCTTAATGGCACTTGAATCCGGTACTTCGCTCAACAACCTGGTGGCTGAAGCGATAAGGGATCATGTGGCTCGTAAGCCAGCCTGATTCACACAGTAAATGCTCTTGTATCCGTTCAATCGCCTGGTGGGTTCTGCTCGTGCTATTCTCCTACAGTACCGTAAATGCAATACTTAATTCGACCGTCCGGTTGAAATACCGGATCCGGTCCGTGTCCGTCCCCCCGGCATCAATGTATTCTACTTCCTGGTACGGGGCTAATGCGTGGTAGTACCGCGCCGACACCTGCCAGTTCACGTTGAACACATACGTCGCGCCTCCCAGCAGGCTGATGCTCCCGTCATTCGCCATGTCCGTCGATTTGACCCGGTCGATCCGGTAGCCGAGCAACAGGCTGGCACTGACCCCCGCCTGCACATGGAACTCCGGCAATAACCGGTACTGCACATAGACAGGCACGGTCAGGTAATTCAGGATATGGGGAACCTCCTGATAACGGAACCCGCGCTGGCTCAGCAGAAGGTCCGCCCCGGCATCTGTTCGGTCGGACAGCTCATGCTGAAAAAACAGGCCCGCGTGATACCCGGGCTGCCATCCGAAATCGTCCAGGAAGTATTCGTCACTGTTCACATGGATCGTGTTCAGGTTCAGTCCGCCTTTAAAACCCCAGGTCAGCTGGGCAGAAGCCGTTTCAGATACCAGGCTGAAGAGAAACAATAAAACAAGCGGGCGAATATATTTCATACCTGATGAAGATAAGCTATTTTGAACAGACCTCCACCCGGCCTGGCGACCGCTGGTCATACAATTGCTCAATAAGTATCCCTATACCTTTACTATCCCGCCGGGATTGTATAATATTATTTATATAATAGATATTTAATAGGGCATGGGAATATTCAGCAGATTATTTGGTTCAGGAGAAAAACAGGATTTACCGGAGAAACCGGCACAGGATCCGCCGGTTCAAACATCCGAATTGATGGATGACGACCGTTTCTGGACCCTTATCGAACAAACCCGTGTGGCCCGGACCTATGAGGACCAGCAGGAAATGCTGGGAGAATTGCTTGGCATGCTCGCGCCTGTCGAGATAATGAAATTCGATAATCGTTTCCGGTTTTACAAAGGGGAGGCCATGACCTGGGAGCTTTGGGCCGCGGCGTATATCATGAACGGCGGCTGTTCGGATGATTGCTTCAGCGATTTTCGCGACTGGCTGATCAGCCGGGGCAAAAAAATCTATTACGACTGCCTGGCCAATCAGAATGAAGTGATCTACCTTGACCACGATCCGGCTGTGGATGAATGGGAGGGGTTTGGCTATGTAGTCATGGAAGCCTATGAAAGCAAAACAGGGCAGCGCATGCCCGAAGGCTTCCGTGAGAATCACGAAATTCGCGGAAAGGAATGGGAAGAATCCCAACTTCCGCAGAAATTTTCCGTTATATGGAATAAATGGATGGCATGAAAAACATATTCCTGTTACTATTTTTCCTGGTTGCCGGTACATCTGCCAGCGCCCAGATGAATGGGAAGATACCCGGTCAGTGGCAATGTGTGGAAGACTCCTCGTGGATTCTTGAGTTTTCGCCGGACGGACGCCTTATCTCCTCATCTCCTGATTTTATATCCGTCATGGAATACGAGGTCGGCCAGGACGGCGACGAGCATTTCATCCAGGCCCGCTCCTTCACCGGGCAGAAATATATGCTGTTCATCCATGATATCAATGAAGAAGTAGTAGACGGATGCAGGCGTACCTACCTCTATATCAGCACCAACCTTGATCCGCGGCCGGTGCTCTTCATCAAAACCAAAAACTGAAGCGAAAATTTGTCCGCTTTGCCGGTTTGCAGAAGCCGGATAATTCAAAACTTACATGGATATCCCCGGCCTGTTCTCCCGGGTAAAATCGCATGCTGTGCTCTCTATCAGCCGGTTCCGGATGACAGATTTTTTAATTCAGGTGGTTACCCATTGCCGGTATAAGTATATACATGTAAGATTTACACTAAAAAAGTAAGAATCTGTTGGCTTAATCTTTAGAAACATGAGAACAATTCATGATCATACCGCGGAATTATTACTCGAGAACCGGCGGCTCGGCGAACTCACCGGGCGCTATCAGCGCAACCTGCGCAATAATTCCAGTCTCGATGTCCTCGTCACCCAGGCACGTCAGATCAAGCGCTGCGAATCCCGTATTTCACGGCTTTACAAGCTGATCCGCACCAAACGCGTACATTAACGCTGCCGGACCGGGAATTAACCGAATTTGTTTATTTTTCCGGTGTGTCCCGAGTACTCCACGCCCTTATTTGCGCATGTCTGCTGGCCGCCTGCGTATCCCAACCACAGGATACCCCCGATTCGGTTAATAATGACAATTTCTTTCCTGATTCACTGCAATATGCAGCACGTGTTCCCCGACTGGCCCTGGTGGATGCCCGCGTGATCGACGGCACAGGGAATCCGGCGGTTACCGGTCAGACCCTGCTTATTGAAGACGGCATAATTAAACTGGTGGGAAATACCAATGAGATTAAGGTGCCGGACGATTACCTGCAGATAGAGGGTAAGACGATTATCCCCGGGTTCGTTGGGATGCACAATCACCTGCACATGCCGGGCATTCCTTTTCTCGGAGAATCGGCCGCCATGCTTTACCTGGCGGCCGGCGTCACTACCATGCAGACCTGCGGGTCGGCAGATCCGGAAGCTGAACTTGACCTGGCCGCTAAGATCGCACGCCGGGAGGCCGACGGTCCGCATATTATTCCCAGCGCCCCCTACATCACCGGCCCGGGAGGAAATCCGAACATGATCATTCCCCGCGATGCGCAGCACTTGCGCGATACGATGGATTACTGGATGGACAAGGAAATTCGGATTTTCAAGGTGTACCGGAATATCCGTCCGGAAGACCTCGAAGTGGTCATACGTCATGCTCACGAACATGGTGCCCTGGTCACCGGACATCTTTGTTCTGTAACCTTTGAAGAGGCAGTCCGACTGGGTATCGACGGCATTGAACACGGACTGAACAGCGCCAGTGATTTCCGGACGGACAAAGTACCAGGAGAATGCAGTGGCGGACGGGAATTCATTGATGATCTTCCTATTGATGGTTCGGCCGTGGAGGATTTGTTCCGGCAGATGATCAGCGAGGGCGTCTATATGACATCTACCTTGTCTATCTACGAGACCAGTGTACCGCAAAGGGTAATGGCCGATGAACTCACCCTCCGGGTCATGGCGCCTGCACTCAGGGAGCAATATGAGGAGTATAAGCTTTCTATGGCAGCCGATCAGGATGATTCTACCCGCCTGAATCGTCTGAAGCGGATCATGGCTTTTGAAAAGAAGTTCGCCGACATGGGAGGGATGCTGGTAAGCGGACCGGACCCGGGCCGGCACAACCTGCCGGGTTTCGGGGATCAGCGGAATTTTGAGCTGCTGGTAGAGGCAGGGTTTCCGGTTGAACAGGCGGTGAAGATCATGACATCCAACGGCGCCGGGGTATTGAATATGAATCAGGCCGGGGTTATTGCCGAAGGCTACCGGGCAGATCTTATGATCCTAAGCGGAAACCTCGGAAAAGCGGGGGACATCCGGCGGGTGGAGTTCGTTTCAAAGGGTGGTTTCCTGTATAATTCACAAAGAATGATCCGGCAGCTGGCCGGCAGGATCGGTGCCGAATAGCACCTTGCCTGCTTTACCGTAGTACATTCTCCTTATAATCGTTCATAAAATTTGATTACCTTATAGCGTATCCCGTTATTCCCACATGAACGAATCCGCTTTCACGCCAGCAAAAACCATTGATGAAGTTATTGCCCGCCTCGACAGGGTGATCCGTCAGTGCGGAGATGAAAAAAACAGGTCCGGATTCTTCGCCGCGTTGTACTACAAAGTCACCGTCCGGGTAAGGGATGCGATCGGTCGCGGGGAGTTTGAGGATAACCCACGCATGGAACGGTTTGATGTGGCGTTCGCCAACCGGTACCTGCTTGCCCTGGCACAGTGGCAGGCCGGAACGCTGACAGAAGGACCCTGGCTGGTAGCTTTTCAGGCAGCCGACAGTCACCGGCCCATCATTCTCCAGCACCTCCTGCTCGGAATGAACGCCCATATTAACCTGGACCTGGGTGCTGCGGCGGTAGAAGTCTCCGACCAGGATACCCTGGAAAGTATGCACAATGATTTTAACCGCATCAATGAGATCCTGGGTGCGATGACCTTTGAGGTCATCCAGGCGCTCAACCAGGTGTCGCCTATCCTGTCCCTGATGGGACTGCACGCGGGGAATGAGACCATTCTCATTCAGTTCAGCATCACCAACGCGAGGGACGGGGCCTGGGGATTTGCCGAGGAATTATATGAATGCGAAGAAGGAGAAGCGCCGGCCATCATCGGTAAACGTTCGCAGACCATTGCCAGACTGGCGCAGTCACTGCTGAAATCGCAGGGGCTCATCAAGCTTACTCTCTGGTTTATCCGCCTCTTCGAATGGCGCAACGCCCGGAAGATAATCGATGTGCTGTATCACTTTAAAAATAAATTCATCCACGTAGGCGACTCGGATGACTCACCAGGAGAATGACACATGATACGAAAAAGCAATAACCAGGACACCGAAGCTATTTTCTCCGTCTGGAATAAAGCGTCGTCTCTTGCACATCCGTTCCTGGAGAAGGATTTTGTGGAGCAGGTCAAAAAGGATATGCTGGAAATCTATATCCCCAATGCCGAGACCTGGGTATATGAAAAAGAGGGGGAAGTGGTCGGATTTATCAGCATGCTGGATAATGAGATCGGCGGACTTTTTGTGGAGCCGGAAGAGCATTCAAACGGGATAGGCACCGAGCTGGTGGATTATGTGAGCGGACAATTTGATTCGCTCGAGGTGGAGGTTTTTGAGGACAATTCGATAGGCCGTGCTTTTTACGAAAAATATGGCTTCCGGCAGATACGCAGGTACATGGATGACAATAGTGGCTGCATTGTCTGCCGTCTGTTATTCTCCGGGCCAGCAGAAACCAGTAATCCAGATAATAAAATAAACAACTGAACTAATGACACGTCTTACTCTGGCGATTCTTTGCCTTGTACTGTTTAACTGCTGTTCCACCAATCCGGAGCAGGAGAATAATCCGCAGCAACGCCTGTCACAGAGGCTGGATTCGCTGGTTACAAAATACGTCCGGCAGGATGATCCGGGTCTGCAGCTGCTGGTGGCTTACGACGGTGAGATGGTCATTGCAGAGGCCTGGGGCATGCAGGATATCGGAAACCGGGAGCCGCTCACCACGTCCAGCAACATGCGGTTGGGCTCTGTCACCAAACAGTTTACGGCGCTCAGTATCCTCAGCCTGGTGGAGGAAGGCAAGCTGAATTTAAGCGACACGCTGTATTCTGTATTTCCCTATGAAGTATTCCGGGAAGTGACCATCGAGCAAATGATTAACCATACCTCTGGCATCGCGGACGGGGAGGCGGCCTTTTTCAACATCTGGGATCCGGAGATTGTGGCAACCAACCAGGATTTGATGGAATGGTATTCGACCAATCCGGATGCGGTATTCGCACCGGGCACAGACTGGCAGTATAATAACGGGGCGTATGAGGTCCTTGCCTCGGTGGTTGCTGAGGTGAGCGGAGAAAAATTTGCGGATTATGCGCGCGAACATGTATTTCTTCCGGCCGGGATGAAGGATACACAGTTCTTTGACTTGTCCGACCCGGTGGAAATTAAGGAACGGTCTTTTTGTTATGAAAAGGATTCAACCGGAACCTGGAGAAAGGTTGACGGTCATTTTCTGAACGGATTGCTGGGTGCCGGCGGACTCTATTCCAATGTTCTTGATTACTTTGCGTATGACCAGGCACTCCGAAACCGCACGCTGTTTTCGGCTGAAACGAATGACCTGATTTTTCAACCCAGCTCCATGCCCGTTCCGGGGGTCAGCCGGCCCAGTCCGTATTACGGAAATGACAGTGTATACTATGCCATGGGCTGGAATGTATCAAAAAGCATAGCCACGCATGGCGGAGGGTGGTTCGGGACCAATACATTCACGATCCGCGAACTTGATCGTCCGCTTACCATTGCCATTTTCACCAATTCCAGCTGGTTGCACCGGTCCGGGCTCACCGAGGAGTTGTATAAAATTATCAGCGCCTCTTTTCCGGAATAGCAGCCGATAAATATTAGATTCAAAACTTTACTCCCCCAAATCCCGAAAAATATGAGAATGCTTTTAATCCTGCTCCTGACAATGCCCTGCATGGTAGCCATTGCCCAGGAAACGCCTGAACAAATGATCAGCCGCTTTTTTGATTTGTATGAGAATGAGGGTGTGTCCCCGGCGATCGACGACCTCTATTCATCCAACCGGTGGGTGGATGCGGGAAACGAGGCGGTAGTCGAACTGAAGAGTCAGCTTGCCGGTCTGGACACCAATCTTGTTGGAGAATATTACGGATATGAACTGCTGTCTTCTCACAATCTGACCGACAGCTTCGTGCTTTACATTTACATGGTGAAATTTGAACGGCAGCCTATTCGATTCATTTTTCAGTATTACAAACCGCTTGACACATGGATGACCTACAGCTTTGAATTTGACGGAAACCTTAATGACGATTTCAAACGGCTGGCCAAGGAGAGTATATTGAAGAAATAAAAAATGTCCTGCCTTCCGATGATGCGGAAAGCAGGACATCTGATCCTTGCTGGCAAGGGTTGTTACTGGTTTTTGAGCAGATACGCGGTAAAGGATTGTCCGTCTACCTCCGTATACTTAAAGTCTTCACTCCCTTCAAATTTAACGTCCTTCATATCAAGGGGGTTGCTGAATTTGGTGTATTTAAAATTTGCCAGGTCCATAAAACGGGCGCCTGCAAATGATGCACCTCCGGGAAACTCGGAATATTTAAAATTTGCCTCTTCCTCAAAGATCGCACCCGCGAAGCTGGTACGCTCGGGAAATTCTGCGTACTTGAAGTTGGCGTCTTCTTCGAAACGTGCCTCGGTAAATACGGGTGCTTCGTTGAATTCTGCGTATTTGAAATTGGCGCTTTCGTCAAAAGTGGATCCGGAGAAGTCTGCCGCCTCGTCGAATTCCGAATATTTGAATTCGCTGGCCCGGTCAAAGGTACAGTTGCGGAAAATAACGTCCTCTTCGAAATGGGCGATATAGGTGTTGTTATCGGATTCTTCGTGGTAGTAGGCGATCACGTCATCTTCGAATGTGCAGTTCTCAAAAGTGAGCGACACCTCGACCACACTTTCGTACTTTTCGTAATCGCTGCCCCACCATTTCTTGTCTCTGTCTGTCATTTCCCGGTTGGCCAGGTTCGTCAAATCCAGGTCGCCGGTAATGGTTGTATTTTTATAGGAAACGGATTGGCCCTTATTGATCTGGTCGATGATCTGACTAGCCGAAATCTTGTTCTGGGCCATACCGGCTGTGACCAGCAGCGTGCTTAAAAGTAATGTGGTTAAAATGCGCATGAGTTTTTGTGAATTTAGGTATACCTTTCTTTTCACAAGGATGGTGCCATCACCCATAATGTTAACTCAGCGCTGATAATCAATGATTTGCCAATGGGAGAATGTCCGGATTCGTACGGACTTGTACGGTGGCGAACAGGCTTATTCTTTATCAAAACCCAATTTTTGCGCTTTTTTCAGGCTGCGCTCGCTTTTTTTATCCTCGCCAAGGGCTGCATAGATCTTACTGAGATAATATAGTCCGTTACCGGATTTTTTCACATGACTCAGGTATTCCTCCACATCCCGAAGTGCCTCCTGGTAGCGGGCTTCTTCGTAATAAAATATTCCGCGCCATAGCAGATACTCATAGGCGTACCGCCGCGAACGGATCAGCCGGTTGTGCGCGGTTTCCCTGACGCTCGTATTACCCAGGTCAGTAGCCATATTCAACAATTGCTTGTGTACATCTACCCTGAGCCGGAGATACTTTGAGGCACTGTCCAGCCGGCTGAGCGCCTGAAGGGTGTCACCATTATACAAGTCTATGGAATGCAACATGTACCAGGCCTCGCCATCTTCGGGAGTATGTCGCAGCAAGAAATGGAGATCCGACTTGGATTCCTCGTAATATTTCATTTGGTAGGCCAGGGTCGCCCGGTTAAAGAAAAGCTCCATATCTGTGGTATCCAGGGAAATTGCCCGGGAAAAGTCTTTATAGGCCTCGACCGGGTAATTGATCTGACTTAGCATGATCCCCCGTTTTTTCCATGGATCCTTCTCCGAGGGAAAAAGGTTTACCAGCCGGTCGTAATCCAGGAAGGCTGCCTCATAATTCTTCTGCTCCACAAACAATTCGGCGCGACGCGAAATGGCAAATGAATTCATGGTATCCAGTTCGATTGCGCTCGAATAAATGGAGATCACATTATGGAGCATTTCCTTCTCCCCCAGGACACCAAGAAGTGTATATCCCGCAGCAGTCGCTTCGTTTTCATTGGCCTCCTTAATCAAGCGGATGGCATCTGAATTATTCGAACGGATCATCTCACAGATGCCCTGTTCCATATATGCCCGGGTGGCCTGCGCCATTTCGTAATGATCAAAGTAATAATCAATGGCCTCCCTTGATTTTTCCTCACGGCTGATCTTTGAGGTGAACTTAAAATCTCCTGCCTGGGCTGTATCCAGGTCATACGCTTTCTGGTATTGTTCGATTGCCGCATGCCATTCTTCTTTTTCGATCATGACTGCTGCCTTCAGGAACAGGTAATGGTAATTTCCGGGTGACATGGAGATGAGCTTGTTAAGATCAGCCTCGAATGCATCCAGGTCTTCCCGGAGCAGTAATGAAAGAATAGCTTTCATGGCGATTCCCTCTTCCCATTCCGGATTGGCGGCGATACCTTCTTCAAGTAACTTTTCACCCTTGCGTCCGGCTCCGGTAAATATGTATATTATAGCCAGGGTACCGTAGGAATCCGTAAATTCCGGATCGGCGTCTATGCTTCGTTTAAAATCCTGCATGGCCCCGTAAGCATTGTTTCGTTGCAACGCTTCGTACCCCAGTCCGTGGTAGCCGAGGGCCGCATAATCCTTTATTTCTGTCAGGTCCTTGAAGTAGGCTTTCGCCTCACGCACATCTCCCAGCTCCAGGGAAATCATTCCCAACTGGTATTTGGCATCCAGGAAAAGGGGAGAAGCACTTAGTGCGTCGTTGAATTTTTTTCGTGCCTGATCGTAGTCCTCAAGTTCCATATAGACCATTCCCTTGAGGTAATGGAAAACAGGGTATGAATCATTGTAATCAATCAGTTCGTCCAGGTCATTGAGTGCCTCGTCTGTATTTCCGTTGCTCAAATTGGTCCATGCGGTTTCCAGTTTACGCTCGGCCCAGCTGTTATAACCGGAATTATCCTCTTCATTCCTATCCGAGGCGACTACCGGTTTAACGGCAAACAGGTCGTCGGAAGCATACTGGCGTACATCAATTTGGGCAATCAGACGCGGACCTCCCAGGAGGCAGACCATAAGAAAAAAGTAACGCATAAGGAGAAACAGCTAGTAATAATTCTCCCAATATTAGAAATAAAATAAAAAAATGCAGGCTTATGTAACTTTTTCAGCCGAATGCATAAAGATCACCTCATATATCTCCGTCTCGGTCTTTTTGCCTTTTAGAACCAGGTTTTCCACGAACTCCACCTGGTAAGTTTCTGAATCGGGTAATCCGCCTTTGCTGAAACTACTGATGACCAGTTCTTTTCCCAGCTCGGAGCCCCGGTCAAGCAGTCGTGACGCCGTGTTCATTACATCCCCGTGGTAGGCAAGCTCCTTGCGGCGGTGCCCCATTTCAGTGACGATGACCGGTCCGCCGTGAATGGACGCATTAAACCCGGGTACTGTTTGATATTCGGCCTTATAACGATCGGTTTGTGCCTGGATAGATTCCCTGAATTGCTGATAAAGCCTGACCGGATTGGTAAACCGGAATTCTTCATCGATCAGCCAGGTAATGACCGCTTCGTCCCCTACGTACTGGTAAATTTCTCCATTATGTTCCGCCGCCAGTTTGGCCACGGTGCTGAACAATTCATTCAACATCCGGCTGTACTTTTCATGGCCCATGTCTTCGGCCAGTGTGGTGGAATCATTCAGGTCAAGGAACATAAACACCCGGTTTTCCTCGATCGGCTGATTGTATTTACCGGAGATATAATTCAGCAGCAGCCCCGGGCCGAACCGGTTGCCCATCGCCCGGAAGAAATTCAGGACACCTCCCAGGATCATCAGGTAAACATACAGGGAAAAGAACAGCCCGGTTTCCATGAAATGAGATATTAGCCGGACAGTGCTGCGGAGCGGATGGCCCTGGAGAATGGTTCCAATGATCGTTTGAACTGCAAAGATACTGACCACAATGACCAGCGTAAACGAGATCAGGCGGATCAGAAACAACAATCCTAACTGGCGTATCTTTAGTTTCGGGAAAACATTGAATTCCAGGATGGCAAAGCCGGTTCCGATCACCAGTCCGGCAATCGTAGGGGTGATCCAGTGAAAACGGTACGAGTCGAAGATCGTCTCCATGTACCGCTCGTTCAGGCCGCTCATCTTAAAGAAAATGAACAGGTTGGCACCCAGGGCGAATCCAATGATCAGGATCACTGCATCGGTCCATTCCGGGTATTCCCGGGCCAGTGCACGAATTCGGTTCATCAGCTTCTCATTTTTTGCAGTGTCTGCCAGGTCCGGCTTGTGATCTCTTTTCCATACGCTTTTTCCAGTACCTTCATGGCATCCGGCGAACCGGATTTTTCCAGGTCGAGGACCCCGCATACCAGGTCCGGGGCCTTGTAAACCAGACTGAATCCTTCCGTCTCCTCTGTTTCCGGATGTACCTGCACATCATTCTTCAGAAACGTGACCAGCCATTTGATCTTTTTATCTTCCTTTTCCCTCGCGTAGGCATTCTCCCGGAACAACTTCTGCATGCGCTCCGAGGAACGGCAGATGACCGGGACCGGAAAAGCGAATTTGTTTTCGATAGCCCGGGATAGCGTTTCTTCCAGCTCTTTTTGTCCGGTGTCGTCCGCCTCCAGGCGCACATTGCCTGACGCAAGAAATGTCTTCACTTTCTCATAACCCATCTGCCCGAGCAATTCACGCAATTCTGCCATTGGTACCTTATGATGTCCCCCAACATTAATGCCACGCAGGAAAATGTAATATTCAGTCATAGAAGCCGGGTAATTTACCGTTTACTTGCGGGATCCATCGCCGTTACCGGGCAATCAGTTCCCCAGAATCGCCAGTTTTAACGCCGTCCCTGGCAGTTAAAATGGATGATCTGAAAGCCGAAATTAATAAATTTATCCTTCTCTTACCTCGGTAATGATCTGGTCGGGGAGAATACGCCTGAGTGTTTCCAGCATTTCTTTTTCCAGGACGATAAATTTCCAGTCCGTCTGGCCGTTCGGGGAAACTGCACAGACCTTTTTCAGGGAAGTAAGGCGGTAGTATCCGGTCTCCGCCTCATAATAGACGTTATCGGATCCGAATACCTCTTCCAGCGAAAGCCGGGTCATCTTCATGCGCTGTTCGAATTCCTCCTGGGTCTCATTGGCGTTGCCGGCCAGGAATTTCATCCGGATGACACTGGTGTAGGTGAGAATACTGAAAAATTCATCTCCGATGTGACGCGGGGTCCCGATTTCGTGAACCTCGGAACCGGTGATCTCGTATTCCACATCCGGGTTGTTGAACGTAGCCGCCATCATCTGCTTCATTTTATCCCGAGGGAGAAGTTCGAAAAACCGTTCGTACGTGGCATTCAAAACTTTATCGTAATCCTGCGCAATCACATGGTCCATGTATGCGGAAAAATCCTCCCGGATTTCCACCTGATAATCCTGGGCCAGGAGAGGGAGAGAGGTAAAAGTCAGAATCAGGAAAAGAAACAGGTGTTTTGTCATCCGTGCCGGTAGTATTATTCGTCTATGAATTCCACGTCATACTCCTCAGGTAACTCCAGCAGGCGTTTTTTCAATTGTTCGGCATCACTGACTCCGGAGGCAACCATGTTGCCCCAGGCTCTGAAAAGCCCTGCCATTTTCCCGCCAGGGGTGTACATGAGCAATAATTCCAGCTCATCCCTGCCCTGGTTGCCATGTTTGTGGGGCGTACCGGAGGGAATGTGGATCAGGGTCCCGGGTTTTGCGGTGAAAGTAGAGTCGCGGATGGTCATGGTCATTTCACCGGCAATTACATAAAAGAATTCTTCGGTGTCATAGTGCAGGTGAAAATCGATCTGGTTGCCGGCTGCCTGGTGGAAACGTACAATGGCCATATCTTCTTCACTGTATTCGTTGGGCGAAAGAATGGCATAGGAAGATTCTCCCAGGGATACGAATTCAGGACTTGAATTGATCATGGCATCTGTCGGCAGGATCGTAACGGTTTGGGCTGTCGCGCAGAATGGCACCAACAGCAACATAAGGGATAAATATTTCATGTACTGGATTTTGTAGGACATCAAAGATACAGGATTCGTGCCATATTTTTAAGCCGCACCGTCCATTCCCTGCGGCCAAGGGATATTTTGATTATCTTTCGAAAAAATCCGAATACCTATGAATTTCCGGTCCGTGGTACTGATCCTGGTCTCCGCAAAGGTGCTGCTGCACGTGCTTGTACTTATCTTTGGAGGTTATGGCATCTTCCGTGATGAATTGTATTACATGGCCAATACCGATCACCCGGCCTGGGGTTATGTAGATCACCCTCCGCTGTCCATTTGGGTGCTGGATGCCTTCACCACGCTTTTTGGTGATGCCTGGTACACAATCCGCTTGCTGAGTGCCCTGGCGGGTGGGGCGGCCATGTGGGCGGTGCTCCGCTTGGTGCGCACCCTCGGCGGTAATATTGTCGCCTGCTGGCTGGCAGGTATCGCATTCCTTTTTGCTCCCATTAACCTGGCGTTTTCTTCCGTTTATTCGATGAATGTACTCGAATTGTTTTTCTGGCCAATGGCGCTTATTCTCCTGTTAAAGGCAATCAATGATCCGGAGAATACCACCAGGTGGCTCTGGCTGGGTGCAGTGACCGGACTTGGAATGATGAATAAGATCAGTATGGCCTGGTTTGCCATCGGGATGGTCGTCTTTCTGCTGGTGACACCTTACCGTACCCTGCTCAGGATGAAAGGTCCCTGGCTGGCAGGCGGGGTGGCACTGATCCTGTTTCTCCCGTTTATAATCTGGAACCTGACACATGACATGGCGCACCTGGAATTTGCCATGAATGCCTCGCAGAATAAATATGCAGGTATTTCACGTGCCGATTTCCTGTCCGGGCAAATTCTCCTGGAACATCCGCACATCCTGGTATTTATAGTTGCTTCCCTGCTTTTACTTTTCTCGGGGAGGTCCTCCTGGAAGGAACGAATGCCAGTCATTATTTTCTTTACAGCGCTGGTCATATTGCTACTGAAGGGTCAGGTAAAGTCAGAATACATGGCCTCGTCGTACACAGGGATTATGGCCTGCGGGGCGATCTATCTCAGTAACAGCCGCATGTTGTGGAAACGGCGCTTGCTGGCTGCCTTTGTTATTTTTTACATAATTTCCGGCCTTGCCCTGCTGCCACTGGCCGCTCCGTTGCTGCCGGAAGAATCGTTTATTCGCTACAACGCGGCGCTGGGTATTGGTCCGGAGAATGCCGAAAGCAAGGAAGAAGGGCTCTTACCCCAGTTTTATGCGGATATGCATGGCTGGGAGAATTTTGCCAGGACGATCTCGGAAGCATATGTTCAGCTTCCTGAGGAGGATCGTGAGAATGTGGTGGCCTGGGTAAACAACTATGGTGAGGCCGGGGCTATTGATTACTACCGTGATAAATATCCGCTGCCGCCGGTGTTAAGCCGTCACAACGCCTACTATTTCTGGGGCCTGGAGACCCTGGAAGACCGGAATTTTGAAATGCTCCTGATCGTTGGGGGAACTGCCGAGATGCATGGCGAATACCTCAACAGGGTGGAGGAGGTGGCAGTCATCAGCTGTACCTACTGTATGCCCTATGAGAATAACCTGCCCGTTTTTCTGGCGGGCGATGGCAAGCCGGGACTGGACATACGCGAGGTTTTTGAGGCAGATAAGAATTTTGATTAAACCATCGAACCGGGATAATCCTTCTTCAAGACATGTTCGAGACCTATTTTGTAAGGAGTAGCTTTCATCATAAATTGATCCTCGAATTTTGTACTGTCAAAGACATAATCCTGTTCGTACTGGTAGCTCATTTCTTTCAATTCGCGCATCACCGGCATGAAAATCCCCAGGACACTCATCAGCCATTTCGGGGTGGCGCGTATCTTGCCCTCCTTGCCCGATAGCTTGCCTGTCATTTCCGCCCATTCTCTTCCTGTTGGTGGCTCATCGTGTGTGGGTAGGTGCCAGACCTGTCCGTAAGCATCCGGCGTATTGCCCAGTAAAGCAGTGCCTACCGCGGCGTCAGGTGTATAGGTAAATGAATGCTTCTTATCCGGATTTCCCAGCCAGTTCGCCGTTTTACCGCTTATGATGTTTTGAATTATAGTCTGGTCCAGCACACTGTTTTTTGCTGCTCCCGGACCGTAAAAATCGGCTGACCGGGCGATCAGTGCTTTGATCAGTCCGTCTTTGTTTGCCTGCATCAGCTTTTCGGCGATCCCGGCCCGGACCTTCCCTTTTTTGGTAGCCGGGGCCACCTTCGTTCTTTCCGTCATGGGTACCGGCAGGTCAGGTGTGTACATATAGATGTTGTCAAAAAAAACCAGCCAGTCCCTTTCCCAGACTTTATGGTCGTAGGCAAGTCCCGCCATGAGGTAAACGATCTTGCTGTTTTCCACAGCATGTTTTACTTCTTCCGCATTAAGCAGGTTGGCGGCAAACAGCTCATCACGGTCATTGCTCTTTTCGGGATGCCGGCTCACCAGCCGGACTTTATCAGTATATTTAGGAAGTACCCGGGCAAGGTGTATGCCGATCGCTCCCCCGGATCCGAGAATCGTTTGCATGGCAATTGGTTTGAATTGATCTAAAAGATAGCGCTGAATGCTTTGTTAATCAACCTGTTGGGAGAATACTTTGTGTCAGATTCCCGCCAGCACTTCTTCAGGTACGATTTTGCCCACCAGGTCGGCCAGCTGATCATTGATTTCAAGAAATTTCCAGGAACCGGAAGGTTTGCGGATGGCCACCATCCGGCTTTTTTGCCGCACCAGGATCGTACCTTTGGTCACATCGGCCTCCACCCGTTCTTCCGGTACCTGGTTAAGAAGCGACTGAAGAATAAAGTCAAACATGCCAAAGGAATCCTCATTCATCCGGATGGTCATCCGGAACGAATAGTCAACCGAAGCATAAGCGGTATTCTCAAAACTGATCTCCGGGGAAATAGCATTGATCCGTCCGCTGTCTACCTGGATACTGAACGCCGGGTTATCAAGTGTCTGGGTAATGGAAGCCGACAGCTGAGGTTCAGGCATCAGTTTAACGAGCTCCTCCGGAACGTACTGGACAAATTTCTGATATTCTCCGCGTTCCTTTAATCCGAAGTATTCATTGAATCGGCTGGTGATCCCGTCAGCTGACTGCGCCATGGTGAGAGCGGGAAAAAGCAGGAATAGTAGGAGGGCAGGGGGATTACGCATGAATTCCGTACAGAATTAATTAATGATTAGTCAGAGTTGTTCGAGCACTTCGGCAGGAATGATCTGGTCAATTACCTGATCAAGATCACTGCTTTTTTCAATAAATCGCCAGCCCTGGTCAGGTTTGCTGATCGCGTACATGGTGCTTTTTTTGATCACCTCGATGGCCTGCTTTTCTTCATCAACCCGCACATTTTCTTCACCGACCTGGGCCGCAAAGTACTCTTTCATCATGTTCAGGGCTTCTGTATTACTTTCCTTTTTATTGGTAAAGGTCATGGTGTACTGGTAATCCACCGTAGCGTACCTGATATCATCGTGCACCACTTCATTGGAGATTTCGTGTATTTCCCCGTCCTGCATGGCGATGCCAAGATCAGGGTTATCAAAGGTTTCCGTGAGCATGGCTTCCATTTGCGCCCGGGGCACCAGGTTGAAAAATTCATCAGGCATGTAATCGAGCGATTTCAGGAAATCGCCGGATTCGGAATGGGCCAGGTATTCATTAAGTGTTTTTGTGATTTCCTCCTTGTGTTGTGCCTGCAAGGCCAGGGGTAGGAGAATGATGAGCGTGAGAATTAATCGCATGTAAGTCGTACTGGTATTTAAGACACCGCCAGGGTGTCGGTTAATGACGGAGCATGCTCCGGATCATATGGTATAAATGGTAATTTGATACGTCAAGTAACCGGCAACAGGGAATAAATTCCACAATTACTTTTTCCTCATTTTTTCAAGCTGGTCCCACATATCCGGGGTAATCACTTCCAGGCCGTTGAATTCGCCAGCCCCATGCAGCCATTCGCCGCCATCAATAGTGACCACTTCTCCGTTCACATAGGCCGAATAATCTGACATCAGGTAGGCCGCGAGATTGGCCAGCTCCTGGTGTTCCCCGAATCGTTTCAACGGAATCCGCTTCATCGGATCGATCTGTTCGGCGACATCGGCCGGGAACAACCGCTTCCAGGCACCTTCGGTGGGAAAGGGGCCGGGGGCAATGGCATTCGAGCGGATGTTGTATTTGGCCCATTCTGAGGCAAGTGATCGGGTGAGTGCCAGCACACCGGCTTTCGCGCAGGCCGACGGCACCACGTAACCGGACCCTGTCCAGGCATAGGTAGTCACAATATTGAGAAAGGTGCCGGGCTGCTTGTTATCAATCCAGTGCTTACCTGCCGCCAGGGTGAAATTGTATGTGCCGCGGAGCACAATGTCTACCACAATGTCAAAGGCCCGGTGGGATAGGCGCTCGGTCGGACTGATAAAATTTCCGGCGGCATTGTTCAGTACGCCGTCCACTTTCCCGAATTCTTCAATAGTTCGTTGCAGGACATTCTCGATTTGATCATATTCCCGGATGTCGCAGGCTACAGGTAAGACCTTCCCCCCGGTTTCTTCTGCCATTTCAGCAGCAGCTGCTTCGAGTACATCGGCTTTCCGGCTGGAAATAACCAAATTGGCGCCGAGTTTCAGGAAATAGGTGCCCATGGCCCTGCCCAGGCCGGTACCGCCCCCGGTGACAATAATAGTCTTGTCCCGGAGGGCATTTTCTTTTAACATACCTTCCATAAATAATTGATTGCTTCCTTACTAAGATAGGGAATCGGGAGCGTAAACGGATTCTACTCCACCATAACCTTCCGGGTCACCAGGTCGCCCCGGTGCCATACCTTGAGCAGGTACATGCCGGGTCGCGGATTGTCCAGGATCATCTGTCGTTCCCCGGGCCCGCTGGGCGATGGCGCGAGTGAAAAACCTACCTGCTGTCCATGACTGTTATATAAGATAGGGCGGTCGGCTGATTCGTTTTCGTTGAAGGTGATCCGGAACATGCCTTCGGTGGAAGGATTGGGATACACGGTAAATTCCGCGTCGGCCGTAACCGCTACCCGGATGATATCGGAAATGTCCCGGTGCCCGTCATAATCGACACTCTGCAGCTGATAGTAGTATACTCCCTCAGTGGCCTCCGCATCATGGTACGAATAGTAATTGTACTGTTTCGCCGGTTCGGCCTTGGGTACTTCAGCCACCTTTGCCAGGTCATCGCCGCTGCGACCCCTGAATACCTCGAAGTGACTGTTGCCCACTTCTTCCGTGGTGGACCAGTCAAGCTGTACGCCCCGATCCGCCGCTTCTCCGGTAAAACTCAAGAGGGTAATCGGAAGCGCATCGGGATCGTCGGTGAACATGGCGGTAACCTGGAATGTACCCTGGTAGGCGCCTCCCAGGTTTAGCATATCAAACGTAAATGTCATCCGGCGAGTCCCTTCCTGAAAAAGCTGAAATTTGGAACCTCCGAAACCGCTTGTACCGTCCTCATAATCGAATGGACTTCCTCCCCATAGATTATATCTTCTGGCAGAATTTAATTCAGTTTTTACGTTAAACGTGTTGATGTCAGCCACACCTTGTACATTAAAGCCGTCCTTATTCGTAACATCCCGGATGTCAAAAACGTCGTCGGTGGGAAAGGGTATCGAACCACCATCAAACAACAGGTTGACGCCGGTCAGTGTGGCGCCGCCATAGGCGGCACTTGAAATTACGGACAGGAAAACTTCGTCGAAATTACTATTCAGGCCATCACTTACCGTAAGCCGGACTCGATAATCGCGACCCACCTGTAAATCCTCAAGATAGATGTATTCCGGGGTTTCTTCCTTTACATTGTAGGTCACATTTAATGTCCCTGTTACATCCTCCACCAGCCAGGTGTAGGACAGTGATTCATTTTCAGCATCCAGCGCAAACGCATGGACAACATATTCTGTAGCGGCTACCAGTGTCTTATTATCGCCGATTTCCACAAAAGGAATATAATCGGTAGTTCCTTTATCAAGTGAGGCCATCCAGCCATAAACATCGTACCCCATTTCCATTCGGAATAATTCATCCCAACCCAGGTGATTTCTGGCATCAAGCATGGTTAAATTGAATGGTGCATTTGGGTTACAGGCAAAGATGGCATCCTCAATGAAATAAACACCATAACGACCGCTGGTACTGATTCCATCCGGCGGGAAAATGCCGTCTTCCTCACCGTTTATGGCCCAAATGATGGAATTATCGAATTCGCACCAGTCGTAACCGCCAACTCCATTTTCAATGGCAGAACCCCAGGTTGGCAGATACCCGGCGGCAAAATCAGGATAAGCTTCCGCAAAATCCCATACACCTTTTCCACCCAGGCTGAAACCGGCAATTACAATCCGGTCCATATCTACCTCTGGAAAATCATCCCCTTCATCTATCCCCCAATCGAAAATTTTCTGATCAATAAACGCCTTAAGCTCTGGCATTATCCACTCATTGGCCGTCGGGTCTATAGGGAATCCCTGGGCCCCAGCGTTGTGATGGGGAATAAGCACATAATAATCATCCGCATAGGCATTAAACACCTCAGTGGTTTCCATAGCCAGGGGCATGGCTTCATCATCCACTCTATCCCAGCCTGTATTCACATCTACATTATTTGACGGACCATTTCCATGAAGAAACACGATGAGACCTGTACTGGCGTCAGGGTTGGCAGGTACATGAAGATAGTAATCAGTATAACTGGATCCGGTTGCTTCTCCGCGTATTTCCTGCAATACCTGCTGCCCGGAAACAGATACAGTAAAGACCGCACAAATAACAATAGTAAATATTCCCCTCATAGATCAGTGGTTGAAGTATATAAAAATACCGTATAATTCGTTCTTAAAGAAGAAATTCCGCCGGATATTTTATTGGTAATATATTATTCATCTTCGGGTAGCATCACTGCATCGACCTGCTTTTCCTTCACCATCGCATTAAACTCAGGTATATCATTCTCAAAGATCGCTTTCAGTTTGTCCAGCTCCACGTCGATCTCGGCCGTAATTTCATTCCTGAATTCGACAGCCTGGTCAGTAGGCTTGAAATCACCCACAGCCATCAGCGAGTTCAGGTGTCCCAACCTGTTATTCAGCCGTATCGGGTAATTCAGCGGATCTTGTCCGCTCCGGTTCTTCGTCTGGTACAAGGCTTCTTCCACTTCCTTCATTTGCGCCAGGATGTCTTTACCCTTTTCCTGTACGTCCTCGTATTCATCCCCTTTCATTCTTCCCAGTACGTCGTTGATATCCCCGCGAACCTCGCGGATATTTCTTACGGCCAAATTGGTTTCGCTTAATTTTTCCACCACGGAGGTCAGGAAATCAAATTGCTCCTTCAGTTCCGCTTCAGAAGTACCGGAACGGGGGTCCTTTACGATTGTGAGCGGGGCTTCCAGCGTTTCATCTCCGTTAACCAGGCGGACCGTATACGTGCCGGGCAAGGCTTTCGGACCCGCCAGCGAACTCCACCACAGGATCATGCCGTCAAAACTTTCTGCTCCCTGGTACCGCATGTTCCACCTCAGTGTATTCATTCCTGGGTGTAATTCCAGCTTTTCCTCGTTGGCCTCTTCATCCGGATGGGTACTGTATGCGCGCACCAGTTCCCCGCCCTGTTCATGGAATTCAATCCGTAACGTATCGGTTACGCTTGTGTCCCGTACATAGAAATAAATATTAGCTCCGCCGGGGTGGTTCGTGCCGGCGGTCCTCGATGGTCGTCCGCCCCCGTCCATCCGGTAAGCCTCCAGCGGAGCATACAGGTGCACCTCTTTATTGGCCAGGTCGCCATTCAGCTGATGGAGCGGCGTCAGGTCATCAATGATCCAGAAGCTCCTTCCCTGGGTGGCAGCGATCAGGTTTTTGTCTTTCACAGCCAGGTCAGTGATCGGGACTATTGGAAGGTTCCGCTGAAATGACTGCCAGCTCGCTCCGTCGTCAAACGAAACGTACATGCCATTCTCCGTGCCCGCATAAAGCAATCCTTCCCGGTCCGGGTCAGTGCGTACTACCCGCGTAAAATCTTCCGGCCTGATCCCGTTCGTGATCCTCGTCCAGGTTTGACCGTAATCAGTCGTTTTGTACAGGTAGGGGGTGTAATCGCCTAATTTGTACCGGGTGCCTGCCACGTATGCCCCGCCCTCCACAAACGGATGGGGTTCTATGCTGTTGATCATCATCCATTCCGGCATGCCCTCCGGCGTAACATTCTCCCAGTTCTTCCCGCCGTCCCGGGTAACATGGATCAGCCCGTCGTCCGACCCGGTCCAGATCAGCCCTTCCTCGTACGGCGATTCGGCCAGTGCGAAAATTGTGGCATAGTATTCCACGCTCGTATTGTCCTTGGTGATCGGTCCGCCCGAAGGTCCCAGCTTGCTGGTATCCCCCACGGTCAGGTCCGGCGAAATTACTTCCCAGCTCTGTCCTTCGTCATAGCTGACATGCAGGTAATTGGACGCGGCATAAAGTTTATCCGGATTATGAGGGGAAAAGGCAATAGGGAAATTCCACTGGAACCGGTACCTGAGATCTTTGGCGCCATGCCCCATCGGATTGTCCGGCCAGACATTAATGGCCCGAACTTCACCGGTGGCATGGTTTACCCGGGTCAGGAACCCTCCGTAGCTGCCCCCGTACACAATGTCATTATCTTCCGGGTCTACTGCAATATGCGCACTTTCGCCCCCGGCGGTTGATTCCCAGTCACTTTCCCCGATGCTGCCCCCGTCGGTCCTGTGAAGAATGCGGACGGTGGAATTATCCTGCTGGGCACCGTAAATGCGATACGGAAAATGATTGTCGGTAGTCACCCGGTAAAACTGGGCGGTTGGCTGGTTGTAGTAAGTCGACCAGTTCTCACCCGCATCAAACGAGATCTGGGCACCTCCGTCATCACCGATAATCATCCGTTCACTGTCCGACGGATCGATCCACAAATCATGGTGGTCCCCGTGCGGGGCGTTGTATGATTCAAAAGTGACCCCGCCGTCTTTCGAACGGTGGTACCTGACATTCAGTACATAAACAACATCTTCTTCCTTTGTATCTGCATATATCCGGGTATAATACCATGCCCGCTGGCGCAGGTTCCGGTTGTCATTGGTACGCTTCCAGGTGAGTCCGCCGTCATCTGAGCGAAACACCCCGCCTTCGTCGTTCTCAATAATTGCCCAGACCCGTTCCGGATTGACCGGCGAAACGGTCACCCCGCTGATCCCCCACAATCCGTTCGGCAGGCCATTATTTCCTTTTAATTCTTTCCAGGTATCCCCGCCGTCCGTACTTTTCCAGAGTGATGAGCCTTCGCCGCCGCTTTCCAGGCTGTAGGGCGTTCGCCGGATACGCCAGGAAGTGGCATACAGGTTCCTCGGATTTCCCGGATCCAGGATGAGGTCCACAAACCCGGCATCTGCGTTGACAAATTTGATTTTCTCCCAGGTGTCACCGCCGTCCTTGCTTCGGTATATCCCCCGTTCGTCAGAAGATTTGTACAAATCCCCCAGGACCGCGGCGTAAACCAGGTCCGGATTCCTGGGATGGATTCGAATGCGCGGAATATGCCGTGACTGAGGCAGGCCTTTAAAGGTCCACGTTTTGCCCGCGTCCACGGATTTCCAGATACCGCTTCCCGACGATACGTTACCACGCACTGTTTTTTCACCACCTCCGACGTAGATCACATTCGGGTCCCATTCACTGACTGCCACGGCCCCGATTGATCCGCCGAAATAGCCGTCCGAAATATTCTCCCAGGTATTTCCCGCATCCATGGTGCGCCAGACACCCCCGCCGGTGGCGCCAAAATAATACAGGTTGGGCTTTCCCTGCACTCCGGTTACAGCCGCACTGCGGCCTCCGCGGAATGGTCCTACCAGGCGCCATTCCATGGCATTATACAGGGAAGTATCATAGGAAAGGGTATTTTGATTTTTTGCGGAGCGTTTTTGTCCGTTTGCAACCGGGGCAATTCCAAAATAGAGTGCCAGAAATGGCACAAGTAATATTATTCGCATTCGTGAAGGGTTTTTTGAACAGGTTTGGAAAATACGCAAAATTCAGATGTGCGGTGCCCTTTTTTGATAAACGGAATCACCTGTGAAGATGATTTAGTATAAAATCACTGGAAATAGCCACTATTTCCACGCTAAGCAATTATATATTGCCGTCCGTAAATAAGGACTTTTGCGATTAAATTTTTATTATTGGAGTGTAAAAACTGTCTATGCGCACTTTATTAATTTGGCTGGTACTTCTGATGGCTGCCGTCAGTCCCGTATTTGCTCAGCAACACGAACTGATTGACAGCCTTAAAAACCGTCTGGAAACGGCTCAGGGTGAATTGCGCACGGAACTTCTTTATGACCTTGCCTGGGAATACCGCAAGTCAAACCCTGATTCGACCCTATACTATTGCCGCGAGATCATCGAGATCCTCCGGGTGGATACGGATAATTCGTGCCTGGCCAAATGCTACAATTTTATGGGTCTGGCATATCACTACAAGGGTGATGATGTGCAGGCCTTTGCCTTTTACAACCGGGCCATCGATGCAAGTATGGAAGCGGGAGATTCGCTTCAGTATGCTCACAGCCTTAACAATATGGGCCGGATGTTCCTGTATCAGGGGAATTTTGTGAAATCCTATGATCACGCCCAGCGGGCACTCCAGACGTTTAAGGACATTAACGACATGGATGGCGCTTCCTATGCCTACCGGACGCTTGGGGAAATATACCAGACCCAGAGCAAGTACCGGCTGGCCTTGGAGAAGTCACTGGAATCACTGAAGCTTCGTCGCGATTCACGCAATCTGAGTGGTGAAATCTCCTCCTTGAATGAAATCGCAACCATTTTTAAAGCGATGGGCGAACCAGACAGTGCCCTGAGTTACCTCGAGCAGGCAGAGGATAAAGCCCTTGCGCTTGGTGATGATATCAATCTGGCTCGGATATACCTCGGGATGAGCGAATTGCACCGGCGGGAGAATGATTACAGGCTGGCCCTGGAAAAAGCACAGAATGCCCAGTCTATTGCCCGGGAATCAGCAAATATTAACCTGACCTACGATATTGACCTGGAAATGGCGGAGATCTACCTGATGCTCCGGGACCTGAACAGATCTGAGGCATATGCCAGGGAGGTAATTACAGGTTCTGAATTATCGCAGGATCAGAATCTTGACCAGCAGGCTTACCGCATTCTGGCTGTTATTTATGAAAGGCAGGGACGTTTCGAGGAAGCCCTGTTTGCCTATCAGAAGTACTCCGAAATCCGCGCCAACATGGATAACAGTGAGGCGGCACGAACGATCGAGCGGCTGGAAGCACGGATCGATATTGAAAATAAGGAAAAGGAGAATGAGTTGCTGATGGCGGAAAAACGAGCCGACCAGGCGATTATCGACCGGCAGCGCCTGCAGAATATTCTCCTGACAGTGGCTGTACTTACCGCCCTGGTTTTCCTGGTAATGCTGTATAAGGTGAATGGGAGACGCCGAAAAACGAATGCCAAACTGAGGGAAAAGAACCTCCATATTGCACAGCAGCGGGAAGAGATCAAAATCCAGAACGATAAGATCGCTAACCAGAATGACAAGCTACGGAAGCGCAACGAAATTCTGGCAGCCCTGAACAATGAAAAGGATACCCTGATGAATATCCTGGCGCACGACCTTAAGGCTCCGTTTAACCGTGTCCACGGAATAGGGCATCTGCTGGAAATGTCAGACCTGACGGATGAACAGAAAACATATGTAAAAATGCTTTTCGGGGCTTCGGAGAATGGACTGAACCTGATCCGGGATTTACTTGAGGTAAGTGAGCACCAGGAGGAGAAGTCACTAAACATCAGTGATGTTAATCTCAGGGAAACACTTGATCAGAAAATTGATACGTTCAGGTCAGATGCGCGTTCAAAGGATATCCGGCTGATTTCAAAAGTCGAAGACGAAGTGAATTTGTCAACCGATGCTCCCTACCTGAGCAGGATCCTCGATAACCTGATCTCCAATGCAATAAAGTTTTCAGATCCCGGCAGCGAAGTCAGCCTTGATGCCGGGGTCCGGGATGATGCCGTATATATTTCGGTGGCCGATCAGGGTCCCGGTTTTACCGAGGAAGACAGGAAAATGCTGTACCGCAAGTTTTCGAAACTGAGTGCGAGGCCAACCGCAGGTGAAAGTTCGAACGGACTGGGCCTTGCGATCGTCAAGATGCTCGTGGAATCACTGGGCGGCGAGATTGAATTGAAAAGCGAACCTGGAAAAGGCAGCGAATTCATCATTCGCTTTCCGGTATCCGTGGGAGAGAAGGTGTAGCCGGGATATCCGGAAGCATAATCCTGAAGACGGTATTTCCGGGTACGGAAGTAATATCAAGCGACCCCTGGTGCATCTGAATTATCTGCTGGCTCACGGCCAGGCCAATTCCTGATCCATTTTTCTTTGTGGTATAAAACGGTATAAAGATCTTTTCCAGCTTGTCCCGGGGGATGCCCGGTCCGTTGTCCGCAATACAAATTTCCAGGCCGTGTTCTGCCGGTTCCCAGGTAACCCGTATCACCGGATTGTCTGTGTCAGCCAGTGCCTGCGCAGCATTCCGCAGCAGATTAATGAAAACCTGACCGAGCAAATCAGGATCTGCCTGCAGCGTTCTATTCTCCGCACCCGTCGTTTCAATATTAATCCCGTCCAGTTCTGACTGAAGTAACCGGAGGATCCGGTCGGTCAGCTCGGTGAGGTCTACCGCCCGGGGTTTAGGGGCGGGAATGCCGGTCAGCTGCCTGTAAGCGGTAGTGAACGTTTCCAGTCCGCTGCTGCGAATGTGGATGGCTTCGAGTCCTTTGCGCAAGGTATCTTCATTCTCCAGTGAATCATTTACCATGGGGATCAGCGTCTCGCTCAGTGAGGTGATCGGGCTGATTGAATTCATGATCTCGTGGGTCAGAACGCGCATGAGTTTCTGCCAGGCCTGGATCTCATTTACGCTGAGTGCCCTGCGTATATTCTGCAGCGAAACGAGGTGATATGTTTTTCCCAGCTCCTGAAAATCGGTTTTTTGAATATTCAGTTGAAGCAGTTCGTTGTTCACCGAAATGCTCACTGTTCGGTTTTCGCCAGGTTTCATTTGCCTGATGGTCGTCAGCAATTGCAGGTCGACCTGTTCGAGGCCATGAAGAAAGCTCATACTGTGCTTACCCGTAAGCTTACGGAATTCCTGGTTGGTCAGCATGATCTTCTCCTCATCGTCATAGCTCAGTATGCCGACGTTGACCTGCGACACCAGTGCTTCCAGGTACTGGTGACGGGCTTCCCTGGCGGCCGTAAGTTCTTTGAATTTCAGGGTGATCTGGTTGAATGTTTCATGCAGTTTCCTGAACGAGCGCCCGTGACCCTCTGTGGTAAAACTTGTGGTGAAATCATTCTGCATCAGGGCGGTCAGGAAATTGGACGTATTCCGGTTGATCCGGTCGATGTACCAATAGAGCTCACCGATGGCCAGAACGGCAAAAATGAACAGGTAGATGCTCCTGAGAAGCCGGTCTTCTACAAAGAAGAAGTAGATGCCGAAGGCGAGCAGCAGCGTGATAATCACGATCCGCAGGAAAACCAGTTTTCTGAAATGGCTCATTGAATATGGTATTTTTCCATCCGTCGGTACATGGCGCCGCGGCTAAGTCCGAGTTCCTGCGCCGCATGTGAAATATTTCCATCGTGTTTTTGAATGGCTTTTCGTATGGCCCATGCTTCCAGGTTTTCCAGGTTGAAATCCTGCAGGACCTGGTGGTCATCGGAACGGGCCACCACAAACATAAAGTCCTCCTCCGACAGCTTTTTGCCTTCTGACATGATTACGGCCCGCTCCACGGCATGCTGTAACTCACGGATATTCCCTGGCCAGGCATATGTTTTCAGTAACCTGAGCGCTTCCGGTGAAACGCTCATATCCGGGCGGTTGTATTTCCGGATGAATGTTGTCAGCATGTGGTCTGTCAGCATTGGTAAATCTGACAGCCGCTCCCTCAGGGGTGGAATGGTAATCTCCACCGTATTGATCCGGTAGAGGAGGTCCTCGCGGAACGATCCATCCCTGACCGCCTGGTGAATGTCGCGGTTGGTAGCACAAATAATCCTGACATCCACGGGAATGGCCTGGTTGCTGCCTACACGGGTCACTTCCCGTCGCTGCAGCACAGTGAGCAATTTTGACTGAAGCGAAAGCGGAAGGTTACCGATCTCATCAAGAAACAGCGTCCCTCCCGAGGCGGCTTCAAACCTTCCTGTGCGGTCTTCGCGCGCATCAGTAAAGGCCCCCTTCCTATGGCCGAAAAGCTCGCTTTCAAACAGGTTTTCCTGGATTGCCCCGAGATCTACCGAAACAAACACCTCATCACGCCTTGATGAATTACGATGAATGGCCCTGGCCGCCACTTCCTTCCCCGTCCCATTCTCCCCCAGGATAAGCACATCGGCCGGCGTCGGTGCTACTTTGCGAATCGTATCGGTCACCTGCTTTAAGGCAGGAGAATTACCAATCATATCGCCAAAATGACTGTCCAGGTCTGCGGAAAGCATTTTTTGCCTTGTTTCCAGCCTGTGATTTCGTTTCTTTTCCCGGGCAAGTCGGTAGGCACTGTTGACCGTGGCAAGTAACTTTTCATTTTTCCACGGCTTCACCACAAAATCCATGGCCCCTGCTTTCATTGCCTCCACTGCTGTATTTACCTCCCCGTACGCCGTGAGCAGGACTACCGATATTGCCGGTTCAGCATGGCTTATTTCTCCCAGCCAGTGCAATCCTTCTTCTCCGCTGGTCTCACCCTGGCTGAAATTCATGTCAAGAATAACCACATCATAATTCTCACCGAGAAGTTCAGGGATCTCCGCCGGATTGGTAATTGCCGTCACTGCTGAAAAATGCTGGTCCAACAGCAACTTCAGACTAAGTCCGATGTATTCATCGTCGTCCACCACCAGGATCCTGCCTTCTTTATCTGCCATGTGTTAAAGTTAACAGGCGCCCTGAAAATTTCCATACGAAGTGTCCATTATTGGACATCTGACTCGTAAAAATGGGCACTTTGTAATACTCAAGTCAAAGAAATCTGCCTGCTGAGCATTTTATGACAGATATTCGTTTCTGGCATTTCTTATGAAAGCGTATAATTGAATTTCGGTTGTCAACTTGTATGATTAAGAATTACATACTCACTTTTTTCCGCCAATTCCGCAGGCACCGAGGGATGCTTTTCCTGAACCTGACCGGACTCACGGTCGGGATTTCATGCGCGATCCTCGGGATCATGTTCCTGATCAATGAATGGAAGTTTGACCAGATGCATGAAAATAGGGACCGGATTGTCCGGCTGTACAAAAAGAATGTGAGTATCAATGACGGAACGCAAACCCTCACCGCCGAAACATCTGGCCTGATGGGACCCACCCTGGCCGATGATTATCCGGAAGTGGAGAAATTCGTACGCATACTGCCCTGGTTTGATGAGACGGTAATAACCTACGGGGAAAATAATCAAATGTCCGACCTGGTGGTCTTTGCCGACAGTTCCTTTTTTGATGTATTCAGTTTCAGGCTGCTCAGGGGGGACCCTCATGAAGTGCTGAAGAAACCTTCCTCCATCGTCCTGACCGAATCAATGTCGAAACGACTTTTCGGGGAAGATGATCCGGTCGGGAAAACGGTCATCGGTTTGCATGATCTTGAATACGAGGTCACCGGCGTGGCTGAGGACAATCCTGATCATTCACATATTCGTTATGATGCCCTGATCTCCTGGTCAACGACGGTCCCGGGGTCCGGTCCGCTGGAGTATACCTTCATGAATAACTGGCTGGGACAGACCTTGTTTACTTACCTGCAGCTGGCTCCGAATACCGACCTCACCGCGCTGGAGGGTAAAATGCAGGAATTCATGAAGCGTCATTTTGAGGAACGGGCTGATTCCTACTTCTTATTCTTTCAGCCCCTGGAGCAGGTGTATATGCACAGTTCCGATATCCGCTATGCCCGGTCCCTGTGGCTGGGCAATCCGGTTTACACCTACACCTTCCTGGCGGCCGCCATGTTTGTCCTTCTCATCGCCTGTATAAATTATGTCAATATTCAGACTGCCCGCGCTGCCCGCCGCGCCGGGGAGATAGGCATTAGGAAAGTGCTCGGCGCCGGAAAGAATCAGCTGGCTGTCCAGTTTTTCGGGGAGGCGTTTCTTTTTGTGCTTATGGCCGCCCTGATCTCCCTGTTGTTCGTGGATATTCTGCTTCCTTATTTTAACGAGCTGACCGGGGTCCGGATTTCTTCGGAATTGCTCCTGGACCCGCGTGTGATCGCGGGAATTGTGGTTTGCGTTTTCATAACCTCATTGGGAGCAGGTCTTTATCCTGCACTGATCCTGGCTTCTTTTGCGCCATCAGCTACCATTAAAAGCATCTCAGGCGGACAGGGCAGGGGCATCCTGTCAAGAAAAGTCCTCATCACGTTTCAGTACGTTGTTTCCATAATCCTGATCATCACCTCACTCGTGATCCTTTCACAGACCAATTACCTGATGGATAAGGACCTGGGGTTTGATGAGGAACAATTGCTGGTGATGAATATCAATAACGGAATTGATGAGCGATCAGAGGAATTCCGGGCCCGGATCCGCGAATTTCCCTATATCAAAAGCCTCACGGCAAGCCAGGCATCCGTCGGAACCGGCTGGTTTGGTACTACAATCATTCCGGAGGGCTCGGAGAATGAACTTAGTGTAAGCGCCTTCCGGATCGGGGCTGATTTCTTTTCCACCTTCGGCATCGAAATGCAGTCAGGCCGGGAATTCCGTTCACATAGTCCGCAGGATTCTGCTTCACTCGTGATCAATGAAGCCCTGGCTGATTTACTTGGCTTTGAAAATCCGCTTGAGCATACGATACGTTTCGGACCTGACGACATCCCCCGGCAGATAATCGGGGTGACCAGGAATTTTAACTACGAACCATTAAATGAAAGCGAGGTCCGGCCTATGGTCATGTATCTCTACCCGGAAAATATTTATAATATCACCCTGAGAATTGATGCAGGTCATACAGAGGAAACGCTGGCTTTCCTCGAGGATACCTGGAACCAGTTTGGTACCCGGTTTCCTTTTGATTACTATTTCGTCAGCGACTGGTTTGACGGTCAGTACGAGCGCGAGGAGCGGCTGCTGAATACAATTCTTATCTATGCAGGGATCAGTATTCTCCTGTCCTTCCTGGGGCTTTATGGCCTGACCACGTACCTCGTTCAACAGCGCATGAAAGAATTCAGCATCCGAAAAGTACTTGGGGCAACGCAGATGGGAATTACCTTATCCATGAATTCAAGTCTTGCGGTTTTGGTACTGATCGGTTTTGTGATCGGTCTGCCGGTTGCCTGGTGGTTTACGCGTGACTGGCTGGATGGCTTTGTCTACCAGGTGGAGATTGCCTGGTGGGTCTATGGACTGGCCGGGGGAGCTGTATTGCTTATGACGGTCCTGGCTGTATCCATCCAGCTTTGGAAGGCAACCCGGACCAACCCGGCAGAAGTACTCAGAAATGAATAACAACAACAAAATAACAACACATGCTTCGGTTTAAATTAGCGGTCCGGATATTCCGGCGTAATCTTCTCAACTCACTGATCAGTCTGTTCGGACTGGCCCTGGGCTTCTGCTGTTTCATCCTGGTGACCTTGTATCACGATTATGAAACCGGTTTTGACCAGTTCAACGAAAACAGCGACAGGATCTACCGGATAATTGAACACCGGGCAGAGGAGGGACATGAACGAACGGTGGCGGCCACCGGTCCGCAGGTGGGTGTGCAGGCACTCGCTCAGCTCCCTGAAGTGGAGGCGATGACCGAGGTCATTCACATAGGTCGGTTTACGCTTGGTAATGAGCTGGCATTACGGGTTTATGAGGAAATATATGTGATGGACTCCACGTTTTTTGATGTATTCTCCTACCAGATGCTGTTGGGGGATGCACGAACTGCCCTCACCGATCCCGGCAACATTTTACTGAGCGAATCCCTGGCCCGAAAGCATTTTCAGGGCGATTTACCCGCCCTTGGTGACTCCATTTACAACAATGTCTACACGGCTGAGATCAGCGGTGTATTTGCAGATCCTCCTCCGCAGTCACATTTACAATTCAAAATGATTGTCCCTGCTGCCGTCGCGGCCGCCAATTTTCCCTGGTGGAATAATTTTGTCAGATCCGATTGGGAGAATAATTCATTCAGCACCTATGTGAGACTGACAAAGGAAGCCGATCCGAACGTGGTAAGTGAGAAAATAACCACGCTGGTACGTCCGAATTACCCGGAGGAATTACAGGAATCCACCTTCGAGCTTCAGGCATTGGATCAGATTCACTTTGAAGATCAGGCCATCGAAGGAAGCCTTGCTTCAAATACGGGAAACAGGTTTTATATGACGTTCCTGTCCATTCTGGGGATACTTGTACTGGTAGTAGCGGCGTTTAATTTTACGAATATTACCACCGCACTGGCACTGCGGAGGACCAGGGAAATCGGACTTCGGAAGACAGTAGGCGCCGGCGGCCGGCAGGTGATCGGACAATTCCTCTCGGAATCGTTCATCATGGTATTACTCGCCGCCCTCCTGGCTATTTTCCTTGCCGACCTGCTGCTGGAACCGTTCAACAGCATGATGGGGACTTCCATGGTATTGTCCATGACCGACGTTCAGACGATGCTGATCATTCTGGGCGTTTCGGTACTGGTCGGGATGCTGGCCAGCAGCTATCCGGCCTGGATCGTGGGAAGGGTAGTGCCGGCTGAAGCCATCCGGAATAAATACGCATTGAAATCCGGCGGGATGTCTGTACGAAAAATTCTTGTAGTGGCTCAGTTTGCCGTAGCCATCCTGATGATCACCAGTACCCTGGTTATCTACCGGCAGCTTAGCTACATGCAGCAGCTGGACCTGGGTTTTGCCAGGGAGAATCTTACCGTAATCGACATTAACAGCGGAAATCTTCGGGGAAATTTCGAAGCGATCAAAAATGAGATGCTGCAGATTCCCGGCGTGGAGTCAGTAAGTGTCACTTCACGGGTTCCCGGCGAATGGAAGGTCTCCCCGGTAGTGACCGCGTCCTCTTCTTCCGTTGCTGAATCAAGGGATATGCGCTACCTCGCGGTCGATAAAGATTTTCTCAACACATTCGGTATTGATGTTAAAGAGGGGAGCGGGTTTACCGGTGATTTATCCGATTCACTAAACATCATGATTAACGAACAAGCCGTTCGAACCTTCGGACTGACCGACCCGGTTGGGGAAGATGTAACTATAACAACGGTTAACTGGGGAGGCGATATCGTGGAGCTCGAAACACCATTCCGGGCTCGTGTGATAGGCATTGTGAACGATTTTCATTTCGAATCCATGCATCATGAAATTAAGCCAATGGTACTGGCGTTCAGAAATAACCCCATTCATAATATTGATTATTTCACGGTCAGAATGGCTCCTGGAAACACCAGGGAAAAGATCGCGGCGCTTAATGAGGTAAACAGCAAATTCGACCCGGAAAATCCGATGGAATACCATTTTCTGGACCAGCAATTCAACCGCTTTTTCACAGATGATGAACAGCGGGCAAGGATCTTCGCGTTCTTCTCTGTTATCGTGATCCTCATCTCCTGTATGGGATTGTTTGCCCTGGCATCTCATGAAATTCGTCAGCGGATGAAGGAAGTTGGTGTCCGGAAGGTATTAGGTGCCTCGGTGTCACAGATCATTCTCCTGTTTGCCAGGAATTTCTCCTTGCTGGTGGCTGTCGGGTTTCTGATTGCGGCCCCGCTGGCATGGTGGATCACCACGCGCTGGCTGAATGAATATGCCTATCGTTTCGATTTCTCAACCTGGATGCTGGCCATTCCCGGCATCCTTATTCTCCTGCTGGCTCTCCTGACAGTAGGCCTCCTTACCTTACGTGCTGCCCGCAGTAACCCTGTAAATGTAATTAGAAACGATAATTAAAGATCACTGTAAAATTTTAGGCAAGTGTGCAACCCTTGACTTACCTGTTTGTCTTTAGGGATGTACACTTAAAAAATGGTCAAAAATGAAATACCTTCTTATTACCTTTCTATGCCTGCCCCTTGTGGTTTCGGCACAACGAATTGAAAAATCGTTTTCAGATGTTGAAGACATCAACCTGACAACCGGCTCGGGAGATATCGAAGTCCGGAAAGCAAGCGGAAATGAGGTTACTGTAATTCTGGAGCATTCCTACGGGGATGACTATAATCCTTCTATCGAACTGCGTGGCAGCCGTCTTGTGATTAAGGACGGAAAAAACAAGTCATGGTCAGGCGAACAAAAGTTTACACTGATCGTACCGGATGACCTTGATATCAATTTCACTACAGGGTCCGGTAATATTTCAGCGGACGGGATCACAACCGATTTTAAGGGAACGACGGGTTCCGGTGATTTATCCTTCAGCAGTATGAAAGGGGAGGTGTCCGTGAACAGTGGTTCCGGAGATCTTGAAGTGGAGAATTTTGACGGAGAATTATCTTTAAATGTGGGGAGTGGAGACGCGGAAGTGGAGAACTATAAAGGAGAGCTTTCTATCAACTGCGGATCCGGCGACATTGAACTTGATAGCTTCGAAGGAGCCGTCAGGATTAATACAGGCAGCGGTTCAGTTGAACTCGATAACGCGAAACTCACCGGAAAGTCGGCGCTCAATGCTGGTTCAGGTGATATCGATGTGGTTCTTTCCAGTGCATTGGAAGCGGATTTATCCATTAATACAGGATCCGGTGATTCCAAACTTAATATGGGCGGTAATGCCTTCACCGGCACCATTGTAATGGAAGCTGATAAAAGAAAAGGAAAAATTGAAGCTGACTTTGACTTTGATAAGACCGAGGAAATTGAAGAGCATGATCAGGTTAAAATCCGGAAAACCGCAGTTATGGGAAATTCCAACATAAAAATTAAAATGAGCACTGGTTCGGGCGTGACGTCAGCTGAGAAGTAAACCTGCTCTTAAAACAAAAAAGCCGTGGGTGTCTTACCACGGCTTTTTTTTGTCCTCTCCTGTGACGGATTATATGTCTTCAAGAATAACCGGCGAAGGAAGCATAATCCTTCTTACCTCTTTGTAGAAGTACCCCTGCGTACTTTGTTCTTCCGTTTGCCAGGCGTGGCGAACCACGATCTGGTTATTTTCTTCTGTCGCATAAAAGTAATCGCCCGCATCTTTCCACCATCCGCCAGCGGCTGACAATGCCCTGTTTGGTATTTCAAATTCCTCAAAATCGCCATAGCGAATAGAATTGCAGGTGTGGATGGTATCCAGTGTATAATAGGAACTTCCAACCAGAAGGCTCACTTCAAACAACGGGTTATCCATATTTTGTCCGATATCCCGGCAGATAAACCGTACTTCAGGAAGCGGTTCTTTTTCCGTCTCCCCGATGATCAGACTGTCCGGTTCCTCCTGATCTGACCGGACAATGCTGTCTTCCTCAGGAAATTCGTCGGCAGGCTCTTCCCTGTCCGCCGTGGTACAGGCACCCACTAAAAGGGCAAATAACATCAGGTAAAGGATCGTACTTTTCATAACAGTTCTCAGGAGATCAGTAACCGGCATTTGACCTCGGGAATTTTTTTCATTTTGTTCAGTAATTCATCACTGGGATCAACTTTGTACCTCCGTGACATTAATTCAACCTGGATATCCTCGGCCGGGTCAACAAGATTTACACGCAGGGTGCACTGACCCTTATGGGTTGAACAGATATCTTCAATCTGTCCGACTATGTTATCGCTGAGATCCGTCAGGTTCAGCATAAGTTCAACCCCGTGCGCTTTCTTGTCACGCAGGTCATTCAGCAGGTCAATGGACCGAATTTTAAACTCAAGGCGGTTATTACCCCATTTCTGCCTGACCACATGTCCGACAATGTACAGGAACCATCCCTGCATCATGTATTCCTTGAACTTAAGATAGTCGTCTCCGAACAGAAAAAACGTGAAATTCCCGTTATAATCTTCCATTGTAAGAGTACCGAAGGGTTTACCGCTTTTCGTTGTCCTGTGCGCAAAGGTCGAAACGATCCCGGCCAGCCTGACTTCCTTGCTCTGGAGTTTTTCCAGGTCATTCAGTTCATTTAATTCCGTATTGCAGAAGCTTTGTATTTCCAGCTTGAATTTATCCAGCGGATGCCCGGAGATATACAGGCCGACCACTTCTTTCTCAATGTTCAGTTTTTCAATTTCACCGTATGGCTCAATACCGATAATCTTCGGCCTGGGGGTTTCCATGCCGGAACTTCCGCCGAACAGGGAGGCCTGGGCACTCTCCGCTTCCAGCTGCATCTTATTGGCATACTTGATCACCTTTTCAATCAGTGTTTGCTCGCCTTCAGGAGCCTGCAGGTACTGACGACGGTGAAATTCTTCGAAACAGTCAAAGGCGCCCGACATTGCCAGGCATTCGAAGGTTTTCTTATTGACCGTTCGCAGGTTGACCCGTTCGGAAAAATCGAATATATCTTTGTATGGACCATTCTCCTCCCGTTCACGGATGATTTCTTCCACCGCTGCTTCCCCGCTTCCTTTAATAGCTCCCAGCCCAAACCGGATCTCGCCTTCCTTGTTGACCGCGAAGTTTACCCCTGATTCATTGACGTGCGGACCCAGCACCTTGATTCCGAGGTACCGGCATTCTTCCATAAAGAACGTGATCTTCTCAATATTGCTCTGGTTGTGGGTCAGCACTGCGGCCATGTATTCCGCAGGATAATGAGCTTTCAGGTAGGCGGTATGATAGGCCACCAGCGAATAGCAGGTGGAGTGGGATTTATTGAACGCGTAAGCGGCAAACGCTTCCCAGTCCTTCCAGACCTTTTCAAGGATTTCCGGATCGTGACCCCGCTCTTTCCCGCCTTCAATAAATTTCGGTTTGAGTTTTTCCAGCAGCGCGAATATCTTCTTACCCATGGCCTTCCGAAGCACATCGGCATCACCTTTGGAGAAGCCCGCGAGCTTTTGTGAAAGCAGCATGACCTGCTCCTGGTAAACCGTAATACCATAGGTTTCTGCCAGGAACTCCTCCATGTCCTGTATATCATAGGTAATCTCCTCGCTGCCGTGCTTCCTGGCAATGAAATTGGGGATATACTCCATGGGCCCCGGACGGTAGAGGGCGTTCATGGCGATCAGGTCCTCAAACTTGTCAGGACGCAACGACCTGAGGTGTTTTTGCATACCCGGGGATTCAAACTGGAATGTCCCGTTGGTATCCCCGCGCTGATACAATTCATAAGTGGTCTGGTCATCAAGCGGTATCGTATCGATGTCTATATCCACCCCATGCCGTTCTTTCACATTGACAATGGCCGATTTGATTATCGTCAGTGTCTTAAGCCCCAGGAAGTCCATTTTCAGCATCCCTGCATTCTCCACAACACTGTTGTCAAACTGGGTAATAAGCATGTCTGAATCCCGGGAGGTAGATACAGGAATGAATTTGGTCAGGTCATCGGGAGTGATAATCACACCACAAGCATGGGTACCTGTATTTCGAACGGAACCCTCCAGTACTTTGGCTTGCCGTAAAACTTTGCCTTTTAATTCCCCGGATTTGGAAATCTGCAGTAATTCAGGCACTTCCCTGAATGCTTTGTCCAGAGTGGTGCCCGGCCTTTCCGGGATGAGCTTCGCCAGGTCATTCGCTTCGGGCAGGGGAAGCTCCATGACGCGGGCCGCATCGCGAATTGATGATTTGGCCGCCATGGTACCATAGGTAATTATCTGGGCGACCTGGTTTTTGCCGTATTTGTCAATTACATACTTGATGACTTTGTCCCTCCCTTCGTCGTCAAAGTCAATATCAATATCCGGCAGCGATACCCGGTCAGGATTCAGAAAACGCTCAAACAGCAGGTCGTAGGCAATGGGATCCACGTTGGTGATCCCGATACAGTATGCGACCGCGGAACCGGCCGCCGAACCACGTCCCGGTCCGACTGATACCCCCATTTCCCTCGCCTTACTGGTGAAATCCTGAACAATCAGGAAATAACCGGGGTAGCCGGTGTTTTCAATCGTCTGCAGCTCAAAGTCCAGCCGCTCGCGGATTTCTTCCGTAATTTCCCCATATCGTTCCTCAGCACCTTTGTAAGTGAGGTGCCGTAAATAGGCATTCTCCCCGCGCTTACCTCCGTCCTTTTCATCTTCGGGGGACTTGAACTCGTCCGGTATACCGAAGGCCGGCAGCAGCACGTCCCTGTCCAGTTTGAACGGCTCAATTTTTTCCAGCAATTCGGTGATATTTTCAATGGCCTCGGGAATATCGCTGAAGAGTGTCTTCATTTCGTCCTGGGACTTGAAATAATATTCATCGTTAGCAAAACCGTACCTGAACCCTCTTCCCCGTCCGATAGGGGTTGATTTCATTTCTCCTTCCTTCACGCACAACAACACATCGTGCGCCTCGGCTTCCTCCCGGTCGATGTAATACACTTCGTTGGCAGCCAGCACCTTGATATTATATTTCCTGGCAAAGGATAGCAGTACTTCATTTACCCGGTTTTCCTCCTCCAGCTTGTGGCGGATAAGCTCGATATACAGATCATCACCAAATACCTCATGGTACCACTGGAGCGCTTCCTCGGCCTGGTGTTCGCCGACATTCAGGATCAGGTAGGGAATCTCGCTGGCAAGTCCGCCCGTCAGCGCTATCACATCCGCGCTGTATTCCCTGATGAGGTCCTTATCTATACGCGGGTATATGCCATACAACCCTTCGGAATAGGCCAGCGAACTTAATTTTGCCAGGTTGTGATAGCCCTGTTTGTTTTTCGCCAGCAATACCTGGTTGTAGCGCTTATCCGGATTGTCTTTGGTGAACTTTAGTTTAAGCCGTTCTTCCGCTACGTAAAATTCACAACCAACAATCGGCTTGATATCGTGGTTCATGGCCTCACGCACAAACTTGAATGCCCCGAACATATTGCCAAGGTCGGTGATCGCCACCGCGGGCATGTTAAGTTCCTTGGCCCGGGCAATCAGTCCCTTGATGTTTGGTACCGCCTGCAGTACAGAATACTGGGTATGGACATGAAGGTGGACAAACGGATGGTCAATTTGAGCCGCCTTTTCCGCATCACCCCCAAGCACGATCTTTTTCTTCTTCTGACGATGCGCGAAGTTGGCTGCATCCAGGTCGGGGGCTTCATAAGCAATTTCGGCCACCTCTGTTCCTTCAGCCGGAGAGACCACGCCTTTCGTAACCAGTCCGAAAAAGGCTTTTGCCGTGGCATCAACGTCATACGCCGCATCATGGGCATCATCAAATGGCTCCCCAAAAAGTTTTTCATATAATTCGATCAGCTTGGGAGCCTTCAATTTTCCACCGACACCACCACGCAGCTGACAGTATTCCTTGGATACCTCACTGGTATCGATTTGCTCATGAGCGAGCAACGATTCTCCCAGGGAAGTCTGATCGGTACGGACGAATTCCGCACCGACTATATGGTTGTCAAAATCAACATTGTGCCCGACCACCACTTCGGCCCGTTCCATGTCTGCCCGGAACTGATCCAGGACTTCTTTGAGGTCTAGTCCGACTTCCAGCGCCCGCTGGGTGGATATACCGTGTATTTTTTCCGAATTAAACGGGATGGTGAATCCTTCCGGTTTAACAATCAGGTTGTTGCTCGACAACAGCTTACCCGTGCTGTCATGCAGCTGCCAGGCAATCTGAACCAGGCGTGGCCAGTTTTCCAAGTCAGTAATAGGGGCACTGTAATTATGAGGAAGACCGGTGGTTTCGGTATCAAAAATCAGGTACATAAAAGAAGCGTAGTAGTGGTTGGGAAATCAATCTCCTTCAACTCTCTAATATCGGAAAAGTGGGTGACAGAAGACAGCGAGTTGCGCGAAATATTTATCCCGTATTGATGCGGGAGAATTGTACTTAATTCATTTTGCCAGGCGGGTATGGAAGTATGATGATTTTGTAAAACGCTGACTGTAAGAAAGAAATAGGCCACTTTATATTGTATTATACGAATAAATTACTATCTTATTACAAACCACCAGTTTTCGGTCAACTCACTAATTCGGGTCAACAGAACAATATCAGCGATCAACCTAAACATCGTAATTATGGTTCTGCCTTCGAAAACGCTTTACCAAACTCTGCTTATTATTATGGGGCTTGTGCTTATCGGCACGGTTGTGCTTCTAATTACCATCAATGGATATGAATTCCTCATGGAGTTGTCTGAGAGTTCAGTCCGCAGTAATCCAATCCAGTAAGCAGGGAGATTCTTCTTATCATTTTATGGCATGCCCTTAATCAGGGCACATGGAGATATTTTGCGGCCTTTTCCAATCCGTCCGAAATTTTTTCTATTTTGCACGGAATTTTTCGCTTAAATGATACGATCCCTACTCGTAGTCTTTCTTCTTGGCTTATCATCCCTGCCACTTGCCGCCCAGGATTATATTGAACTGGCCCAGCTCGGTTATCGCTATTCATTCCGTACGGATGCGCTCGAAGGGCAGTCAGAAGGAAGGGTGATTGAGGGTAAGAGGATTAATTTACTGGTGCCGCTTAAAATTTCGGAGAAGACCTATCTGCTGCCCGGAGTGCGCTACTGGCAGTATAATTTCAACCCGGGCGATAACCTGAACTGGTACCTTATCCAGCTTGGTTTCCAGACGCAATTGTCTGAAAAGACCTCGTGGCAATTCCTCCCGCTTATCCGTTCTGGAATGTATGAAGGGGCATCCTTCGGGGAAGGGTTTCAGTTAGGTCTCCTTACTACCGTCAACCGCCAGGTAAATGACCGGTTAATGCTGGGTTACGGCATTTACACAAACCATGAATTGTTCGGGCAGCTCCTCACTCCGGTACTGGCCATTGACTGGCAGATCAGCGACCGGTGGCGTTTGTTCGGAAATTTTCCCATGTTCAATACCTTAGCGTATGATCTCGGGGAAAAATGGAACACTGGTTTGAATTACCTTGGGCTGGTCACCTCATTTCGCGGGAAGGAAACCTACATAGAAAGAGAGAGTATAGAATTTTCCTGGTTTCTTGAATATTATATTACCAAACAACTCGTTACCCAGGTGCGGTTTGGTTATCCCTTCGGCCGGGAGTTCGTAGAATACGACAAGGACGACAAGGTGGATTTCTCCCTCAGTCTGATCCGGTTCGGGGACAACCGGGAAGCACTGGCGACATTCGACGATGTGCGTCCCTTTGTTACCTTTAACCTGTTTTTCAGGATAAAGAAGTGAACCGACCCGGATAAGAGTGATGTACAATAAAATCCTTACGTTTTTTTCAGTACTGGTACTGACCATTACTGTTTCCACAAATGCTTATGCACAACCAGACCTGGACGTTTTGCTGCGCTCCGGGGTGGATGATGCAAATAAATTCATGGATGCCTATCTGGAACCCCTGGCCAATGCCGCATCCGCCTCCCTGGTGAATGGGTGGTATAATACGGCCCGACCCCATCAAACCCTGGGATTTGATTTTACCATTACCGCGAATGCCGTCTATATTCCGGATGCGGACCTCACATTTAACGTAAATGACCTGGGTCTTCAGAATACCCGGATCGTCAGCCCTTCAAATGGAATTGTGCCAACGGTGCTGGGACCGGATGATCTGTCCTCCACGTACGAATATGGCGACGATAATACCGTGGAAGGTACTTTTAGCGGACCGGACGGGTTTGCATTAAAGGAGAATTTCGGAATGCAGGCAGTTCCGCTTCCGATGGTACAGCTGGGTATTGGTACCGTGGCCGGCACGGATCTGAAATTCAGGATTACCCCAAGGATCAGGTACGATGATGCCGAATTCCAGATGCTGGGAGGTGCCGTCATGCATAGCATCAGTCAGTATTTTTATGGTACGGACGGTCCGGTGGATATCTCCATTCTCGCCGGGTATACCCATATTGCGATGGAATACAGCATGGTGGATGCGGGGGTGTCCGAAGTAGAGACAGATAATGGGAAAAGCGAATTGGATATACGTGGTTGGACAGTCCAGGGAATTGTTTCGAAAGAGTGGGGGGTGATCACCTTGTACAGTGGCCTGGGATATAATTTTGCCTCTTCTGATATGGCCATGCTCGGCGAATACAGGGTTACGGATGAAGGGGGAAATCTCGAGGAAACGCTTACCGATCCTATCGACCTGTCATTCTCACAGAACAGTCCGCGAGCCTCCCTGGGATTTCGTCTGAAGCTCTCCGTTATCACCCTTCATGCCGATTATACCTTGCAGAAATACAATACCCTCAGTGCTGGACTGGGAGTGACGGTGAGGTAAGGCATTTCAATAGGCACACCAGGATACTAAAGGGAACCAGCGCAGAGAATTCCTGATACAAAGAATTAAAATGATTCCTTTCGTTTCAGGAACTATTTATACTGACATTTGTCTATTATCCTGATACGCAGAGAATAGGAATTCATGTGTTACCGGTTTTTTCTAGTGGTGCTATTTATTTTTACCTCCTTACCAATGGTCCAGGCCCAGCCTGACCTTGGTAAATACCTGCGGGCCGGGGCAGCTGATGCCGAAAAACTCCTCAACCCCTACATGGAACCCCTGGGCCGGGGAATGAGTGCGGCAATGACCAATGGCTGGTACCACACAGCCAGGACGCACAAACCTTTCCGGTTTGATTTGGTACTGATGGCGAGTTGTGTCTACATGCCCGATGACCTGCTTTCCTTTGCCCCTTCAGACCTGGGCCTGGAGAATACTACACTCACTGAACCGGCAGACGGACAAGTCCCGACCATTATTGGAAGTGAAGACATCAGTTCTACTTATACCTGGGAATACGAAGGCAGCCAGGGCACATTCGCCGGTCCGCCGGGGCTTGATGCAGAAGACAAGTTCAACATGCAGGCGGTTCCTGTACCGTTGCTTCAGCTGGGGATCGGTACCATTAAGAATACCGACATTAAGATTCGTCTGTCTCCCAAATTCCGCTATGAGAATGTCCGCTACCAGGCGTACGGGGTAGCCGTAATGCACAGCCTTTCCCAGTATTTCACAACTGGTTTTCTGACGAAGTACGATTGGTCCTTCCTGGCTGGTTATACTACGGCCGACATGGTATATGACCTGAAAAATTCAGAACTGGAGAATGTGGAAACACTGGACGGGGAGGGTATACTGCGAAGTTCCGGGTGGACGGTGCAGACGCTTATTTCCAGGTACATCCATGGTATAACCGTATATGCCGGTGCCGGGTATTACAAGGCTTCCACGGATATGGACCTTAATGGCTCCTATACACTCTTTGATGACAACGGGGAGGAACTTGAGCAGCTCCGTGATCCGGTCTCGCTGGGGTACGGACAAAACGGACCCCGGTTCACCGCCGGCATCCAGCTTGAATTTGCCGTAATAACGCTTCATGCGGATTATACCTTTCAGAAATATAATTCACTGACAATTGGATTGGGTATTCTGGCAGAATGGAAGGAAAAAGAACATTGAGCAGATGTTTCGTCAATCTCGGCCTCCTGTCATTCCCGGGCATTTTCCTCCTGTCATTCCCGGGCGTTTTTCCTCCTGTCATTCTCGGGCAGTGAACGAAGTGAACTGAACCGGGAATCCGGCAACCATGAAAGACAGAACCCAATTACATCTCCACATGCACAACCACCTTGGTTTCGAAGAATTCTTCCTCAAACCAACCGGAAAGCGGGTAGATGGTATGGGGCCGCCTTATTTCATTCAGCTCGGCCGACAGGTCACCCCCTTTTAAGTAAAGGACCCCGTTTGGCAAGTGATTAACTGATTCAGCACCAATGTTTTTACGGATCCATTGCAGAAATGGCTTCATCCGGGTGACCGCCCGGCTGACCACGAAATCGTATTTCCCCCGGACTTGTTCCGCCCGGATCTGTTCCGCTTCAACATTCTCCAGCGAAAGCGCTTCCGCCACCTCATTGACCACCCGGATCTTTTTTCCGATCGAATCCACCAGGTGAAAGTCCGTATCCGGGAAAAGGATCGCCAGAGGTATTCCGGGGAAACCACCACCGGTTCCTATATCCAGCACCTGTGTTCCGGGGGTAAATTGTATGACTTTGGCAATACCCAGCGAATGCAGTACATGACGTTCATAAAAATGATCCATATCCTTCCGGCTGATCACATTGATCTTTGCATTCCAGTCGGAATAGATCCCTTCCAGCGCTTCGAGCTGGCTTTTCTGGGTGGCGGTAAGGCCGGGGAAATATTTTTCAATCAGCTGGTATGCCATACTAATCCATCGATTCCAGTTCCATTAATTCTTCTGAAAATCCGGATGACAGGATCGGGAAACGGCACCAGGACCGCGGATCCACATTGAATTCGTCCAGGTGAAAGGAGGGTGCGATCCGTTCTCTTTTCCATTGATTCCTGCTCCAAAGCCGGAAAAACCTCGTGATGTGCAATTTGAGCAGGTCAGCTGGTTCCAGCTCTTTTTTCTTCAGCATCGTATAGATTTCAGCGGGAGAATAGCGCTTCTGGATGGCCAGTATTTCGATTTCGAGGAGAACGGGGAAGGGCATCAGGTCGCCTTCATCCGTCTGTGCATTTTCACGCGGGCGCAGTTCGGCTGTGGGTTGAAGGTTGTTTACGTAACTCAGCGCCGAATACCCCAGTGATTCTTCCGCCCATCTCAACCATTTTATAATGAACGTTTTTGAAACGCCGGCTATTGGCGCAATGCTGCCGCTGGTGTCTCCGTCCATCGTGGCATAGCCCACGTCTCCTTCACTACGGTTGGAGGTGGTAAGCAACAGGCTGTTGCGGATATTGGCCAGCATCCAGATGATTGGCGATCTGGCCCGCGCCTGGATATTCTGAAGGGTAATGTCATCCTGTTCCCAGGTCAGCGGCCGTCCGATCGCCTTTTCGATTTTCCCGGTGTAGGTGCTGACTTCTTCGTCAATCTGCCAGCGGTAATAGGTGGCACCCAGCTGGGAAGCCAGCTCTCGTGCAGAAGCCTCCGTTTCATCCGAAGAATTATTCGTTGCCTGGTAGGCGGTGACCAGCAGATGTGACATAATGTTAGAGATGACGTCATCCGGGCCTTCGGCCCATTCCTCCGGCAGGTGGGATTTTTCAAAAAAGCGTTTTTCACCAAGCTCTTCCATCGCCCGGCGGACTGACTCACGAACGAGCACTGCCAGTGTGGAAGAGTCCGCACCACCGCTGAGCGAAAGCACAAATCCTTTGCTATGGCTTTTTCTCAGGTAGTCAAACAAGGCCAGTGAGGTGGCTTTGACGAATTGTGTTTTTGTGTCTTTGTCATATTCAGCTGCCGCCGGAAAGCTTTGATCGTTGTTCGCAAAATCCACATCCGCATATACGAGGTTTACGTCCTGAAAGGATAACCAGTCATTTCGCTGGATCAGCTTCCCCTGCCGCGCAATAAGGATCTCGCCGTCATAGATCATTCTCCCGGCCTCATTGCCCAGCAAATTGGCAAAGACATATGTGCAGTCAAATTCTTTTGAACTGCTGACCACCAGGTCTTCACGAAGCTGGCACTTGTGAAAGGCAAAATGGCTTGCACTCGGATTCAGGATGAGGTCCACTCCGCGGCTGGCACAGCGGTACGCGGGCCGGACACCTTCGCCTTCGCGCCAGGCATCCTCGCAGATTTCAAATCCGATCTTGATCCCCTTATGTTCAATGATGATGTCGCCGGCGGGGTAATACGTATCATAAAGCTGAATACCACTTACTTCTCCTGCTTCCCAGGGTTCAAACCAGCGGGGTTCATAATGGACCCCGTCCAGGGCCATGAACTGCTTTATATAGAAACCCAGGATCTGACCGTCGCGCACCAGGCAGGTGGCATTGTAATGCGTACGTTTATGATTGACCACCCCCATTAGAGGCACACCTATGGCCACCAGGATATCCTGACAATGAGGTAGGATTTTGTATAATTCTTCCAGCGACTTTTTGTAGATCCAGTCGGCCAGGAAAAGGTCCTCACAGCCGTATCCGGTAATGCAAAGCTCAGGCAGGCACAGGATTTCCACCTTATTCTCCCGGCCTTTATCAATTGCCTCCAGGATATGTTTCCTGTTTCCCTCCCAGTCGATGGGGGTCTGGTTGACCGTAGCACCTCCAATCCGGATCATTATGCGTCAATTAGTTTTAGTGATAAACATGATTTCCAGGCAGCATCCTGTTCCGCCTTCTTCTTGCTGTAACCGTGACCGGTGCCATAAGGTTGCCCGTCAACCAGTACCTGTGCCGTAAATTCCCGGTGCTGTTCGATGTTTTTGATATCAATAATCCTGAATTCGATCTCTTTGTTCTCTTTCTGAGACCACTCAATGAGTGTGCTTTTGTAGTTGGGATTGAGCCGGATGACATCGTCGATATTGAAATAGGGCTGAATCAACCGGGTGAGAATAAAGTGATTGCATTTTTTAAACCCGTGATCCAGGTAGACCGCTCCGATCAGGGCTTCCAGGGTATCCCCGTACAGGGATTTGTGCGACATCCGGCCCTTCTTTCGTCGGTCAAATTTGACCAGCTCGTTCACCCCGACTTTCTTTCCCAGCAAATTCAGCGCCTCCCGGTTAACGAGCCGGGAACGGATTTCGGTCAGGAATCCTTCGTCTTTGAACGGAAATTTCTTAAAAAGGAATTCGGCCACACAAGCCCCCAGGACCGCATCTCCCAGGTATTCCAGCCGTTCGTTTGATTCTTTCAGTCCGCTGCTGTGCTGTCGGGCGATCGAACTGTGGATAAGCGATAATTTATACAAGCGAAGCTGTACAGGAGAATATCCCGTAATTGTCCGGATTGCACGGATGAGTTCCTTGTCGCTTTCAGATCTGAGACGGAAGAGATTCTGCAATCTTCGGACCGTCCGGATCACTATTCAGCTAATTTTCTGAAAATAATGGAGGTATTGTGACCGCCGAAACCAAATGTATTGCTCAGCACCACGTTAAGTTCTTTTTCCTGGGCCTTGTTGAATGTAAAATTCAGCTTGTTATCCAGCCCTTCATCATCTGTAAAGTGATTGATGGTCGGTGGTACGACATTGTTCTGCAACGCCATGATACAGGCAGCCGCCTCAATGGCACCTGCCGCTCCCAGCAAGTGTCCGGTCATGGATTTGGTCGAACTGATATTCAGGTCATAGGCATGATCGCCGAACACTTTTTTAATAGCCAGTGTTTCGCTGATATCACCCAGCGGCGTGGATGTCCCGTGGACATTGATATAATCAACCTCGTCAGGAGTTATATTAGCATCTTTCAGTGCATTGACCATCACATTGGTTGCCCCTAGTCCTTCCGGATGCGGTGCAGTGATGTGGTGCGCATCAGCCGACATGCCGCCGCCTATCAGTTCCGCATAAATTTTTGCACCCCGTGCCTTGGCATGTTCGTATTCTTCAAGAATGAGTCCGGCAGCTCCTTCACCGAGAACAAAACCGTCCCGGTCCTTGTCAAACGGCCTGGAAGCCGTTTCGGGCGAATCATTCCGTTCGGATAATGCTTTCATCGCGTTAAAACCGCCAATTCCTGCTTCAGTAACCGCTGCTTCACTACCGCCGGTGATTGCAATATCCATGTGACCCAGCCTGATGTAATTCATCGCATCAATAATGGCGTTGGTCGCAGACGCACAGGCAGAAACGGTGACAAAATTTGGCCCGTGAAAACCATATTTTATCGAAATATACCCGGCGCTGATGTCAGCGATCATTTTCGGGATGAAGAAAGGGTTAAACCTTGGTGTAAAATCATTCAAGGTATAACTCTTTACTTCATCCTGAAATGTTTTCAGTCCACCAATACCGCTGCCCCAGATCACACCGGCCTTGTTCAGGTCGATCTTTTCCAGGTCCAGCCCTGAATCATTCATGGCCTCCTCGGCAACAACCATAGCATATTGCGTGAAGGGGTCCATTTTCCTGGCCTCTTTACGATCGAGATAATTCTCAACGTCAAAATTCTTTACCTCACAGGCAAACTGTGTCCGGAATTTTGCCGCATCAAACCTGGTTATGGGAGCAGCGCCACTGACCCCGTTCTTCAGTCCTTCCCAGTATTCCTGGGCAGTATTACCGATGGGTGTTAGTGCGCCTAATCCTGTAACAACAACTCTTCGTAATGCCATAAATGATGGTTAGGTGGAGTGCTTAATATTGTGTTGGTGGGAATGGTAAGGGGAACTTATCCCTTTACATTTTCTTCCAGGTAAGAAATCGCCTGACCGACAGTCCCGATGTTCTCAGCCTGATCGTCTGGAATAGAAATATTGAATTCTTTTTCAAATTCCATTATCAGTTCCACTGTGTCAAGTGAATCCGCTCCGAGATCATTGGTGAAACTAGCTTCCGGAGTAACTTCTGATTCCTCAACTCCCAGTTTATCAATGATAATTGATTTTACTTTTTGTGCTATTTCAGACATACTAGTAAGTTTTAAATGTTAAAATATCTGCAAAGAAATGTATTCTGCTTAATAAAGTCAAACAAATTTGATTTTCTTGACCGACCGCAAATTTCGCTCTTTTTCTGCTATAAAACCCCATATATGACTAACTTTATTCCATGAAGAAAACGCGGCTGGTCATTGATTATGATTACGATTTTGCCCTCCTGGGGATTACATCCTCGGTTAAATTTTACAAACTGGCGTGGTCTGTCAACCAGGCGCTCCAAATAAGTCTGATCCGTATCAGTGACTACGAACTGCCCCTGAAAGATGAAACCCGGCAGTTTGGTTGCTACGTTTTCGAAAAGGATGATCCGCAAATCTGGCTCTTCAGAAATCGTTCCCTGGAGAATGACAAACACTACCTGGCGCCCGAGATTTCACACTTCGACTACATTCTGAAAATTCCCGGAAATTCGCAATCGTTTGCAAAAAAAGAAATTCTCAAAGACTTAAGGGAAATAAAATGTATTGAATATATTGGCGCCATTGATTTGGACGCTCTTAAGTCCAAAACTAACTTCTTGGATTGAAACCACCACTTTATGAGCTTCAACAGAACTAAGATTATTGCCACCGTCGGACCAGCTTCTAACAGCAAGGATATGCTCCGTCAACTGATGGTCGCAGGGGTGAATATTTTTCGTCTTAATTTTTCACACGGTACGCACGCCGATCACCGGAAGGTGGTGGAGTACGTACGCGAACTGAATGTCGAGCTTGACATGCATGTCAGCCTGCTTCAGGATTTGCAGGGACCAAAGATCCGGGTCGGTGAAATGGAAAAAGGAAGCAAAATAAAACCTGGTGACCGTTTTATCATTACCACAGATGAAATGGTGGGTAATTCTGAAAAGGCCAGTACGGTTTATACAGAATTGCCTAATGATGTGCAACCCGGCGATGTAGTGCTTATAGATGATGGCAAGCTGGAGCTTAAAGTGGAAGAGGTGAAAGGTAATGAGGTGCATTGCCTGGTCGTGTACGGGGGGAAGCTCAAATCACGAAAGGGGATCAACCTCCCGAAAACGCATGTATCTGCTCCGTCACTTACAGAAAAAGACCTTAAAGACCTTGAATTTGGCCTTGAGGAGGATGTGGACTGGATTGCTCTTTCATTTGTCCGCAAAGCGGAAGATATTCATGACCTGAGGCGGCGAATTAATGCTGCGGGGCGGGACTGCAGAATCATCGCCAAGGTGGAGAAGCCTGAAGCCATCGACAATATTGATGATATCATCGAGGCGTCCGATGCCGTTATGGTGGCCAGGGGAGACCTCGGTGTGGAAATCCTCATGGAGGATGTTCCGATCATTCAGAAAATGATCGTGAAGAAATGTAATTTCGCGGCTAAGCCGGTCATCATTGCTACCCAGATGATGGAAAGCATGATTGATGCCCCACGTCCGACACGGGCCGAAACCAATGACGTGGCTAACGCCGTCATGGACGGGGCTGATACCCTGATGTTGTCGGCAGAAACAGCTGCCGGTGAATATCCCGTGGAAGTAATTGAAAGTATGAAGCGTATCATTCTCAGTGTGGAAGATGATGCGGATGTATATAATAAAAACCACGTACCTGACAAGGACGATCCTTTATTTTACAACGACAGTATTGTGCTTGCATCCTGCCGGCTATCAGAGACAGCGCGGGCACGTGCTATCATTGGAATGACTGCATCGGGTTATACGGCATTCAAACTGGCATCTCATCGCCCAAGGGCACATATCTTCATATTTACTCATAACCGAAGGTTATTGCCTATAATCAACCTGATCTGGGGTGTCCGGGGATTCTATTACAATAGTGATGTATCTACTGATAAGACATTTGCAGACATCGAACAAATTCTAAAGGATAAAGGGCACATTCACCCTGGTGAGGTATTCGTTTCCACCGCAAGTATGCCGCTGCATGAACGCGGCCGCACCAATGCGATGAAACTGAATATTGTAAAGTAATCCTAAAGGTCTTCCGGCACGACAAGGAGAACTTTCTCTTCCCGGTCCACTACTACCAGGCCGGCAGGATCTCCTTTGCGCTTGCGTACATATTTCCGCGGTGTTACGATGACCGGGCATAAGGAATCATTCTTTCTTTTGGAATAGTAAGCGGCCAGGGATGCCGCTTTTTCAATGACCGGTGCCGGAATTGTCTTTCCCGGCTGATGTTTTATCAGGACGTGTGAACCGGAAACATCTTTTGCATGTAACCAGATATCTTCCTTATAGCTGTGCTTCTGCAGCATCTCGTCGTTCCCTTTGGCACTTCGCCCAATCCGGACCACAAAACCGGAAATGGTAAGCTCCCTGTAGGGTAATTTTTGTTCTTGCCGCCCTGTGCGGACCTTCGTTAATCCGGCGTCTTCCAGGTATTTCCGGAGCTCACGGATGCCATCTGTTTCTCCAATCAGTTCCAGGTGTTTACGGGCGGCACTGAGTGCTGCTTCCTTACTGGCAATATTCCTTTCAGCCTGTTCTACCTCGAGGTGCTGGTTTTTTGCTTTCTGGTATAAATGAGTAGCATTATCCTGAATACTCAGGCGCGGATTAAGGGTAATTTCAACTAGTTTCTCCGGATTGTAAAAGTCGGGCAGCACAACTTTTTTTTCACCTTTATTTAAATCATGTAAATGCGCCATCAGTAAATCGGCTTGTTGCCGGTACGAATTGCCGCTGGTAAGATCATCCAGTTTTGCGTATACCTTTTTGAGATATTTTTCAGCCCCGGATATTTGTTTCTCCAGTTGCCTGACGATGGCCGATTTTTCCTTTTGAAGCAGGCCGGTCATGAAATAGTGCTGGAAGAAATAATTAAGGGCTTTGACCGGATCCCTGAAATGACTGCTGCTGCCGTCCGGCAACAAGGTAAGGTGAATGTCGTCAGACTCCGTAACGTAAAAATCAGGCTGTTCAAGGAGTGTAAGTGTTTCCTGGATCAGGCTCCATTGCTCATCAATATTTTTATTCCCGTATTCCCGGTTTTCAAGAAACTGTCTTACGCGTATCCCAAAGGTGGGGAATAACTTTTTGTAATTTCCCCCTGCCTGCCTGAATTGATCGAATTCCTGGTTAATCGGACGGTCCAGGTTGCGGGTCAGTGTAAAATCATTTTTCAACTCACTTCTGAATACCTCAATAATGTCCTCACCCTTAAAGAGAACCAGGTTTGATTTATTTCCGAATAATTTAAAGGTCAGCTGGTATCCCTCATCAAACTCAAAGGCAAACGCACGTTCATTCTCAAACAAACGGATATTTCGTATCACGCTGTTCTCCAGGGCATCAAACAGGTTCATACTGTTTCTGCGCGCCCGGTGATGCTGGTCCGGAAAAGTAAGACAGCAGAAGGAGGGTTGAAAATGAGCTTTGATGAATAGTTCGGACCTGTTTTCGTCGACTGCATGAATGATCAGTTCGTTCTTTTCCTGGGTATAAATGTCCAGGATACGGGCCCCTGTCCATACAGGTTTTATGGCACGGGTCAGGTGTTTAAGAAAATGGTAATTATTGTGCACTTCAGAGCGAGAGTGTTAGTCCGTCGTATGCAAAATAGACATTCTCCGGCAATTCAGGTTCCACATCTGCGTGCCGCCCCATTCGGTGACTCATGTGTGTGAAATAGGTTGTCTCTGCCCCGATCGTACCGGCAACATCAATGGCTTCTGCCAGGGTGAAGTGGGATATATGATCCTGTTTCTGCAGCGCATTCAGGACCACTACTTTGCTTCCCCTGACGGCCGAAAAGGTTTCAGGGGAAATACTGTTGGCATCTGTGATGTAACTGAAGTCCCCGATGCGGAATCCGAATACCGGTAATTTGTAGTGCATGACTTCCAAAGGGATGATCCGGACTCCGTTGATCTCAAATGGATTGCCGTCCAGTTCGTGTACCCTGATCCTCGGAACTCCCGGGTATTTGTGTTCCGCAAAAGCATAGCTGAATTCCTTTTCCAGTTGCCGGACCACTTGTGGACGGGCGTACAGCGGAATATCTGTGCCCTGGCGAAAATTAAAAGCGCGCACGTCGTCAAGTCCGGCTGTGTGATCCTTGTGTTCATGAGTAAAGATAATGGCATCCAGGTGATCTACCTGCTCGCGCAGCATTTGCTGACGAAAATCCGGACCCGTATCAATCACCAGGCTCACCCCGTCGACTTTAATGTGCACCGAGGTTCGAGTTCGCTTATCCCTGAAGTCCAGGGAACGGCATACGTCACAGGTACAGGCGATTACAGGTACCCCCTGCGAGGTGCCGGTGCCTAAAAAGGTGACCTTCAAAGCTCCAGTTCGGTTTGGGCCAGTTCTGAATAGAAATTTTTGTTTTTGGAAGTGAGCCGTTCGGTATCGATATCAATGGTTTTGATAATATCGAGCAGGCAGTTGATCTTACCGTCTACCGCATAATATTTATTTACCACAATAACTTGGTGCTCATTGAGAATACACCAGCCACTGCGGAAGTTTCCTTTCTCATACCGTAGGGTATATGTCGTTTCAGACAGGAGGTCTTCCAGCTTTCGCAAAAAATGGTTGGAGTATTTGATGGTCATTCAATATACTTTTTTACTGTGTTGACAAGCTGGTCGTAATTCAGGGGTTTTATGAGAAAAGCGGTGATCCCTGCTTCCGCAAAATCAGAGGCGCTGTAATTTTTGTAATTTCCGGAGACGGCAATGATCGGAATGGAAGCCTTTTTACCATCCTCCAGTTGCCGTATCTGACGGGCAATTTCCATCCCGTTGGCATCTGGCAGAATTATATCAAGTATGAGTACATCAAAGTCATTCTCCCGAATCACTTCCACGACATTCATACCTGATTTGGTGCCCTTAAATTCATAACCCTGATTCTGAAAAATCTTTTTTGACAGACTCTGGATTACCGGGCTGTCATCAGCCATTAAAATTCTTTTCGCCATTTGAACGTTTATTTTCCCACTCTATACTTTCGTAACGGAAATACTCCAGGAGCATTCGTAACAAATTTAATTCCATTGTGAAAACCGCCTCGTCAAATTCAGACTCACGACGATCCTCAATTAATTTAGTTGCACGGCTCATTTGCCTGGCCCCGATAGTTCCTGAACTACCCTTTAAAGTATGCAATACTTTTGTCACTTCCTCTATTTTATGCCCATTCTTCGCCAATTCCATCTCTCGCAGGTACCTCGTGGCAGACTTCAAAAATTTCCCGCGTCCTATTCTCAGAACATCCGGGCCTGCAAGCCTTTCCAACGATTCGGTCGTATATTTGTCCACCACCGGAATGTCCGTTAAGTCCAGGTCCGAGGCCAGGCACCGTATGTCAATCCAGCGTTCGAACACACCCATTGCTTCGCCCGCGGTCATTTCATCAGTGACCATATCGCAGCAAAGCTGATCCGGATATTTATCTGTCCGGAGAACCGGTATACAGGATGCATGTACGTCCCCACGGCCAACCGTGAAGATGATATCCGCCTCCGTTATTTCTTCCGGATTTGAAAAATCAAGGATTTTCGCACCTTTGCGGGAAAGCGTTTTAACCGCCTCCGGCCATTGATTTTTTAATTCAATATCCCAGTAAATTCTTTTCGTCTGCCAATCCAATCGCTACCTTTTGTATCAATACTTAATTAAACCCCAAATATAATTTACTCGTTACAATTTTATATTTTTCTTTGGTGCAAATTTTGATAAATCTGTGATAAAGAAATGCTTAATAGTGCTAGGTGGTCCTACGGCGGTTGGAAAAACTTCGGTAGCCCTGAAATTAGCGGAATCTCTGGGGACGGAGATTCTTTCCGCTGACAGCCGGCAGTGCTACCGTGAACTTAATATCGGTACTGCGAAGCCCGATGCAGCCGAGCTCCAGCGTGTTCATCACCATTTCATCAATTCACATTCGATTCGCGAAACCGTTTCTGCTGGTGATTACTACCGGTATGCCAGGGAGGTAATGGCCCGGGTTTTTTCGGAGAATGACCACCTGGTGATGGCGGGCGGGACGGGTCTTTATGTCCGGGCTGCACTGGAAGGTATTGACGAAATGCCTCAGCCAGTCCCCGAACTTCGCCATGAATTAAATAATTGGCCATTGCAGAAACTTCAGAAAGAACTGCGTACGCTTGACCCGGATTACGCTGCCAAGGTGGATATGAATAACCCCCAGCGGCTGGTAAGGGCACTGGAAATCTGTAAAAGCAGCGGACAACCCTACAGTTCGTTTCTGAACCAGCCAAAAGACACACTTCCTTATGAGGTGGTCAGAATTGCGCTGGATATGGACCGCGGCGAGTTGTATACGCGTATCAATCGGCGGGTGGACGAAATGGTGCAAAAGGGTCTCGTGGATGAAGTAAGATCGGTGCAGGACTTTCGGGATCATTATGCCCTTAAAACAGTCGGATACAGCGAAATCTTTAATTACCTTGACGGTCGCTGCACCCTGGAGGAAGCGGTTGTGGCGATAAAACAAAATACGCGGAGATATGCCAAGCGACAATTGACCTGGTTCAGAAAAAATGATGAATACACCTGGTTTCACCCGGAAAATGGCAGGGAAATTGTTCAATTTGTTAAGGAAAACTCACATTGACGGGACAGTCTGGGAATTTTTTTGAATATTCGAAACGTTATAAAATCCAAATGGATCTTTATATGAGAAACATATCGGCAGGTATTTTTTTAGTTGCGGTCTTTCTGCTACCGGCAACTTTGCTCGCGCAGAAAGCCGATTCAAGGGTGGAATGGATGACATTTGAAGAAGCCGTGGAGCGTTCTAAAACAGAAAAGAAGAAAATTTTTATCGATGTATATACCGACTGGTGCGGCTGGTGTAAAGTGATGGATAAGAATACGTTCAATGACCCTGAAATCGCTGCTTACCTGAACGATAATTTCTATAATGTAAAGTTTAACGCAGAACAGAAGGACCCGGTCGTATTTCGCGATCACACATTTGAATATATTGCTTCTGGCAGCCGCGGGTATCATGAGCTGGCAGCATCACTTCTGAATAACAAACTCAGCTACCCCACCGTGGTATTTCTGGACGAAGATTTTAATATGCTTTCCCCCGTGCCGGGCTATCATAAACCGCCTTTTTTTGAAAAGGTGGTAAAGTATTTCGGCGGTGAAATATACAAGGAGAAATCCTGGAAAGAGTGGGAAAGCAGCTTCTGACCTTCATTTCATTTTAGGAAAAGACAGATTTTTCCGTATCGAAATGACCCGTATACCAATGATAATGGCAGTAGTAATCATGTAATTTACGTTGGTCGGGCTTCCGGCCACCTGCAGCCAGTAATACACCAGCGCTCCTGTAAAACAAGCCATCGCATATATTTCCTTTCTGAAAATAAGGGGGATTTCATTACAGAGTATATCCCTGATAACACCACCGACCACGGCAGAGATCACACCCATTCCCATGGCTAACCCAGGGTGAATACCCAGGTCAAGTGCTTTCTGCATTCCGCTGATCGTAAACAGGGCAATCCCAATGGTGTCAAATATGAAAAACGTCCTGTGCATGTAGATCAGGTACTTCCGGAAAATATAAGTAAATGGTACAGCAATAAGCACCAGGAGAGCAAAGGTGGGATTCTCAATCCAGGCGACCGGGTGACTGTCAAGGATCACGTCCCGTGTTGTGCCGCCTCCTAAAGCGGTTACAAAACCAATGACCGCCGCCCCGAATAAATCCATTTCTTTTTTGGCGGCCAGCCGTATCCCGCTAATGGCAAATACAAAGGTACCTATGAGTTCCAGCAGGTACAGGACGTTAAAATCAAATCGCAAAAGATCCATGGCACGTAATTACAAATAAGCAGGTGAAAATAAAAAGAAGGCGGCCAAATTAGCGTTATAATGCCTTTCAATGGGGAAGTAAGTAGGGATAGATTTTCATTCAGGTATATGATTACGTACCTTTGCGTATCCTTGAGAATCAAGGCAGGAAATAGAAAATTAAATTAAGTGAATATGGCTGAAGCTAAAAAAGGGGACAGGGTCAAAGTACACTACACCGGAAAACTGAAAGACGGTTCTGTATTTGATTCTTCCCGTGAAAGAGAACCGCTGGAATTCGAACTGGGCGGCGGAATGATGATCAAGGGTTTTGATACTGCTGTTACAGGAATGCAGGTTGGAGAATCCAAAACCGCGGAGATTGCAGCAGAACAGGCATACGGAGAACATAATGATGAGATGGTGATCGAGGTGCCTAAATCGCAGCTCCCGCCGGATCTGAAACCTGAAGTGGGACAGCAACTTGGTATGCAACAGCCGAACGGACAGTCAGTGCCTGTCCGTGTGACCAAAGTTCTTGATGAAAGTATTGAAATTGACGCTAATCACCCACTTGCCGGTAAAGACCTGGTCTTTGAACTGGAATTGATGGAGATCAGCTGATCAGTATAAAATCAGATTTAACAGCCATCCCCCGGATGGCTTTTTTTTATGCACAAAAAAAACCCGGTCCGGCCGGGTTTTAGTTTTTTAATAAGGAACGGATCAGTCGTTTGGCCCTTCCTCTTTTGACTTTCGGAAATCAATGGCACCGAGGGCAGCAGCAAATCCAATGATACATGCCACTATGATAATAAAGAGATTTGCTCCGTCTCCAACATATTGTTCCATATTCGTGTGCTTTTAGGATTGTTAACGCAGCAAATCTATAAGATATTCCTTAAAAATGATAGTAATCTATTCTCCGTTTCTCAATTCATCGGGAATTGCGTCACAACCCTGCAGTACATCGACGATAAACCGGATATGTTCGTTTAGATCAACGCCCAGCTTTTCAACGCCCGCCTGAATCTCTTCACGTTCCACTTTTGCCGCAAAGCTTTTTTGCCGGAGCTTTTTCCGGACACTTTTTGCTGTAAGTCCGTTCAGCCCCTGAGGCCGGACCCTGGCACAGGCGATGATAAACCCGGTCAGTTCATCCGAGGCAAGCAGGGTCTTATCCAGCTTCGACCGGGCTTCATTATTCCATTTTGTGTAGTGACAGGATATAGCATAGGCTATTTCTTCTTCCTTATTCTCCCGCAACCTGGATACTATGATATTGGGATGTTCTCCAGGATGCTCTTCATAATCCGCATCATGAAGCAGCCCGGTACAGAACCACTGATCCTCATCTTCCCCGAATTTTCTTGCATAGGCCTCCATTACACATGCCACCGTTTCCGCATGCAGTCGCAGGCTTTCGGTAAAGGTCATGCTATGTAATAGGTCACGTGCTTCCGATTTATTCATTTTAGCCGTTTTGATACCAATTTACGCTTTTTTCCTGACCGGCAGGTCCGGCTTGGCGTATTCGTATCTGGCCAGAGGAACCGGCTCATAATAGGCGTCCAGGCCCGCACAGGCTACAAGCCCCGCTTCTGACAGCTCCACAAACCCGTCCTCTTCAATCAACTCTTCCGGAAGGTATAATTCAGCGACTTTACCGATTACAAGGAAGGTCCCGTTGGCACGGATCGGGAGAATTTCCTCCAGGTGCAGTCCGAACCGGACCGGCGATTCCGCCACATACGGAGCCCCGATCTTTTCCCCGTATACCGGCGTAAGCCCGGTAGCCGTAAACTCTGATACATCAGGTGCATAACGCGCTGAGGTTTGATGTGCCTGCTCCGTCATGTCTTTCGAGATCAGGTTGATCGTGTAGGAGCCGGTCGCCTGGATATTGGTGAATGTTTGCTTGGGAACCGTAACCGGCCGGTGGATAAAGCCAATTAAAGGCGGACTGGCCCCGACGTGCACAATTGAATTGAATACAGCCAGGTTGGTATGCCCGTCGGCACGCGCCGTCCCGACCAGGGCCGCATTCTTAAACCCTTCAATGGTGTTCATAAAATATCTTCGGAACATGGACTCCCTGCCCATGATGTCTTCCAGGTCAAATCGTATCTCAGCCATTCAAATCTTTTACTCAGTAACATTCGGAATCCTGTCTTGTTCTTCATTGTATGGCTCTGCTGGAATTTAACGAAAACGGGATATTCTGTCCACCGGCCTCGGTATACATCGATCCGTGGCGACCGGTGCGCAACGCATTGATCACCCATGGCCATGCCGATCACAGCCGCCGAGGGCATCAGCATTACCTCTGCACCGAGTCGGCTGCACCAGTTATTCGTTACAGGCTGGGCGAGGATATCAGCCTGGAAACCATTAAATATGGCGAGCCGCGCGTCATAAACGGGGTCAGGTTTTCCTTTCACCCGGCAGGTCATATTCTCGGCAGTGCCCAGATAAGGGTGGAATATAAAGGTGAGATCTGGGTGGTGTCCGGTGATTATAAGCTGGAAAATGATGGGATATCTGAGGCATTTGAGCCGGTAAGATGCCATACCTTTATTTCCGAATGCACCTTCGGACTTCCTGTATACAACTGGCCCGACCAGCATGACGTGTACGCAGACATCGTCCGCTGGTGGAAGCGCAACCGGGAAGAGGGAAAGACAAGTGTGATCACCGCCTATGCATTGGGTAAGGCGCAACGCCTGCTCAGGAATTTGCCGGAAAATGAAGGTCCGGTTTTTACTCATGGTGCTGTGGAGAATGTTAATGAAGTGATACGCAGGCAGGGAATTCAGCTGCCGGATACCATCCGGGTCACCCCCGAACAGGACCGGAAAGCATACCAGGGAGCACTGGTAATTGCCACGCCATCAGCGTTGGGATCTCCCTGGATGAAGAAATTCAGGCCGTATTCAACCGCCATGGCTTCTGGCTGGATGGCCATTCGTGGAACACGACGGAGAAGATCGGCCGACCGGGGGTTTGTGTTGTCCGATCACGCGGACTGGGGTGGCCTGAACCAGGCGATTGAGCAGACCGGTGCTGAAAAGATCTTTGTTACGCATGGGTACACATCCATTTACGGTAACTGGCTGAAAGATCAGGGCTACGACGCCAGGGAAGTAAAAACTGATTTTTCAGGTGAGTCAGATGATGCGGATTCAACGGGAGGGGATGCATGAAACAGTTTACTAAGTTATTCTCTGAGCTTGACGGGACAACCAAAACCAATCCGAAGGTAGATGCTCTGAGCGACTATTTTGATAAGGCGCCAGAGTATGATAAACTCTGGACCATAGCCTTGTTATCTCATCGAAGGCCAAAAAGGGCGGTAAACGCTACACGAATGAAAGAATGGGCAGCGGAAATTGCGGGATTGCCCTTCTGGCTGGTAGATGAGTCGCACCATGTGGTGGGTGATCTGGCCGAGACCATAGCACTTATTCTCCCGGATCATGAAAATGAATCCTCGGAGAGTCTTACCCACTGGATGGAGTTTATAATCGGATTGCGGAACCTGGAGGAAAATGAACGGAAGAGTGAAATGGCCCGCGCCTGGAGTATGCTTAGCCGGCAGCAGCGATTTGTCTTTAATAAGCTGATAACAGGAGGGTTTCGCATGGGCGTTTCCCAAAAACTCATGGTGCGGGCGCTCGCAGCGGCTACCGGAATCGAGGAGAATCTATTGGCACACCGGCTTATGGGTGACTGGACCCCTGCTTCAACCACGTTTGAAGAGCTGGTCCTTTCGGAGGATAAAGACGAGAAGGATTCCAGGCCTTATCCGTTTTACCTGGCATATCCCCTTGAACAGCCTCCCGGTGAGTTGGGAACACCGGCCGAATGGCAGGCAGAAATGAAATGGGACGGAATCCGCGGTCAGATAATTGTCCGGAATCAGCAATTGTTCGTCTGGTCCCGGGGCGAAGAGCTGGTCACCGATAAATATCCGGAGTATGAGGTTCTTACCGGATTTCTTCCGGACGGAACGGTGCTCGATGGGGAAATAATGCCGTTCCGGGATGGCTTGCCTCTGCCGTTCACGTTACTTCAGAAACGAATAGGAAGAAAAAAGGTCGGTCCTTCCTTGCTTAAAAAAGTGCCGGTAATTTTTATGGCCTATGACCTGCTGGAATCAGGTGGGGAGGATATCCGGCAGTTGCCGTTAAATGAACGCAGGAAAAAACTGGAAATGGTGGTTGCCGAGGCTCCGGAAATCCTTCGTCTCTCCGAGACTGTTTCCTTTGACACCTGGGAGGAACTGGCTGATGTTCGTAGTGACGCCCGGTCAAGACAGACGGAAGGAATAATGCTGAAGAATCAGGCCTCTGCTTATCGGGTGGGCAGAAAGCGGGGAGACTGGTGGAAGTGGAAGGTTGATCCGCTTACGATTGATGCCGTCATGATTTATGCCATGAGGGGACATGGACGCAGGGCCAACCTGTATACAGATTATACTTTTGCCGTCAGGGACGGGGAGAATCTTGTGCCTTTTGCCAAAGCCTATTCCGGGCTGACCGATAAGGAGATTGCCCGGGTAGACCGCTTTGTAAAGCAAAATACGCTGGAACGATTTGGGCCGGTCCGCAGTGTACGGCCCGAGCTGGTGTTTGAGATCGCTTTTGAAGGAATTAACAAGTCTTCACGCCACAAATCGGGCGTTGCACTTCGCTTTCCGCGGATCAGCAGGTGGAGGGAAGATAAACCCGCCTCAGAAATTAATACCCTGGATGACCTGCACCGCATGATGGACCTGTATGGCTGAATGGATCCGCCTTGGTGTAAAGCCCGTTACAGCCATAATTCTTTTTTATTATATTGGTATATAATTCCAGGGCGAACGACTATACGTCTGAATAACAACAACATGACTTATGAAATACACCTGTTCCGTTGATATTGATCAGCCGCTTCAAAAGGTGATCGATTTGTTTGACAATCCGGATAATATGAAACACTGGCAACCCGGTCTGTTAAGTTTTGAACATTTATCAGGAGACCCGGGTGAGCCGGGCGCAAAATCAAGGCTTCACTATAAAATGGGGAAACGTGATATAGAAATGACAGAAACCATTATTGAGCGGGATCTTCCCAGGATGTTCAGCAGTACATACGAAGCAAACGGAGTGCTCAATATTCAGAAAAATACCTTCGTACCTGTTGATGAACAAACCACGCGCTACGTGAGTGAAAATGAATTCAGGTTTTCCGGATTTATGAAGATCATGGGCTGGCTGATGCCCGGGGCCTTTAAAAAACAAAGCCAGAAATATATGGATCAGTTCAAGGAATTTGCGGAATCAAAATAGCGAAACCATGGCATTAAAAACACAGCCGCATGATGGTTCAGTCAGTGAATTTCTGGACACGTTGGATGAGAAGAAAAAAGCAGACTGTAAAGAGCTGCTGACGATAATGAAGGAGCTTACAGAAGAGGAGCCCAGGATGTGGGGTCCTTCCATTGTCGGATTTGGGAAGTACCACTATGTATACGAATCCGGAACGGAGGGTGATTGGTTTCTTACCGGGTTTTCACCCCGTAAAAGAAATTTTTCCGTCTATGTCATGGATGGATTTAAAAAGCATGCGTCGTTGCTCGAAAAATTGGGTAAACATAAAACCAGTGTTTCCTGTCTTTATTTTAACCGGCTGGAGGATCTTGATAAGGGAGTCCTGAAAAAGCTACTCCGGGCGTCCATCCGAAACATTCAAAAAAAATACTGCTGAAATCACACCTTTATGGAAGAAAAATCTAAGTCCGGATCAAGAAGTTTCATCAAGTCAGTTATTGAGGTTTCACATATCGAATTCAGTTCATACGACATAAAAAATCATGCGCTGACCTACTCGTCAGGCCTGGCCAGTAAAATTCTCGGGTATACCGAAGAGGAAATGCGCGATTTCAGCCAGGATTATAATCGCCGGATAATCCATCCCGATGACCTGCAAACCGTAAATGAACAACTGGAAACACTTATGGCTTCAAAACCGGGCCAGATTGTGGAAATGATCGTTCGTTACCGGCGCCATGACGGCAGGTACATCTGGGGGTATACCCGGAAAATGGTGACTGACCGGGATGAAAACGGTACGCCTACGCGAATGACCATTGTTGCGGAGGATATTACCGAACTGGTTTCATTGCAGGAAGAGCTGGAAGCACGGGTTGCCGAACTGGAAAAGGTCTCCTTCCGCAATCATCATGAGTTGAAAGGTCCGGTCGCATCAATACTGGGGCTCACAAATATGATCCGTGACAAGGACATGATTGCGGAATACAACAGGGAAATCATGCAGCATTTGTGCCGGACCGTAGCGAAACTGGATACTGTTGTGAGTGAGATTGCCGGTGAAGAAGAGGATCTCTGAATTATCCGTATTTCTGCCTACATTTATTGGTCCGTAATCCTATGGACCAGTCCCGAAAGCATGAATTAATCCGTACCGCCCGTGAATGGTTTGAAAACCGCGGGTGGTCGCCTTTTCCTTTCCAGGAAGAGGCCTGGAATGCCTATTTTGACGGGATGGACGGCCTGGTGAATGCCCCTACCGGAAGTGGCAAAACCTATTCGCTCGTAATCCCGGTGATGCTGGGCGCGGTCCGTGAAGAAAGGAACAAAAAACCTGAGCTGAAGGCCATCTGGATCACCCCGATAAAAGCCCTGGCCAAGGAGATATTTCTGGCGGCTGAAAGGGCCGCAGAAGGTCTCGGGCTGGACTGGACGGTTGCGCTGAGGACCGGCGATACGTCCGCCAAAGATCGTCAGAAATTACGCACGTCACCCCCGGACTTGCTGATCACCACGCCGGAAAGCCTCCATCTGATGCTGGCCCAAAAGAATTATCCGAAATTTTTCAGGTCGCTGGAGGCGATCATTTGCGACGAATGGCATGAACTGCTTGGTTCAAAAAGAGGCGTTCAGATGGAACTGGCCATTTCACGCCTGAAAGGAATCTGTCCTGCTCTGAAGGTATGGGGAATCTCCGCGACGATCGGAAATATGGATATCGCCATGGAAGCCTTGTTGGGAGCAGATTATTCGTCCAGGGCGACTACAATGATCAGGGCGGATATTAAGAAACAGATCGAAGTAGTGTCCGTTCTCCCGGACGAACTGGATAAACTACCATGGGCAGGACATCTCGGGGCCAACCTGATCGACAAGGTGGTACCGATTATAAAAAACAGCACAAGCACACTGATATTTACTAACACCAGGTCCTTCGCCGAAATATGGTATCAGAAATTGCTGGCCAGGGCTCCGGAGCTGGCAGGAGTGATAGCCATGCATCACGGCAGTATCAGTCGGGAACTGCGCGACTGGGTGGAGGATGCACTTCACGAAGCAAAGCTTAAAGCAGTGGTATGCACCTCAAGCCTTGATTTGGGTGTCGATTTCCGGCCCGTGGAAACGATCATCCAGGTGGGCAGCCCGAAAGGAGTGGCTCGTTTTATGCAACGGGCCGGACGGAGCGGGCATCAGCCGGGTGCCCTCAGCCGGATCTACTTTGTACCCACTCATTCACTCGAGCTGATAGAGAGTGCTGCCTTACGGGAAGCGGTTCGTACCGGACTGGTGGAAGACCGGATTCCTTACATCCGGTCGTTCGATGTCCTGGCGCAATACCTCGTTACTCTGGCCGTGTCGGACGGGTTCCGGCCTGCTGAAATATTCCGCGAAGTCAAAAGCACGTTCAGCTACAATAGTATATCAGAAGAAGAGTGGCAATGGATGTTGCGGTTCATTACGACAGGCGGACAGGCCCTCACCGCTTATGACGAGTACCGGAAGGTGGAGGTAGAAGAGGGAATTTATAAGGTAACGGAACGACGGATTGCCCTGCGCCACCGGCTTTCTATCGGGACGATCGTGAGTGATTCTTCCATCAAAGTCAAATACCTGTCCGGTAAATATATCGGTACGATAGAAGAATGGTTCATTTCCCGTCTGAGTCCGGGGGATGTGTTCTGGTTTGCCGGTCGTAACCTCGAATTGATTCGCATCAAGGATATGACCGCTCAGGTCCGTAATTCAAAAAGAAAATCGGGGAAGGTCCCTTCCTGGCAGGGGGGGAGAATGCCGCTTTCATCCCAGATGTCAAAAATGCTGCGTGATAAATTGCATGATATTGCGGTGGGCAACCGGACGGGCTATGATCCTGAACTCGAATTTCTTGAGCCGCTCACAGAATTACAGCGCAGGCGGTCTCATTTACCTGACCGCAATGAGTTTCTCGTCGAATGCTTTGAGTCCCGCGAGGGCCACCATGTAGTCATGTACCCGTTCGAGGGCCGCCTTGTTCATGAGGGAATTGCTGCCTTGGTGGCTCACCGGATTGCCGCTATCACCCCGATCACATTCAGCATCGCCATGAACGATTATGGCTTTGAGCTGCTTTCAGACCAGGAAATCCCTGTCATGGAAGCACTGGAAACAAATGTGCTGGGCACGGAAAATCTTTACCAGGATATCCAGGCAAGTATTAATTCGGTTGAAATGGCACGAAGGCGCTTCAGGGATATTGCGGCCATTGCAGGACTGGTCTTCAAAGGCTATCCCGGACGCCAGATCAAGGACCGCCACCTGCAGTCATCGTCACAATTATTCTTTGAAGTTTTTCACGATTATGATCCGGAAAACCTGCTCCTGGTTCAGGCCTACGAGGAGGTGATGGATTTTCAGCTGGAGGAAGCAAGGATGCGAAAAGCCCTGGAACGCATCAACCGGCAGAAGATCATTGTGAAATACCCGGATAAGCCTACACCATTTGCCTTCCCGATCATGGTCGACAGGCTTAGCCGTGATAAGCTGACCTCGGAAAAACTGGAGGACCGTATCCGTAAAATGAAACTTCAGTTTGACGACTAGAAAGCTCTCATGTATTTTTGCTTATGGCCGAGATTACGCTGGAGAATGAAACACTGGAGCTGTATGCAGAAAAAGCTGTCTTCTGGAAGCAGCGAAAGGCACTGCTGCTGGCAGACCTGCACCTGGGCAAAGTCAATCACTTCCGCCGGGCCGGCATCCCCGTATCTTCCCGTCCGAATGACCAGAACCTGGAACGGTTGATCGACCTCATCCGGAAAACCCGTCCGGAGCGGGTACTTTTCCTGGGAGATCTCTTTCACAGTGCCTATAATTCCGAATGGGAAGTGTTCGGCCAGACCTTGTCCTATTTTCCGGAAATATCTTTTGAACTCATCCTGGGAAATCACGATGTGATGAGTGACTATCAATACCTTAAACACCGCCTGGTGCTTCATAAGGAGCCGATTGAAGAGGGTCCTTTCATCCTCAGCCACGAACCACTCGGGCAGCAGCCGGGTAAGTACAACCTGGCTGGTCATATTCATCCGGGTGTTCGCCTCACCGGGAAAGGAAGGCAACGACTGGTGCTGCCCTGCTTTCATTTCGGACAAGAGACAGGTATTCTCCCCGCCTTTGGCGTCTTCACCGGCTTGTATAAAATGCCTGTGAAATCCCGCGACAGGATCTTTGTGGTAGCAGAAAATGAAGTTTTAAGCCTGAAATAGAGGGCTTTATAAATTTTTTTACTTTTTTATTCTCCCGTCTGTAACATCCGTGCAGGCCGCTCGTCTTAAAGTTGAATCATGACCCTGGAAGAGTTTACGAATGAGGTTTTACCCCTGAAGAACAAACTGCATCGTTTTGCTGTCCGTTTTTTAGGAGATGATATGGAGGCCCAGGATGTGGTTCAGGAGGTCCTGATTAAAGTATGGCACAGAAGGGAGGAACTTGATCGTGTGGACAATATGGAAGCATGGTGTATGACGGTCACCAGAAATCTTTCTCTCGATAAACTGAAATCAACAAAACGAAAAAACACAGTACAAATGCCGGACGGACTGGATGTTAGTGAGGATCACAAGAGGACACCGTTCCACAGTACTGCTGCAGGAGATATGATGAATAATATTGACAAACTCATGATATCACTTCCGGAGAAACAACGACAGGTCATGCAGTTACGGGATATCGAAGGGTTCAGCTATAAGGAAATCAGTGAGATCCTTACCCTGGACCTGAACCAGGTGAAGGTTAATCTTTTCCGGGCAAGAAAATTCATAAGGGAAAAGTTGTTCGAAATGAACGCATATGGACTACAATAGAATTGACATACTGCTAAATAAATACTGGGATTGTGAAACAACCCTGGAAGAAGAGCAAGAACTGAGAGCGTTCTTCTCCTCCCGGCAGGACGATGCCAGGTGGGCTAAGGAAGCAGCACTGTTCCGCTACTTTGAGGAATCGCGAAATAATAGTCCGCTTGGAGAATTTTTTGATCACCGGATTCTTGAGGAGATCGGGAAGTCTGAAAAACCTGCAGGCAAAGTGAGGAGTTTGTGGATGAATATCGGAAAAGTGGCTGCCGTGATCCTGGTACTGGTTTCTGCGGTCTATTTCTCTGTGGAGGATTTCAGATCAGAACCTAAAATCAGTCAGGAACTTGGAACCTATGAAGATCCTAAAAAAGCCTTTGAAGAAACTAAAAAAGCGCTCCTGATGCTTTCCGGTTCAATGAACTCGGGCAAGGAGCAGGTTCAGAAAGTGTCCATTTTCAATGAGGCCCAGGAAACGATTAAGGATGGGACGGATCAGGGAGATGACAAAGAGAAAAAAGAAAGTAAAGACAATAAATAATACCATGAAGAAGATACTGTTCATAGCGATTTTAAGCAGCCTGGCCTGGAACATTCAGGCGCAGGACGCTATCTCAAAATTCTTTAGCAAGTATGAGAATGATATGGACTTCGTCCACGTATCCATGACGAGCCGGATGTTCGGACTCATGTCCAACCTCGAGCTGGAAGACCCGGAAGATCAGGCAATCAGTGATGCGATCAGTAAACTCACCGGGCTGAAGATCCTGGCTAAGGAAGACACCGACCAGGCCAAAGCACTCTACCAGGAGGCATTCAGACTTATACCGGCTTCAGAGTACGATGAACTTATGTCCGTCAGGTCAGAGGACAAGAATATGAAGTTCATGATCAAGGAAAGAGGCGGAACAATCAATGAACTGCTGATGGTGATGGGAGGTGACCAGGAATTCTTTATCCTCAGTATTGTCGGGGATATTGACCTGGAGCAAATCGCCAAACTGAGCAAGGCCCTGGATATCGACGGGCTCGATAACCTGGAACAACTGGATAAAGATTAGGATAACACACTTCAAGGAATCAAATACAACTAACTCAAATAATAAAATAACAACACAATGAAAAATCTAATAATAACACTCGTATTACTGGGATTCGCGGGAATGGCCGCAGCACAAAGCAAATCGGTCGAAGCTTTCCGGGATAAATATCAGGATGACCGCGACGCCAAGGTTGTCACCATGAACGGCAGCATGTTTGAATTGCTTTCCTCTATTGCAGAGAATATGGATGAAAGCGAAGATTCAGAAGCCATTTCCAGGATTGCCAAAGGAATTAAATCCATGCAGGTCCTTGCCATACCCGTTTTCCGCTCCGGCTTGCAGCCGGAAGAAATCGATAAGCTTCATTCAGACTTGAAGAAGGAAAAGTATGAAGAACTTATGCAGGTTCGCGACAAAGACCAGAAGATCTACTTCATGGCACAGGGCGATGAAAATGAACTTCGTAATATGGTTGTCCTGGTGCGTGAGGATGAGGAGTTTATCATGTTCAATATTGATGGCACCCTGAATATGAAGGATCTTGCGTATATTGTCGATAATCACAAAAACCTTGACATCGACGTAGATTAAGGTATCAGCAGAAAATATGAGTTTAAAAGCTTTCTTAACAGGGATATTCCTTACCGGAATATTCCTTTCTGCACATGCGCAGACCGATACAACCCAGGATTTTCATGAGCGCCATGAGGAGGCATTCACCTTGTTCTTTTATAAGAATTCACTGAGAATGCTTAATATGGCAGATAATGAGGCCTTTGCAGAGCTGATCCGGGATATCGATAAAATGAAATTCGTGCGGATCGATAAATCGGCGGAAAACTTTTCCAGGTCTGAATACAACGACCTGGTTGAAAGGTATCACGGGGAATCTTTTGATGACCTGATGACCATGCGCAGCAACGGAGCAAACCTGAATGTGTTTATCAAGGAAAAGAATAACACCACGCACGGACTGGTCATTCTGATGGAAGATGAGGAGAATTTTTCCATCGTCGATATTATCGGAGCGGTCCCTTTACAGCGCATCGCCGAGCTTGTATCAAAAATTCAATCCACCGATTCCTTCGAGTGGGATTAATATAAAGCAAAAAATTTTGGAAACTGTTTTAAGAATTGAACACCTCGTCAAGAAGTATGGCCGGATAACTGCGGTAAATGACTTGTCCCTGGAGGTGCCTGCCGGTACCGTGTTTGGAATCCTTGGTCCCAACGGCAGTGGTAAAACCACTACCCTCGGGATCATCCTTGACGTTATTAACCGGACAGGCGGAGAGTATTACTGGTTTGAAAAAAAGCCTGATAAGAGTATACGCAAACGAATCGGCGCCATTCTTGAAACTCCCATTTTTTACCCGTACCTGACCGCTGTTCAGAATCTTAAAATTGTCGCTCAGATCAAGGATCTGCCTGATCCCGATATTAACGGCGTGCTGAAAAAGGTGGAACTGTATGACCGCCGGCATGACCGGTTCAAGACCTATTCGCTGGGAATGAAGCAGCGCCTGTCCATTGCTTCTGCGCTTCTTTGTAATCCGGATGTAATGATCCTGGATGAGCCGACCAATGGCCTGGACCCGCAGGGGATTGCAGAAATACGAGAACTTATCAAGCAAATTGCCCTCGACGGTAAAACAATAATCCTCGCCAGTCACCTGCTGGACGAGGTACAAAAGGTCTGTACAGACTTTTGTGTACTTAAACAAGGCTCAATGATCTACAGCGGGAAAGTGGAAGATGTTTCCTCCGGCGTAGCCATGGTGGAAGTCCGTGTACCCTCAGGCGATATCGGTGAGGTTCTTTCAGGATTTGAGGGTGCAACGAAAGTAGAACGGGACATCCATGGCTACCTGGTAACCATGCAACCCGAAAAATCGGCAGTGGACCTTAACAAATATCTGTTTGAACAAGGGATTACTGTATCGCATCTGCTCACCCAGAAGAAGAGCCTTGAAAAACAATTCCTCGAACTTTTAGCCGAATCGGACCATGCTTAAATTATTACGACTGGATTATCTGAAAGTAAAGAATTACAGGCCGTTCTGGGTACTGAACATCCTGTATATGTTCCTGGTCGTGAGTGTTCCGATCTCACTGCTGGAGTTCCTCAAGTGGCTTAAAATGAAAGGGGCGGAATTTGAAGGATTTGACCCTATGAAAATCCCCATTCTTTTCTTTCCGGATATCTGGCAGAATATCACTTATTTTTACACCCTGCCCATTTTTCTCATTTTCCTGGGCATTGTGGTCATTATTACCATCTCAAATGAATTCTCCTATAAAACGGTAAGACAGAATATTATTGACGGACTCGACCGGACTGATTTTATTAAGTCAAAACTGCTGATGATCGGAGTGCTGGCCCTGGCCTCTACGCTTGTCGTATTTGTGACCTGCTTGATTTCCGGCCTGATTTATACCCCTGACCTTGATATGGGGGATGTCTTTAACGGAATGGAATTCATATTCGCCTATTTCCTGTACGTCATACTGTACCTGGTACTGGCCTTTCTGCTAACTGTCTACCTGCGGCGATCTGCCCTTACAATCTTCCTTCTCATGCTGTACCGTCCGATCGAAGGGGTGCTGATTGCCATTGCCACAAAGTACGATGTGGATTTCATTACTGACTACCTGCCGCTTCAGGCAGCAAGCAGAATGATTGAAGTGCCTTTCCCCCGGTACTGGTTCCAGGAAATCACGGATTATGTTCCCCTGGTTCCGACCCTGGTGGTTTGTGCGTATATAGTCCTGTTTGTTTACCTTATTTCCCTGCGACTGAAAAAATCAGACCTCTGATCACTCATGGTCCGCGCCTTCCGGCTCAATGTGGATAAGGACATCGCGGATTTCAGGAAACTGATTAAGCAGGTGATCCTTAAGTTCGTGTGATATTTCGTGTCCTTTCAGGACCGGGATATCGGCTTTCACGATAGCGTGCAGATCCACGAAATAATTCATTCCGGTTTTGCGTACAAAGCATTTCTCCGTATCAAGGATCCCTTCAACTTTCAGCGATTCTGCACGAATCTCTTCAATGAAATCATGATAGGTGTGCTCGTCCATGATCTCCCCCAGCGCAGGACGGAAAATCCTGTATGCGTTGTACAGGATGATCACAGCAGCCACCAGGGCGGCCCAGTCATCAGCGCTTTCATATCCTTCTCCGAAAATAAGCGCAATGGATATTCCTACAAAGGCCGAAAGCGACGTTATTGCATCGCTCCGGTGATGCCAGGCATCGGCCTTGACGATCGAACTTCTGGTTTCCCTGCCTTTCCTGGACATCACCCTGTAGAATATCTCCTTTAAGAGGATGATTAATCCCAGGACCACAAGTGTATAACTTTCGGGAACCTCATGCGGGGTACGGATATGGTCTATACTCTGATAGGCAATGCCGAAAGCTGCGCCGACCAGGAAAAGGACGATCAGAAAAGTAATCAGTGGTTCAGCCCTGCCGTGACCATAGGGATGATTGTGATCCGGTGGACGGTTGGCGTAGCGGATCCCAAGCAGGGCAAGGAAGGAAGAGAATATATCCGTGGTGGATTCAATAGCATCGGCAATCAGTGCATAGGAGTTTCCGAGGATGCCTGTTACTGCCTTGATAAGGGCAAGAAGTACATTGCCTGCAATGCTGAAATAGGTGGCCCTTACCGCTTTCTGTGTCCTGTCCTGCATGGCCGGCAAATATACAAAGTGACTTTGACAGCATCGGGAGAATGCCTGTCTTTTTACATGTGCTGCCAATCTGTTATATTCGTTGCTGAACCAAAATTTCCGAGATGAAAAGACTGTTACTTCCCCTGATGATTGTTTGCCTTCTTGTATCTTCCGGCGTTACCGCCCAGGAATCGTTATATAAAAATGTTGAGAAAGGAATCAGTGAGCTGGAGCCAAAGGTGATTGCCTGGAGAAGGGATATCCATGAACATCCAGAGCTTAGTAACCGGGAATTTAAAACGGCCGAAAAGGTCGCCGAACACCTGCGTTCCCTGGGCCTTGAAGTGGAAACCGGTATCGCCCACACCGGTGTCATCGGGATTTTGAAAGGAGGGAAACCGGGTCCCACAGTAGCCCTTCGTGCCGATATGGACGGTCTTCCGGTAGTCGAACAAGCTGATGTGCCATTTGCGTCCAGGGAAATCAGCGAATATGAAGGCAGGGAAGTAGGGGTAATGCATGCATGCGGACATGACACGCACGTGGCAATCCTGATGGGTGTCGCCGAATTGCTGTCAGGTATGCAGAAAGATATTAAGGGGACTGTCAAGTTTATCTTTCAACCGGCTGAGGAAGGGGCGCCACAGGGAGAAGAAGGAGGTGCCGACCTGATGGTGAAGGAAGGTGTTATGGAAGGGGTGGATGCCGTTTTCGGTTTGCATATTAATTCCAAGACAGAAGCCGGCAAAATTGCCTATAAGCCGGGAGGAACTATGGCAAGTGCCACCCGTTATATGATCAAGGTAAAGGGTCAGCAGGTACACGGGGCCTATCCGTGGGATGGTACCGATCCGATCGTGACCGCGGCCCAGATCATCAACGGGCTTCAGACCATTGTGAGCCGTAAAATGGAACTGGTTAATGAAGCGGCAGTAGTGAGCGTAGGCAGCATTCATGGCGGAGTCAGAAATAACATCATTCCCAATGAAGTAGTAATGGACGGAACTTTCCGGGCCCTTGATGAAGAAATGAGAGTGGAAATTGGAGAACAGATCAGGTTGAAAGCAGTCAAGATCGCGGAAAGTATGGGTGCTGAGGCAGAAGTGACGATTTTTGATGCAACCCCGGTAACCTACAATGACCCGTCCCTTACAAATAATATGCTTCCGGCACTGGAAGCCGCCGCTGGCGACGGAAATGTTTTATTAAGAAAAGCAGTTACCGGGGCAGAAGACTTTTCCTTTTTTGCACAGGAAGCTCCCGGTTTTTATTTCTTTCTGGGCGGGATGCCTGCAGGAACCGACCCGGCAGATGCACCGGCTCATCACACACCGGAATTCTATGTCTCTGAAGACGGTCTGATGGTAGGCGTAAAGGCCCTGGCCTTTTGTGCATTAAAATACCTGGGGGAAAAATGAAAAAAATTCTGATCATCTTTCTTCTTGTCACGTCAATAAGTATTCCGGCTTTTTCTCAATTGTCTGTCGGATACCATCAGAGTGCATTGCCATTTGCTGAAGTAGCCTATGAGATTAATGAAAAAATTGTCCCGTCTGCCAGACTGGGCATGAATACCGAATTTGGTGATCTGGTACTCGAACTGGCCGGACTCTACCAATTCTCCGAAAAGGATGACTATGAGATTTATGCAGGTGCAGGACTGCGGTTTGGTTATGGTCTTACGACTGATGATGGATTATTCATAGTCCTGCCGGTGGGGGTGAACTTTTTTCCGTTTCCGCGCAAAGGATTTGGTTTTCATATTGAAGCAGCTCCTATGCTGGGTGAGGATTCCGTGCTGCGGGGAAGTTTTGGAATCCGTTACAGATTTAATAAGCAGGAGGATAATTGATTACCAGCGGTTACTCAATCCGTCTTTGAGGGCTTTTTCGTAAGCAGATTTCTTGAATTTGTAAAGCCGGGGGGCTTTGTGAGCCATGCCTGTCCGGTGCTCATCCAGTTTTTCGACGATCCCGTAGCTCATCACCCTCCGGGAGAAGTTTCTGCGGTCCAGCTCTTTGTCAAGAATCGCTTCGTACAACGCCTGTAATTCGGGCATCGTAAACTTTTTCGGGAGAAGGTTTTGTCCGACCGGGTGATACTGAAGGTCCAGTCTCACCTCTTCAAGCGCCTCTTCCAGAATGGCGCGATGATCGTAAAGAAGTTCCGGAACCGCATCAAGCGGATGCCAGGCACATTCTTCTGATAAATAATCCGGTGCAGGCTTTACTATGTTGTGATTGGTCAATGCATAGTACCCGAGAGAAATGAAACGGCTGGTGAAATACTCGCGGGCATTTTCATCAATGATACCTTTTCGAAGCAGCTCCTGCACATGAACCTTGGTGCGGTCCGGATGAGTGAAGGTCTTGAATTGCTGAAGGAAGAGGTCGCTTACCCCGGTTCTTTCCTTCAATACACGTAAGGCAGCATCATCCCCGTGCTCGTCGGTTTTGATAAATCCGCCTGGCAGCGCCCATTCATCAAACCCGCGTAACCTGAGAAGAAGTACATTAAGTCGGGACCCGTCAAATCCAAAAATCACACAGTCCAGCGATACCCCGGGAATAAAATCGGTTGGATCAAAGGTCTTCATAGCTTTAGATTACAGAAAATGCTTTGTTATTACAATTAAACGAAATATATTGTGTTTAATTGACACATCAATTACATATAACGTTGTAATGGTGTAATATTACATGTCGGTTTGCTTTAAGGCAAATTAAAAATCTTAAAGATGCTGACCCTTATTGTCGATTGTCAAGGAACCCTCTGCCTTTACCAGGTTCCAAATAAAAAAAGGGATGCTGACTGCATCCCCTTTTTTTATTCTTATTTCAAATATTTATGCCAATTGGGCATCCAGTTTCTGGGATAGTACCCCTTTAGGTACTGCGCCAACCTGCTTGTCTACAATTTCCCCGTTCTTGAATACCAAAAGCGTAGGTATGCTGCGAATACCAAATTTGGCTGATACGCCGGGATTTTCATCAACATTAACTTTGCCGATTACCGCTTTACCGTCATAATCTCCGGCAAGTTCTTCGACAACAGGTCCGATCATTTTACAAGGACCACACCATTCCGCCCAGAAGTCCACAAGGACAGGCTTTTCGCTGTTGATGATTTCTTCGAAATTGGCGTCAGTGATTTCCAATGGTTTACTCATTGCTGTTCTTTATTTAAATTCTCTTGAATCAGAACGCAAATATACTAACTTTTGGTTCCTGCCCGGTTAGTGGTCTTAATAATTAATATCAATGGTAAGATAGGGTTCATTGATGATCAGAGTACCACTCCAAAACTGATTGCATTCAATGAGGGTCCTTTGCCCTCTTTGAACAGGTCATTCAGGTCATAATTGATGAAGATGTCAAATTCCCGAATACCTGCCTGAAAACGCAGTCCGTATCGCCAGTCATTCAGGTAGAAGTTGTCATGGTCTTTATCTTTGTCCTTGCCGTCGTCCTTAATGACGGTTTTGGTTTTGCTACCCAACCGGTAGCCTGCATATGCCCCGATTCCAATACGGAACCCTCCTGTACGACCAACGTGGAATTCGTCATGCTTCCACCCGTAGTGCCGGTGCTTCCTGCCGAAATGTAGCATTGGAACGGCGCTGACATTCAGGAATGACGCGTTGAGCTTGCTTTTATGGGCGTTGGGAATGCTTTCCTGCATAAAGTCCAGACCATCATCGGCCATGACCAGGCGGACTGAGGGATCTTCAAACTTAAACGTATACCAGCTGATATCGCCGCCCCAGTGGAGGTGCAGCTTACCGTCAATGTGGGTATCATTAATCGATTTCAGGGCAATGTACCATGATCCCCAGGGTTTAACCGCCCAGGGTGCATCGGAATCGACGCTTTTCCCATCTTGCAGGTAATTATTCATACCCAGATCGATCATAAAGTCGTTGTGGGTGCCGTAATTGGCTTTCGTTTTTTCTTCATCCTGGGCAAACAGGGAACCTCCCGCCAGGAGAAATACAAGTAATAGAAGTGTTGTTCTCATGATTATTTTGAGTTTAAAATGAATAGTTATTTGGGTTGTTGTTATTGTATCAGAATATGATGCCGAAGCTGAAGGCATTCAGAGACGGCCCGCGATTATCCCGGAACAGTTCGTTTAAATCATAATTAAAGAAGAGGTCCGTTCCGCGGTATCCGGTCTGAAGGCGTATTCCGTAACGGAAGTCATTCAGGTAAAACGGATCGTGATTTTTCTTTTTGTGACCGTCGCCGTCATTGTATTTCACCTTCATATAACTTCCGATCCGGTAACCTGCATACATTCCCAGTCCCGCACGGAAGCCGTTACTGCCTTTGCCAAAATTGAATACCGGAACCAGTGAGGCATTTATATACGCTACGGTCAGTTTGCTTTTCTTAAAACTTGCATCCAGATTTTCCGGATTGTTAATAAATTCCACCCCTTCATCACCCCGGATAACATAGGTGTCATCATCCTGGAACTTGAAGTTGTACCAGCTCACATTGATGCCCGCTTCCAGTCCGAATGACCGGGACAGGTTGAATTTATTGACTGAACCAAGTGCAACGTACCAGGACCCCCAGGGACGTACGTTGTAGGCGGCATTGGAGGAAGGAGTTGATCCGTTTTCCAGGTAGTTGTTCATGCCAAGCTCAATATTGAAGAAATGCCTGAACTTGTCGTAGTTAACTTCAATGACATCCGTATCAATTTGAGTTACCTCTGGCTCATCCGGGTCTTCCATGTCCGGCTCGTCCAGGCTGGGTTCGTCAGGAGTATCAGGTGTTTCCGGGATATCAGAAAGCGATAATACAATCACTGAATCTGCGCCCTGCCTGCCTTCCAGCCGTTGCATGATCTTATTCAGGTCATAATTCTTAATCTTTTCTATGTCCTCCAGGCTGTTGACGATAAACATCAGCTTACTTTTACCCACCTCAATGATCAGGGTGTCTCCTTTTTCAGGAGCCTGGGCATTTGCCAGGTTTGCCATCAGCAGGATCCCGGCGAACGTTAACAGTATTCGTTTCATTTTACTCAGTGTCTTCTTTGTTGAAGGATAGTAATTCGTTTTTGGCTTCACGGAGATCCCCGAATCCGTTTTCAATACTTGAAGGGGCCTTTTTCACCGCAGCCCATAGTTTTTTCAATCCGCTGGATTCCGCGGATGAACTGTCAGCGACAGGTTTCTCATCAGCCAGCAAGGCCTCGTCAAATTCTTCAATGGAGATCCGCAGCGTTGCATTTTCCTCTTTATTATCCGTGGTATTTACCGCTTCATTACTGGCGACGATTTCTGTCCCGGGTAATTCCTCGCTGACCGGATCAACCGGGTTGACAGGGTTGACCGGATCTGCGACTGCCAGCTGTACATCATTGCTTACTTCCTGAACCGGCTCGTTATGCGAATTATTATTAGTGGTTTCTTCCGGTGACTTCCTGTCACCTTGTTGATTATTTTCATTTGATTTCGACCCTGCCTGCGCTTCGGCAACCAGCTGTTCCTCCTGGGGTTCTTCCATCGGAACTTCCAGCTCATCTTCTTCTGCGATTGACTCATTTTTAGGCTCAATTTCCCGGGTTACTGACGGCTGATCTTCCGGTGCGGTTTCTTCAGCTATCTGCGTATTGGCGCCGGGGGTCAGCACCAGGTATCCGGCGACCAGTAACAGAAGAACGGCCGCGGCAATATACCATAAGCGGAAGCCTGACGCTTTCTTCTCACCAGGCAGTGAATCGGAAAGGCGCTCCCAGGCATTGTCCGATGGTTTTTCGGTATGGTCCTGCAGCTTATTTCTGAACAGACTGTCTAATTCTTCCTTGCTCATGGTCATTCAATTTTTGTTAAGTGCTTTTTCCGTTTGCAGCAAATTTTTCTGAAGCAGGGCTCGTGCCCGGCTCAGCTGTGACTTGCTTGTATTCTCCGAGATGCCAAGGTCTTCAGCAATTTCTTTGTGGGAGAATCCTTCAATGGCGTACATGTTAAAAACCGTACGATAACCTGTCGGCAGCTGTGCGATCAGTTTCATCAGATCTTCTGCATGCAGGTGATTGTCGAGTACCGCGTAATCCGGTTCGCGGTGAGCCTCATCAATATCCACTTCCAGGTACATCGCCTTATTCTTTCTTATATAGGACAAAGACTCATTTACCATGATCCTCCGGATCCAGCCTTCGAAACTTCCCTCGTGTTTAAACTGGTCCAGTTTGCTGAAAACTTTTACAAATCCTGAGATCATCACATCTTCCGCTTCGCTCCGGTCAGCGATATACCGGCTGCAAACTGCAAGCATAAGACCGGAAAACCGGTCATATAATGATTGCTGTGCTTTGCGCCGGCCTTTTCGGCATTGCTCTATCAGCTCTGTTTCGGTATCGCTGTGAACGCGGAGTTTCATTGTTTCATTGCTTAGATGCAAAATATCCAAATCAGGTTGCATCCAATAAAAAAGTTTTTAAAACATGACGGGAATTGTAGCTTTGTGAGGCTATGAAACGTATTCTTCGTGCATTTAAATATTCCTGGGAAGGGCTGGTGAGCTGCTATCGCCACGAGGCGGCATTCCGCCAGGAGCTTTTCGTATTTCTGCTGGCAGTACCGCTGGCACTGTGGCAGGGTGAAGATGCGGTGGAGAAACTCCTTATGATTGGTTCGATCGTACTGGTACTTATCGTTGAGCTCCTCAATTCATCTGTGGAAAGTGTGAATGACCGGGTATCTACAGATTATCACGAATTGTCCAAACAGGCCAAGGATCAGAGCTCGGGTGCGGTGTTGCTGACTATTCTCCTGGCAGCAGGCGTATGGCTGACTTTGTTGCTGAACTGATCAGAAGACGGCTTTGTAATTGATCTCGATGGTGATTTCCGAATAATCATTCTCCGGCACCTCCACCGGATTTACATTTCCTTCCGAATCAAACGAACTGGCAAAATAGCCGTTATCTTCCTTTGTAAATACAGAATACCTGCCGGGAGGAAGCCCGACTCTGAACACTCCGTTTTCATCTGATTCGACGGTTGCCACCGGGTTAACAGGCAAATCCGGGTACAAACCGTCAGAAAGTGCCGGCAGTTCATCCATTTTTACCAGGGGCGTGATGACCACTTCACGACTGACTTCCGACGGATCAGGCAATTCCTGATCCGGGCCCGGCATCCGGTCGCCCTCCAGCCAGACCGTCTTTCCTTCAATCCCCTGGTTGTAGCTTTCCGATACTGTGGCACAGGCAGCCAAAAAACCAAGCGTAACGAAAATAATATATTTCATTTACGCTAAAATAGGAAATATTAATCAGTCACGGTCATCCCGGTTGACGTAGTTTGCTTCCCCCTGGTAATCAATTTTGGAACCCAGGCTTTTGTCCACGATGATCTCTCCATTGGCGGTAATTTCAGCCTTACTGCGTCCGCGGCCGGTAATTTCGGCATTGTCCGTTTCAAAATCATACGCTTCGAGGATGGACATGCCCCGCAGTTCTGCCATCAGAATATTACCATTCCCATGCAATTGCAGGGTTGATTCATCTTCCATGTCAAGATGGAGCTCGGCAATATCCAGGTCGGCGGTCACTTCCGCGTCCCCTTCAAGTTCCATATCCATAAAATCCTGGTTGAAGTCGGAGATGTATATCACTGATCCCCTGTCCGCTTTGAGTCGTTCCAAGGAAGGAGTGTAGAGGACGAACGTTACCGGTTCGTCCTCATTGTTCCGTAAATTCAGCCGTATCCCGTCCGAATCCATTTCCAGTCCTTCCTTTGGCGTACCCTTCGCAAACAGAATGCGGGTGGTGGTGCCGTAAAAAACAGACGCATTTACCGCACCGTCTATTTCCAGCTCCCTGAAGTCGGAGATAACCTGGGCACTGTCGTAGTCATCGCTGTCTGCCGGTATCACTACATTCTCACGTTCCTCTTCCTCTTCTTCTTCAGGCTCCGGGCACGTCGAGCAGGTAAGTCCCCTGTCTGGAACTATTACCCAGATGGTTTCGGGATAGTCATTGTACCTGAGGTCGAAATGATAGAGGCCATGACGGAGAATGTACCGCAGGTCGTAATCCAGAATAAATGGAACACCGTACGGAATATACATGGTCACATTCACATCCTGCGCCCTGAATTTTGCATTGTCAAGGAAAGAGATGTTTGAATCAAATGTGAAGACCGAATCTTCGACAGTATATTCGTAGCTGATCATTTTGGCATTCTCGATCGCCTCAAGCCTGGATGCACCCTGTGATTCGTAGTTTACCACCACCTGGATGGTTGAATCTTCGGTTCCGGCCAGTCTCAGGTCAACGCCTTCATAATCCTGCATGCCCGTTTCCTTCATGTTGAGTACCAGGGTGGAACCTGTATAATCGTAACTGGTGGTTTCGTCAAACCTGCCATGTTCGCGGAACTGGTAAGCAATTCCGGGAATGTTGATGCTCAGGAAGACGGCACTGATGAGAAACAGGGCGAATAATGACCAGCCTGCCGTGGCATTAAAGATAATACGTTTGGCAATGACTGAAATACCCAAAAGGATCAGCAGCAGGGCAGGTACCATGACTGCGACAAAGGCAGCCACACTGGTGATGGCCGGGAAGGTTTCCGCAATGACACTCCAGGGTATGGAAACATCGGAAAACCAGATCATCTGATCGCCAAAGCCATTGGTGTAAAGACCAATAACGGCCCCGAAAGCCACAAGACCGGCAAAGGCCAGCGAAATACCTGTTATGACCAGTACCACACCGATCAGGATGCGTATGGCTTCCACCAGGAAGAGAAAGACAGGCCCCAGTATTTTACCGAGGGCCTCGACCAGCAGGGCAATAAGGCGGAAAGGAAAGAGAAGTATCTTGACCAGGATATTCTCCTCTTTATCACCTTCTACACTAAGGTTTTTTTTTATACTGGTTTCAATGTTGGAAAGCGTGACCGGATCACCCTTCATCTGCATTTTTTCAGAAATGGTACGTGCCTCCGGGAGAATGATCCAGAGTACGATATAAAGGATAATTCCAAATCCACCGAAGACAGTCAGCAATACAAACAGCAGCTGCATTACGATGGTGTCTACGCCAAAGTAGGAAGCCAATCCGGAAGAAACCCCGCCAAGAACACGGTTGTCCGGATCACGGTACATTTTCTTGTAGCTTTTTTGCTCCGGCAGTTCGGAATTTCCCGGAAGGAAAATCCATAGCAGGATGTACGGGATAAGGCCGATGCCGTAAAACACAAGAAGGATTACTGCCAGCAGGCGAACCCAGACCGGGTTGATGCTGAAATAATAGGCCAGCCCGGAACAGACACCGCCGATGATCTTGCGCGAATCATCCCGGAAAAGCTTTCGTTCGCTCTCCGGTGCAGGACCTGCCGAGGAGGTGCCTGAAGAATAACTTTGCTGCGATGAGGAGTAGTTCTGTGAGGATTCCTGACCTGCGCCCGTCAATTCGTCTTCGACCGCCTGAAAATCTTTCACGTCGCCCATAGTCGCGATGAGCGACCGGACATCTTCATCCGTTATGACCTGTTTTTCATCCGAGAGCTTAGCGAGAAAAATTTCAGCGATACGGCTTTCAATATCTGCCACGATCTCATCGCTGTCCTCGAAGGAAGCAAAGTACCGGCTGATATTCTGAAGATAGCCGCGCAGCTGTTCATACGCGTCCTCCTCAATATGAAAGATGATGCCGCTTATATTTATGCTAATATTCTTTTTCATTGTTTTGAGATTTTGATCTGTTGTTGTTGTTCGATTGAATTAGTTGTTTCACTTCTCACCGGATTGTTGCTCGATCGCGGTGATCTGTTGTGTGGATTCTACCAATTCTTTCCAGGTGTGATCCAGGCTTTCGAGAAATTCAGCTCCCTGACCGGTGAGCGTGTAGTACTTTCTCGGCGGACCGGCATTCGATTCGACCCATTTGTATTCGACCAGACCTGCTTTCCGCAGCCGGGTAAGGAGCGGATACAGCGTGCCTTCCACCACCATGATTTTGGCGGAGGTAAGTTCCAGCAGCATGTCCGAGGCATAAACCTCCCCACGCGATATGATGTGCAGAATACAGTATTCTAAAATACCCTTTCGCATCTGCACTTGTGTATTCTCAAGATTCATACATACTTATTTTTTGTTTTTGACCTATACAAGTATACGGGAAACTACTATGCATGGCCAAGTACTAAGTAAAAAAAATTAGCTTGTAATGAAAATTAATTGATAATTAATATATAAAATTAGATAAGTACAATAAAATGATGGATTTTATCCCCCTTTTTACAGGAACAAATGAAGTGGCCTGCCATCTTTGAAAGGCTTGCGTTACTGTTTTTTCTGCTTAATTGTCGCCGACTTATCTCTTGTCATCACACAATAATTAATATATTTACAGGATGTACCTGATTTTGGATGACTAGATATTTCGCGATACTGTGCTGCCTGTTTTCTGTCTCGGTCATGGCCCAGAGTACCGCGCCGAAATACAGCAATGAGTTTCTTGCCATCGGGGTGGGGGCCAGGGGGCTGGCCATGTCCGGGAGCCAGACCGCGATAACCGGCGATGTAACATCAGCCTACTGGAACCCGGCAGGGTTGATGGACATGGAATCTCCTTACCAGTTCTCCCTCATGCATGCGGAATATTTTGCCGGCATCGCCAAATATGACTATGGTGGTTTTGCCATGCAGGTAGACAGTACGGCCGTGCTTGCGTTATCAGTTATGCGCTTTGCGGTGGATGATATCCCCGATACACGTTTTCTCTACGATGCCAACGGAGCTATTAACTATGATAATATCCGGTTCTTTTCGGCGGCGGACTATGCGTTTTTGCTGAGCTACGCCCGAAGGATACCGCAATGGAACAATTTGAAAGCCGGTGCCAATTTCAAGGTAGTGCACCGCAAGGCCGGCGAATTTGCCACGGCCTGGGGCTTCGGTCTGGATGCCGGAATCCAATATGAACCAGGTAAATGGAAACTGGGACTCATGCTGCGGGATATTACCGGGACATGGAATGCATGGAGCCACAACCCGGAAATGGTTTCGGACATTTACACACAGACGGGCAACGATATTCCGGAGAATTCCGTGGAGATCACTCTTCCCAGGATGATTCTGGGAGGTGCTTATCAGTTTGTTCTTCCATCAGATTTCGGGCTGTTGTTGTCGCTGGACCTGATCACCACCTTTGACGGAAAACGAAACACAGTGATAAAAACAGATTTATTTTCCGTAGAACCAGCCTTCGGACTTGAGATCGACTATAAGGAAATTGCCTACCTGCGGGGGGGAATTGGGAATATACAGGAAATCAAGGATTTTGACGGATCTGTTCAAAGTGAATTCCAGCCTAATTTCGGCGTGGGTATTAAACTGAAGCAGGTGAACATTGATTACGCCATGACCGATATTGGAGACCAGTCCGAATCGCTCTATTCACATGTTTTTTCATTGACCGTATCTCTCGATAAAAGATGAAAAGGATAATTCTGATCATATTTTTATTAACACTGGGCCTTTCCTCCAGGGCACAATACGGCAACGAATGGATTGATTATAATAAGTCATACTATAAAATTGAGACCGCCCGGGACGGGATATACAGAATTTCCTATGCCGACCTGGTTAGCGTTGGCTTCCCGGTAAATAGTGTGGATCCCAGACGGATTCAGCTCTTTTACCGTGGCAATGAAGTGGCCATTCACATTCAGGGCCAGGGAGATGCAGTCTTTAATCCGAATGACTACATTGAGTTTTACGGGAGAAAAAATGAAGGATTGCGGGATCAGCAGTTATATCAGCCGGCTGCTTCCCAGCCACATCCGTATTACAACCTGTTTACCGATACCACGGCTTTTTTCCTGACATACCATCTCACACCCGCAACAGGCAGGCGAATGGATTCCTATTTCAGGAACAATGTTGATAATATACCGCCGGAATCATCGCACAGACAGGATATTCTCCGGCTTAATACAGACCAGTATGCCCTGGGCAAGAGTTTTAGCATTGATGATGTAACCCAGTATACCTATTTTGATGAAGGGGAGGGGTGGACCGGCCTCAGGTTTCAGGAAGGACAGAACAGGAGTTATCAATTAACAGGCGTCACTGATATAATTGGCGGGGGTAATCTTGAACTTGAAGTACTACTGACGGGCCGTGATGACCTGCCACATAACGCAACGATTCTGGCTGGGCCTGATGCGGCATCTCTTCGTGAACTGGGGGTTGTCTCGTGGAGCGAGTATGAATCAACCCTTTTTACCTCAAGTCTTAACAATACTGATATTGCCGGCGATGGTACTGTGCAGGTTCGTATTGTTTGTAACGGTGTTTCCGGTGGGAATGACCTGATCAGCGTTGGATACGTAAGGATAACTTTTGATCAGGGTTTTTCAGCGCGAAATTCGACGGCCGAATTCAATATAGAAGCGACTACCGGATTCCCGGATGCCTTTCTGGAGCTTACTGATATTCCGGCGGGTGCCCTTCTTTACGATATATCGGATATTTCTGCAGTCGAGCGTGTTGGATATGTTAGCAACGGCACAAATGGTTCGGCGGTGGTCAGGGATGCCGGAGCAGGAGTTAAACTAATGCTTACTGCAGAATTTCTTGTTCCTTCCGTGTCACGGGCTTCCATGCGCAGGGTCGATCTGACATCGGCGAATTTTCTGATTATCAGTCATAAGCATCTGCGGAAACCAACCGGAAATTCCCAGGATCCCGTCAGGGATTATGCTGCCTACCGTGCCTCGGCAGATGGAGGCGGTTATGATACCCTCACCGTAAATGTGGATGAATTGTTCGACCAGTTTAACTATGGCGAAACTTCACCGCTTGCCGTTTACAATTTTCTTGAGAAAGCGGTGGCAGAAGGGGATTTCAGTTATTTGTTTCTGATTGGAAAAGGCATGGACGCCAGTGTGAATTTTCACCGCAATCCACAGGGATATATTGAGGAGGACGTTTTCGGAACAACCTACCGGATGCGGGACCTTGTCCCGAGTGCAGGGATGCCGGGTTCAGATATGCATTTCACCGCCGGTCTTGGTGGTCAGCCGCACGTTCCGGCAATCCCAACAGGCCGCATACCTGCCGTCAATGCCGGTCAGGTACTTGCTTACCTGAACAAGGTGCGGTCAATGGAATCCCAGCCGTTTGATGATCTGTACAGAAAAGATCTGCTGCACCTTTCTGGTGGACTTTCCTCACTTGAACTTGTGGTATTTAACCGGTACATGAATGATTTTGCGGACATAGCGGAGAATATTTATTTCGGAGGTGAGGTAGCCACCGTGCGAAAGGACAATACGGAGGAGGTTCAGTTAATTAACATCAGTGACGAAGTCAACGATGGCCTGAACCTGGTTACGTTTTTCGGACATTCTGCACCTTTTATAACAGATATTGACATTGGGTATGTAAGTGACCCGTCCATGGGGTATAACAACCCGGATAAGTATCCGATGTTCCTTGTTAATGGCTGCCAGGCCGGGCAGTTCTTTTCAGAATCAGTTGTTTTTGGTGAGGACTGGACCCTTGCCCAGAATAAGGGGTCAGTCGGATTTATTGCCCACAGTTCATTCGGATTCTCTTCCTCGCTTCGCCGGTATACCGAGATGTTTTATGAAACACTTTACGGGGATTCCGTATTCCTAACCAAAGGCGTGGGAGACATTCAGAAGGAGGTAGCCCGACTTTATATCAACCAGGTGGGCAATGCAGCGGTGAATGTGGCCCAGGTTGAGCAGATGGTGCTTCTCGGTGATCCTGCTGTTCCGGTTTTTGGTGCCCCGCTTCCTGATTATGAGACCAACAGCAATCAGCTGTTCATAACGACACCAAATGACGAGCCCATCACCAATCAGCTGGAGGAAATTTTTATGAATGTGATTGTCCGGAATTTTGGACAAGCACGAAATGACAGCCTGCGGATAGAGGTAACGCGAACCCTGCGGGACAATACGATGGAGACCTTCGACTCGGTATTTTACCAGGTGTATTACCGTGATACCCTCCAGGTAAGGATACCCATGGACGCGAATGCATTCGGCAACAATCAGTTTCAGGTGCTGATCGATCCTGAAAATGATCGCGAAGAGCTTAATGAAAATAATAACTCGGGTATTCTGAATTTCTTTATACCCAGCAACGCTACCCAAAATCTGTTTCCCGCGAATTTCGGAATTGTGAATAGTCAGACCGTCACGCTCACCACCAGTTCCACCAGCCCGTTCAGTCAGAACAGGTCATATACGTTCGAGATTGATACAAGTTCCGTATTCAACAGTCCGGTGCGTCAAACCACCACGGTGCAGGGAAATGCCCTTGCATCGTGGCAAGTCACCCTGTTATCATCCGGGGCTGCCGACAGTGCCGTTTACTACTGGCGCACACGATACACTGATCCGGGCGAAGGTGAAAGTGAAGAATGGCAAACCACATCATTTGCCTACATTGAAAACGGACCTGAAGGGTGGACCCAGCGTGAATTTCCGCAATTTGTTCAGAACCGGTATGCCGGTCTGGAGCCGGATGCGGACAGGAGGATACTCAAATTTGCCGAGACGCCTGTCGACGTAACCGTTTACACGGGTGGTTCTTCATCCGATGTTACCAATCAGGACGTTTCACTGCGTGTTGGGGGAGCCGAATACATCATTTTTGGACAGGAATGTGCCGATAATACCTTTAACATTGTTGCATTTGACCGAACCACAGCGGTGCCCTACCTGGCACTGCCTTTTCAGGTTGCGGATCCCAGGACTTGCGGAAGACAGCCGCAGATCATAAACACTTATACCAATGCCTCCATTGCCTCGGGTTCCGGTGACTTGTTTGCCTATATTGATGCCGTCGATATCGGTGACCCGGTGCTGGCATTCACTATCGGCTACCCTGGTTTTGCAGGATGGTCGGCTGCCCTCAGAAACAAACTTACGTTGATCGGGCTCGCGGCGGATGAGATTGACAACTGGACGCCGGGCGAACCGGTAATTATCATTGGACGGAAAGGAAGTGCCCCCGGGACCGCCAGCATAATACGCTCCGAGGGCATTCCTCTGGAAGAACAGGACCTGACCCTGATCGAAACGATCATTGGCTATCAGACATCGGCAATACTGGAAAGTACGCTGATCGGACCAGCATCAGAATGGGGAGAATTGCTCTTTCACATCAGCCGGGAAATAAACGATGATGTAAAACTTGACCTGCTTGGAGTCGGTCTTCATGGGGCAGAAACAGAAATCCGAACTGATATTACCAGCGGCAGCGAAGATTTATCAGCCATTGATCCCGTTCAGTATCCCTACCTTCGACTCAGGCTGGCGGTTGCTGACGAAACTGATTTTACCGCACCGGTGGTTAATGACTGGCTGGTGAGCTACGAGACTGTTCCGGAAGGAATCATCCTGGCATCATCAGTTGCCCCGCCTCAGGTGGTACTTGATGAAGGAGAAACCATTGAAAATGAATTTAAATTCGTCAACATAGGAGATAAGGAATTCACAGATTCTCTAGCGGTAACCTATGAGTTATTCAACCGCACCACACGTACGATGCTGGAAGATGAATTCAGGATCAGTGCCCCGGCCCCGGGTGACACAACCCGTTTCAGCGTGCTGACTGAGACCAGTGACAATGCCGGTACCATCGACTACCAGGTGTTTGTGAATCCGTTCATTCTCCCGGAACAATATTATGATAACAATGTCATTGACCTGGGTGCCTACCTGCAGGTGAATGCCGATAATATAAATCCGGTTATTGATGTCGTTTTTGACGGAGAATATATCATGGACGGTGATATTGTATCGCCAACGCCGCTGATTACTGCCCGGATGATGGACAATAATGATTTTCTTCTGAAACAGGATACGACCGGAGTCAACCTGCTTTTTAAAGAAAACTGCCAGGGTTGTACCTTCCGGCGAATTCCTTTCAGTTCGCCATTACTCACCTGGTACGCGGCCGGGGATGACGAACCTTATCGTATTGAGTTCCGGCCGGAACGACTTGAAAATGGATTATATTCCCTTCAGCTGCAGGCAGAAGATGCCAGTGGCAACAAGGCAGGAGAAGAGCCCTACGAGATTAATTTTGAGGTGATCAATGAATCGACCATCACAAATTTTTATCCCTATCCGAATCCTTTTTCCACCAGTACTCGTTTTGTATTTACGCTGACCGGCGCCGAAATACCGTCGGGAATAAAGATCCAGATCATGACGGTCACGGGCAAGGTGGTCCGGGAGATTACGCAGGACGAACTTGGGCCGGTGCACATTGGTAACAACATTACTGATTATGCCTGGGACGGAACCGATGAATTCGGGGATCAGCTGGCCAACGGGGTATACCTGTACAGGGTGTTGCTTCGCCAGACCGGGGAGGCCTTTGAACACAGATCGACCGGTGGTGATGCCGCCTTTGACAAAGGGGTAGGTAAATTGTATATTCTGAGATAGAATCCCCCAATATGGGTGATAGTTTATAAAACATTATTTTCATTCCCGGGGAATGAAATTACAGAGCACCATATTTTTTACACTATTCGGCCTTCTCGTCGCATTCAGCGCTGGAGGACAGTCTTATAATTTCGTTAATTACTCGATCAGTGACGGCCTGGTTCATGACCGGATAGTGGACTTATGTACCGATCATTACGGGAACCTGTGGGCAGCCACCCTTGGAGGGGGAATTTCGAGGTTTAACGGTGAGTCTTTTGAGAACATTACCATAAAGGACGGACTGGCCTCTAATTATGTCCGAACCGTTATGGTAGACCGGCGCGGACGACTGTGGGCAGCCACTGCGGAAGGCATATCCATATACGACGGTTCAGAGTTTACCAATTTCCGGGTGTCCATGGAAGACGATCATAATTCGGTCCATACCCTTTTTGAGGATAGTAATGGAAACATCTGGTTCTCCTCCTTCGGAGGAAACCTGGGCAGGATCAGCCGTGACGGTCAGCGTATCGACTTTCTGGATTTTCCGAAAATTTCAGATAATGACAATATCATCGATATTGAAGAAGACAGCCACGGTCGGATCTGGCTTGTATCCTCCATCCAGGGGATGATCGTTTATGAGGACGACACCTTCCGGACAGTGCTCGAAAATAAGGAATTCGGAGGGTTCCTCCTTTCTATCCAGAACCGTCGTGACACACTGTGGCTGGGTACCAATAAAGGAATAATCCGATATCTTCCCGAACAAACCGAGCATCCTGTTGAATTCCTGAACGGCATGCGCAACATGTTCATCAAGTCGATTCACGTGATCGACCGCAATAACTTCTGGGCAGTTTCAGCCACAGGTATCTATAATTACAGGAACGGGCAACTGCGCATGTTCGGATCGGACCAGGGGTTTACCGATGAGGGGGTTAATGTGATCCTTTGTGACCGGGAGAATAATTTGTGGTTTGGGACAGACGGGGACGGACTGTACCAGCTCAACAGTGAATTGTTTCTTCATTATAACGAAGATCACGGACTTACCCGTGAGGCGGTGACATCCATTATCCGGGATAGTGAAAACAACTACTGGTTCGGTACTTTCGGTGACGGGTTGTACCAGTTAAGCGGTGATGGCATACGGTCTTTTAATGATAACCCGCTGGTCCATAATAAATATGTTTCCAGCAGTATCATGGACAAGGAAAAACGCATCTGGTTCGGACTGCAGCTGGAGGGACTTTTAGTCTATGAAGAAGGGACTTTCCGGAATATTGGAGAAGAGGACGGGTTTATGTTTACCGGGGTACGGTCGTTGTTTTGCGATAGCGACGGAAGGATATGGATAGGTACCGTACAGGGGCTGGCAATGTATGACGGGCAGCAGTTTCATCATTTTACGGTGGCTGACGGTCTGTTTGATAATATAATCTGGGGGATTTCGGAGCCGGAACACGGACGTGTCATGATTGTCACAAGGGAAGGATTCAATTATTTCCAGGACGATCGTCTGACCGAAGGGTATTACCATCCTGAAGTTTTTAATAAACGGATCAATGTAGCCATTCAGGACAATTACGGTAATTTCTGGATTGGGTATTCCGGACATGGCATCATCCGGATCAATGAGGAGACGGGAAATTACGAATACATCACAGATGAAAACGGTCTGCACTCAAACCTGATCTATAATCTGATGATAGAAGAAAAGACAGGAGATATTATAGTGGGCACGGAACGCGGAGTGCTTCGGTTATCGCTGGATTCCAGTGGGCAGATTGAACATATAAAAAACTACATGAGCAACGAAGTCTTTTCAGACCTTCAGACATTGCCTCATTCAATATACCAGGAGGCGGACGGGAGCCTCTGGTTCGGGACCGAGCAGGGTGTTTTTAAATATCAGCCTGAATATTACCGGATTAACGAACACGAGCCCATCGTGTACGTTTCAGATGTCAAACTGGATTACCACGAAGTGGACTGGAACGAATACGCGGATTCCGTAACCACATGGCATAAGCTTCCTTACGACTTAGACCTGTCGTACAAGGAAAACAACATAATTGTCCGTTATTTCGGAAACAGCCTGAAGAATCCCGACCAGGTGCGGTATAAATTCCGCCTGGTAGGCCTGGATGATCAATGGTCGCCGGAAACTGTTTCGTCAGAGGCTGCATTTACCAACCTGTCTCCCGGAGATTACCGGTTTGAGGTCATAGCCGCCAACAGTGACGGAATCTGGAATGAGGAGCCCGCCACTTTTGCATTCTCCATCATACCTCCGTTCTGGCAACGCCCTTGGTTCTTTGTAGCGCTGCTTGTGTACTTTATTATCATGATCACGCTGTATAATAATTACCGCGTACGATCAAATCTGAATAAGATCCTTACCATTGAAAAAATACGACAGGAGGAGCAGGGCAAAGTGCGGAAAAGAATGGCACGTGATTTTCATGATAATATGGGAAACCAGCTGGCCAGTATTACCATGTTTACCAACCTGATCAGTTTAAAACTCAAGGACCGGACGGAGGAGGTGGATCAGCTTTTAAAAAATATTGAAAAGCATTCTAAATCTCTTTTTACAGGCACCAAAGATTTTATCTGGTCCATAGATCCGGAAAGTGATAACCTGGATAACCTGTATACCTATATCAAGGATTTCGGCGAAGAACTGTTTGAGAATACTGAGATTGCTTTTTACTCGGATATTCTTGGCGATTTACGGGAGGGGATTGACCTTCCGTCAGGATGGAGCCGGCAGCTTGTGCTCATTTTTAAGGAAGCCATGACAAACACCCTGAAGCATGGCGGAGCCACAGAAGTCTATTTTCATCTCGAACTTAACGACACCGGTTTCGTACTAATATTAGAGGATAACGGGAACGGATTCGATATGGAGGAGGTCTCCAAAGGCAACGGGTTGCGAAATATGCGAAGCCGGGCCGATCAGATCGGTGGTGAATTCGTGATCTCATCCACTCCGGGTACCGGAACACGTATTCGCTTTACCGGACAACTAGCCAAAGCAACATTGAAAAATAAGGTCAAAAATATGTTAAACAAAAAACAACAATCATGAATTACTTCAGATCCAGAATAGTTATTGTGGAAGATAATGACGCGGTCAGGGAAGGATTTTCGCTGATCATAAACAGTATCAGTAATTACTATGTCGTCAGCACCTATGATAATGCGGAGGATGCTATAGATGGATTAAAGAAAGACAAGCCCGAAATTATCATCATGGATCTCGAATTGCCGGGAATGAGCGGGATTGAAGCGATCACTGCCATTAAAAAACTCAATCCGGGTATTGAGATCCTGGTAAACACCATTTATGAAAACAGCGAACTGGTTTTCCAGGCCTTATGTGCAGGGGCTTCCGGGTACATCACCAAAAACACGAATCACACAGAATTGCTTACGGCAATCAAAGAAGTAATACAGGGAGGGGCACCGATGACCTCGAATATCGCCAAAATGGTGGTAAAGTCATTTCAGCGAAATCCTAACTCCCCCATATCCGCCCGGGAGACCGAGGTGCTTGAATTACTGGCCAAGGGTAAAAGCTACAGTATGATTGCCAAGGACTTATTTATTACTAAAGAAACCGCAAAAAGCCATATAAAAAACATCTACGCTAAACTCCAGGTAAACAGTAAATCAGAAGCAATTGCCAAAGCAACCCGGGATAAACTGATCTGACTGTACCCCTAAACAGGTGATGACCCGTGTTAATATTTCAGGTAATACGGGGGATTTTTATGCGCATTCATATGAGGAACTTAGTTAGAAGGGAAATAACCCCATTTCTAACTAACCAGATCTCATATGAAACACTTTTTACTTCTTTTATTATTTAGTACCGGTGCTTTTATGGCACAGGCACAGAACCGAACAATTTCCGGTACGGTAACTGACCAGGAATCGGACGAACCGCTTCCCGGGGTAAACGTGATCCTTCAGGGGACCACAATTGGTACCGTTACAGATATAGACGGGAATTACCAGCTTGAAATAAGCGGCGATAACCCCGTACTACTGTTTTCTTACGTGGGGTACATCACCCAGGAAATCCCTGTTGATGCAAGGACGAATATCAATGTCGGGCTGTCCCAGGATATAACCCAGCTTAATGAGGTGGTGGTTGTCGGGTACGGTACCCAGATTAAAAGGAACCTTACCGGCAACATCGCCCAGGTAGATGGGAAGGATATTGAAAACATCCCTACCACGAGCATTGAGAATACACTCCAGGGACGCACTGCCGGAGTTTTCATCCAGCAGGGGAGTGGGAAACCAGGACAGGCGATTAAAATGCGTGTACGTGGTTCTTCATCCATTACGGCGAGTAACCAGCCATTATTTGTGGTGGACGGAATTCCCATTACCAGTGAAAACCAGGGGATTACCAATAATGAGCCGACTAACCCGCTGGCAGATATCAATTTCAATGATGTGGAATCCATTGAAGTACTCAAAGATGCTTCGGCAGCGGCAATCTACGGTTCCCGTGCCGCGAACGGAGTGGTGATTATTACTACCAAATCCGGACGCTCCGGAAAGACGCAGTTTAACGTGGATTATTCGCTTGGTTACAGCGAACCCAGTAATAAAAGAGACTGGCTGAACGGAGAGCAATACAATGAATTATTTGATGAAGCATATAACAACTCAAAAGAAGATTTCGGATTTGAACCGGCCGAATTCTTCGGTTTATCCAACCTGGAAGAACTGAAGGATGCCGCCATTCCGGGATGGAGAGATAATAACAACACCGACTGGCAGGACGAAGCTTTCCGTACCGGCCGGATCAATCAATTAAATGTTTCGGCATCAGGCGGCGATGATAAAACACGCTTCTACTTCGGTGGTTCTTTCACCGACCAGGAGGGGATTCTCATAGGAAATGATTTTAATCGCCTGAGCGGACGGCTTAACCTGGACCATAAGGTCTCGGACCGTTTTTCCTTTTCGAGTAATTTTAACCTGGTGCGTACACAGCTTGATCGGGTGGCCAATGACAATGCCTTTGCCACCCCGTTGCAGCTGGTCGCACTCCCGCCGGTCCAGCCGAAAATTGATCCGGAAACCGGCCGTCTGAATACCAATACAGTCTATTACAACGGATTGATCCAGCATCGTGATGCAACCGCCAATACGGTCATTTACCGTACCCTGGCCAATGCACAGGGAAATTTCAAAATTACCAATAACCTGTTGTTCACTTCCAAGTTTGGACTGGATCTGCTTAACCAGATTGAGGATAATTACCAGGGGCGTGAGACCCAGGACGGTGCTCCGGCAGGTCAGGGCGAGTTCAGATCGGTTCGGGTGGTGAATTACACGGTAGACAACTACCTGACCTATACCCCTGTCATATCGGAAACGAATACACTCGAAGTGGTGGCAGGTCTCAGTTATCAGCAATCGGACCGGATACTTGGGTCCATCCAGGCCCGGGGATTTCCCAGTGACGCTTTTAAAAAGATCGCGAGTGCCGCGGAAGCCGAGGCTTTCACCTCGCTGGGATCGCGATTTTCCTATACGTCGGTTTTTGCCCGAGCCAACATGCAATTCTTTGACAAGCTGCTGGTTTCCCTGAGCGGACGGGTGGACGGGTCCTCCCGATTCGGGGAAGATAACCGTTACGGATTTTTCCCGGCGGTATCTGCAGGATGGATCGTGACACAGGAACCATTCCTTGGAGGCAGTAACCTGGTAAGCTTCCTGAAACTGCGGGCCAGCTACGGTCTTACGGGTAATTCCGAGATCGGTAATTTTGATGCCCTCGGACTATACCAGGGGACAAGTTATGGCGGATTATCAGGAACCAGGCCCATCAGCGTGCCGAGCCCGGACCTGAAGTGGGAAACAACCCGGCAGATTGATATCGGAATTGATTTTGGGTTGTTCGATGACCGCATAACCGGTGAAATTGATTACTATCTCAAGAAAACAGATGATCTCCTTCTGGATGTTAATGTTCCGGCCACCAGTGGTTTCGGGGTCGTAACACAGAATATTGGTAAACTGGAGAATGAGGGCTTTGAATTTGTTCTGAATACACAGAATCTTACCGGTCCGCTTTCGTGGTCGACCAGCCTGAATCTTGCTTACAATACGAACGTAATAACCGACCTGGAAGGACAGATCATCACTTCTGGTATCAACCGGGCGGAAGAAGGGTATCCGATAGGGGTATTCTATATGGTCAAATATGCAGGCGTTAACCCGGAGACGGGAGATGCTATGTTTGAACTGGGAGATGGCAGCGGCGAACTTACCAACGATTATTCAGCTGCCATGGAACAACATGTCGGATCCCCTTTTCCTGACTGGATCGGGGGGATGACAAACACCTTGTCGTATAAAGGATTTGAGTTGTCATTCCTGTTCCAGTTTGTTACGGGCAACCAGATCTTTAATGATGCCGGAAGTTTCCAGACATCCGGATTTGATTTCTTTGATAACCAGACAGCCGATCAGCTTGACCGCTGGCAACAACCCGGTGATGTGACCGATGTGCCGGAAGTACGTTTTCTAGGCGGAAACGGGGTGGATAACTCAACCAGGTACCTGTATGACGGTGACTATCTTCGACTGAGAACCATGACACTTGCCTATGAGTTGCCCGATCGCTGGCTGACACCACTCAGTTTGAGAAACGTTCGTGTGTATTTAACGGGGCAGAACCTGCTAACCTTCACAGGTTATGAAGGATGGGATCCTGAAGTGAATTTCGATGGCACAAACCCCGCTAATCAGACGAATAATATCCGCGGCGGCCGTGATTTCTACACCGCGCCTCAGCCGCGCTCACTCATTTTCGGAGTTAAGTTTGGTTTTTAATAATGATACAGATGAAAAAAATATATATAGCAATAACGACACTGGCAGTATTTCTGGGTCTTCCGGCCTGTGATAATAAACTGGATGTCGAACCACAGCAGTCAATCAGCTCCGATGTGGCGCTTAGCAGCTCGGAGAATGTCGTAAACGTACTGATCTCGGGATATAGCGAGATAGGCGGGCAATTCGGGACCGCATCTGACGGCCGGCCGGAAGGCGGCGAACTTTTTGGTGCCGATTTTAACCTCTTCAGTGAATTGATGGGCAATGACGGGGAAATTACCTGGAACGGCACCTTTGATACCTATGAAGATGTGTTTGACAAGGACCTCATCGATGATAATGCCTTGGCCCGGGACAACTGGATGCGGGCGTACAATACCATCAATATCGCAAATACGGTTCTTGATAATATTGATATCGTTGATGAGGGAATCCGGTCACAGGTACGGGGAGAAGCCTTGTGGCTTCGTGGGACCCTTTTATTTGAACTGGTCAGGGTGTATGCACTTCCATACGAAGCCGGGGAGGCCAATGACCAGCCCGGGGTCCCGATCGTACTGACCGGAACCACCCAGATTGATGAGAGCGCATTTGTAAGCCGGGCCACAGTGGCAGAGGTCTACCAGCAGGTGCTGGAAGATCTTACCACCGCTGAAACCCTGATGGAAGAGCGCAATGGATTCTTTGCCAATACCTATGTGGCCACCGCCACACTTTCCCGCGTGTATCTTCAGCAGGAGAATTACGCGGCAGCAAGGGACGCGGCAAACCGGGTGATCACCGAAGGAGGTTACCAGCTGGTAAGTACCTATGCGGATGTATTCAACAACGCATCGAATACTTCTGAAGATATCTTTGCGGTTCAGCAAAACTCCACGTTTAATGCAGGTACATCCAATTCCGGACTCCAGACCTTTTACGCCAACCTGCCGGGAGTGGGCCGTGACGGAGATATTGATATTCTCCAGAAACATCTTGACCTGTATGAAGACGGAGATGAACGTCTGGAGCTGTTCTACGTTGGCGAAGACGGACAACCGAAGACCGGTAAATGGGCTTCCAACGGCACAAATATCCAGGTGATGCGGCTGGCAGAAATGTATCTGACCAGGGCCGAGGCTAATTATCGTCTCGGAACGACGGTAGGAGCCACCCCCCTGGAAGACATCAACCTGATACGTGACCGTGCCGGGCTGTCTGATCTGGGATCTGCAGACCTCGACGATATTTTGCTGGAACGGAGAAGGGAACTGGCATTTGAGGGCCAGCGACTGCACGACCTGAAACGTACGAAGCAGGATGTAAACGGATTTCCCTATAACTCCGATGATATGGTGTTTCCTATTCCGAGACGTGAAACAGATGTAAATCCAAATCTGGAACAGAATCCCAAATACTGAGGTAACCTAAAAAGGGGGAAGGGGGATGCAAATCCCCTTTTTTTATGCCTTTTTTCTAAATACCGCCATTTTTTTCATTCGATTTGGGGGATTCATCCCGCAAGGCAAATCGGCAACTTTGGGGTAAGGTGGATTTTTTATTTGTGTGGTGATAATGCGCTGCAACCCACTGAGTCATTTTTCATTTCAAAACAAATTTATATGAAGAAGTTTTTACGAATTTGCTTCCTCGTTCTGTTCCTGGCCCCTGGGGTTGTTCTGGCACAAACGGAAGTTTCTGGAAAGGTGACCTCCGCTGATGACGGATCTTCTTTGCCAGGTGTAAACGTAGTAGTCAAGGGAACCGCCCAGGGTACGGTTACAGATATCGATGGCAATTACCGGATTAATGTACCCGACGGCAATGCCACCCTGGTATTTTCATTTATTGGTCTTAGTACCCAGGAGATAACCGTCGGAGACCGTACATCCATTGATGTTACGATGACCACGGATACCAAACAACTCGGTGAGGTGATCGTGACTGCTGCCGGGATTGAGCGTGAACAACGCGCTCTGGGATACAGTGTGCAGGAAGTGGACGGACAGGATCTGTCGCAGAAAAGCACGAATAATGTATTTGAATCATTACAGGGAAAAGTTGCCGGCCTTAACATCAATCAGAATTCAGGTGCCCCGGGTGGTGGAACCACTATACTTATCCGGGGGGCGACCTCACTGGCTGGTAACAGCAGGAATTCACCGCTGATCATTGTTGATGGTATTCCGATCGACAACGATTTTGTGCGTGGTGATGTAGGGTCCGGGTCGGCTGAAGTATTCGGAAGCGGATCTATTGGCGGAGGCCGCGGATTCGATATCAATCCGGAAGACATAGAGGATATTACGGTACTGAAAGGGCCGGCCGCGGCTGCCTTGTATGGTATCCGTGCCGCCAACGGGGCTATCGTGATCACAACAAAAAGACCCTCCAATCTGCGTGGTACATCAGTTACCGTTTCTTCATCGTTCAACCTGTCGCGGGTCAATATTCTCCCGCAGTACCAGAATGAATACGGCCAGGGATTGTCATTCCGCCACCATTCTCCCGTTTCATCCAATTCATGGGGAAGGCCATTTGGCGCTATTCCCAATGATTCCATCACGGATCATAACGGAAACCGGGTGCCGTATGTGGCGTACCCTGATAACGTTCGTGATTTCTTTAACGATGGCTACCTGTGGACCAATAATGTGGAACTTGCCGGCAGCAACGGGGCTTCCGGGTTTATCGTATCGCTTGGGCGAACAGACCAGAGCGGGATTATTCCGGAGTCTGATCTTCAGCGTACCAATATCAGGCTGGCAGGGAGCACCCAGCTGCTCGATAAACTGCTTTTAAGCGGTAGTTTTCAGTATATCAATACACAGCTTCAGGGCTCACCCCAGGGAAATAACGGATCATCCGTATTCTTTATCATGCCAAGTATTCCCCGGAGTTATGACCTGAATGGTCGTCCGTATGAGATCAACGGGCAGCAGAATTTCTATTCGTCCAATGATCATCCGTTGTGGTCAGCGATCAATAACCCGTCGACTAATAAAATTGATCGTTTTCTGGGAAATGTGAAACTGGGATATGATTTCAATGACTGGTTATCCTTGAATTACCAGTTCGGGTTTGACGTGAACAGCGAAAACCGTAAGGAAGTTTATGCGCGCGGAAGTGCCCGTTTCAATGATGGTCTGATCATTCAGGATGAACTGTCTTTCCAGCTGTACGAGTCTACACTCCTGCTGACTGCCGACAAGGATTTGAGCGAGGATTTCAATCTGAATGTGACCCTCGGACATAACCTCAACAGTACCCGGCGTGACCGGTTTATTGTACAAGGCACAGGTATTACCACGCCGGGTATCAATAATATCCTTAACACGGAAAATGTCATTGTTGACACAAGGAATGGCGTTTGGTTTAACCGCCGCCTGATGGGCGTATTTGCGGATGTAACCCTCGGGTACCGTGACTGGGCTTTCCTGAACGTGACCGGGCGTAATGACTGGTCTTCCACTTTGCCGCTGGACAACAACAGTTTCTTTTACCCGAGTATCAGCGGTACCCTCATCTTTACGGATGCCCTGAACATGGACAGTGATATACTCTCCTTCGGAAAACTGAAGGCAGCATACGCAACCGTGGGTAATGATGCGCCTCCGTTCCTGACAACCACGACCTACGTTGTACCAAGTCTGGGAAACAATACGGGAGGCGTTAATTTTCCATTCCTTGGGAATGCGGCATTTACGCAGAGTAATATCCTGGGCAACGATAACCTGAAGCCGGAGGAAACCTCGTCCCTTGAATTTGGGATCAACCTGGGCCTTTTCAATAATCGGTTCAACGTGGATGTTACGTACTACGACCAGGAAACTAAAGACCAGATATTGTTTCTCCAGTTACCTGTTACCACCGGATATACACAGTTTGTAACCAATGCCGGGTCGATCACCAACAAAGGGTGGGAAGCTGTCGTGACCGCTGAAATCCTGAATCGTGGTGCCATCCAGTGGGATGCAATTGTGAACTTTTCCCGGAACAGGAACCAGGTGAATGAACTTGCTGAAGGTCTTGATGCAACGTTCCTTTCCGGATTTACCGGGGCGGAATCAAGCGCTGTAGTTGGTGAACCGCTGGGTGTATTCAGGGGTACTCCATACGCAACAGATCCCGAAACAGGCCAGTTGCTGGTGTTAGGCAACGGACCCAACCGGGGAACGCTTTTCAACAGCACCGAGTATGAGGTAGTCGGAGATCCGAACCCGGACTGGAATGCCTCGCTGATCAATCGTCTTTCCTGGAAAGGCCTGAGACTTGGTGTTCAGTTTGATATACAATACGGCGGCGACATCTGGTCCAACACTATTGGTTTTGCCAGTGTGCTTGGGTCTATTGAGGAAACTGCCGTTGACCGTGAGGCACCGCGCGTGATCCCCGGATATCTTGTGGATGCTTCCGGAGAATTCATCCTGGATGACGCCGGAGAAAAAGTGACCAACAATATTCAGGTTGATGCCCAGACTTACTGGAGAAGTGTCAGCGGATCTTTCTTTGAAGGTTCGGTATTTGATGCCTCCTATGTCAGGTTGCGGGAAATAACCATTGGGTACACATTTCCTTCGGCACTGGTCGACAAAACACCGTTCAACTCATTTGACGTATCGTTTTCAGGACGGAACCTCTGGACCTACGCGCCCAATTTGGGCGGACACATTGATCCCGAAGTTGCCAATGCGCCAGGTGCACTCGCACGGGGTCTGGAATGGAATTCATCACCCGGACTGGTCAACTACGGATTCAATATCAAATTCACATTTTAAGACATGAATACAATGAAAAGTAACTATATATTTCTATTGGTCAGTCTTCTTCTGTTCACAGGATGTGAAGACTGGCTGGATATAAACAACGATCCGAATAACCCGGTCGATGTTTCGCCGGACAGGATTCTGCCTGCGGCCCAGGTCAACACCGCATTTATTATGGGGAAGGACCTGAACCTGCAGACGCTGGCCATTGTCCAGCAACTGGCCGGAACCAATAACCAATTGCTGTCGTACGATACCTATTTCTTTAATGGTACCGAGGCGGATAACGTCTGGTTTGGGATTTACGCCGGAGCGTTGCTTGATTTTAAAAAAATATCCGAAACAGCCAGTGACGATGACGCCCTTTACCAGGCGATCTCGGATATTCATATGGCCTATCTTTTTGGGGTTACAACAGATCTTTACGGAGATGTGCCCTTCCAGGAAAGCCTTCAGGATATTGATATCGTTGCGCCTGTCTTCGATGATCAGTCAATGATCTATGACGGGATCCTGGGGATGCTGGAGAATGCAGAAACACTGCTGAATGGCGATGACCTGGGAAATAATCCGGGCGCCAGTGACCTGATCTATGGTGGAGATGCTGAAAAGTGGCTTCGACTTGGTAATTCCTTACAGGTGAAGTACTGGTTGCAGCAGAGAAAGATTAATCCTTCTGAAGCGGCCAGTGCCATAACGGCCCTGGTCAACGGGGATGAGTTACTTCGCAATAACGGCGATAATTTCAATGTTCCTTTTGGCACCACCAACGGGAACCAGCACCCCCTGTATGATTTTGCCTTTAACCGCCGGCCGGGTGATATCGCTATCAGCCAGCGATTCATTGACTCGTTGAATGTATTGAATGATCCGCGGATTGATGAATTCATTAATGACCAGGGTCAGGGTACGTATCTGGGTTATGAAAATGGGGGAACCGGTACTCCACCGTTGCAGGCAGTACGGGCAGTGCTCGGAACATTCCCGGTTGGAGATAATGGTGAAGCACCGATGCGGCTCTATACCTATTATACACAGGAGTTTTTACTGGCAGAAGCAGCCCTGATGCTGGACATTCCCGGTGATGCACGTACCTATTATGAAAATGCGCTGACAGCCTCCCTGGATGCGTCAGGAGTAGATGGAAGTGATGCACAAACCTATCTTGCATCCCGACTGGCAGCATTTGATGCGGCCGGTTCCGACGAGGAACAGTTACAGGTGGTCATCAGGGACAAATGGGTTTCGCAATTCGGCAACGGGGTGGAATCTTTTAATGACTGGAGAAGAACCGGGTACCCGGAGTTCCAGCCAAGTTCCACCCCGGGGACTTCCGACGGCTCTATTCCGGTGCGCCTGTTGTATTCGGCAAATGAATTGTCCTCAAATCCTAACCTGGAGAATCAGTCACAGCTGATTGATCCGGTTTGGTGGGATGTTGATTAACTAACTGAATAATATCAATATGAAAAATATACTGACAATACTATTTATCACTGGTCTGATGACCCTTACATCTTGTCTGGAATCGGATGATTTTGACGGACTTACAGATAGCAAGCCAGACGTGGCCATCATGTTTCCCGGACGGGAATATGATCAGCAAGTCGGACTGGGCTTTATAACGAACGGGTACGAACCGACCACCTCCATAACCTATTCGATGGAAGTGGAAGGGGGAGACCTGGAAATTGAAAGTATCCTGCTGGTAGAGGCCCGTGCCGGTGATGTAAACATTGGTGGCTGTACAGCCTATGCGGTTGTTGAGGACCAGGAGATCACAGTAAACAGCAGGACTTATGATTATACCAGAAACCTGGATTTATTTACTGCATCGGGGGCTATTTGCAACCCTGTCCTGGACAAGGCAGATACCTACTTTGAGGTAATTTTCACTCTGCGCATGAGCAATGGCGAACAAATAGTGACCATGCCTGTACGCGGACTGTTTAAAAGCAGTTAGTCAGCCTGGTTCATAAAAAAAGGCTCTTCCGGTTGGAAGGGCCTTTTTTTTAGAATTTATCAGGCAGTTGAATTATTTTCATTACAATCTCATGCGGATCATTGTCCTGATCCGTTAAGAAGAATTTCACAAATGGATTGTCTGCTTCAAGGTCACATTCAATTCGCTCAATGGAAACATTCTCCAGTTTGGATTCAATGTGTTCAGATACCGCATGGAATGCTTTAGCGAATTCTACTTCGAGCGGACTGGGGTTGTAGGTTACTGTTTTCATATTACCATTTAATGAGTGCTGACGCCCAGGTAAAACCACTGCCAAAGGCTGCCAGACACACGATATCATTGTCTTTTATTTTTCCTTCCTGCCAGGCTTCACTCATGGCAATGGGAATGGAACCTGCGGTCGTATTTCCATACCGCATAATATTATTGTAGACCTTGTCTTCGGCAAGACCCAGTTTTTGCTGGAGATAATTGCTGATCCTCAGATTGGCCTGGTGCGGTATCAAAAGATCAATGTCGGAAATATCCATGTTATTCTCTTCCAGGGCTTCCTGTATAACTTCCTGAAATCTTACTACCGCATGTTTAAAGACCAGATTACCATTCATATACACCTTATAAGTGGATGTATCAAGGATCTGTTCAGGCTGCCTTTCCTCCCTTGGCCTTGAGCTGCCGGGATCTTTCACGTAAAGTTCTTCAGCAAAACGCCCATCAGAATGGAGGTGGGTGGAGAGGATTCCCGGCTCTTCACTGGCTGTAAGTACCGCAGCACCTGCGCCATCCCCGAAGATTACAGCAGTCGATCTGCCACGGGTTGTGAGATCGAGTGCGGTGGACTGAATTTCGGCCCCAACCACCAGGATCTTCTTGTACATGCCGGTTCGGATAAACTGGTCTGCAGTGGAAAGAGCATAAATAAAACCGGAGCAGGCATTTCTCAGGTCAAGTGCGGGAATGGATTCCAGCCCAAGTTCTCGTTGCAGCAGAACACCGGACCCGGGAAAAAAGTAATCCGGGGTAATCGTCGCAAAAACGATCATGTCAATTTCACCGGCATCGATCCCTGCCCGTTCCAATGCCATTTGCGAGGCTTTGGCCGACATGTTTGCGAGGGTGTCTTTGGCCGGATCAATAAATCGCCGTTCGTGAATCCCTGTTCGTTCAATTATCCATTCATCACTTGTATCAATAATCTGCGAGAGTTCGTTATTGGTCACAATGCGTTCAGGGACATAATGACCGACTCCCGCTATCTTGGATCGGGCCATACAATTTAATTTTGCGGCTAAAGATAAGAAAATTAACAAACATTAGTTAGGTGCTCCCAAAGTCATTAAATTTAGTTATGAGACAAAAGATAGTAATTGTGATTTGGATGGTGTTGGCTGGTTTTCCGCTTTTTTCACAGAGCCTGGAAGAAGATATCAAAAGACAGAATGAAGCCATGGAAGAGGCATTTGAAGCCGGGGATATGAAAAAAGTTGCGTCATTCTACCTGGATGATGCCGTCTTGCTTTCTCCGGGTAATGAACCGGTCACCGGTCGTAAAGAGATCGATGCTTACTGGGCAAATACCAAGGATCCTGTCTCCTGGGAACTGGAAGTGATTGAAGTCTCTGCAGATGAGAAAGACATTTACCAGAATCAGTATTATGAGTCACTGGAAACAAAGCCCCCTTCGTGGAGAAACCGGGGCGTGAAAATAGAAGCGGATGATCAGGCCATTGTTTATCAGCTGGGCCGTTCGACGCTTACTTCCAGATGGCAGGGGAAAGAAAATACAAGCGTGGTGAGTTTCATCCTGGTTTGGAAGTATACAGACGAAGGATACCGGATTATTGTGGATACCTACAGCTGGTAGGCGATCAGCTTGGGAAGGAAAATAATAATGCCAACAACTGCGGCAGCAACAGAGACAATAAGTACGGCACCTGACGCCAGATCCTTCACCCGGCCAATGTTTTCATTTTTTTCCGGAGAGATGTGATCACACAGTTTTTCAATGCTGGTATTCATTGCTTCGGCAGCAATGACCACGCCGATGCATATTATTACCATGATCCATTCGGATGTTGAAATATTTAACACAAACCCGAGGATAATGACAATGGCGGAAATAACGAGATGTATTCGCCCGTTTTGTTCGGTGGAGATGAAACTTTTGATTCCGTTCCAGGAATAACCGAAACTTCTGAGGAACCGCTTACCCGAGAACCTCCGGCCGGAGCTCATGCTTTCTGTCTTTTCCCCGCTTCGTATTTTTTAGGAGCATAGAGAAATCCAAAAGCTTCACAATCTTCTTTCGTATGTTTTTCATGATGCACGTAATGAGCATTGATCATACGCTGAAGATATTTGCTGCGTTTCCTTGGTCTCCATTTTAATCGCTGGTGTACGATTACGTCATGAAAAAGAAAGTAAAACAGTCCGTAACAGAAAATTCCGATCCCAACGGCAATCATGTACGGATTGTAATTAGTCACATAGTACGCCAGTAATCCGATGCTCGGGAGACTGAAAACGAGGGCAAATAGATCATTTCGTTCCAGTGTGTGGGGATGTTTTTTGTGGTGCGACCGGTGCCAGGTCCAGAGAAACCCGTGCATGATGTATTTATGAGTAAACCATGCCACGCCTTCCATAAATAGGAAAACGCCGATCACAATGAACGCGCAAGTCAGAATTACAACAATATCCATTCTACTTATTTTTTCCTGCAGGAAAGAGCCGGCCGAGGACCTCCCTGCGATAATCAAATATAGTGTTTAACTGTTTATGAACAAACAATCCATGTGCAGCCCGACCCAGTATTCCCAGCGGTAAAGCATAATGGACATCATCGGTAATTTCAACGCCATCATCAGTCTCTTTAAAATGATGCTGGTGATGCCACAGGGTACAGGGCCCTGCCCGCTGTTCGTCCACAAACATGCTTAACGGCTCCACATGGGTTATTTCCGTTGTCCAATCAACAGGAAATGATGGGAAAATGTTCACCTTATAGCGGATGATCTGGCCGGCATACATTTCTTCTCCGCCGGAGATTTCAAGTATCCTGAATTTCATATAGTCAGGGGTAATTTCGCCCAGGTTGCGTGGCGAACTGAAATAACGCCATGCTTCCTCCCTCGAAATTGCCAGGGTTTGCTGCCTGTATAACCGATACACTTTCATGCAGGAGAATGTCTTACGATGGCACGGGCCATTTTAGGGAAAATTATTACGTGGAAGGGGTACATCAGGTACCAGTACATTCGTCCCCAGACACCGAGCGGTCGAAAGGTTGCCGTCTGTATGAGGGCGCTTTCATCCGGGCCTTCCTGAATTCTGAATTCCAGCCAGGCTTCTCCCGGTAATTTCATTTCCGCATAAAGCAGCAATCGTTTTTCAGATTCATCGGCAAGCAAGACCCGCCAAAAATCAAGTGAGTCACCCGCTTTCAGATCACTCGGGCTCCTTCTTCCGCGTCGCAGGCCGACACCTCCGACCGCTTTATCCATTAATCCCCTGATTTTCCATAGCCAGTTACCAAAATACCATCCCCGGAATCCGCCGATGCTCCAGATATTCTCCCGTACCTGCACAATTCTGTCCTGTGGAAATTTTACAAGACGTTTATCACGCAGGCATCCAAATTTGGGCACGTCTATTCTGTCAAGGAAATTGTGTTTCATCGTACTGTTTGAAACGGCATCCTTCCAGCTTGAAATAATATTTTTCTGGCTTATCTTACTGAATGCCATGTCCAGGGTTTCCCGGTAGCTGTATTTCTCTATGGGCACAATATCTTCTATACCGCTGTTTTTGACCACGACATCATGCTTCATACTATCCACCAGGTTTCTCGCAAGGGGGTAGGAGGTAGTTGTAACAAAATAGAGCCACAAGGAGGACAGCTTGGGAGACAGCACCGGCACACTCAGGATATATCGCTTAAGGTTTCGTTTCCGCGCATACTCAAACAGCATTTCCTTGTACGTAAGGACATCCGGTCCGCCAATGTCGAATACCCGGCCGAATGTACTTTCGTTGTCCAGCACCTTAACAAGATACTGAACCACGTTCCGTATACCGATCGGCTGGCATTTACTCTGAAGCCATTTCGGGGCTATCATTACCGGAAGTTTTTCCACCAGGTCACGAATGATCTCGAAAGAGGCGCTGCCGGATCCAATAATTATCGCGGCCCGAAGAACGGTTAACGGAATATCGGAATCCCTTAATATTTCCTCCACATCTTTTCTGGATTGCAGGTGCTCGGAAAGGTTATCATCGTTGGATATTCCACCGACATAAATGATCTGGCGGGCGGTTGTTCCTTTGATCCAGTTTATGAAGTTGGTAGCCGTTGTTTGTTCGGTTTCTGAGAATCCGCTGTAGCTGCTGGTAAGTGAATGAACAAGGTAGTAGGCGGCATCAATATCATCCGGTAGATTTTCAAGCGTTTCTTCTTTTTCAAGGTCTGCTTCAATGACCTCCACGTGACTCAGAAAGTCCTCGGAAAAATCTTCCCAGTCAAATCGCCGCCTGTCGCGCACCAGGCAAATAACCTGGTGGCCTTCACTTACAAGTACCGGCAGCAAGCGCCGGCCAATGTACCCGGTCGATCCTGTTAACAATACTTTCATCCAACCGCTTTTTTATACCTGTCCAGAGCCCTTTCCCTTGCAGACTTGTGTTCCACCATGGGTTCCGGGTAATCGTCGGTCCCGAATTCAGTTACCCATTGTTTAATATATTTCTTTTCAGGGTCGAATTTATCAGTCTGAGAATAGGGGTTGAATATTCTGAAATAGGGCTGGGCATCCGTTCCTGTTCCCGCCGCCCATTGCCATCCGCCGTTATTGGAAGCCAGTTCATAGTCCAGAAGTTTTCTGGCAAAATACGCTTCCCCCCATCGCCAGTCGATAAGCAGATGCTTAGTAAGGAAACTGGCTACAATCATACGTACCCTGTTGTGCATGTATCCGGTTTCGTTGAGCTGACGCATTCCGGCATCCACAATGGGGTATCCGGTTTTGCCCTGGCACCATTTTTCAAACTCACTCTTATTGTTACGCCATTCCAGCTGGTCGTATTTTTTATGGAAATTACTGTCAACTACCCTGGGAAAATGCCACAGGATCTGAGCATAGAATTCGCGCCAGATCAGTTCATTCAAAAAGGTGTCACTTTTTTTTCTGGCCTGTCGTGCCAGCTTGCGGATGCTGACAGTTCCGAACCTAAGATGGATACCAATACGCGAAGTTCCTTGTTCGGCCGGGAAATCACGTTTGTCAGCATAGGATGACAATACAGCATCCGTAACCGCTGGAGAAGGAATATCGGTTTCCGTTTCCTTGAACCCCATCGACTCAAGCGATGGCGGATCTTCTTTTTTGATAGAATGGAAATTGTCAAACTGTAATGCGGAAGTGAAGGATTCCAGATGATCATTTGTTAAAGCATTTCTCCACTTTTTGCTATAGGGAGTATAAACCACATAAGGATCACCATCGTCTTTGACAATTTCACTTTGTTCAAAGATTACCTGATCCTTGAACTGGTAAAAAGGGATATCTTTGCCGGACAGCATTTTTCCGATTTCTTCGTCCCGCTCGCGGGCGTAAGGCTCGTAATCGCGATTGGTATAAACAGCCCTGACCTCATATTCCTCCAGCAGGGATTTCCAGGCATTCTCCGGTGTATCATAGAAAAACCTGATTGAGCTGTTTTGCAACTGCCCGTTCATTTCAACCAGGGTATTCCGGATAAACTCCACCCTGGCATCAGACGGTTCTTCAAGATCATCCAGGATGCCACGGTCAAAAATAAATACGGGCAGCACAGGATATTCTCCCTTCAGCGAATGATACAGGCCGGCATTATCATCCCAGCGGAGGTCACGCCGGAACCAGAATATACTGATTTTTGGTTTGCTCATTTGGCTGTGTCACCATTAAGCTTCTGTTCAATTTTTTCGATTTCTTTCATCATGGAAGCATATGCCCTCAGGTCACCACTTCGTTGTGTTTCCATGGCCTTCCGGAGAAGCTCTTTCCGCTGTTTGCGGAGTTTTTTATTTGGGTCGCTTGAAAAGAATGATAGCATGTGTGTTACGTTTCCAATTAAACAAGCTGATAATCATCTTGTTCTGTGGAAAGGGCAAAATTACTGCTGTGGAAGACGCTGCATTATCATCCTGAACCAGGCGCTGTACTGGTCAGGATTCAGTGCAATATCACTGAGTATTTCACCAGGAGTCATGAATTTCCAGTCAGATACTTCATCCGGGTTAATGTTGGGACTACCATTAAAAACCCCGGTGAAAACATGGTCCATCTCATGCTCGATGAGACTTCCAAGCTGTACCTTGTAAATGAATTTGTATTGAAAGTCCAGCGGGACCCTTATACCCATCTCTTCCATTAGTCGACGCTGTGCGGCATCCGGCGTTTGTTCCTGCGGCCGCGGGTGACTGCAGCAGGTATTGGTCCAAAGTCCGCCGCTGTGGTATTTTCCGTGTGCCCGCTGTTGTAGCAGTATTTTGCCTTCGTTATTATAAAGAACAACCGAAAATGCCCTGTGAAGTACGCCTTTCTGATGGGCTTCAAGTTTCTCCATTGCACCGATATCCTTATCTTCCTCGTTCACCAGGATAACCTGTTCCATAGTTACATAATGTTTAATCTGTGGCGAAAATAGGAATAGAAAAGCAGGGAGAATTTGTACCGGTTCCTGATACGAATTCGTCTGCTCATTACGTGGGTAGGAGGGGTCTTCTTTATTTTTTCAAAAAGGGAGTAGTAATACACGTAGGCAAGATAAACCCCGAAACGAGCCCGTTTGGGTAATTTCTTAATCCCTTCATACCCCATTTGGAAATCCTTTTCGATATCCTCTTCGATCTTTTTCTTATTATGTTCGTCAAATTCCCTGATTTCAAGATTCGGAAAGTACGTACGTCCCATGCCTACATAATCGGCCCGCAGATCCCGGAGGAAATTTATTTTTTGAAATGCACTGCCAAGTTTCATGGCATACGGCTTGAGGTGATCGTATTCTTTCTGGTCTCCATTGACAAATACCTTCAGACACATCAGGCCAACCACTTCTGCAGACCCAAAAATGTATGTTTCGTACATGGACTGATCGTACTCCTTTTCGGTAAGATCCATTTCCATGCTGTAGAGGAACTGATCAATAAGTTCACGGTCGATATTAAAGCTTCTGACGGTTGACTGAAAGCTGTTCAGAATTGGATTAAGGCTGATTCCTTCATCGATGGCCAGATAAGTATCTTTTTTGAATCGTTCAAGGAGTACATCCTTGTCAAAATCATGAAAAGTGTCTACTATTTCATCGGCAAAGCGAACGAAACCATAAATTGCGCAAATAGGGTCCCGCAGTTCCGGATGCAGACACCTGATTCCTAATGAAAACGATGTGCTGTACGACCGGGTGGTAAGCCGGCTGCATTTCACAGAGACTTTGTCAAAAAGTTCCTTCATAAAACTAAACTCTTTTCTATTTGGTCAGCGACAACCTGTCCTGAAATAAGGGAAGGAGGGACTCCCGGCCCCGGTACAGTCAGTTGTCCGGTATAATACAAGTTACTTACTTTTTTATTAATCATGGAAGGTTTCAGAATGGCTGTCTGCATCAGTGTATTAGCCAAACCGTAGGCATTTCCCTTGTACGCATGATAATCTTTTATGAATTCTTTATGGGCATAACTCTTTTTATAGACCACATGTTCTCGAATAGGATAACCTGTATGTTTTTCCAGGCGGGTCAATATATCTTCATAATATTTTGCTCTGACCTCCTCAGTATCTTCAAGCCCTGGAGCTACCGGAATCAGGATGAACAGGTTTTCACATCCATCCGGGGCAACGGCGGGATCTGTTTTAGAGCTGCAGCATACATAAAATAATGGTTGTTCGGGCCAGGCCGGATCCTGGTAAATTTCAACAGCGTGCTGTTTAAAATCCCGGTCAAAAAACAGGTTGTGATGATTCAGTCCCGGGATACGTCCCTCTACCCCCAGGTAGAAAATCAGGGAAGACGGGGCCAGTTTTCTTTTATCCCAGTAGCCGGGAGAATATCTTCTGTAAGCCTCCGGTAACAACTCCTGTTCAAAATGATGGTAATCTGCCCCGGCAACAACAATATCCGGTTGAATTGATTCTCCGGATACATTTAGTGATTTGATCCTTTTATTTTCAATTTCCACTCCTGTAATCTCCGAGTCAAGCCGGATACGTACTCCTTTTTCCTCAGCCAGACGACACATGCCTTCAACAATCTTATGCATGCCACCCATCGGGTACCAGGTACCCAGGGACATATCGGCATAATTCATCAGCGAATAAAGCGCTGGTGTTTCGCTGGGCATTGCCCCCAGGAAAAGAACGGGAAATTCAAGTAACTGGATCAGCCGGGGATCTTTGAAGTAAGAGCGGATATGGCTGGAAATGGAATTGAATACCTGCAGGCGGATAAGGCCACGCATAAGTCTGGAGTCGGCGAACTCACGAATTGATAAGCCCGGCTTGTAGACCAGACTGTTTATGCCGACATCGTATTTATATGCTGCCTCATTAAGGAATTTTTCCAGTTTGCGGCTGCTCCCTGGTTCAATTTTATCAAATAGCTTGTAAAGCTGAGACATTTGAGCTGGTACATCCCAGACATCATGGTCTCCAAAGATTACTTTGTACGATGGATCCAGGCGTTTGAGATGATAGTACTCGTCTACTTTTTTATCAAAGCGTTCGAAGTAGCGATCGAATACATCGGGCATCCAGTACCAACTGGGCCCCATATCAAATGAAAAACCATCTACTTCAAATTTTCTGGCCCGTCCTCCGGGCGTAGAATTCTTCTCATAGATGGTCACATTAAATCCTGCATCGGACAGGGTAGTTGCAGCTGAAAGCCCTGCGAAACCGGCCCCGATAACCGCTACACTTTTCTTCATAGTATATTCATCAGGTACGGTAAGCTACTAATTTATTTTGGATTTCCTTACGCGCATGAAATATTCTGTTTTTAACCGTTCCGATCGGAATTTCCAGATGGTCGGCAATTTCGTGGTACTTATACCCTTCAACATGCATCTTGAACGGTATCTGAAGATCTTCACGAATACTATTCACACATTTCATAATATCCTTGTACTCGTACGTACTGTCAGGTGAAGTGAATGTGTGCTTATCCTCTACATTAAGATAATACAGTTCTTTCGTATCATCATGCGTAGTACGGGCACGCTGGGCTTTACGATAATTATTAATAAAGGTATTCCTCATTATCGTATACAGCCATCCTTTCAGGTTTGTGTTCTTCTTGAACTTATCCCGGTAAGTCAGCGCCTTCAATACAGTGTCCTGGATCAAATCTTCTGATTCTTCCTGGTCTTTCGTAAACCTTCTGGTAAATAATTCCAGTGTATCCTGGAGTGAAGCGATTTGGTGGTTGAATTCTACAGCAGTCATAATGGTATGTTTAACTTTTAAACAAGAACCTTAAACAAATATATGAAAGAAACGTGGATTGTCAATAAAATGTTTAAGAAATAAATAAAAAGATTAAACAAAAATCTTTTTACACTTAAACAGGAAGAAATATCGTGCTAGACTTTACCGGATTGCCGTATCAGATAAGGGAACTGAACATTTTCGCCAATTCAGGGCCATCCTGGAAGATTTTAATATTATCCCCTTTTTCAATATTACCATGAACTATGGGGTACCCTGTCATGTATATGCCACAGTTGGGGAATTTATTGGACAGTAGATGAGCGTATTCCTGAAGTTCTTCAGCATCAGCCGAATAGGAAATACTTGTTATTAAATATGAGGGCCTGTAGATTTTGGCGGCCTCTTCCAGGTTTCTTACCGGCACATGCTGGCCGAGGTAGAACGTATTGAATTGTAATTTTCTTATCAGGTAATGAAAGTACAGCAATGAAATTTCATGTAGTTCATTTTCCGGAAGGAAAAGCATTACACGGGGGGCATCAGGAACGGCACGTATGCTCAAACCATCTATGGCGACAATTATCTTTTGCCTGATAAGATTTGAAATGAAATGCTCCTGGATGGGATTTATATTATCGGAAAGCCACAATACACCTACTTTGCGCAGGAACGGAAACACTATTTCCTGAATGGTTTTTTCGAATCCGAATTTGAGGACATACACGGACAACAGCTTTTCGAATTTGATCTCATCCATTTCAATCATGCACACTGTGAGCTGTTCGATGTAGGATTCAATATCCTCGAAATTATCCTCCAGCGTAGCAATCTTGCGGTTTATTTCGTCCAGTGAAAGATCTGAAATTTTGCTGATCTTATATCCATGCCTCGATAGCAGTGAAATGTTGAGAAGCTTTTTAAGATCTTTATCGGAATAATAACGGATGTTTGTTTCCGTTCGGTTAGGATTAAAAACGTTGTAGCGCTTTTCCCACGTTCTGATTGTGTGTGCTTTAATTCCTGATAACCGTTCGAGTTCTTTTATAGAATATCTGCCCATAATTGTACGTAATCAAAACCTAAACGCCGTCGCATTGATTATGTTTAAAAAATAGGAAAAATAATTAAACAAATTACCGGGCCAGAGAAAATTTGATGTATAGTTGAAGGGCCGGGATTGTTTTGTCTATAGTTCGTCCATATCCGGGGATCGCGTAGGAATCTACCGGTTCGAACTCTTCCCGGTTAATAAGAACACGAAGACTGAAGTAACCTCCGGCCATAAATCGCGATTCACCGAGTGTCATTTCAGAACCGAGCACCAATTCAGCCCAGGTCGCCGTAAGTCCTTCACGTTCAAATGAGCCGGTTTCATCGGGCCAGAGGTCACTGGTTATCAGGTAACTGCCGTTTTCACTAAAACTCGCGTATCCATAACGCCCTCCGACGATAAACCGGTTTTTCCGGTTGAGCGACATATAATATTCCAGTCCTCCCCGGATATACCATCCTTCGATAATAAATTCGCCATTCTTAATTGCCTGTTCCGGATTAAGTTCACTGTATCCCCCGGCAATGATCGGGGCAACTTTGCCAAACCGCCAGGTTAACGCCCCTTCCAATTTGGATTCAAATGAAGTGGCATACAGGGTAACTTTACCGTAATCCAACCAAAATTCCGGACCGCTTCCCGGTTTCACGGTCAGACTGTCCTGTGCACCGGCCGCCAGAAACCCCAGGCTAAAAATAAAAGGTAACCAGTATTTCATCTGTTGTGCACGTATCTGCGTTACAATTAACTTTAACGGAATCGAATGTATGGGATATCAGGTCAATGTTCCTGCCGCGTAACCGCACCATTCGTTCTTCATAAAGTGTTTCCATTTCATAATCAAAGGTTGCTTCTCCTGAAAAACTGCCATAAGCAACAATGAATGTCGAGGAGGAAGTTCTGCTGTTTAGCGGCAGGCCGTAAACCAATCGGGCATTTTCATAAGTGATCTGACCCGGGCTCCCGAGGGCAGAAACAAAATCGAGCTTAATGTTTCCATTGTTGAGTAAGCTTATCCCGGAGCTCAGATCATCCCGGATAAGTTGCAGTGAATCCAACTGATTATCCAGTCGGTTCTTTTCTTCGATATAGTCGGTCGGGTCCCCGGCATTCTCCAGTGAATCAATAAAATCAAGCCGGCCACTTACCTCGCTGATTACTTCATTGGTTTCCTCACGTTGAGCTTCCAGTTGCAGCACACTGTCAGCCGGAATAAACCGGCTCCTGACATTTGCTTCTCCGGACATCTCCACCGGCGGATCTTCCACGCAGGCGCACAGAAGTAAAAGACTCAGAATAAACAATCCAATTCGTTCCGGCATGGGAGCAAAGGTAAGCAACCTGTTAATATGGGTCGACATCAAAGACAATTTTCAGCTGTCTGAATAATTTTTCCTGTTGCAATCGCATGGACGTGGTCCGGATGGCGTCCTTCACCTGTTTGAGATCAATACCCTGGCGTTCCAGTTTGATGATCAGATCATTCAGGTATTCATTCCTCACCTTATTTATAACAGGTTCCTGCGGACCGAGAACCCGCTGTTCACCCAAACCCTGCCTGAGCCTTATACCGAGGACCCGTCCGGCTTCCCGAACCGTTTCACGATCCCGGTGCTTCAGGTGAATGGAAATAAGACGTGTAAACGGGGGATAGCGGTGGAGTTGTCGCTCACCGATCTCCTGATCATAAAAGCCTTGGTAGTTATGTTCCCGGATAAATGTTAAAACAGGATGGTTAACGTCCCGCGTCTGAATCACCACCGTTCCCGGCAGGTCTTTCCTTCCGGCCCTTCCGCTCACCTGGAGGGCCAGTTGCACCGCTCGTTCAGTTGAACGGAAATTCGGAAAATGCAGCATTCGGTCAAAATCAATAATTCCCACCAGGCTCACCCGGTCAAAATCAAGACCCTTACTCACCATTTGTGTGCCGACAAGAATATCCGCCTCTCCCTCTTCGAAAGTTTGCAGAATCCGCTCATACCCATATTTACTACGGGTTGTATCGAGGTCCATCCGCAAAACCCTGGCCCCCGGAAATACAAGAGACGTCTCTTCTTCAATGCGCTCAGTGCCCAGTCCGACCGGAACCATATGCGTATGGCCGCAGGCCTCGCAGGCCCCCGGGACTGGTTCCCTGTACCCGCAATAGTGGCATATTATACTCTCTCCGAACTGGTGATAGGTCAGGCTGACGGCACAGTTGGTGCATTGAGGAATCCATCCGCATTGTTCACATTGCAGGTAAGGCGAATAGCCGCGGCGGTTCTGAAAAACGATGGCCTGCCGGTTATTTTCCAGCTTCTCCCTGACCTGCTCATAAAGTACCGACGAAAAGGACTGTTTGTTTTTCTTTTTATTTTGTTCCCGGAGCATATCGACTATCGTAATTTCCGGCAAGCTTGCTTCTCCATATCGTTCCGTGAGGGTCACATACCCGTATTTTTCGTCCCTTGCCAGGTACCAGCTTTCCATCGACGGAGTGGCGGTTCCCAGCAGGACTTTTGCCTGGTGCATTCCGGCCAGCATGATGCCGGCATCCCGGGCATGGTACCGCGGGGACGGATCATATTGTTTATAACTGTGTTCGTGTTCTTCATCGATAATAACCAGACCAAGGTCTTCAAAGGGAAGAAAAATTGATGAACGCACGCCGGCAATAACCTGGAAACGCCCGGACAGCACCCCTTTCCATACTTCCACCCGCTCATTGTCCGAGAATTTGGAATGATAAACACCCAGCTGATCACCGAACACCTCCCGCAGCCGGTTAACAATCTGGGTAGTCAGTGCAATTTCAGGCAGCAGGTACAGTACCTGTGATCCATTCTCCAGCACATCGCTGATCAGGTCCATGTATACCTGTGTTTTGCCGCTACCGGTAACTCCATGGAGCAGAACCACTTGCCTGGATTCAAATTGTTTAAGGATTTGCTGCTTCGCCTGAACCTGCCCCGGGGTAAGTGTAACCGCTTTCAGCTGTCCGTCAAACGGGGCAAAACGGCTTATGACTTGGTCATACTCTTTAAGTATTCCCTTATCAGCCAGGGCCTTGATAGCTGAAGCTGGTATGCCCTGGTCGGTCAGCGCTTTCTTAAGCACTCCCCGCTTGTTCACTGATGGATTATCATGGACCGGGAGGATATTCAAAAACGCCAGCAGCGCCTCTTCCTGCCTTGGTGCCCTGCTCAATTCACCCAGTGCCTCATCCAGCGCATGTACATAATTCTCGCTGATCAGCAACCGGCGCTGTTTCCTGGGAGAATATTTATCCTTGACTTCGTCAAATACAATGATGGCATCCTTCAGCATCAATCCGTGAATGAGGTGGTAGATATTCTTCAGTCCCGTAAATTCACCTACCTCCGTGTATGTCATGTCCCCCTGTGACTGTAATTGAGTGAGTAAGGCAAATTCACTGTCTGAAAACCGCTCATGATCTTCATCCGGATCAAATTCCGGATGAAGCTGGATCTTTGATTCACTGGTAATTTTCAGACCGGAGGGAAGTGCGGCTGTCAGTACTTCGCCAATGGCGGCCATGTAATAGGAAGCGATCCATTGCATAAAGCGTAATTGGGTCCTTGTCATGACCGGACGATCGTCAAGGATCTCAAGGATAGACTTTGCTTCGTACTTTACAGGCGGTTCCTGGTGAATGCTGCCAATAATGCCAGTTATGATTTTCCGCTTTCCGAAGGGAACGATCACACGCGTGCCCTCCGTAATCTCTTCCTCCATGGACCGGGGAATACGGTACGTGAATAGTTTGGGGATCGGTACCGGCAGGAGAATATTGGCGAAGTATACAGGCCTGTCCGGGAATAGCGAATTTTCCAATCTAATTCAGTTGTTTAAATGCTTCCGCTGTGGAATGTACCGGTAATTTACACGTTTTGTTATAACACACATAAATTGTTGTGCGGTCGCCAAGGGCATCTTTACCTTCCATAAGAGGTGGGAAGGAAGTCCTACCTTCTGATCCCATTAGCAGCCCGTTAGGAAGAAATTTTCGGGAGAATTCATTTCTGATCGCTTCTGCATCCTTCCCTACAATCGCAATTTCGGCAGTTGGTGATGCGTGATACCCGTACAATATTGCCCAGTTTGACAAATATGCAGCGTCACTGCTGATGATTGGCCGGATCCTCCCAAGCATTTTGTCTGATAGCGTACTGTATTCCGGCGAATCCATCAATATCCCCAATTTATATAGATTAACTGCCATCTGGCTATTTGATGCCGGGATCACATTATCAAATATTTCTTTCTTGCGTGCGATAAGTCTGTCGCTGTCAGAATAAAAGAACATATCTTCCGATTCATCCAGGAAGTTTGCGATGCAGTATTCAGTCAGCGAATTCGCCGATTGAAGCCACTTCTCCTCGAAGGTAGCCTGGTAGAGGGCCAGAAAAGCATCGATCACGTAGGCATAATCTTCAAGATAACCGAATATTTCCTGGTTATCATCCGGTTTCAATCGGAGCAGCCGGTTTTCCCTGATCAGGAAGTTTCGGATATATTCGCCGTTTTTCACTGCCAGATCCAGGAAGTGTTCATCCCCGAATGCTTCATAAGCACTAACCAGCCCCCGGGTCATCAGCCCGTTCCAGCCCGCGAGAACCTTGTTGTCCAGTCCGGGCTTTACCCGTTCTTCCCTGGCCGACAATAGTTTTTCCCGGCTTTCGCGGAGAATGGCCCGGAAACCTGCCGCGGACATTTCCTGTGTCCGGGCGAATTCATCCGGATCCATGGTCCGATGGAGAATATTCACATTCTCCCAGTTGCCTGAAGCTGTGGCATTGTAAAAGGCAGCGATCAGACCAGCATTCTCCCCGAGCACTGAATTCAGCTCTTCCATAGTCCACACATAATATTTTCCTTCAACCCCTTCACTGTCGGCGTCCATGGCAGAATAAAATCCACCTTCGGAACCCGTCATTTCTCTTTCCAGCCACGCCACTGTCTGGAATACGATTTCACGATAGCGGTCATTGCCTGTTTTTTTAAACGCTTCCGAATAGAGTGTAACCAGCTGCCCGTTATCGTAAAGCATTTTCTCGAAGTGAGGCACAAGCCATTCAGCATCGGTGGAATAACGGGCGAAACCACCTCCGACCTGATCGTAGATTCCTCCGTCGGCCATGGCCATGAGGGTCCGGTTGACCTGCTCCATCACTTCATCCTTTCCGGTTATCTCCGCGTAGTTCAGCAGGAAATTCCAGTTGACCGGCATGGGAAACTTGGGTGACCTGTTAAATCCACCCCGCACGGTGTCGAACTGCTCGCGCATGGAATTATAAAATGAATCCAGATACTCCTTCTCAAAATCTACGTCACCGGCCTTTAATTTATACTTCAGCAGCTCACTGACTGTAAGTGCATCGGTAAGCTTATCAGCCGATTCGTCAATTTCACTTCGTTTATTTTTAAAGGTAGCCTGGATATTGGTAAGGAGTGTGGCCCAGTTTTTTGGAGGGAAATAGGTGCCGCCGTAAAATGGTTTCTGATCAGGGGTAAGGAAGACATTGAGCGGCCATCCTCCCTGGAGTCCCATAGCCTGAACGGCTTCCATATAGATCTGGTCAATGTCCGGACGCTCTTCCCGGTCAACTTTTATATTGACAAAATGATCATTCATGATCCTGGCTATAGAATCATTCTCAAAAGATTCCCTCTCCATCACATGACACCAATGGCAGGAGGAGTACCCGATACTCACCAGAATTGGTTTATCTTCCTGCTTCGCTTTCTCAAGTGCTTCTTCTCCCCACGGATACCAGTCCACCGGATTATTTGCATGCTGTTTCAGGTAGGGGCTTGAGGAATAATACAACCTGTTCGATCCTTCGGGGCGGGAATTATTTGTCATAGTTGAATCTTTTTTAGTGCAGGCCGCAGAGCCGGTGATTACTGCCAGGCAAATCAGAAATTGATGAATTTGTCTCATGAGGTCTCTTCCAGTTGCGATGTAATCTTTGAAATTTCGTCCCTAAAATCAATGTTTCCTGTTAATTCCTTCATGTCTGCCAATAACTGCTGCAGAAATTTACGGTGGGTTGCGGTTTCCGGAAAACTGGGACGATGACCCATTCTCCGGTTAATATGTGCGATTTGATCTGCTGTTTTTCTGGTTTCCTCATCGAAATACCGGCTGGAGAATTTTTCCCAGATATAGGTTTCGGCCGTGTGGTTCGGATGGATCAGGTCATCACCATAAAAACGGTAATCGCGCAGGTCGTCATTCATTATTTCGAATGAAGGAAAATACTCCGCTTCAGCAACTTTATCACAGATTTTATGACAGGCCACCCGGAGAATGGCCTTACTCAGACTGTTAACAGGCAGTGTATCGCGAATGTGCCTGACAGGGGAAACGGTCAGAATAAACCGTTTTCCGGGCAACTGGCCGGCGAGTTCCAGAAAATCGCTGACTATTTCTTCCGCTGACAAAAGTTCCCGGGTAAACCAGTCAGCCGGATGCTTGTGGCAATTGGAGACCAGGCGATCAGTGCCGGCGGATTTATAAACACCGGCGGTACCCAGGGTTATCAGAATCAAATCGGATGATTTGAGGAAGTCATGTACTTCCGCTATCCGGTCGTTGATTTGCCTCACCACGCTGTTCCGGTCAGTTCCTGAGAAAGAGGAATGAAAGTCGTAATGTGACCAAATTTCCCGGTATTCCCTCAATTCATCTATGTTGACCTGTTCGTTGTGAAGGCCCCTTCGCAACAAATTATTAATCGACAAGGGATTGAAAACTGTTCCGAACGGATTTGGTAATGCCTGAAACTTATAAGAGGAAAGAAACGAACCGATACATTCGGAAAAGCAGGACCCGATGGTAAGGATCCTGTCGGAATAGGAGATGGGCCGTTCGGCCGGCGTGATGTTTAGTTCAGTTCTGAACATAGCACAAAGCTACACCGGTTAACGGATACAAAAAAGGCCTGATGAATTCACCAGGCCTTTAAATAGTTCTGCGAACAGGATTATTCAGCGATCACCTTTACATTGATCTCATGATGCACATCCCTGTGCAGGTCAATGATCGCCTGGTATTCACCCAGTTCTTTAATATTCTGACTGAAAGAGATTTTCTTCCGGTCGATATCGAATCCTTTTTCCTTCAGAGCTTCCGCAATCTGGATGGTGGTTACAGCTCCGAATATCTTTCCGCTTTCACCGGCTTTTGCACCGATTTCGAGAGTAAGATCACCGATCTTCTCTGCCACAGCTTCGGCATCTTTACGCAGTTTTTCTGCTTTATGTGCAGCCTGCTTAATATTCTCAGCAAATTTCTTCTTGTTGGATTTGCTGGCAATTACCGCGATGCCCTGCGGAATCAGGTAATTGCGACCGTAGCCTGGTTTTACATCAACAGTGTCATTCTTATAACCAAGCCCCTGAACATCTTGCTTCAAAATTACTTCCATGATCTCGTTTGGTTATTTTAATGAATCAGTTACATATGGAAGAAGCGCCAGGTGACGGGCACGCTTGACCGCCTGGGTCACTTTCTTCTGGAATTTCTGGCTGGTTCCCGTAATACGACGTGGGAGAATTTTTCCCTGGTCGTTTACGAATTTCAACAGAAAGTCGGGATCCTTGTAATCAATATATTTAATACCGTTCTTTTTGAACCGGCAATATTTGTTCTTGTTTTCTCCCCTGTTTACGGGTTCGTTAATTAAAGTCATGATGCAGCTTCCTCCTTAGCTTTCTTTTTGTCTTTTCTGAATGCTCCTTTACGTCGTTTTTCGTTATACTCCACTGCGTGCTTGTCCAGTGAAACCGTAAGGAAGCGCATGACCACCTCGTCACGACGAAATTCCGTTTCAAGTGCGGAGATCATATCAGGAGTCGCCTTAAATTCAACCAGGTTGTAGAAGCCGGTGGACTTATGCTGGATTGGATAAGCCAGCTTCCGAAGTCCCCACTGCTCTACATTGATGATCTCTGCTTTGTGAGATTCCAATACCTGAACGAATTTCTGGACAGCATCCTTCATCTGATCTTCAGATAAAACGGGATTTAAAATGAATACCGTCTCGTAGTTGTTCATAATTAGATAGTTTTTAATTTTCGGACTGCAAATTTAGTGAAAATAGTTAATTATCAAACGTGAACTCAAAAATTAAAGGTTGTATGAATGTTTTAGTGATGGTGAGGCACCTGGTTATACTATTTTTTCTGCCTGTTTGCTTTGCATGTCTTTGCTTTGCATGTCAGCCAGAAACACGGGAGAGTTCTTCGGAAACCCCGGATCATTCGGCATGGACCAGGCTCCTGAAGCACTATGTATCGGAGGACGGGATGGTAGATTACCGGGGGCTTCTCGATGAGCGGGAATCTCTTCAGGATTACCTTGATCAGCTAAGCAGTCATGCGCCGGATACAGCAAAATGGAGCAGAGATGAGCAGCTGGCATACTGGATAAATGCCTACAACGCATTTACAGTAAAGCTGATCATCGATAATTATCCGCTGAAAAGTATTCGTGACCTGCATCCAACCCCGTATATCCCCACGGTTAATACCATATGGCATAGTAAGTTTTTTAAAATAGGCGGGGTTGAAACCTCTCTGGATGAAATTGAGCATGAAATTCTCCGGAAACAGTTTAATGAGCCCCGGATTCATTTTGCCATAAATTGTGCGTCTGTTTCTTGTCCGCCTCTTAAAAACGAAGCCTTTACTGCAGCGAAACTTGATGTCCAGCTTAACGAAATGGCTTCCCGTTTTATCAATGATCCGAAACGGAATGATTTAACTGCTGATCACCCGCGCCTGTCCAGGATATTCAGCTGGTTTGAAGGTGATTTTACGCGTAACGGATCACTGACCGACTATATTAACCAGTTCGCGGATACCAAAATCCAAAGCGATGCAATAATTGATTTCATGCCTTATGACTGGTCACTGAATGAAGCTGATGAAATTTGAGGCCCCGGATTAACCTTTGGTTCATGGCTAATAACCCCTTGTCATGATCATATTGTAAAAATTACATAATGATATTATATTCAGTTTACCACATTTAATTTCTGTACCATGCAACAGCACTATAAAATTCTGGGTATTCTTTACATCGTATATGGCGGACTGAATGTATTAATCGGATTTGTAGTAGGTGGGTTTCTGCACATGATGGTAAATATGCCGGGACATATGGACCGGCAGGAAGAGTTTGTTCTGGGAATCATTTCCACGATTATTCCTATTGTACTGATCGTTGTCAGTCTTCCTAATATCGTCGCAGGCATTGGATTACTGAACCACAAGCGATGGGCACTCATTATGGGAGTGGTGCTATCGGTATTTAATATTATGAATATGCCATTCGGGACCGGCCTCAGCATTTACAGCATTTACGTGCTTGTTAAAGAGGAAGATGAGAGGAACAGTATAAAACGCCGCCAGGAGTGGGCATAAAAAAAGGGCCGGAGCCGGCCCTTGAGTCCTATTAACACCGAATTTTATTTCACAACAAATTCCTGACGTCCCATCAGGTAATCATCGGTGTATACTTCAAGCAGATAGGATCCTTCTTTATACTCACTGCCATTCTCATATTCAAATGTGAGTTGCTGGCGGGAATTGTCAAATAGAATTTCCTTGTTTGCTGTAAAGAATTCCTCCTTGTTGTTTAGCATAAATGAACCGGAGCCACGTTCGACATCAAATATGACCTGGCCGTTAGGGGCCACTATACGGATCATGACATCCTTGCCTTCAATCGGCGCAACATTATTCTCAGCGATATTGAAAACCACTTTAAGTTTATCCAACTGACGTGCCCGGAAAGGGGATTCACGTTCACGACCACGTTTATTAACCGCAAAAACCTCAATGTTTTCAGCTTTCAGTCTGCTAGCCATTTCCACTTTTGAATTCAGCTCTTCTGCCGTTTGAGATATCGTGCTGATAGAATCAGATAACTCGTTTTTCTCGGTCTTTAGGGTAGTATTCTCCGTGAGCAGTTCCTCATTAATGGATTGCAAACGTTGAATTTCCTCGTCCTTTCGTTTGAGCAATTCTTCATAGCCTGAAACCTTTCCCCTCAGCGTACGAATGGCGGCACTGTTTTGCTTTTGCTCCTGGTCAAGGGCTGCCTGAATTTCATCACGGGCAGCCTCAAGCTCGCTTATATCACCTCCGAGGGAATCAATTTCGGCAATTTTCTGATTTAGTTCGTCACGTATATCGTTCAGCTGCTGTATGGTAGTTGCCAGGTCCTCTTCCGTGGCGTCGCGCTGGCTGACTGTATCAGTCAGTTCCTGGTGGTTCAGATAGATGAATACACCCTGAACGATGATGATGATCCCGAAGATCACCAGCATTATTATATATTTCCGGGAATTTTTTGACTGGTTTCCCGTCGTATTAGAGATATTCTCACTCATAAAATGATCAATTTATTTCAACTTTACGTGCGCTAAGATAAAACAATTCTTTCTTTATTTCGATTAACCAATCATGACTCCAGGTACAGAAACTGAGCAATACTGGGACGAAAGGTATATAAACCGTGATACCCCGTGGGATACCGGAAGCATAACGGCACCACTTAAAGAGTATATTGATCATTTATCGGACAAAACGCTGCGGATACTCATTCCGGGTGCAGGGAACGCACATGAGGCAGAATACATTCACCTGAACGGATTTGTTAACGTCGATGTGGTGGATATTAGTCATATGCCACTCAGGACATTGAAAGAACGATGTCCTGATTTTCCGGAATCCAATCTGATTCACCTTGATTTTTTTGACCTGGAGAATAGCTATGACCTGATCCTGGAACAAACATTCTTTTGTGCCCTCCCACCTGAACGCCGGAAAGCCTATGTTATGAAAACCTATGAGCTGCTGGTTAGGGGAGGACTTTTGGCCGGGGTCCTATTTGATGCTCCTCTGAATGATGATCGTCCGCCATACGGGGGTAATCTGACAGAATATCAGGAGTTATTTCTGCCTCTTTTTAAACCTCTGGTCATGGAGCGTTGTTATAATTCCATTCCGCCAAGAATGGGACGTGAACTGTTTATCTGCCTGCAGAAATAATTAAATGTAGAAGATATTCCTTCAATTGTCTAGATTCTGAAACACATGATTGATCGCATTCTGCCATCCTGATCAGATTCAGGAACTGGTATAATTCATGAAGAGTAAAAGTTGCTATGGAAAACAAAAGGACTAAAGAAAATATTCAGGAACTGCTGAATCTCCTTCAGGATAGTGTGAAAGGATATCGTCACCTTGCCGATCATCTGGAAAACCATGAACTGCAAACCATCATGTACCGGTTGTCCCAGCAAAGAAAGCTCTTCCTTGAGGAACTTGAGCAGGATTTGCGGGATATGGGGGTGCGGATGAATCCCCAGGGGACATATAAAGGATATTTTCACCGTTTATGGATGGAGATAAGCTCAGGTATTTCCGGGGATGAAGATGAAGTCCGAATTGATGAAGCCACCACGGGCGAACAAAAGCTGCATGCGTGCTATGATAAGACGCTCAGGGAAAACGGCCTGCCCGATTATATTAATGAACGGATGGACGAGCAGCGTAAGATGGTTTACGGAGCTATTCATCAGTTGGAAGAATTCGGGCGGATCATGGCCTGAACAGGGAAAAACTTCCACACTTTTTTATATCTTAACTTCATGAGCCACGTAACCACGTGCATGGTGCAGTTACAATGCGGCTGAAATCTAATTAGCTATTGAATACTTTATGTCAGAAAATACAAAAGAGAAACCGTTGCCCATTGTGAAGAAGGCAGCTTCACATGTTCGTGATCTGATAAAGAAAAGCCTGCCCGGCGAAATAGAGTACCACGGTATTTCCCATACTGAGGATGTTGTTGAGGCGTGCAGATTGCTGGCGGAGAAAAAGAGACTTGATGACGGACCTATGGAGACGCTGATGCTTGCCGCCTGGTTTCACGATACCGGATTTATTAAGTCTGCGGATAATCACGAAGAGGAGAGCTGTAAAATTGCCGGACACTGGATGAGTGAACAGGACCTGGGCGAGGAGAAAATTAACAAGGTGAAAGAATTAATCATGTCTACCCGTGCCGGTGCAGAGATCAATGGAGAGCTCGCAGAGATTCTTCATGATGCCGATCTGTCTCACATTGGCAGAAAACGATTTTTCCGTCGCGGTGAATTGTACAGGATTGAACTGGAACAGGCGCATGATGAAAAGTATTCTGAGCTGCAATGGGAGAAGAATCAATACGAATTTCTCGTCAATCATGATTTTCTGACTGAGGAAGCGAAGGAAGAATATGGCAAACGGCGCGTAAAGAACATTAAAAAGCAGCGCAAGAATATTCTGAAGGCCAGAAAGGTCACTACCCGGACGAAAACCGGAAAAGACTTTGGCCGTGGGATTGATACGTTGTACAGAAACAACTACCGGGCACATATAAATTTTAGTGCCATTGCAGATGGAAAGGCAAATATGATGATCAGTATCAATACCATTCTGATATCGGTTATTGTTACCTTATCCGGGGCAAGCCTCTCCGTTTCACAGGGATTTACCGTCGAGCGGTTTCGCTACACCATACCGATCCTGGTACTATTGGTTGGTTCACTGATCTCAGTGCTTTTTGCCGTACTTTCTGCACGTCCGAAAGTGACCGAGCGGAAAGTAGACATGAAGGAAGTAAATGAGAACAAGATCAGTCTGCTTTATTTCGGTAATTTTCTCGGCGTGCCGAAAAATGACTTTATCGAGTACCTGACAAAACTGAAAAAAGATCAGAAACGCTTGTATGACAGCATGTCTATTGACCTGTACAATCTTGGGATTGTCTTGAAAGAAAAATACAGGTTGCTGTCCATTTCATATAATGTATTTATGATCGGATTGTCAGTTTCCGTAGTCGCCTTTATCGTAATTTTTATCTACACAAATAATAATTAGTCTGTACAGAAACTATAAACCATATCACTTTGTCTTATTATTCATAATCTTTTTTCTGCCTTCCGGCTGTAAAGTATTCCATGACCCGGATAAAAGTGCATCGGTTCAGCAGCCTGTGATAAAGCGAACTGATCAGGGAGAATCAGTGGTTGTGAAAGCCGGAAGCATTTACCAGGCCGGAAAATTTAAGCGGTTTATTCTGGGCGATCATTATCGTGATCTCTGGGATACGCCGGTTGAAGTACCGGTACTCGATATTGACAGTGTTTTCGGTGGATTTGAAATTCTGGAAAAGGGCGGGGGTATGCAGACTTATTCCCTAAAACTCAAAGCCGCTAACGGCAGGCTTTATTCACTGCGTTCCGTTCAGAAAGATCCAACTCCTGTTTTACCGAGACCATTGCAGTATTCTTTTGCTGATGATATTGTTCAGGACCAGATATCTGCCTCGCACCCATACGGCCCCTACATTCTGCCCCCACTTTACGATGCTGTGGGAATTTATCATACCAACCCGAAACTATATTATTTACCTGATTCGCAGGAACTGGGTGAGTATCGCAAGGAATTCGGCGGGGCATTGGTGATGCTTGAAGAGGATGCGGATGAGGATTGGTCTGATTACGAGGATTTCGGTTACACGGAGAATGCCGTCAGTACCGAAACTATGCTGGAGGATATGCGGGAAGACCAGGATAATGAAGCTGACCAGATGAGCTTCCTTCGGCTTCGGCTGTTTGATATGTGGATTAATGACTGGGATCGACATGGCGGCCAGTTCAGGTGGGGAGAATACGAAGAAGAAGACCAGGTGAAGTACCGTCCGATTCCTGAAGATCGGGACAATATGTTCTTCAGGTTTGATGGTGTTTTTCCCTGGATCATCAGCAGAAAATGGGCCATGAGAAAATTTCAGGATTTTCAGCCGGAAACGAGGGATATCGCGGGCCTGAATCATAATGCGCGCTATGTAGACAGGCGACTTCTGACTGAGCTGGAACTCAAGGACTGGCAAACGGCCGCCAGGGATTTGCAGGAGAAACTTACCAATGAGAAAATCCGGGAAGCGGTTAAACTGATGCCGGATACCATATATGCCCGTAACGGACAGGAGCTAATTAATACGCTTGAGGCACGGAAATATAATCTCGAAAGCATGGCTCTCGAATATTACCGTATCCTGGCCGAAGAAGTGAACGTCGTCGGGACGGATCAGAGTGAATTATTTACCGTTCACCGCGAACCTGACGGGAAAACAGAGGTAGTTGTTTATGAATCGGATGATGATGGGGCGCAGGACAGGGAGATTTACAGACGCATGTTTAATCCGGACGAGACCAGTGAAATCCGTTTATACGGACTTGGTGACCGCGATCATTTCATCATAGACGGCCATTCAGATGATGGGCCGGTGATTCGGGTGATCGGAGGTGAGGGCAAAGACTATATCCATAATACTTCCACGGTAGACGGGTGGAGCCGGAAGACGGTCTATTATGATACCGAGGCAGGAAATGATATCTCTGAAGATACTGAAGATAATTCAGCAACGAGGTTCAGCTTCACCGACAATGAACATATCCTGCGCTATGATATGGAATCCTTTAAGTACGACCGGCTTGCGCCTGTAGCCATGGTTGGATACAATTCGGATGACAGGTTGTTTTTCGGAGCGGGGGTGTCCTGGGAAAGACACGGCTTTAACAAGCGGCCGTATGCTTCATATCAGAAACTGCTCGCCAATTTTAGTCCCAAGAGGGATGCCTGGGCTTTTGAGTATACCGGAGATTTCATTAAGGTGATCAGGTCACTCGGAGTTAACGTAAACGCCCGGGTAAGATGGCCAAATTTCTTTTCCAACTATTACGGGTATGGCAACGAAACCGATAATTCGCAGAATGATGGTTTTTATGAGGTAATGTACAATGAGGTAAAAATCTATCCTTCATTCACTCTCGATGCAAAGAATACACGCCTCACTTTCGGTCCGCAGTTGTGGCATCTTGATGCAAAACGTGATCTGGACACTTTTGCAGGTAGTGACGAGATGTTGTCAGAAGATGCTTTTGAGGGAAATACTTATGTAGGGTTTCGTGCCACCGCCGACGTACGTACAACGGAAAATACGATATTTCCGGAACAGGGAATATGGTGGATCACCTCTTTGGAGGTTAACGGACAAACCAATAACAGTAAATCAAAATTCAGCTCATTTACTTCAGAACTCAGGGGCTACTATACATTTGAACTGCCAACAGAATTTATCCTGGCAGGCCGTATCGGCGGTGGTATGAACACGGGTGATTTCAATTTCTACCAGGCGCAGACAATCGGCGGGAACCGCGGATTTAATGCTGCCGGGACAGTCAGGGGACTTCCACGGAACCGTTTCAGCGGCCGGTCAGCTGTTTACCAGAATCTTGAAGTCAGGGTACCATTCGCCAGACTTCCATTTTATTATCTGCCGCTGGAAATAGGTGCATATGCATTCATTGATAATGGCCGTGTATGGATGGATGAAATGGAATCGCGCAAATGGCACACCTCTTTTGGCGGAGGTTTATATTTCAGACCTTTCGGATTGCTGATTACCACCCTTGGCGTTGCCCGGTCGTCAGAAGAGACTTTCTTTAATCTGAATATCGGGTTTATGTTTTAATCAGGCTTCCCAAACGGCCTCATTCAGAAACTCGTCAAGTTCGGTATTCGCGTTAGCACCGTATGCTGTACTGATCGTTCCCTTGGTGCCATCCACCGTTTCAATTGAATACAAAATAGACATGTCGTCCGGATTTGTATTACCTTCAAAACGGTATTCCTTGAGGATGGTAATTTCACGGGCATCGTATGATTTCCCGCTGCCCATATCCATTAATTTATTCTCCCGGTATATAAAGTCAGCCGCATAGCCCTGCGTTTTCAGATCTCTGATTACTTCGCTAAGTGTTCTTAAGTGATGATTTGTCATAGCTTTTTATTATATAACTGTACGAATCTTATGCCAGTTTCAAAAAATGGAGATATCTGAACAGCGGGTAGTTCATCCGGATTGGCTCTACAAATTTGTGTAATAATTTCCACAGGGATACAGGAGGAAATCTTGTTCCTGTTCCATGAACCGGATTGGTATAAAATTTTCATATTAATTAATAGTCCGGTCAAAAAACCGGTATCAAAATGAGATTCAGTCTCGTATAAATAATTAGGAAGAAAGTTTTACTTAAATCATTAAAGACATGAATAACACAACAAAAGTAATTTTGGGAGTAGCAGTTGGAGCGCTTGCGGGTGCCGTAACAGGATTGTTGCTGGCTCCGGATGATGGTGCCAAAACCCGTAAGAAAATAACCAAAGAGACTGACAAACTGCGTCATTCCCTTTCAGATGCCGTCAATGAATCACTCGAAGCAGCTAAGGGTAAATATAATACCCTGCTTGATGATTGGGCGTCTTCTGGTAGAAAGTCGATCACCAAGGCTAAGAATAAAGTAAAAGCTGAATCGTAAGACCTGGATCGGCTTATTGTTCACTATAAACCAAGAAAATTATGACTAACGAAGAATTAAAAGGAAAGTGGAATCAAGTTAAAGGTAATCTCAAACAGGATTACGGACAGCTCACCGATGATGACCTCACTTATTCTGAGGGTAAATTCGATGAAATGCTGGGCCGGATTCAGGAGAAAACCGGTAAAACCAAAGAACAATTGAGAGCCGAAATCTCTGAATATTAATTCAGACTGACACTATAATAATGATAACCCCTGGAGTATATCCGGGGGTTTCTTTTATCCACCGAAATTGTCAACATGAATATCGAAATTAAAGAACCCTTAGAAAAAATCACCGGTAAGCTCGAAGAGTGGTTGAATGCCCTCATCGAGATGCTTCCTAACATGGCGGTTGCGATACTGATTATGATCGGTTTTGTTCTGCTGGGAAAGTTCGTCAAACGGATCGTCCATAAAGCCCTGTTAAAAACCGATTCCAACAAAGCAATCAGGGATCTTCTTTGTTCCATATCCTATTACATTGTACTTGGACTCGGATTATTCTTCATACTCGATATTCTGAACCTGAAGCAGGCCGTATTATCATTGCTGGCCGGAGTGGGAGTTGTCGGACTGGCCCTGGGTTTTGCGTTTCAGGATATTGCGGCTAACCTTATTTCAGGGATTATACTTGCCGTGCGAAATCCGTTTCATGTCGGGGATATTATCGAGGTAAAAGATGTTATGGGGACGGTTTCCAGAACCAATCTGAGGGCAACCATTATTACTACCTTCCAGGGACAGGAAGTTTTTATTCCGAATAAGGATGTCCTTCAATCAAACATCATTAATTACAGTACACTGGGTAACCGGAGAATTGATCTTGCGGTCGGGGTTTCTTACGGGGACAACCTGGAAAAAGTAGAAGAACTTGTTCTTGAAACCATTCATTCCCTTGAAGGTGTGATTCGCAAAGATGATGTCATTTTTGACTATGTTGAATTCGGAAGCAGTTCGATCAATTTTAATATCCGGTTCTGGATAACATATCCCGATCAACCCGGGTTTTTATCTATGAGAAATAAGGCTATCAAAAAAATAAAGCAAGCATTTGACGAAAACGACATTACCATTCCTTTCCCAATTCGGACACTCGATTTTGGTATCAAGGGAGGTCAGAAACTTTCTGAAATGCAAATAAAAAGTGCCAACGAAAATGAATAGTGCTATGGAAACCAAAGAAAACGAACTTAAACTCTATTATAATTCTGCGAAAAAGCGGGATCGGGAAACGCTTGGGTATGCTGAATCCCTGGATGTACGGCTCAACGACCGGGACTTGTCAAAAAATAACCTGACGCCAAGACAGTTTGCGGAACTGGCAGAAAGTCTCGGGACGGAAGTCAGAGGGCTTGTGGATGAGAATGCTGATATGTTCTTAAATGAATTAAAGGATAAGAAATTCAGCGAGGAAGAGTGGCTGAAGCTGCTTTCCAATAACCCGGATCTGGTTAAAACACCTGTGGCATTAATCGGAAAAAAAGTATATTATGTGGATTCTCCATTTAACCTGATCCCCGAAGACCTTGATATTGAAGGCGTCAAGTCGGAGAAAGGAGAGAAGTCTGAAAGCGGTGAATAGCGGGCTCTGACTACTACTCCGTAATAATTTCCGCATGGATACAACAAAGATTGAACAGGCATTTTCAGACTTTTGGGATTCAATTCTCGCAAGGTCACCTGAAATTATTGTCGGGGTGGTTATGCTGCTGCTGTTCATTTTTATTGGGATCGCAGCCCGCAAACTGATCCGGGCAAGGCTGGGACGGCGTATTTCTGACCCACTCCTTGTTAACTTCATTGCGCGTATCACCTTCCTGCTGATTGCCCTGCTTGGTATTATTCTTTTTCTCGGGCAGGTGGGGTTGTCGGAGGCAGCAAGCGGGGTCCTTGCTGGGGCCGGGGTAGGGGCGCTGATCCTTGGATTTGCCTTCAAGGATATTGGAGAAAATTTCATTGCCGGTTTTCTGCTGGCCATATCACGACCTTTCAGCATCGGAGACATTATTCTTATAGATTCATTTACCGGTACGGTTAAGGCGATGAATTTCCGTAACACTCACATCCGGACGTTTGATGGAAGAGATATTTTCATTCCCAATGCCATCATGGTCAAAAATCCGCTCACCAATTTTACCAGAGACGGATTAATGCGGCATGACTTTCTGGTCGGGATCGATTATGAAGAAGATGTGACCGAAGCAATCCATGCAATCCTGGATGAGATGGAAAGCTTGCCGGATATCGTTAAAAGCAAAGAGTTAAAACCATTCGTAATTGTTAACACATTCGGGGTCAGTACAATTGATCTTAAGATCCACTTCTGGATAAACACAAAAGACTTTCTGGGATCCACCACAGTTCTAAAAAGTCAGGTTATGGAAAGTGTATTTAAGCGATTGAAAAAGGATGGGTATACGCTCCCCGCCAATATCGTGGAACTCAAAATTTATCAGGAAGGGCAACCTATTCCGTTAAAAATCTTTAAAGATGATTTTGAGAAAAAGAAATCCTCTGACAAATGAAAAAGATCAAGGATTTTATTTTCTCAACCGGCCGGTTGGTTGCCAACAGCATCGCATTCTATCCGGCCTTAATCACTTTTGCCTTTTTTCTTCTGGCGCTGGTCACTATGATGGTCGAGTACAAGGAGTACATGACCGGCCTCAGGGATTTCCTGGCCCCTGTACTTGTTAAAAACCTGGATGATGCCAGGCTGATCCTTGGTACACTCGTCGGCAGTATCATTTCCCTGATGGTCTTTAGTTTTTCCATGGTGATGATCGTTCTCAACCAGGCATCTTCCATGCTCACGCCCAGGGTCATTCCAGGATTGGTTTCAAGGAAGTCTCACCAGATCGTTCTCGGACTTTACCTGGGAACTATTATATTCTGCCTGGTCCTCATCATTAACATTCATCCCGAGGAATATGAACTCGTGGTACCGAGCATCGGAATCCTGCTGGCCATGATCTTCGGAATCACCTCCCTGTCCATGTTCATATATTTTATTGATGATATATCCAGATCGATTCAGACGGACAATATTCTCCAGGAAATCTATAAGGATACGCGTTCTAAAATGGAGTCATCCTCGATTGAAAAAGAAAAGCTGGAGGAGGTTCCCGATACCTCGGAATGGCACGACATCCATTCCACCCGGACCGGCTACATCAAGCAGGTGCGCCTTAACAGTCTACTGGGCCTTGCGCGTGAACATGATTTCAATATTTCATTACGGGAGAATATCGGTTTTTTCCTGGTGCAGAATTACCCGTTTCTTCAAATCAATAAGGATGTGGACAAAGAGGTCGAGCAATCTATACTGGATTGTTTTGTTCTTTATACGCAGGAACATGTAGGCGACCATTATCTGTTCGGTTTTAAACAGATTTCCGAAATTGCTGTAAAGGCGCTCAGCCCGGGAATTAATGACCCCGGCACCGCGGTCAAGGCCATTGATCTCCTCAGTATTCTGTTTATAAAAAAGATAAATATTGAGGAGCGAAGGTACGAAAAGGATGAAGATGGGACTATCCGGCTCTGGCTTCCGGGTATCAGGCTTTCCACGTTGTTATATAATAACCTTACACCGATCAGGGAATATGGCAAAAATGATCCGACAATTATGCTCAAACTGATTGATATGATGACCAGCCTTGCCTATGCCGATATTCACGACCGGTCATACCGTCATACACTCACCAGGTTTGTTAAGAGCCTTGTCTTTTCCTGCCGAACCAATCTTGAAAATCCACTTGACAGGGAGCAACTTAACCGATCCATTCGCCTTATTTCCAGATTGCTGGATGAGGAAATCGGAGAACTGGAGAGTGTGGTGGAGTTGTAACATCTTGGGGAATTTGCCGGCTTGCTTCCTGTTTCTAATTGCCTTTTCTCTGTGTAAAGCCCCTTAATACGTCTGGCACGGTATTTTTAACTGTTTTGATAATACAGAAAGACGTAAAGTGTGCTGATTTTCTGTATTGAAAGGGATAAGTAATTCAGGTTTACAAAATTTAGCAGCCTGATTGTCCCTGAATTTACGCCCGGCAGGTTGTTGTACTGTCTGATGACTTTGCCGGTAATCATTTTAACGCAAACCAAAACAGTTCAACATGAATTTTTTCAATAAATCAATATTTAAGGATCTGGCGGCCGTTCATGAACCGCACTGTGTTTCAATTTATATACCCACACACAGGGCCGGAGGTCCCGAGGGAATCAAAAAAGATAAGATACGATTGAAGAACCAGCTCAAAGAGGCGGTTCAGAAACTGGAAATTTATGAATTGTCTAAGCCTCAGGTGGAAGAATATCTTCGGCCGGTGCGTGATTTGCTTGAAAATGAATACATATGGAGCCACATGTCTGACGGACTTATGATCTTCCTATATGGTGAAAATATGGACTATTATCAGGTTCCTGTAGATTTCTCGGAACAGTGCCATGTTGAAAGCAGTCTTTATTTACTTCCTGCTATACCGTTGCTGACCGATTCGGCCAGACACTTTATCATGGCGCTCAGCCTGAACGAAGTCCGGTTATTTCAGGCAACCCGCCATTCAATAAGCCGAGTGGATGTTAGTGAACTGGTTCCGGAAGGTATGACGGAATCGGTAGGAGAAGATTATGAGCAGGCGTCCCTGCAGTTTAGAAGCGGACAGGGCGAGTCACAGGATGCGGCCATATACCACGGTCAGGGTGCCGGTGAAATGCCTGAAAAGAAAAAAGAGGTTGCCAAATATTTCCAGGATGTCGACAAGGGCATCATGAAGATTCTGCATGATGAGAAAGCACCACTGGTAATTGCATGCGTTGATTACCTCTTCCCGATTTATCAGGATAATAATTCCTATGATTACCTGGAGAATGAATTTGTAAAAGGAAATCATGATGAAACCAATCCGGAGAAACTCCGGGAGGCAGCCTGGGAGCTGATCGGCGATCGGTTTGATAAGGACCGGGAAACTGAGATAAGTAAATTCGAAAAACAGCTAAGTGCGGCGGCCGCCTCTTTCAATGAACAGGAAGTTATTCCGGCCGGTATTATCGGTCAGGCGGAAACACTTTTTGTAAGGAAAGGTACTGAGGTCTGGGGCCGATATGACAAAGAAACACATAAGATTGACATTGACAGCATGCCCAGGACAGGCAATGCCGAATTAGTCAATAAGGCAGCGATTGAGACGGTCAAACATGGCGGTAAGGTGCTTCACCTTGAAAGCGATGAAATGCCCGAAGAAATGGGAGAAGTTGCTGCCACTTACCGATATACAATATAATTAGCTAATCATAAATCAATACGAAATGAATAATATATTAAAAGATAAAAAGGTTGCCATTCTGGCGACAGACGGATTCGAGGAACTGGAACTCACAGAGCCAAGGAAAGCCCTGGAAAGAGAAGGCGCTTCCATCGAAATCATTTCACCATCTTCCGGGTCTATCAAGGCGTGGGATCATGATCACTGGAGTAACGAATATACGGTTGACAAGACCCTCGAAGAGGCAGATGCCGGAGAATACCATGCGCTGCTATTACCAGGAGGGGTGATGAATCCGGATAATTTGCGAATGAATAAGGAAGCAGTTGCTTTTACCAAATCATTTTTTGAAGCAGGAAAGCCGATTGCTGCCATTTGTCACGGGCCATGGACGCTGATTGAAACTGGCGCCCTTAACGGAAGGAAAGTAACTTCCTATCCTTCGATCAAAACAGATCTGATTAATGCCGGTGCTGAATGGGTTGATGAGGAAGTGGTTGTCGATAGCGGACTGGTCACCAGCCGGAATCCGGATGACATACCTGCATTTAGCCGTAAGATGGTAGAAGAATTTTGCGAAGGAGTGCACGAAGAGCAAAAAACCGTATAATACACGTGAACCGATATATTAATTTAGGTGAATCTTCCTCCTGAATTTTGAAAATGGCCATCATCAGATGGTCATTTTCTTATCCTTGAAAATAAGTTTTGTTTCCTAAATTAGTAATCTTCAGCCTTTCGCGGGTAAGGAATACATATGAACAGACATTTGAAAAATTTTGTGATCAAGCCGTTGAAGGTGCTGGGGTGGATCATCGGCAGCCTCATCTTCCTTTTGCTTTTGATCACACTTTCTACCCGTATTCCTTTTGTTCAGAATTTTATTAAAGACAAAGCCGTTTCATTTTATAAAGACAAAACAGGTACGGAGGCATCTGTAGGATCGCTATATGTTAATTTTCCATCCTCTGTTGAAGTAAACGAACTGTACATTGAGGATCAGGCCGGTGATACGCTGGCGTATTCCGGAAAAATAATGGTTAACACCAACCTGCTTGATTTACTCAATAATAAACTGTCACTGGATAATATTTATGTACGTGACCTGGTGGGTAACATCCACAATTCCGATCAGGACAGTACCTTTAATTACCAATTCATTATAGACGCATTCGCGACTTCTTCTCCTGCCACCGCGGACACTACTGCATCCGCCGGATTCGATTTTGGTTTATATGGTGCTGAAATTGAGCAGGCCCGCATTCAGTATATGGATCTGTACGCAGGAATGGAGCTGAAAGTGGATGCAGGTTACCTGCTGGCAGAAGCTTCTGTTTTCGACCTGAACAATTCAGTCATCTATGTTGAAAATGCACAGATCCAAAATTCAAAGGGATCATTTCGAATCACGAAAGAATCAGATTCCCCGGAAGATACAGTTTCCGCTCCTTTTTACGTAAACGGAAAACATGCCTATGTGTCTGATGTGGATTTTACCTTTGAAGATATTCCTGGCGGTATTCGGGTAGAAAACAAAATAGGTACTGTCAGTATGGAGGCCGATAGTATCAACATTGTCGATCAGATTTATGATGCCCGGAAGATCAGTATGCTTGATACATATGTTGCGGTGGATTTGTTTGGCACCGCCTCAGAGCAGGCTACCGATACGGCCCAGGCAGATACGGACGATGAATTTTCTCTTCTCACCTCTTCGGAAGAGATTATTATGGCCAACGTAAATTTCAGGTTTTATGATAATAGCCAGGCGCCTGCGCCGGAGGGGTTCGACCCGTTGCATATGTGGTTCCAGCAGGTAAATCTGAATGCAGAGGAAGTGCAGTTTCAGAACGGGTTTGCCAGTGGTCGTATTACCCGTCTTTCCGCCACCGAAAACAGGGGGTTGGTCCTTAGGGAATTCAGCGGAGAATTTGATTACCAGCAGCAGAATGCTTCTCTGGAGAATATGTCGTTGGTCACTGCCAGGAGCAGGATCCGTGGCGACTTGGAAGTCACTTACCCGGATCTGGATGCGCTGGCTGATTCTCCGGGCAATATCGGACTTAACCTGACATTCCCTGAATCTTATCTGAGCCTTGCTGACGTATTTTATTTTGTACCCTCGCTGGAAAGCTCTTTACCGGGACAGGTTCCGGCTGATGCCACAATCAGATGGGACGGAAAGCTCTCCGGAACGGTGAACGATCTGCGGTTAAACCGTTTCAGGGCTTCTTTATTCGATAATACACGCTTACTGGTAGACGGAAACATAAAGGGAATTCCTGATGTAAATAAACTTAGCGCCGAAATCAGGGACCTGGATTTTGTGACTGTTCGCAGCGATTACGAGCGAATTTTACCTGATACTTTAATTCCGGCAGGGATCCATTTGCCGGATACCATTGAATTGCAGGGAAATATGGCCGGACGTGCCGAGGATTTAAATGCGTCGGTCAGCCTGCTAACCAATCTCGGGGACCTTCGTACCGACATCAGGCTGCAGGAAAAAGACAGTTTATACACGTATACGGGCACCCTCGAAACAGACAGGGTGGAGCTTGGGAGAATAATCGAGAACCCTGATGTCGGACCGGTAACCTTAAACCTGAAAGTGGATGGTGAAGGGCTTACCAGGGAAGAGTTAAAGTCGGATGTGGAAGGTCAGATCAATTCATTTGAATACCTGGGATATACCTATGATACCCTGACCCTTTCAGCCAATCTGTCCAGTGATAAATTTGAAGGAGTTGTAGATCTCCATGATCCGAATCTCACCTTTGATTTTAATGGCGCGGTTGGTTTTTCTGACAGCACAAATGTTTATTCGTTTGATCTGGATTTAGAAAAGGCAGACTTGAAAAATCTGAATTTTTCGGAGACTGAATTTCAACTGATTGCCAATGTCACATCACGGATCAGTGCATCCTCAGTAGATGATATAAATGGCTATTTACTTGTCAGGGATACGTACCTCAATAAGGGTGACCGGATAATTCCGGTTGATTCACTGTACTTTAATGCAACAGCCAATGAAGACAGTACTTCCTACCATGTGTTTTCTGATTTCCTGGTCGCTGATTTCACCGGTACGTTCAAAATAAGCCAGTTGCCATTGGTCATTGAGCAGCATATCAGTAAATACTACGAGCTGGATAATACAGATTCGGTCTACCTGACCGAATTGCGGCCGCAGACGTTTGATATGAATATCGACATAAAGAATCCGGCGGTATTCACACAATTGCTACCTGATCTGACTGAATTGCAGGTAAATGAAATTAACGGGCACTACGATAGCGAAGATTGGGAAATAATGCTGAATATCCAGGCGCCGAGGGTTGTTTACCGGGGGCTGGAGGCTGATTCATTGTTTCTTACAATGGATTCGGATGAGTTTGCATTCAGGTTTGAAACCGGGGCTAGGCAGTTCGTTACAGGACCGGCCCGAATTACGAATATCCTGCTGGAAGGGGATATTGAATCGGACAATATCATGACATCCCTTCATATTCTGGATGAGGAACAGGAGGATAAATACCTGTTTGGTGGAATTTTCATCAGCCTCGAAGATCATTACCGTTTTATGTTTACCCCGGGTAAGTTCATTACCAATTATGAGCCCTGGGAGTTGAAACCGAGCAACTCGATAGATATTTACCCGAATGAGTTATGGGTGGAAAACCTTTTCCTCGAAAACAGCGGTCAGGAAATAAAACTTTACTCAGAAGTCAATCAGCATCAGGATAGCGCGTTGCACGTTGATTTTTCCGGGGTCAGGCTGGAAGAGTTTGGAAATATCACTCAGGACAGTGTGGCGATTATTTCAGGTGTGATACAGGGCGAATCTTCGTTTAACATGATAAGTACAGGTCTCGCCTTCACCTCGGATCTTTCCATTGATCAGTTTAGTTACCGGGGGGATACGCTGGGAAATATCAGTATTAACGGAGATACGGATGATGGCCAATTGTACACGATGGACCTGCATGTAAAAGGTAATGAGAATGACATTGAACTTTCGGGAACCTATGATGCAGACAGTGCTGGGGAAGTCAACATGCAGCTGGCGGTAAACAGGCTGGCTCTGGAAACGACAGAAGCTTTTGCTGCAGGTCAGGTCAATGATTTACAGGGTGATGTGAGAGGTAATATCAATATAACCGGCCAGGCCAACAGGCCGGATATCGACGGCACATTGAATTTTGAAGCTGTGCGGTTCCGTCCAACCTATGTCGGATCACTTATAACTATTGACGGACAGGAATTACGGGTGAATAATACAGGTCTGCAGTTCAGTAATTTTACCCTGACCGATGAGCAGGGTGATAAGGCGATTCTGGATGGTTCAATTAGCACGGACGATTTCCTGGTGTATGATCTGGATTTGGATTTAAAGGCACGGGCGTTTAAGATCATTAACAGGCCGCTGCCAACCGGAATCCCGCGGGGGGAAAGTCCCTTTTACGGAAATTTAGATGTTACCAGTGATATTTCGCTGCGAGGGACATCAATTCAGCCTGTCATTGACGTGAAAGCCAGTTTTGCAGACGGTAGTACATTCGCGTATGTCATACCTGAAGAAACATTGACAGAAGAGGAGCAGAAGGATGTCGTGGAATGGTTTGACAAGGACCTGGAAGAAATCAGTTTTTTTAACGACGAAGCTTCACAAAAGAACGATTCCATAAAAAATATTCTCCAGGGGATCAACCTCAATGCTGAACTTACAGTCACACCACAAAACGAGTTGAGTATTGTCATTGATCCGCAGACAGGGGACAGATTAACGATAAAAGGAAATGCAGCTCTGAACTTCGGAATAGATCAATCAGGCTCACAGACATTGACAGGCAGGTTTGAAGTTACCGAGGGATCTTACCTGCTGAATTTTTACAGTATTGTACGACGCGAATTCAGTATACAGGAAGGAAGCTATATCCTCTGGACCGGGGACCCGCTTAATGCTGTCATGAATGTGACGGCCGTGTATGAAGTCCGGGCCGCAGCTCCACCGGGACTTGGTGCAGCATCCGGTAAATTGCCTTATCTCGTATTCCTGGATATTGGGGGACAATTGATACAGCCGGAGATTTCATTCCGATTGGGACTGGCACCTGATGCACCGGCACCCATCCAGATAGAGGCCTGGGTGAACCAGCAAAATACACAGGCAGAGCGTGTCAACCGGCAGGTATTTGGCCTCCTGCTTTTTCAGTCATTTTTTCCGGAAGACTCCTATGCTTCGGCCAGCAATGTCAATTTTGTGGAAAACACTGCCCGCTCCAGTGTGAGCCGCATACTGAGTTCTCAACTCAACAGACTGTCTGATCAGATCAAAGGTGTAGACCTCACCATTGATCTGGACTCCTATCAGGATTATACGTCGGAGGATGGCGCCTACGGTCGTACAGAACTTGAGTTGGGGGTTTCCAAGGAATTGTTCAATGAACGGGTGGTGGTGAAGCTTGCCGGAAATGTGGACCTTGAGGGTAATAGGTCAAGGCAGGGTGTTTCCAATTTTGCAGGAGATATACAAATAGAATATAAACTGACGGAAGACGGTCGTTTCAGGTTACTTGGTTTCAGAAATAATGACTTTGACAATATCCAGGGAGAAATTATAAGGACAGGTGTCGGGGTAATTTATGTCAGGGAATATAACGCGTTCCGGGAATTGTTTAAGAAGTCACAGGAAGCGGAGGCTGAGGAATGAACACCTTGATCAAATATATTTTCCTTGCGGTTGTCCTGTCTGGATTGATGTCCTGTACGGCGAATAAATTTCTTCCTGAAGGCAAGAAATACTACGATGGTGCAAGTGTTGACTGGAACAGCAAAGCCGACATATCCTCTAAAGATAAGCGGGCCACCCTGCAGGAAGTTCAAAGTGTCATCCGTCCTGATCCGAATGTTAAATTCCTGGGGATGCGTCCGAAAGCCTGGTTTTTTCATATTGCAGGTGACGTTGAAAAAGAGAAAGGGTTTAAGCACTGGTTAAAATATAAAATAGGAGGTAAGCCCGTATACCTTGAAGACGTTGATGTGTCCAATGTAAACCGGCTGATCAGGAACAGATTGGTAATCAATGGTTTTTTCCAGGGAAGATCACGACCTGAAATTAAAGAATCCAAATACAGTGCGCATATCGTTTATCAATTATCCAGTGGTAAGCCTTATGCATACGATACCATTGCACCGATCGAAGGGGAGGGAGAACTTGTGGATTCTATCCGCACTATCCAGCAGTCTGAAGACCGGGTTATTAATGTAGGTCAACGTTACGATTTTGACGACCTGCAAAATGAGCGTGCCCGAATCGAATCTGATCTGAAAAATGAGGGATTTTATAAGTTTGATCAACGATTGATTCTGTTTCGCGCGGATAGTACGGTGAGTGATTCTGCCAGGCTGGTAGCCATTTATCCTAAACTAAAGGAGTCCCTGCCGGCAAAAGCGGCAATTCCATATACCATCGAATCGGTCACCGTTCATGATGATTACCTGCTGGGACTGGAAGACTCAACTCTTGAAGCGGAGTATGATTCGGTAATGATAAATGACATTACTTACCGACATCAGCAAAATTATTTCAGACCTGAAATAATTGTTGATCAGGTGCAGATACACCCCGGTGACAGATACAGCCGTTTTCGCCAGCTCAATACCATTAACCGTCTTGTACAGCTGGATGTCTATCGAATTGTTAACGTTGAATACAAGGAATCCGGTAAAGACAAGTTACATGCAAATATTTATGTAAGTCCCTACAAGAAAAAGTCCCTTCAGCTGGAGCTAAGTGCGGTTACCACTTCGCAAAGCTTTGCTGGTCCGCATCTTAAGGCCAGTTTCAGGAATCGAAATTTTCTTCGGGGAGCAGAGCGGTATGAATTGTCCTTAACGGGAAGTTACGAATGGCAGATCGGCGGCCATCGGAATTCAACCAGTCAGGAGAACAGTTCGCAGAATGTTAATTTGCTGAACAATTTTGAAATCGGACTGAACCAGTCCTTATTGATTCCGCGTCTGATCACTCCGTTTAATATCGACTACAGCAATTCCCGGTATATTCCACAAACCAGGTTTGATCTTTCCTTTAAATGGCAGCGCAGGGTTGGGTACTACCAGTTCAATTCAGCTGAGGCCAATTATGGATTCTTGTGGAGGGAAACCATGACGAAGCGTCACAATTTGTTTCCTGTGTCATTTACCTTTATCAGGCTGGGGCAGACCACAGAAGAATTCCAGGATATCCTGGAGAAAAATGAATACCTCCGCCGGAGTCTGGATGATCAGTTCATTCTCGGGACGAATTACTCATATTTCTACTCGACTCAGGAAGATCCTGAATTATCTGAACGCAGAAATAATTTTTATTTTAACGGGAATCTTGGTCTGGCAGGAAATCTCCTGTACCTGTCCTACAATGCACTCGGGGTGGACAAGCAGGAAAACATCAGCATAACCATAGATGATTCAGTTGAACCCGCTGACACCATCAGAACCGTGCTGAATCAATACGAGATGTTCGGATTGCCGTTTGCCCAGTATGTCCGGGTTGAAACAGATTTCAGGCATTATTTTGATTTCGATAAGAACAACCGCCTTGTATCGCGTCTGGTCATGGGGGTTGGATTTGCTTACGGAAACTCCAAATATATGCCTTATTCCAAGCAATTTGCTGTAGGTGGTGCTTCCAGTCTGAGGGGTTTCCGTCCGCGTTCCATAGGTCCGGGTGCCTATCCCGGTGATTCTACCGTTTCATTTGTGGATCAGACCGGCGAAATACGTCTGGAGTTTAATACTGAATGGCGGTTTGCCATTCTGAACCAGATTAAGGGGGCTATCTTTTTTGATATCGGTAATATCTGGAATGTGGAAGAAGATATTAACCGGCCCGGTGGCCAGTTTAAGTTTAACAGGTTCCTTGGGCAGCTGGCGATGAACACAGGGGTAGGTGTTCGGTATGATGCTGATATTTTTGTTCTCCGGTTTGATCTGGGAATCCCGTTGCGGGTGCCCTACCAGAGCAAGCTGGACCGGTCGCCTGTTCTGAATATCGCCATTGGTTATCCGTTCTGATTTTGTGGATTTTTGTCCACGCTTTTTTACTCTTTATTGTATCGGATTCGCTTATACCGGCATCTGAACCCATTTTTTTTGATTGGTATTCAAATTGAATCTATTCTGGAAAAAAACAGAATATCATGAATCATCTACATAAATTAAATCATAAACTGATGTCCCTGGTACTGGCCGGAGCTGCGGTAAGCGGTTCGGTCATGCTTTCCGGCTGTCAGGCAAATAATACGGTCAAAGGCGGCGCAGTTGGTGCTGCAGCTGGCGGAGCGGTTGGTGCTGCTATTGGAAGTGCATCTGATAACACGGCAACCGGAGCGATAATCGGTGCCGCGGTCGGAGGAACGGCCGGAGCACTAATTGGTCGTCGTATGGATAAGCAGGCAGAAGAATTACGTCGTGACCTGGAAGGGGCTGATGTGGAAAGAATCGGAGAAGGGATTAAAATCACTTTTGATTCCGGATTACTATTCGATGTCGATCAGTATGAACTGAAAGCTGAGACAAAGCAGAATTTGACCGAGCTTTCTGAAACCCTGAAGAAATACGAAGACACCAATATCCTGATTGAAGGACATACCGATAATACTGGTTCAGATCGCTATAACCAGGGCCTTTCTGAACAACGGGCTTCTTCTGTATCTGCATTTCTCTCGGCTCAGGGAGTCGATGCCGGTCGTGTGACAACGATGGGGTACGGAGAATCACAGCCGGTGGCTGAAAATGATTCCGCAGAAGGAAGGTCTCAGAACCGTCGGGTCGAAGTAGCTATTTTTGCAAATGAGAAGATGAAAAAAATGGCCAAAGACGGCGATCTGCAATAAAATAACCGTTCTGCAATCAACCAGTCAATCCCGGTCGTTTCACACGTCCGGGATTGTTTTCTTTATATGAAACGTTATCTTAGTTTGTTACCATCTGTACGATCAGCCATTAAAACTGGCTAATGGTTAATTTCCATGGGAAGATCACTGATTATTATGATGATGTGCTTGCAGCCACTTCTGTTGATGGCGCAGATTCCCGAGGGGATGGATACCGTTTCCGTCCAGAAGCGAACGGTTCTCATCCTGAAGGACACTTCTTTCCTTGTAAAGAATGACACCATTCTCCTTCTTCCGGACTCAATTGTACAACGAATAAGGCAACAGGCGGGTGAAACTGATTTCTACCTGAAGTTGAAGGAGAGACTGTCCAGGAAAAAAGCCACCAGGGAACTTTACGATGCTCTGGTCTCGGAAAAAGACAAAAAGAAGCCTCCTGCCAGGGCTGTTGTCCCGCCACATGTTCTCAAGTATAATGAAGCGAAAGGTAAGATCATCCGGGCAATCAGATTTAAGAAGCTGGACGTTTTCGGTACCAGTATTAACGATACAACACGCTATTCTGACCAATGGCTGGTAAAATTTGCCAATGCATTTCACGTCAACACACATAGCCGGATAATCAGAAATAATATTTTCTTTGAAACCGGTGACCGGCTGGATCCGGATGCACTCAAGGATAGTGAACGATACCTTCGAAGCCTGGATTATATAAAGGATGCCCGGATTATTGTGATCGATCGCGGTGATTCAGACCAGGTTGAAATCCTGATCATTACCAAAGATGTATTCTCCCTTTCAGCCGATATTAACTATAGTGATATCGACAAATTCCGTCTCGGAATTACCGACAACAACATTCTGGGATTCGGGCATGAACTGCGCAATGAAATTTTATATGACGCGGAGAATGATCCGGAGATCGGGTATGCAGGCAGGTATCGAATAAACAGTATCGGGAAGACATTCATCAGGGCGGATATGGAATTTGTTACTTCTGAACCGCTGGATCGGTTCGGTGTCCGGTTTGAACGACAATTCATTACGCCTGAAATAAGATGGGCCGGGGGAGTATCTGCTTTTGGCGACAGGCGTGAACTGGGCTATGAATACCCGGATACTACTATTTATTTCGATGTCGGCCAGGATGAGCAGGAATTGTGGCTGGGGCATTCCCTGGTTCTGCAGGAAGAAGGGGAAATACGCTCAAACCTGATATTATCGGGACTCTATGCCAATCACGATTACTATGAACGGCCCTTTGTTTCGGCCGATACCAATCAATTATTCCTGGACAGACAGCTATATATGATGTCGTTTGGCGTGAGCCAGCGGTATTACGAGAAAGGTCGTTTGATCGCGGCCTTCGGACGTACGGAGGATATCCCGCTGGGATATACGGCCCAGCTGCTCATCGGGCACGAAAGAAATGAATTGTACAGCAGAAATTATTGGGGAGGAAGAGTCGAGGCAGGTACCTTCACAAATCTCGGGTATTTCAGACCTGTGGTTGAAGTGGGAGGATACCTTCGTGACGGGGACTGGGAGCAGGCCCTGATTCGCGTGCAAACCGGATACTTCAGCAATTTGTACCGCTTTAATAAATTCCAGTTCCGGCAGTTTTTCAGTATTGGGTATACTACAGGGATTAACAGGTACACTAATGAATACATCTGGCTGGATGAAGATACCGATGTCCGGGGCCTGGAAGATAATTTTCTTCGCGGTTCAAAAAAACTGAGGTTTAATTGGGAAACCGTTGCCTTCACACCCTATTATGTATTAGGTTTTCGTTTTGCACTTTTTGCCTTCGCCGACCTGGCAATCATCAATGATGTAAATAAAAACCTGTTCGACAACAAATTATACCAGGGCTACGGGATCGGGGTCAGGGTGCGAAATGATAACCTGGCGATTAACGAACTTCAGATCCGCCTGGCTTTTTACCCGAATCCTGCACCTGGAGATAGCCGTTTCGGTGCGGATTTTTCCGGAAGACCCACAGTCAATATACCCGATCTACGAATCGATAAGCCACTGCCCATTCAGTATCGCTGATTTGTGGATTAGGCGCCACACCATTCTACAACCACAAAACGTGTAATCACCTTCTGCACCCCACACAAGGACTGGCATAGTTTTTCCATTATTTCAGGTAAAAAGATGAAAAATTTAATCAAAATATTTCTGGTGATGCTCACCCTGCTGTTCACCACAGCCTGTACTAATCCAAAGGAAGGTACAGTTGAAGATAAAGGTGCGGTTAAAGGAGATTCCCTTAATGTCAGGGAAGGATCCGGAGAAGGACCTGTTGGTGATGGTGACCTGGGGAGCGGATAATTAACTCGTTATGAAAAAGGAAGAACAACAAGTACACTTAAATAATATAGCAACCGGTATTGCGGCCATTGAAAATGAAGTGGTTGGAATGCGGTACGATGAATTTGTTAAAGAAGAGCAGGTCAAGGAATCTGTTTACGCCAATTTACAAATGGTAGGTCGCGCGGCATACGAGCTTGCGACGGCTACGGATGACATCATCGGACTGAGCTTCGATACAGATGTACTGGCAGAATTCAGAAATGCACGTTTTAATCAGGTGGCTGAGACCGGGCACCAGCAGGTGTGGTCCGTCATAAGTAACGACCTGGATACAATCAGGACTGAGGCCCTTCAGGCTTCTGCACGACTTGGACGTTCATAAATGGTGGTCTCTAAAGACAATATGGCCTATTCAGAAACGATTGATGACCTTAATTTACTGCTCACGCGTAATTATGACGCGGAAAAAGGATTCAGGAAGGCAGCCATTAAAGTTGATCAGCCCTGGCTCAGTGACTTTTTTAAAGGCAGTTCCGTGCAGCATAATCAGTTTGGTCATCAGTTAAGTGACGAGATACGGAAACTTAATGGGAAGCCGGATAAGTATCCTTCCCTGGAGGGTAATGTCCACCGGGCCTGGATGAACATCAAGGAATTACTTTCTGCCCGGGACAGTATGGCCATGCTTCAGGAATGCGACCGGGGTCAGAAAATGGCACTCGAAGCATATGAGCGAATTCTTGAAGAATCGGCGCTTACACCATCCTCCCGTAAGATTGTTCAGCAACAGCGTGAGACCATCACCGAAAATATACGACATATAGAGAAAATGATTTTTAATTTAAACTGAGGAGAAGTTATGTTATACGATATCAACAAATACAATAAACGAAGGTATATGAATGAAGGATTCTGGGATGATTTTACGAATCGTGATGTCATGGAAGACTACCACGTTAAAAATTCTCCCGGTAAGCCAGCTGTAAATGTTCTTCAAAAGGAGAATGAATATGAATTACAGCTCATCGCGCCCGGTCTCTGCCGGGAAAATTACAGCATAAATGTTCATGACGATATAATGGACATAACTGCACAGGTTCCGGAATCAACGGAAGGTAATCAGACCTACCAGCGACAGGAATACCGTGCCGGTAATTTTGAACGGTCATTTATCATTCCTAAAAACATTCGTCATGAGGCGATCAGTGCAAGTTGCTCGGATGGCATACTGTCAATTCACCTGCCTGTGAAGGATAAAGAAAATGTGGAAAAAAGGAGAAGTATTGAGATAAACTGAGTAAATTATAAATCCCGAGACCGGGATGGCGTTTACGTCAGCCGAAGGACCCCGATTAGCAAATCGGGGTTTTTTATTTAAACAGATTCTAAATAAGAGTTAAATGGGCGTATTTATCCTGAAAGAAGAATGAAATATTGCAGTTTTGAGGCAATAACTACGTATTGCGTCCGGGTAAGGTTGCCTGACAGGGGAAAAGGCTAATAAAATATATTTGAAATAACCCCTTCGCATAGTAGATTTGCACCCGGGTTTACATTGCCGAAGTGCATACTGAGTAAAATAAAATTGTAACATGACGCCAAAGAAACAACTGACTCGCGTTTCATTTTTCTTCTTGCTGCTGGCAGCATTTTCCTTCTCCCAAATTTCCTATGCACAAACAGAATCAGCTGAGGCCGACACAACAGCCTCTGCCCCAGAGGAAACTGCTTCTGCGTCTGCTTCAGATGGGGAGATTCCAACAGGTGATGCCAACATCGGTGCCGGTGAAGAATTGTTTAAAGGAAACTGTGCCGCCTGTCACAAGATCGATCAGAAACTGGTAGGTCCGGCCCTCGCGGGTGTACAGGATCGCGCTCCCTCCATCGACTGGATTGTAAGTTTTGTTCAGAACTCGCAGAAGGTAATCGCTACGGGCGATGAATATGCGGTAAATCTTTACAACGAATACAATCAGACCCAGATGACTGCATTTCCGCAGTTTACCAGGGATGACGTGCTGAATATTCTGGGGTATATAAAACAACAGGCCGAAGCCGCACCTGCTGAGACGGCTGCAGTCGCCGGTGCGGAAGGGGCTGATGGTGCAGTTGCCAGTGAGCCTGCCATTTCATCGGCTTACCTGAATGCCATTATGATCGGACTGATCATTGTGCTTGCCCTGATCCTGGTTGTTCTGATCCTTATAACTACCGTCCTGAGGCGTTATCTCCTTCAGAAGGAGACAGTCGGTGACGAGGACCGGGAGATCATCGAGCAATCTGTCAGTTTATCAAAAGTATTTAAGAGTCCGACCTTTATTTTCCTCGCGACATTCATTTTTGCCGCGGTGGCCTTTAAGGTGGTTATTAACGAATTATTCGCAGTAGGCGTGCAGATTGATTATACACCTACCCAGCCCATTGCATTCTCCCATAAACTTCATGCCGGCCAGTACGAAATAGATTGTCAGTACTGTCACACCGGCGTACGAAAAAGTAAGAATGCCAATATACCTTCGCCAAATATCTGTATGAATTGTCATTCTGCAATACTGACAGAATCGGCGGAGATACAGAAAATATACGCGGCAGTTGAACAAAATCGTCCGATCGAATGGGTGCGTGTTCATAACCTGCCGGACCTTGCCTATTTCAATCACTCACAGCACGTAAATGTCGGCAACATTGAATGTCAGACCTGTCATGGTGAGATACAGGAAATGGAAGTGGTGGGTCAGGCCAAATTGCTCACTATGGGATGGTGTATTGATTGTCACAGAAATACGGATGTCAATACCAAGGGCAATGAGTATTACGATAAGCTTGTTGAATTACACAGTGAAGTGAGCGAGGACGGTATGAAGGTCGAAGACATCGGCGGACTTGAATGTTCGAAGTGCCACTACTAATAATATTGAGAGTAAAAAGATACGTTCTTTAGAAATAACATGATGAAGGATAATAAAAAGACATACTGGAAAGGTCTGGAACAATTATCTAATGACCCGGCTTTTGTAAAAAATGCGGACCGGGAATTTCCTGAATACCTGCCGATCAGCAATGGGGAAGACGGGCGCAGTAACCGGCGCGATTTCCTGAAAATGATGGGTTTTGGGGTAGCAGCGGTATCTCTGGCAGCTTGTGAAGCTCCGGTGCGTAAAGCTATTCCTTATGTCAATAAGCCTGTGGACGTTGATCCCGGGATTCCCAATTACTATGCTTCCACCTACATGCAGGGAGGTGATTATTGCAGCATAGTGGTGAAAACACGGGAAGGAAGACCTATCAAGATCGAAGGAAACAAGCTTTCGCCCATATCGCAGGGAGGCGTTATGCCTCAGGTAGAGGCGTCGGTTCTCTCACTTTACGATAATGAGCGGTTACGCGGACCGGTGAAGGGCGGCGAATCCGTTGCCTGGGAAACGCTGGACAGTGAGGTGACCCAAAAGCTGAATTCTGTAGCTTCACAGGGAGGGCAGATCCGGATTGTTTCCAATACGGTGTTAAGTCCTTCTACCAAAGAAGTGATCAATCAGTTTGGTGCTAAATTTCCAACCTCGCGACATGTAATGTACGATCCGACTTCGGCAGATGGGATGTTGCAGGCCAATCAGGAATCATTTGGAACGCGGGCGATTCCTTCCTATGACTTTAGCAAAGCGGATGTGATTGTCAGTTTCGGTGCGGATTTCCTGGGTACCTGGTTGTCCCCGGTGGAATTCACCAAACAATACAGTAAGACACGTAAGCTTAATGACGGTAAAAAGGATATGTCCCGTCATTACCAGTTTGAATCCAACTTATCACTTACCGGGGCCAACGCAGATTATCGTACGATGATCAGGCCTTCGGAAGAAGCTGCTGCCGTACAGGCCCTGCACGATGAACTTCGCGGCCAGGGCGGTTCACAGTTTGAGAATATTGCCAAGGCTGCGCAGGATTTACGCGATGCAGGCAGAAATGCACTGGTGGTTTCTGGTTCGAATGACCCGGCTGTTCAGACCGTGGTTAATGCGATCAATAACCAGCTCGGTGCATACGGAACAACCATTGACATGTCCGTTCCCATGATGATCCGTCAGGGAAGTGACAGTGCAATGAATCAGTTTATTGATGATGTCAAGGCAAAGAGGGTTCAGGCAGTGATCTTTTACAACTGCAACCCGGTTTACAATCATCCAAGAGGAACAGAACTGGCGGAAGCACTGGGAGGTGCTGCACTGACTGTTTCCACATCTGACCGTACCGATGAGACGGCTGCCTTGTGTCAGTATACGGCACCTGATCATCATTTCCTCGAGTCATGGAATGATGCTGAGCCTAAAAGAGGACATTTCAGTTTTACGCAACCGGCTATAACCCCGGTTTTCAAAACACGTCAGGTTCAGGAAAGCCTGATGGTATGGGCTGGCCAGGCGGATTTCAGTTATTTTGATTTCCTTCAGTCCCGCTGGAGAGGAAACCTTCCGGGCGGAAATTTCCAGATGGCTTGGGACCAGGCGCTGATGGATGGAGTGATCTCTGTAAGCGGATCTGCAACTGCACCGGCAGACAGTACGGCAACTGCTGCGGCGATACCCGCGGGCGGTCAGCCAGCATTCTCCGGCAATGTATCTGCTGCAATGAGTGCGCTTAACCGTTCTACGGCAGGAGAAGGAATCGAAATTGCATTCTATGAGAAGGTGGCCATTGGTGACGGCTCACAGGCCAATAACCCGTGGCTCCAGGAGACGCCGGATCCGGTTACCAAATCCACATGGGATAATTACCTGTGTGTATCACAGGCATGGGCTACCGAAAACGGAGTAGAGGCTTTTGAAGGCAAGTGTAATAAAGCTGTTGTAACTGTAGGAGACAAGTCAGTTACCCTTCCTATACTTATTCAGCCGGGACAGGCACCCGGAACCGTGGGTATTGCCGTTGGATACGGCCGTACGTCAGCGGGAAAAGTCGCCAACGGAGTAGGGGTGAATGTTTACCCGCTTATGCAGGGAGGTGCAATGGCCGTTACCTCAGGGGTAAGTATTGAGGTGCTTCCTGAAAAGTATCAGATTGCACAGACCCAGACTCATCAAACTTACATGGGAAGGGAGACCGTGATTCAGGAAGCTACGCTGGCTGCCTACCAGGAAAATCCTTCAGCCGGCAGATACAATCCGCACACGGCCACCTGGAAATCGGAAGACGGGGAAGTTAGCCCGGGTGCATTGTCATTATGGAAAGGTCATAATTATAACAACCATCATTGGGGGCTAGTAATTGACATGAATTCCTGTACAGGCTGCAGTGCGTGTCATGTGGCTTGTCAGGCGGAGAATAATATTCCGGTAGTCGGACGTGATGAAGTAATCATGCGTCGCGACATGCACTGGATGCGTATTGACAGGTATTACAGCAGTGATGCGGTGGAGGATTATACTGCTATGGAAGTGGCAGCCGCCAATCCGGAAGTAACTTTCCAGCCGATGATGTGTCAGCATTGCAACAACGCTCCCTGTGAGACGGTTTGTCCGGTTGCTGCTACCACGCATAGTACGGAAGGCATCAACCAGATGACCTACAACCGTTGTATCGGTACCCGTTATTGCGCAAACAACTGCCCTTACAAAGTTCGTCGCTTTAACTGGTTCAAATATCATGACAACGGTCAGTTCGAAGATATTAACACCTCCATGAACAATGTACTGGGTAAAATGGTATTGAATCCGGATGTTACCGTACGTTCACGGGGGGTTATGGAAAAATGTTCGCTTTGTATCCAGCGAATTCAGTATGGTAAACTGGAGGCCAAGAAAGAGGGACGTCGTCCGAAAGATGGTGAGATTGATACGGCTTGTGCAAGTGCCTGCCCGTCTGATGCCATTGTATTCGGTGATATGAACGATCCTGAAAGCCGCATTTACAAAATGCTGAAGATCAGGGATACAGAAGAAGCTGATTATATTACTGAGAAGGAGATCCTGGAACCTAGGGCATACCATGTGCTGGAGGAGATAGGTGTGAAACCGAACGTATCATACCTTACCAAGATCAGGAACAAGGAGGAAATGTCTGAGCAAACAGACGCCTAAACAGATTAAACTTAACGACCAAATAGAAAAATAATAATCTATGCAAGTTACTTCAGCCGTACGTGAAGATTTAGTCACCGGGGGCAAGACGGTCCACGATGTCACACACGACATTTGCCGTCAGGTAGAAGGAAAGCCTACGAAGTCATGGATGCTGGGCATGGCAATTTCCCTCGGGGCACTGGGTATTGGTACCTACGCCGTTCTGGCATTGCTATGGGAAGGTATCGGAGTCTGGGGTTTGAATAAAACAGTCGGTTGGGCCTGGGACATCACCAATTTCGTTTGGTGGGTTGGTATTGGCCACGCCGGAACCCTGATATCTGCTATTCTCCTGTTATTCCGCCAGAAATGGAGAATGTCTATCAACCGTGCCGCTGAGGCGATGACCATCTTTGCGGTGATTTGTGCCGCTTGTTTTCCAGGCCTTCACATGGGCCGTTTGTGGGTTGGTTTTTACTGGGCATTGCCACTTCCCAACACCTGGGGGTCGTTATGGGTAAACTTTAATTCGCCTTTGCTTTGGGACGTTTTTGCGATCTCTACCTATTTTACTGTGTCACTTGTATTCTGGTACATCGGGCTTATCCCTGATTTTGCCTCTATACGTGACCGTGCGACAAACAAGATATCCAAAGCAGTGTACGGAGCGTTGAGTTTCGGATGGGATGGTGCTGCAAAGACATGGATGCGTTACGAATCTGTTGCCCTGATCCTGGCCGGACTTGCCACACCACTGGTACTCTCGGTTCACACCATTGTATCCTTCGACTTTGCTACGTCTGTTATTCCCGGATGGCACACCACCATTTTCCCTCCGTATTTCGTTGCGGGAGCCATCTTTTCCGGCTTTGCCATGGTACTTACCCTGATGCTCGTAACCCGGAAGGTTTACAAGCTGGAAGATTATATTACGATCAACCATATTGAACTGATGAACATCATCATCATTATTACCGGTTCCATTGTGGGTATCGCCTACATCACGGAGTTCTTTATTGCGTGGTACTCAGGGGTGGAAGCCGAACAATATGCATTCATTAACCGGGCTACCGGTCCTTACTGGTGGGCTTATGCCACGATGATGACATGTAATGTGATTTCACCACAGCTGTTCTGGTTCAAAAAGATCCGTACGAATATCGCCGCTACCTTTATCCTTTCGATTATTGTGAATATCGGGATGTGGTTTGAGCGATTCGTGATTATTGTAACTTCATTGCACAGGGATTACCTGCCTTCGAGCTGGGCCATGTTCTATCCGACTTTCTATGATGTGGGGGTGTACCTGTTCACATTCGGATTGTTTTTCACGGCCTTCCTGCTGTTTGCAAAATTCTTCCCGGTCATCAACATGGCAGAAGTTAAAAGTATTATCAAGTCGTCCTCTTTAAAAGAAACTAAGTAAAATGGAAAGAGATAAACATTTCGTACTCGGCGTCTATGAAGACGAGGATGTCCTGCTCGCTGCCATAAGAAAGGTACGCGACAGTGGTATCAAAATTATGGAGGTGTATTCTCCCTTCCCCGTTCATGGGATAGATGAAGCCCTGGGCTATAAGCGGACCAGGCTTCCAATTGCGGCATTTCTTTTTGGATTACTGGGAACATCCCTGGCACTGCTGATGCAGATCTGGATGCTCGGTTTTGACTGGCCCATGATCATTGGGGGTAAGAATTTCGCATCGCTGCCTCCATTTGTTCCCGTAACCTTTGAGCTGACTGTACTGCTCTCGGCTCTCGGAATGGTGGGTACATTCATGGTTGTTTCTGACCTGAAGCCATATAAAAAACCAAGGCTGATGGATATCCGGATCACAGATGACAAGCATGTCATGGCCATTGACCTGGCAGGCAATAAAATGTCAAAAGAGGATATCCGGAAGATCGTCGGGGATTCAGGTGCCAGTGAAGTAAATGACAAAGATTTCGAATAAGATGATAAAAAACAGCAATATATATTCAATTGTACTCGCTGTCTTTGGCGGATTGATCCTGACGGCATGTGGTGCCGGAGATAACGATCCGGGACTGGAATATGCGCCGAATATGTATCATTCGGTTCCCTATGAGCCGTTGAAACAGGTGGTTGACAAGGATAAGGGAGAATGGGCAGAATTCCTGGATTCCAATGAGGATGGCTATGGAGAATATTATAATTCGAACCCGCTGAACCAGGAAGGTATGGACGGCAGTGGTATGACCATGCGCACTCCTCCCGAAAATTCAGTGCGAAGGGATAAATATCTTCCTTACAGGATCCCTAAGGACAGCCTTACTCTTGCTGCCTCGGTAGAGAATCCACTACCGGATACACCGGAGGTTCTTGCGCAGGGTAAAGAATTGTACGAGCGTTTTTGTGACCACTGTCACGGAGGAGCCGGACAGGGAGCCGATCCGGGAAGTGTCGGAGAAGTCCTTGCCGGGGTGCCGAGCTACACATCGGCGGCTGTTAAAGGAGTTTCTGGCGGACATATTTTCCATGTCATTACGCACGGAAAAGGACGAATGGGAGCACACGGATCCCAGATCAGTGTAGAGGACAGATGGAGGATCGTCCGGTATGTACAAACATTGCAACAGAATTAATTGATACGACAGTAGTCGAAATGAAGACTGACAATACAATGACTGAAGAAAAATTTTCATTTACCTCGGGAGCCAAAAGACAAATTTCCATAACGGGAGTTGTTGGCCTTGTGCTGCTGGTACTAGGTATTGTGTTAAGCATGAATTCCGGTGGACACGGCGAGGAAGGTCACGGAGACGAAGAGCATGCCCTTACTGCCACCGAGCAGACGCTGGAAGCAAGCGTTACTCAGGAGGAAGAAACACATGCTGCTGAAGAGGACGAACATGCCGCTGCCACAGAGGAGCATCATGAGACTGCCACCTGGCTTAAACGGGTATATAACAGTCTTTGGGTAAATAATATTTATTTTACCGGACTTGCTATTATCGGATTGTTCTTTATCGCCATTCAGTATGCCGCCCAGGCCGGATGGTCTGTAGGAATGCTGAGGGTATCACTGTCTATGGCGCACTGGCTGCCCATTGCGGGTATTCTGATGCTGGTGAGCTGGTTTATTGTCAAGGGCGATGTTTTTCACTGGACCCATCATGACCTTTACGAAGGACCGCATGCAGATGATATTCTGATTGGTAAGAGTGCGCTTTGGTTCTGGCCTCTGGAAGCCGGCGGATTTCCACTTTTCTATATTCTCCGGATGGTAGTATTCTTCGGATTGTGGTATATGTTCTTTCTCTGGATCAAGCGCGAGATGCTTGCTGAGGATCTTGATGGTAATGTCAGTCACTGGTACAAGGCGCGTAAATATTCGGCTATCTTCCTGGTGATCTTTGCCGTTTCATCTTCTGTCGCAGCCTGGGACTGGGTCATGTCGATCGATCCGCACTGGTTTTCCACCATGTTTGGCTGGTATATTTTTGCCTCCTGGTGGGTGAACGGACTCGCGGCGATTACACTCATAGTAGTTGTCCTTAAGCAAAACGGGTACCTGAGCATAGTGAATTCCAACCACCTTCATGATATAGGAAAATTCATATTCGGATTCAGTATATTCTGGACTTACATCTGGTTTTCGCAGTTCCTGCTGATCTACTATGCGAACATCCCGGAAGAAACCATCTACTTCATTGAGCGGATTGAAAGCAGTCAGTACGTGTGGGTATTTTACATGAACCTGAGTTTGAACTTCTTCCTGCCATTTTTGTTGTTGATGACAAGGGATGCAAAACGTCACATGTCATTCCTGAAAATCGTTTGTCCGATTGTACTGGTGGGTCACTGGTTTGATTTTTACCTGATGGTCACCCCGGGAGTAATGAAGGAAGAAGGTACTTTTGGATTTGTTGAAATTGGGATGTTGATGATTTTCGGAGCGGCGTTTTTGTTCGTTACCTTATCCAACCTCACCAAATATCCTTTATTCGCCAAGAATCATCCGATGTTACAGGAAAGCCTGCATCATCATATTTAATGAATGAATCACGATTAATATAATTTAGAATGTTTACAGCTGTTGTAATAATCGGTATTTTACTCATCCTGGTCATCCTGGTAATCCTTTTCAGGATTGGCAACCTGGTTGGGATTGTACGGGGTAAGGATCAATCTGACATTGGAAAAACCAATAAGGTAAATGCCTGGATGATGATGGCCTTCATGATCGTCATGTTCGGACTGTTCTTCTGGTATTCCTTTGTTTACTTTGACGACTATACATTGCCTATTGCGTCGGAACATGGTGTGGAAACAGACTTCATGTTCTGGCTGACCATGGCCGTTACGGGTTTCATTTTTATACTTACGAACGTACTTCTTTTCTACTTCAGCTGGAAGTACCAGTTTAGTAAGGAGAATAAGGCGAAATTCTACCCGGACAACACAAAACTTGAAGTAATCTGGACAATTGTTCCTGCCATTGTACTAGCCGGACTTGTTTTTACGGGTCTTCGTACCTGGAACGACATTACTGACGAAGCATCAGAAGATGCGGAGGTAGTGGAGATCATGGGGTATCAGTTTGGCTGGGGACTTCGGTATCCCGGTGTTAAGGATAATGAACTGGGTGACTATGATTACCGTCTGATCGATGCCAGCAACCAGTGGGGGATGGATCTGACAGATGAAAATTCTTACGATGACTTCACACCAACTGAGATGCATATTCCGGTTGGTAAGGAAGTTCTTTTCAAGATCCGGGCAAAAGACGTACTGCACAGTGTATTTGCACCTCATTTCCGTTTGAAAATGGACGCCGTGCCTGGCATGCCGACGCATTTTAAATTTACGGCTACCAAGACGACAAGGCAAATGCAGGAAGAGTTGGGAGATCCTGATTTTGAATATTTTATTACCTGTACCGAGATCTGCGGTCGTGGTCACTTTTCGATGAAAATTCGTGTAGTGGTGGATGAGCCTGCAGATTATGAAGAGTGGAAGGCTTCGCAGACAACCTGGCTGAAGCTGTACCCGGAATACCTCGAGCGGGTGCCGGAAGAAAAGCGTGAACTGGCCATTATTAAAGCCGGTCTCGAGGAAGATCAATTACAAGAAATGGAAGCTTCATTATAAGATAATTCTGAAATATGGCGACTGCTGATATACACATTAAGGAAAGTGCACCTCACGGGGATCATCACGAGGAGCACGAGCACCACACCAATTTCTGGACACATTATATATTCACTACGGATCATAAAATGATCGCCAAGCAGTTTTTGCTGACCGGTATTTTCTGGGCTATCCTGGGAGGTGCCATGTCGGTAATATTCCGCCTACAGCTTGGTTTTCCTGATGCCAACCTGGAATGGATCCGCCCGCTATTGGGTGACTGGATTACTGAACAGGGCAAGATCGATCCGGAATTTTACCTTGCGCTTGTCACCATGCACGGTACCATTATGGTATTCTTTGTGCTTACGGCCGGACTGAGCGGGACATTCAGTAACTTCCTGATCCCACTGCAGATCGGGGCAAGGGATATGGCCTCCGGGTTCATGAACATGCTGTCTTACTGGTTCTTCTTTATTTCCAGTGTCATTATGTTTACTTCGCTGTTCATTGAAACAGGGCCTGCGTCAGGCGGCTGGGTTATTTACCCGCCTCTTTCGGCTTTGCCACAGGCTGTCAATGGTTCCGGCCTTGGAATGACCCTCTGGCTTACTGCCATGGCGTTATTTATCGTCTCTACACTACTGGGTGGTATTAATTATATCACCACTGTGATCAATATGCGTACCCAGGGAATGTCATTCTCCAAACTACCCCTGACAATCTGGGCATTCTTCCTGACTGCGATTATTGGTCTGCTTTCATTTCCGGTTCTTTTTGCTGCAGCCCTGCTGCTGATATTTGACCGGTCATTCGGAACCAGTTTCTACCTGTCGGATATTTATATCGGAGGAGAAGCCCTGCCGAACCAGGGAGGAAGCCCGATCCTGTTCCAGCACTTGTTCTGGTTCCTGGGACACCCTGAAGTGTACATTGTACTGCTGCCGGCACTGGGAATTACATCAGAGGTAATTGCCACGAACTCACGTAAACCAATTTTCGGGTACAAGGCAATGGTTGGTTCCATGCTGTTTATTGCCATCCTTTCGTTTGTTGTTTGGGCGCACCATATGTTCGTAACCGGGATGAATCCTTTCCTTGGATCAGTATTCATGCTGCTTACCCTGATTATTGCGGTTCCGTCAGCCGTTAAAGTATTTAACTATCTCACGACCCTGTGGAAGGGGAACATTCGATTCACATCAGCGATGATGTTTTCGATCGGACTTGTTTCTTTCTTTATTTCAGGAGGGTTAACAGGTATATTCCTGGGGAACTCGGCTATTGATATTCAATTGCATGATACCTATTTCGTGGTTGCCCACTTCCACCTTGTAATGGGTAGTGCCTCATTCTTTGGAATGATGGCTGGAATCTATCACTGGTTCCCGAAATTTTATGGTCGCATGATGGACGACAAACTGGGTAACGTACATTTCTGGATGACATTCATCGGGGTGTATATGGTATTTTTCCCAATGCACTACATTGGAATCGCCGGTTACCCGAGAAGATATTATTCATTCACCAATTTTGATACGCTGAATTCCTTTGCAGACCTTAACTCGTTTGTAAGTATTGCGGCGATCCTGACACTTGGTGCACAGGGGATATTTCTGTTCAACTTCTTCTATAGCATGTACCGCGGCCGGAAGGCTACGGCCAACCCATGGAAGTCGAATACACTGGAATGGACTACGCCGATCAATCCTGGTCATGGAAACTGGCCTGGTGAAATCCCTACCGTTTACCGCTGGCCTTATGATTACAGCAAGCCCGGCGCGAAGGATGACTTCATCCCTCAGACGGTTCCATTCTCCGCAACCCCTGAATCAAATCTTCCACATGAGAATGAATTGATCCGTCTTGAGAAAGAGGATGACGATGTGATCAGGGTGGATGATAAAGAATCATAATGCAGGCACCGGTCTCTATGGCCGGTTCAGCCTCATTACGTTGATATCCGTATATCTGCTGATCCTGGTGGGAGGCATTGTCCGAACGACAGGATCAGGGATGGGTTGCCCCGACTGGCCGAAGTGTTTTGACCAGTGGGTGCCGCCAACATCGGAAGCAGATCTGCCGGAAAATTACAGGCAGATTTATTCCGATTACCGGATGGAAAAGAACATCCGGTTTGCCAGGTATCTGAATTTCTTTGGAATGGAAGATACGGCAAATGAATTATTGAATGATGAGTCCGTTAAAGCGGAAAGGCCCTTTAACAGGTACAATACGTGGATCGAATATATCAATCGTCTGATCGGTGCGCTGATCGGATTGTTTATTCTGATGACCTTTGTGTTTTCACTGAAGTACTTCAGGAGGGACCGGACGATTTTCTATGCATCACTGGCAACACTGGTGCTGGTGATCTTTCAAGGCTGGATTGGTTCGATCGTGGTATCTACCAACCTGGTGCCCTGGATGGTCACCCTGCACATGCTGCTGGCGATTGTGATCGTCTTCCTTCTTGTTTTCCTGGTATTTCGAAGCAGGGAATACCAAAGAGAACAGGAACCGCTGAATAACAGGAATATGATCATCACCCTGCTGATCGTGGCAATGATGACCATGATCGCTCAGATCATTTTGGGTACACAGGTTCGGGAAGGAATTGATGTGGCCGTAAGTGAACTGGGCGAATCGGGAAGGGCGAACTGGATAGGAGAACTTGGAACCGAGTTTTTTATCCACCGTTCTTTTTCATGGGTTATTGTCATTGTTCACGGAGTCCTGTTATATATGATATTCAGGCAGAACCGGAGCAGGAGAATGATCAGCTGGATTGTGACGGTTATCCTGCTGTCGGTAGCGACAGGAGTGATCATGGCCTATGCCGGTATGCCGGCCTTTGCCCAGCCGTTGCATTTATTGCTGGGTACGGTTATAGTCGGACTTCAATTTTATTTATTTTTGCAGCTTAAAAATACAAAGGCCGTTAACCCGGCAGTGTTATGATTGCAAGTGGCGCGTATAGTGTAAAGGAACTTATTCAAAGCAAGGCAGGAGCCTATATGGAATTATTGAAATTCCGTTTGTCCTTCCTTGTCGCCTTCTCCTGCGGTTTTGGCTATGTCCTTGCTTCTCAGGGAGTGCTTGACTGGAGCCGTCTGCTGATCATCTGCTTTGGGGGCTTCCTTATTTCAGGTGCATCAATAACCATCAACCAAATTATCGAAAAAGACCTGGACAAGCTGATGTCCCGGACTAAATCACGTCCGCTTCCAACCGGCAGGGTATCGGTGAACGAGGCGATTATATTTTCAGTGCTTGTAGGTGCAGCCGGACTGTTCCTGCTTTCCCTGTATACCAACCTGCTGACGACCCTGCTGGCGCTCGTTTCCATGGTGCTTTACAGCTTTGTGTATACACCTCTGAAGCGGGTAGGGCCTGTGGCGGTGTTTGTAGGGGCTATACCCGGGGCATTGCCTCCATTGTTGGGATGGACAGCGGCAACCGGTGTGGTAAGCCATGAAGCCCTGATTATTTTCGGAATCCAGTTTATCTGGCAGTTTCCTCATTTCTGGGCGATTGCATGGGTAGCTGATGAAGATTATAAGAAAGCGGGTTTTAAGTTACTGCCTTCAGGCGGACAAAAAGATTTACGTACCGCGGTGCAGATCATGATTTACACCCTTTTTCTTATTCCGCTGGGGTTACTGCCGGCCAAATTCGGTATGACCGGAATTGATTCGGCGATTGTAGTAACTATTTGCGGTGTATTATTCCTTAGCCAGACATTCAGCCTGATGATCCGCGGAACACGATCTTCTGCTATGAGGATCATGTTCGGATCGTTTTTATATCTGCCGATTGTGCAGATTGCGTTTTTACTGGACAAATTGTAATGAAGGAGGAAGATGATATGATGTCTGATATTAAACTTGTAGAACAACCGAAACGACCACTGGCTATGAATGCGAAACTATTCGCAATGTGGCTGTTTATTGTTTCGGTATCCATGATATTTATGGCTCTGACCAGTGCATATATTGTACGGCAGGCCGAGGGAAACTGGCTGGAATTTAACCTTCCGGTGGAAATGTATGTGACTACCGCGATCATTTTGCTAAGCAGTGTGACCATGCACTGGGCATTTATTGCGGCCAAAAAGGATGAATTGGGACAGGTTAAACTGGCCATATCAATGACGACCCTGCTTGGTATTGCCTTCCTTGTAGGGCAGGTGATGGTGTGGGGGGTACTGGTGGATATGAAGGTTTTTCTGGTTGGTAATCCTTCCGGATCGTTCCTCTATATTCTTTCAGGACTTCACGGCCTGCATATTGTCAGTGGTGTGATATTCCTGCTGATCGTCCTGGTATCGACGTTCAGGTATAAAGTTCATTCTAAAAACCTTAATCAAATCCGGATGTGTACGACTTACTGGCATTTCCTGGATGTTCTTTGGGTTTATTTGTTTTTGTTTTTATTATTCTATCGCTAGTTAAATAACCAAACGGATCTTATGTCTACGACCGCACAATCGATCGAAAAGCCCGGAAGAAGTATCTGGGACGGCGGACAATCACCGCTGAAGGCAAGTTACGGAAAGCTGATGATGTGGTTTTTCCTCTTGTCGGATGCTTTCACCTTTTCGGCATTGCTAATTACCTACGGCCTGATCAGAACCGCACATCCCGCGTACGAGGGAGCTGCAGATGACTTTGTGTTCTCCCAGGAATACTGGCCAATCCCGGAAAAAGTTTATGAAGCTGTTCCATTCCTCCATGGAGTGGAACTACCACTGGTCTTTGTGGGTATTATGACATTTATCCTGATCATGAGCTCCGTTACGATGGTGCTTGCCGTTGAGGCAGGTCACCGGATGGACAGGAAAGACGTCGAGAAATGGATGCTCTGGACAATTATTGGTGGATTGACCTTCCTTGGTTGCCAGGCCTGGGAATGGAGCCACTTTATCTCAGGAACCGGAGGAGGAGGTGCCGGCCTTTCCTATAATGAATACGGTCCGCCGGATTTTGCCGCTTTCTTTTTCTTTATTACCGGCTTCCATGGAACCCACGTATTCAGCGGGGTTGTACTTAACTTCATTGTTTATTATAATACAGTAACCGGGGTATATGACCGAAGGGGTCATTACGAAATGGTGGAAAAAGTCGGACTGTACTGGCACTTTGTAGATCTGGTATGGGTATTCGTCTTCACCTTCTTTTACCTAGTTTAACACGACCAACACAACATCAAACATCATGCATTCTGAAGAAACTACAGTACAGGCTCAACCGGTAGATAAGGCCAAGGTTCGAAAGATCTGGAAAACCGCCGGTATACTTGCCATTATTACGGCCCTGGAATTCCTTATTGCCTTTACGGTTCCCCTGGAAATGGCAACCTTACGGATAGTGGTCTTTGTGGCCATGACCATTGTAAAAGCTGCTTACATTGTTGGTGAGTTTATGCACCTGAAATATGAAGTAAAGGTATTGATCTGGTCAATCCTGATCCCGATGATCTTTGTGGTATGGATGCTGGTGGCCTTTATTTATGAAGGAGACGCGATATATCAGCTCCGGTTCTGAGAAATAAAAGATTGAATTCAGGGCTACAGGGAAACTTGTAGCCCTCTTTTTTTACTATGAACAAGTCCAGAAAATTTCTATTCCTGATTCTGATCCTCACCGTTCCGGTGATTATTTTCTTGTTTCTCAGGCTTTTCGGCACCAACGAATTTACCGTTCCGGTTTATTACGAAAGCGGGGCTCCGGCCGATACACTGGGCTGCTCTTATACTGATACTGCCCCTTACCGGGTGCCCATGCCTGATAATTCCAATGGCAACACCGTGATACTGCTTGACGGAGGATCCGAGTTAATGGCGCAGTCGGACAGGAATAATCTGCTCAGGAGAATTAAGCAAAATACTTACGAAGGTCTCCGGGTTATCGTGTTCTTCGATAAAGAGCTTGGCGCACCCATTCCGATGGAGAATATCAGGTATATTCCTAAAAGTACGGCCGCCTGGGGAAACTTACTGTGTCAATTTGTTACATCTGAAGAACGTCAACTAATCCTGGTGGATGACGAGCGACGCATTCGCGGGTATTACGGACTCGATCTTGAGGAGGTTGACCGGTTATTGGTTGAAATAGAAATTCTGGCATTATGACAAACTCTACACTTAGTTCAAAAGAAAAGAAGCTGAGCAGATTGATCATAGCCCTTTCAGTGGTGATTCCGCTGGCGGTAGCCATTCTGTTCGGTGTCCGGATCGAAGGAGTTGATCTTTCGTTTCTTCCCCCGGTCTACGCGGGCATCAATGGACTCACAGCCGTTATACTGATCTTTGCCTTGATTGCGATTAAGAATAAGAAAATTCAACTGCATCAAAACCTGATGACTGCTTGTCTTGGCCTTTCAGCAGCATTTCTTGTCATGTACGTCCTTTACCATATGACAAGCGATTCAACGTCATACGGTGGCGAAGGAGCAATTCGATATATCTATTATTTCATATTGATCAGCCACATCATTTTGTCCATAGCCGTTGTACCCCTGGTTCTCTTTACTTACCTGCGGGCCAGCCTGGGCCAGTTTGATCGGCACAGGAAGCTGGCACGTATCACCTTTCCGGTTTGGCTTTATGTGGCTGTAACCGGCGTAATCGTATATTTTATGATCAGTCCGTATTACGGGTCATAAGGGAAACCATTATATTTACATCGCTGTTATTTAAGCTGATGAACATCAAGAGATCACTCATTCTTACCTTTGGCTTCCTGTTGATACAGGCTCCTTCGTTGCTTGCGCAGTGCGCCATGTGTCGTGCAACCGTTGAAAACAACGTCAGCAATGGCGAGATCGGGATCGGGGCCGGACTTAATTTCGGAATCCTTTACCTGTTTGCCGCCCCCTACATTGCGATTATGGTAATCGGTTATTTTTGGTATAAAAACAGCAAGGCAAATGCCCGGAAGAAGTCGTTCAGCCGCTATAGCAGCAGGTAAGTGCCCCCGTTGCAGGCAAGGTGAAATGTTTCCTTACTCTCTGTATAACCTGACCAGATTTACGGTTATGCACAAATTTTGCCCGGTATGCGGATTGCAGTATGAGCGGGAGCCGGGATTCTTTTTTGGTGCCATGTATATCAGTTATGCTTTTTCCGTTGCGATTTTTGTCGCGGTGGGGGTGGCCCTGTCTGTTCTTGGTGATTATCCATTGTACTACTATCTTATCGGTGTAACGATCACGATCATTCTACTCTTTCCCATTATGTTCCGCTATTCCAGAATCCTGTTCCTTCATTTCTTTGGTGGCGTGGATTTTGATGCACGATATAGCAATTGAGGTAAATACCTTATATTTATTCTTTATCCGGTCGACAAGTTGTGGTGAACAGATCTAATCGTTCAAGATATTTTTTGCTGACGGGCGCCGTTGTGTTTTTAGCAACCGGCCTGATATGTTATTTGCTTTCTTACAGGCCAATCACAGAATATCCGTCACGCATTGAAGACAATCTTACCAGGGTAGTCAGGGACATGGATCGGCTGATCGATTCGCTGAGCCTGGATCCGGATACCAATGAACTATCCTTCAATCAGTTACCGGTTCCTGACGAACAATTCTCCTACTATATTTTTAACGCAGGGGAATTGGAATATTGGTCTGATTACCGGTTTGTCCCTGAATATAAAGAGGTTCGAGGTGATTATGAGCTGGAATACCGGGAAACCCTGCGTCATGATTTCCTGGTAAAAAAATATGACGTACCTGACTCCGACAGGGAAATATATGGTGTTATCCTTCTTTATTCCCGGTATAAAATTGATAATAACTACCTGGAAAGCGGCTGGAATGATCATTTTTTCAGAAGTGATCTGTTGGAAGACGTCGTTTCTCCCGACCGGGCAACACCCGTCTGCATAAATGGAGAATGCCTGTTCAGCGTTACGCTGGTTGATCAGCCTGATTATGAACGGCAATTGTATTCCTGGTTGTCCGCGGGATTCGTATTCCTGGCTTTTGCCTTTCTTGTCATTATGGTATTCCTTCATGCCCTCCGTTTGCATGCTCCCAGAGGCCTTCTGTTACTCGCGGGTAGTTTTATAATACTCAGGGGGGTAATGCTGTTAACTGATTTTCCTGCACAAATCAGTACTTTCGAATTGTTTGATCCCAAGAATTTTGCCTCCTCCGTTCTCAATCCATCCCTCGGCGATTTACTGATTAACCTGTTGCTGACTATGCTGCTGGTGCTTTACATATTCCGGCGATATGAACAAATGGGCTGGAAGGTATGGGCAGGGAAGCACAAAGGCTCCTGGCTGGCCGGTATTCTCATAGCCGGACTCATGGCCGTGGCATGTCACTTTCAGTACCTCTTTCTGCAGACGATTTACAATAATTCGCAGATCAGTTACGATATCAACCAGTCTCTGCAGTTCGGCATTCTCCGCACAACAGGCATTGCCATATTCGTAATCAACGCAGTAACGTTCTTTCTGGGGTTTCATGTGTTGTACAACCTCCTGATCCTGTTGTTTCCGGGGAAGAAAATCTATTTGGTTTTTGGCATCGCCATGGTTCTGTTTACCGGTATCAACCTCGTGGTCGGCCAGCCGTTTATGATAGCACTGGGCGTGACAGCGGCTTATTTTTTGTTTATTCATATTACCAGCCTGCCGGACAGTATCGACCGGATAAGTTACGGAACATTCATGTACGTGTTTACGGCAATTTTTGCTACAGCAATGCTGGGTTCACTGACCACCCATCATTTTGAACATCTTGATGAAAGAGACAAGAAAGCACGTTTTGCCAGCCAGTTTCTTATTGAGAATGATTTATTGGGGGAATACCTGCTTGCTGAGGCACGGGAGAATATACATGACGATATATTCATCCAGACACGGATGTCAAGTCCGTTTATCGTAAAAGATGCTGTTAAGACTAAAATACGACTTGTTTACCTGAGTAATTATTTTGACAAATACGACATACGTATTTACCTGTTTAATGCCAACGGCGTGCCATACGGATCTGACATCAGCCCGTTCGGCCTGAATGAAATCGAGGCGTGGAAAGACTCGGATTTTGCCACGAGCTACGAGGATGTCTACTTTATTAATCAGCTGCAAGGGGATATTTCAAAGCGATATATTTCAATAGTAAAGATTGAGCGCCGGAATATGACAACAGGGTATATCGTGATGGACCTTCAATTGAAAAAATTCATCCCGGATAACGTGTATCCCGAATTACTGGTGGACAACCGGTTTCTTACGCCCTATGAACATACCGCTTACAGTTATGCCGTTCTGGATAACCGAAGAATTACGTATTCATCCGGGGATTTCAACTATTTCAGCGATTTTCCTCCGTCCCTGCTGAACCAGGAAAACCTTTACGAGGAAGGTCTTTCCGTATCGGGCTATGACCATCTTGCCCTCAGGGACAGGAAAGGGCGAACGGTGCTTATCAGCAGCCAGGAGCACCCTGAAATACATCAGGTGTCTAATTTCTCATTCCTCTTCCTGATACAGGTGATGATCGTGTTACTGCTGGTGGTAATCTATGCCTTGTCAATCTGGTCCAGGAAAGTCGAGCTTAATTACTCCACACGGATCCAGCTTTACCTGAACGGAGCTTTTTTTCTGCCCCTCTTCGCGGTGTCCATAACCACACTGAGCGTGATCAATTCTTCGTTCAGGAAAGAGCTTACAACTGAATACTACAATACCGCGGAGAATATCAGTGAAAACCTCAGTGAAGATCTGAATAATTATGTGCGGAACCTTACGGTCGAACTGGAAGATCTTCGTGATCGCCTGGATGAGGTATCAAAATTTTCCGGCGTTGATATAAATCTTTTCAGTACCCGGGGAAGACTTCTGGCTTCAACTCAGCCCATGATTTATGAGAACGGCTTCCTGGCGGAATACATTAATACAGAAGCATATGAAGAGATCACGGAGAACAATGAGAATTTTTACGTCAAACAGGAATCGGTAGGTGAATTGGTTTTTAATTCGACCTTCTTTGGCATAAAATCCTTTGAAACAGGTTCATTGATCGGGATCATCAGTATTCCTTTTTTCCAGTCGGCCTACGAACTGGAGCAGAACCAGATCGATGTCCTGACCAATGTCATGAATATTTTTACCGTGATATTTATAGTTTTCCTGTTGATATCAAGTTTTGTTTCACAGTGGCTGACCTTTCCCCTGAAATTCATCACACAAAAATTGAAGAAAACAACCCTGACCGGTTTCAATGAGCCGCTTTCCTGGAATGCGGATGATGAGATCGGCCTTATGGTCCGGGAGTACAACCGGATGCTAGTCAACCTGGAAGAAAGTAAGAAAGCACTTGCCCGGAGCGAAAAGGAAACTGCCTGGCGCGAGATTGCGCAGCAGGTGGCCCATGAGATTAAAAATCCCCTCACACCCATGAAACTTACCCTGCAGCATCTCAGCCGGAAAATAAGTGGCAGTGGTAAGAACGGGGAGGAATACCAGAAACCGATTTTTTCACTCCTGAATCAGGTAGATATCCTGAATGACATCGCCAGCTCCTTCAGTTCGTTCGCCAAACTTCCAATACCGGAACATGAACGGTACGAACTCACCAAGGTAATCAGGGACACGGTAACACTGTTCAGGTCTGACCGGCGGGCAGATATATCACTTACCATCCCGCAGAAAGAGTTATACACCATGGGTGACGAACAACTCATGGGGCGTATTCTCTCAAATATTCTCCTAAATGCCATTCAGTCAAAAGAATCCGCAGTGAAGATTCAGGTTATCCTGCAGGAAATAGGGGAAAATCGTCTGGTGGTCGAGGTCAGGGACAACGGAAGCGGAATTGAGGAAAGCATCCACGGAAAAGTTTTCATGCCCAATTTCACCACGAAGGAAACGGGGTCCGGGATCGGACTGGCGGTTGCCAAACACGGCATTGAACATGCCGGGGGCAAGATCTGGTTTGAGACCGAAGATCACAGTGGAACTTCCTTTTTTATCGAATTGCCCAAAGTGCCCTGATATGCGGCACCTTTTCGGCGTTATATTGATAAGCCTGCTGCCTGTGACCCTGATGGCACAACAGTCAAATGACCGCTGCAAATGGATATCCCAATTTAACACACCACTTTACCTGGACTCACTCAGTGTCATACCCGGCAGTGTCAGGCCGGAGGCAGAAGAAGCATCTGTTGTCCGGCTGGAAATAAGCGGTAAGTATATTCTGAGGTACAACGGAGCGCTTGATTCGGTTCGCTTATGCTATAAGGTTTTTCCAATCGATTTTACCCGAAAATACGGGAGAAGGTCCATGGATATTTATGATTCGGCCGCTTTGTTTACTGCAAACAGCCGAGCTAAATCACCCGCGCTCATGGTTCATGAAGAGCTTTTTCCTACCGAAGGCATCAGAAAAAGCGGCACCATCAGCCGGGGTATTTCTTTTGGAAACAACCAGGATGTTTTTGTCAACTCCACCCTTAACCTTAACCTGGACGGGAAACTGACGGATAACCTGAATATACGGGCGTCCATTACTGATCAGAATATCCCCTTCCAGCCGGAAGGGAACACACAGCAACTACAGGATTTTGATAATGTATTTATCGAGATATATAATGAAAAAGTCTCCCTGACCGCGGGGGATGTAGTCCTCAGAAATCAACCCGGGCATTTTCTTCGGTATTATAAGAATGTCCAGGGGGGGCGGGCATCACTGCGCCATAATCCGTGGGGCGGTGAAGCCGAATCTTCACTGGGCATTTCGGTGGCAAAGGGCCAGTTTGAATCAGTGTTCATAACACCCCGGGAAGGGGTGCTCGGCCCGTACCGCATACCCGGTCCGCCAGGCCAGACTTATGTCATCGTTCTTGCTAATTCAGAACGTGTCTACCTGGATGGAGAATTACTTCAGCGCGGGTTTAACCAGGACTACGTGATCGATTATAATGCCGCCCAGATCACCTTTACCAACCGGGTCCTGATTACGGAATTTTCCAGGGTACGGGTAGACTATGAATACTCCGATCAGAATTACAGCCGTTCCATTCTTGCCGGAAGCCATGAGCAGACCGCCGGGAAATGGTTTATCCGTGCCCAGGCATACAGTGAGTCGGATAACCGGAATCAGCCGCTACTCGTGGATCTGGATGATGAGGATAAACAACGGCTTAGCGATGCCGGGGATAATCTTCGCCAGGCCTTTACTTCCGGGGCAGACAGTGTGGGTTTCAGCAATGAAGAAGTTCTGTACGCAAAGAAAGATACAGTGACCAGTTCAGGTGAACCTGTCACTGTCTATCAATACAGCACGAATCCGGATAGTGCGTTTTACCGGGTGCGTTTTTCCCAGACGCAGGCAAACGGGGGGGATTATGTTGTCGACAGGGCGGTGGCTAACGGCCGGATATATAAATGGGTCTCACCGGTCAATGGCATATCCCAAGGAACGTATACACCAGAGATTCTCCTGCCCGCCCCAAATCAGCGGCAGATGGCCACCGTTCGCGCAGAATTCTCACCAAATGAATATGAAAAAGTGTTCACCGAGACTGCGTTCAGTAAATATGATAAGAACCTGTACAGTGAAAAGGATTCAGACGATGACAACGGGATGGCGGTGCTAGCCGGCATTAGTTCTGAAGGAAGACCACTTGGCAAAGAATATATGCTTGAGGCGTTTACCGATGTGGAATGGGACCACCGTAATTTTTCACGAATCGACCGTTTCCGTGCTGTGGAGTTTAACCGCGACTGGAATTTTTCACCGGTCAACGACACTACTACAGCTACTGACCGCATTGTCAATGCGGGAGTGGGGGCTGTTAAGAATGAGGATCAGTTGCTGCGCTACAGGATCACCTACCGTAATCGTGAGTCATACGTGGATGGCTTTCAGCATAGTGCTGAAGTACGGCAGAAGTGGAAGAAGGTATATTTTAACGGAAACCTGTTTCAAATGAACAACGAAGTGGAGGACATGTCAGCAGCATGGACACGGCTTCATACGGATATTTCCTATCGCACACCCCACATCGTGCCAGGATACCAGTTCCGCCTCGATCATAATGAAATAATGCTGGGGGAAAAAGACAGTTCCTATATGTACTTTGATGAACATGTGGGATATCTCAGGAGCGGTGAGGATAGTCCGCTGAGTTTTGATGTCCGTTACAGCTACCGGGAAGACAAACGTCCGGTGAATGGCGTCCTGATTGATTATTCTACATCCAATACCTCACGAATGCTTCTATCCCGGCAATGGGAACACCAGCGTCTTCAGTTTACCGGTACATACCGGCAGCTCCATCTTATGCAACAGCAAGTGGATGAGGAGACTATATCAGGGAGGCTGGACTGGCAGGGAAGTTTCTGGGAGAATGCCTTGCGGGCCGATGTAACCTATTCGGTATCTAACAGCCAGGAATTGCGCAGGGAATATGTGTTTATCAGCGTTCCGCCTGGTGAAGGAACTCATACGTGGCGTGATCTGAATGAGGATAATGTCCAGGATCTGAATGAGTTTTTTATAGCCAGAAATCCGGACGAACGAAACTATGCCAAGATATTTGTTCCCACTGATGAATTCATTACTGCGTTTCAGAATTTGTTGGTTGCCCAGGTTCAGCTGAATGCACCTCGCGGCTGGCGTCAGGCCGGGGGATTGAAACAATTACTTGGCAAGTTTTCTAACAACAGCTCATGGACTTCAGATAACAAGACCACGAGCGATGAACTGGCGGATAAACTTTTTGCTTTCGCCCGACCGGTAGATGAAAGTCTTATTCTTGCAGAACGATCGGTTTTCCGGTCCACCACTTTTTTTAACCGGAGCCATGCCGTTTACGGAGCCGAATTCTCGGTGTTTGATGCGAGGAACAAGCAGTTGCTGACCAACGGATTTGAATCACAGGCAAGCAAGTCCTATCAACTAATTATACGCTATAACCCTGTTCGAATGATAAATTTCAAGCTGGCAACATCCACCGGCTCCAGCGAGGTGGCATCTGATTTCCTGGAAAACCGCAATTACCTGATCAGTGAATACGGGCTATCACCGGAAGCAGCCTGGCAGCCTGGCAATACCACGCGATTTACCTTCAGGTATGATTATGAGTATAAAGAAAATTTGTCAGAGGAAACCGATGATGCCTGGTCCCGGACGCATGAATACCTGATGGAATTCCGTTATGCAAAGGCGGTAAACAGCACCCTTAATGCCCGTATCAGCCTGATCAACATCGAATTTGAAGGGGATGCCAATACGCCGTTGGGATATGATCTTCTGAACGCACTGAACCCGGGCAGAAATATTACCTGGTCGCTGAACTGGCAGCAGCGAGTAGCCAAAGGATTACAATTAAATCTCATTTATGACGGGCGAACTTCCAAGGATACCCGGGTAATTCATACCGGAAGGGTACAGGTCAGTGCCTTGTTCTGATCAGCGATTCTTTAGTTTCTGCATTACCTTATTGGCAAATACAAAATCATCAAATTCCTTGATCCCCGAATGCATGATCTCATTTTTGTTTCCTTCCCAGACTTTATGACCCTGGTACAGGAAAATGATATTCTCCCCGATACCAAGCACGGAATTCATATCATGAGTTACCACAATGGTGGTAATATCGTACTCTTCGGTGATTTCCATAATAAGGTCATCGATCAGGATAGACGTCTGCGGATCAAGACCGGAATTCGGTTCATCACAGAAGAGGTAATTACTGTTGTTAACGATAGCACGGGCAATCCCCACCCGCTTTTTCATACCTCCTGATATTTCCGAAGGCATCTTTTTGTTCTGGCCTTCCAGTCCGACCCTTTCCAGGCAAAAATTAACCCGGTCAATCTTTTCGGAAGAGGACATTTTAGTAAGTACATTCAGCGGAAACATCACATTCTCCTCCACTGTTTTGGAGTCAAACAACGCCCCGCCCTGAAAGAGCATCCCAATCTGCCGTCTGACCTCTGTTTTCTGATCCCGGTTGGCATGGGTAAAGTCAAGTCCGTCGTATTTTACCGTTCCTGTATCAGGGGGTATCAGGCCGACAATACATTTCAAAAGAACACTTTTCCCGGTACCACTGGAGCCAATGATCAGGTTAGGCATTCCCTTTTTAAAGGTGGCACTGATCCCCTCAAGGACATTCTTGTCGCCAAATGACTTCGATATGTTCTCAATTTCGATCATAGTAATAATTGAGCAAGCAAATAATCCGCCGTTAGCACAGCAATTACACTTTGTGTTACGGCAGCCGTACTTGCCTGGCCCACTTCCAGCGCTCCCCCGCGGGTATAGAAACCTTTAAAACAGGAAATTGAGGCCACAAGAAAGGCAAAAGCAAATGATTTTATAAGAGCGAAAGTGACGGTAAATTCATTGAATTCGAAACGTATTCCGTAGATGTATTCATAAGGAGTAATTACTCCCGTCAGTGTACCGGCCAGGTACCCGCCAAACAGGGAAAGCAAGGCTGACAATATCACCAGTAGCGGGTACATCATCAGGGATGCCAGAATTTTCGGGAGTACCAGGTAGGAAGCGGAGTTGATCCCCATCACCTCCAGGGCATCGATCTGCTCGGAAATACGCATGGTGCCCAGTCCGCTCGACAGACTGGAACCCACTTTTCCTGCAAAGATCACGGCAATAATGGTTGGTGATAATTCAAGAAGGGTCATGTCGCGAACTACGAGGGATATGACGTAGTCAGGGATAAGCGGACTTACCAGGTTATATGCTGTCTGGATGGTGGTCACCGCACCTATAAAAAAGGATACGAGTGAAACCAGGAAGATAGAATTAATGCCAATCTTGACACATTCCTCCATGGTCAGGTTGAAGTAGGTCTTAAAAGATTCCCGGTTGACTAATAATGTCCCTAAAAAAATAAAATACTTTCCGAGAGTTTCCATTTAAACCGTTAACTTATGCCATCTGCAGGCCGTTCCCGGTCTCTGCATATCAGCGTGAAAGATAAGAAGAATCTGAGAAACTTCACGGCCGATGCAGGCAAACTGACAAATCAAGTTATGAAACATACAGCGGTAATCACCGGAGGCACCAAAGGAATCGGAAAAGCCCTGATTGAAAAGGCTGCCTTAAACGGATATGATATTATTACCTGTGCCCGGGGAGAAGAATTCCTGGAGGCACTTCAGGAAGAAATTGAGGAGAAGTTCGATTGTACCCTGCTTTATCAGCGGACTGACCTTTCCGTCACCTCCGAGGTGAAAGCATTCGGAGAATTTGTACTCCATAATACGGAAAAGGTAGATCTGCTGATCAATAATGCAGGTCTTTTTATCCCGGGCTCAGTACACAGCGAAGCCGAAGGGGCACTGGAAGAGATGATCCATACCAATCTGTATTCGGCCTATCACCTCACACGCATTCTCCTGCCCCGCATGATGAAGCGTAAAAAAGGTCATATTTTCAATATGTGTTCCACTGCTTCGATCATACCTTATGTTAATGGCGGGTCTTATTGCATATCCAAGTTTGCCTTACTGGGCATGTCGAAGGTACTGCGTGAGGAAATGAAAGAACATGGCATCAGGGTGACCTCGGTAATGCCCGGTGCGACGCTGACCGCGAGCTGGGAAGGGACCGAACTGCCGGAATCGCGGTTTATGAAGGCGGGTGATGTGGCCGAAGCCGTTTGGACAGCCTATGAATTATCGAAACATACCGTAATGGAAGAGCTGATCCTCCGTCCGCAGCTTGGCGATATCTGAGCTGATGAATACTAATTTATTATTACTTCATGGCGCACTGGGGAGCAGACGTCAGCTGGATGAACTGGCCGGTCTTGTTGGTACGACCTGGAATATCGAAAGCCACAATTTACCCGGACACGGAGGCCGGCCATTGCCGCAGAAGTATATGATTGACCATTTCGTTGAGGATACTGCCGAATTTATCAGAAACAAGTCAGGCGGACAAACAAGTATTTTTGGATTTTCCATGGGAGGGTATGTGGCACTGGAACTTGCCAGGAAGTACCCGGAGCTGGTAGGAAAAGTGGCAACGCTTGGAACAAAGTTTGACTGGACACCGGAAAGTGCCGATCGTGAGTCACTGCTGCTGGATACCGACAAGATGATTGAAAAAGTCCCCGCATTCACTGAATTGCTCAGGCACCGGCATGCACCGCAGGATTGGAAGAAAGTAGTATTCAAAACTAAAGATTTGCTTATGCGGTTAGGCAATGGTGAAGCGCGTATTATGTCGTCGTTTGCTTTGCTGCATCCGGTAAGGATTTTCAGGGGCGGATTGGATCAGATGGTTGGCCGGGATGAATCGGTCTATATTGCAGATCGCCTGGAAAACGGCAGATACGTTGAAATTCCGGGACTCAGGCATCCGATAGAGCAGGCTGATTCAGAAACGCTGGCCCGATACCTGCGGGATTTTTTACTTGACATGGATAACGCGTGAAATCCCTCTTTTTTAAAGAACATTTCACGAACTTTGAAGTTTAACTATCGAAACCGGCAATAATTTAAAACGTGGATACAGCACAAAAGGAAACCAGAAAATACTGTCCCAGTCTGACTCACTATGAAAGGCGAAAAACCCGGGAAGTATTTATTGGAGATGTTCCGGTGGGTGGCGAAAACCCTATCCGGGTTCAGTCTATGACTACCATTGATACGATGGATACAGCAGGATCTGTGGAACAGACTATCCGTATGGTTGAATCAGGCTGCGAATACGTCAGGATCACCGCGCCAAGTATTAAGGAGGCGCAAAACCTGGAAGCAATCAAAAAAGAGCTGCGTTCACGTGGATACCAGGTCCCCCTTATTGCGGATATCCATTTTACACCGAATGCGGCCGAACTGGCGGCACGGATTGTCGAAAAAGTTCGGGTTAATCCTGGAAACTACGCCGACAAAAAGCGGTTCGAGCAAATAGAATATACCGATGAATCCTACCAGGCCGAACTGGAAAGGATCAGGGAAAAATTCACACCATTGGTGAAGATCTGCAAAGAACATGGGACCGCCATGCGCATAGGCACTAATCATGGATCCCTTTCCGACCGCATCATGAGCCGGTATGGAGATACTCCGTTGGGCATGGTGGAATCAGCCCTTGAGTTTCTGCGCATCTGTGAGGATCTGAATTACTACGACATTGTTTTGTCCATGAAGGCCAGCAATACCCAGGTAATGGTTCAGGCTTACCGGCTGCTTGTGGAAAAACTGGATGAGGAGGGACTGCAGCCTTACCCATTGCACCTCGGGGTTACCGAGGCGGGGGAAGGAGAGGACGGACGAATAAAAAGTGCCGTGGGTATCGGGACCCTCCTGGAAGACGGGCTGGGTGACACCGTCCGGGTGTCCCTGACCGAGGAACCCGAATTTGAAGCACCGGTTGCGCGGGCGTTAGTGGACAGGTACCTTAACCGGCCCGGTCACGAAAGTATCCCGCCCCTTGAGTATATCCCGAAAGATCTCTACAGCTACGCACGAAGAGAAACATTCGAAGTAGAGAATTTTGGAGACGGAAATGTGCCCCGCGTAATCGCCGATGTTTCCCGGCTCAAGGCGGGCCATTATAATGACCTTAAAGCGGTAGGCCATTTCTATCTCCCTGAACCTGATAAATGGAAAATGAATGACCTTGGAGCGGATTATCTTTATGCCGGCTCATCACCCGTTCCGTTTATGCTGCCAAACGGCCTGAAGCAGATTGTACACTACCAGGCCTGGAAGGAATCGGATGATAAAGTCCATTGCCTTCCGTTATATTCTCCCGCTGAATATAAGGAACGTGACATGTCACATGAAACCCTGAATTTTCTGCGACTGAATACAAATGAGTGTGATGAGACTGTATTTCAGGCCATAGAGAATGACCAGACTCTTGTGCTGTGGCTGTACACATCGAATGAACACGCCATGCCGGCGATCCGCCGCGTCTTTTTCGAGTTACTCAGGCGGGGCTTAAAACACCCGGTTGTCATTGAACGGGCGTTTGCAGATCTGCCTGAAGACAAATTGCAGTTATATGCCGCCACGGATATGGGCGGATTGCTGATCGACGGACTGGGAGACGGGGTAATGCTGGGTGTGGAGAATACCTCATCATCAGAACATGATGAACATATTACTTTGGTGGAAAATTATAATAAGACGGCCTTTGGCATTCTTCAGGCGGCCCGGACCAGGATGACGAAAACGGAGTACATCAGTTGTCCGTCCTGCGGACGAACCCTTTTCGACCTTCAGGAAACGACGGCCATGATCAGAAAGAGAACCGATCATCTTAAAGGCGTCAAGATCGGAATTATGGGATGTATCGTAAACGGACCGGGAGAGATGGCGGATGCGGATTACGGGTATGTTGGATCTGGCAAAGGAAAGATTACCTTGTACAAGGGCCAGGATGTTGTGAAACGGGGGGTGCCGTCTGAGCAGGCGGTAGACGAACTAATTGAAATAATCCGGGAAGACGGGAACTGGACCGAACCGGAACGGAGTTAATGAAAAAAACAGGACACATGAGCGAAATGAATCAAAAGGCAGAAGAGAAAGTTTCTCAACGGCCAACGCTGAAAGAATATCTTGATCTCGGACCGATGTGGGGTTATTTTTTCAGAAAGAAAGATCCGAACAGACCATCGAATTTCAATATTCGCATGATGCATGGGATCAACAAGATATCCATTCTAATTTTTCTTGCCGGTATCATATACCTTGTCATCAAGAATGTCTTCTGAGTATGCACATTGAATCTTTCCGTGATCTTTGCCTCAGCAAACCCGGTACAACGGAGGAAATGCCATTCGGTAATGACACCCTGGTATTCAAGGTGCTGGGCAAAATTTATGCCCTCACGGATATTAATGAATTCAGCCGGATAAGCCTTAAATGTGATCCTGAACGGGCAGTTCGTCTTAGGGAACAGTATGATTCAGTTATTCCCGGGTACCACCTGAACAAGAAGCACTGGAATACCATTCTGATCGACGGCCACCTGTCCGACCCGCAACTGGTGGAGCTCATTGATCACAGCTATGATCTGGTGCGTGCAAGTCTTCCAGCCGGGAAAAAGGAGCAGCTGAAAAATATGACCTGACCGGCCGTTTATTCCCTCCAAAGTATCAAAATTCTTTCCGCGTAAGGTTATCCTCTGGTTTTAAATCGTATTTTATTATTTTTACCTTAACTTGGAATAATTACGGTATACCAATTATTTTTTTAGTGATCATGACGCTAAAACAGTCGGGTGGAACGTTCTTATTCATACGTTGCAAACGGGCTGTATTTTTTTAATGAAGAATTTTTTACACTTTTTACCGGTGATCGTGGCCATTATTTTCGTACAGGCTTGTACGGAACGAATGATCTGTCCGGCCTATCAAAGTGCCTTTATTCACGATAAGAAGGCTTTAGAGCAGCGTTTCAGCTACTTTGGCGAGGATTCTATGCCGAAAGTTCTGGAGGCCAGCAAGGACAGGTTCCTTATCGTTGAACCGGTTTCTTACAGACAAAAACTTCGCAGCCTTCAAACAGTTCCTATGACGGATGTGTACCCGGAGGTGGAAGATTCAATTGCACTTGACGATGACTTTTACCTGGCCGAAAGAGACCTGAATGAGGTTGGGCAGGAAGACAGCACCGCGGTATCTCCGGAAGACAGCGTGTATGTTATATCCCTGAAAAAGGAGAAATTCAATATAGATCAGGAATTATACCTTTGGTACTTGAAGGATTTCCTGGTATATCCTGATGTTCGAATCATGGAGGAAAATGCCATGGAGGCATCACGTCCCGAGCAAGAAAAGAAAAAGGGTTTCTTCAGGAGATTATTTGGCAAGAAGGACCGTGATAAGGCCGAGACAGAGATAGATTCTCTGGACGACCTTTCGGAAGAGCCGGAAAAAGAAAAGAAGGGATTCTTTAATTTCCTTAAGAAAAAGAAGAAGGATGATGAAAACCTGACCGCACCGGAGGAAGAGGTTCCGGAGGAGGAAAACACGGATCCGAATACCGATCCGTCGACCGTCCCGGGCAGTTAGCGACAGGCTCTTTTTAATCGTTTATCTTTTATGTCTTCTTCTTCAAAACCCTGGTCCAGGGCATTTTCAAGATCGCTGCAGGCTGCCGATTTGTTTTTTAACCGAAGATTTGTCAGGGCCCTGAGGTAAAAACCAAGGGGATACTCATCCAGCTGCTCCAGCCCGTGGTTAAGGTCAGCCAGTGCCAGCTCGTATTCACGCATCAGGTAGTAGGTATAGCCACGGTTAATATAGGTATAAGGTTCATCCGGGTCTGCTTCCACCGCTTTATTGAAATCACTTAGTGCGTTTTCATATTCTCCCAGCTGAAAATAGGCGAGGCCACGATTTCGCCAGGCTTCACCATCTTCCTGATCTATATTCAGTACTTTGTTCCAATCGGCAATCGCATTGTCCCAGTCGCGCGTTTCAGAATACAGCACAGCCCTCCTGAAATATGCTTCTTCGGACAAGCTGTCAAGCAAGAGGTAATCGCTGTAGTAACTGATGGCCTCGTCATACGCCTGATTCGTTGTGGATATATTACCCAGATACATCAATGGCCATTTCAGGTCCGGATAGATTCTGTGCGTCTCGGCATAATAATATTGAGCACTGTCGTATTCCTTCAGCGAATAGAACAGGTTTCCAAGATTGAACAGGGCTCCTTTATTCTGCTTATCTATGCCGAGGGATGCATGAAATGCTTCACTTGCTGCCTCAAAATCGCCAAGGGCTATCTGGGCGAGGCCGAGGTCAATGTATACATCCTCGGGCTGGTCGGAATGCTGAAGTGACAGGTTTAACTCGTGCATGGCATCAACGGGGCGGTTTTGTTTCAGCCGGATTTTACCTTTGAGCATTCTGATATCCGCAAGGTCCCGTTCATACCGTCTGGCTCGCAATATATCCTCTTCGGTAACATTCTCCTGCAAGCGTAACGAATCAACATACCGGTTCAGGATGTCTTCTGTTATAAAACTATACTGCACGGCCTGCCTGTATTCTTCCTGCAGATAATAAATTTCGGTAAGACGGAGAGCGGCCGGATAACTGTCCGGATACTGGTTAAGAATGTCCTGAAACACACGGACCGCCCCGGTGGTGTCCATACGTGACAACATACTTTCGGCACGGGCAAGCCGGGATACCTGGGCGTCTTGGGCAAAAGTGTGCCCGCCGGTAACCAGCAGGAAAAAAATCAATATCGTCCGCATCAGTCGAATAATGAGTAATTGCCAAACTGATCAGCAGGCGAAAATGGTTTTATCAGGGAGGGCTTATCGCATGAAGGGTCCGTCACCCGGGGTGAAACAGTGTACATATGAAATTCATCGCTTTCAAAAGTCTTCAGCATACCTTCAATTTCGTCAAGTGATTTATCCGGATCCAGCCAGTCATGTTCGGATGTCTTCGGTACGATAAGCGGCATCTGGTTGTCGAGGTCAGATAAATAGTTGTTGGCCGGGGTGGTCAGGATTCTGAAGGTATGGACGATCTTGCCTTCGTCGTCCTCAAATTCTTCCCAGGTTCCTCCAATGGAAAAGATCCGTCCGTCTCGCCAGGTTATCCGGTGAGGGATCCTGCCTTTTTTACTTACCTGTTTCCAGTCATAATACCCATCTGCCGGAATAATGCACCTGCGATGCGAAAGTGCCTGTTTGCCGGTGGCGCGCTGTACCATCTTTTCAGCCTCCCCGAGGATCAGTTTGGCTGAAATGGATTTATTGTTAGACCATTCCGGTATCTGGCCCCAGTAGAAATAGGAAAAACCACCGCTTCCCTGGGTAATTACAGGCAGAATCTGAGTGGGAGCTGCATTGTAACGTGGTTTATATCGTTCCGGCACCTCCAGGGCATACCGGGCAGCCAGTGTGTCCGAATCTGCAGTTATGGTATATCTGTCTCCCATACCTACGAATGTAGGAAAATTTTATCGTTTAGTCACCGCGGTTGATGAATCGGAGGGACCGTATTTCCGACCAGTATCGCTTCTCTTGGTTGAATGTTACAAATCCAACGTGGCCACCATATTCAGGAATTTCAAAGTTGACGAATGCATGATCTTCAAATTCTTCCGACGGATAACATCGCGGAGAAAGAAACGGGTCATTAGCGGCATTCAGAATAAGGGTTGGTACTTTAATTTTGTCCAGCACATATAACGCACTGCACTGTTCGTAATAATCAACCGCATCCCTGAATCCGTGAATGGGTGCCGTATAGGTATCATCAAATTCAATCAGGGAGTTTATCCGGCCCAGGGGCCGTGTATCCAGTTTGTCAGGCATCACCCTGGCCTTGCGCCTGATTTTATCGCATAGATTGCGCAGAAACCGTCTTGAATAAATAAAATTACCAGGCTGTGAAATCTGAAGGCAGCTGCTGTGCAGGTGAAGAGGCACTGAAATGGCCACTGCCCGCGTGATTCCAGGATTATTTGTAAGCTCCCCGAGGTACCTCAGTGTCATATTGCCTCCAAGACTAAAGCCGATCAAACTGATTTCTTTGTAGCCCGTCTCCAGGGCATGATTGATTACGAGTGACAGATCATCGGTCGCGCCGCTATGATAAAAGCGCAATTGCCGGTTAATTTCTCCGCTGCACCCCCTGAAATTCCAGGCGAGAACATCATAGCCTTCGGCGGAGAATGTTCGCGCCATTCCCCTGACATAGGGCCGCTGGCTGTCACCTTCCAGGCCGTGGCTGATAATCACGAGCTTCTTTTGGTCATTCCTGATCCAGTCAAGGTCAAGGAAATCGTTATCCGGTGTCGAAATACGTTCTCGATCATAGTGAACATCAGGCACCCGCCTGAACAGGGCAGGGTAGATGGTTTCGAGATGAGGCGAAACAAACAGTCGCGGACGCTGATAATCATTCACCGTACCAATATAACGCTTAGAAACCATTACCGGTAATTTATCCGCCTAAAGAACCGCAGCACATTTTTAAACTGATTTCTTAAACTATTTTACGAGTTTTGCGTCTTTAACACGGAAGCAATTTACCCCGGATGAGATACAGGTTTATTTTTTTGCTCGCGTTAGTGAGTTACATGGCAACTGGTCAGGAAAAGGTTACTCTAAACGGATATGTAAAGGATGCATCAAATGGAGAAGAGCTTATTGGCGCCACCATTTTTATTCCTGAAACCGGTGATGGTTCGGCTACAAATGTTTACGGATTTTATTCACTGACCGTAGTGCCCGGTACCTATGAAGTGGAGTTCAGTTTCATAGGATATGAAAAACTGAAGCGAACGGTAGATCTTCAGGAGAATACACGCCTGGATATCGAACTGGCATCTGAGGGTACGCAATTACAGGAGGTGGTCATTACCGGGGATGCCGAGGACGATGTGCTGTCTTCCACGGAAATGAGTACCGAACAGCTTACCATTTCCACTATTCAGAAAATCCCTGCCCTGTTTGGGGAAGTAGATGTGCTTAAGGGACTTCAGTTGCTTCCCGGGGTTAGTACGGTAGGCGAAGGTGCCGCCGGGTTTAATGTCAGGGGAGGTAGTGTCGGTCAGAATCTGGTACTCCTTGACGAGTCCCCGGTTTATAATTCAAGTCACCTCTTCGGTTTCTTCTCTGTATTCAATCCGGATGCTGTGAAAGACGTTAAACTGATTAAAGGTGCGATGCCGGCTAGTTACGGTGGAAGGATCTCTTCCATCCTGGATGTTCGCATGAAAGAAGGAAACAGCAAGCGCCTGGAGGTGTCAGGGGGTATCGGCCTGCCGGTATTCAGCAGGCTTGCCATCCAGGGGCCGCTGGTAAAAGATAAGGCATCGTTTATCGTGGCAGGGCGCAGGTCCTATGTTGATCTTTTTGCCAAACCCTTTACCGACGGGGCCACGCTTTATTTCTATGACCTGACCACTAAGGTGAACTATAATATTGATCCCAATAACCGCATTTTTCTATCCGGGTATTTCGGCAGGGACGTATTTAAATTTGACGAGCAGCAGGGATTTGACTGGGGAAATATCACAGGAACGCTCCGCTGGAACCACCTGTTTAATGATCGCCTGTTTTCCAATGTGTCATTTTATGTCAGCAACTTTGACTATGGGTTCAGCTTCGGGGAGAATGCCCAGGACAAATTTGACTGGAGTTCGAGAATCCTTACCTACTCCCTGAAGCCGCAGTTCACTTACTTTATTAATCCGCAGAATGAAGTTTCATTCGGAGGGGAAGTTACGTACTACCGCTTCAAGCCTGCCGAGGCTGTGGCGGTCTCTGACGGAATTACGCAGGATATCAGCCTGGATGATAAATACGCCCTGGAAAGTGCGATATACATTGATAACGAACAAGAGCTGACCGATCGGCTGACTGTACGGTACGGTCTAAGGGTTTCTTCCTTTCAGTACCTGGGACCGGCGACCGTCTACACCTTCCTTGATGCAGAACCAGGCGAGCGCCGGCTGCCTGACCTGGAAAACAGCTACGAAGCCGGAAAGGGTGCCGTAATTGAAAGTTATACCTTTCCGGAACCCAGGGCTTCCCTGAATTACCGGATTGGAGACAACTCTTTTAAAGCCAGCTATGCCAGGACCAATCAGTTTATTCACCTGATTTCAAATACGGCGGCGCCGACCCCGATTGATCTATGGACCCCGAGTACAAATAACATCAGGCCGCAACAGGGTGATCAATATGCTATTGGATACGTGCGCCGGCTGAATACCTCCATTGAGCTTTCGGCTGAAGCGTATTACCGGGATACGCGTGAACAAGTGGAGTATGTGAAAGGTGCGGAAATATTTGTCAATGAATTTCTGGAAGGAGATGTCGTTCAGGGTGACGGGCGAGCTTACGGACTTGAGCTGAATGTGCAAAAAAAGGAAGGACGATTGAACGGGTGGGTCAGCTATACCCTGGGGCGTTCTGAATTGCAGGTTGACGGGATCAATGCGGGAGAATGGTATCCTACACGGTATGATCAGACCCATAATTTAAAAGTATTTGCCAATTATGAACTGGGTGAGCGGACGACCTTTTCGGCGAACTTTTCCTTTACTTCCGGAACTCCCATTACGGCCCCGACCTCGCGGTTTACCCAGCAGGGCTACGTAATTCCGTTTAATTATTACGATACAAGAAATAATTACCGGATACCCGCATCACACAGGCTGGACCTGTCACTGACGTGGCAAATGAAGCGTATGAAAAACGGAAAAGAGCGTAAAAACCAGGATTACATGGTATTCTCCCTGTACAATGTATACGCAAGGAAGAATCCGTTCTCCATTTTCTTCGCACAGGGAAGTGAAAGACCCATGCCAGGAAATCCTATTGAAACACTGGCGTATAAATTTTCAATCATCGGCAGCATTGTGCCGGCAGTTTCATATAATTTCAGATTTTGAATATGCTCAGAAAAGGAAATATACTGTTTTTACTGGCTGTTACCTGCTTGTTTGCCTGCGAGGAAGAGGTACAGCTGACCCTTGAGGATGCACCTCCGGTGCTGGTTGTGGATGCCTGGATCAATGATAAGCCCGAAGATCAGGTCATTCGCCTGACGATGACCCAGCCCTATTTTGAAAGCAGTGAGCCGCAGGGCGTGACCGGGGCGGTTGTTGAGGTTACGGATAACCAGGGAACCAACTATGCGTTTAGTGAGACCGCTCCGGGTGTGTACACCTGGGAGTATACCGGCGATGTGCTGGGAGAAACCGGCAGGGAATATACGTTGTCCATTGTAAGTGGCGAACAGGAATACCTGGCATCCTCACAGATGAACCGGGTTCCGGAGGTTGATTCGGTGGTATTTACCTACAGGGAAGACGGGGACGCGTTCCGGGAGCAGGGCTATTACGGAGAATTCTTCGCGACCGATCCTGTTGGCCCCGGGGATGCTTACTGGATCAAATCCTATAAGAATGGTGTTCCCTTGCAGCGCCCGTTTGAGATAAATATTGCGGTGGATGCAGGATTCAGCACAGGAGGAAATATTGACGGCGTAGTGTTTATTCAGCCCATTCAGGATGGGGTAAATCCACTAAATGATGACCTGGACCAAATTATACCCTATGTCCCGGGTGATTCGCTGTACGTTGAAATCCATTCGATAACCCTGGATGCCTTTGATTTTCTGGACCAGATGGCGATTCAAACCCAGCGTGACGGCGGGTTTGATGAAATTTTTGCCGAACCCCTGGAAAACCTGCCTTCCAATATTGAGCAAATCAGCGGAAATACGGACGAAACTATCGTGGGGTTCTTTTGCGTATCAGCCGTTAAAGGAAACGGGAAGACCCTGGAAGACTGATCACTTTTGAAGGCGATAAATGTTGTAATTCTGAGGCGACAGCTCCTGGATAAGCACGGTTTCGTTCTGCTCCTCACGGATGGTATAGGTGCCACTCAGGATGAACGTCCAGTCAAAATTGGCGGTCCAGTAACAAGAATCAGTAAAGCTGATGGTGTTCCCTTTGATTTTATAGGACCCCTTACAAATTGCCGGATAATACAGTGAATCTGCGACCCCGGTGAAGGTGCCATTGGATAAAGTGAGGGCTACAGGAGATTCTACAGAATTCGATCCGGACTGAAGCCGTAAAAAGACCCCGTTGTATTCTGCCTCCTCAAAGCTGATCATGGGTTCGTCTTCCTGACAGCCCGCCATAACCAGGGCCATTACTGTTAACACCACAATATTTCTCATAGTTAATCGCATTCATCAAAAGGACACCGGTTGGTGATCGTTGGTTGGAATACGGATTATTTCGCATGGATCAGGAGACCAAAGGGATAGTAAATTTATGGAATGATGACCGCCGGATCGGATTCCGGCAGTCAGTAATGATTTGTTTACCTGATCAGCTTAAAGAAACGTGACCACCTGATTTTACTGAAGAAACTTTCAGCAGGATCAAGTGACAACCAGATGAAGAAACCCTTTCCGACGATATGGTTGGCCGGAACAAATCCCCAGAAACGCGAATCAAGCGAATTATGGCGGTTATCGCCCATCATAAAATAATAGTCCTGGTTAAATGTATATTCAGCAACTTCCTGTCCGTTGATCAGCAGTTTCCCATTTTCAATACGCGCATCGTCGTTCAGGTCAAATTCCACGATAGTCTTCCCATAAAGAGCGAGGGTCTGCTTGTTAACCGGAATAGTAGCCCCTTCAGCAGGAATCCACAGCGGTCCAAACCAGTCCTGGTTCCATGAATAAAGGTCGGGAGAATGCGGGAAGATGCCTGGTTGCGATTCATTCTCCGAAAACTGGTAGTACGGATCAATACTTCGGATGAATGTCTGTGCTTCCAGGGCTTCTTTTTCTGTATCCGTCAGGTTCCATTCGTAGATGGCCTTATTACCATCCATCCGCATACCGGAGGGGGGTGATACCCCGAGGTTATCAAATGCCCGCGGGTTCAGTTGCTGGTCCGAGGCGACCCTGTAGTCAAATTGCATGTCCTCAGGCCGGTCGAGCGGTGTTCCATTCACAACCACCTGTCGGTCATTTATTTCCAGTGTATCGCCGGGCAAGGCCACACATCGTTTTATATAGTTGGTTTTCAAATCAACCGGATAATCGATCCACTGATTCTCTGGTTTGAGGTACCCGCTCTCTGTAATATTATTTTCAGCAATTCCCGGTACATTAAAAACCACCACGTCACTTCGTTTTATGGATGTAAAACCAGGCAACCGGTACTGGGGAAGCTGAATAGCATCCGAGTAGGAGGGGATGTTAGTAAACCATATTTTTTGGTGGGTCAGGGGCACCTGCAATGGTGTTGCCGGAGTCCTGGCACCATAATGGAATTTACTTACAAACAGGAAATCTCCCACCAATAACGATTTCTCCATGGAAGGAGTAGGGATGGTAAAGGCTTCCATAATGAAGAAACGGATCAGGGTTGCGGCTATAACCGCAAACAAAATGGCGTCTCCCCATTCCCTTACTTTGGACTTCGGTTTCCTGTCCTCCTTATTTTTCTTTTTCCAGAATTTCAGATTCATGAATGATTGTTTTCTTATATAGTGTCTGTCACTATGGTTTTCTTACAAGCGCACAAAGTTATTTTTCTTAGCGGAGAAAATCATCCATTGTCAGGATTCCTTTTTGATGGACCACCCATTCGGCCACTTTCACGGCTCCCAGGGCAAATCCTTTTCTCGAACGGGCAGTATGCTTGATCTCAATCTGGTCTTCGGGACTTTCGTATTTAATCACATGCGTTCCAGGTACATCCTCTTCCCTGAAAGACCGGATACCCACATCGGCATCAGTTACTTTCGTTCCCTCCACATACTGCTTAATCCGCTCCATTTTTTCCACGACGCCCTCCGCCAGGGTGATTGCCGTTCCGCTTGGCGCATCTTTTTTTTCCGTATGATGGGTTTCCTCAATGGCCACTGAATACATGTCATAGGCATCCATGATTTCAGCCAGGTACTTATTCAGCTTGAAGAACAGGTTGACCCCAATGCTGTAATTGGAGGCATAGAAAAAAGTACCGTCCATTTTTTTGCAATATTCATCGATACTGTCTTTTTCATTCAGCCATCCCGTAGTTCCGCTTACCACAGGAATCCCGTTTTTCAGACACCATCTGATATTGTCTTTAGCCGCGTCCGGCTGACTGAATTCAATAGCGACATCGGTATTTTCATTTGTAAAGGGGTCGCGTGGTTCGTTTGTATTATCGATCCGGCCGATGACTTCATGTCCTCTTTCAGTGGCAAGTTCTTCAATGGTGCGGCCCATTTTTCCGTATCCTAGTAATAAAATTTTCATGATTAGAAGTGTATGGTCAGCGTTAACCCTGACTGATAGGCCCCTCCCGGAAGGGAGCGCTCCATCATTGGTTCCAGGGAAACGCGAAGTTCGGGATTAAGTTCGAATTCTTTCAAATGTGCATCAATATGTGCATCTGCAATTTGCAACAGGTAGAATACCCCTGTCATGATCATCCAGAAGTCACGTTCTCTCCTGGCATCATCGATGGCGTTGCGCAGCTGGGTTTCTGACGCCCCGGAAGGTGGCTGGTAGGTTGGATCTTCCAGCAGATTAAACAGCTGGGAACGATAATCATTATACAGGTCGCTGTAAAAATCAACCGTAAGTCCGAGTGCTACGAAACCTCCGTATACCAGCGGCAGTTTCCAGTATTTCCGGTTATAAATCTGGCCTGCTCCCGGGAGAATTGCCGCGTAAAGCGAGGCCCGCCGGGGAACAAACCTTGACGCGTACATATCAATTTCCTCAATATCCTCTTCATTATCCACCGTATCCACCTCCGCCAAACCAACCGGCGGGGCATTATTGGTCTCGGGGATCGTATCATTCTGAGCTCCTGCCTGAAAGAAGAAGCCCGTCAGAATAATACCGAGAAATAAATACTTCATCAGAGGTCCAGAATATCTAATATGCGGTTCAGGTCATCAACGGAGACGAAAGGTATTTTTATTTCCCCTTTTGCACCGTCCTGACTATTGACCCTGACGCGCGTTCCAAAGTGCGACGCCAGTCGTGACTGAAGCTTCTCAATTTCCTTGCCAGATCCGCTTTCATTTGGCTTTGCAGGCGGGGATTGTTTTTTGCCGGACAGGTATTGCCTTACGAGTGCCTCCACCTTGCGAACGGAAAGATCTTCCTTTACCGTTTTGCGAAAGATCTCCAGCTGTGCTGAAATATCATCCATGGTGATCAGGGCCCTGGCATGCCCCATAGTAATCTTTTTATCCCTGAGGCCAGCCTGAATATCCGGGGGCAGTTTCAGGAGACGGAGGTAATTGTTGACCGTACTGCGGTCTTTTCCTACCCGGTCTCCCAGCTCATCCTGTTTCAGGTCACATTCGGAAAGAAGTCTCTGATAACTCAGTGCGACTTCAATGGCATTCAGGTTTTCCCGCTGTATATTTTCGATAAGTGCCATTTCCAGCATTTGCTGATCGTCAGCCACCCGGATATAGGCAGGGATGGTTTCCAGACCGGCAATCCTGGAAGCCTGATAACGGCGTTCGCCGGATATCAGCTGATACTTTTTGTCGGAAAGTTTTCGGACTGTGATCGGCTGAATGATGCCCTGGACTCTGATTGAATCGGCCAGTTCATTGAGGGAGACTTCATCAAAATCCGTCCGTGGCTGATACGGGTTCGTTTCAATCCGGCTTAACGGAATTTCATTGATCTGCCCGGCCGATGCTTCGGCTTCCTTTTTGCTGATCTCGATCTTATCATCCATCGATGGCGAATCATCGAGCAGGGCGCCTAATCCTCTGCCCAGGGCATTTCTCTTTTTTATAGGTTTTTTTGCCATAGCTGTGGCCGTTTATGCTTTTACACCGTTCTTCTCCAAAATCTCCCTGGCAAGGTTCAGGTAGCTCACCGCTCCCTTGCTTTCCGCGTCATGTGCAATGGCCGGGATCCCGAATCCGGGTGATTCACTCAGTTTTATATTTCTCGGTATTATGGTATCAAAAACGATCCGCTTAAAATGGGTTCGAACCTCATCCACCACCTGGTTGGAAAGCCTGAGCCTGACATCGTACATGGTCAGAAGAATGCCTTCGATCTCCAGGTTTTTATTTAATCGTTTCTGTATGATCTTTATTGTATTCAGCAATTTACCCAAACCTTCAAGTGCGAAATATTCACACTGCACAGGAATCAATACGGAATTGGCAGCCGTCAGGGCATTAATGGTTATCAATCCAAGGGATGGGGAGCAATCAATAATGATGAAATCATAATCATTGCGGATATCCTCCAGTGCTTCCTTCATCTTTTCTTCCCGGTGTTCGATGTTCACCATTTCGACCTCAGCTCCCACAAGGTTAATATGGGAAGGCAATACATGGAGAAAATCTATATTCGTTTCGGTCACGGCTTCCTTCACCGTAACACCGTCTACCATGCACTCATAAATACTATAGTCCACTTCCTTGGGGTTTACACCAAGTCCGGAGGTGGAATTCGCCTGCGGATCAGCATCGACCACAAGGGTTTTGAATTCGAGTGCTGCAAGACTGGCAGCGAGATTGATAGCGGTGGTGGTTTTACCGACTCCACCTTTCTGGTTTGCAATCGCAATTACTTTGCTCATTCAAAAAAATTATAAATTAACAGACTGACCAACGGACAACAGGATCAGCTCCACACCATGTTCGCTGAAAATAGCCTTTGCCTCTTCGTGATCTATTTCAATGTAGGGAAAAGTATCAAAGTGCATTCCAACCACTTTTTCCACACCCACCATCCGGGCAGCTTTTGCTGCATCTTCTGGTCCCATGGTGAAATTATCTCCCACCGGAAGAAATGCGAAATCGAGTGTAAATTCTTCCCTGATCAACTGCATGTCCATATGCAGGGCCGTATCCCCGGCATAGTAAAAAATTTTATTGCCACCTTCAATGACAAATCCGGATGGATTACCTCCGTAACTTCCGTCCGGCAAACTGCTCGAATGCACGGCATTTACCATTTTCAGTTTCCCAAAATCAAATTTTTTGGATCCGCCGTGATTCATCGGATGTGCATTCTCCAGCCCTTTGTTCTGGAACCACTGGACCACTTCAAAGGTCGATACTAACGTGGCTTCGGATTGCTTATATATGGCTTCCACATCCGCTACATGATCCCCGTGTCCGTGTGTCAGGAGAATAAAATCCGCCGTGATCTCTGAAACATCAATATGGGAAGCCTTTTCGTTCGGACTGATAAAAGGGTCAAAAATTACTTTTTTGCCATCAATATCCGCCAGAAAGCAGGAATGTCCTAGATATGTAAATTTCATATTCGCAGCTTATTTTTAGTTCGGTGGCATACAAAGATATAAAGTTAATTGGATTATGATAAGTGCATGCCGAAACAAATCCGCCACTATATGAACACGGTCCCGAACCCGTTCTCCCCGGGGTTGAAAGAGCCTCTTTGCTCTATTTTTTCTTTTTCTTTTTGTTTTGCTGTTGCTGCGTTTCCTGTTGTGCTTTCATGGCGTCTTCCAGGCGCTGAACAAACTTTGATTTTTTCCGGGTACCTGCGGTCTTTTTATTTTCCTCCAGGATCTTCTCAATCTTTGAGTCATCCACAAATCTTCTGATGACCATTTGCTGACCGAAGGTCACGAGGTTAGACACAAAATAGTAGAAGCTCAGTGCTGCCGGATACGAGTTCAGAACGAACATAAAAATAACCGGCATGAAATAGGAAATGTAGCGCATAGGGCCTGTGACGCTGCTGACCTGCTGATTTGACCAGGTGTAGAGAATGGTTGAAATCGTCATCAGCAACACAAACAAACTCACATGATCACCATATCCCGGGATGTAAAACGGCAGGTTGATAATTGAGTCATAGGTACTCAGGTCTTCCGCCCACAGGAAGGACTCCCCGCGCAATTCAATCGACTGGGGAAAGAAGTAGAACATCGCAAACAGGATCGGCATCTGCAGGAGCATCGGAATACATCCGCTTACCGGGTTTACACCCACCTGCTGGTACAGTTTCATCTGTTCCTGCTGGGCCTTCGCCATATCTTCCGGATGCCTTTCCTTGATTTCATCCAGCTGCGGCTTCAGCACTTTCATTTTTGCCATACTCAGGTATGACTTGTATGATAAAGGAGAAAGGACCAGCTTGATGATCAGCACCATGATGATAATGATCAGGCCGTAATTACCGATGAAGTTATTCAGCAGGTCAAAAAGCGGAATAATAATCCACTTGTTCACCCAGATCATGGGAGGCCATCCCAGGTACAGGTTTTTAGAAAAATCCTCGGTTACTTCTTTGGTAATATGATAGTCATTCGGCCCGAAATAGAAGGTAAATTCTCCTGTATTTCTCACATTCTCTGACGGAATCGCTATCTGCACGTCTGCTGCCTTGACGACAGATGAATCATTCGGGTCCACAGATGTCGCCACTATGCCATTGCTGAATGATTCTTTCGCTATGATAGCCGAAAGGAAAAACCGTTGTTTAATCGAAACCCACTTCAGCGGCTGATCAAGGGCTTCCCGTTCCGTATCGGAGCTGCGCTCTGTAAGTCCGTCAAAATCCCCGTCTGCTGTATAATAATTGATCGTGGTATTCGTCCGGCTAAGCGTAATATCCTTTTCCTGAAGTTTCAGCTTATTTTTCCAGTCCAGGACGACATCGCTGTCAATACCCGTTCCGCTGACCTGAAGTGCGTATCCAACCTCGTAACCGGAACTGGGGAGTGTGTAACGTTGCATCACCTTTCCGCCATCGGAAAGCGGCAGCGTAAAGGTAAGTACGGTACTGTCCCCGATGGTTTCCTGGCTGCTCTGGTAATAGAGTTCCGAAAGATCGATAGAACGGTTCGCCGCTTCCAGCTTCAGCTGCATCGTACTGGTTTCAGGAGTAATCAGGTATAGCCGGTCACCGCTGTAGGTCGTGAAATCCTTGAGCTCAACTCGTGCGGGTACACCTCCTTTGCTGGAGAATGTAATGGCGACCAGGTCATTCTCCAGGACAATGTCTTTTTCCTCTCCCCGGGCACCTGTGGCAAACGCCCCGTACCGGGAAACATTCTGCTGATCAATCAGCGAATCCGGCATTGCCTGTGATTCCTGCGCCTGTATTGATTCGGTTACCTCAGGTTGCTCGGTCTGCGTGGTGGCAGCCGGGTTCTCATCCACTTCCTGCGGATCAGGTGCAAAAAACTGGAAATAAAGGAGTACCAGTAATGCGATCAGTAATAATCCAGTTGCCTGATTCCTGTCCATACCTTCCTATCTATCGGTTAATTTTTATTCTTTGATTTCTTGTACGCATTCGTTGCGCGCACAAACTTAACAAATAATGGGTGGGGATTCAGCACGGTGCTCTTTAATTCCGGGTGAAATTGTGTTCCCACGAACCACGGATGATCTTCCAGTTCGACTACTTCCACCAGCCCTGTACCCGGGTTGATCCCGGTGGCTTTCAGCCCGGCGGCTTCCATTTTTTTCAGGTATTTATTATTGAATTCATACCGGTGGCGGTGACGCTCACTGATTTTTGTCTTTCCGTACGCCGCGCTTGATTTGCTGCCTTTCTGCAGTTCACAGGGATAGGCACCCAATCGCATGGTTCCGCCTTTATCCGTGATTTTTTTCTGCTCTTCCATCAGGTCTATAACGGGATCCGGGGTCTTCTCGTTGAGTTCCGTACTTGAGGCTTTCTTCAGTCCCAATACGTTTCTGGCAAATTCGATAACCGCGCATTGCATGCCCAGGCATATTCCGAAAAACGGGATGTTATTCTCCCGAACAAACCGGACGGCCTCGATCTTTCCTTCGACACCCCGTTCCCCAAACCCGGGTGCCACAAGTATTCCATCCATTTTGCCCAGAATACTGTTTACATTTTCTTTCGTGATTGTTTCGGAAGAGATCCACTTGATATTCACCTTGCACTCATTCACAGCTCCTGCGTGGATAAAGGCTTCCGCAATAGACTTATAGGCATCCGGTAATTCCACGTATTTACCTACGAGCCCGATCCGCACTTCTTCAGACGGGTTTTTGAGTTTACCCAAGAAATCCTTCCACTGATCCAGTTCCGGTTCTGACTTATTCGGAATCCGCAGTTTAGCGAGTACACGTTCGTCGAGCTTTTCCTTCTTCATAAGCAACGGCACATCATAAATAGTGTCCGCATCCAGGGCCTCAATCACCGAGTTGATATGCACGTTGCAAAACAAGGCCAGTTTTTTCCGGATATCCATGGGAAGCCTGTGCTCTGACCGGCAAACCAGGATATCAGGCTGGATCCCTGCTTCCAGCAGTTGCTTCACGGAATGCTGGGTAGGCTTGGTTTTTAGCTCCTTGGCCGCTTTCAGATAGGGGATAAGCGTCAGATGAATGACCAGGAAATTGTTGGGTCCGACATCCCAGCGAACCTGCCGGACCGCTTCAATGAACGGCAGCGATTCAATATCGCCCACGCATCCGCCGATTTCTGTGATCACAAAATCATAATCACCGCTTTCACCAAGGGCATATACATTTCGCTTGATCTCATCGGTAATATGGGGGACGATCTGAACAGTCTTGCCAAGATATTCCCCCTTCCGTTCTTTGGTGATGACATTATTATATATACGCCCGGTGGTAATATTATTGGCCTGCGAAGTAGAGGTATTCAGAAAACGCTCGTAGTGCCCGAGATCAAGATCAGTTTCCGCACCATCATCGGTCACGTAACATTCGCCATGTTCGTACGGGTTCAAAGTGCCCGGGTCAATATTGACGTAGGGATCGAATTTCTGAATGGTTACTTTAAAACCCCGGGCCTGTAGTAATTTACCCAGTGAGGCGGAAATAATTCCTTTTCCGAGAGAGGATGTCACTCCACCAGTGACAAAAATATACTTAGCAGTGGCCATAAGTTGTTATTCGTTGCAGCTTAACTTATGGGACACAAAGGTACATCAATAAAAATAATATGATAATCAAAAGAACAAAAATGTGTTTCGGCATTATTGGATCACCGGCAGCCCGTCTCATACCTGACATCCCCATGAAAAAGCTGACAAGCCATGCGTTTAACTTGCCTCACTATGATATCTCAATGCTGATATTGCCCAAATGTTAGTCAAAACCTTACGCGTGGCACTTTCGGACTGGTTTCCAAAAAATAAATAGACGTATTAAAACTAAGTTTGGCTTTAGGATCATGGAGAACCGGGATAATTTTTTAACCTATGGGGAAATTGCTACGATATGTTATCGTGTGTTTTTTGGTTGGCTGTACTTTCAAACTTCATGCACAATGTGATCAGTTAGCAAATAACTATTTTGTAAACTTTGAGGCGCCAGACTTGTGCGCCCCCACGAACGTGCAATACTTTACCGTTCGTTACTCCTTTCTGGTTTCTGTTGATCCCAGCCGGATACAGATTATGTATCGCTGGAATGATCCTGCAAATACCATTTCCATTGTGGATGCTTCCGGTCTTATTGTGACCAACAGCAACCGTTCGTTTGAAGCAACATCCAGCTTTACCTATCCTGAAAGTGATGAATGCGGTTTTTATCCCGAAGCCTTTATCGTTGTTGACGGGGTGGTATGTTCCTCTTCCCGGCAAGTTCAGTTTGCCAGTGCCTGGGCACCCGATAACCAGTTTGGGGCTAATCTGAGTATAACACCTTCAAGCTGGGACGTATGTTATGAGGATGCAGTTGTTAATGCGCAGTTTACCGATAACTCGTTTTTTAACTGTAATATCAATATTGAACCAGACAATCCCAACCAGCAGGAGCGTCATGTACAATTTGTTTACGGGAATGTGGCGACCCATGATCCGGCCAACACAATCCTGAATTTATCCCTTGAAGACGGAGGCACCCAATCCCTGACAGACGGTGCAGGTAATATTGCCTCACCCGTTACACGGGGGATCGTCACTGCGGCTTATTTCGGCCCGATTGAAACCATTCCGTTTCCGGCTGACGGGCCGATCTCCGTTTCACTGCCCATGAACGCACCGGCCGACGCGGCCAATTTAGTGGGTAACGAATTTGAAGTAACCTTATTCAACTGGAACATCTGTAACCCCTACAATGGTAATCCGATGAATCCAAATTACGAGGATGCTATCTCCACAACCGCCGTGATCCGCATTGTGGATGAACCTGTAACAAATTTTGAAACCCACAAGGACAGCTTTACCGGGGAAGTGCCTCCCGGAAGGGAATTCTGTATCGGTCAGGACATCTATTTTGAAAACCTGACCACGGGTGCGTTTGAACATCACTGGCAGATGTTTGATGGTCCGGATGATTCCTATCCGGTTGCCAACGATACGTATGAACCAATGCCTATTTACGCGTTTGACACTCCGGGCCAGAAGCTGATCCGACTTACTTCAGCCAATACCACGGCACAAAGCAGTTGTGAGCGTGTATTCGAACTGGTGGTAAATATTACTCCATCACGCCTCGCCCAACTGGATATTACCGACTTGTCTGACAACCCTATACCAGGGATATTCTGCCAGTCTCCGGGCAACGGGGATAGTTTTGACGTTCGCTTTCATGACGTTTCAACGGGTCCGATCAATGCTCAAACACAATGGAGGTGGAGATTCTATGATGAAAATGGTAATAACTACCGAAACGAACCTTCATCTGGTTACAGTAATTCCGAGTTGGGTCCCTTTGAGGAAACATTTACCACACCGGGAATTTACAGGGTGAGACTGTTTACCAGGAACAGTGTGACGGGATGTACCAGTTATGATGAGATCGAGATAAAAGTTTACCCGGCCCCGGACCTTGATTTTACCACTTCAGCGGGTTGTGAGGGACAGCCCGTTCAAATCACCGATAATTCAACCCTCCCGGTTTCATTGGAAGGGGAGCAGATTTCATTGAGAGAATGGGATTTTAATTATGATGGAACCAATTTCAATCCGGATCCGGCGTATAAAGATTCCACTGATTACCAGCGTCCTTTTCCCGGCGCCGGTGATTATGATGTCGCTTTAAGGGTAACTACCGATACGGGCTGTGATTTTATAACTGTTAATACCGTATCGATTTCTCCCGGCCCGGTGGCAGACATCAGCACTTCTGATACCATGGGTTGCAGTCCTTACTCCGCCCGTCTGACCAATAATTCGGCAGGTTCACAACCAACTGCCATCCAGGAATACATCTGGGAGACGAACGATGGCAGTGGGTGGACGGTCCATGACACCCAGGATCCGGCGGATACCTCCTTTTCCGCTCAGTATGATATTGTACTGACTAATACAGGTACATCCAATATTGATTATGGCGTGCGCCTTCGTGCTGTGGCGACTAATGGTTGTGAAGCAGTGAGTCCGCCCGTGACAATTACCGTGTTGCCGCAGCCGATGGCTGACTTTGTGGCGACGAATTATTCTCCGTTTAATGATAATTGCAGTCCGGTTGATGTCGACTTCCAGGTTTCTGCTGAAACACAGGCACTCTCGCCCATGTCGTATGACTGGAGAATTATCTACGAAACGGATACGATTTATGAAGAAAATACGGGTACCACCCCGACATTCTCCTATTCCTTTATAAATAATACCCAGATGGTGCGGGATTATACCGTTAGCATGGCGGCCAACTATGGTGCCGGATGTCCTGCTGAGAATTCAATGATCATCCGAGTGAACCCGGTACCTGTATCCACTTTCCAGGTAGATACCGTATTGCTGGACTGTGACCGGATGCGTATGCGTTTCACTGCTGACCAGCAGGGGCTCGGGGAATACGAATGGACCATAAGGGAGAATGGCATCGTAACCTTTACCAGTACGGTTGTGGGCGGGGAGTTTGAGCATGAATTTAACCGCAGCGCCACCCTCCGGAATGTGGAGGTGAGCATGCATGCCACCAATTTTGCCAATTGCCCTAGTAATGTTTCGTCTGAGACGTTTGATGTACCGGCAACCGACCCTGTCAACGCGTCATTCACGGCCACACCTCCCGTACAAATGCTGCCAAACAGCACGGTTACCCTTACCAACAACAGCACCGGGAATAACCTGAGCTACGAATGGGATTTCGGAGATGGCACCACCACTGATGTGGCGAACCCTGCACCAAAGACCTATGATGATTTTGGAACCTATATCATCAGCCTGGTAGTGGAGAATAACTACGGGTGTCGTGATTCTGTAGTGCAGAGTGTTCAGATTGACCCGATACCCCCGATTGTTGATTTTACCTACGCGCCGGATGAAGGTTGTGCACCACTCACCGTAGAGTTTACCAACCTGTCACAGTATGCTGATGAAAACAGCTATTTCTGGGATTTCGGGGACGGCCAGGGTACCTCCCGTGCCGTGCACCCCACCTATACTTACACCCAGGCGGGGGTCTATTCCGTGTCGCTTTCGGCAACAAACATAGTCGGCGATACCATCAGGGAGATCAAGAATGATATTATTGAAGTGTATCCTAATCCGATAGCTGCCTTTATTGTAAAATCTCCCGTGGTATACATACCGGATGATCCGGTTTATTTCCGGAATGACAGCCGGAACGCTTCGTCGTTCTTCTGGGATTTTGGGGACGGCACGACGTCTACCGAGGCTCAGCCGGTCCATATGTATGAGGAAGAAGGCATTTACACCATCTCACTGGTGGCTACCAACACCTATGGCTGTAGTGATACAGTACGTGAGGATGGTATAATCCAGGCCAAATTGGGAGGAAGGCTGCTGGTGCCGAATGCATTTTCCCCTAACCTTTATGGTCCGACCGGCGGAGGACTGGGCGAAGATCCGAACAGTAATGATATTTTCCGGCCGAAGGTTCAGGGTGTGGTGGATTATGAGTTGCTCATTTTCAACCGGTGGGGCGAACTCATCTTTGAGAGCCGGGATAAGAATATTGGCTGGGACGGCTATTACAAAGGAGAGCTGAGTCCGCAGGATGTTTATGTTTATCAGATCAAGGCCACCTTTATCAATGGGGAACGGGTCTTGCGAACGGGTGATGTTAACTTAATAAGGTAGGAGTGGAGATGAGACGATTATATTTTTTCATACTGAGTCTATTTTTAGCTTTTGTGTCGGTGACCAATTCCGGGGCACAGGATGCGCAGTTCTCTCAATACTACGCGGCACCCCTATACCTTAATCCTGCATTTGCCGGAACCGGTATGGGCCACCGTTTTATTGCGAATTACAGGAACCAGTGGCCGAGTATTGCCAATGGGTATGTGACCTATGCATTCTCCTACGATTATCACCTGCAGGACCTGAAAAGCGGGATTGGTCTCCTGATGATGGCGGATGAGGCGGGTTCGGCCGGCCTGAAATCCACCTCTGTCGGATTTGTTTATTCCTATAAAGTACAGCTGGCGAGCAACTGGGTACTCACACCCGGATTGTATTTCGGGTACGGATACCGGGATATTGATCTGAACAAGCTGGTATTTGGTGATCAGCTTGCCTTTACCAATGACGGACAGGTGCCTACCAGTGATGCCAGCTTTGGCAGTCTGGGAAGTTCGGCTTATTTTGATTTCGGCACAGGTATACTCCTTTATAATAAGAAATTCTGGGCAGGATTCTCCGTATACCATCTGAATGAGCCAAACCGGTCTTTGCTGGAGGATGACAGCAAAATACCTGTAAAATCCTCTTTTCACGCCGGCGCCAAATTACCGCTGAATGCCGGGATGCTGAAACGGGACCGCCTTTCCTACATCGCTCCTTCGTTTATTTATAAGAGCCAGGGACGATTTGATCAGCTCGACGTTGGTCTGCATTTTCTGTACGAACCGGTTATGGTCGGTGTTTGGTACAGAGGTATCCCGGTCAAGCAGAATGTGAAAGACAATATGAGCCAGGACGCTGTGGCGCTGATTTTGGGACTGCAATTCAGCCACCTGGAATTCGGATACAGTTATGATTTTACCATTTCCGAACTGGGGGCGTCCTCAGGTGGAGCACATGAATTATCCCTGAAATATGATCTTCAGATCATTTCTGCTTCAAAACAGAAGAAATACGATAAAATAATTCCTTGTCCGACTTTCATTCGCAGTCGCTGATCATTGAATCTCAGATTCGGGTTACGATTTGCCGTGGTATTGCCTACCTTTGCGCAATACTGACAGGCGATGAATTTCAAAGACCATCTTGATACAAATCCTGTATTCAGCAGGATCGGTGAGGTAGCTGATGAACTGGCACTTGAAACCTACATTGTAGGCGGATACGTCCGCGATATTCTCCTGAAAAGACCCTCGAAAGACATAGATTTTGTATGTGTGGGTGATGGCATTAAACTGGCAAAATCAGTGGCTGTGAAGCTGGGAAAGGCTGGTAAAGTGACCATTTTCAAGAATTTCGGGACGGCATCCCTTCGCTATAAAGATTTTGAACTTGAATTTGTCGGAGCCAGAAAGGAATCATACCAACACAACAGCCGGAACCCCGAAGTAACCCCGGGAACCCTTAAGGATGACCAGCTTCGCAGGGATTTCACGATCAATGCCCTTGCCATTTCCCTGAATAAGCAAACATTTGGTGACCTGATTGAACCGTTTGACGGGATACGGGATCTTAAAAGAAAAATGGTCAGAACACCGGCCGATCCGGGTATAACCTTTTCCGATGATCCGTTACGCATGATGCGGGCGATCCGTTTCGCCTCCCAGCTGTCTTTTGACATTGCCCCGGATACCTTCCAGGGAATCATTGACAATAAGGAACGCATCCGTATTGTTTCCCAGGAACGAATTACGGACGAATTGAACAAGATCATCATGTCTGACCCTCCTTCCTACGGGTTTAAGTTACTGTATCATGCAGGATTGTTGAATATTATTTTTCCTGAGCTGGAGAATTTACAGGGAGTGGATACGATCAACGGGCAGACCCATAAGGATAATTTTTACCACACTCTTCAGGTGCTGGATAATACGGCGGAGCGATCAAATGACCTGTGGTTACGGTGGGCGGCTATTCTCCATGATATTGCCAAGCCGGCTACCAAGCGATTTGATGAGAAAGCCGGGTGGACGTTCCATGGTCACGAGGACAAAGGCGCCCGGATGGTACCTGGTTTGTTCCGCCGGATGAAGCTGCCAATGGATGAGCGAATGCACTATGTGAAAAAGCTTGTAAGACTGCATCTCAGGCCAATTGCGCTGGTAAAGGATCATGTGACCGATACCGCTATACGACGTCTGTTATATGAGGCAGGGGATGATGTTGAGGATCTGATGACCCTGTGCAAGGCTGATGTGACCTCCAAAAATGACAACCGGGTTCGCAGGTACCTGAATAATTTCGAGAAAGTGGAGCGTAAGATGTTGAAGGTGGAACAAAAGGACCACATCCGGAATTTTCAGCCACCCATATCCGGAGAGGATATTATGGAGGCATTTGGTATTCCACCCGGACGGATGGTGGGCGAAATTAAGGAAACCATTAAAGAGGCCATACTGGAGGGGGAAATAGAGAACGACCGCGACCAGGCCTGGGCATTTATGCTGAAACAGGGGATTAAGAAAGGATTGAGGAAAGTGGAAGAAAATAATTAGTTTTGCCGGCAGAAGTATGAAAATTATGAGAAAGAGTTTATTGATTTTGGTGTTCCTGTTAGTGGCAGGAGGGAGTTTTGCGCAGGATGAGCCTGCAGAGGAGAATGCTGGTGGCGAATCACAACGGCCACTGACGGCAGGACAGGTTTTGTCGTTGCACGCGGCTAGGACATATCAGCTGGCACTGCGCTACAATGATGTGATCGGTGCCCGGATGGCCCTGTATGATATACTCGCGGAGAACCAGGCAAGCGACTCTTTGCTTTATACCTTGTCTGTGATGTTTATGGAAAGTGGTCAGTATGCTTCTGCCGCACTGGCAGCTACTGATTTGGGAAAAATAAATCCCGATCACCTGGGAGGGATAGAACTGCGCGCCGTGGCGTTTGAAAACCTGGGAGTTGCTGAAAAAGCGGTTGACAACTACGAAGATCTCTATTTCAAAACAGGAGACTTTCAGAGTCTGTACAAAGTCGCGTTCCTGCAATATCAGCTGAAACGATATAACGAAAGCAATACCAACATCGATGTCCTGCTTGCCAAACAGGAGGCCAAGGAGGTGATGGCGATTTTTGATTCAACAGACGGGACAGAAAAGGAATATCCGCTGGAGGTAGCCCTCTACAATCTCCAGGGAATGAATGCGATCGGTTTGGGAGATACAGCCAAGGCCCGGGAGAAATTTGAAAAAGCCCTGGAAATAGCTCCTGATTTCAAGCTGGCCATTGACGGGCTGGCTTCCCTGAAAAATTAATCCGTCCGGATGCAACTTCCGGCGGATCCTGTTGTCTTTAAGATAAGTTAATCAGGATTTGGATCCGGAAACCTATAATATTCACGCAGAGATCGTTGAGCGCTGCCTAAGGGGAGAGCGGAAAGCGTATGAAGAAATTTACGCGCTTTACTCCAAGGCTATGTTTAACGTGGCATTGCGGCTGGTGAAGGATCGGGATGAGGCGGAGGATATACTGCAGGAGTCTTTCATCAGCGCCTTTACCCACCTGGCTTCCTGGCACGGCACCGCCTCATTCGGGGCCTGGCTTAAAAGGATCGTCATCAACAAATCCCTTAACTTATTGAACAAACGTAAACCGGACCCGCTTCCCGAATCGCTGGATGTGCAGGATGAGGATGCGACAGGATTCGCTGAAGATTCGGACGACTTGTCTGTAGGCAGGATCAAGCGGGCAATGATGGATTTACCAGATGGTTACAGAACCGTTTTATCATTATATCTGATGGAAGGGTACGATCACCAGGAGATTGCTGAAATAATGGATATTTCAGTGGGTACGTCCAAATCACAATACAACCGCGCTAAAAAGCGGTTAAAGGAGTCCTTAACTACGCTGAGCTATGAAAGATAGACTTGAAGAATTTGTAAAGGCCAACCGCGGGTCCTTTGATGAGGAAACGCCGGGAACCCATGTATGGAAGGGCATTAATCAGAATTTGCCCGGGAAAAGAAATAATTACTCCTGGTTGTGGCAGGCAGCAGCCGTATTCTTTTTTGCCACATCGGTGTATTTGTTTGTGAACAGGTTACAGCCTGTGGAAAAGCAAGTGGCTTCGGGGGATAATTTCTCCCAGGTGGAGGATTTCTATTTTCGTGAAATAAATCAAAAAAGAGCGCTGATCCACGACCTGTCTGAGTCAGGGGTATCGGCCGAAGCGGAGTTGCAAAAGCTGGATGCGATGTACCTGGTGCTTAAGGAGCAATTCAGGGAAAATCCGAGTAAGGAAGTGACCGAGGCTCTGACACTTAACCTGATAGTGCGACTTGATTTACTTAATCAGGTGGTGGCTGATCTGGAGCAGGAAGAAGAAGTGGATGAAGAAAATGCGTCAGGGACGCAGATTGAGATTTAATAAATACTGGTACTAAGGTCGAAATCTTCTTTCGCAGAATCCAGTAATTCCCGATTCTCACATTTCAGGATCCTCGCAGGATTATTTTTAACCAGCTCATGATCGTGAGTAGCCATGAGAACGGTGGTGCCACTGCGGTTAATTTCCTGGAAGAGTTTGAATATCCCTCTGGATACTTCCGGATCAAGGTTACCTGTTGGTTCGTCGGCGACCAGCAAGGCCGGTTCATTAAGCAAAGCCCTGGCGATAACCACGCGCTGCTGCTCTCCTCCGGATAGCTGGTACGGCATTTTCAATGCTGCGCTACCGAGCCCGACCCTGATTAACACTTCGGTCAGCCGGGTTTTCATTTTTGATTTTTCTTTCCAGCCGGTGGCTTTCATCACGAACATGAGGTTATCCGTTACATTCCTGTCCGGGAAAAGCTGAAAATCCTGAAAGACAATGCCGATTTTCCTGCGCAGGATGGGGACCTCTTTCCGCTTAATGGAATGAATAGCATGCCCGGCGACATACATTTGTCCCATTTGCAGGGGTAAGTCTGCGTAAATGGTTTTTAAAAGAGAGGATTTGCCCCCGCCGGTACGTCCGATCAGAAAGACAAATTCTCCCTTTTCAATAGAGAAACTGATATTATCCAGGATCGTTTGTCCGCTCTGAAAGATAGAAACCTCACTGGCGGAAACAACCTTATCAGGATCTGCACTCATATCAGCTGTTTGCTTTTTTATGGTCTGCCAGGAATTTCTCCAGACCAATATCAGTCAGCGGGTGCTTCAGCAATCCGGTGATTACATTCAGCGGACAGGTGGCGACATCTGCCCCGATCTCAGCACACTGAATAAGGTGCATTGTATGCCTTACGCTAGCTGCCAGCACTTCGGTTTCATACCCGTAATTCTGATAAATACCCACGATCTGCTCAATAAGGGCCAGTCCGTCGGTAGCAATGTCGTCCAGGCGTCCGATAAAGGGAGAAACGTAGCTCGCCCCGGCTTTGGCCGCCAGAATAGCCTGTCCGGCACTGAAAATAAGTGTGCAATTGATGCGGATGCCTTCACTGCTCAGTGCCTTGATGGCCTTTACACCGTCACGGATCATCGGAATTTTCACCACGATCTTATCATCAATTTTGGCAAGTTCGCGGCCTTCGCTCACGATATTATCAAAATCAGTGGCAATCACCTCGGCGCTCACGTTGTTATCCACAATGTCACAAATCGCCTTGTAGTGATTTCGTACGTTATCTTCTCCTGTTATACCTTCTTTTGCCATCAGGGAAGGGTTGGTCGTTACCCCGTCAAGTACCCCAAGGTCAAAGGCTTCCTGTATTTCGTCCAGGTTGGCTGTGTCTATAAAGAACTTCATATTGTCGTTGAGTTGAATTTGTGTCTAAAGATAAGGATTCCTTTGCGAACAGCCAGCAAATAAAAAAGGCAAATCAAGTATCGCACCGCTACAACCGCCTACCCTTGCTACCTTCCGGTCCTGGGGGAGTTCAGCAGGAGCTGGTCGTACTGATTTGCCCATGCAAAGGTACGAACAATTGAGGAACTCAAAAAACCTTGTGTCGATATAATTATTATTTACCGGGGCCGGTCAGACCTTTCAAATAGAGGTTGAATTCCAGGGGTCCGGTTTCTGCGAATCCGTCATGGCGCAGATCTTCCTCAATATCCTGATCAAAGACCATCTTGCGACGTGTCATTCCTTCCGGACCCACCATGATTTCCATCCCGCGCAGGGATTCCGGATCAAGCTGCACAAGAATAAGGACATCATCCATGCGGCACTTGAAATATTTATGAATCACAGTGTGCAATGCGGTCCTGTTTACCGGGTTAATTCGGCTGGTGCACTTTCCAGGGAAGGAAGTTTAATATTCTCCGACAACTTGTCTTCCAGCAGGGAAGCCCATGCCTTCATATATCGAACAACATCCGATTTTACATTATGATGCAGTCCCTTTTCATACCCGGGAATGGTTCGCAGGACTTCCTGGTCGGAAAGACGTTCCAGGTGCGCCAGGTCGCGTGTATCCAGTCCGCACTCAAGCATTGCTGAGATAAGATCATCCATGAGCAGCCCGCTGTCCGGACAATAATCATTAAGTTGTTCCGACCAGTCGCCATGTTTTTCCATCGCTCTTGTATGGATTTCCTTTCCTGAAAGGCGGGTAAGTTGCTGCGCCAGGTGACCGCAATTACAGCTGCCCATATGTCCCCATTGGTAGGAGTCATTAAGCTCCAGGTTACGGGCTGTCTGGCGGATGGCCTCGATCAGTGTAACAGTAGGTTTTGCCATAAATCTCTTTTTCAGATATAACTGCTGCATGATAGGAAAAGTTTAGGAATAACCAGCTGGGTTTGCTAAAAAAGGCACATTTGCCTATCATTGTCTGGTATCAATGAACCATTAAAGCCTTCAAGTTATGGGAAAAGGAGACAGGAAAACAAGAAAAGGTAAAATCGTTAAAGGAACATACGGTGTCTCGAGACCGCGACCGTCAAACACCGCCAACAAGCCCGGGGAAAGCAAGAAAAAGACCTCCGGTAAAAAATCCGCGAAAGAAAAGAGCGCAAAAAAATAATTAAGGAAGTTGTAGCATATTTAGAATTCTTTAATACTTTTGAGATCAGGATATGAATACAAAGCATTTTTATAGCGTCTGGCACTGGTACTTTACTTCATCGGAGTAAGGAACAGCGCTATATGAATGCCTAAGAAAAATATAAAATCACAAAAGCCTGCTGTTCACCTACAGCGGGCTTTTTTTTTGACCCATGGATAAAATTGTTTTTACCACCAAGAAGAAGAAATTACTGGCAGATACGATCACCCCGGTCAGTATTTACCTGCGATTACGCGATCAGTTTGCCGAAAGCATTATGCTGGAAAGCTCTGATTACCATGGCAACGAGAATAGCTTTTCCTACGTTTGCTGTGATCCGATTGCCAGTTTTGAAGTAACGAAAGACCTGCTGACCTTGCGATACCCGGGTAAGAAAGACATCAGCCGTCAGGTGGGACGGGACAATTTACTGGACGAACTCAATTCTTTTGTGTCGTCCTTTTCTTATGAAGAGGAAGAGCAAAAGTTTGTCACAAACGGTTTGTTTGGCTATATGACCTACGATGCTGTCCGGTTCTTTGAAGACATTGAACTGAAAAATATCCAGCAGGAAATGCCGGATATCATTTACCGGGTATACAGGTACGTGGTGGTCATTGATCATTTCAAAAATGAGATGTACCTGTATGAGCACCTGACCGACCCGGACGCCGGCAGCAGCCTGGAGCATCTTGCCTCCCTTATCAAACGCAACAGTGATCCGGCGTATAATTTCAGACCGGCCGGAGAAGAGGTATCAAATTATACCGACGGCGAATTTCTGGAGATTATTCAGAAAGGCAAGGATCACTGCCTGCGCGGTGATGTATTCCAGATTGTGCTGAGCAGGCGTTTTCACAGTGCATTTACGGGGGATGAATTCAATGTTTACCGGGCGCTGCGGTCAGTAAACCCTTCGCCATACCTGTTTTACTTTGATTATGGGGATTTTCGGATTTTCGGGTCGTCTCCCGAATCTCAAATTGTTGTCCGGGATGGTCAGGCCAGTATATGGCCGATTGCGGGTACCTTTCGGCGGACAGGCAATGATGAGGCAGACGCAGAACTTGCCCGATCACTTTCCGAAGATGAAAAGGAGAATTCTGAGCATGTGATGCTGGTCGACCTGGCCAGGAATGACCTCAGCCGTAATTCAAGTCAGGTCGAGGTCGAGGTATTCAAGGAGGTACAATATTACAGCCACGTGATTCACCTGGTTTCGAAAGTAACCGGACGACTGGATAGAAATGTCAGCCCGCTGCAGCTTGTGGCTGATACCTTTCCTGCGGGGACGCTTTCGGGGGCTCCGAAACACATGGCCATGCAGCTGATTGATACCTATGAATCCACCAGTCGCAATTATTACGGCGGGGCGATCGGGTTCATGGGATTCAACGGGGACTTTAATCATGCAATTATGATCCGGTCGTTTGTGAGCCGGGAGAATAATCTCTATTACCAGGCAGGGGCCGGGGTGGTCGCCAAATCGGTGCCGGAGAAGGAATTGAATGAAGTGAATAATAAGCTGGCCGCATTGCGTCAGGCATTGGTCCGGGCTAAAGAATTGAATGAGCAATGAAAGTACTGGTGCTGGATAACTATGATTCATTCACCTATAACCTGGTGCACATCATCAGGAGGCTGAAAATCCATTCGGAGCTCGATATCTTCCGGAATGACCAGATTGAAGTGGACCGCGTGGAGGAATATGATAAAATCCTGTTGTCTCCCGGGCCAGGTATTCCTGACGAGGCGGGCATCATGAAAGAGGTAATCCGGAAATATGGTCCGGAAAAGAGTATGCTGGGAGTCTGTCTTGGCCACCAGGGAATAGGAGAGGTCCTCGGGGGAGAATTGTTTAATATGCCTGTTGTACGGCATGGTGTAACGACCCGGATCAGGCTGCTGGCCGATGATGATTATTTGTTTAAAGACCTGGAGAATGAGTTTCAGGCTTGTTTATATCATTCATGGGCAATTGTTCCCGGGTCTGTTAATGGTGCACTCGAAGTGACCGCACGGGATGAGTACGATACGATTATGGCGGTGAGGCACAAGGAATGGGACCTTCGCGGTGTGCAGTTTCACCCAGAATCCATTCTCACTCAAAATGGAGAAACGATTATTAAAAACTGGTTAGAGCATGGACATTAAGGAAGTTTTAAACAGACTAATTGAGCATAAAAGCCTCGACAGGGAAGAAGCCAGGGAAGTCCTGATCAACCTGGCGCAGGGAAGCTACAATGAACACCAGGTGGCCGCCTTTCTGACGGTTTATATGATGCGGAGCATCACGGTAGACGAACTGGAAGGCTTCCGGGATGCTATGCTGGAATTATGCCTGGCGCTGGATCTGTCAGATTTTGACACCATAGACCTGTGTGGCACGGGCGGAGACGGAAAAAACACATTTAATATCAGTACCCTTTCCTCTTTCATTGTGGCCGGAGCCGGACAGGCGGTAGCTAAACATGGTAATAACGGGGTGTCTTCGGTCTGTGGATCGTCTAACCTGCTGGCCCATTTCGGCTATGAGTTTACGAATGATCCGGATCAGCTCCGCCGGGACCTGGAAAAGGCCAATATCTGCTTTCTTCATGCCCCGCTTTTTCATCCTGCCATGAAAAACGTTGCGCCGATCCGTCGCAACCTTGGGGTCAAAACATTCTTCAATATGCTCGGGCCCATGGTCAACCCAGCCTCACCCGCCCGACAGCTGGTGGGTGTATTCAGCCTGGAACTTGCCCGGTTGTACGGTTATCTATACCAGCAAACAGACAAGGAATTTCTCATCATTCATGCGCTTGACGGATATGATGAAGTCTCCCTTACCGGTAACGCGAAAGTGATCACCCGCCATGGAGATAAGATCATTGAGCCGAAAGACCTGGGGCTGGGCATTCATCCGGCCAATGCAATACGGGGCGGGAATGATATCCGGGAAACTGCGGAAATATTTGAAAAGATCATTTCAGGAAATGGCGCGGAAGCCCAGGAAGAAGTGGTGCTGGCGAATGCCGGCCTGGCGCTCTACTGCGGTGATCCATCACTTGGCTATGAAGGGGCCGTTGACAAGGCACGTGAATCCCTGAAAAGCGGAAAAGCCCTCGAAACATTTAAAAAGCTTATTAACAAATCAACTACCTATGCATCATGAACATTCTTGAGAAAATAATCGCGAGAAAAGAGGAGGAAGTCCGTGAGAAGAAAGCACTTTATTCTCAGAAACTGCTGGAACAAAAAATCTATTTTGAAACAAAAACAGTTTCCCTGAAGAAGTACCTGCTGAGGAAGGACAAGTCAGGGATCATTGCTGAGATCAAACGAAAATCTCCATCCAGGGGGGTGCTGAATCCGGCGGTTTCAGTCGAACGAACCTCCATCGGGTATATGCAGGCAGGCGCATCAGCGCTGTCCATTCTGACCGATAAGGAGTTTTTCGGCGGATCCAACGAAGACCTGACCACGGCGCGCAAGTTCAATTATTGCCCGATCCTGCGCAAAGATTTCATTATTGATGAATACCAGATCATTGAAGCCAAATCGATCGGTGCGGATGCGATTCTTCTCATTGCCGCGGCGCTGGAGCCATCTGAATTGAAAAAGCTGGCTGGTTTTGCCAAATCCCTCGGACTGGAAACACTGATGGAAGTGCACAACCGCGAAGAGCTGGATAATGGCCTGAATGAGCACATTGACCTGGTGGGGGTGAACAACCGGGATCTTACCACCTTTGAGGTTGACCTTGAAACTTCGGCCACACTCGGACAGTTGATCCCTTCGGATTTTATAAAAGTGTCGGAAAGCGGCATTCATTCTCCGGAGCAGGTGGTCGAATTAAAATCCCAGGGGTATGAAGGATTTCTGATCGGCGAGCAGTTTATGAAGGAAAGCAGGCCGGAAAAAGCCTGTGCCAGGTTTATTGAGAAGCTCAGTCAGTTGGAAAAAACGGCTTACGCCAAACAATAGAATGCTTTGGAAAGTATGCGGAATGAAGGAAGAATCAAATATCCGGCAGGTGGCCATGCTGCGGCCGGATTTTATGGGATTTATTTTTTACCCGCATTCGCCCCGGTACGTCGGGGATGATTTTCCTAAAGATCGACTGGATAATATTGCAGGGATCTCAAAGGTAGGGGTTTTTGTTGATCAGGAAACGAGTGAGATTGTCGAAAAGGTAAAGTATTACGATCTGGATTATGTACAGTTGCACGGTTCGGAACCGGTCAGCCAGGTGGAAGAAGTGAGCAAAGTGGCGGGTGTAATCAACGTAGTGAGTGGAAACAAGCTGCCGGATACCGAGGAGCTGCGGGCGTACGAACCATTTATTGATTACTGGCTGATGGATACCAGGCTGGCAGGAATGCACGGAGGAACGGGTCAGCGCTTTGACTGGCAGGTACTGGATGACCTTGAACTTGAAAAAGGGATTATCCTCAGTGGTGGCATCGGGCCGGCAGCGGCTGGTGAAGCGAGGCGACACAACCCACGGGGCGTGGTGGGTGTCGATGTAAACAGCAAGGCGGAAATGGAGCCAGGAGTGAAAGATGTTACAATATTAAAGCAAATCTATAATGAGTTATTTGGTTGACGAGAAAGGATATTACGGCGCATTCGGTGGAGCATATATACCCGAAATGCTGTATCCCAACGTAGAGGAGCTGCGGCAGAATTATTTATCCATCATGGAATCGGAAGAATTCCAGGAGGAGTTTCGTCAGTTATTACGCGATTATGTCGGCAGACCAACACCTCTTTTTGAAGCACAGCGACTTTCGGAGAAATACGGTGCGCGGATATTTCTGAAACGGGAAGATCTTTGTCATACAGGTGCTCATAAGGTAAATAATACGGTCGGACAGATCCTTATGGCGCAGCGACTTGGAAAGAAAAAGATCATTGCTGAGACCGGAGCCGGCCAGCATGGGGTTGCCACCGCAACAGTTTGCGCGCTGATGGGCATGGAGTGTATTGTTTACATGGGTGAGATTGACATGGAGCGGCAGCGTCCGAATGTTGAGCGAATGAAAATCCTTGGTGCGCAAGTGGTTCCGGCAACCAGCGGTAGTAAAACACTTAAGGACGCTACCAATGAAGCCATGCGGCACTGGATTAATAACCCTTCGGATACCCACTATATAATCGGATCGGTGGTCGGACCACATCCATACCCGGATATGGTGGCCCGTTTTCAGGCTGTGATCAGCGAAGAGATCCGCTGGCAGCTGGAGAAGCAAACCGGAAGCCAGGCCCCTGACTATGTGGTGGCCTGTGTGGGTGGCGGAAGCAATGCCGCCGGGGCCTATTATCATTACCTGGAGGATCCCGAAGTGAAACTTATTGCTGTGGAGGCCGGCGGTTTAGGTGTTGACTCCGGTAAGTCGGCAGCAACCACCCGGCTGGGAAGGTCCGGGGTCCTGCACGGGAGCAAGACACTTTTGATGCAGACGGAGGATGGCCAGGTAACGGAGCCATACAGCATATCGGCCGGACTGGATTATCCGGGGATTGGTCCGATGCATGCGCATTTGTTTACATCCGGCAGGGGAGAATTCCTGGATGTGACGGACGAGGATGCCATGAAGGCCGGCATTGAACTCAGCCGGCTTGAAGGGATTATACCTGCTATTGAATCAGCCCATGCCTTTGCTGTTCTTGACAGGCTGTCCCTTGAACGGGATGATGTGGTGGTCATTAACCTTTCAGGCAGGGGAGACAAGGATCTTGAAACCTATATTAAATGGGGTAAATACTAATCAAATGGAAACCCAGGAATTAGATAAAAACCGAATTAACCGATTGTTCCGCGAAAAAGGGAACGACCTGCTGTCCGTTTATTATACAGCCGGCTTCCCGGGACCGGAAGATACCATGGAAATTGCCAGGTTGCTTGAGGAAGCCGGTGCGGATATCATTGAAATCGGAATGCCATTTTCAGATCCGGTGGCGGACGGGCCTACAATCCAGGCCAGTAATAATCAGGCGCTGAAGAACGGGATGTCGATCGCCCGACTGCTGAGCGGGTTACGGAATATGCGGGAGCAGATAAGTTTGCCTGTCATCCTGATGGGATACATCAACCCTGTCCTGCAGTACGGCGTTGAGAAATTCTGTTCGGAATGTGAGCAGGCCGGTGTTGACGGACTTATTCTCCCGGACCTGCCTATGGCTGAATACCTTCAGGAATACAAACAGATATTTGACAACCACGGTCTGAAGAATGTATTTCTGATCACTCCGCAGACCTCAGAAGAGCGGATCCGTCAGATTGATGATAATACGGACGGGTTTATATATATGGTTTCGTCGGCAGCCACGACCGGAGCAAAGAAGGGGTTCAGTGATGAACAACTGGAATATTTTGAGCGGATCAGATCCATGCAGCTGCAAAATCCGCTGCTTATCGGGTTTGGGATATCGGATCATTCGACATATTCGAAAGCGAATGAGTACGCCCGCGGGGCTATTATTGGGAGTGCCTTTATCAGGCTGCTGTCAGAAACAGAAGACAAGGAAAGAGATATTAAAAAATTTATTAAGGAGATAAAAGGAAGATCATGATCATACAATTAGAATCACAGGTTGATGAGGGCCAGAAAAAGGATATCATCAATAAAATCAACGAACTGAAGTACAAAACCACGGAAGTAAAGACCCAGAAGGGTGATTACCTGGTGGGCATTGGAAAAAAGGATTTTGATATCCGGAAGATCGGCAATCTGCCGGGGATTGCAGACATCCACATCGTTTCCGACGATTATAAACTGGTGTCAAGGAAATGGAAAGTAAAGCCTACCGCGATCGACCTGGGCGATGGGGTTGTCATTGAAGAAGGCAGTATGGCGATCATGGCCGGGCCCTGTTCGATCGAAGGTGAAGAGCAAATTGAGAAAACTATCGAACATCTGGTGGAGAATGGCGTACGTATTATGCGCGGAGGGGTATACAAGCCGCGAAGTTCTCCGTATTCCTTCCGGGGTATGGGTATTGACGGATTGAAATTATGGTACGATGCAGCCAGGAAAGCGGGAATCAAGATCATTACGGAGGTTATGCAGGTGAGCCAGATCGGGGAAATGTATGATTACATTGATATATACCAGGTGGGTGCCCGAAACACACAGAATTTTAATTTACTGGATGAATTAGGCAGGGTGGACAAGCCGGTGATGATCAAACGGGGCATTTCCGGGACAATTGATGAGTTGTTATACTCAGCGGAATACGTTTTTTCCGCGGGCAATGAGAACCTGCTTCTTTGTGAGCGGGGTATCCGGACCTATGAAAAAGCCACACGAAATACCATGGATATCAATGCGATCTCCATATTGAAGGAAAAAACGCACCTGCCGGTTATTGCAGACCCGTCTCACGGCATAGGAATTCGGGATCACGTAGATCCGGTTGCACTGGCCTCGGTAATGGCAGGAGCTGACGGGGTGATCTTTGAGACACATGAAAAACCGGAAGAGGCCTTTTCTGACGGGCAGCAGACCCTGGACTTCAGCGAGTCGAGCCGCTTGATCGAAAAGATCCGGAAGGTGCACGATTTGCGTGAAAGCCTTTAAAAATGGTACTTCCCGTTGTTTAAATCATTTAAACAGGTATATTTGAAACTCAAATGAACCGATTTTATAACACATATTACTTTTTTTATTTCGGAACGCGTTCCGGATCAGGTAGTATGTGTCTGAATAAATAGAAACAGATAACAAGTGAATACAAGCCTGATCCTTCGGATCGGGCTTTTTTTTTGGATTAAAGTTTAGCAATGATGAAAAAAAGCAAGATCAGCACATTAAAGAACGGCCGTCAGAATCATGCGGCATATACAGATGAGGACCACCTGGTTTGGCGTCTGTTGTTTGATAAACAGATGGAACAGCTTGGTAATCGCGCCTCGCTTCATTTTATGGAAGGGCTGAAAAAAACAGGATTCACCCGTGAAAATATACCGCATTTTGAAGAGGTCAATCGCCGTCTCATCAAGCTGACCGGCTGGCAGGTGGTGGCGGTGGAGGGTATTGTGGAGGACCGAGAATTCTTTGAATTGCTTTCGGAACGTAAATTTCCTGCAACCACCTGGTTACGATCACAGGATCAGCTGGAATACCTTGAAGAACCTGATATGTTCCATGATGTATTTGCGCATGTTCCGCTTCTTTCCAATCCTGCCTTCGCAGATTTCCTCCAGCAGATAAGCCGGATAGCTTTGCGATATGCCGGCAACGAAGAAGCAATTGAACTGCTCTCCAGGGTGTACTGGTTCACGGTAGAATTCGGATTGATCCGGGAAAAGGGACAATTACGTATTTACGGAGCCGGAATCCTGTCATCCGCGGGCGAATCAACTTACTGCCTCGGACTTGATCCAATGCATTTTGAATTCGGCGTGGAGCAGATTCTCAATACCGGATATTGCAAAAGCGAATTTCAGGACAGGTACTTTATTATTGACAGTTTTGAAAAATTATTTGCCAGTACTGCGGAGATCAGTGAACTGATCGATACGATGATGAGTAAGCGGAAAATATTCGCCCCGGAAGAAATGAGTAAAAATGGACAGGATTTAGTACCTTCATGGTAGCAGATCACAGATTGGTTTACCATGAAAATCAATCTCCGGTTGCTGCAACAAGCTGTATTTACACAACACATTACAACAGATTTACCCTGAAATAATGGAGATAAAAGAATCATCGGTGAAGGAGAAAGTCAGGAATACGATGAATAACCTGCATTTCGAAGACAGGTTGATCGAAGAGATTCTGACTGTTGGAAGGTTCAGGTCCTACGAAGCGGGCCGCACGGTCATTTCGCCCGGAGATCCGGTTAAGGAGATTCCGATGGTCATTGAGGGCACGTTGAATGTGATGCGGATCGATGACCAGGGCAACGAATTATTTCTTTATTTCCTGGAGGGAGGGGATACCTGTGCGATGTCTATCACCTGTTGCCTGGAGCACAAGCGAAGTGGTTTCCAGGTAGTGGCTGAAGAAGACAGCCTGGTTTGGTTTGTCCCTGTAACGCTTCTTGATCAGTGGGTATGCACCTACGCCTCTTTTCGCAAATTTGTCTTCGGATCATATCAGCAGCGGTTTGATGAAATGATGGATTCTATTGATAACATCGCCTTTAAACATATGGATGAGCGCCTTTATAGTTATCTTCTTGATAAAAAGCAATCATCCGGATCCTACACTATCCATAAAACCCATGAAGAAATTGCCCGGGCACTGAATACATCCCGGGTGGTAATTTCCCGCCTGTTAAAAAAACTGGAGCAGGAAGGTAAAATCGAACAACAGAGAAACCGAATTGAAATCCTCTGAGACGAAAGCCGGATCGGTCAATTATTTGTGGCTTGCAATCGGACTTCTCGTCAGTCTCAGCCTGGGGATTTTCACCGATCTTGAACCTGGTAATCCGCAGGTAACCTATACCGCTGCTGTAGCGCTGCTCATGGCTATTTGGTGGGTTTCAGAGGCATTACCTATGGGGATAACCAGCCTTCTCCCGGTAATTCTTTTCCCACTGCTTGGAATCCTGGATGGAGGAACCACTTCCTCGGCCTATTTCAACTATATCATTTTCCTGTACGTCGGAGGTTTTATTATGGCGCTGGCGATGGAGAAGTTTGGTCTTCACCGAAGAATAGCGCTCAAAATCCTTTCGGTAATGGGAGGGAGTCCATTGCGGATCCTAATGGGTTTTATTATTGCCTCTTCCTTTCTTTCGATGTGGATTTCAAATACGGCTACTGCAATGATGATGCTTCCGATTGCTTTTTCCGTAATCGGTTCACTGGAAGAGGTCTATGGGGGTAATTCCGTCAGCAAATTTGGGATCGGACTCCTGCTGGCCATGGCGTATGCCTGTTCGATCGGCGGAATATCCACTCCTGTTGGCACGCCTCCCAACCTATCCTTCATGCGTATCTTTCAGATTATGTACCCGGAGGCACCCACGGTGGCATTCGGAGAATGGCTATTATTTGCCTTCCCGATCACCCTGATCATGCTGATTGCCGCGCTGTTTGTTATTTATTACCGTTACAGGCCCGGGAGAAGCCTGAAATCACTGCCCCCCGGCTTTTTCAGGCAGGAATATAAGAAACTTGGTGCCATGAGCCGGGAAGAACGGATTATCCTGGTTTTGTTCCTGGTCCTGGTGACTGCCTGGGTGTTCAGGAAGCCGCTGGCGATTGGCAGCTTTCAGATTCCCGGATGGAGCAGCTTATTCAATACGCCGGAATATATAAATGACGGCACGGTGGCTATCGCGGTGGCGTTTTTGTTGTTCATCATACCCGCCAGTAACGGTAAAGCGCTTATGGGGAAAAACGTTTTCATAAAGATCCCCTGGAACATCGTTTTTCTCTTTGGAGGAGGTTTCGCCCTGGCCCACGGTTTTGTTGATAGTGGTTTGTCGACCTTCATTGGCCGTCAGCTGGCATTTGCCGGCAATCTCAGTGAATTTCAGCTGATCGGGATATCAACATTCTCCATGTCCCTGCTGACTGAATTCACCTCCAATGCCGCCACCACAGAAATGATGCTGCCAATTGCTTCAGGCCTGGCATCAGAGATCAATGTGCATCCGCTGTTACTGATGGTGCCGGTGACTCTGGCCGGTTCCATGGCATTTATGTTTCCCATAGCCACCCCGCCAAATGCCATTGTATTCTCCAGTGAGAAAATCCATATGAAAGATATGTTCCTCACCGGGATCACCCTGAACATGGTGGCGGTAATCATTATAACCATTTTCATGTTAGTATGGGGGAAGGTGGTATTTGAGATCGGGTCCGTTCTGCCATCCTGGGCCGCCGTACACCCCTGATGTAACATATGTTACAAACTGACCGCCGCTATACCCGTAAAATTGTGGTAAAATTGACAAAGGAAATCTGTAATAATATGGTTGTTAAACAATTCTTCGATGAGACACTGGCGCATAGCAGTTATGCCATTGCCAGTGCTGGTAAAGTTGCTTTGGTGGACCCTGCCCGGGACACCGCCCCGTATGAGGCTTTTGCCCGTGACAATGACGGCGAGATCGTCGCTGTATTTGAAACCCACCCGCATGCTGATTTTATCAGTTCGCATCGTGAATTTCAGGAAAAACTGGGTGCAAAGGTGTATATCCACCCGAAAGCAGGTGTGGCTTATGATTATTCTCCCCTGGAACACGGTGAAGAAGTGAAAATCGGGGGTGTGACATTCCGTGCGTTGTTCACGCCCGGCCATTCTCCGGATCACAACAGTTACCTCCTGTTGGATGAGAACGGGGTGGAAAAAGCGGTTTTCACCGGTGATTCCCTGTTTATTGGCGACGTTGGAAGACCAGATCTGCGCGAAGGAGTTGGTAATATCCAGGCCAGCCGCCACGATCTGGCATCTATGATGTATGAGACCATCACGAACATTTTTACCAAGCTGCCTGATGACGTTGTTGTTTATCCTGCACACGGGGCCGGGTCCCTTTGCGGGAAAAACCTGAGTGATGACCTGGAAAGCACCATCGGCCGTGAAAAGGAAACCAACTGGGCGTTCCAGTTTGATGATGAACAAAAATTCATTGAAAGCTACCTGGAAGGACAAAGCTTTATCCCTAAGTATTTTCCATACGATGTGGACCTGAACCGTAAGGGTGCAGGCGCACTGGATACCGCGCTGGCCGGGGTCCCCCGACTTCATGGTAAAGCAGATATTAAGGAAGGTATTCAGATAATTGATGTTCGTCCTTCGGCACAGTTCAAAGCCGGGCATTATGCGGGCGCTATCAATATCCAGGCAGGTGAGAAAGAAAAATTTGAAACCTGGCTTGGCGCTATTGTAGCTCCGAATGAGTCGTATTACCTGGTTGCGGAGAATGAAACACAGCTGACTGAAGTGATCTTCCGGGCTGCTAAGATCGGATATGAAGCGCAACTGGCGGGCGGATTGGTGTATGACGGAGCAGGTGATGAGAAATCAGAAACGATTGACCTGGCGGAGTTCAAGGCTAATCCGGATGAATACACCATTGTGGATATCCGGAACACGAGTGAAGTGAAAGGGAATGAGATTTTTGACGGGGCAATTAATCTTCCTTTGCATGAATTGCGTCAGCGCAGCGGGGAAGTTCCTGCTGGTAAGCCGGTGGTGGTTCACTGTGCCGGGGGATATCGTTCAGCTGCAGGAAGTTCTATTTTGGAGAATGCACTGCAGGTTCCGGTTTATGACCTGAGCGAAGCGGTAAAAGAATTTCAGGAAGTCTCTGCCTAGGAAATTTCCTTCAGGAACTCTTTTATTTTCCGGACGTGGCCAAAGAGCACGAAATAATCACCTTCTTCAAGAACGGTTTCGGCATTGGCTACTCCATTTACGAAACTGTCTTTATGGATACCTCCAAGGAAATTGGCCTTGGAGGTTTCTTTTAAAGTTGTGAGTACCAGAATATTATGTTCCTGGAGAATTTTAATTTCCTTCAGGGATTTACCTGCCAAACCGGCGGGTATCTTTGCTTCCACGATATTGTAATCCCTCGTTATTTCATATGTGTCACGAACGCCGCCAAAGCTGAGCCTTTTGGCCAGGCGATCGGCTGATTGACGCTCCGGGTGCACAATTTCCTCGATGCCCATGGCTTCCAGAACGGTTTCCTGGACGGGTGTTACGGCCCGGCTGATTATTCGTTTAGCGGTGTGCTGCTTGATGACAGCCGTTGACAGGATGGATGCCCCTTCGTCTTCCCCGATACAGACTATACTCAGATCCGCTTCTTTGAGGGGGATGTTTTCAACAGCTTCCGTTAAAGTGCAATCAAGCTGGATAGTGAGGGTGATCTCATCTTTCAATGCATTGACCCGTTCTATATCCTTATCGATCCCAACTACTTCGTGACCCATTTCCGTCAGGCGCAGGGCCAGGGTGGTCCCGAAATTGCCCAATCCAATTACTATAACTTTCATTCTTTAATTTATTAAAATGTCCTCTTTGGGATACCTGTATGAATAATTTACAACTTTTCTGAAAAGTGCCACCAGCAGGGTAAGTGTTCCCACCCGGCCGGTGAACATCATAAATATGATCACCATTTTTGACCCGGTCGACAAACCCGCAGTTATTCCAAGGCTGAGCCCAACTGTGCTGTAAGCGGAGAAACTTTCAAAAAAAATCTCCTTAAGGGTAAATCCCGGATCAAACATATTTATGAGCCCGGCGCCGGAAAAAATGACGCCAAGTGATAATACAATGACAGCAAACGCCCGGCGGACCGATATGGAAGAAATTTCGCGCCGCATAATTTCAATACGTTCTTTTCCTTGTGCGAGGCTTATGAAATTGCCAAATGCAACCGCCAGGGTGGTGGTCTTTATCCCGCCTCCAGTGGAGCCGGGCGAAGCGCCAACCCACATCAGAAAAATAGTTAACATAATGGCGGGAGTAGTAAGGGTACCGGTATCGATAGTGTTAAAACCGGCCGTTCGCGGTGTTGCTGCCCCGAAAAATGCAGAAACAACCTTTCCGTACCAGGGCTTACCATCCAGGGTATTGTCCCATTCAAAGGCCAGGAAAAGTAAGGTGCCACTAATCAGCAATATGGCGGTAACGGTGATGATCAGGCGTGAGTTCAGGTTAATCAACCAGACCTGACGGGGCGTATCACGAATGAAGAGCCGTTTAAGTTTGTGTCTCAGGTATTTGAAAAGGTTGAAAATTAACGGAAAACCAAGGCCTCCGAGAATGAAAAGAAAGGCAATAAGGAAATGCAGGAAATACAGCTGGTCAAACCCTGGCTGGTTCAGGCTCTGACTTAGCGTGGAGAATCCGGCGTTGCAGAATGCGGAAATTGAATGAAAAATCGCAAAGAAAATGGTGTTAAAATCGATCAGCTCCCCTTTGGGAAGTAATGAATAAATAAGAACGGCACCGGCAAGTTCTATGATAAAGGTGACATAGATGATTTTGGTCAGGGTTCCAAGAACCGTTCCTATGTCATCCATATTAGTTATGTCGCGGATCAGGATCTGGTCGGCAAATGAAGAAGTGCCCTGGAAGAAAAAACTGAAAAAAGTGGTAAACGTCATGATGCCCAGTCCGCCCATCTGAATAAGCGTGATGATGATGACCTGTCCGAACTGGGTAAAATAGGAGCCGGTATCCACCACGATAAGACCCGTAACACACACTGCGCTGGTGGAAGTAAAGATGGCATCAATGAAAGATATTCCGGAATAGGTTGCCTTCGGGAGCATCAGCGCAAATGTTCCAAGCAATATGATCAGCAAAAAACTTATGGCGAAGAGCAACGCGGGGTTGATTTTTCTTTTTGTGAACTCGTGGACATTGGTTCCAAGCTCACGGATGAAAATGGCGATGGCACCCAGGTAGAGATAAATCGGGTGTTTGACATAATTGATCCACTCGAGGTTTAGTAACGTGAAAATTATGTATAACCCTACTAACGCATCAAACAATGTAGTGCGCAGATGCTGCTTTCTGTAGTATCGCGCATAGTATATGATCTTACAGATCAGAAATAGAAAAACCGTACTGACTTTAATGTATTCGAGAATTCGCAATGAGCGCTCAGAATGAGAATACCCGTATTCGGCAAAAAGCAGAAAGATGAGTACAATACTAATCCACAGGGGCAAACGGATGGCAATCCATTTCAGGAATTTCATCGTTTTTCAAGTGATGATTTTAACCTGTCAAGGTCACCGTCCTGTCTTTTTTGAAACGGTTTTTTAAGGAGAGGTTTCAATACTTTGAAGCTGAATGCTTTCATACGGACCAGGCTGTCCATTTGTACCAGGGTAGTATTCTCCGCTTCGGTTCGCAAGCGCGTGGAGATTTGGTAGTCCATTGTCGGGTGCTCCAGCAGTATATCGATCGCATGAGGCGGACGGCTGTCTATGACTGTTTCTTTCATTATGAATGGCTTGCCTCTTTCCATGTATGTATGCTTTGCCATGGAGCCTTTTTCAGCCGGTTTCCCTTCGATTACTTCGGTGGAAGTATATCCCTTCTGCCATTCCTGCATGGTTGAAGTGTCGTTAATAAATTCCCAGACCTCTTGTATCGGCCGGTCAATGATCACGCTGGATGATAATTTCATACACGTAAGTTAGTTAAAATGAGCATATCCTTCCCTGTCAGTTACCAGGAGTTGCAGGAAAGCTGTAATCAACAGCCGGAAACTGGAGGAGGATATTGTATTAACAGGATAAACATGAATTTGTATATTTAAAAAAACAGAGTTCTTTATGAAGAAATATGATCTTGTGGTGATCGGGGCCGGACCATCCGGATATGCGGCTGCCATGCGTGCACTGGATTTCAGGAAAAATGTGTTATTGGTGGAAAAGGGGCGTATCGGTGGTGCCGGTGTGACAAACGGTGCACTTTCCTCAAAAACGTGGTGGGAAATTTCCCGTGAGGTCAGACAGTTTAACAACAGCCTGAAACGATTTAATATTCATCAGCCGGAGGTCAATTTCGATGAGGTGCAGGGCGAGGTTCGCCGTGCAGTAAAAGAACGCGTTCTGCAACTGGAAGATCATCTCGCCCTCGTCAGGTCTTCTGAGAAATTCGGGAAATACCTTGATTACCTCCAGGGCAGTGCCAGGGTGGTTTCAAAAAATGAGGTGGAGATCACCTCCGAAAAGCGGATTGAAACAGTGCAAGCGGAGAACATCATCCTCGCAACAGGGAGCAAGCCTCGCAGGCTTCCCGATGTCCCGGTAGATGAAAAAATTATCATGACCAGCGACGGGATTGAGCACATGGATCATTTGCCGAAAAGCATTGTGATTGTGGGTGCTGGAGTTGTGGGCTGTGAATACGCCACGATCCTTTCGTCCTTTCATGGAACACGGGTTAACCTGATAGATAAGGGGGATCACATTTTACCCTTTGAAGATGAAGACGTGGTGTCGGTAATTGAGCGGAACCTCGAGCTTGCCGGTGTTCGTATTCATCGAAATTCAACGCTTTCCCGAATGGAGGTCACGGACGGACTGGTCACGTACGAACTGGCCTATAAAGACGGGTCCAAGGAGATTTTTCATGTAGAGAAAGCACTCATCAGCATCGGCAGGGAGCCTAATTTTAATGATTTGTGGGATGCCTCATTAGCCATTGAAACAAACCCCAGGGGTATCAACAATGATGATACCCGTACAGGCGTACCGAACATCTACGCGATCGGTGATCTTACCGCCGATATTGCCCTGGTGAATGTTGGCGAACTGGAAGGCAGGCATGCCGTGGAGAAGATGTTTGGCAATCCGGAAAAGCGGATGATGTATGAGAATATAAGCACGATCATGTTCCTTAACCCGGAAGTGGCAGGAGTAGGTCTGAATGAAACGAAAGCGCGCCAGCTGAATTTGTCTTACCGGGTGGCTTCCCTGGATTACAGTGTAATTCCGCGCGCCATCGCCAAAAGAAACACGGAGGGGTTCATAAAATTACTGGTAACTGATGATGATGAAATGAAAGTGCTGGGAATGCGGGTAGTGGGTAATCATGCTTCCAGTGCTATCCAGGCAGTAGCCCTGCTGATAAGTATGGACAAAGGGATTGAGGAACTTGCTGAGTGTGTACATCCGCACCCGTCTATTACAGAAGGAATCCAGGAATGTGTCAGAATGCTCCTGGGAAAATCAATGATGAAGCCCGATGCGATGGATGCCCGGATCAGCTGCCGGAGGTTCAGGGACGGGGTTTATGAAACCCTCGACGTCGATGGGTTTTTTTAATCATAAAAGACACTGATATCATCAAGGTCCTTGCGTTGTAATTTCGGGACCAGCGCATCATCAGCAGGATACCCGACAGGGATAAGCAGGTACGGTCGTTCATTCTCCGGACGGTCAAGAATCTTTGTCAGAAAATTCATGGGGCTCGGCGTGTGTGTGAGCGCAACCAGTCCCGCTTTGTGAATGGCACTCAGCAGAAAGCCGCAGGCGAGCCCAACCGATTCGTTTACATAATAATTTGTGTGTCGCGTGCCTTTTTCGTCGAGGTCAAATGCTTTTTTGAAGACAATGATAAGGTAAGGAGCAACTTCGAGAAAAGGCTTTTTCCAGTCCGTTTGTAAACGTTTCAGGTCCTCCAGCCATTCTTCACTCATCCGGTTTGTATAGCTTTCCTTTTCCTCTTTTTCGGCTGCCTCACGAATTTTCCTTTTCAGATCTTTATCAGATACCACGCAGAATGTCCATGGTTGCTTGTGAGCACCTGAAGGCGCTGTGGAGGCTGTTCTTACAAGGTTTTCAATCACTTCCCGTTTTACTGGCCGTGAAGAGAAATCCCTGACTGAACGGCGTTTGTTCATGAACTCAAGAAACTCACGGCTTTGGTTCAGTGATTCTTCGGGTCCGGGATTCTGCCCGGCGAATGGAACAAACGGATACCCGTTAATCAGCTTTTCTTCCATGGCGCTAAATTGAGAATTATAATAGTTTAAAAATGTAGGCGGGCTGACATTACTTATGCCGATCCTTAAGCACCCTGATTACATCGTCCAGGTTGTGTCCCCTGGCCGCCAGCAGAACCAGGTAATGGTACATAAGGTCTGCCGCTTCATTCAGGAATAAATCAGGGTTGTCATCTTTTGATTCGATGACAAGTTCCACGGCCTCTTCACCAACTTTCTGGGCGACTTTATTAATGCCTTTTCTAAGTAATTCGTTGGTATACGAACCTTCCTGCGGATTGCTGATACGGTCACGGATCGTATTCTCCAGGAAGCCCAGGTCCTGGTGGTCATTTTCATCCCCGAAACAGGTGGCGGCACCGGTGTGGCAGACAGGCCCTTCCGGCCGGGCCTGGACAAGGATTGTATCCTGATCACAATCCAGCTGAAGACTGGTCACATGTAAATAATTCCCGGAAGTTTCACCTTTGGTCCAGAGAGTTTCCCGGCTGCGGCTGTGGAAGGTGACTTTACCGGTTTCCAGGGTTTTGATCCATGCTTCCCGGTTCATATAGCCCAGCATAAGGATATTTCTGGAAATGCTGTCCTGTACAATGGCAGGGATAAGTCCTTTGGAAAAGTCAGGTTCTTTTTCAGGGATTTTCATTCTCCAAAAATACAAAAGTCCCGGACAAACGGGACTATTTTAGCGCAACAGTCTGTATCAGAGAATTGGCTCCAGGGCCTCCATGACATTGTCGGCAACGATCTTATGTCCTTGCTGATTGGGGTGAATACCATCCGGCTGATTGAGTGATTTATCTCCGGCAACCCCGTTAAGAAGAAAAGGGATGAGCGTGGCATCGTTGTTTTCAGCGAGTTGAGGAAAGATCCTGCTGAATTTTTCGGAGTAATCAGGTCCCATGTTAGGAGGGACCATCATCCCTGCAATCACAATTCTAACCTCCGGATTTTTATCCCTGGTCTTGTCAATAATGGCCTGCAGGTTTTCCCTGGTCTGCTCCAGTGGCAAGCCCCGAAGTCCATCATTCGCGCCTAATTCAAGCACCAGAATGTCTACCGGACGTTTCAGAACCCAATCAATCCGGCTGTTACCTCCTGCACTGGTTTCCCCACTGACGCCTGCATTGATGACCGTGTAGTTAAGGCCACGTTCCTTTAAGCGCTGTTCGACCAGGGCGGGAAATGCCTGCTCGCGAGCCAGTCCGAGTCCGGCAGTCAGGCTGTCACCAAAAAAGAGAATCACCTTTTCTTCTTCCTGAAAAGATGTCAGAAAAGGCAGGGATAACAGTATCAAAAAGTTAAAAACTCGTCTCATATTGTTTATTTTACGCAGCTTATATCAAAAATTGATCCGAATATCAGACCTTTCGTATAAATGTTTAAACTATTATGTCTTTTTTTCGCTATTAATACAAGAATCAACGCAAAACCCTGACACCTCTGTATGGAAAATATTCTCAGTGTTGAAAACCTGACTAAACGTTTTACTTCTGGTGACCGTGAATTAACGGTACTTGACAATATAACTTTCAATTTGCGCAAAGGTTCCTCACTGGCGGTGGTCGGACCATCCGGTAGCGGTAAAACGACCTTACTTGGGTTGTGTGCGGGACTGGACGTGCCGACAGAGGGCAGTGTTACCCTGGCGGGGATCAAACTAAACGCACTGGACGAGGACGACCGGGCGTTTATGCGGAACAAGCATGTCGGATTCATCTTTCAGAATTTCCAATTACTTCCGACGCTGACGGCCGAGGAGAATGTACTGATTCCCCTGGAACTTCGTGGGGAACGACCCGATTATCAACTGGCGCGTGAGTTGCTGGGAAGAGTTGGCCTTGGCGACCGAAGTTCCCATTATCCTTCCCAGCTTTCCGGCGGGGAACAGCAGCGGGTCGCAATGGCACGGGCATTCATCACCCGTCCTGAGATACTTTTTGCGGATGAGCCAACCGGAAATCTGGATGAAAGTACGGCGGAAACGGTTACAGAGCTTCTTTTTGATTTAAACCGGGAGGCAGGTACCACCCTGGTTCTGGTTACACACAATATGGAACTGGCCTCTTTCACTGAACGAATACTGGAATTGAGAGGTGGTCACCTGGTGAAGGATACGGCACATATCCCCGGATAATGGATTACATCATAAAACTGAAACGTAAAAAGAAGTCCTTCTGGAAGGATGGATTTGTATGGAGAATGGCCTGGCGCGATGCCCGTCATAATATGTACCGGCTATTTCTGTTTGTTTCTTCTGTGATCATAGGAATTGCAGCCCTGGTTTCCATCAATTCTTTCAACATCAATCTTCAGGCAAATATTGACCGGCAGGCAAAAGAGCTGCTTGGGGCGGATTTCGTGATAAGTGCTTCGGAGGAGTTTCAGGAGGAACTTGCGGTGGCAATGGATTCGGCCGGTGGGTACCAGGCTTCCGAAGTGACCATGGCATCGATGGCCCGGTTCATGACTTCGACACCAGGTACACGCCTGATCAGGCTGGTGGCGATGGAAGGTGATTTTCCTTTCTACGGTGTTGTTGAAACGACGCCCGGGGATGCCCTTTCCCGGATGAAGCAGGGCCAGACCGCCATGCTTGATCAAAACCTGGCTTCGCGGTACGATGTCAGTTCCGATGATTCTCTGGCGGTTGGACAATTAACGTTCACGATTGCGGGGGAGGTTGACCAGATTCCGAACGGCGGAGGTGTCCAGGCCACATTTACCCCTTCGATATACATCGATATGGACTGGCTGGATTCCACCGGGCTGGTGCAGTATGGAAGCCGTGTGACCTACAAAAGGTATTTTGCATTTGACAGTGATGAGGAAGCATCGGCAGCATTTGAAAAGCTCAGGCCCATTGCCAGGAAGTACGGGTATTCAGTGGATGACGTGCAGGAAAGGAAGGAAGACCTTGGACGGGCATTTGAAAACCTGTATCGTTTTTTTAGTCTGCTTGCCTTTGTTGCACTCATACTGGGTAGTATCGGGGTGGCAAGTTCCATCCATATCTACGTTCGTGAAAAGCGTAATACGGTTGCCGTCCTGCGCTGTATCGGGGCTTCCGGGTGGCAGGCATTTTACATATTCCTGATCCAGTCGGTTTTCCTTGGGGTCATCGGCAGTCTGATCGGGGTATTTATTGGTCTCTTTCTGCAGTATTCACTTCCGCTCATGCTGGCCGAATTTATTCCGCTGGACCTGGAGATCGGCGTGGCATGGCAGGCAATCTTCAACGGTCTGGTGATGGGAATTGTGATTTCAATCCTGTTCTCCCTTTTGCCATTGCTGAGCATTCGATTCATTCCGCCACTCTCTGTCCTGCGTACCCATTCGGGAGGTCCGAAGCGCAGAAGCAAGTCAACCATTACGGTGGCTACCCTGATTGTCTTTTTTCCTTTTCTCGTGGCTACCTACCAGACAAGGGACTGGCTCATGGGCTTGTCATTTTTCGGTGGACTCATCACGGCCTTTCTCGTTCTCACTGCCCTGGCTTTTGTGCTTATGTGGGCAGTACGCACCTATTTTCCCTCCCGGGCAGGCTTTATTCTCCGTCAGAGCCTGGCCAACCTGTTCAGGCCTAATAACCAGACCCATGTGCTTATGGTGGTCATTGGTCTTGGAGTATTCCTTATTGCCACGCTTCAGATTGTGCAGAACAGCCTGCTGAACCAGGTTGAATTTGTTGGTCAGGATAATCAGTCAAATACCATTCTATTTGATATTCAGCGTGAACAAAAAGATGGAGTAGTGGATCTCACAGAAGAAAATGAACTTCCCGTTAATCAGCTTGTGCCTATTGTAACCTCCAGGCTAAGCAAAGTGAAGGGACGAACCATAGCCCAGATACAGGAGGATACAACCGATAATATCAGGAACTGGTCACTCACCAGGGAGTACCGGGTAACCTATCGTGACAGCCTTCATGTTTCGGAGAAATTACTGGAGGGAGGGGTACAGCATATTTCCGGTGATTCCATTTTTGTTACCATCAGTGAAGGCATGCAGGATAACCTGGAAGTCGGTGTAGGGGATTCACTTGTATTTGATGTACAGGGTGTGCCTTTTCAGGTGTATATCGCCGGGGTGCGCGATGTGGAATGGCAAAAAGATCCTCCGAACTTTATTTTTGTATTTCCTAACGGAGTGCTGGAAGAAGCGCCGCAGTTTTATGTACTGGCCACACGGGTGGATGATGATGCGGTGGCAAATAAATATCAGCGCGAGCTTGTTACTGCTTTCCCGAATGTCTCACTCATTGATATCCGGCTGATTCTGGAAACAATCGACGGGTTTTTCAATAAAGTGAAGTTCATCATTCAATTTATGGCGCTGTTCAGCATAATTACTGGACTTATTGTGCTGGCAGGGGCTGTACTGAACAGCAGACACGCACGTCTGAAGGAAAATGTGCTGCTCCGGACCATTGGAGCCTCCGGAAAGCAGATCGTTGGTCTGACCCTCCTGGAATATGTATACCTGGGTATGCTGGCCGGTCTTACCGGGATTTTATTGTCACTTGTGTCGTCTTGGGTACTGGCCCGCTACTTTTTTGAAATTGTGTTCAGACCTGACGTTCCTGCCCTGATCATTACCTGGGTGGCGGTGATTATCCTGACTGTTATTGTTGGCTGGTGGAATACACGCCAGGTGGTAAACGAATCGCCGCTGACAGTCCTGCGAAGGGAAGGTTAAAATATCAGCCATAGCAAAAGGAGGGTAAGCAGGAAAATAATTGCAGCAAGAATATCCTTGTGAATTTTCATGATGTTCAGTTGAACCATTAGTTTTTGATTCAGGGGTGGAGTCAATATGATGTAAGAAAAGTTAAATATTTCAACTTATTACCCACCGCAATTTTAAGTTGGTGAAATTAATCTCATGGAAATATTGGAAAAATATTCCATTATAGGTATAATGGTAGAATTGATTTTTTGAACTCTTAACCCCTTATTAATCAGCCTATGGAAACATGTACTGAATCAGTATTGTTGATTGATGACAATGAAATAGACATTTTTATCACCAGGCGGCTTTTAGAATTCAATAATTTTTCCAAGAACATTTACTCAGCTTGCAGCGGGCGTGACGCTCTTGAACAATTAAAAAACAACGAAAACATACCGGATGTAATTTTTCTGGATTTAAACATGCCGGTAATTAACGGATTTCGTTTCTTAAAAGAATTGGCTCAGCTACCGGATGCGGTGCAGGACAGAGTACAGGTGGTCGTACTGACCAGCTCGGAGAATAAAAAAGACATTCGAAAAGCATCCAGGAATCCCATTGTAGTTGACTATGTTCCAAAACCCCTGACACACGAAAAAATCAGGGAACTGCGAACCTATTTTATAGCAAAATCAGCCGTATCAGCCATAGACTGATTTTTTTTGGGCCGGTTTGCGAAATCGATTGCAATTTCAGGTAAATAAAAAACGCCGGACCTGAGGCCCGGCGAGTGCATTCACTTTGTACTGTGAATCAGATCTTGATAAGTTCCGCATTGATATTATAGCGGTTGACCAGTTCCCTGGTAAACCTCATAGAACCATGTGGTACAAATATCTTGAAAATGCCGTTCTTGATTTCAGCAAGCGTCGACAACAGCTTCCACTTGTTCACAAGCTTGGAGGTTTCGGATATTTTTTTTGCGATTTCAAAATACGCTTTCCCTCCATACTTTGACTGGGCGGTTACATCCGGAATAAACACATCGTTGTTATTCTGGCTAACCAGTTTAGCTGGTGCTTCCAGATCGGGCACATCTGCCCTTATATCTGTGAAACCTTCTTTCGTTACATTTTCAATGACTTTTTGCAGTACAACATCATACTTTTTTTCATCCCTAACTTCTTTGAGCATATCAGAATTTATTGATTGGACACATCTAGTACAATACGGAAAAAAGTTGATAAAAGCAAGAATAACGGCTATTTTATTTCAAAAATGGCAAATACTTCCACTTTCAGGTCTATATTTCTGAATTCTACATCAGAGGCATATTCCACCGATTCATCCATGGCGTTGTATCTCATCCGTGCCTGTGGTACCGGACCCTGAAATTGATTGGTGGTCACCTGCAATACTCCGCCGGCCTCCTCATCAATGGCGTCAAGTATGGCAATGGCTTTATTCCGGGCATTTACAAGTGCTTCGCGTGCCAGTTCCTCCCGGATCTGGTCTTCCTGCGAATGTCTGATCTCGGCTATATTGAGTGCGGATAGTCCTTCCGGATCAAGTTCTTCCACCAGATCATTTATCTTCTTCAGGTCGGCAACTTCCAGCCGGAAGCTTTTTGATGCCAGGAAATCATCCGGCCTTTTCTTTTTCCAGTCCCAATTATAGCCGAATATACTTTCAGCGGTGAGTTTATCTTTCTCAATGTCTACTTTCCGCAGCGCTTTGAGCAGTCCCGCTTCAAGTCTGTCCATTTCAACTATTCTACTGCCATTTTTGTATTCCTTAAGTGTAATACTTAAAAATATCTGATCGGGCCTGACAGTTCTTTCTGCAATCCCATTGACTTCGATTTTTTTTCTCAGGTCTGCTTGTGCGATGGAGATCATCGGAAGTGTTGCCAGGGCAACAGCCGCCAGTATAATTATTCGTTTCATGTTTCTCTTTTTGTTTTAACAATTCGGTGCATATAAGATGCCAGAAATAAAATTATCCATAAACAAATCATTTCCACACCTTGATTGTTAAAGCAATAGAAAATTTCAAGAATTTATGGCAACGAAAACAGCTTCTAAAAAAACCACAGCTAAAACAACTGATATTAAGGAGACAATTATCCGGAACTACCGCGAAAAGGTATTGCTCAACGGGCATCCTCCTGCATCGGTGTTCCAGTTCATGCATGAAATGAAGAAGGACGAAGGGCTTTTCTACGATCATTTTGCCAGTTTCGAGGCACTGGAAAAGCATATCTGGAAAAATTACGCACAGGAGACAACAGAGGTTCTGCAGAAGGACAAGTCATTTACGACGTACAGCACCAGGGAAAAGATGCTTGCATTTTATTTCACCTTATTTGAGCGTTTAAAGAATGATCGCTCTTTTGTCCGCTATTCTTTCAATCAGATCCGGCAGCCTGACGTAAAGCCTTCCGTGCTTCAGAAATTTCGTGAAGAGTTTATCGATTTTGTCAGTAACGTTTTAAACGAGGGAAGGGAGAATGAGGAGATTGTTGACCGGCCGGTAATTTCCGACCGGTACCAGGATGGTATCTGGTTACAAATGATGTTTTTATTACGCTTCTGGCTCAAAGATGATAGCGCCGGCTTTACAAATACGGATGCCGCCGTTGAAAAATCTGTGAACCTTTCCTTTGAGCTAATGGGCAGGGGACCACTTGACCAGATGATTGATTTTGCCAAATTCCTGTATCACAACCGATAAATCATGAAGGAGCAGTTAAGAATCCCGGTGACCAAGATGCAGCGGGCATCCAAATTTGTTAAAACCGGGGCCAAGGTTGGGGGGAATTATTTAAAGCATTACGGAAAACGACTGATCAATCCTGATATGTCGCGGGACGAACTTGATGAGGAAAATGCAGAGGACATCTATGCATCTTTGTCCGAATTAAAGGGAAGTGCCTTAAAAGTCGCTCAGATGCTTAGCATGGATAAGAATGTCCTCCCCGGTGCATACCAGTCAAAGTTTGCCATGTCCCAGTACAGTGCCCCGCCATTATCCTATCCACTTGTGGTCAAAACATTCAGGGATCAGCTTGGAAAAGGGCCTGAAGAAATATTTGATACATTCTCCAGAAAAGCAGTTAATGCAGCTTCTATCGGGCAGGTGCACCAGGCGAAGCTGGATGGGAAAAAGCTGGCGGTTAAGATTCAGTATCCCGGGGTGGCGGACAGTATTAGTTCGGACTTACGTATTGTTAAGCCGATTGCGGCCAGGATGTTCAAAATAAGTGCCGCTGAGCTGGATCAGTATATGGAAGAGGTTGAGTCGAAGTTACTGGAAGAAACTGATTATGCACTCGAGCTGGAAAGGTCAGAGGAAATCACCCGCTTGTGCGGTGGTTTGGACAATGTGGTTTTTCCGGGTTATTATCGTGAATACAGCACCCCGAGAATACTGGTCATGGACTGGATCGATGGTATGCACCTCCGGGAATGGGTGCAAACCGAACCTTCACCTGACCAGCGAAACCTCATCGGTCAGGCGCTCTGGGACTTTTACCAATACCAGATTCATGAATTAAGGCAGGTACATGCCGATCCGCATCCGGGAAATTTTCTGATTACCGGAGAAGGTAAGCTTGGGATCATAGATTTTGGATGTGTTAAGGTGATCCCGGATGATTTTTATGACAAGTACTTCCAGCTGATGAAACGAGATGTCCTGGATGAATCATATGACCTCGAATCATTATTCAATGAGCTGGGTTTTCTATCCAGCCAGGATTCGCCAAAAGAACGGGCCTTTTTTATGGCCATATTTACAGAAATGATAGAATTGCTTGGAAAACCATTTCATAGCGATACCTTTGATTTTGGAGACGACACCTATTTCAGGAAGATATTTGAAACCGGGGAGCGCGTATCCAAAATGAAGGAAATACGCAATTCCAAGACTGCCAGGGGCAACCGGCACGGATTGTATATTAACCGAACCTACTTCGGATTGTATAATTTGTTAAATGAACTTCAAGCCACAGTTACAACAGGAACACTGGAATCGGCCTGAGCGCCTTTTGTTCATTTTATTGATTCTGATTTCTGCCTGTGGGGATACCGGCGAGACAAATAAGCAGCGGTTCCTTATCAGGGGAAATGAAGCCCTGGGACAACAAAATTACAAGGAGGCCATCCGCTTTTACGATGAAGCTCTCAACATAGACAGTTGTTATGTTCCTGCACTGAATAATGCCGGAATTGTACGTTTTGAACAAAAACGCTTCGGGCAAGCTGTGTTGTATTACAACAGGGCTCTTCAGTGTGATCCGGAAGATTATGACGCTACATTGAATCGCTCTAATGCGTTTTATGAAGCGGGAGAATTGTACCGGGCAGAAGATGACCTGCTGTTCCTGATCAGGAATTATCCGGACAGTGCCACATTGTATTTCCGGAAGGGGCTGGTTCAGGCAAAAATGAAGAAATTCAGGGAAGCCCTTGAAGACTTCAGTGAGGCGTTGCGCCTCGATTCCGGGTTGACGGAGGCATTGATCAACCGGGGGACGGTCCATTATTATCTCAACGAATTGAACCAGGCTGAATCAGATCTTCGGACCGCGCTGCGGCTCACGCCGGGTGAAGGTAATGCCCTGAATTCACTGGGTATGGTTTCCTCGAAGCGGGGAGACCAGGAGCAGGCACGTGAGTTTGTTGAACAGGCGCTTGCATTCGCACCGAACGATCCCTATTTCCTGAATAATCTCGGTTATATTCTACTGCTGACAGGAAATATGGAACAGGCGCGTGAGAACATCGATAACAGCATCGCACGGGATCCTTCCAACGCCTGGGCCTACCGAAATAAGGGCAGGTATTACCATATGAACGGGGATTATGAAAATGCCCTTCGCCTGTATCAGCGAGCCATGCGGGAAGATGACTTTGTAGAGCTTATCCATACCTTTCGCGGTGATGCCCTGCAGGCACTTGGCAATGAGCAACAGGCATGTGAGGCGTGGCAGAAGGGGGTAGAGGCAGGCGAACTTGAATCACGTGACCGATTATCGGCCTTTAACTGTCTGTAATTACTTCAGGAATTTTCTTGGAGGAACGATGAATATGCTGATATTGCCCACAACAGCCTCATTGAGCTGGTTATCCACAATCGTCTCCGCCTTAATACGGGCATTCTCCGATAAGTCAAAATTGATGTTTTTGCGAAATCCGGCTTCCACACCGAACCAAAGAAAATCGTATATTTCGCGCTCATAATTGAGTAAAAAACGTATTTCGGACTTCTCCAGAAATACTGGCTCATCTGTATTCTCAAAAAAGTTCAGGGTGTAATTGGAACCATTGAGTTCCGCCTTGAAATACACGAAATTTTTCTGGTCGATCGAATTATACCGAAGTTTCAGTTCGACCGGGAGAATTGATTCAATTCCCCAGTGCCGCGAAAATGTATGATTATAGGAAGCTATCGGATATATTGAACGCCTGCCAAAAATCTCGCTGTATGCGATCCCGAATGCATAGGACAGGTAGCGGTTTTTCTTCCAGCCAATGAGAGGTGCAATGGAAAATTTAAAGTAATTACTACCCAGGTCAATACCTTTAAAGTCCCCGTTGAGGGCTCCGCTTATCCTCAGGATAAAGTACTTATTGGTGCGCGTGGGTTTCATCACGAAAATATCAGCGCGTATACTCCTGAGCGGCCGGTCTTCCAGTCCGCGATAAAACTCATTGTCGAGCGTTTCCGGGTTCTCGAAATTATATTCCTCGACGAAGTATTTGACTCCCCCGGCGATTTTAATATTGTCTTTTAAGAGAATCGGAGCGCGTACTTTTAATGTCCATCGTCTGTTACGGCGAATTTCCGCATTGGCGCTCTGGCCATTCAATTCTGAATTAATGGCGTAATCTTTTACCAGCTCCCTGGTTATCACAATTCCTTTTGTTCTGGGCAGTCCTTCCACTCCGGGAATACAGAATGTGGAATCGAGGCAGTTGATTATGGTGGACTGGCCGAAGCTGGTTTCAGGACACAGGAGAAAAAGAAAAAGACATAAAAAAATGGAATATGGTTGAATTTTGATCAGGTTTTGGTTGGTTTAAAGGTTAATAAAATTGTAGGTCAATTTGTTATTGATAACAAACAGGAATCAATTTAGTTAAAATAAGCATTTTTGCGTCACAGTGGATTTTAGAGAGACAATTGAATTTCTGCAGGACAGGATGGGTTCACCGCTCCCGGGCATGGAAGCTCACCGCCGCGCATTGCCGGTAGCTCGTGCCGACAGCCGTTTAAGGCTGAAACCCACAGAGGACGCCCGTCTCGGGGGAGTAATGATCCTGTTTTTTCCTGGGGCTGGCGGAGAAGCATATTTTCCACTGATTCAGCGTCCTGAGTACCCCGGAGCACACGGCGGGCAGATCAGTTTACCCGGGGGAAAGTATGAAGAAGGGGATGATACCATTACGGACACCGCGCTTCGGGAAACCCATGAGGAAATCGGTGTGTCTCCGGAAGGGATTCAGGTCATAGGGCACCTCAGTGAAATTTATATACATGCCAGCAATTTCAGGGTTACCCCGGTAGTCGGGGTGCTGCAGGAAAAGCCGGAGTTTCGCCGGGAACCACTGGAAGTGGATGAGATTTTGGAAATACAACTTTCCCAACTAATGGATACGTCTTTTCATAAGGCCAAGGATATCAGGGTGCGTGGTATGCATCTTCCGGACACCCCTTATTATGACCTGCAGGAACGGGTGGTTTGGGGAGCCACGGCAATGATCCTGAGTGAATTATACCATATCCTGGAAGCCAGGTTTAACGGTTCCTGAGGAGGGTGGCAGCAGCCGTATCAATATACCAGCAAACCTTTCCATTCGTCGGACGAATGAACTGCGCCGGGTACTGGAATTCATATCTCGGACCTTCCAGGACGTGGTAGACGGCTTCCGATTTCTTTTCCCCAAAGGTCATGAAATATACATTAGAGGCCTTATTGATCAGGGTACGGGTAAATGAAATGCGCCATGAATTATCTGAGAGCATTTTAACTTCCTTAACCAGCGCATCAGTCTCAGCAAGGACACGTGTATGCGGGAAAAGGCTGGCGGTGTGTGCGTCGTCACCAAGTCCCAGTAAAATCAAATCAAAGACAGGTTCATCAATCTGGTAGTGTTCCAGGATACGGTGCGCATAGTCATTTGCCGCTTCATTGGGTGAGAATGCGGTGTTAACAGCAAAAATGTTTTCTTTTGGGACATTTACTTTGTTCAACATGGCCTCGCGAGCCATGCCGGCATTATAATCCGGACTGTCGGATGGTACATAACGTTCGTCGCCAAAAAAGAAGAAGGTATTCTCCCAGGGGAAATTATCGGCGTGTTGCTCTGAGGCAAGCAATTCATAGAGTTTCTTTGGTGAACTTCCCCCTGAAAGGGCAATGGTGAAACGACCGTGGTCTTCCACGCACTCATTGGCCAGGTTGACAATATCTTCGGCTATTTGTTCGATTACCTCCTCGGGGCTTTGCAGAATATGTACGTCCATGAATCAGCTCTTTTTATCTACGGGTAATGTAAACCAGTGAAAACCATCCCGGGCAATGAGTGCCTCTGCAATTTCAGGGCCCCAGGAGTCGGAAGAATAATTAGGGAAATTCAGGCTCTTCTTAGCTTCCCAGGCATTTATTACAGGCATAAGGATATCCCAGGCCTCTTCCACCTGATCTCCACGCATGAACAGGGTTTGATCACCAACGATTGTATCCAGGAGCAGCGTTTCATAGGCTTCCGGAGTATCATTGGTATAAGTGCCTTTGTAGTCAAAGATCATATCGACAGGGTTGATGGTCATATCCAGCCCGGGTCGTTTAGCCTGAATCTGGAGCCTGATACTCATTTCCGGCTGTATACTGATCACCAGCCTGTTTTGCTGCCAGTTTTCCGCGGAATAGGTCGGAAAAATGGAATGAGGGGTGTCTTTAAACTGAATGCTGATGAGGCTGGCGCTCTGATGCATGCGTTTACCTGTACGCATATAGAAAGGAACTCCTTGCCAGCGCCAGTTATCGACGAACAGATTCAATGCTGCGAATGTCTCTGTATTTGATTCTTCGTTTACATCTGGTTCTTCCCTGTACCCCGGTACTTTTTCGCCCTCAATCCAGCCGGGACCATACTGACCGCGGACGGTATAATGGCTTACCTCTTCTGGTTTTATTCGCCGCACCGCGTTCAAAACATCCACCTTCCGGTTTCGTACTTCATCAGCACTGAAACTGGTGGGGGGCTCCATGGCGATCAGGCAAAGGAGCTGGAAAATATGATTCTGAACCATATCACGTAAAGCGCCGGCATCGTCATAATATCCGCCCCGGCCTTCGACTCCAAGTTGTTCGCTAACCGAGATTTGCACATGATCTATATAATTCCTGTTCCAAACCGGTTCGAGAATCGCATTGGCAAACCGGAATGCCATAATATTCTGTACAGCTTCCTTGCCCAGGTAGTGATCGATCCTGTAAATCTGTTTTTCATCAAAACTCGCACAAAGGAGTTTATTGAGCTCCTGGGCGCTCTCCAGATCATGTCCGAAAGGTTTTTCAATCACCAGCCTGTCATGTTCGACGTCGCCGCCGAGCCCCTGCTTTTTGATATTCTCCGAGATAGTGATGAAGAAACGGGGAGCCACCGCCAGATAAAATATGACATTCACGTCACCTTCCCATTCCTTTTTGAATGTTTCGATCCTTTTACCCAGATCTTTGTACGTCGCGTCATCTTTGATATTGGCCTGTTGAAAATAAATATGCTCCGCAAATTCATCCCATTCGGCCTTCTTGACCTTTCCACGACGCGAGAATTCATTGACTCCTTTCAACAGACGTTTTCTGTATTCTGCGTCATTCAATTCGCTTCGTCCATTTCCGATAACTGCAAAATTCTTGGGCATCCATTTATCCAGATGAAGATTGTAAATGGCAGGAATTAATTTACGGAATGCCAGGTCACCGGTTCCGCCAAATATGACGAAAATGGTAGGTTTATCTTTTAATGAGAATTTCATGTATTAGTACCAGTTAGTATGAAATATACCTTCGCGATCTGTTCGCTCATAGGTATGGGAGCCGAAATAATCCCGTTGTGCCTGAATAAGGTTGGAAGGCATATGTCCGATACGGAACATATCGAAATAATGCAGGGTCGATGAAGTAGCCGGCATACCGGATCCGTATTTAATGGCTTCGGTGGACATTCGCCTCATACCTGCTTCTGAAGCATGTATTCTGCTGATAATTTCCTTATCGAGCATAAGGTGCGACAGTGTATCGTCCTGATAGGCACTAAAAATATTCTCCAGTAATGCCGCGCGAATAATACACCCTCCCCGCCAGATTTTAGCAATATCCGACATGGAAAGCTGGTAGTTGTATTCCTTTGATGCTACCTGCAGCATATGCATTCCCTGCGCATAAGTAACGATGAATGAAAAATACAGGGCATCCCCAAGGTCATCAAGTGTTAGCGTGCAGCCTTTGTCCTGAGTGCGCTGGTAGACTTTTTCAGCTTTTTCCCTGGTAGTCTTGTATTTTGACAGATCGCGCATAGCAACAGCCATATCAATAGTTGGTACAGCCACCTGCAGATCCATAGCCAGTTGTGAAGTCCATTTGCCGGTTCCCTTTGACTTGGCCTGATCAAGGATCATATCGATAAGATCGGCACCCGTCAGATCATCTTTTTGGGTAAATATATCTGCGGTGATTTCGATCAGGAAAGAATTGAGCCGGCCCTCATTCCAGCCGGCAAAAGCTTTATGTATTTCGTCATTGGACAGGCCCATCGGTCCTTTCATCAGTCCGTAAACTTCTGAAATGATTTGCATCAGCCCGTATTCAATTCCGTTATGCACCATTTTGACAAAATGTCCGCAGGCACCCGGTCCTAGCCACGTAACGCAGGGTTCGCCATTGACTTTTGCTGAAACGGCCTCAAATATGTTTTTTACAACTTCATAGGCTGATTTATCTCCTCCGGGCATCATACTTGGCCCTTTTCGTGCTCCTTCAGCGCCACCGGATATTCCAAGTCCGAAGAAGTGAACCCCTTTGGGCTGGAGGTATTTCACCCTTCTCTCGGTGTCTGCAAAATAGGAGTTACCCCCGTCAATCAGCAAGTCTCCTTCGTCAAGGAGGGGCAGTAATTCTTCAATGACACTGTCGACGATCGGACCTGCCGGTACCAGCATCATCAGTGCCCTGGGAGTATTAAGGCTTTGGATAAAGGCCGGAAGATCGCTGAAGGCATCGATATCGATCCCTTCGCTTTCCTGCTCCAGGTGGGAGACCATTTCCGGATTTTTGTCATACCCGCTTACCCGGAAACCGCTGTCTGCCATATTCAGGAGAAGATTGCGGCCCATAGTTCCCAGGCCGATCATCCCGAAATCATATTTGTTGTCTGTCATGAATTAATTCTTTTCTATAGAATGGGTAGCAGGAAAAATTGTTTTGACGCAAAGGTCATCTTCTTCAATAGCCCATAGATTCACACCACCTTTAATGCCGTCGCGATTACTGACTATCCTGATATTATCGTCGAGTTTAAGATCCAGGTACTTGGAAGATCCCCCTCCAACAAACAGCATATCATAGTTGAATACCGTTTTCATATTTTGAAGGACGCGTTTCATTCGCTTGTTCCAGGTTTTCCTGCCTTTTTTCTTCAGTTCTGCTTTTCCGATGTACTGATCATAGTCCTTATCGTCCCGGATAGGATGGTGAGCCAGTTCCAGGTGGGGCATCAGGTGGCCATCGAGGTAAAAAGCAGTACCGAGTCCCGTACCCAGCGTTATCATTAGTTCGAGACCTTCACCTTCAATCACTCCTAGACCCAGCAGGTCGGCGTCATTTACCAGGCGGACTGGTTTTTCAAGGGCGTCAGCTATCATCTGGGCCATATTGACACCGGACCACTGATCAGTACCCAGGTTTGGGGCTGTAATAATCACACCATTCTTAACATACCCGGGGAAACCGACCGAAATTTTTTCGAATGGAGGAAAATCTTCCACCAATTCGGTTATTGTTTCCAGTACTTTGTCCGGAGAAGAATGCTCCGGCGTGTCCAGCCGTTTGCGTGGTACTACCATATGAGCGTGTTGATCCAGGACCGTTGCCTTAATTCCTGATCCACCAATATCTATAGTCAGAATGTGCGTATGATTATCCATGTCTCTCAGTTTAATAAAAAAATCCTTGCCTGCATTAGAAATGCGGCGGCAAGGATTCGTTTCAGGGGGATGCTCACGCCTAAGCAGCCTTTTCTTTTTCCTTAATCAGGTTCAGGGCCGAGCCGGCTTTGAACCAGGCGATTTGCTGTTGATTGTAACTGTGATTGACCTTGATGGTTTCAGATGTTCCGTCGGCGTGTTCCAAAACAAGGGTCAGTGGTTTATCCGGTGCAAAATCCTCCAGGTCAGAGATAGATATTGTATCATCTTCCAGGATCTTGTCGTAATCATTTTCGTTGGCAAACGTCAGCGCCAGCATTCCCTGTTTTTTCAGGTTAGTCTCGTGGATTCGTGCAAATGATTTGACCAGGACTACGCGTACACCCAGGTGACGAGGTTGCATTGCCGCATGTTCCCGGCTGGATCCTTCACCATAGTTATGGTCACCCACCACAATAGTTGAGATCCCTTCCGCTTTATAATCACGCTGTGTGTCCGGAACCGGTCCGTATTCGCCGGTCAGCTGGTTTTTTACAAGATCCGTTTTCTCATTAAAGAAATTAACAGCCCCTGTCAGCGTATTATTAGAGATATTGTCCAGGTGTCCCCGGAACCTCAGCCAGGGACCTGCCATGGAAATATGGTCAGTGGTACATTTACCCTTCGCTTTTATCAGCAGTTTCATCCCGTTGATATTCTTTCCATCCCATGGTTCGAATGGAGTTAAAAGCTGCAGACGTTTTGAGTCAGGAGCTACTTTAACTTCAACATTACTGCCATCATCTGCAGGAGCCTGGTACCCCGGATCTTTTACATCGAATCCTTTTGATGGAAGTTCTTCTCCGGTCGGCGGGTCCAGCTTTACATCTTCCCCGTTTTCATTTTTCAATGTATCCGTCATCGGGTTAAACGTTAGCCTACCGCTAATGGCGATGGCTGTTACAAGCTCGGGTGAACCAACAAACGCATGCGTATTCGGGTTGCCGTCAGCTCTTTTTGCAAAATTCCGGTTGAAAGAATGGACAATCGTATTTTTTTCTTTTTTATCTGCCCCGGCACGATCCCACTGACCAATACACGGTCCGCAGGCATTTGCGAATACGCTCGCGCCAATTTTATTGAATGTATCAATAAACCCGTCCCTTTCAATGGTAAACCGGACCTGTTCGGAACCCGGGGTTATGGTGAATTTCGCTTTGGTCTTCAGGTTTTTATCTACTGCCTGTTCGGCCAATGAAGCCGCCCGGGAAATATCTTCGTACGAAGAGTTGGTACAACTACCGATAAGTCCGACTTTAACATCCACCGGCCAGTCGTTCTTTTCAGCGGCTTCCGCCATCTTGCTGATCGGTGTGGCGATATCAGGTGAAAATGGTCCGTTAAGGTGCGGCTCCAGCTCGCTCAGGTTAATTACAATCAACTCATCAAAATACTGTTCAGGGTTATCGTAAACCTCCGTATCAGCAGTCAGATGTTCGCGGATTCCATTGGCCAAATCTGCCACTTCGCTTCTTCCTGTTGCCCTGAGGTAGCGTTCCATGGAATCATCGTACCCAAAGGTGGACGTGGTCGCCCCGATCTCCGCACCCATGTTACATATGGTGCCCTTACCAGTACAAGACAATGATTTTGCGCCAGGTCCGAAATATTCCACGATCGCGCCTGTTCCTCCTTTAACGGTGAGAATTCCTGCTACTTTCAGTATCACATCCTTTGCTGAAGTCCAGCCGCTCATTTCTCCCGTCAGCTTTACTCCGATAAGTTTGGGAAATTTGAGTTCCCATGGCATCCCTGCCATGACGTCCACGGCATCCGCGCCGCCGACTCCGACTGCCACCATACCAAGACCACCGGCATTCACGGTATGTGAATCCGTACCGATCATCATGCCACCCGGAAATGCATAATTCTCCAGGACAACCTGGTGAATGATTCCGGCTCCCGGTTTCCAGAAACCGATTCCATATTTGTTAGAGACAGATTCCAGGAAGTTAAAAACTTCACCACTTGCTGTAATAGAATTTCTTAAATCTTCCACTGCGCCCTGTTTGGCAAGGATCAGGTGGTCACAATGGACCGTAGAAGGTACCGCCGCTTTTTTCTTTCCGGCCTGCATGAATTGCAGAAGCGCCATCTGAGCCGTAGCATCCTGCATCGCCACCCGGTCCGGTGCAAAATTTACATAACTCTTTGCCCGTTGAAATTTCTCAAGAGGCTGGTCTTCGTGCAGGTGTGTGTATAAAATCTTTTCAGCAAGCGTCAAAGGGGTATTTACGACTTTACGTGCTGCCTGGATGCGTTCATCCATACGGCCGTAAACTTCTTTGATCATGTCAATATCAAATGCCATATAGGGTTAAGTTTGATTGAAAATAACAGGGTAGTAAAGGTACGAATAAATCGTTTAAATGGGAATGTATGTTCTAACCTGATTTTATTCCCTGATCTTGTCCAGAAGCAGATTTAACTCTTTTGCTTCGGATTCATTAAGGTTGCCGAGCAGATGTTCAAAACCGCTCACTTTTTTATCAGTATCCGAAAGCAGGTTCAGTCCTTTTTCAGAGATAGTGATTTCCACCGCGCGCCGGTCCGAGTCACAATCCGTCCTGCTCAGAAGCCCCTTGTTCTCCAGGCGCTTAACGATTCTGGATGTATCGGACATTTTATCCAGCATTCTCTCCTTAATCACATTGATGGAGCAGGGCCGGGGAAACTGACCCCTAAGAATTCGTAGTACATTGAATTGCTGCCTTGTTATATCATGCGATTTAAAGAAGGCATTCATTTCAGTGATGAGGGTATTATAAGTATAAATCAGGTTCAGCAATGCTTTTTGTTTCTCGCTTGTGAATTTAGTTTGCTGAATTTCTTCACTTAGTCCCATTATGTTGTTGGCTGGTTCTATTTGGTGTTAATATAATTTAAGAATTCATTTTTTATCTGATTCTCCCTGAACTTTCCTGAGAAATAAGCGGTCCCGGTCATGCTGTTCGTGTCATTTACCCCTCGTGAAGCCACACAAAGATGCGTGGCATCAACCACGACCCCGACGTCGTCGGTTTTCAGAATCTTAGTGAGTTCTTTTCCGATCTGCACGGTCAGCCGCTCCTGCACCTGTGGCCTTCTCGCATAATACTGCACGATACGGTTGATCTTGGAGAGTCCAATGACCTTGCCCGATGAAATATAGGCAACATGCACCTTGCCGAAGATTGGAACGAAATGATGTTCGCAGTGACTGTAGAATGTGATATCCTTTTCAACCAGCATCTGATCGTACTTATATTTATTTTCAAAGAGCGTGGCGTGCGGTTTATTGGCCGGATTCAATCCGCCGAATATTTCCTTAACATACATTTTAGCTACCCTCTTCGGTGTCCCGCGCAGTGAGTCATCCGTCAGGTCAAGACCGAGTGTTTCCATGATCTCACCAAACAGGATCTCGATTTTAGCCATTTTTTCGCCATCAGACATATCAAATGCATCAGGACGGAGCGGTGTGTTTTCGGCGCTTCCTATATGATCCTCTCCGTAGCTGTCCACATCATACGGGGTATTCGACATAGTTTCTTGGGGTTTCATAGAGAATTACTTTAAGATCAATGTCTGCCCCGATCTGTTCACGAAGCAGCTGATAAATAACTATTGCGATGTTTTCGGCTGTGGGATTAAGGTTTTTGAAGTGCGGAACATCAAGGTTCAGGTTCTTGTGGTCAAATTTACTTATGACATGTTCCCTGATGAGATCGCTCAACTCCTTCATATCATAAACATAGCCGGTTTCCGTGTCAATTTCTCCGATCAGTTTTACGATCAATTCATAATTGTGCCCGTGATAATTCGGGTTATTGCATTTGCCAAATACCCTGCTGTTCTTCTCATCATCCCAGGCCGGATTATGAAGCCGGTGTGCGGCATTAAAATGCTCTTTACGGTAAACGGCTGTTTTCATCGAATGTTATAACATCTAGTTGACTAAATGGTTCCTGCAAGTTAAACAAAAAAGGATCAGAAGAGCTTTTTTGCAATACTTATCAGGAGGACAACGCCATTGAGCCTAAGGGGATTTTACAGCGCAGATATGAAAATGCTTGTTATCAAGCTATTCACACATGCATCCTCTTTGATTAGGAGTTGTTTTATTATCTTTGATATCACTATGACTTTTGAGGAGATAAGGGAACAGTTAACGCGCTATCGTAAGGAAGGGAGAACGATGTTCACTACCTCCTCTTTCCAGACGCACAGCCTGGTCATGCTTCATATCCTGAGCCGCATCGACCGTACCATTCCTGTCGTGTTCATCAATACGGGGTATCATTTCCCTGCTACCGTAGCTTTTAAGGATGAGGTGGCCACGAGGTTTGGCCTTAAAACAATTGACCTGAAATCATCCACCCCGAAATATATGCAGCGTGATGCCGAGGGCCGCCTGCTGTTTACTTCAGATCCGGACCATTGCTGTTTTCTGAACAAGACACAGCCGGTTGACGGCTTGTTGCGGAAATATGATATCTGGATCAACGGGGTTCGTGCCGATCAGAGTGCAGTCAGGAAAGCCATGAAAGTGGAACAACCGGCACCTCATGACACTATCCGATTCCATCCAATGCTCGACTGGAGCGCTAAAATGATTTATGATTATCGCAAAGAACACGATCTGCCTAAACATCCTCTGGAAGATCAGGGATACGTCAGTATTGGCTGCGAGCCATGTACCCGCCGGGTCGATCCGGAAATGATGGAGAGGGAAGCCCGATGGTATGGGATGAGCAAGGTGGAATGCGGTCTTCATACGGACCTTGTTAAAAAATAAAGCATGAAGATAGTTGTTTTCGGCGGAGCCGGATATATAGGTACAGAACTGGTGTCAAACCTGGAGAAGCGGGATGATGTTGATCAGGTCATTATATATGACAACCTGAGCAGGTCAAATTTCAATGTATTTCTGGGGAGTGAATTCCGGAACAGATCCAAAATAAGATTTGTCCAGGGAGAATTGCTGGATTCCCGTGGTATTGCCAAGGTGCTGGACGGAGCCGATGTGGTCTATCATCTCGCGGCCAAGGTGACCACTCCGTTTGCGAATACCGACCCGCATTTCTTTGAGCAGGTCAATCACTGGGGGACGGCAGAACTTGTTTACGCTATTGAGGAAAGCAATGTGAGCAAAGTTATTTATACAAGCAGTACTGGTGTTTACGGATCATCCCGGGATGAGATTGATGCTAAAACTATTCCCAATCCCCGGACCTTTTATGGTACCTCAAAACTGCGGGGAGAAGAACATGTCCAGCGACTCCAGGAACAGCTTGAAACATTCATCATTCGCTGTGGAAATGTGTACGGGTTCAATCAGAGTATGCGTTTTGATGCCGTCATTAACAAGTTCGTGTTTGAAGCGAACTTTAATAAGCAGGTACAGATTCATGGTGATGGAAGGCAGTTCAGGGCTTTCATTCACATACGAAACGTGGCCGCGGCACTGAGCCGACTGCTTGACGGACACGTTTCCCCGGGGATCTACAACCTGGTAGATCGAAATCTTACCGTACTTGATATTGTGGATACATTAAAGATGCTGCTTCCGGAGCTGGAATTTATTTTTATTAACCAGCACCTGACATTGCGTCAGCTGAAGGTAGAGCGTGATGAGGACCTTGCGGGTCAACTGAACCTGCAGGCGGATATGAGCTTCCAGGATGAACTTCAGGAATTTATGGAGCAATTCAGCTTCTGAGTCCGGAAGAATCACAATCCATTATTCTCCTGCTGACTGGTCGTTCAGAAAAATACGTTGTACCTGTAAACTTTCCTGTTTCGCATTCCACGGGGTCATATGGCTGCTCCCTTCAAAAATCACCACACGTGAATCAGGTACTTCCATGGCCCATTCTCTTACAATATCAGGCTGGATCTCATCAAATTCTCCGACAGTAAACATAACAGGAACATTTACGGAAGACAAGTCTCCTGTCACATCGAAATCACCCAGTGTACCTGTAAAACTGAATTCGCTCGGACCCCACATATATTCATATACCGCCGGGTTATAGGTGCTCATGGTACTGTCGAAGTCAGCCTCGGGATATACTTCGCCAAACACAAATTTTTCATAAAAGGTATTCATTGCATCCTGGTAGCCCGGATCCTGGTAGTCGCCGATAGCTTCTGCCTGGTTAATTGCCGTTTGGAGTGAGTCAGGGAGAATTTCAAGTAAAGCTGACGTACTCCGCTTCCAGTCATGACTGCTGAGGCAGGGACTTGCCAACGTAAGACTGGTTACACGCCGGGGATGCTCATTGTAATAGGACATGGCCAGCATGGTGCCCCATGAATGTCCCAGGATATGCCATTCTTCAATCCCCAGGTGTTCACGAAGGGCTTCCAGCTCAGCTACAAAATGGGGAACGGTGAATATGGAAGTGTCACTGATCATATCTGATTTACCACTTCCCAGCTGATCATATCGAATCACCGTATATTCATCCGCGAGCTCATCAAAGGGCTTGAGGTAAAAGCTGCTGTATCCGGGGCCTCCGTGTAAGAGGACCAGGGGAGCTTTGTCCGAATTGCCGGACACTTTGTACCAGATTTCACCCCCATCAACAGGTAGACGGTATTCTCCCGGAACTAGCGAGACTGATTGTTCCTCCTGTGAGGAACATGCACTGATCAGGCAAAGCGGGATCAAGGTGCAAAGCAGGATTGAAAACTTCATGAGAGTTGATTTAACATCCATAAATAGAAAACTATTCTCAATTTTATTTTAATAAAATTTTAATGTTCAGCCTTCAAATACGCCAGAAGATCCCGCAATTCGTCCTCATTCAGCCGGTTTATCAGGCCTGCCGGCATTAGTGATACCGGCGATGGCTCCTGCTTCTCCACTGAATCCACATGAACGCTGACAGCCGTGTTACTGAAGGGATTTGTATTAATGAAAACAGAATCTCCGGTTGTTCGAACAGGCCGGCCCACCATGGTCGTCCCGTTTTTCATCGTAAACAAGACCGCCCCATACTGGTCCGAAATGGATTCACTCGGGGAGATCATTGCCACAAGTAAATCCCTGGTGGTAAACCTGGTTCCTGCCTGGGTAAGATCAGGCCCCACATTTCCCCCTTTTCCGTTAATCGCGTGACAGGCAGCACAGAGCAGGGCCTGGTAAAGTTCGCTTCCGCGATCAATGTCCGGAGAATAATTGTCATCGCCGGCCACCTGCTGCGCCTCGCTCAGAATCCAGTTTCGTCCTGGACCAGCAGGGGGTGGGACGTCTGCATTAAACAATGGTTCGTTTAAGAGGGCTTCTCCTGACATTTCAGCCAATCGCTCCCGGTCTGAACGGGGCACCTGATCAAGCGCCTGAACCCGAACAAATTCCACAAATCCTTTATAACTCATTCCGCCGCTTTTTTGCAGCGCCCGGTAAAACCACCGGAAATACCGGTCCCTGAATTCATCTGTCCACCCTGCAGTCATATGACTCAATGAAACCGCCAGGGCCAGCCCCTGCTCGGCTGGCCGGTTTTCGTGCATGGCTTTAATCGTCGGACCATATTGTTCACTTCGTTCGAGTACCTCCACGGGGGTGAGGTCGGCCTCAAGACCCTCCTCTGATTCTTCCATCAGCGTAAGAGCAGGTCCGATGATGGAACCATCATTAAGATATGCCAACAGTCCGGCCAGTTCCCGGTCCAGCGTCTGATTTCCGGTTGGGAAGTCCGGCAGGTTTTCCTTTACCCTTAGATCACTTGTGCCGGTTCGGGAGAAAAGTAAGCCATAGGCCCGGATCAGGCTGAGTTGTTGCTCAAGTTCCAGTTCCTTCCCGTTAATTCTTCCGAGTTGAGTTCGAACCAGGGGGATGAGTGACTGGTCATTTTTACGTATCGCTGCAATGGATCCGTGAATTACTTCCGCCGGGATTGTCGCATCCCTCAATAAATTTTTCCACTCCTCCACCGGCTTCTTTTCCAGGGCTACCCTGGCGGCATAGCGTACAAAGCGGTCGGGACTGGAGAGACCATTCCAGGCCTCCGAAGCATCCAGGTCAGCATTTGTCATCTTCACCATCTCTTTATGCAAATCATTCTCCTGCACCTCCAAAGGCACTTTTTCCGTTGATTCATCACCAACATAGGAAACCCTGTACAAATAGGAAGTGCCTCTTCTGCCGCCAGTGGTGAAGTACATATTTCCATCGCTGCCAATCACAAGATCAGTTACGGCAAGCGGAGCGCCGGAGATGAATTCCTTCTTTTCTGCAGAATATGATGCGCCGTCGGGAGTTAGATTGACCTGGTAGATAGTGCCAAAACTCCAGTCTGAGACAAAAAGACTATGCTGGAAATTCTCGGGAAAAGCAGCGCCATAACCAAACGTAATTCCAGTGGGAGAACCCTGTCCCATATTCAATACGGGCGGCAGGTTGTCCGGATAATACGCCGGCCATTTTCCGGATCCCGAACGCCATCCAAATTCCGCACCTGGAATTACATGGCATATCCTGGTGGGGCGGTACCAGGGCGAGCCAAGGTCCCACTCCATGTCAGAGTCGTAAGTAAATAAATCTCCGTTAGCGCTGAAGGCAATATCATAGGCATTGCGAAATCCCGAGGCAATAACCTGCCAGGAATTCCCTTTATCATCCGAACGGGCAATCCAGCCACCCGGAGGCTTAACCGAATTGGCGTGCCCACGCGGATCAAGAATAGGTGTAAAAAGACGGTCAGTGGCCCAGTTTCCATTTAAATATGAACTGAATTCTTCCGGAACGAGGGTATGATTGCCGGCGATCAGGTACAGGGAACCTTCCGGACCGCTGATAATTGAATGAGGCCCGTGTTCTCCTTCTCCCTGCAGTGTTACAAGTTCCTTTATCTCGTCAAATGAGTCATCACCGTCTTCGTCCGTTAAAAAATACAGTCCGCTGCCTTTCCTTGTGGAATCGGCCTGCCCGTTGACCGAGACATAAAGTCCTCCATCTGCCCATAACAGGCCCTGAGCACTTCCGATACCCAATTCAATACTGTCTACCCTGATATCATCTTCCAGCCCGGAAATGCGGTATATTTTACCATATTGATCTGACGCAAGCAATCTTCCCTGGCCATCCGTTGTGAGCGATACCCATGACCCCTGGCCATTGGCAGAAGGAGAATACAACATGGTCACTTCAAATCCGGAGGGTGCAGAAATTTCCGGAAGTTCCTGGTTAACGGTAATTTCATTTTCCGTTGTGCTGCAGGCGGTTATGAATAAAGCCAGGAGCAGCACCAAACACAGGTTAAGCGGTATGAAGTTCATATAGAGATGATTACTGATTTGGAGAATGTTAATATACTAAATAAAGGACGGAGCGAAAGGGTGCTGTTAGTACTTAAAATCAAGCTGACGGCCTTCATCCGCCACCTTTTGATCTTTTTGCTTTCCTACCGCCATCCCAAGCGGCAACCCCATGGCCAGTCCGGCACCAAGGAAGGCCATGTTGCCCAGCGCCGTACCAAATGCGATACCTATAGGGATTCCAAATACAGACATCCCAATTGCCATCCACTGTTTGAGATAGTATTCACGGGGAATCAGGTTCAGGTGTTTTACAGAATATTCGATAAGCCGTTTCTTTGCCAGTTTTACCTGGGAGCGAAGGTTGGGATCATCCGGCGACATATGATTCAGATTGTTCACGGCCGTATTGATCACGTCCGCCGCGCTTTCAGGAATATCGTGTTGCCGGAAAGCGTCAAGTAATTGATTGAAATTCCGGAGCTGGTTGTTGAGTTTGTCCGAATGCCGGTCGGATGGCTGATGTTCGAAAGATTGAATGCTCATGTTGTTACAGGCAAAATTTTTATCTACAAGTTAAGCCAATAGTTCAGTTTTATAACAACTGCCCGGTTCTTAACCCGGAAATTATCGGAATAATAGTTATCAGTATATACGATATACAAATCGGAAACGGGGGCGAACCGCCATTGAAAGCGGGAATTCAGGTTCACATTGTTGATCTGGTCATTATACTGCAACCAGGTTGTGAAGAAAAGTTTGTCCGTAAAGGTTACATCGAGTTTGGGGCCGAGGAGAAGAAATTCCGAATTACTGGATTCTTCTTCAAATGTAAGCCGGTTATAATCCGCGGTAATCGCAATGCTGCCAAATGGCTGAAACCGGTAGCTTAATTCTCCCTTGTAATTGGTCAGGTCACCATTAAAAAAACCGCCATAAGCTACTGTCAGGTTATATGTCCAGCGGTTTCGCCGATCTGAAGCAACGTCCAGCTGCAATTTACGGAAGCGGTGTTCAGACCCTGCGGGCAACGGGGTGTTATTATTATTGGTCGGGTCAAATGGTTGTGTCAGTTTGATATAACTCTCTTCGTAGCGCAGATTATAGCTGGCAGTATTCAGGAGGAGCAACTCATAATCAAGTGAAAAGATATGGTCGGTAAATCCCCAGTCATTTGTGAAGAATACATGACTTCGGAGGGTCGGACCATGACGGTTCACCACCGTGGATTTTGGGTACCAGAGGTAACCCAGGTCCGGATTAAGCTGTAAATAGCCTTTTCTGGGTACAAATCCGACATCAGCTTCAAAATCTTCCCCAACGTATTTGTGCTCCCATTCAAAATTCAGGTTCTGACCCAGGTATTCAATACGCATGCCATGGGCAAGGTCCTGTTTTTCGGGGGTAAACGCGCCATGAACGAATACTTTTCCCTGCCATTTATTATTCGGGCTGAACAGGTTGAAGTCTGCCCCGATGACGCGGTTCCAGTCAACGGAGAGTGAATCCCCGTCCTGTACATCCAGGCCATCCCGATTGACCACCATCAGCGCGATGTTTGAGCGCTGGAAAACCCTGCGTTGAAACGCAGCGACAAAATAATTCTGGGCGGGGAAGAGGGTACTGTCTACCCGGTTTGTCACCATATCCATGACTCCTATACGCCAGTCCTGGTTAATTTTTCCACTGAGGCGCGCCCCGGATATGATGGGGCTTTCGAGGCCGATCCGCCTGGAAAAGAAGGGACGGATTTCACGATCACCGAAATTGGCAAACAGATCACTATTCTCCAGGAAAAACTGACGACGCTCCGGGAAGAACAATTCAAATCGACTGAGGTTGGTGATTTGCCGGTCGACTTCTACCTGGGAGAAGTCCGGATTCACGGTCAGGTCCAGGTTCAGGGAGGAGGTGATCGCTACTTTTGCATCGAATCCTGCATCAAATTCATAATCGGCATCCTGGTTACCTTCATGATTTCGCACTGCCCTGCCGGAAACATAGGGAATCAGGGAAATGTTGGTGCCGGCAGGGGGAGGGGCGTCGTCCCAGATCAGGGACCCGGCAAAAGCAGAGGCTACACTGGGAAACTGGCGGGGGACAGGTGCCCAGGAAGATTTTTCATTGCGCTTATTATCGAGCCGGCTGAAATTAATACCCCATTGACGAACTTCCGGTTTGTACCGGATGGAACGGAATGGGATCGCATATTCATGGACCTGCCGGTCTTCCAGCTGTTCGACGTGCGAATACCATTTATTGTCCCACTCCAGTGAAATGGCGGCGCCATCGGCCTGAAGTCCGTCCCATTGTGCCCCGGCAGCGGAGGCCCCGAAGGAGAAGCCATTTGTTTTGTCCTGAAATGTATCCATGATGAATATGAAGTTGTCATTGTCGGAAAAACTGAAATCCCGCCTGAGAGACGCGATGAGATTATCTCCTTCAAGAGAATCAAATGCAATGACCGCCATGTAAATGTTGCGATCGTCGAACGTCAGGCGGACTTCGGTTTTGGTCTCTGCATACCCGGTATCCATCGGGGTGATCCGAAAGAAGTTTTTAGCCACATCTGCCTGTGACCACGATTCCTCGTTTAGTTTACCGTCAATGACAATCGGATCAACGGCCCGTTTTATATGCAGGAAGTATTTTTCAGAATTATCCTGTGCATGAAGCACAAGCGTCCATGTACATAACAGGAGGAGAATGGTACAAGTCCTGGCCACTGATCTTTTTTTCGAAATATATGGCAATTAACTGAGGTGAATAAATAAACAGTATATGAGAAGTTAATATACCATATGAGTGGCAGATATGGCATGACCTTACTCAGGTTTGGCTGTGATTATTCAGGCAGATATTCTCCCAGGAGATTCCAGTCCATCGAATTTCCCCAGCCTGCTCCGTGATCGCTGGTGTTTTTATGAACATGACCTTTACCGATATAGTGGTTGCCAAATGCCAGTAATTCCAAAATGCTTCCGGGCCGGAGGTGTTCACTTGCCCAGCTCAGTGGTGAATACCCGAAGGAATCCTTTGCCTCTTTATCTGCTCCGTGTTCCAGGAGCAATTTTATGGTTTCTGCATCAGAATAGGCGGCAGCCCTGTGTAATGGTGTTTCGCCCCTGGTTCTGACATCGCACATAAATGCACCTGTTTCTTCACCGGGCCTGGTATGGACGTTTACCTCTGCGCCATTCTCCAGGAGCAGTCTGACTGTGTAATAATAATAAGGTCTGCCAGGTTTAACTAATGCATTGTGTAAGCAGGTTTCGTGCGTAGGTTCTATCCTGTGGTTAACATCCGCACCCTGATTAATAAGAAAATCACACACTTTCCAGTGTCCGAAGAAAGACGCATTTCCGAGTTCTTCGTTGAGATTGATGGAAGACAGGTTACCACCGTGCTCCAATACCGCACGAAGTGCCGTAGTATCATTATAATATACCAGCCATTGCAGAATTTTAATCGGGCCTTCATTCAGTGAGGATTTCCAGTCAGGTTTCCTGAATAACTGAAATATGAAATCTGTTCGCCCTTTGCTGATGGCGGACTTGATGGCGGTTAATTCCATAAATTCTATTTTTTAAAGGTTCCAATATGCCAGAGGATACCTGAAGGGTCATGAAGGAAAAACTCATTTCCCCAGTCGTTTATGTGAATCCCGGACAGGCGAACACCTTTAAACTTTGACGGCAGATCAAGCGTCCGGATTTTCTCCAGCCATTCTTCCAGGTCATCCACTTCGAGAAAGAGCATGGAGTTATCCACCCAGTCCTTCACGTAATAATCCTGTAAATAAAACCCCAGCGTTTCTGTTACTCTGAAGTACGACATTTTAGGATCAATGACCACCTCTTCAAACCCGAGAGCCTGGTAAAATTTACGGGATGTCTGGTATTCGCGTGCGCCTATAAAACTTCTGATTGATTTTGTCATTTACTTTGCCTGAGCACTATTAATGTGAAAGTTGAAGTACGGGTCATTGATTTTGCCATAAAGGCGCAACCACAGGGGCAACACCATTTCGGTACCCCGAGCAGTAGAAATGTCGCCCAGGTCAATGATGCAATGCTCTTTCCATCCGAAAGAGGCTAAAACTGATGCCACGAGTGATTTAGCCGTATGATCATTGCCACTCATGAAAACCGAATGGTCTCCGGAAATTTTACCCGGGTCTACCATGACAAGGTGCGACATGGTATTAAGTGATTTAACAACTCGTAAGGACGGGTACTTGCGCTGTATCTGCTCGGCGAGGCTATCCGTATTGCAAACAGTCAATGACGGTGGAAAGCCATTGCTGAAGTCAAGCGGATTCGTAATGTCTATCATTACCTTGCCCCCGAGCAAATCCTCTCCGACCGAGCCGAGACAGTCCATTGCCGCTCCTCCGTTCATCGCAAATACTATAAGGTCATTCCCCGATTGCACAGCTTTCTTAAATGTTACCAGACTGATTTCAGGATGACTTTTTATCCAGGTTCCGACCTCCTCGTTACCCCAGCTGTCCTTACCGGTTTTCGCCAGGCTTTTCTCCACGTTTCGGGTTCCCATGAATACGGAATGATCCAGGGAGTGTAATTTAACGGCAAGTGTCTGTCCGACAGATCCTGTGCCTAAAACTGCTATATTCATTCAATATCAATTAGATCCAATGATATTTGTTTCAAAGCCATCGATGCTTTTTTGATTTTTTTCCTGCCAGTAATCTCTAAGTCCTTCACGTCCTTTTTTAATTGCCCAGTCTTTCAGGATGGGCCTGTCTTCCTGGTATTCCATAAGTGGTACAGCAAAACCGCAGGAGGTCTGAACCATGTCAATGTCGAGAACAAATACTTGCCGGGCACCGGCTGTTTGCGGAAATTGTGAAGCGTAGCCGGAGAAATCCCCGTCCGTTTCGTGGTACATTTTCACTTTTCCATAGACCCGAAGAATCAGTGGTTTTCCCTCGAATGCACAAAACATGATCGTCATCCGGTTCACTTTCTGAATGTGCGCTGCGGTCTCGTTTCCGCTCCCGGTAAGATTCAGCCAGATAATTTCATTCTGACCTTTTACACGCAGGGTATCCATCCCTTTCGGAGACACATTCACCCGGCCATCCTGCGCCGCTGTGCCCACAAAGAATATTTTTTGCTCCCGGATAAATCGTATATGTTCCTCCTCTAATTTTTCGAATATTTTTGACATTCCTATTTTTTAAATGTAGCCACGACTTTTTGCTGACCAAAGCAGGAAAAGCAGCAATACCAAACTAACAACCAGCAGACTTGAATGTCCCTGACCCTGCTTAAATTTATTTACGGTTTTTCCCTGCTTCAGGTATTGGTCATAATTAAATAATATACGTTTATTTCCATTAGCATCCATTACGACCACCTGCGGGCCTTCGTTTTTTCCTTTGGTTTTAAATTCAAGCAGGTAGGTCCGACCCTCATGAAAGGTGATGGCAGTGGGAAACCAGTCTCCCTGCGAACTGTAAAATACCGATTTGTTCCCGGCCGGATCAATCCGAAGGACTCGCTGTCCGGCCAGTTCGGCGATGTATACCATTCCTTCCGGATCTTTCGCGATGCCCATAAGAATATCGTTATGCGGATCCACCGGCCGGTCCAGGTGGGCGATCAGGTCGCTGGCCAGAACGGTGGCATTGCCTTTCCGGTCAATTTGTACCAGCTGCCCGTGACCCCGGCCGATATCCGGCGCGTAAATAGTTCCGGCCTCATCACAAAACATCAGTTGGTTCCATGCAAACTTGTATTCACTCACCTTTTCACGTTGACCGGATGCATTTAATCGCCAGATATACCCCTCAGCACCAAAAAGAATACCTCTTTCAGGTGAATATGTGGTGCTTCCTCCATTAAACTGCCGGTAATCTGATTTAAATACGAGCGTATCAACGGACCCCGGGTTCATCCGGGTCATATAATGCAAGTCCCCTTCACCGGACGCAGTTATGAGACGGCCATTTGCATCCAAACTCACGTTATGTGCATGGAAATCACTGAAAAGCAAAGTCAGTTCCCCTGCGGCAGAAACGCTCCAGACCGCACCACGTTCATGGTGAAATATATCAGCAAAATACACGGTTCCTGTATTATCAACGACCAGTCCCCACGGAGGGTGAGCTATTGAATTCGCGGAGAATAGTATTTTACAGGAGATCAGGAGGATAATTCGCATGGCGCTGGAGATTTACCTGCAGGGGTCCGGCTAAAATAATACTGGTAAAGTCGGTCCGGTCAGTCCCTGCTGAGTTACAACAATTCGTTTATTAGTCAGACGCAGAAATATAACACCAGGTTCATGATGTATAATGGCCAAAACAGTAAGAGGAGTAGTTTACCTGTTAACCTGAGTCCTTCCAGGCGTTTCTCAGAAAATTCAGCCAATTCTCCCCGCAAATATTGGTTACATCACCTTCGCTGTAACCACGGGCAGCAAGCAGGCCGGGAATGCGCTGCAAATCTGCGATCGTATTTATGTCGTGCGGACTCTGTTCGCGGCCATATGCTCCGTCCAGATCAGAACCGATGGCAGCATGTCTCGAATTACCGGCCAGCTGACAGACATGATCAATATGATCGATCACTGAATCCAGCGATACATTCTCCCCTTCAGGTGTTGATTTACCGCGGGTCCAGGTAGTGGTGAGCATCCAGGCATCAAAAGCAGTTCCGATCACCGCGCCGCGCCTGATCATTTCAAGTATTTGCTCGTCCGAAATCTGCCGGTTATGGGGCACCAGGGCACGGCAATTGGAATGGCTGGCCCAGACAGGTCCCCTGAAAGCGTCCATCGATTCCCAGAAACTGTCGTCACACAGGTGGGAGGCGTCCAGGATTATATTCAGTTCCTCCATCACCCTCAATAATTCCTTTCCCCGGAGACCAATGCCTCCGGTGGCATCTGTTCCCTGGGCATACACCCCTGGACCATAGTGAGCGGGCCCGATCGCACGCAATCCACCTTCCCATGCCATTTCGAGGTGATTCATGGAAACGATGGAATCTGCTCCCTCCAGACTTCGGATCAGTCCGATCGGCGTATTCTCCGGATCTTTATTCCACTTATCCAGGTGATCTTCCAGCGTATCCAGTTTGGTGATTTGACGCAGGTGCCCTTCTCTTTCCATCTCCCGGTACCAGCTCAGCTGTCCCTGGGTTTGAGCCCAGGCCTGTTCTGGAGAATTCCAGCTCGCTCCAGGCATGGATTTTCCCGGTTGTGCGTAACGCCCGAGCTGTGTCCCGACAACTACGGCGAAATTTCCCGAATGCAATTCCGGAAATGCCACCATATTGTTTCCGCGGTCAGGTTTGTCGTGCATATTTTCTTCCATGCGGCGTAATTCATTCACCGGACGACGGAGATCTCTGTTCCATTCCATGGCGTTCATGGAAAGGTCCAGGTGGGCATCAACAAACATGGGCTTATTCATGGATCTCAAATATGGCTTCAATTTCCACAGCAATATTTCCCGGCAGGATCATACCCACTGCACTGCGGGCTCCTTTGCCGGCCTGTTCACCCATCAAAGCGACCATTAATTCGCTGAACCCGTTAATCACCCGCGGGTGATCATGGAAATCGAGGGTTGAATTGACCATTCCTAATGATTTGACCAGCCTTTTAAGGGTGGACAAGTTTCCGGTGTGTGCTTTGATGGTCGCCAGCATGGTCAATCCAACCTGCCTGGCAGCGTCATAACCTTCATCAATAGCCAGATCGGCCCCAAGCCTTCCCTTGATAAGGGACCCGTCACTACGCACAGGTCCCTGACCGGATACATACAGCAAGTTACCGATAATTACCACCGGCTGATACACTCCGCCGGGAGGAGGGGCAGGAGGTAGCTGCAGTCCCATTTCTTTAAGTTTTTTTTCGATATCCATAAGTTAAACGATCAGGTCAAGAAGCAAGATACACAGAAGCCCGATGAATGAAAGGGAGGTTTCCATCAGGGTCCAGGACAGCAGGGTTTCCTTGATGCTTACATTAAAATATTCCTTGAATAACCAGAATCCGCCGTCATTGATATGGGAGAATGTGATGCTTCCCGCTCCGGTTGCCAGTACAAGTAACTCAGGAGAGACACCGGTCGGACCGATGAGTGGAGCCATGATGGTACCTGCAGTAAGGCCGGCTACCGTGGCAGAACCCAGGCTCACCCGTATCAGTGACGCAATCACATATGCCATTATAAGCGGCGGCATGCCTATGTCTGACAGCGCCATTCCAAGTGCATCGCTGATCTCCGTGTCCACCATGATCTGTTTAAGTGCTCCTGCTCCGGAAATGATAAGCAGGACCACAGCAACGCCGGAGACGGCTGACGTCAGCGTTTTAGCAATATCATTCATTTTTCTTCCGGTGCGGATACCGAGAAAGTATACCGCTGCCAGGACCGAAAGCAACATGGCTATGGACGGGTTTCCCAGTATTTCCACCAGCACGCTTTCCCCGATTATTATCCGGAGAATGGAGGAGCCGCCAATCAGCAGCACAGGAAGAAGGGCTACCATTAGTGCTGTTTTTACTGAGGGAATTTTGTACCGGTCATCCGTTTCCGCGACATACTCTTTGAGGTAGTCCGGCTGAATCCGCTTCATTGTTTTACTCAGGAGAATTTTGGCACCGAGGATGGCCGGGATTCCACAAATGATCCCATAAATAAGCGTGAGTCCCAGGTCGGCATTGTACATTTCCGCGATGGCTGTAGGAGCGGGGTGTGGTGGCAGAAATCCGTGGGTTACGGACAGGGATGCAAGCATTGGCAGGCCTACGTAGAGCAATGGCAATTTTGTATTGGATGCAATAGCAATGACTAATGGAACAAGAATGACAAATCCCACCGTATAAAACATGGGTATTCCGACGATAAATCCTGTTACAATCAGGGCCATCTGGACATGCTTCAGTCCAAATTTCGCCACCAGGAAATTAGTAATGGTATTGGCTGCACCACTTTCGGCCACCAGTTTGCCCAGCATGGCGCCAAATCCCAGGATGATCACCAGTGAACCGAGGGTGCTGCCAATCCCGGTCTGAATGGCGTCAACAGATTCGGCGATGGATAAACCGCCGGTTATCCCGACAAACAGACAGACCAGCATGAAAGAAATAAAGGTATCGAGCTTAACAACCGTTACTAAAAGTACAAGCAGGATGATCCCGATGATCAGGGGAAGAAAAACCATAGGAGGAAGTTTAGACTAAGGGTTAATTGCAGGTGTATCATTCAGGTTACCGGCGGAAATTACTAAAAATAAGTGGTGCCGGGAAAACTAGTGGCGTTTTATTAGTCTGCCGGTCTGAATTCTGAAAAGAGGTTATTGATTTCCGGTACCTGGCCGGCTGGAATGAACTCACACACACGGGAGAATTGTTCCCACATTTCCTGCACCTCCGGGGTTTGATGTGCAGATTCTATTGCTTCCCGCGATTTCCACCCGAAGATTTCAAGGATTGTTCCGTCTTCAGCCTCGGCTATAACAGGTCTTCTTTCTGAAACGAGCCTGAGTTTGTTTAGTCTTTCCCAATGCTCTTCAACAAGCTTAAGCAGCTCTGTTCCTTTTCCTTTCAATGGTTTGTAACATGCTATGACAATGCGTTCCATCGCTTACAGTTTAAGTAGAACATTTCCTTTTTTTTGCCCGGACAGCACGTATGCATAGGCCTCCGCTGCCTGTTCTATCGCGTAGCTCTTGTCTATCAGGGGGGTGAATGCTCCACCTGAGATCAATTCTCCTGAATATTTCAGGCTTTCTCCGGCAGAATGCGGAAAGGGAAATCCAACTTTTTTTCCGGACCCAAGCGGAGTAACCAGGGCAAGAAAGGGGTTTTGTACATAGGGTCCCAATTCGGATGATATATAGACTCCCTGTTTCTTCAGCAGCCGCCTGCACTTGCCGAAGGTACTTTTCCCTACTGCGTCAAAAACGAAGTCATACTGCTCCTGGTCCCTGGTGAAGTCTTCTTTTTCATAATTGATCAGGCGGTCAGCGCCCATCTTTCTGATTTCCTCTATGTGTTCTTCCCTGCAGGTTGCGGTCACCCGGGCACCACGGGCGTTGAGCATGGCGATCATGGCGGAGCCGATTGCACCACTGCCGCCGTTTACCATCACGTGCTGACCTTCCCTGATGTCCACCTTGTTCAGGAAATTCCTGGCATAATGGGCTCCTTCAATACCTGCGGCGGCTGTCGGGTAGTCAACTCTGTCCGGAACGTGTGCCACCCAGGAAGCTTCGGGGATGCACATATATTCTGCCTGGGAAGAAATACCCATGTCATTGAACCCCCAGACACGATCACCCTGCCTGAAGCGTGTAACTCCCGCACCGGTTTCCACCACTTCCCCTGCGAAATCTGTACCCAGTACGGGATTTTTCGGCCTGGTCAGGCCTGTAATAAACCGCATGATGAACGGGCTTGCCGTCAGAATGGCGCAATCAGTACGGCTGATGGTTGTGGCATGCACCTTTATCAGGATGTCTTTATCTCCGGGTCCCGGAATATCAATCTCACTGATTTCAATCACTTCGGCATGGCCATATGTGTATCGGCAAACTGCTTTCAAGGATTAATGGTTTATAGTGGTTAAGTCTGTAAGCGGTTCAATTAAAAAACTCATTGAACTGCCAGGTAATATAGTATAAACCGCCGACTTGGGCATTGCCAAAGCCGGTAGTGTAATAGGTATTCATAATGTTGGAACCGCCAAGCTTAATTTCTGATTTGATCCTTGGCAGCCTGTAGGCGAATGAAACATCCAGGGTGTTGTAGGCAGGAATACGGCCGTTTCCGAATGACGACTCCCAAAGAAAATCGTTTTGCCATCTCCAGTTGATGTTAGCTGAGAAATTCGGGAAGATATCCCGTCTGGAGACGCCCAGGTTTAAACGGTAGTCCGGCGAATTAAACTGTGTCTGAAATCCCGGTGGCAAATCGTTTTCTTCAGAAATGGAATTATAGGCTATATTTCCTTTCAGGGTCAGTTTTCCGGGCAGGTAAAGTTCGGCGCCGAGCGCCCAGCCGTAGGCATTTACCTCGGTATCCGAGCTGATCGTAGTCATAAACTTTTGTTCCTCCGGGGTACCCGGGTTCATCGCCAGCAGCTGACTGGCGAGAAATCCATTGTAGTTATTCCTGTAAACATAGGCATCGACGTACAGCTTATCGTTGAAGTAAAGGCCCCGATAACCAATTTCATAGGCGGTTACTTTTTCCGGTCTGAAAACGGGGATCTGGAACGGGCCGTCTCCTGTGTACGCCTCATCGGTGATCGGATTGGGCCCTGTGAGCGGGTAAACGGGCTGATCACCGATACCGTACAATGCCTGAACCTCAGGCAGCCCGCCAATGACACGGAACGGACCTACATTCAGGTCAACCCATTGGTCACTGATGCTGGGGTACCGGAAGGCAGACTGAACCGAGAACCTGAAATTATGCTTGTGTGCCTCGTCCAGAGAATATACCATGGAAAACCGCGGGGTGAAAATTCCGTCGAATTGCTGGTGTTTGTCATAACGGGCGGAAATAGTCACTTTCATCCGTTCCTTTAACGCAGATTTGCCTGCCTGGGCATAGGCAGCCCACCACCAGGTATTAACCGGATTTCCTGGTTCGTCTACGAAGGTGGTCCCTTCGGAGTTGATGGAATACCTGCGGTATTGAGCTCCTACGATTATTTCGGCAAAGGAGATCAGTTCCTTCAGGTTGTACATCGCCTCAAAGTTTGACATGCTCGTCTTCTCAACCACACGGGTACCTCCCGGAATCACCTCATCGGTAATCTGGTTTTTCAAAGCGTTAAATTCGCTTGTTCCTGCGTAGGGAAAAGCGGGAAGCCCCGGATTAAGAATAGCGCCGTTAGCCTGACGGTTATTGGCAACTGACCGGGCGAAGCCATACGCCTGATCCAGGGGAAAGCCAAGAATAATGTATGACTGGGCAAAAGCCCCGACGTAATCCTCATACCACTCTTCACTGCTTTTCCAGGCTTCGTTGATCAACGTACCGGTGGTTCCGGCATCATAGGTATCGCCTGCATTCTCCCCGGTTTTCCAGAACCGGATAAACCCTTCCGGACTTCTTATTTCAAAGCGGGTCATGTACGTACTGAAATCAATCAGGGAAAACCGATTCTGAGCGGTATACACCGCCACACCGGTGCTGTATCCGCCGGCAAGAATCATTTCGTATTTTTCTGAAAACCGATAATTAAGGGAACCCTGTACCCTTAGATTTTTGGTCTCATAATCGACCAGGTCTTGTTCTTTCCATCCATTTCGGCTGATTACCTGGTCGGGGAACAGGGCCGCGACACTATCAACGTAGATATCATATTCCGGGCTTCCCGGAGACAGTCCGGCAATGTTTTCGGCGAGGCCGCCCGCGACTTCCGGCGCCAGGTCGGACAAGTTTACCGGAACAATTATTTCATCACCGTAAATATTCACCCCGTCGTACCCCTCATTTGACTCCCTGGTTGAAGCGGGGTTGTCCAGTGCGTTTCGATCGCGGTAATCCGTCGCCTGCCAATCAGTGGCACGCAGGTAACCAAAAACAACTTTGAAGGCTATTTTATCATTGAATGATTTGGCGTAGCGCAGGTTGAAATCAGTCATGGGAGTGGGTCCGTCGCCATCCTTAGCGCCGAAATTCATCATCCCCATCTGGAGTGAAGCCTGCAGACCCTGGTACTCGAATGGATTTTTGCTGGTCATCAGTAACGTGCCGTTCATTCCTCCCTGTCCGTACAATGCACTGGATGCCCCCACCAGAATTTCAACACTTTCCACGTCAAGCTGGGACAGGCCGAATATATTGCCCGCAGAAAATCCGAGCCCGGCAGGGGTATTGTCCACCCCGTCAATAAACTGGTTAAAACGGTAATTTGTATTGCCATTAAATCCGCGGGTATTGGGGACACGGAACGTAAGACTCTGCACATTCATATCAACCCCTTTAAGGTTGTACAATCCGTCATAAAAGTTGGCGGCTGTGGTTTTCTGCAGGTCGGTAATGCCAAGTTTTTCAATACTGACCGGAGTTTGCAGCAGGCTTTCTTCCATCCGGGACGCCGAAACGACAACATCCTGCCCAAGCACGGCGGTTTCCGTTAGCTGAATATCCAATATTCTTTCGCTGCCACTGACTTCAATTTCCCGTGTGTCATAGCCGATCATTGACACTCTCAAAAGAAAAGGAGGTTGTTTAGAGGACTGAAGCCTGTAATTGCCTTCAGCGTCGGAGACGGTTCCGATATACGTTTCAGAAATCAGAATATTTACCCCTGTCAGGGGAATACCTGTTTCATTATCAGTTACCTGTCCGGTTAATATGAAATCCTGGGCTCCTGAGTTAACAGCCAAAAGGACTAATAAAAGGTGTAAGCCAATAAATCTCATAACCGAAAGACAACAGTCAATATAGTAAATAATCGAATTATTGACAGGTCTTTTTCGCTTCATTGGTCATTTGTATATATATTACAAAATGACCTGATACCTTATTTGAAGGCCACCTTTACTTAACCAAACAACAGTTGCCATGAAGATTTTACAATCATTTTTTACAATTCTTTGCCTGTCCGCCGTCATGTTTATAAGTGCATGCGGTGATGATGATGATAACGGCGGTACGACCACCGATCCGCTGGTAGGTGTCTATACACTATCAAATGTTACCCTCCAGGAGGAAGTAACCTATCTGGGGACCACCTATCCGGCCGGAACTGACCTGACAGTCCTGGTCCAGACTGCCTTGTACGCGGAATCACCCTGCGACAACGGTCCGAATACCGTAATTGACATGCGGGAGAATTTTGAAGTGTTCTATGCCTGTAAAAATGAGACAACTACCCCGGTAAATTTCGGCGGATGGTCGGTGACTTCCGATCGTTCGATTTTGACCCTTAACCTGGTGATCGCCGGGAATAATTTTCCCTTGGTGATCAGCAATCTGATGGAAAATACCGATAATATTCAGGGAACCATTGAGAATTATCCGCTGGTCGACTCGACAGTCACCCCTCCTGAAATTCAGACCGTCGAGGTTACGATTGAGTTTCAGCGGACCGAACTCTGATCCACGATCTGCATATTTTCAGGAAGTGCGTAATTCCATCTTTCCAGGTAAACCTGCCAGTGTTTTCTGACCAGTTCAACTTCCCTGGATGAGATGGAATACGTGTTTTTACGATACGTATGCTGCGATTGAATATAGTCCCCGAGTACATGTTCAATCTTGCTGAAGTCGCCCAGATCAAAGCTTTTATAGATCTGTTCAATGGTGCGAAGCGGATCTTTCTCGAAGTCCTCGAATTTAATATCAAAGACGGCGGGGGTTACGGCATAATCCCTGTAAAAGGCATCAAGAAAATTCCGGTAGCCGTTAAGGATCAATGTCTCAATGGCTTCTTCATCCACCTCATGAAACCAAAGTGTCGGCATGAGTTCCATAAAGAATTTCTTCGTTGACAGGAATACGGTATACGGATTCCTGTAAATGTGAATAAAAGCAGCATCAGGAAAATACTTGCGTAATATGGCCAGACGTCCTGTATTTACCGGGTTCTTTATAACCAGGTGATCTGCTTCTGGCTGCCCGCTAAGCGTCTTTTTCAGAAGCAGTTCGTAGGCTGAATGCCATTCGTCCTCACATCCGTTGCTGAACCGGACTGTTTCCTTAAAATAACGTTCGACCAGTTCCGGGAAGTAGAAGAAATGATAATAGGAAAAGGGAGTCAGGTTGCACATGGCAAATTCTTCCTCCTGGGGATAGGCGGCCCGAAGTTTCACGTTATCGGCAGGCCGCTTTGGGGGCATGAGCCATTGCAGTAGTGGTTCGATGATTTTACGAGTGGCCAGGTATTGTGTGAAAACCGTTTCATAGGTGCTGATAAATCCTGCATTAGGCGGCTGGCACATCAGGTTATGAAGAAAAGTGGTACCACTTCGCCAGTGTCCGAGGATAAAGACGGGCCGGCATAGTTGATTTTTTCTTATTTTCCTGAAATGCCATCGCTCATACCAACGAAATGGGGAAAGGATTCCGATTATTAAGGCAGTAAGTATATATTTAAAAAGGAATCCGGACTGAACCCTGCCTTTTGAGGTAACCCTGAAGAAATTGGCGAGGTCAGTTCCAACCAGCGGGGAGAGAGGAGGCAGTTTGAATTCTTTCTTTGACATAACCAATATACAGGTGAAATTAAACAAAGCTGGTAGTTTTTTCATAGTGATTGCCGCCTATGTTACGGCATTGGTGGCAAGCGTTTTACTACTTAAAGCTCATCCCACGGCGCATCCGGTTTCGGATATGCTGGTAGCTGACATAGCCGCCACACTTCTTATTTTTATATTTTCAATATCATTCCGGAATTCCAGCATCTACGATCCTTACTGGAGTGTGTATCCTATTTTCATTGCCTGGTGGTGGACATTTACTTACTGGGGCGAAGGAAACATATACCGGAACCTTGCTGTACTTGTCCTGGTGACGATATGGGGAATACGCCTGACCTGGAATTGGGCGCGTGGCTGGCAGGGACTTGCCGATGAGGACTGGCGTTACCGGAAGCTTTCAGAGGATACGGGTCGAATGTACTGGCTGGTTAGTTTGTCCGGGGTTCATTTATTTCCCACTCTTCTGGTATTCCTTGGGTGTGTTCCACTCTACTATATCTTCAGGTCTGAAGCTCCATTTGGCCTGACCGACCTGGTTGCCGTTTTCATAACTTCTGCGGCTGTTTTGATTGAGACGATCGCCGACATTCAGTTGCATAACTTCAGAAAACTACCTCCCGGAAAAAGGCCAAAAATATTACGCCGTGGATTGTGGTCCTGGTCAAGGCATCCTAACTATTTTGGTGAAATAAGTTTCTGGGTGGGGTTGTTCCTTTTTTGTATTCCGGTCTATTCTCCCGGAAATTACTGGCTTATTTCAGGAGCATTAGCCATGATCGCCCTGTTTGTATTCATTTCAATTCCAATGATGGAGAAGCGGGAGAAGCGCAAGGAAGGGTACGATAAATATCAGAAAGAAGTTTCCATGCTTGTGCCACTCCCAAAAAGGAAACGATAATTCCATGGCCGGAACCATTCTGATTACCGGTCCGACGTCAGGCCTGGGAAAGGCGCTTGCCAAAGCGCTTGCCCCGGATAATCAACTGATCCTTGTGGGGCGGAACCTGGAGAAGATGCAGAATTTGGCCGGAAATGCTGGAAAAATTATCGCCATCACCTGTGACCTGTCGGATTTAGATGATGTCTTCAGGGCGGCCCGGGAAATTCAACCCTATTCCATAGACGTATTTATCAGTAACGCGGGAATCCTTGGATTTGAAAAGTGCCGGAAAAATTCGCATGATCTGGAGCAGACTTTCATGATTAATTATTTGTCACACTACATTCTCCAGACAGCTGCCCTGGAAACACTTTTCAGAAATGAAGGGTTGATCATCAATATCGTTTCCATGAGTTACCGCTGGTATTCCCTTGATTTTGATGACTTCCAGTCTGTCAGGAAGTATTCTCCCATGAAGTCCTATTCGCGAAGTAAAAGAATGTTGTTGCTTTTAGGAGAATGGCTGGCAGGACAGGGACTGAAGACCTGTTCGGTTGATCCCGGCATATTTGCATCAGGTATCTCAAGAAGCCGGGGGAAGATTTTTAACCGGATGTATGACCTCGGGAAAGGGCTTATGAAAACGCCGGCACGTACGGCGCGTGAAGTGACCAGTCTTCTGGACAGCAGGTTGGAAGGTATTCCCGCGGGTGCACTATTGAGTAAAGGAAAAGTGATTGATTATATCCATCAACGGGAAGAAATTGGTAAATTGATTGAAACGACAATCTCATTATGTGGCGTCGATGTAGAAAAGCGGATTCAGCAGATAAAATCAGGCCAGGCATGAAAATTCTGTTGATGTTGTTTTTCCTGGCGTGGCAACTCATGATTGTACAGGCCCAGGATTCAATCCGGCTTTCGCTTTCAGATTGTATTGACCGGGCACTGGCTTCGAACAAACAGCTCGAACTTGCCTCACTAGAGCGACAAAAAAGAGAGATTCAATTCAACCAGGGTCGTTCCTTCCTGGTGCCTCAGATAAATGCATATGCAAGGTTCTATCAGTATCTCGACGACAGGCCTGTTTATATATTTCCGCAAACAGGTACCAATGAGTTGTCTGGTCCGGTACAGCTTGGCGCCCCGCTTAACTTTTATTCCGGAGTCCGCATCAATCAGCACCTGATTGATGCCAGGATGTTCGGAGGCAAATCGGTACGTTCGGATATGGACGAACTCAATCGTCTTGAGGTTTCTGTACGGGAGGAAGAGATCATTTATGAGGTTATCAAGACGTTTTACCAGGCGCAGACACTTGAGCAAAGCAACAAGGTGATCCGGTACAACAAGGACAGGGTGAGCCGGCTGGAGGCTGTTACCCGCGCGTCAGTTGAATCAGGTGCTGTGCAGTCAACAGCGCTGGATGAATTGAGGATCAGAAAATCAGAAATAGATCTTGCCGAACAGGACTACAGCAACCGGCGGGAACAGTTGTATGCCTATATGAGGTTTCTTTGTGGAATTCCGGATGAGACGGAATTTCAGCTGGCACAGGACGGCGACCCTGTTTCGGCCGGTCCGCTTACTTTTCCTGATTCTGCAAGGGTTCCGGCCTATGAAATGCTCGAGTTACAAAAGGAGCTGCATACGGCTGCCTCCGGTGACGATATGGCATCGGCTTATCCCTCCCTTGACTTTTTTGCTGCATTTGAATGGCTGCAACAGGAAGGGTATGGTGAGCTCTTTGGGTCAGATGCCGACTGGTTTAACCAGCATGTGATTGGTCTTCGCCTGGAAGTGCCGATTCTGAACGGGAATGGAAGAAAAATAAAAACCCAGGAGGATCGCATAAATCGTGAAATAATATCAAAGCAGCAGGAGCTTTTACTTGAAAAAACTAAACTGGAACGGCAAAAAGCCCTTCAGGATATGGAACTTGCCCGGAGAAACCTTCAGATTGCCGGGCAAAAGGTTAATTTATTCCGGACCGAATTTGAGCGAGCGGAGGTGAGGTATGAGCAGGAATTTTCAACTCTGTCCGAATTACTGGACAGTGAAGAAAAGTACCGTCGTGCAAGGTTCGAAGAACAGAAAAGTAAAACAGACTATTTTATTGCCATTGTTGACGCATACCGTTCCTATGGTCTGCTTGACACATTTAAAACCAGGAAATGAAACGAATTATTCCGGGCATGTTGCTATTGATCGCCGTTGCCGTTGTGGCGTATGTGCTTTGGTCTAACCGGAAACAAATGGAGGCTTCGGCGCTGCTTGCCGAGGCGTCAGTCCAACGGATCCCTGTAACAACCTACCGGATTGTTCCGGTGGAGATGACCGAAGTGAATCGTGTGTCAGGCAGGCTTGAGGCGGAGAATGAACTTATGCTCACGGCTCCGGTACAAGGCAGGATAGCCCGTGTGTCTGTCAAAAAGGGTCAGCCGGTGCGCAGAGGGCAGGTTATTGCCACGATTGACGATGAGCTCTACCGCGAGCAATATGAGGTGTCCAGGTCGGCCTATCAAAAACTCCGGAAGGACCTGGAGAGGTTTGAGATCATGGCCGAAAATGAGGCAATTACCCGTCAGCAGCTGGAAGGTGCCCGGCTGAACCTGGAGCAGGCGGAAGCAAAATACCTGGCCGCAGAAAAGCAGCTGGATGAGACCAGGATAAAAAGTCCGATCGACGGAGTGATCAACCAGCTCTTTGTTAAAGAGGGAGGAATGCTGGGACCGGGAGTACCTGTTTGTGAAATTGTCAACGCTGGTCAGATGAAATTGAATCTGCGCGTTACGGAGAATTTGGCAGGCTCACTGGAAGCCGGACAGGTAGTACCTGTAACCATTGGCCTGTCGGGAGCTGATTCTGTTTCCGGGGTGATTTCCTTTGTTAGTGTAAAGCCGGATTATGCCAGTCTTTACACAGTGGATATTTCTCTGCCGGAGATGGAGGCAAGTGCAACGGCGGGCAAGTTTGCTACTGCCTATTTCACAAAAAGGACGAAGGACAGCGTAACCTATGTACCCGCAGAAGCTGTTCTTGGCCTCGGTGGTGAAACATTGCATGTTTTCCGGGTTCAGGACTCTCTCGCCCGGAAAGTGACAGTTCGTTCTTTCGACAATGTAGGTAATATGACCGGCCTCCGCGGAGTCAGCTTTAACGATGAAATAATTGTGACGGGCAACACAATCGTTCGGGATGGTCAATTAATTATCCGGAAATAATGGACATTACCAGATTATCCATCACCCGGCCGATTGTAGTAATCGTTTTTTTTCTTCTCGTTATTCTACTCGGCGTTTATTCCTATACACGTCTCAATTATGAACTGGTACCTAAATTCACCCCGGAAATAATCACCGTAACAACGGTTTATCCTGGTGCCAGTCCGCGGCAGGTGGAAGACGATGTGAGCCGGGTGATTGAGGATGCTGTCTCGGGTGTGGAGAATGTGGAAATACTCACCTCAGTTTCCACGGATAATTTTTCCCTGGTTCGGCTTGAACTGCTTCCGGGAACGGCCGTGGATATGGTGTTGATTGATGTACAGCGGAAAGTGACAGCCCAGGCAGGGAACCTGCCCGAAGCTGCCCGACCACCGGTTATTACCCGCTTTGACTTTGGCGATCTTCCTGTAATTAGGATGGGAGTTTCATCCGGCCTGCCGGAGGAAGAACTATTTCGTTTGATACGCGATCAGGTGGTGCCGGAACTGGCCCGGCAGCAGGGTGTGGCAGAGGTAAGGGTCCTGGGAGGCCGCGAAAGGGAAATACGTGTTGATGTTTCCAATGACATGTTGAATTACTATGGTATTACGATTCTGCAGGTAATACAGGCGATTGAATTGAACAATCAGGATGTACCGGTGGGTAATATCCGGTCGGGAAGCGATGTGCAGTCGCTTCGTTTTGCAGGTAAATTTCGGTCGGTCGCTGAACTCGAGGAGATCTCTTTATATCATCCCAGAACAAAGGCTGCCATACCGCTGAAGTCGGTAGCGCAGGTTTACACGACCCTGGCCGAGAACAGGATCATTAACCGGGTAAATCTAAAAAACTCGATCGGACTGGAAATAAGAAAGCGCGGTGGAGCCAATGCGGTTGATATGAGTGCCAGGGTTCGGGAGGCAGTTGACCTGCTCGAAACACGTTATGCCAAAGAGGGGCTTGAGTTCAATGTTTCCCAGGATTCTTCCGAATTCACCTTGCGGGCCGCCGATGCGGTACTGGAAGACCTTGGCTATGCTATTATTCTCGTTTCTCTTGTCATGCTGCTGTTTCTTCACAGCCTGAGGAATTCCATTATTGTTCTTGTCTCAATCCCTTTATCAATCATTTCGACCTTCCTGGTCATGTTCCTGGCCGGATATACGTTAAATCTCCTCTCACTACTTGGATTATCTCTCGCCATAGGAATTCTGGTTGATGACAGCATTGTAGTGATTGAGAATATTTACAGGCATCTTGAAATGGGCAAAGAGAGGAGGGAGGCCGCCTACGAAGGACGAATGGAAATTGGTTTTACTGCCTTATCAATTACCATGATTGATGTCGTGGTTTTTGTGCCGATCATTCTCTCATCCGGGATGGTGGCCGACCTGCTCAGGCAGTTCTCGGTTGTAATTCTTGTATCGACCCTGATGAGTCTCCTTGTTTCTTTTACCGTTGTACCACTGCTTGTGTCAAGGTTTGGCAAGCTAGAGATTGCTTCCGCGAAATCATTTACCGGGCGAATAATACGATCATTTGAAATGCTTGTGGACGCATTTGGAGAATGGATCACCGGTTTACTGAGGCAGGCGGTCAAATATAAAATTCTTACGCTGGCACTGGCGCTGATTTTATTTGCCGGATCGGTGGGCCTGATTCTTTGGGGGTTTATCGGGGTGGAATTTATCAAAGGAGGGGACCGTGGGGAATTCCTGATGGAACTGGAGTTGCCGCGCGGTTCTTCCATTGAACATACTGACGAAGTGGTCAGGGAGGTTGAAGCCTACCTGGCCACCAGACCGGAAATCACTGGTATTTTTACCACTGTCGGAATTACCAGTGCCGGAAGGATTGAATTCAACAGTGAATATCTTGCGGAGCTTACAGTTAAGCTGATACCAAAAGAAACACGGGAAAGGGCAGCATTTGTAATTGCCAGGGAGATCAAACTGGCTTTAGAGTCACACATTCCCGGGCTTAAGGTCAGGCCCATTGACATAAATCTGATCGGACTACGTGATGAAGATGCAGTGCAGGTTTCTGTGGCATCTCAGGATGAGGATCTTTTGTATTCGTTTAGTGAGCGCCTGTATGCTGATCTTGACAGTATTCGCGGGACAGCTGAAGTGACAACGACGGCATCCGGCCGCACCCTGGAAATGGTAGTGGAGCCCGACCGGCAACTCATGGATATTTTTAAGGTAAACCCGTTATACGCCGGTGCAGTGTTGCGAACGGCAGTTTATGGAAACCGCGATAATACCGTACTTCTTCCTGAGGGTGAATCAGACATTGTAGTACAGTTCCAGGCAAAGGATAAGTCGTCTGTTCAGGATCTTCTTTCGGCAGAGGTTTATAATGAAATGGGACAACCGGTGCCACTGGGACAGTTTTTACATACACGAAATGAACTTTCATCCGGTCAGCTTGAACGAACCAACCGAATACCATCTGTAACCATAAAGTCACAGGTTATCGGACGTACCGGCGGGCAGGTAAACAGTGAATTCAAGGATAAAATTCAGGAAATTAATGTCCCTGAGAACGTATACCTGATTTACGGAGGCCAAACGAAGCGTACCCAGGACGGCATTCAAACAATGCTGGTGGCATTGGCTGCATCGATTATTCTGGTTTATTTTGTGCTTGCCATATTGTACAATTCATTCGTTTATCCATTCGTAGTTTTATTCTCGATTCCAATGGCAATGATCGGCGCATTACTGGCACTTGCCCTCACAATGGAAGGACTTAGCGTTTTTTCTATTCTTGGTCTGGTTATGCTGGTTGGGCTGGTGGGTAAAAATGCGATCCTGGTAGTTGATTTTACCAATCGCTTACGCAGCGAAGGATATGAAGTGAAAGAGGCGCTGGTAAAAGCTACCAAATTACGTTTCCGACCTGTACTGATGACCAACCTGTCAATGATCATTGGCCTGATTCCAATTGCCATTGCCACAGGAGCAGGATCGGAGTGGAAGAACGGACTGGCCTGGGTGATTATCGGTGGCTTGAGTTCTTCCATGTTTCTGACCCTGATAATAGTACCCGTAATTTATGCGAGGCTGGCAGGAAAGATGAAACAGGTAACAACGGCTTCCCGTTGATCACCAGGTAAATGGTACAAGTGCTTTACGTTTTCCGGGATAGTTTTCAAAATGGCTTTTATACCAGCGATGATGGGCAAGTGCGCGGGGAGCCAGATTGGCAAATGTAAATACCGCAAATGCCAGGCCGGGCATTGACCAGGTCAGTATGGCCCAACCACTCCATTCCACTATTTCCCCAAAGTAATGAGGAGAGGATACAAATCTGAAAAAACCACCCCTGGGAATGACGTACTCCGCTTTGCTTTTGGATCTGAGTTTCCGGAGAATGCGGTCCGACTGTTTGTTTATCCAACCAGGAATACCATTAGACCTGCATACAATTGAGGTTCCCGGAGCCATTCGGATTGTCGCTGGGCAAGGTGAAAAAGGAAATAACCATTGATAAACCCGTTCATGGTATTGAAGATAATGGCAAATAATACCAGCAGGGCTGGATAATGTTTTTTGCCGCTGCTCATCCGGAACGGGTAAATAAATGTGCGGTGGAAGTAATGCATTTCCCAAACCAGCAGAAAGAGCCAGCTTACCGGGTTATGCCATCCCTCGAAGGCAATAAAACACAGGAGGATTACCAGAAAAGCAGGTAGTTCCTGGATAATCCAGGCCAACCTCGCCGGCAGAACAGGTCCCCATCCTTTTTTCAGAAAACGGCCATAAGGTGCATTAATGTAGAACAGCAGAATAAATACTAGTACAGCCAGGATAAATTCTGCGGGCAAAAGGATATGGTAGAGATAGTCTAACACCATCGGACTGTTATCTCTTTCATTGGTATAGTTGTAAACTACATCTCCTCATCGGAGGCAGGAATCATCCGGGCTGATAAGTCCGGATTTTCCATATCCGGGTCAAGCGGAAACATGGGTCTTTTAATGCGCTGATAATCCAGCCTTTCCAGGTCCTGGTCCACGCCCCCGGGCGTAAGTGCCATGATCCAGTCTCCCCGCATGTCGTACAATTCGGGAACGAGATAGCCAATTTTTACCATTACGATATCTGCTTCACGCGGATTGAGTCCCAGGTCGGTAAAATCTTTTTCATGGTGGTAGGGCTTTCGTTTTTTAGTAACTATGACATGCATGCTTCCTGTTCTGATGACTACCTCCGTCCCGGCGTCGCGGTCGCCATGACGGATAGCTTCGACCGTGCCGGTCAGTGTGACAGGTCCCGCGTACCGGTCATCCACTTCGGCTCCCGCAGGTCCCACCACCTCATTTCCAACCCCGGCCTCAATGGCTTTTTCCACCAATTCCGGCCCCGGAATGGAGGCATAGATCAGTGTGGGTCCTTCGGGATCGCGGAATTCATTCCGCTTCAGCAATTCGTTTAATGTCCAGGTGACATCTCCCGCACCTCCGGCAGTGGGGTTATCCCCCATATCGCTGATCATAAAAGGTTTTTTATCGCTGGCAAGCGCCATGCGAAGGCTTTCGTCAAGTGATGCCACAGGAGCAACAAATTCGAATTGCTTGCGGACCTCCCAGAACTTGCCTGCAAGTGCTTCTGCTGTGGAAGCTACCTGTTCCTCGTCATCCCCGGTGACCATGACTACCGCGTGGTTTCTGGGTTCGTCTGCCCAGGCATAACCAATCCAGATTGCGGCATCGATTATTCCGTCTGCTTTGGTTGCCGGACCCACCCTGGCGTATAATGATTTTCCAGGCTCGATACGTGTACTGGTTTTTTCTCCCGGCAACAGGATTGGTACAGGAACCCATGCCTTGTACGCAGGTTTTCCTTTGCCTGACTCCAGACGATCCAGCAGATTGGCAACTGCGCGCCTTTTGGAATCAAGAGCATCTTCGTGCGGAGCCATCCGGTAACACGTAATCAAATCAGTGTGATGGGCCAGCCGTTCAGAAACATTCCCGTGAAGATCCATACAGGTAGATATCAGCGTTTCAGGACCTGTGACCTCACGAATTTTAGCGATCAGGTCACCTTCCGGGTCATCTATGCCCTGTACACTCATAGCCCCATGGATGTCGAAATACAGACCATCGTAAGGTCCATTCTCCCGCAGCATATTCAATGTCACCTCGACCAGCGAATCATAGGAATTCCGGTCCACAATTCCCCCGGGCAGCGACTTGCCAATGAGTGTGGGTACCCACTCAGCTTGCTGCCGCAATGTTGAATCGGGATGCATAAACGGATACCGGTCAAAAATCTCATCACCGGTTTGCGGGTGAAATGCTTCCGCGTACGTTACAGCAGGCGAGAACGTGCTGGATTCAATCCCGAGGCCTGCAATAGCGATCCGGGGTAAATCTGTTTCTTCATCGTCAGGAGCAGATTCAGATCCGCCGGTAGTACAGGAAGATAAAATGAGTACAAGGAGTAAAATTGCTATCGAACCGGATTTATTCATTTCTTTTTCTGACGCCATGATCAACATGTTAATGGTACGTGAATATAGGAAAATAGTAAGCCGTATATAATCGCTAGTCTTTCATTGAATAGTCATACCCTTCTTTCAGTAAACGAAAAAGGTCGTGATCTACCTCAATCGGATCTTTGATCCGGATGTGATGGCCGAATTTGGTGCCGTATTCATCAATCTTTTTGATACGGTCCGAATCGATGGGGTAATCTGTATAGAACTTAACATCGAGGACTGATTTCATGGGTTTAATAATCAGCCAGGCCTGTTTGCTGGTAACAATGACGGTGTGTGTGGCTGCACCAATGTGAACAGGTTTCCAGCTGTCAATTCCCGTAATGATATCATCATAGGCGAGAACCAGCGCATCGGGCTTGTCCAGGAATAATTCACCCACATCTTTGGGTTCGCCCGTGCACATGTGCGACTGCCTGTTCTTCTTAAATATCCGTTTGCATTTGGGGCAGGTCCACATAATCAGTTTTTGTCCCGGTAAAGCAGCCAGACCCCCGGATCCAGAACTACATTTTCCGGAGCCGATTCCATGCTTATTTCCAAGGTTTGCTGCCGTTCGTTGATCTCAAATTTTTTTATCTCCGTTTGACCTTGTCGTGTAATGGCGACTTCCAGGGGAAAATGGAATGCCGGACCTGACTGCATCTGGTTAATAGCTATCACGAGCTTTCCATTTTCAAACTGCTGTGTCCAGGATATGTCCGGTTGTCCCGGAGAATAGATCCACTGCCGGAAAAATTCTCCAAGCCGTTCCCCGGATACTTCCTCCATAATATGCTGAAAATCTTCTGTGGATGCATTCCGGTTAAAGTATGTCTGATAATAAATGCGTATTCCGTTCCAGAAAGTTTCGTCACCCAGCCTGTGCCGGAGCATATTAAGTACCCAGCTTCCTTTCTGATAGGAATTGGTACTGAGCACCCTCAGCGGATCGGTTATTCTGTAATCCACGACCGGGGAAGGTTTCTGATCAAAGTAATTAATTATTTCCAGACGGTCGCGAATGAGTTCTTCTTTTCGTCGCTCCTGTCCATATTTATTTTCCAGGTAAAGGATTGTAAAATACGTTGCAAATCCTTCGCTAAGCCAGACATGGTTCCAGTTCGATTCGGTGGCTGAATTACCAAACCACTGGTGGGCAATTTCATGCGCAATAAGCCCTTCCACTTCGTTATTTCCCGTTACCGAGCTTTCACGATAAGCAATAGTCCCGGCATTTTCCAGTCCGCCCCATTGTGTCTTTGCCTGCATATTAGCCAGTTTGGCAAATGCGTAGGGCCCGATCCGGTCAATAAAGTATTCCATGACTTCCACCGCGGGAGAATAGTCTGAAAACCCTTCTAGCCTGTTTTCCGGATAAACCCAGGCGGAAATTTCTATATCATCGACATAACCCAATACCACGGAGGCGAATTCACACACCCCGATCGTCATGACTTTCGTTGCGACCGGCGCAGGTTCCAGGTAACGGGTTAATTTGTATCCGTCAGGCAGGTGACTTTCTTCGACTTTTCTGCCTGTGGCCACCACGTCGTAGCGGGAAGGCGCAATAATCCGGAACTCAACCGAGGCTTTATCATGCTGGTTATCCACGCTGGCCAGCCAGTGACGCGCGAGGTTGGGCCAGTTGTCCCCGAAGAACGACCTGTTTCCGAATTTCGTTGTATCGATTACGAGGCCCCGCTCCGGAATACCCTGGTAATGTATGGAAAAGGTACGGTTTAGCGGCCCGTCAGCCGGATTGATGTTGACCTTATCATTTTCAAAGGTGTAATTCACCGGATTGTTCCCATCGTATACCTGATCGACCGTCATCCCGAAGGATCCTTTTTTTCCAATGAGGTCAAGAACAAATGAATCCGGAACTTCTGAGAAATTAACTGTGACCTCTGATTTTCCCTGAATAACATCGGAGGAGTCATTGAGGGTAAGGGTAAAGGTATAATTAAGCACATCCGCAGCTTTATTAACCTCATAAACCACCTGCCCTGAAGAATTCAGAAACGCAGGCAGCAAAAGGATGATCAGGAAGTATTTCATAGTCGGCTAAGTTGTTGAAAGGTAGCTTGATACACTTTATTCCAAAAGTGTTTCCCGGAATAATTTATAAATACGCCGGTATTCGTCTGACCAGCTGGAAGACTCCACAAATCCATGTCCCTCCACCGGAAATACCGCAAACTCCCAGTTCTCCTTTTTTAATTCAATTAACCTTTGTGAGAGTCGTACTACGTCCTGAAAATGAACATTTGTGTCGACCATGCCGTGCAGGATCAATAGCTGGCCTTCCAGTCCTTCGGCAAAATAAATGGGCGAACTCCTGGCATACGCGATGCTGTCCTGTGCCGGTGTATTAAGAATTCTGGAAGTGTAGCCATGGTTATAGTGCGCCCAGTCGGTTACCGATCGGAGGGCAGCGCCACTGGCGAAGGTTTCCGGTGCGTTGAACATCGCCATCAGGGTTATAAACCCCCCGTATGATCCGCCGTAGATCCCGATTCTGCCGGCATCAATCCCGTGTTCATTCACCAGGTAAGCTGCCCCGTCTACCTGGTCATCCAGGTCTTTGCCTCCCATGTGCCGGTAAATGGCCGTACGCCAGTCCCTTCCGTAACCTGCACTGGCACGAAAATCAATGGCCAGTACCGTGTAGCCGTTATCAGCAAGGAAATTATGGAACATATACTCCCGGTAATACGACGGCCACCAGGAGTGAACATTCTGCAAATACCCTGCACCATGTACAAATATGACGGCTGCCCCATTCTTTTTGCCCGTTGCCGGTTCATACAGACTGGCGGGAACTTCTGCTCCATCCCTTGCAGTAAAACGTATGATCTCCGGGTCCCGCCAATCGTACGCATTGAATTCATCTGTGGTAGAATTGGTCAGCCGGGTCATTTCTCCTCCTTCTTTGTTTGGCATGACATACAGTTCCCATGGCTGATTGGAGTAGGAGTAACGGACGGCAAGCATCTTTTCATCCGGTGAAACAGTGACCTCGTGACCACCTTTTCTCGTTGTAATACGCGTCCTTTTCCCGCCCTTTGCCGGCATATGGTAAAAATGATGTTCGTGCGGACTTACCTCGTTGGTGGTCATGTAAAACTTCTTTTTATCATCTGAAAGAGTGGCTTCCAGAACTTCAAAGTTCCCGCTGGTAAGTGCGTCCGTTTTACCTGATTCCACATTAGTGCGGTAAATATGAGCATACCCTGTTTGTTCTGATTTGAACCAGATATGGTCGTCATCAATCCATTCGAGCGTGCCATTGGCAAACCAGCCGACCTGCGGTCCTCCGATCCAGGCCTCGTCGTGCTGATGATCAAGCTGGATAAGGGATCCTGTTTCAAGGTCAAGCCGGGCAATCCATCGGTCTTTACTGTCCTCTGAAGTAATATTTAATACTGCTTTGCCATCCTGTGAGAATACGGGCATACCTGCAACGACATCCTTGGGTTTATCATAGGTCTCACTGTAGGTGGAGTCCTCCGAAGCATAATCCCGCAGGTATTCTGGCTTATTATAAATGCCCTCCAGCGTTTCTGTCGCTATTTCATAGGTAGAATCTGTCTGAAGATTAAGGATATGTGATTCAAAGGTGTTCTGCTCACCGCCGACTTTGGCCCTGGCATTCAGTTCATTTGTGTAACCCGATTGTGTTACAAAATCAGGCACCATGGTATTTTTATCATCAGCCGGTGTCATGAGACGGTACACCACGTAATTCATATCCGGAGAAATGCTGAGACCGGCCAGACGTTTACGTCCCATATATATCGTTTCAGGCCGTTCTGGTGATGCCTGTTCACCCCTGTACTCCCTGGTTTCAGATTCCATCTGTCGTTTCTTCAGGATATCAAAGTTTGACAACTGATCATTCTCCAGCCACTGATCCTGTTCAGACATTTTTTCATTATTTTCCTGTCCGGAGCGGAAATCAGTCAGCTGCTTTACACTTCCGGTTGCAATTTCCCAGGAAAAGAGATTGTTATCTGACTGGTAAATAATGTATTTCCCATCCCCGGAAAATTCCGGTGATCGTTCCCACGAATTGGTGCTGGTAATCTGGCGGACAGAATAATCAGACATATCCTGCAGGAACAGATCACCGGATTTGTCATACGCTTTCCATTTTTTATCGTGAGAATACACTCCGTCGTCGGGTAACTGACGTTGTTCATCAAAAGACAGCTTTGAGATCTCACCATCCGAAATGTCGGCTCTATAGGTGGATCGAATGGTATCATTATCCGGGTTCCAGCTGAAAAAAATGTGACGGCTGTCGGCCGACCATTCGACGCGCGACGGAAGGTAGCCTACGAAATCTTCACCTTGCATGATCTGATCGATAGTCAGTGAAGACTGGTTGGGGCTCTGGGCCAGCAAGGGTGATGAGAAAAAGAACAGATTCAGCACCAAAAGGTGCTTAAAGGCGGTTTTTAATGACATATATATTCAATCTTTCTTGAGATGTGAATATAATATCATGGAGAAGATAATCTGTAACCGTATATGTAATTATCGGTTAATCAGCCTTCGATTCAGCAAACTTTTTGAAGTTGTTAAGAATTGCCTGCCATCCTTCCTGCTGGAGATCAGGAGAATTTTCATTTTCAGGTTCGAAGGTCTCTTCGATTAGTGTGGCCGATCCCTGTTCTTTAAATTCAACCGCGACCTGACGCCCGTCTTCTAGCATGTAAGTTAGTTTCTCCGGCGGACTAACCGTGTCAAATTTTCCGGAAAAATCAAATCCCATGCTTCCGTTCTTAGCCTCCATTCTCCAGGAAAAGGTGCCCCCGGGCGTTAGGTGGCAACTCGCGGACGGACAGCACCAATCATCTGAAGCGAAATTCCAATTTACGATGTGTTCCGGGGTGGTCCAGAACTCCCAGGCCTTTTGAACAGGTGCATTCACAAGGGCAGATACCGTGATAGGGGCGTGATTTTTTTCGGACATATGAGATGGCTTAAATCAGTTTGCAGGTTGCTCAACGGAAATTACCAAATAAATTGAATTCCATATTAGTCTTCAAAAAAAGAAGAGTTAATTCTCCGGTGAAATAACACGTATGAAGGTCCGGTGGAGTGCTACGGAACTGATTGCGAACAGCAACGGCAGCAACGGCATAAGAAATCGTCCGTCCCAATCAACAGAAGTGAGACCTACACTTAAAATCTGAATACCTGTGAACGCATAGAAAAACAAACTCAGTCCGCGCGGAAGGCCTTTCAGGCCCAATATAGTGAATAAGTACAGGGGCAGCAGGAAGGCCAGGTTAAACAGGTTATGTGTGATGGACCAGAAAGGTCGTATGTGAAGCAGGAAAAAGAACACTTTCATGCTAAAGAGGCGAATCCAATAGGGGAAATTGGCAAGGGCAAAATGCAGGATCCTGAGCAGTGGGGGATACGTTTCAGGGAGTATACTAAGGTGTTCAGGGACACGAACGAGCAATTGTTCATAACCACCTACCAATGAAACGCCGTAGACAATTTCGCCTAACTGGTAATTTTCCAGGACCAGGTAAGTCCTGAGCATGGTATTGAGTAGAAGTGCCGATCCGATAAAGGCGAGAAGGGTGATTATTACGAATACCGGAGGGCGCAGCCTGATCTGTTTCTGCAGGAAGTAAAGCGTTACGAGGAGAACGGAAAGCAGCATGGCAACTCCTGTGGGTTTTGAGAGTGAAGTCAGGGTGATAAAAAAAAGAGCGGGTAGAATCAGAATTAGTTCACTACGATCTGCCTTATAGAGTTTCAGAAGGAAATAAAGGCTTATACAAATCGTATTCAGGTAAAAAGACTCACAAAGAATATAGGAATTCCAGAAACTAATCTCAATAAAGAGCAGGTACATGAGGGCGCTCAGGATGGCTGGGCCCCGTTGACCATGAAGCACGTCTACGGTTAGGTATAGAAAAACAATGCCTGCCAGACTGTACAGATATTGTGAAAGAATAAGCCAGACGGGGTCATTCCCAAATATATGCTGGATTATAAAAATGAAGAACACATATCCGACATACCAGAAATTATGTTTGTCCAGATAAAAGCCTTCTGAAAGATTTGACGCGTACTCCAGGTATCTGGCCGAGTCATTTACTATTTTGATTCCGTGGATGGAATACACGGTCAGGGAAATGATAATGAAAAGGATAATGATAATGACAAAATCACATGTCCGGGAAGGGATCTGTACTTTCATGTCAGCACCATTATTCGCAGTGAAGACATTCAGTAAGTTTTGGTCATATCCTCATCGACACATATGATAAAGTCTGCGAGGTCCTCTGATTCACCTGCCAGTTTGGTGATATTCGGTTGCTCTACCGTGGTAATGGTCATAATTTTGAGCTCCGGGTTACTGCGTTTCAGGTAGTAAAGTATGCTGCCATAATTATTTGAATGATAGGACCCGTTATAATGAATGAAGATAGTGCCGGGCTTCAGGTTCCCTGAAATAAACCAGGCCATGGTGGCATCTTTGGAGGCTTGTGCCATGGGCATGGTCGGTGAACTGTGCTCACCCATCATTTCCATCATTCCTTTGTATTCGGGAAGTTCCGCGTCATAATGGATCGGGAGGGGTGCGATCCATTCCTTTTCTTCCTTGCTGAGATCGTTTAAAGCTTCAAAGCCTTCCTTGTAAACCAGGTTGGCGTATCTTCTTGGAATGTTGGTGGCGACGAACGGGTATTCATTCTCCTTTGCGTAATTCACGAGAGGGGCATAGTCTGTCTTGTAGTTTTGCCATAGTCTGGCCGTACTGTCAAGTCCGGCAGCGTCTATTTCTCCGGCAAGATAATCATTAAGCTGATCCTGGTTATCGGCTTCAAACATTTCCGCACCCAGCACAAGCTCATGAGCGGAACCAAGCGACCTGGTCACTTCGAGCTGCAGCCAGTGCGTTATCGGGTTATTGTGATATTCTCCAAAAAAAACGACATCGGCTCCCTCCAGTTGCTGCACCATTTTATCATATTTCACTTTTTTGCCTTTGGCCGAATATAATTGATACGCCTGGTCCTGCCCGTTTGAGGCTGACACAGAAAAAGTTAGCAAAACAACAAGAAGCAATAATCTCATTACAGTCAGTTTTTTTGTGCGAAAGATAAAAAATAATCAAACAAAAGCGGCAACAAGGAAACCAATATAGGTGCCAAGTGCATTTCCCAGGGTTCCAATAATAATGGCGGGAAGGACGAGCTCGTGCCGTTCAAAATTCTGTGCCAGGGCCATGGCAGTCGTGCTGCCACCAATATTGGCCTGTGAGGCAATCGCTATTTCATCCCAGTCGGAAGGAATGGCTTTGGATGCTGCCCACATAAACAAGGCATGCACGGTGAAGATAATCAGGACAAAGCCGAGGATGACCATTGCCAGGGTACCGGCCCTGGAGAATGCCCCCAGGTCGCAGAAGGCACCAATCACAGCCAGGAACAGGAAGACCAGCCATGAGCCAAATTTCTGATTGCCCGGTAGTTGATGGATCATGCGAAACTGCGCGAGCACCAGGGCAATGGTCGTTATGATGATGATCATTGGCACCTCTACCCCGAAACGGCTGAAAAAGCCGGCCAGTTCGACTGAAATCCACAGTGCCGCAATGGTGATGAAAATCAGGAGGGAAAGGTCTTTTAAAGAGATGGGTTTTGCAGGCTTTTCTGAAGTTGAGACGGGCTTCTTGCGCAGATGTTTTTTTCCTTGAAGGATGCCCGGTATTGTGATAGTAACAAACATCCAGACTGCAGTTGCGATATTATCCACAGCAATAGCGCTCGTATAGACCAGCCCTTTTTCCACGACATCGTAATGCAGCGCAACCGCATTGAAATTGATGGATCCGCCGGTGTAGGTTCCGGCCAGCATGCCCGCCAGAGGAGCGTATGCCCCCTCAAAAATACCGGAATCGGGAATAATTGAAACGGCCACCACCACACCGGCTGCGGTTCCAGCTGAACCAACCAGGAAGAGAACGAGCATTGGCCATCCGACATTTTTTAGTTCGGTGAGATTGACATCCAGGAGCAGGAGGAAAAGGGCCGCCGGGGCAATGTAATCGAAAATATTATCGTATACCGGGTTGGATGAAGCGGGCAGTAATCCAACGTTGGCCACGATGGCACCGAAAATAATGGCCATCAGGGCGGCGCCAAACCTGCGAAACAATTTGTATTTCAGTATCCATTCCGAAAGAAAGACGATGCCGGTAAGTACAGTGAGAATATATACGGGTGAATTCAGAAAGGCAGGCATTCGTGCAAGATAGTCATTTAACTAAAATGATGCCCCGATTTAATTTTAAGACTGCTATTACTATATTTAACGCTGTGAAAAATTTTGTGTTTATCGTCTTACTTATATTATTCCATTTTGCTTCCGGCCAGGAGGTAAAAGTAAAGGTCGTGGATGCTGTATCGGGAGAAGTGGTTCAGTCGGCCATCATGATTACTGGTCAAGACAGCATTGAAACCGATGAATTTGGTATCATTTCAATTACGGATAAACCATCTGGCGAGATCCTTATTAAGAAAGAAGGATACATGCCTGTCAGGTTTATTCTGCCGGAAGGTAGTGGTTTTGTTATACGGCTGGAACCGCAGGACTCGTTTGAAAAAACAGATACCCCTTTTATGAAGGGACTATCAAGAAATGGCAAACGGGTTGGTGTCTGGAGTTATTATGACCGGGAAGATGAGCTGACATTGAAAGTCAACCATACGACAGGCGAGATACTATATCTGGAAAAGTCGAAAGGCCCATACGTTATAGAGGAAAATGGTTTGTGGATAGAAAAGGAGCTGAAGTCTTATCCACGCTACCTGGGTTCAGAGTCAGAGTTGTATCACGTGCTGGCCAATAATTTACGATACCCCAAAAGGGCGAGACAGCGGCGAAAGGATGGCACCATTTATTTAGTATTCGAGGTAAATACTGACGGAATGGCCGGAAAATTTAAGCTCTACAATGATATTGGATTTGGTTGCGGAGAGGAGGTTCTGCGCGCTTTCAGTTTGGTAACCAATGCCTGGTTGCCAGCAGTTGATGATTCAGGGCTTCATGCATCACGCTTTATTCTCCCTGTAAAGTTTACTATTAGCGGGAAGAAATATAAAAAAAGTGACAATCCACCGGTTGATCTGCCCATGGCTAATTGGTTAAGTGAGGTGGTAATAACGGCTTTCGGAAATTAAACTTTCCGGTACTTATCCAGCAAATCAAAATACAACTCAATATCACCGGAAGGAATAGTATTATACGCCATTTCAAAACGGGCATTCCAGACAATCTCATTCCATTTATAAGAATAGCGACTGTGGACCACCTGGCTGAATGTATCATCAAACCCTTTGATCATAATCAGAATTTCGGCGTCCATTTCTTTCAGGTCGGAGGCTGATTTTTCAAATAGCGGACTTTTTTCATCAATAGGATGTACGATAGTCCAGTTTAACGGAAAGAAGATAATCCTGTTGATCTGAAGTTTGAGTTGCTGAAAGTTTCTTTCCAGGATTCCTTTTCCCTCCTTGTCACGCTGAACGGTCATAAGGAGTACGGTGGCTTCCATTTCCATCAGTGTACTGCGACGCTTATTGGCTATCCGGAAATGAAGAGCCTTTCCGTCCTTGTGAGGAGCGATCAACGCATTCGTACTGTACATCAGCCTGGCGGAAGGCCGGGAGAATCTTCCGTACAGAATACCCGTGATGATAGCGAAGCTTATCCAACCGAAAATGGATTCGAATGAAGAGATGACTCCCATGGCGATCCCGACCGGAGCCATAGCTCCGTACCCCACTGTTGTAAATGTCTGGAAACTGAAAAAGTAGCATTCCAGCCAGCGGTTGAATCCCATCCAGCCTTCAGCAAACTCCGGAGGTGCGCTCAGGTAATAGATGGTAGCAAAAATGGCATTTATAGCCAGGAGATAGAGCACAACAATGCCCAGGAAGCTCGTCCACCCGATCTGGATTAGGTACTGATAGGCATTCCGGCTGCTTGGTGGTAATCCCTTTTTGATGACATTAAAGCTGCCATTCTTATTAATGATCCGCTTGGAGTAGGAAGAATACCTGGTTCCGGTTCCGGGATCATTGGTGCGGTTTTGAGAAGCCATGGGTGAAAATACATACACAAATCATAAGATGAAAGGGGGCCGGATGTAACTATTCTGGTATTATTCCGGCCAAATTTTACAAAAATATTTGAATACCAGTGCATTAGATTAAAATCACTGGATATAGGTATTGGATTTAATAAAGAATCGCCCTAATTTATTTGTTGCTGTCCGGCGGGTAGTATACCCAGTGAAGTTGGTTGTAAAATCACTATACTAATCCGATTCCCATGAACTCACCTTTCCAATCAGGTTTGCTAATCAATCGTTTTCATTTCCGTAATCATCTCTTTTTCTGTATCCTGTTTATCGCCGGTGTATTTATCCCGGACAGGTTAATTGCCCAGGACATAGCTTCCAAAAAAGTAATTGCCGAAAAACCGTCTGATAAATCATTGTCCGATTCGGTTATTTATATCAATGGATTTCAGTCAGAAGACATCAATAGAAAATACCTTCTGATGCCCGCTGATGTCACGAATCAATTTTACCGGGATGGTATTGTGCGCGAATTACCTGGATCAAACTCCGTAAACCCGCAAATTAAATTCAATCCGGATGACATGGTTATCCTGATTGACAGCCCGGAAGGAGCGGCGAAATTGATCAGGAATTATTCTCTCAGGCAAGTTCAACCCGATCTTCTGATCGGAGGCAGTGGTGTAAAAGCACTTCCATCCAGTATTGCCGGGAATGAAACAGAAAGGCTTTCCGAAGATCGTTCAATACTGATTAATGAAAAATATCAAAAATTGCTGGAGAATGGAAATACGCCGGAGGTCGAACTGGATATCTCCGGTTTGCAGGAAGATGCAGTGAAGGCGTTGCCCCGTTCGGACGAGGAGAGCCATGAGGAGTTTTCTGTAAGGCAATCCGGAAAAAAGGTAATGGATGGGTTACCAGGTTTAGCGAGTCCGTCTGAACTGGAAGATGCCATGCCAAATCTTCCACCCGTGGCAATTCCGGATGTTTATATTACCTCCAAAGGGGAGCCACTGGTAGTGGATGACCCCGGGCATCTTGCCAATGATTACGATATTAACGGGGACGCACTGTCATGGATCACCTATCAACTCCCGTCGAACGGAACAGTTTCGGAGACTTCAACGGATGGTACTTTTACATATACTCCGGATCCGGGATTTTCAGGTGTTGACAGCTTTATAGTAACCATTTCGGATGGAAATGGGGGTATTGCCAGCGGGCAGATTGCAATCCTGGTAAAGGATAATGCTTCTCCGGTTGCTGTTCCGGATGTATACACAATTCCTGAAGGAGAGTCATTGGTTGTCAGTGCTCCCGGGCATCTTGGAAACGACAGCGATCCCGAAGGAGACCCCCTGGAGTGGATTTCCTACACGTTTCCATCAAGCGGGACGATGTCCGGAACAAGCTCGGACGGTGGTTTTACCTATACACCGGATGCCGGGTTTAACGGGTTGGAAACAATCACGATAAGCATTACGGATGGGAACGGAAATATTGCCCAGGGACAGCTCATCATACTGGTCAAGGAAAATCTGGCCCCGGTGGCTGTACCTGATGTGTTTTCCACTGCGCAGGGCGAACCACTTGTGGTTACGGCTCCCGGTCATCTCGCCAATGATTATGATCCGGAGGGCGATCCGGTAGAATGGATTTCCTATACCTTCCCGGAAAATGGAACGGTGAGCGGAACTTCGTCAGACGGGGGATTTACCTATACCCCCAATCCCGGTTTTTCAGGTCTTGAGACCCTGGAAATTGCGATAACAGATGGTAACGGAAATATTGCCTTCGGGGAGGTCAACATCCAGGTAATTGCTTCCGACCAGCGTCCGCCGGTAGCGCTTTCGGACGTATTTGTCACTGATGAAGGGCAGTCATTAACCGTGCCGGCGCCCGGTCACCTGGCCAATGATTATGATCCGGATGGCGATCCGCTAGAATGGATATCGTATACGTTTCCTTCGAATGGCACTATGTCGGGTACAACTTCAGATGGCGGATTTACCTATACGCCAAACCCCGGATTCACTGGACATGAATCAATTACAGTGACCATAACCGATGGAAATGGAAATATAGCCTCTTCAGAACTCATTATTACCGTGGTGCCGCTGACTGGTTCAGCACCGGTTGCCATCGCTGATGCCTATTCGACACCAGTGGGTGAAGCACTTGTGGTCACGGCCCCGGGTCACCTGGGCAACGACTATGATCCGGATGGCGATCCGGTAGAGTGGATTTCGTATACTTTTCCTTCCAACGGGACGATGACCGGCACAACCTCCGACGGTGGATTTACTTATACTCCCAATCCGGGCTTTACGGGCCAGGAATCGTTCGATGTGACCATTACGGATGGCAATGGAAATTTTGATGTCGGACGCATTGTTATTACCGTGATACCTTCTCCGGAATTACCGCCGGTGGCAATTCCTGATGTCTTCATTACACAACAAGGACAGGCTTTAACGGTATCACCTCCGGGACACCTGGCCAACGATTATGACCCGGATGGTGATCCGGTAGAGTGGATTTCCTATACATTTCCGGCAAACGGGACCGTGACGGGTACAACCTCTGATGGCGGGTTTACTTATACACCAAATCCGGGGTTTTCCGGGATTGAGAATTTGACCGTAACCATTACAGATGGAAATGGAGGAATTGCTGTTGGCCAGGTTACAATTTTTGTGGAAAAGAATCTGCCACCGGTGGCTGTCCCTGATGTGTATGTAACAAATCAGGACGAGCCCCTGGTTATTGCTGATCCTGGTCATCTGGCAAATGACTATGACCCGGATGGCGATCCGGTAGAATGGATTTCATATACCTTTCCCACCTTAGGCACGGTCACAGGTACTTCTTCCGGAGGTGGATTTACCTATACCCCCGATCCCGGAGTATCAGGCCTGGAAACTATTACCGTCTCCATAACCGATGGAAATGGTAATGTGGGATCCACCCAAATCACAATTTTGATTAAGGATAACCTGCCGCCTGTTCAGGTTCCGGATGTGTTCACGACCAATCAGGATCAGCCATTGACAATCGCTGCCCCGGGGCATCTCGGGAATGATACTGATCCGGAAGGTGACCCGATTGAGTGGATTTCCTATACATTTCCGGCAATCGGCACTGTGACAGGCACTACCTCCGAAGGCGGATTTACTTATACGCCGAATTCCGGAGCTACCGGTGTGGAATCATTAACTGTTTCTATCACGGACGGAAAGGGAAATGTGGCATCCGGGTTGGTCATGATTGCTGTTATTCCGAATTTTCCTCCTGTTGCGAATGCCGGGGAAGATATAACGGTTGTGGCGGGACAATCGGTCGAACTGGATGGTTCGCTTTCCTATGATCCGGAAGGTGAGACTATAAGTTATTCCTGGATGTTTGACGCTCCGGATTCCGGAGATCCATTACCTGCAGGCAGTGGGGCCGCATTGTCTGGTGCAAATAGTTCTGCTCCATCTTTTACCACAGATGTACCGGGAGAATACATTATTCAGTTGGTCGTGAATGACGGATTGTATGACAGTGAACCTGATTATGTGCAGGTAACTGCCTTGTCAGTTATACAAGCACTTGCCAACCTTAAGGCAGACGTGCTGAGTCTCCAGGCGGCAGGGGTTTTGAACAAAGGCCGGTCCCGGTCACTTATAAGATTAATTGATCAAACCGCTAAGTTGTATGAGAAAAACAGGGTTTATGGTGCAGTTGCTTTACTTCAGGTAGTGCGTCACCAGGTGGAAAAATTATGGTTCAGGGGTGTACTGAATGCTTCCCAGGCCACAAACCTGATTGATCAGGTAGATGTAATTCTCTCTGTTATGCCTTCTGTCTGGCCACGTTTTTCTTCTGAAATGTCCGCATCAATTGGTGAGGAAGAAATGCCGTACTATTTCGAATTAACAGGTGTATATCCTAATCCTGTCATGACTTCTTCACGGATCGTATTTCGCCTGCCGGAAGAAACTCTTTTGAATATTAGTCTTTATGATTTAAGCGGGCGATTGGCCAGGGAACTGGTCAGTGACCGGATGAATGCCGGTACCTATGAAATTGAATTTAATTCTTCCGGTCTGAATAACGGCACCTATCTCCTGATCATGACCAATGAGTCCGGTGCGGAAACAGAACAGAAACGAATAATTATTAACCGGTAAAAGGATCAATAAAAAAAGGCCGGTATTTACCGGCCTCTTTTCTTTATTGTGGAACGGCTTATTAGCAGTATTCTTTGAATACTTCGATCAGATGCGCTCCGATCATCTGGGCATTCCGTCCTTCAATATGATGGCGCTCGATAAAATGAATAAGTTCACCATCTTTAAACAAAGCGATTGATGGCGACGACGGCGGATAAGGCAGTGTAAATTCACGTGCTTTTGCCGTGGCGTCCTGATCCACTCCGGCGAAAACGGTAACCAGGTTGTCCGGCCGTTTATCGCTGGCATCCAGGGCATATTTTACACCCGGCCTTGCTGCTCCGGCGGCGCACCCACACACGGAATTGATTACCAGCAGGGAAGTCCCCTCGTGATTATCAAAATGTGCGATCACTGCTTCAGGTGTTTTCAATTCTTCAAATCCGGCCGAGCTCAGGTCGGTCCGCATTGGTGCTACTAATTCTTCGGGATACATGCTCATAATTGTATTATTATAAAAATCCTAATTCTAATTTTGCGGCCTCTGACATCATGTCCTGCGAGTAGGGGGGATCAAAAGTGATCTCCACATTGACGTCATTGACTCCTTCAATCTCTTTGACACGTGTTTCCACGTCCATGGGGATGGTTTCTGCAGCCGGGCAATTGGGTGAAGTCAGGGTCATCAGGATGTAAATATTATTTACAGGAAACACACTGATCTCATAAATAAGTCCCAGCTCATAAATGTCGACAGGAATTTCAGGGTCGTAAACTGTTTTCAGTGCTTCTACGACCTGTTCTTTCATTTCCCGCTCTTTTATTATATTCTCTTCACTCATAATTCGGCCTCCAGTTTACTTTTCAATGCAAGGGCGTACAATTTCATTTGTTTGATCATGGCAGCAAACCCGTTGGATCGCTGGGTTCCGATAAAGCGGTCCATACCGATCTTTTCCGGAAAAGTAATTTCGGTCTCGAGTATTGCATCAGGTGTCTGATGATCAAATATTCTAACCAGCAAACTGACCAGTCCTTTTGTTATGGCGGTATTGCTATCTGCCAGGAAGGCAATTTGATTTCCGTCCAGTTCGGCAGTCATCCAAACTTTGGACTGGCAACCTTTAACAATATTCTCCTCGGTCTTCAGGCTTTCAGGCATCTCCGGTAACTTTTGACCAAGTTCCATAATATAGAAGTTGGTCATTTCCCGGTCTCCGTCAAGCATGGAGAATTCATCAATAATTTCCTGCTGGATATTTGAGGTTGAATCTGCCATTTACTTCATAAATTTTATCACACGTTCCAATCCCTCGGCGAATTGGTCAATCTCTTCTTTCGTGTTATAAACAGCAAGTGATGCCCGGACTGTTCCCTCAATGCCAAAATGATCCATGAGGGGTTGTGTACAATGGTGTCCGGTACGAACTGCCACCCCACGTGCATCCAGCATTTGTCCGATATCATAGGAATGGATGCCGTCAATCAGAAAGCTGAGAATACTCACTTTTTCCGACGCTGTCCCCACAGCCCGAAAACCGGAAAGGTTCTGGGTTCTTTCCACCGCATAGGCCAGTAATTCATTCTCATAGGCCGCCATATGCTCCTTGCCATACTGATTAATGAAAGAAATGGCCTCATTCATGGCTACCACATCTGCAATATTCGGGGTACCTGCTTCGAATTTATACGGTATGTCATTGTAGGTGGTGCCACTGAAACTCACATCTTTGATCATTTCCCCACCACCCATATAGGGAGGCATTTTTTCAAGAAGTTCTCTTCTTCCGTATAGAAAACCGGCACCGGTCGGCCCGTAGAACTTATGTGCTGATGAGGTATAAAAATCACAGTCCAGTGATTTCACGTCTATCGGAATATGTGCGCCCGCCTGGGCCCCGTCGATCATGACCACCGCCCCGGCGTCATGGGCCTTCTTAATTATTTGACGAACCGGGTTTATGGTTCCCAGGCTGTTGCTCGCATGGTTTACGGCAACAATTTTGGTCTTACCGGATAGCAGTTGTGCGTAGGCATTCAAATCAAGAGAACCGTCTTCCTGCACAGGAATCACCCTGATTGTCGCCTGCTTTTCCCCGGCCAGTAATTGCCAGGGTACGATATTACTGTGATGCTCAAGACCTGAAATGATAATTTCATCTCCTTTTTCCAGCATCATCCGTCCGTAGGTGGCGGCTACCAGGTTTATACTTTCAGTGGTCCCCCTGGTAAAGATGATTTCTTCACTTTCCGGAGCGTTTATAAACTGTTGTACCGATTTTCTGGTATTCTCAAATGCTTTGGTAGCTTTTTCCGCCAGCGTATGGATACCGCGATGAATATTGGCATTATACTCCAAATAATAGGTGCTTAAGGCATCAATAACCCGGGCAGGTTTCTGCGTTGTTGCTGCATTATCAAAATAGGCGAGGGGATATCCATTCACCTTTTGCCGGAGAATAGGAAATTCTTCTCTCAGCGATTTGATGTCCAGTTTTTCAGCTGTATGTGAAACCTGGTTTTGCATCAGGAATCCAGTTTTCGGGTGACTTCCTGTTCGAATACAGATTTGATTTCTTCGTGGTCTATACCATGCATGGTATCAATGGCAAACGCCAGCAACATCAGCCGGCGGGCAGAGGCTTCTGAGAGTCCGCGCGACCGGAGATAAAACAGTGCCTCATCATCAAGCTGGCCCGTGGTACATCCATGTGAACATTTGACATCATCTGCCCAGATCTCAAGCTGTGGTTTTGTATTCACCGTAGCGTTATCTGACAAAAGTATATTCTTATTGGACTGGAAGGCATTTGTTTTCTGGGCTTCCTGGCGCACATACACCTTTCCATTGAATACCCCATGGGCACGCTCATCCAGAACCCCTTTATATAATTCGTTGCTTTCAGAATGAGGCTTGATGTGATCCACTGAGGTTTGGTTATCCACGTGGGTCTTCCCATTGATAAGGTATAATCCATAGAGATGCGTCTCACAGCCTTCACCATCAACGGCAATGCGGACATTATTCCGAATCAGTTTTCCTTCGGTGGTCAGCGTGGTAAGGTCAAACCGGCTTGCGTTTTCCTGGTGAACTTCCATCTGATCGATCTGACTGGCGGCCACATCATTTTGCATTTTGTGCCACTGCACTTTCGCATTTACATCGACAAATACTTCTGAAAGCGAATTCCTGAAATATTCATGATCGGCGGTCCCTGAAAATTGTTCCGTGATAACCGACTCACTGAAGCGTTCCGCTATGCAGAGATTGCGGGAATAGGTTATCCCTTCACCGGCCGAATTATCGGCAATGTGCCGGATAACGACAGCAGCCGGACGGGCATTTTTCTTAATATGGATAAGCACACCCCCGGCAGAGAATGCCGAATTCAGCCCGACAAATGCGTCCTTATCAGCATCTGCGAGTTGTCCGTAATATTTACTGAAGAATGCTTCATCATTCTCCAGAACATCAGCCAAAGGCCTTACTTCAAGTTCTTCAGCCGGTGATACCACACGGGAGAGTTCCCCTCTGAAACGGCCATTAATAAACGTTAGGTAATTAAGGTTGTCCCCGCTGATCAGGGCCTCAGGAAATTCTTTAAGAGCTCCGGCAGATTCAAGCAACGGAGCTGAATCGAATCGCTTCAGAGTCTTGCTGAGGTCAGTATATTTGTAGGCTTCACTTTTTCTGTCCGGAAGACCATCCTGAAGGACTTTGTCCATGGCTTCCTTCCGGAGCTTATGGAGCTTTTCCGGCACAGAACCGTTCAGAGACAACTCAGCGGCCTGAAATTTTTCTTTCAATGTATCCAGAATCGTACTCATCAATTAGTCCGGTTAGGCTTTTTGTGCGTCAACTTCTTCCTTAATCCAGTCATAGCCTTTTTCCTCGAGTTCGAGGGCAAGCTCTTTGGTGCCTGACTTCACTATTTTTCCTTTGTAAAGGACATGGACGTAATCAGGAACAATATATTCGAGCAGGCGCTGGTAATGCGTTACAACGATGGTGGCATTCTCCGGTGATTTCAGTTTGTTTACACCATTTGCTACAATTCTCAGGGCGTCGATGTCCAGTCCTGAATCAGTTTCGTCCAGGATGGAAAGCGTTGGTTCAAGCATTGCCATCTGGAAGATTTCATTTCGTTTCTTCTCACCTCCGCTGAATCCTTCGTTCAGGGAACGGCTGAGAAGTGACTGATCCATATCGACCAGTTTCATTTTTTCTTTCATCCGGGTCAGGAAAGATACGGCATCAAGAGGTTCTTCACCCCGATGCTCCCGAACCTGGTTCAAGGCAGTTTTCAGAAAATTAGTAGTACTTACGCCGGGGATTTCCACCGGATACTGAAACGCAAGGAATATACCTTCCCGCGCCCGGTCTTCGGGAGCCATATCAATAAGGTCCATCCCTTTATAAATGATTTCGCCCCGGGTCACTTCGTAATCTTCCCGGCCTGCCAGTACTGAGGCAAGCGTACTTTTTCCTGAACCGTTCGGACCCATGATCGCGTGAACTTCACCCGCCTGGACGTCCAGGTTGATCCCGTTCAGGATTTGTTTATCTTCAATCGAAGCATGTAGATCTTTAATCGTAAGCATGCAATACGTTATTTAAGTAATAATGTGTTTGAATTTCTTATCCTACTGACCCTTCAAGTGTCAGTGCCAGCAGTTTCTGGGCTTCCACAGCAAATTCCATAGGCAACTGATTCAGAACTTCTTTACAGTAGCCGTTTACAATAAGGGCTACCGCACTTTCCTCGTCAATACCCCGTTGGGTGCAATAGAAAATCTGGTCTTCGCCAATTTTGGAGGTAGTCGCCTCGTGTTCTACCTGGGCACTTTTGTTCTCAATATCAATGTATGGGAACGTATGCGCGCCACACAGGTTACCCATCAGGAGGGAGTCACACTGGGAGAAATTTCTGGCGTTCTCTGCCCGCTTGAGTACGTGTACCTGGCCGCGGTAACTGTTTTGGGACTTTCCGGCAGACACCCCTTTTGAGACGATTCTTGAACGGGTGTTTTTACCGATATGAATCATTTTTGTCCCGGTATCGGCCTGTTGCATATTATTGGTAACAGCCACCGAGTAGAATTCTCCCGTGGAATTGTTGCCTTTAAGAATGCAGGAAGGATATTTCCAGGTAATTGCGGACCCGGTTTCAACCTGTGTCCAGGATAACTTTGCAAAATCGCCGGCACAGATACCCCGTTTTGTTACAAAGTTATAGATACCGCCTTTTCCTTCTTTATTTCCAGGATACCAGTTCTGAACGGTGGAATACTTAACCTCCGCTTTCTCCTTCACATAAATTTCCACCACGGCTGCGTGAAGCTGATTCTCGTCGCGCATGGGTGCAGTACAACCTTCCAGGTACGAAACATAACTTCCTTCTTCGGCTACAATGAGCGTACGCTCAAATTGCCCGGTGTTCGCTGCGTTGATACGAAAATAGGTGCTCAACTCCATCGGGCACCGAACCCCTTTCGGGATATAGCAGAATGATCCGTCGGAGAAAACCGCCGAATTTAAGGCTGCGAAATAGTTATCGTTAACCGGAACGACCGAACCAAGATATTTCTTCACCAGCTCCGGATGGTTCTGTACCGCTTCCGAAAATGAGCAGAAAATAATGCCCAGTTCAGCAAGTTTATCTTTGAAGGTGGTTGCTACAGATACACTGTCAAGAACAGCATCCACTGCCACTCCGGTAAGTCTTTTCTGTTCCTCAAGAGAGATACCCAGTTTCTTGAATGTGTCAAGCAATTCAGGATCCACTTCATCCAGGCTTTTGGGCTTGGCTTTCTGTTTAGGGGCAGAGTAATAGATGATATCCTGATAATTGACCCTGGGGAAGGTGACATTGGCCCAGCGGGGCTCAGCCATTTTCTCCCAGGTACGATATGCTTTCAACCGCCATTCAAGTAACCATTCCGGTTCCTCCTTCTTGGCAGAGATAAACCGGATGATATCCTCATTAAGTCCTCTGGGCGCCTGATCGGCTTCCAGATCGATATTCCATCCATGCTCGTATTCCCGGGAAGTGAATTCCTCCAGTATTTGATCGTCTTTACTCATTCCAGTTATTTAGACTAATTTCAAATTACACTACAAATGTACAACAAAATTTAATGATTCCTGTTCCACAAACTCCGTTTTTACGATAGATTTCCTTTACCGGTTGATACGTAAAATCAATGAGGTGAGCGTTATTCGACATGCAGATCGATATTCCGGTCGATACTTTCTTCCAGGGAGATCATTGTGTCGGTACGCGTGATTCCGTGAACACGCTGTATCTTATCGTGAAGTACATTTTTCAGATGTTGCGTATCCCGGCAGTGAATCCGGGCAAACATGCTGTAGTTACCAGTAGTATAGTGCACGCTGACTATTTCCGGTATTTTTTTTAGTTCACTGATCACTTCATCATATAATTCGCTGCGCAGCAGGAAAATTCCGATGAAGGCGGTCACGTCGAATCCAAGTTTTGCATAGTTAAGTTTGAGGGTAGTGCCTTCGACAATACCTAGTTCTTCAAGTTTGCGCATGCGCACATGGACCGTTCCTCCCGATACCGGAATGAGCTTTGCCACTTCCGTATAGGGTTTTTTTGCGTTTTTAAGCAAAATTTCAAGGATTTTGAGGTCCACGTTATCAAGTTCATAATCTGTGGCCATTTTTTGGAGGGTTAATTGTAAATAGCGAAATCAATATAGAAAAAAATTAAAACAAATGTAAATATTCATCAATTTGTTTGAAATAATTTTAAAAATTAATCCGGATTACTACCTTTGAAACATAATGATCAACGAAATGCACGCAAACGAGCGTGATTTGATCAGCAGCAAAGCTGCATACACTGTAGGGTGTTGAAACAGGCAGACAAGCCCTCCGGTCTCGGGGGTGGAGAGTTCTGGGATAAAGCTGACCCGTTAGCTAGGGGTTAAGCCTAACTGCTCCGTGGAGGTTCGAATCCTTCCCCTACAGCTCCTGAATTGGATTGGAATCGGTGATTACCCCGGTTAGCCTTCTGGCTGCCGGGGTTTTCTATTTTATATAACCCCGTTAGGTTATTCCACGGACATCTTATTCAGCAATATACTCACGTTCGTGAGAAAAAAAAATGCCCGGCTTGTTCAAGCCTCAAACGCATGTCCGGTAAAAGAAGGTCTCAGTCAATCAATTACCCTCGAAAATAAGCTGCCGGGGTGTAATAATTAACTCATCCGAAGACGTTTAAACTATCTTTTCAGCTGTATACAACCGGCTCATTGCGCCGTTGTAAATTGGTTCATTTTTATACATCTTTGAAAGAATCTTCCAAGAACCCTATGAGTAAATTTCCCTGGATTGAGAATTATCCCGCAGGTATTCCTGCACAGATTGAAGGTCCTGACTACAATTCACTGGCCGAAATGATGGAGGCTACTTGTTCGGAAAATGCCAGCGTACCGGCATTCAGTAATATGGGAACAGCGATGACCTATGCGGAGGTAAATAAGCTGGCCATCGATCTGGCCGCCTATTTTCGTGAGGTGTGTCACCTGCAGAAAGGGGACAGGATTGCCATTCAGATGCCTAATTGCCTGCAGTATCCGGTTGTTCTGTTTGCCGCCCTCAAGATGGGACTTATCGTGGTAAATACGAATCCGCTGTACACGCCCCGTGAAATGGAGCATCAGTTTAAAGATGCGGAGGTAAAGGCCGTGGTCATCGTTTCAAATTTTGCTCACAACCTTGAAAAGGTATTGAAGAAAATTAATATTGAGCATATCATCATCACGGGGCTCGGTGATATGCTGGGCGGATTCAAAGGATGGTTTGTAAACTTCGCCGTTAAACACATCAAGAAAATGGTGCCTTCCTACAGCATACCGGGTGCGGTGTCATTCCGCGACGCACTGAAGGAAGGGCGACACAGAAAATTCCAGGCACCGCAGGTAACTGCCGATGATACCGCATTTCTTCAGTATACGGGCGGTACCACCGGGGTCAGTAAAGGAGCCATGCTTTCGCATGGCAATATTCTTGCCCACACACGACAGACGCGCCTCTGGTTTAATCCGCTCCTGAAGGCAGGCGAACAGGATGTTATGATAACAGCAATTCCTTTGTACCACATCTTTGCGTTATCGGTAAATTGTTTCCTGATGTGGCGTATCGGTGCTGAAAATATCCTGATCACCAATCCGCGTGATATGAAGGGTTTTGTAAAGACCCTTTCAAAAACCCCGTTTACCCTGATGACCGGGGTGAATACTTTATTTAATGGATTGCTTGCGCAGCCAGATTTTGCTTCAGTCGATTTTACACATTTGAAAGGAACGATCGGGGGTGGAATGGCCGTACAGGATTTTGTAGCCAAAAAATGGGAAAAAGTGACTAATTCGCCCCTGGTGGAAGGTTACGGGCTGAGTGAGACATCGCCGGTTCTTTCTTGTAATCCGCTTGATGGTTCCCACAAGATGGGATCGATCGGACTGCCGACTCCGAGTACGGAAATGGCGATTTTTGACGAAAAAGGGAACAAGCTGGACGTGGATGAAGTTGGTGAGATTTGTGCCCGCGGACCCCAGGTAATGTCGGGATACTGGAATAAGGACAATTCGGAAGTGTTTTTTGAAGGCGGCTGGTTCAGGACCGGTGATATGGGGGCCATGGACAAAGATGGTTTTTTCCGGATTGTTGACAGGAAAAAGGACATGATTAACGTATCGGGATTTAATGTGTATCCAAATGAGGTGGAAAATGTTCTTGCCAATCATGAAAAAGTCCTGGAAGTGGCAGCGATCGGGGTGCCCGATAAACATTCCAATGAAGTAGTTAAGGTATACGTGGTCAAAGCAGATGAATCCCTGACTGAGGAGGAACTGAAAGAATTTTGTCACGATGAGCTCACCGGTTACAAGCGGCCAAAATATATTGAGTTCTGCAAAGAGCTGCCAAAATCGAACGTTGGAAAGATCCTTCGTCGCGAACTTCGTGAGAAGGAGGGATAGATTACCTTATTTTCTTACATCTTTTAGGTCAGATTACTGATTGTTAGTATTTTCCGCTTTCAATTTTTTCATATTATGCGCGGATTTTTTGAACATCAGTTCCTTTCATTTAAAAAGAACAGCATGAGGAACCTAATTGCCATGGCCATGGCTGACGGTTCACTTGGATCAGAAGAGGAACAATTTCTCTATCGGGTCGGTGCCCGTTACGGGCTGAAGGACAGGCAAATCACCCTGCTGATCAACTCTGATAAACCCTTTAGTCTTTTTGTACCGGACAGCCATCTCAAAAAAATGGATCAGCTTTATGATCTCATGAAAATGGTTTATGCAGATGGCATTGTGCACAATAAGGAAGTAGAGCTATGCGAGGAGGTTGTGGACAGGTTTGGTTACTCTCAGGAGATGGTGCCGTGGTTAATGGAAATTTTCCGCGGAAACGAACATCCCGACATCGTTCGCTGGCGCGAATTATGCCTGATCGCTAAAGAAAAATTTGCAGTCGAGGAAGCTGGTACCTGACAGAAAATCAGGTTTCAGAACATCGAAATCTCAAAGAATTTTGACAGCATCGTATTGATGAACATCAGTCCCAGCATTATCGGGGCCAGGATGGTTATCACCACATTCACGAATTTTTCAATAATAGATCCCTTATAGGCAGGATACCCGTTGCCGATTTCTTCGGACATGTTATAGGTTTTCCATCGATAGGCAATAAATATCGACATCAGGCAACCGCCGAGTGGCAGGCTGATGTCGGAGAATACTTCCGCAACAAAATCCAGGAAGGACTTATCATCGTACCAGGAAAGGCTGGAAAAGGCCTCTACAGCGCCCTGCGAAAGCATACTTGGTAATCCGACCAGGAAGATAAACGCAGCCAGTATCCATACCACAGCCTTACGTGGCAATTTCTTTTCGTCTACCAGGAAGGCTACCGGTACCTCCAGCAGGCTGATGGTGGAAGTTAGTGCTGCAAAACACAGCAAAAGGAAGAACCCGCCGCCAATTATTCTCCCGACAAGAGGGCCCATGGCTTCAAAAATACCGGGCAGTACTACGAATACGAGTCCGGGTCCTTCAGTGGGTGTTTGTCCCTGGGAGAATACAAGAGGAAAAATGAGCAGTCCGGCAAGAAAGGCCACGGATACATCCATAACGGTGATCATAGCAGCCGAAGTAGCAATATTCTGATTCTTATCAATATAGGAACCGTAGGTGATCAGGGCGCCCATTCCCAGCGACAGGGAGAAGAAGGCCTGTCCCAGTGCACTGTAAATGGTTTCGATATTAAGCTTTGAGGGGTCCGGAAGGAGGTAAAAGCGAACTCCGTCCATGGCATTCTCCAGGGTAAGACTGTAAATGATCAGTCCTATGAGAATAATAAACAGCGTGGGCATAAGGATCCGGCTGGCTTTTTCAATACCGCCGCTGATACCACGTACAACAATAAATGCTGTGATGATCATGAAGCAGATGGAGAAGATGAAATTATCACCGTAATCTGCCGTATACCTGCCGAAGAAAGCGCCAAAGTCACCCTCTTTTAACAGGGATCCGAAAGAGATCTCAAGGAAATACCCGAAAGCCCATCCGGCAACAACGTTATAGAAGCTGAGGATCATCACCCCGCAGATGATGCCGAACAATCCAAGGATTCCCCATCGTCCGCCTCCGATCTTTTTATAGGAGCCGTACGCATCCTTTCCCGCTCTCCGGCCGATCGAAATTTCGCCCACCATGATCGGATAACAGATGATAAATGTAAAGAACAGGTAAACAAGCAGGAACATGGCCCCGCCGTTCTGCCCTGCCTCGTAGGGAAATTTCCAGATATTTCCGAGTCCGACCGCTGAACCGGCAGCGGCCAGCACGAATCCGATGCGATTGGAGAATCCTCCTCTGCTTGCCATAAGTGAATAGATATTTAACCGCCGAAATTATAGTAAAATAATCACTATGCAAAAAAATGATGGATGAACGAACAGAAATCCTGATGCCCGGTAAACGGCCGTCAATGATATTTTTTGGCCTGTGATGTGGAAAACATAGTATATACACTAACTTTGATTGCACAAGATCGTTATACCTCTGGAGATCACCATGGAAGAATTCAGAAAGCTCACCACCAAGGAAAAGGCCCTTCATGTTAACCTTGCCGATGATATTTACGGATCATTCGCCGAGATAGGGGCCGGACAGGATGTGGCTGCCAATTTCTTTAAGGCGGGGGGTGCCTCAGGCACCATCGCGAAAACCATGAGTGCATACGACATGAGTTTCAGCGATGCGATTTATGGTGTGGCCGACCGGTATGTATGCCGGCCGCGTCTGAAGAAAATGCTTGACCATGAGTATGACTTACTGATCGAGCGACTTCCGGACAGGACCCAGACCACCCGGTTTTTCGCTTTTGCCAATACCATGGAGGCCTTGAACTACACCCGCACCAACCAGGCTCACGGGTGGATCGGCATGCGCTTTCAATGTCACCCTAACTCGCCCTGCAATGAGTGCATTATACATGTCAAGATGTTTGATAATGATGCCGTGCTTCAGCAACAGGCGATCGGGGTGGTGGGTGTCAACCTGATATTTGCCTGTTTTTTTATCAAGGACCCGGAGGAGTTTCTTAATTCGCTCCTGGACGGTTTGGTCCCGGGAAGGATTGAGATCGACATGCTCAAATTGAGCGGGCCGGACTACAAGCACATTGACAACCGGTTAATGAGTCTCAAACTGGTAAAAAACGGCCTTACCCAGGGTGCCATGTTTGCTCCGGACGGTGAGGTACTGCAACCCAGTGAAGCGCTTTACAAAAAAAATGTGCTGATTATGCGGGGGCGCTTCCGGCCAGTGACACATGTCAATGTGGATATGCTCCTGGCAGCGCGTAAGCAATTCAAAAAGGAGGCCGATGTTGACCTGGATAAGATCACTGTACTCACGGAACTTACCCTGAGTGATCTGCGGACCGACGGGGAGATTGACGAAAAAGATTTTCTGAACCGGGTGGATATTATCTGTTCGCTCGGGCAAAATGTGATGATCAGTAACTACCACCGGTATTACAAACTTGTTGAATTCCTGTCGACCCTGACCCGGGGAAGGAAGATCGGAATCATCCTGGGTATTTATAACCTGCAGCATGTATTCAACGATAAGTACTATACCGATCTCAGAGGTGGAACACTGGAGGCTTTTGGTACCTTATTCGGGCATAATGTTAAGCTTTACGTCTATCCGGCCTACAAGACTGAATCCGAAGAATTATACACCCTGGATAATTTTGAACTGCCAAAGCACCAGCGCAGTCTCCTGCAATACCTTATCGACAACGACAAGCTTGTCAATATAGACAAGGCAAATCTTGATCACCTGCATATAATTTCTGACAATGTACTTGAAATGATCCAGCGGGGTGAGCAGGGATGGGAAAAGTATGTTCCCCGGAAAGTTTCCAGCGCCATTAAGGACCGGTGCCTGTTCAATTACCCTTGCGAACCCGAGCGCAAGAAGCAGCTCCAGAAGCAGGGCAAGATATAATATTGACGCCTTAATCATCACTTATGACCACTTCAGTGTTTAATCTTGGAACTGATCACCTGACTGTTGCAAAAGCTATGGCAATTGCCAAAGGCGAAATAAGGCCGGTTCTGGATGACCGCGCCCGGGCGGCTGTCAATAAAAGCCGTGAGCTGGCAGAACAACTGGCCAACGGGGATGAGCCTGTTTATGGAGTCAATACAGGATTCGGGCCGTTGTGCACGACTATTATTGACCGGAAAGATACCATTGAGCTTCAGTACAATCTGCTGAAAAGTCACAGTGTGGGGGTGGGCGATCCGGTTCCTGACCTCGGTGTGAAATTAATGCTCATTACCAAAATCCACGCATTGGCACAGGGAAATTCCGGAATCCGCCTGGAAACACTTGAGAGGATGTTATGGCATCTGAATGAGGAGGTATTGCCGGTAGTACCGTGCAAGGGAAGCGTTGGGGCATCCGGTGACCTGGCGCCACTGGCGCACCTGTCTTTGCCCCTGATCGGGCTTGGCAGGGTGAGGTATCACGGGGAAATCCGGCCGGCCGAGGATGTGCTCAAGCAGTTTGAACTGGAACCTATGAAGCTTGGTCCGAAAGAAGGGCTTGGATTGATCAACGGGACCCAGTTCATTGTGGCTTATTCGGTGCTTTTTGCAGACAAATTTGCCAAACTGCTGGACCTTGCCGATGTGATCGGGGCGCTTTCGCTTGAAGGATTACAGGGTTCGGCACGGCCATTCAAGCAACGTCTCCACGCACTTCGTCCCTACAAAGGTAATATCAAAACCGCAGCACGCCTGACGGCCCTGCTTAATGGATCTGATATCCTTAAATCACATGAGGATTGCGACCGGGTACAGGATCCGTATTCTTTCCGCTGCATGCCGGCTGTGCATGGCGCTTCCCGGAATGCACTGGATCATATTGTTCAGATGCTCGAAATTGAACTTAATTCCGTTACCGACAACCCGGTATTGTTCGATGACGGTGATTCAATAAGCGGGGGCAATTTCCACGGTCAGCCTATGGCGTTGCCAATGGATTATGCGGCACTGGCGGCGGCCGAGCTGGGGAGTATTTCCGAACGCCGTTCTTTCCTGTTGCTGGAGGGTAAGTACGGGCTACCTGCGATGCTGATCAATAATGCCGGGGTCAACTCGGGTTTTATGATACCGCAATATACAGCTGCTGCGCTGGTGACGGAGAATAAGACACGCTGCTTTCCGGCAAGTGCCGACAGCATTCCGACCGGAATGGGGCAGGAGGACCATGTTTCCATGGGTTCGATCAGTGCCCGAAAGGCCTGGGAAGTGGTAGGGAATGTAGAGCACATCCTGTCGATAGAGTTATTGTATGCTGCTCAGGCGCTTGAATTCCGCCGGCCAAGGCGCAGCAGCGAAATCCTTGAAAACATTCACGCCTTTATCAGGCAACATGTCAGTTACGTTGAAAATGACCGTGTCTTCAGCGAAGATATGGAAATCCTGCACGGACTGATTAGCGACGGTAAGCTGGCCGGGTTTATTGCTGAGCAGGTGAACAAGCTCGGCATTGACTGGTAGTCAGGTTATCAAAAAAATCCTTTACTTTCTTCCGCCGCCTGCTCGATCATTGAATCGGCTTCATTCTTGCCGAGATACCGGTCGATAATGGCATGTGCAATGTACAGCAGGGGAGTAAGGAGCACTGCAATGGCAAATTTATAGATGTAGTTGATACTGCCCACGGAAAATACCTGCGAAACCGACCACCTCGAATTGTCCGGTGCCAGAAAATAGAAGGCAATAAACAGTACAACAAAACTGTCTATGAGCTGTGAGACGAGAGTTGAACCTGTGGCCCTGAGCCAGAGCATCCGGCTTCCTGTCAGGTAACGTAGTTTATGGAATACAAAGACATCCAGTAACTGACCGATCAGAAAGGCCACGAGTGAGCCGATAATGATGCCCGCAGCCTGCAGAAATACCTTGTTAAAAGCGAAATTAATGTCAAACGGGTTTCCATCAGGGCCCGTTGAATTGACATCCAGCCAGAATTGCGCCGGATTCAGCCATGTGACCACATTGATGATCAGAAACGCGTATACAATAAAGATTACGGTCAGGTAGGTGATACGCTTTACGCCCTTTTTTCCAAAATATTCGTTAATAATGTCGGTTGTGATAAAAACAACAGGCCACAGGATGACACCGGCGGTGAGGTTGAAATCCAGAACAAAATCATTAAAGAGCGGAATTTGGGCCGGTGAGAATCCGAGGGTCTGCTCAAGGGAGAATATTTTTTGTCCGACCATTTCCGCCACCAGGGCATTGGTCAGGAAAATCCCGCTTAGTACGATGAAAAGAAAATTCCTGCGCTTTTGTACTTTTTTCATCATTCGGGCAATTCGTGCGTTTCCCCTTCAATGGCAAGATAGGAATTCTCAAATTCTTCCCTGACCTCTTCCAGGAACGGGGTCAGATCTTTGTATCGGGCCGAGAAATGACCGATCAGCAATTTGCCGGCGCCTGCGTGCCGGGCCATTCTCCCGGCCTGACCAGTGGTGCTGTGAAAAGTCTTTTCTGCCCATTCTTCACGGCCGTTCAGAAAAGTGGCTTCATGGTATAACAGATCCACATCCTGTATCAGCGGCGCCACCGATTCGTTGAATGACGTATCGCTCATATATGCATAGGAGCGTTGCCTTCTCGGGGGAAGTGTCAGATCTTCCACTGAATATTTAACATTACCCCCTTCATCCAGCACATCTTCCCCTTTTTTCAACTGCTGTATTGCCGTGTAATTCATGCCCTCAGGCAGTTTTTCCTTATTAATGCGGTAAGGTTTCGGCTTTTCCCTGAAGAGAAAACCGCAGCAGGGGATCCTGTGTATGAGCGGAAAGCTTGTCACCACCACCCGGTCGTCTTCGAATATGACTTCTGTTTTTTCGGGTCTCAGCTGGTGAAATATGATCTTGTAATTGAGTCGCGTATCTGAAAATTTGAGCTGGAGCATGATTATTTCCTGCAAGCCGTTCTGGCCATACAGGTGCAGGGGTTTCTTCCTGCCCATGAGATGGAAGGTGAAAAGCAGACCCATCAGTCCGAGGTAATGATCCCCATGCAGGTGGCTGATAAATATATGCTGAATACGGGAACTATGGCAGTGAAACCGCTGAAGCTGAATTTGCGTTCCTTCCCCGCAATCAACCAGGAAATAACGTTGTTCGATCGTAATGAACTGTGAAGTGTGATGTCGTCCGTATGCCGGAGTAGCAGAATTGGATCCTAATATTTTAATACTGAACGACAATGCTGCTCTTAATCCTCTTCCTCTTCGCTTTCTTTGAGTTCGCTTTCAATTTCATACATGAATACGGCATCCACTGCTTCCTCCACTGTTGGGAGAATATTGAAAACGCTGTCAAGCTGACTGATCTTTACCAGTTTCATCGTATGATCCGAAAGTTTGGCCAGGATAAAAATTCCTTCATTCTCGCTGACCACACGATTCCCTGTGAGTAGTGCGCTCAGGCCGGATGAATCCGTATACTTCACTTCCGCGAGATCCAGGATGATGTTCTTGACACCTTCGGCATGCAGGGTAATGAGTTCTGATTTTAATTGCGGGGCAATACTTGAGTCAAGTTTCTCCTCATTCAGTTTGAATATTGTATATTTCTCCTGCTTATCTATTGTGAATTTCATAATACTGTAATTAATAACCGCGCAAGCGGGATATGGTTTGGTTGATATTGTTTTCAATTCTCAGCAACGCCCCTTCGTACGTTTGCTTTTCCAGTCTTGTACCGGTAAACTTTTCGTACAATTCAAGATACCTTTCCGAAATGGAATTTACAACGGCGTCTGTCATTTTAGGCACCTTCTGTCCATCTTTTCCCTGGAAACCTTCACTGATCAGCCACTGGCGTACAAATTCTTTACTCAGCTGTTTCTGGGTTTCTCCGCGTTCCTGTCTTTCCGGATACCCATCGAGGTAGAAATATCGTGAAGAGTCGGGCGTATGAATTTCATCGATCAGTGTAATTATTCCGTTGTTATTCCCGAACTCATATTTCGTATCAACAAGGATGAGTCCCTGTTTTTCGGCCAGTTCGGTTCCCCGATTAAATAAGGCGCGTGTATATTTTTCAAGAGTGACATACTCTTCCTCAGGGACGATCTTTTGAGCAATGATCTCTTCCCGGCTTATATCCTCATCATGCCCTTCCATCGCCTTGGTAGTTGGAGTAATGATCGGTTCGGGCAGGCGGTCGTTTTCCTTCAGACCTTCCGGAAGAGCTACACCGCATAAGGTACGCTTTCCGTCACGGTATTCCCGCCAGGCATGACCGGCCAGGTATCCCCGTATCACCATTTCGACCGCATAAGGTTTGCACCGGTAGCCAACCGCGACATTCGGATCCGGGGATTCAAGCAGCCAGTTCGGACATATGTCACGGGTAGCCTCCAGGTTCTGCGCGGCAATCTGGTTCAGTACCTGGCCTTTAAACGGGATGGCTTCCGGGAGAATGACATCAAAAGCAGATATCCGGTCGGTGGCGACGAGCGCCATAAGGTTTCCGAAATAATAAACGTCCCGCACTTTGCCCCGGTAAAAGGCATCCTGGGAAGGGAACTTGAATTCGGTTTGCTTAATGGCGTTCATTGCTTAGGAATTTAGCAGGTTTGAAGTTACCAAAATCTGCATAAATATCTCGGGTCATTCATCAAATGGAGGGGTCTTTGTTTCTGTCAGGATTCCATTTTTATAAGTTTCCAACCTGATCAGCTCTCCGTTCAGGTCATAATATTTCCATTCCAAGACTTTTCTGTTTCCACCATATTCACCTTCCTCCTTCAATGTTCCATCTTCATACCAGGCGCGGTAAGGACCATGCTTCTTGTCAGATTTGAATGTCAGGGAAGATTCCAGCTGTCCATTCTTATAATACCACTCGTGAACGCCGATCCGTTCACCAAAGGTATATTCCTGTTTCACGGCAGGCTGCTGATTTACATAGTATTCCGTTCGTTTGCCATGAAGTTTTCCTTCTTTGTAATTTACCTCCGAACGTAAATTGCCTTGTTCATCATAATACGTTGACAACCCCTCCAGTTTATCATTCAGGTATTTTTCCTCCGAACGTATCGTTCCGTCTTCGAAGTAATTGGTCACCGTCATGTTCTCGTCCTTTATCCGGTAGGTTGCCTCCGTTTTCCCGGACGGATAGTAACTTTCATTAAAGCCTGTTTTCGATCCGGCGGCATAATTGAACATATGACGCAGTGTGCCATCCGGATAATAGGCTTTGTTTTCACCGTGGAGCTTTCCAGCCTGGTAATGGCCTTCAAGAAGGAGGTTTCCTTCTTCATCATAATTACGAAATACCCCGCTTTTTTCTCCGGCCTTCATTTCAGATTCATTCTGTATTTTTCCGGAAGGATAATACGTGGTGTAATTTCCATCAAGAACACCATCTACGTAATTACCTTCTGACCACAGAATGCCCGATTCATAATAGTTTTTAGTGATCCCGTTTTGCTTGCCTCCTGAATAATTAATTTCCTTTTTGAGAATTCCACTTGGAAAATATTCCTCAAGGAGGCCATCCGGGCGGTTGTCGACAAACCTGCCTTTGCTTTGCAGACTTCCATCCGGGTAGTAAAGGAAAAGGCTGTCTGACAGCTTATTTTCATGAAAAACAGCTGATTGGATCAGGTTACCTGTTTCGTCAAATACTTTCACAGGGCCTTCCCTGGTGCCCATCTGATAGGTGATGACACGTTGTAATTCACCGGATGTATAATATTCCCTGAATTCCCCGTTCCGGTATCCGTCAACATATTCACCTTCCATGGCAAGTGTCTGGCCCGGATGATATTGCCGGTATTCACCGACAATGATATCGGATCCCGGGTAGCTCACATAGTAAAGTTCCCTGAGCAATTCCTTTTTATCGGGGTCGTGGTACGTGCGCACCTCAACCTGCGTCATGCCCTTTATCGCTGTGAGCAGCAGCAGAGTTAAAAAAATGATTCTCATATGTGCAAAATAATACTAAACCTTTTCGATGACAATTGCCGAGGCTCCTCCACCGCCATTACAGATGCCGGCAACCCCGATTTTACCTTTGTTCGCATTCAAAACCCCATTGAGTGTTGTGATGATCCGGGCTCCGGAAGCTCCGAGCGGATGTCCCAGGGCTACGGCTCCTCCATGGACATTTACTTTTTCCGGATCCAGCTTCAGCTCCATATTGTTGGCAATGGCTACTGCAGAGAAGGCCTCATTAATTTCGTAAAAATCGACATCTTGCGCACTTATGCCAGCCCGCTGGATTGCTTTTGGAATAGCCAGGGAAGGGGCAGTGGTGAACCAAATAGGATCCTGGGCCGCATCCGCAAAACCACGAATCACAGCAACGGGTGTCAGGTTCAGTTCTTTCAATTTTTCTTCGCTGACGAGTATCAGTGCGGAGGCGCCGTCATTGATGGTTGAGGCGTTCGCAGCGGTCACCGTGCCTTCTTTTCCGAAAACGGGACGAAGTGACGGTATTTTATCAAACCGGACATTTTTGTATTCCTCATCTTCATCCACCACCAGGGGATCACCTTTACGCTGTGGAACTTCAACCGGAACGATCTCATCACTGAATTTGCCGCTCTCCCATGCATTTGCCGAACGTTTATAAGATGAAATGGCGTATTCATCCTGCATTTCCCGGCTGATATTCATTTCCTTCGCCGTATTATCAGCGCAATTTCCCATGGGGAAACCATTGTAAACCTCCCACAAACCGTCCTGCATCAGTCCGTCGACCAGCTGTCCGTGGCCATATTTGTAACCGAACCGTGCCTTGGGAATATAGTAGGGAATATTGGACATACTCTCCATGCCCCCGGCAACCACCACATCATTATGGCCAAGCATGATGGACTGTGCGCCGAACATTACTGACTTCATCCCACTTGAACATACTTTATTAACGGTAGTGCATGGCACATTATATCCAAGACCCGCGCCAACCGCAGCCTGCCGTGCCGGGGCCTGCCCAAGATTAGCGGAGACGACATTCCCCATAAATACTTCATTCACTTGTCCGGGTTCTACGCCGGCTTTATTCAACGCGCCTTTAATGGCTATACTCCCAAGTTGAATGGCAGTCATTGAGGACAAGCTTCCGCCAAAGCTTCCGATGGGCGTTCTTACGGCGGATACTATATATACTTTGTTCATAATGCTAATAATGGATTGGATTCTTCAAAAATAAAGAAAAGCGATCATTTTTCCCGTGAAAATACCTGGCAGGCGGGAGGCAGAAAAGCCACAGCCCGATCCTACCAGTCAGGCTTGGAAGAATCTTTCTTTTTAGTAGGCTTTCGTTTGTTCTGCTGAATGTACTGGATCTCGTTATTTTTCATCGCTTCCAGGATCATGCGGGCTTTTTCCTCGCTGATCTTCATATCCTTCAAACGCTCGGCAATCTCCTGCTGCCGTGCTTCATTCTGCTGCTGATCCTTCTCCTCTTCTTCCTGGGGTGTTCCTTCTTTTTGTTGCTGTGGCTCCTGCTTTTCTTCTCCTTCTTTGGTTTGTTCACTGTCCTTCTGCTGGTCCTGCTGCTCCTGTTCCCCGTCCTCGGACTGTTCCTGGCTTTGTTCGTCTTCTTTTTCCTGTTCTCCGTCTTTGCTTTCCTCTTTCTGAGGATTCTGTTTGTTCTCCTCTATTTCACTCTTTTCGTCTTGCTCCCCCTTGTCGTCCTTCTTATCCTGCTGCTGTTCGTCTTTTTTGTCCTGGTCCTGGTTTTGTTCATTTTTCTCCTGTTCATCCAGGACTTTTTTCAGTAATTCATAATTATACCGGGCGTCTTCATTGGCCGGATCTTTCCTGAGCGCCTGTTTAAAGTGTTCAAGTGCTTCCTGTGGGTTTTTCTGTCGGTTTGACATGATACCCAGCTGCTGATGGGCAACGGAACTGATAAGTTTGTCGGGACTGTTAGCGATGGACTGGTAGGAATTGATGGCGGCTGTTGTGTCCTGTAACTGATACAGGGTATTGGCCATATTCAGCATGATCTTATCGTCATTCACATTCATGGAATCGATCAGGTACCGGTAATTCTCCAGCGCCTTCTCATAATTGCCCGCATTGTAGGCCTCCCGGGCATCTTCTTTTAATTCGTTGATGCGCGCGATCCGGTTAACCGGATTCGCCATAGATGCAACGAAAATAAATGCGAAGAACCATTTCATATTTTGACGGTTTTAAAGCTCAGTAAAATATCAAGTAATATAAGGACCAGCGCAATAATTAAAAAATAATAATATCTGTTAGCCGAAACATCCACCTGCCTGGAATCACGCAATTCTCCTTCTATACCTTTAATTGTATTAATTAACCGGGAAACATCATTCCGGGTTTCATTTATTTCAAAATACTTTCCGTCGGTATCCGCGGCCAGTTGTCTGAGAGAACGACTGTCAAGCCTTGATATTACATCACTGCCTTCATTATCCTGTTTGAATCCGGTGCGGGTGGGGATCCGGCTGCCCTGTTCGGTGCCCACACCCAGGGTAAACAATTTGATTCCGGAGGTTTCAATTTCATCCACAATTTCCGACGTATTCTCCCCGAAATCCTCTCCGTCACTGATCAGCAGGATGACCTTGGATTTTTGCTGGGTAACCGGAGAATCTTCATCATTAAGTTTCTCCAGGGCCATCTGAAGCGGTGGCTCAAAGTCTGTGCCGGTATTCGGTACCAGGCCTGTGTTCAGGGTCTCAATAAATAAATTCAGGGCATTCTGGTCGTAGGTCAGCGGAACCTGCATGAATGATTCCGAGGAGAATATGATAATCCCCATTCGATCAGAGCTGAATGCCTCAACGATATTTTTCAATTCGAACTTCACCTTGGCCAGGCGGGAGGGCTGCACATCGTTGGCGTCCATTGACTGTGACAGATCGACGAGCATGAAAATATCCTTTCCAACTGACTTGATCTCCCGTTTTGATTCTCCAAATGACGGCCCAAGGACTGCTATGATCAGAAGACAGAAGTAGAGGGTCCTGATGATCAATTTCGTGGCAATACCCGCAAACCTGGTGTTCAGTTTTCGCGCAATATTGATCATGCGGGTCAGGAAAAGGATATACAGCAACAGGAAGATGCCAATGAAAACCCATTCCGTAAGGGTAAAGTCATATAACCACGTCATGCCGGCAAAATAACATAAACAGAAAGAGAAACGGAAGAGATTAGGTATCAGAGGTCGGAAATGGGGGTGAGGAACAGAAGGAGAGGGAGAAGAAGGGGGGGATGGAGAAGAGATTGAGAAGGAGAATGGGGGAGAATGCGGATGGTATTAGCGTCTATGGATGGTTTTGGCGTCCCGCTAAGACCGGGAATTCCTGCAGGGTCTGAGCGTGGACGCTCAGACCATCGAAGGACTATGCAGCACCTGTCATCCCCGTCCGCTAGCTTAAGCGCATGCTTCACCTGCCAGTCGGGGGTCTGGGATCGGAGATCCCGGTAAGATTGGAGTGTAAGTCTTCGTAGCTACGGGATCCCGGGTTGTCCTGCGGACCCCCGGGATGACAATTGGTATGGTCTGAGCGTGGACGCTCAGACCATCGAAGGCGTGGACGCTCAGACCATCGAATACCATCATACACCACCCCCAGGATGTGGGAGAATTTCACCACGCAATTTTCTTTCCGTCCCGGAAAAATCCGCCTGTCGGACCGTCATCGCCCAATGTGGCGGCCCAGACAATGCCTTTGGCCCCCTCTTCCACACTACGCGGAGCATGTGGTCCGCCCATATCTGTTTTTACCCACCCGGGACATACCGAATTCACCAGAATGCCGGTGCCGTCAAGTTCGCTGGCAAGCTTGATCGTCAGCACATTCAGGGCCGCTTTGGTCACCGAATAGGCGGGGGTTCCGCCCTTCATCTCGGAAAGTGAACCGGCACCACTGCTGACATTTACAATGCGCCCGTATTTCTGCCGCCGCATCATGGGTATGGCCTCCTGACAAGTGCGCCACGGCCCCAGCAGATTGGTGTCAATTGCTTCAAGGATAACAGTCATCCTGGCGTCACTGGCGTGCTGGTTACTGTCATAATGAGTGGCTGCATTGTTGATCAGCACATCAATACGGCCATGATGATCATTCAGAATATGAAAAAATTCGGTAACACTGGCATTACTGTTCACATCCAGCACGTGAAATTCAGTTTCCACACCTTCAGACCTCAGCCGGTCGCGCGCGGTGATACCTTTTTTCGGATCGCGGCTGGTCATAATCACGTGAAGGCCTTTCCCGGCGAGCTGCCGGCAGACTTCGTATCCGATGCCCCGATTTCCGCCTGTTACAACGGCTATTCTGGCAGAATTGCTCATGGAGAATGTAGCGATGGTTCTACAGTAAGATAATAAAATTTTTGGGTCATTTTTCTTAATATTACAGTTCTTTTGTAGCTAACCTAATGACCCTTATGCAATTAAAATTCCTTTTGTTTTTGTCTTTCTTCTGTGTCGTTTCGGGAATACGTGCCCAGGAGACTATGACGTTCAACAACATATCATTCCCCCTGGGGGATTCGTGGTCCGAAGCCGGTAATATCCTGCTCGATCCTGTGTCCGGGGAGGAAGAAACGCTGGACGGAACCGGTGTGCTTCTGAATATGCCTGACAAACGGCACAAAGGCGCCGATATTTATTCGAACGAGAAGTTTGGGGATTTCGACATCTCCTTTTATTACCTGATGTTCCCCGGATCCAATTCGGGTGTCTACCTGCACGGAAATTACGAGATACAACTGCTGGACAGCTGGGGAGTAAATACTCCTTCGTTCGGGGATAACGGCGGGGTGTACCAGCGCTGGACCGAGGATGAGACCGGCTATGAAGGGAGACCGCCATTGCAGAATGCATCCCGTGCTCCGGGGGTCTGGCAGCATATGATCATTTCATTTACCGCTCCCAGGTTTGACGGAAGTGGAAATAAGGTGGCGAACGCCCGCGTGTCCGTGACGCTTAACGGAGTCGTGGTGCAGGAGGATGTGGAACTGACCGGACCTACCCGCGGAGCAGCAGGCGAAGAAGTCGCCAGCGGACCGGTGCGTATTCAGGGTGATCACGGACCGGTAGCTTTCAGGGATATGGAAGTCATTGCCTTTGACAATGAGACGCCGGAGCTTTCTTCCCTTACCTATTCGGCCTATGAAGGCCTTTATAATGACATGCCGGATTATACCAGTCTGTCTCCTGTAAGCTCAGGAGAGGTTGATAAGATTACGGCAGAGGTTAGTCCGTCCGGAAATGAGTTTCTGCTTCATTTCAGTGGCACGCTGACCGTTCATGAAACGGGCGTTTACAAGACCACTGCAGGCTTCGCCGGCGGAAATGGCATGGTGAAAATTGATGGGAACGAGGTGATCCCGTTTACCGGCTGGGGAGCCGAAGAGACAGTTCAGTTAACCGAAGGATCTCATACGTTCGAATTCAGCTATGCAAAGCTTTATGAATGGGTTTCCAATGGTATCAGTTTCCGGATTGAAGGCCCCGGCATCCGGGAAACCGAGCTGGCAGATGCCCGGATGAACATGGGTAATGTAACTGACCCGATCTATCTGGACGGACCGAACGTCCTCCGCAGTTTTATGGATATACCGGATGAAGGCCGGGTGGTCCGTGCAATTTCTGTCGGTTCTTCGCATAAGGTTCATTATACGTATGACCTGGCGAACGGCGCCCTTGTCCACGCCTGGCGTGGTGAATTTCTGGACACAACCCCCATGTGGCACGACCGCGGCGACGGCTCCTCCAGACCCAGGGGATCGGTATGTTACCTGGACGGCAGAATCCCGGCGGTACAACCTATGTCTGCCCAATGGCAGAGCGATACAACCGGGATGGATTTTGCCATTTCGGGCTACCGGGAGAATGGAGACGGCGGAGCCACATTTGCTTATTCATTAGGAAGTAATCAGATCGAAGACAGGATCAATGTGCTTCCTACAGGAAAAGGGCTTTCCCGGACAATCACCGCGAATGGCAACTCCTCTCTGTACCTTCGGCTTGGCCATGGTGAAGAGGTAAGTGAGATTGATAAGGGTATGTTCCGGGTAGCAGGTAAAGGGAACTACTTCATTCAGCTCGATCAATCGGTGGATACCGAAATACGCCTGACTCCTGACGGGGAAATGGAATTAATTGCCCCTGTCGGATCTTCAATAACCTATTCAATCCTTTTCTGATCATGAGAAAATTCACCTATACATTCATAATTCTTTTAGCAGGAATCTTTTCGGTGATGGCTCAGCCATCACCAGAAGATCCCTATTACAAAATAGTTAAAGTGGCAGCTCCGGAGGGAACACTGCTTGAAGTGGGCGGATTGGCCATGCTTCCCACGGGCCAGCTTGGTGTCAGCACACGCCGCGGAGATATCTTCCTGGTGGATAATCCGACAAGTGCCAATCCGCACTGGAGAAAATTTGCCTCCGGATTGCACGAGATACTCGGACTGGCGTACTATAACGGTTCACTTTATTGTGCTCAGCGCAGTGAGCTCACGAGACTGGAAGATACCAATGGAGACGGCTATGCCGACCGCTTTGAAACCGTTTATGCCTGGCCGGTTTCCGGACATTATCATGAATACAGCTTCGGTCCGAAAATTTCGCCGGATGGAAATTTCTTTGTCACCACCAATGTGGCCTTCGGTAATGAAGAATGGTGGCGCGGTGAGAGCCGGGTGCCATGGCGTGGCTGGACACTTAAAATCACACCGGATGGCAAGATGGAGCCCTGGGCTACCGGGATGCGTTCACCAGCCGGACTTGGTTTTATTGACGGAGAATTCTTTTACACAGACAACCAGGGAGACTGGGTAGGATCGGGTGGCCTGTGGCATGTGAAAAAAGGCAGTTTCACCGGACATCCGGCAGGGCTGCGCTGGTCTGGCCTGGAAGGCTCACCGGTTGACCTCACCACCGAGGAAGTTTATGCCGAAGTAGATCCAAGACAGGATCGCGACGCCCAGGACCGTGCTATTAAACCGGAGAATGTGGTAAATGAGGATTTTACCACCCTGTACCAGATGAAGGAGAAATACGACATTTATCAGCCGCCGGCAGTATGGTTGCCCCATGGTGTCCTCGGAATTTCAAACTCGGATATTCAGGTGATTCCGGAAGGGTCTTTCGGACCATTCGCCGGACAGGTCCTGATTGGAGATCAGGGTCAGTCGAAAATCATGCGTGTTTACCTTGAAAAAGTAAATGGAGAATACCAGGGAGCTGCCTGGGATTTCAGAAGCGGCTTCCGTTCAGGTGTATTGCGAATGGCATGGGCTGAGGATGGATCACTTTTCGTAGGGGAAACAAACAGGGGATGGGGTTCTGCCGGTGATGCCAACGAAGGCCTTCAGCGCCTGATTTATACAGGGCGGGCTCCATTTGAAATGCACGAGGTGCATGCTCGTCCCGATGGGTTTGAGATTACGTTTACCCAGCCAATAGATAAAGAATCAGCAAGTGACCTGGCATCCTATCGAGCCGGGAGCTATGTCTATAAGTATCATCCCGTGTATGGAAGCCCGCCCGTGGACATGTACGACCATGCGATCAAAGGGGTTAAAGTAGCGGATGACGGAATGTCGGTCAGGGTAGTGCTGGATTCTCTGGTAAAATACCATGTGCACCGCCTGTCGCTGATCGGAATTAAGAGTGCGGAAAGCCAGCGACCATTATTGCACAGGGATGTATATTACACGCTTAACAATATACCAGCGGGAGCTAAATTGACGATGGACCAACTTAGCACGACCAATACAGCTGCGTCAAGTGAAACACAGCCAACGAAGGCAGCTCCCGCCGCCAAACTGACCACACCTGATGCGCGTGCATCAGTGGCATCAACGACTAAATCAGGTCCGAGCGACGCGGAAATCAAGGAGCTGATGGATAAATGGACATGTACCGCTTGCCACCAGACAGATAAGAAACAGGTGGGGCCTGCCTGGCGTGATATCGCCAAACGGAATTACTCCAATGATAAAATCCTCTCGCTGGTCCGTAATCCTGTTCCGGAGAACTGGCCGGGATATGCAACACCTATGGCACCCATGCCGCATGTCCCTGAGGAAGATGTTCTGAAGATTGCGGAGTGGATCAATTCGCTGGAATAACTGAAAAACGGACATGGGTCACCGGATTATTTTACGTATATTACTTGTAAATCCGATAACCCATGTCCACTTCCATTAACCGCCGCCAGCTGCTGCGCTCAGGTTTCCTGGCTGTCAGCGCTTGTTCTGTAATTCCGGCCTATTCCTGGGGCAGGAACCTCAAACATTTTGACCTCGATTCCAAAGGAAGGCTCATACACAGCCCTTTTCTGCGTGAATATACATTGCCTTTAAACCGCCATTTAAAAGATCCCGTTCTCAGACTGCATTCCAATGAGAATCCGTACGGACCGTCACCCAACGCAGTGGAGGCTGTCAGGGAGAATGCTCCCATGGGCAACTGGTATGCCTGGGATGCTGAGGATGAAATGAAAGAGATCCTGGCTGAAAAGGAAGGCGTTTCACCGGATCATATTATGATCACTCCCGGATCGACCCAGATTCTCCAGGATGCCGCGATTTTCTTTTTCAGGAATGGTGGTAACCTCGTATCAGCCGATCCGACTTTCATGACCATTATCCGTGTAGCCAGAACAGCGGGGGCGGAATGGAAAGCCATACCCCTTACCGATTCCTGGTCGCATGATCTTAAAGCCATGGAATCGGCCACGGATTCCAATACCCGGCTGATCTATGTGTGCAATCCGAATAATCCAACCGGATCACTTACCCCTGTGGAAGACTTGCTCACCTTCTGCGATAAAATGTCTTCCCGTGTCCCTGTGTTTGTGGATGAGGCCTATTATGAATTTCTTGAGCCGGGGAGTCAGCCAAGTATGGTCCGGCTGATTCGTCAGGGAAAGGATGTCATTGTGGCCCGTACATTTTCAAAGATCCATGGCATGGCCGGACTACGGATGGGATATGCGATCGGACAACCCAAAACCCTTGATACTATTCGTAATTATATAATTCAGGGAATGGGTGTTTCCATTACCTCCATGATGGCCGCACGGGCCAGTCTCATGGATAAGGACTTCCAGAATTTAGCGCGCACTAAAAATAAGGAAGCAAGGGATTATACACTGACATCGCTCAGGTCAATGGGATATTCTCCGGTAGAGTCCCATACCAGTTTTATACTTTTTCCAATCCAGATGGAGGGTCAGACTTTCCTTTCAAAAATGAATGCGTTGGGAGTGGGTGTGAGATCACTCGCTATTAACGAACAAACCTATTGCCGGGTAAGTATTGGAAAAATGGAGGAAATGGAACAGTTTATCACAGCCATTGATAAGGTGTTATCCTGATTTTCCAATCGCTGAACTTCAGAATGCTATTCATAAACAAGAGCCTGGAGAAGGTTATTGATGACCGAAAAATTCAATTTTTTTCCAATGATGCCTGCTGCCGGCTTGCACCGAATTGAATGAACAATGATGATTTCACTGCGTTGTTATTTTTTGGTATAATACGCCTACCTCCATGATGAAAAGAAGAATATTGTTATGTCTGGCCTGCCTTGCCGGCAGTTTCAGTCTTGATGCACAGGATATCTTATCCCTGAACGCGTACTTTGATTCCTACACCGCCTATTTCACCGACGACCTTCCTCTAAATGAATTTCAGCAGTTTACCACCGTTTCCCCGCGGGACAATCAGATAGGAATCAATGCCATGCAGCTCGGCGCCCGCCTGGATCATGAATTCGTCAGGGGAGCCATTACATTGCATTACGGAGATATTGCCAAGGCCACGTGGTCTGAAGAATTCCAGGCAATTCAGGAAGGGTGGGCCGGGATACGGGTTCTTGATGGTCTCTGGCTGGATGCGGGCTTCTTTGTCACCCATGTTGGAACCGAAAGCTTCCTCCCGAAAAACAATTTGCTTAGTTCGACTGCAGTAGCTACGTACATAGGACCCTTTTATCAGGCAGGGGCCCGCTTGTCCTGGGAGGGAAGTGAACGGTTTACCGCGGCCTTACATGTGATAAACGGATATAATCAGTTCCTGGACCGAAACAAAGCCAAGTCATTCGGAATCTCTTTCACGTATTCTTTTGACAATGACCTTGCGCTCACCTACACTAATATGCATGGGCGGGAATCAGAGGAGAATGCAGTTCGCGACCAATACTTGTCCTACCATAACCTGTACGGCAGCTGGACCTACGGCAGATGGCAACTGATCGCCGGCGGGGATTACGCCTGGCAAACAAACTCGTCCCTGGATGATCCGGAGGAGGCAGCCAGGATGTTCAATTTCCTTACAACGGTCAGGTATGGATTTACGGATAAGTTGTCCGCCACCGGCAGATTTGAGGTCTACAATGATCCGGATGGGTTTCTATCCGGTACGTTTACGGAGGCGGGAGGAAATGCCGGCCTCGAAATGACCGGGTATACAGCAGGGGTGGAATATCGCCCGGCTGCAATCTCTTTTCTCCGGGCAGAAACGCGTTATATACGTACCCGCGACGGACTGGATATCTTCACAGATGATGAAACATCCGGCAATGAACGCTGGGAATTTATGGTTACAATAGGAATTTACCTGGATAAGTATTCGCTGATCCGGTCAGCGGAGCCGAATCCTTAAAAGCTGCGTGTGGGCCGTTACGTAAAGGAAATTTTCCGAAGCATCCAGTGTGCAGTTCGCCACCGCCTGGGGAACCTGAATTCTTCCGAGGACAGTACCATCAGGCCTGATAAACCATAGGCCTCCGTGACCTGTCGAAATTAAGGTGCCATCATCTGCCACTACCATTCCGTCCGACCCACCGGCGCCTTCAAAGAAGCTGGTAGGGTCAGCAAATATTTCGCCGTTCGTAAGGCTGTCTCCACTGATGGTATAGCGATACCAATAGGGGCGTTCGCGGTCAGAATTACCTAAGTACAGGCTTTGGCCATCCGCACTGATTTCAATGCCGTTAGGCCGGGTGATACTGTCGATCTGAAGAAGGATTTCACCTTCCGGTGTAATCTTGTATACACCCTGGAAGGGTAATTCCTTAGCCGGATCATCCATCTGTGATTCGAGGCCATACGGGGGGTCTGTAAAATAGACCGAACCATCGGCTGCCTGGACAAGGTCGTTCGGACTGTTAAACCGCTTTCCGTCGTACCTGGCAGCCAGTGTTTCAAATTGCGGTTGAGGATTATCCAGGGGAGCATTCATACGTGCCACCCGCCGGTCGCCGTGCTGACAGAGCAGCAGACGGCCCTCATTGTCAAGAATTAGTCCGTTCGACCCCATTTCACCGCCCCTTTCCAGGCTGTCGGTATACCCTGATGGGTTCAGGTAGGTGGTCAGGCCATTCGTTTCAGACCACGCATGGATCGTATTGGCGGGGACATCTGAAAAAAGGACCATTTGTTCATTCTCCAGCCATACCGGCCCTTCAGACCAGGTAAACCCTTCTGCGAGTATTTCGACTTCCGCAGAATCACCCACCCATTCCTGCAGGCGTTCATCAAATGAATCAACCGCAAAATAGAGAGAACTCTCTTTGGTTTCCTGGTTATTGGATTCCGGGGCCTGGTTGCATCCGGATACCATGAAAATGCTGCAAGCAAGAAAAGGTAAGAATCGTATCATAATGGATGTTTTACCGACAAGATAGAAAAAATTTAATTCGGGCAGCGAAGAATATAGCTGTCCGGTACCTGTCTGAAGGTGCTTTTTCATTAGATTTCAAAAAAAACTGGAAATGAAACGCAACACAATTCTTATACTGGCAACGCTGATCCTGATACATCCGGTATTCTCCCAGGAACTGGCTGATTTGAGAGGCCCGCTTTCTGAGCTTTGTAAGTCAACGACGGGAAAAGCAGGCATTTTCGTCCTGGATCTGAATTCGGGCCAATCGGTGGAGGTAAATGCTGATACACTTTTTCCGACGGCCAGCATAGTGAAAATTCCGATCATGGTTTCCGTTATGGACCAGATAGCTCAGGGTAATTTGTCCTATCATCAGAAGCTGGTATACGAAGATTCATTGCTTTATGCGGGGTCAGATATTCTTGGGTCATTTAAGACAGGGGAGGAGATCGCCCTTGACAAGGTGATGATGCTGATGCTTACCATGAGTGATAATACGGCGAGTTTATGGTTGCAGCACCTGGGTGGCACAGGAACTCATATCAATGAGCTTATGTCCGGGCTCGGGCTTGAAAATACACGAATGAACAGTCGTACCCCCGGCCGGCAGTCTGACTGGGAAAAGTATGGATGGGGACAGACGACTCCCCGGGAAATGGCTGAACTTGTGACGGCCATCTGGAAAGGAGAGGTAGTGAGTCCTGCGGCATCGGAGCGCATGTTGCGAAATTTGAAACGAAATTACTGGGATACCGAGGCGCTCATGGTTTTGCCTCCCTACGTAAATACCTTTTCAAAAAACGGCGCGGTATCAGCTTCCCGCAGCGAAGTAGTGCTGGTTAATGCCCCGAACAGCAATTATGTATTTTGTGTTATGACCGATCAGCTTGAGGATACCAGCTGGGAATACGACAATGCGGGGTGGAAACTGATCAGGCAGGTTTCAGCAATGCTTTACAGGCATTTTGAGCCCGATGATGAATGGGAGCCGGTCCTTGCGGCGGAGGAAAACTTCCGTTGATGTATTCTCCGGTAAAATAAGTTAACCGCCTTTATAAAGAGGGACGGTCATCCTAAACAGCCAAAGTGTATTTTATTCTCAGGAATCCACTATATTGGCACTAATTTATGCGCCGGGATCATTCGTGATGCACAGAACCCGGAGCTGCGTTTAACAGAAGACAAAATAACCAACCTCCATGAAACGACTCAACCTGCTGGAAGAGACCCGCTACGAAAAATTACCTGTAACTGTTTTTAAAAATAAAGACATTGCTTCCAGAAAAGTCGCGGAACGAATAGCCGCGATCATACGAAAGAAACAGGAATCAGGTGAAATGGCCATTCTCGGGCTGGCTACCGGAGCCACCCCGGTTGGGGTTTATGACGAGCTGGTCAGGATGCACCGGGAAGAAGGGCTGAGTTTCCAGAACGTGATCACCTTTAACCTGGATGAATACTATCCTATGCGTCCGACCTCCAGGCAGAGTTATGTGTATTACATGAATGATCAGCTTTTTAATCATATTGATATCAAGCCGGAGAATGTAAATATTCCTGACGGAACGCTGGAAAAGGATGAAATACATGATTACTGCCTGCGCTACGAGCAGAAAATTACTGACGCCGGCGGACTGGACCTTCAGATACTGGGGATCGGGCGAACAGGACACATCGGGTTTAATGAACCAGGATCGGCACCCAACTCCGGGACACGACTGGTAACGCTCGATGATCTGACCCGGCGGGATGCATCGCGTGATTTTGGAGGCAAGGAGAATGTTCCTACGAAGGCAATTACGATGGGTATCGGAACGATATTCAAGGCCAGGGAAATAATCCTGATGGCCTGGAGCGGGAAGAAAGCACCCATCATTAATAAAGCAGTGGAAGGGTCTATGTCCAGTGATGTGCCGGCCACATTCCTGCAGAACTCGGACAATGTGGAATTTGTCCTTGATGAAGATGCAGCAGCCGAACTGACAAGGTTTGATACACCATGGCTGGTCAAGGATTGTGTATGGGATGCGGCCATGATCAAGAAGGCGGTGATCTGGTTGTCGAAAACCCTGGACAAACCGATTCTGAAGCTGACGGATGAGGATTATAATAATCACGGGATGGCGCAGCTTGTTGTTGATCAGGGTCCGGCCTATGATATTAATATTCATATTTTCAATAAGATTCAGCATACTATCACCGGATGGCCCGGAGGTAAGCCTAAGGCCGACGACTCGCAGCGCCCTGAACGGGCAGAACCAGCCAAAAAGCGTGTTATCATTTTCTCACCCCATCCTGATGATGATGTGATATCAATGGGCGGTACATTTATCCGGCTGGTTGACCAGGGTCATGATGTCCATGTGGCCTATCAAACTTCCGGCAATACCGCTATCTGGGATCATGACGTCCTTCGTTACATGGAATTCGCCATTGACTTTAACTCAAGTATCGGGGAGAATACATCGCACCTGGAGTCGCTGTACGAGGAGATGAGGAAATTCCTTGATAAAAAAGAGCCTAATGATATTGATATGAAGGAGATCCTGGATGTGAAAGGGTTTATCAGGAAAAGCGAGGCGATCGCCGGAGCGCGATACTGCGGATTGAGTGATGATCAGATTCATTTTATGAAGCTGCCATTTTATGAACGCGGGAAGGTGGAAAAGAATCCGGATACAGAGGAAGATATACGTCTTACTATGGATCTGCTGCAGAAATACAAGCCTCACCAGGTATATGCGGCCGGGGACTTCGCGGATCCTCATGGAACGCATATAAAATGTTTTAAAATTGTGAACGAGGCGCTTCTCAGGCTGAGGGAAACGGAGGAATGGACGAAGGATTGCTGGCTGTGGCTGTACCGCGGGGCATGGCATGAATTTGAGACACACGAAATTGAAATGGCCGTTCCGTTGTCACCGCAGGAGGTAATGCGTAAACGGCAGGCGATATTCCAGCATCAGTCGCAAAAAGATACCCCTGTATTCCCCGGTGAAGACCAGCGTGAATTCTGGGTTCGTGCTGAGGAACGAAACCGGGAAACGGCAGTGAGCTATCATAACCTTGGATTCGCCGATTATGAGGCGATGGAAGCATTTGTACGCTGGAAATTTGATTAGGAATAAATTCAGGCATGACTTTATTACCCATATTGATCATTTCGGCAATCGTACTTGTTACGGCGTACTATACCTACGGCAACTTTGTGTCGCGCAAGCTGAAAATCAGTAATGATAATAAGACTCCGGCCCATACACGCCGGGACGGTATCGATTATGTCCCCAGCAAAGTACCTGTAGTTCTCGGGCATCACTTTGCCTCTATCGCCGGAGCCGGACCGATCGTCGGACCGATCATCGCCGTGACCTTCGGGTGGATTCCGGCGGTGATCTGGATTCTGGCCGGGGGAGTTTTTTTCGGAGCGGTGCATGACCTGAGCAGTATGGTGGCTTCCCTGAGACACCAGGGCAAATCGATCGGAATGATCATTGAGAAGTACATCGGGATCACCGGCAAACGCTTATTCCTGGTTTTCAGTTTCGCCACACTCATATTGGTAATTGCGGTTTTTGTGGATATAATCGCCCGCACTTTTGTAAGCAACCCGGGTGTGGCCACCGCGTCCATCATTTTCATAGGTCTGGCCCTCCTGTTTGGATGGGTGAATAAATTAACCGGAAACCGTAAGGTTGCGTTTATCATTTTGTCAATAGTCGGAGTAATACTGATGTATGTGACCTCCTTTCTGGCAGTTCAGGTACCCATCACCCTGGGCTACAGTACCTGGGTCCTGATTCTGATGGCGTACGCATTTGTGGCGTCCGTGACTCCTGTTGCATTCTTACTTCAGCCACGCGATTATCTGAGCAGCTTTTTGTTATACGGACTTATCATCTTCGGTGTGCTGGGCGTGGTAATTGTTAACCCTGAGATTAAAATGAGTTCCGAAATTCGCCTTCATTCAGAATCACTTGGTTACATATTTCCGGTTTTATTTGTGACCATCGCCTGTGGCGCTATCAGCGGATTTCATTCGCTGGTTTCATCGGGCACGACCTCTAAGCAGCTGAATAAGGAAAAGGATGCAAAGGCCGTTGGTTACGGGGGGATGCTGATTGAGTCCTTCCTGGCTATCTTGTCTGTTTGCGCCGTGCTGGTTATCAGCAGGCAGGATTACCTGGCTCAATTATCAGAGGGTGGTCCCGTCACTATGTTTGCAGACGGACTCGGCGGGATTATTTCCGCTATCGGTGTTTCTCCGGATTTTGCCATCACATTTGTAGCCCTTACTGTTTCTGCTTTCGCGCTTACTACCCTGGACACCTGTACCCGCCTGGCACGATTTACTTTCCAGGAATATTTCGAACGCGAGGAAGCGGCGAAGATACCGCCGGTAATGACCAACCGGTTCTTTGCCACCGGGATCGTGGTGGTGCTTTCCGTCCTTTTTCTATTGTCGGGAGAATTCACCACTCTCTGGCCGATATTCGGGTCTGCCAATCAAATGCTGGCTGCCCTTGCGTTGCTGGCCGTATCGGTTTGGCTGATCAAGGAGAATGTCAAACCGGCATTCGTGCTGATCCCCACCTTTTTCATGTTCGTGGTCACCTTAAGTTCGCTGTTCCTGGTAGCTATTGATAACTTCGAGAAAGGCATTTACAGTTTGTCAATCGTTGCCGGCATCCTGTTTCTGCTGTCTGTTGTCCTGCTCTGGTTTGCAAGAACCAGCCTGCGCAAAGAACTTGAAATACCGGCAAAATCCTGAATCAGATTACTCTGACCGGAGTGAGTTGACAGGGTTATGCGAGGAGGCTCGTAGTGTATGATAACTGATCACAGCAATGGCTATACCGATTGCCAAAACTGCGCTCACCAGGAATTGCCAGAATGAAATATCGATCCGGTAGGCAAAATCGGCCAGCCACCTGCTCATAAGCCAGTAAACGACAGGAACAGAAAGTACAAATCCGACTGAAAGCTGGATAACAATGTTGCCGGTCAGCGAACGGAAAATATCCGTCCACGATGCCCCGACTACTTTACGTATACTTATCTCCTTAAGTTTGGCATTAACCATGAGAATGGTCAATCCAAGGAGTCCCATACAGGCTATGACGATTGACAGGACAGTGGCGGCAAGCATCATTTGCTGAAGTCTTTTTTCCCTGGCATACTGGTATCTCATGTTCTCTTCAATTATACTGAAGGAGAGCTCCTGGTCAGGAAAGACTTCTTTCCAGATATTCTCCAGTTCATCCCCCACCCGCGAAAGGGGTTTGCCATCATATTTAAAGACCAGTTTAGGTGCCGGAAATTCTCCGTACATTATATCACTGATTCCTTCCGTAACAATTTGTGGGTTTTCAACGATAATGAGCGGCTCGATCCGGTCATGCATGGATGAAAAATGAAAATCCTTCACAACACCGATAATCCGGTGGTCATCAAAATCGTCGTTGGGGATCTCTTTATTGACCGGATCCTGAAGACCGAAATACGTGGCAGCGGTTTCGTTAATAATAAGTCCCTGGGCTGCATCAGCCGGATTGTCCTCGATGAAAGGCCGGCCCTCTGCCATTTCAATGGAGAATGTTTCAAAATAGCCTGGATTAACAATCAGGAGTCTTGCTTCCCGGTACTGATCCTTGTTATCGCGGAATCCGATGGTAGTCCAGCCTCCCCCGCCGAAGGCATGCGAACCGATGCCGACGTCACTGATTTCCGGTATGCTATTCAGCTTATCAACAACCACATTACTCCCTTCCATAGTATTGTTGAACAACTGCACCAGATTTCTGGCGGTTGGGTCCGGTGGGAGTCTTGCTTCGATAGTCGCCGTATAATCTATGCCCAGGTCACTGGTCTGGACATAGGTGAGTTGTTCATTCATGATCAGGGTGGATGAGATCAGGAAGGCGGTAATCATAAACTGGAGGACAACAATTCCTTTTCTGAAAAACAGATTCCGTCCTGTTTTGGCTTTGCCCCGAAATACATCGGTTGTTCGCCATCTGGCCAGGACCATACCCGGGTAGAATCCGGACAGAACACCTAATATCAAAATAAGTGCCACAAGGACCAGGATGTGCCACCATTCAAATGTATAGGAAACCCCGGCATCTGTGAGCAGGTTGAACAGGGGCATCAGCAGCCAGGCAGCCAGCACCCCAATCAGGGCGGCAATTCCCACTGTCAGCATACTTTCAGTCAGGTGCTGGCGGATCAAAGAAGGCTGAAATGCCCCCATCACTTTCCGAATTCCCACTTCCATAAAGCGGTTAGTGCTCTGAGCAAGCGACATCGTAATAAAATTCAGACAAGCAATCGTAAGCACAAGAATAGCTATGGCAGCCAGGATGTATACTTCGGCCTTATTTCCCACTGGCATCAGCCCGCGTGGAATATCCTGATTCAGGTGAATGTCAGTCAGCGGTTGGAAGCCGATATTATATTCTCCCTGACCAACGCGATCGCCAAGAACTTTCATTACCGTGTTCTGGATCGATTCTTCGACAGATGTGATATCTTCATTTTGCCTGACCAGCACATACGTTTCAGGAATTACGGTAAACCAGGCCTCCAGTGCTGACTCGCCGTAAATATCCCGCTTGTTCATCATAGAAATAGCCATGTCAAGCTGAAAGCCCGTATTTTCCGGAAGATCCTCCAGCACTGCAGCAACGACAAATGGCCGCTGTTCGCCGTCCATATCCAAAAGCAACGTTTTGCCAAGCGCTTCCCCCGACCCGAAATATTTTGCGGCATACGATTCGGAGAGGACAATATTAGAGGGAGAGAATAGCGGATCAGACTGATTGTTGGTCACGAATGGAAAATCAAAAACGCTGAAGAAGCCCGGGCCCAGCATGGTAATTTGCTCATTGAAACGCAAGTCATTGTAATCAACCTGCATATTTCTCGTGTCGTATTGAATCACATGTTCAAACTGAGAGAAGTTGTCGGTGAGGAATTCGTTAAAAATAAAAGGAGTGGAAGTATTGAAGAAGACCTGGCCTTCACCGTAATCTTCCTTCAGCCATACCCGGTAGATATCGGAAGACCGTTCATGAAAACGATCGAATGTCAGTTCCCGCTGAACGTAAAGTCCAAGGAGAATAAAACAGGTTATTCCCAGGACCAGGCCCAGGATATTCAGAAAGCTGTTTAGTTTATGACGCAGCATCAGGCGCCAGGCGATCTTTAAATGGTTTGTTGTCATGTTTACTGAGTTTTTATTTGACCTTTTGATGACTGAATATCGCATAGACCTGATCACCAGCCACCAATAATATAAATTTGCCTTTCGCTTTCCCCGTTCCCTGTATTTAAGCTCATATATCTCGTACAGGTCTCCCTGAAGATCCTCGAGAAATTCATCCTGGCAATACCATTCCAGGAATCTGTCAGCCCGGGGTGGGGGTTGAGGTATCATATTCCTGCAAATGTGAGGCGGGGAAGCTTCTGGTATAACCTTGAGCGTACGGCCATTATTTCATCGAGGATGCTTCTCCCGGCGTCAGTGAGGTGGAAGAATCGTTTCCGCCGGCCACCCCGTTCGGCAGTGGCTCCACCCATGGAGGACATGACCAGTCCTTTTTTTTCCAGTCGGCGAAGTACCGCATGCACGGCTGTTACGTCTAAATTTCGCCCGGTTTCCTCGTGGATAAGTGCATGAATAGGTACGGCGTATGCACCCTGCTCATAAAGTCCGCCAACCGCGAGAAGCACCAGTTCTTCGAGTTCGCCAATAGAAATTTCCCTCATTATAACCTTGTTTGTTGTACATAGATACAAATAATATTTTTATTTTATGTTCTTTTGTACAAGAAATTGAAATAAAAAAGCCCTGCATGCTAAAATGCAGGGCTGTACTATTAAGATGTCAGGAATTGTTATTATTCCACTTCCTCTTCATCATCACTCAGGCCTGGTCCGCAAACTTCCGCATGCGCAATCACCCAGATATCCTCATCACCATCTACGGTGAAGGTGTGCGAGTAGGAAGTGAGTTCGCCCATGTCCTCTACGGTCCAGCCGTATTGTCCGGGAGCAGTCGTTGTCGGCTCATCATTACTTACATAAATATGTATCACCTCCATCGTATTGCTTCCTGAAAGGTCATAAGTAACAGTTACTTCGTCGCCATCAACTTCAACGGTGAGTGTACCCACCAGCGTACCTTTGTTGATGTCATTCCTACCGGCACCTGCGTAAATGTTGTATTCATATTTGCCGTCTTCCGTAAAGAGTCCTGCCCATCCCCAGTTATTTCCGATTCCAAGCGAAGGATGTCCGTCAGGGTTGGCATTGTTTTTATCAGTAAAGACGTAGCCCATATCTGCAGGGAACTTGGCATAAGCGGTCTGGCAACCGATTTCACCTTCATCTTCGCAGCACTGCGGCGTGTACATATCATACCACCAGGGGGCTGAGCCGTCTACAAATTGGTTTCCACCGTAAGCGGTTAATTTTACGATTCCTCCGCCATCGATTTCATAATCCACATAGGCTGCAATGAACAAATAGAGTTCCTGTACGCCGCATTCATTGTTGTAGCCTTCAATGTCGGCCAATGGAATAGTAAAGGTATATTCCATGTCGCCTGCATAAATTTTGTAATCGTAATTGTCAGGATTGAGATCAGGGAAATTCCATTCATTTACCGGAATATCGGCCTGGTTAACGCCCACCCAAACGAGAATATTGGGATCAAGGTTGGCATCAAACCCGGCATCCGAAGCGACTGTCACGTACAGATACATATCATCATTGGACACGGTGACGTCCCCGGCAGGACGGTCTTCAAAGGGATCAAATTGGAGAGGGAAGGTATACGGCTCTGCGCAAACCTGCGAAGAACCATTGTCAATAGCGGCGGCAATTCCATTGTCACCGGAAGCAACCGGGTTAACAATGTCGGATTCCGTACTTTCACAGGCAAACAGCGCTAATCCGAACAACGCCATCAACCAATAGTTAAGTTTCATTTTCATTTCGATAACATTTTTGGTTTAATTCTCTACTAAATCTTACATACATAGAAAAAGTAACCCAGCATGTGGATTATTTTTTCTGCACCTACTATGTTTACCTGGTTATTGCATGGAAGAAATATCCAATGCTTTCGTAATGTAATTATATAAATTGTAATTTCATAATTCTTATAGCTAATAGAATTATATTGCATGTCCCATTTTGGGAAGTATTGATAAAGCTAATATTTGATATGATTATATCAATATAAGAACAAAATCATTTCATTCTTTTAAGTTATATTCTTATTAAATTACAAGGGTGAAATGTTCCATTCGGAACGACGCATTTCAAACGTTTGCAGTGTTGATAAAAAAACGTTTGAATTGTGTGATTTTTAATACTGATACACTAAAATTATTGTAATTTTTATTATCTGAAATTTATTTATTACATAAGGTTTTCAACGATCTGTAAAAAAGACGAGGGCAATTGCCGCGAAACCAATACCCGTAAAAGCAGGGGCCCAGATGCCCATACTGTACGACAAATAAAATAATATGACGGAAAGGATAAGGAGGAGGGAGGCTACGGTAGTTTTCATGACAGGTGATTGTTGGTTGCAGCTATAATTTACGTAATCCTTCTGTATACCTGTCAGTTATGTGTGAAATGATTAAGATCAAAAACCTGCCTGTACCTGGAGTACTGCCATTCCTTTTCTCGCATCGAATACAAGATTATTGTCCTGTTCTGTAAAAACCGGCCTGCTTTGATACATAAAGCTTATTTTGCCATTGTGTGTCCCGTGAACCAGGAAATTGAATCCGAGTTCGTACATGGCCATATTTCCGTCAATGCGGTCGTAATCACTAAGCTGCAACGAAGCGAAAGGTTGAAGTTTCCCATTTCTCGTGAGTAAATCTTCTCCAAAAAGAAATCCGGCTTGCGCATAGAAAGTGGATCCGCTTCCATGCATGGGAAAGGCATTGCCAAATGAACCACGTTCAGAGGGTAACCCACCCCCGGTGGCTGCGTTATTCACCCCTAGATACCGTATGTATCCGTCACCGTAATTAGCATGGGTATAGCCTGCATATGCTGTCAGGGCTCCTGTGTCGCCCACGGGCTTATCAACAAAAACATCCAGTCCAATGATCGTCATGTCTTCAAATATGGTGGCACCCGATCCGTCTTCCGCCCATGTCGCTTCAGGCTGGTGAATAAATCCTGCGCCGATATTAAATACAGATTTCTCGCCGAGGTAGGTACCAGCCTGGTAAGGGGTCAGATTGGATTCCTTATCCATAAACATATATCTAAAGTACCCGTGAAATTGCTTCGAGGGAGCCTCACCGGAAAAAGTAAAATTAGGACCGCTCGGCTCACTGTCATCTTGTAGTCCGATCACTTCCATAGGCTGGGAAAGTACCATGCGATAATCCAGCCTGCCCAGCTGACCTTTCGCATATACACTCAGTTTTCTCAGAAACTGATCATTTACACCATTGGTGGCCTGCAAAAAAAGCGGGGCATCAAGTGTCATGATCGAACCAATGCTGGGCGTTGAGTATCTCAGGGTGCCGCCCCATGCCGTCAGTCCGCCACCAAGTGATAACTTTTCTCCGGCAATCCGGTACTCCACCAGGGCGTCATGAAAAAACGCCCCGGCAAATTTGGCACTGTGGTAATTGAAGTTATTCATTCCAAACTGCGTATAGAAAAACACTTTGTCTGTCAGCTGTCCGTATACCTGGAACCGAAGCCGCCTTATACTTATTTCGGTATAATTATCCTCCGGAGTACCAAAAATTGTTGATCCGGGATTCATGGATGTATTGCGCAGCCAGATCTGGGCGAGTCCGGTAACTCGTACGTAATGGTCACCTGCTTCATTAAGGGAAAACTGAACGGGCTTCATGGTATTGTCTTCATTCTCCTGTCCGTTAACAGAATGAATTACCATAAGGAAGAGGAAAAAAATCAGGAATATGTTTTTCATTACGGATGAACTTTCATTAAACAGGCGTTAAGTTACAAATCTTGAAATGATTACTTCAGTATCCTGATAATTCGTCCGGTAATAGATTGCAGGTAGTTTATGGGAAAATTCCTGTTTCATTTCATATTCATGGAGCCGGTTCTGCATTGAATTGATAGCTTCCTCCAATTCGTTCATACTTAACATAATTTTCTCATCAAATTCATCAGCGGTGATTGCATTCAAATTCTTTAGCATAAGTATACTCTTGATCCGGCAGAATGGACCCCGAATGGTATCGGCTTTTTATAAAAATCTCTGGAAGGTTGATTAAAAAATGTGGGTTTGTCCGATACCGCTGACTTTTTGTTCATGCGTTAGCAGCCAGCGTTTCCTGGCCAATCCGCCGGCATACCCGGTAAGCTTTCCGGACGATCCCAGAACGCGGTGACAGGGAACCACTATGGCGATGCGGTTCATTCCATTGGCCCTGGCAACCGCGCGCACTGCTGCCGGTTCACCCATGGCCTGTGCCTGTGCCAGATAGGACCGGGTTTCACCGTATGGAATCTGGTTCAGCTGGTTCCAGACCTTTTGCTGAAAAGGGGTTCCTGGCGTTTCCAGTGGCAAATCAAATTTTGTACGGCCTCCATCGAAATACTCTTCCACCTGCTGGCGGGTTTGCTCTGTAATGGCGTTGCTTCCCGGAATTATATTCGCCTGCAGCCTTTTTGAAAGGTCCCTGAATTCAGTTTCAAGCATTCTCCTGTCTGTAAATTCAAGCAGGCATAATGCGTTTTCCGTAGCTGCTGCATACATCGGACCCAGTGGCGTGGGGAAACGTTCCAGCAGGATAAGCCGTATCCCGTCTGCACGGGAGGGACTCGAATTCAGTTTGTTTTTGAACGAGTGGGTAAATCCACTGATGGAGTCATACCCCGAGTCAAACGCTGAATCAGTCACTTTTCTTCCTTTTTTGAGGGATTCATAAGCGGTGTTCAGGCGGATCATCCGCTGGTAGGCCTGAAACGTCATCCCCATATTTTCATTGAACCACCTTCGGATACGGGAGGGAGAAATATTCATTCCGCGCAGGTCACGGTCGGCAATCTTTTGCTGAGGACTGGCTGAAATCATTCCGAGTAATTCCCTGACTTCCTCCGGGGGCGTGCCTGTATTTTCATCAGGCCTGCAGACGCGGCACGGCCGGTACCCATGCCGCAAGGCCTCTTTCACATTCTCCAGGAATGATACATTTTCTATTCGCGGCTTCCTGGCCCGGCAGGAGGCTATACAAAATATCCCTGTTGTATTCACCCCGGCATAGAAGATACCATTGTACTGGCTGTCTTTTCTTACCAGGGCCTCATAATATTCACTGATTTTATGTTCGTCGGTAATCATATCATTGGGCAATTACCACAATTCAGTGCGATTAGTGCAACCGAAAACTGAACAACCAATTTATTTTTTCCAGATCCCGTCGAAGGAAGAACCCATGTAGGAGCCCCACACCGGTTCACTGCTCATTTTAATTCCCAGGTTAATACGCTGTAATCTGAATCCGGAAAAGATAGACTCGTTGAACTCATCGGTCTGGTAGAGATTAACCAGGTCATAATATCCGTCCCCGTCCAGGTCACCGATCCATGGGGTGGAGGACCCGTTCGAGCCTGCCAGTATAGGTCCCAGCTGCTGGGTGATTTTATTCTGAAAATCAAACAGCACAAGGGTATTGCTGAATTTCACTTTTCCGGTGGCCGGATCCTTTTTAGGAAAATTGGTGTGAAGGATTACTTCATCGATGCCGTTATTGTCAATATCAACTGTCAGGGGCGACACAATCTGGTAATAGCCGATAGTGTCCCCTTTGATAATCTGACCGGATTTACCATCCACCACCAGGTTTACCGCAAATTCCTGGTCAGGCCAGATGCCTGTATTTACCGTTGTGAAGAAATCCGGTATGCCGTCCCCGTTGAGCTGTCCAACCGCCGGAGAAGCGTACCCTTCCGTGGAAGCATGACTGGCCGTCCATATCTTTTTCCTGGATTTGCCATTTATGGCTATCAGCCGGCCGTCTACCGAAAGGACGATGATGTCCGGGATTCCATCACCGGTAATATCCGCCAGAACCGGCGGAGCAATAAATCCGTTGGTCATGCTATCGGCCAGTTTGAGGCTGCCGGAGATGTCCCCGTCTTGTAATGCGCTGAGCCGAACCGCATATAACGCACCTGCCAGCGTTTCACCACCTGTGCCATAAATCACCCAGGGGTCGCCGTCCCCGTCAAAATCATAAATGACCGGTGACAGGTAAGTTTCTTTTCCATCAGGGACCGGTGCTTTGCTGATCAGCTCGCCACTTGCCCCGCTCACAAGGACGATATTGCCGGTCGGACGGTCAGGGTCATAAGGCGCCTTGGTTACATCACCCCCATTGGAAATCAGGATGTCCCGAAAACCGTCATTATCCAGGTCCTGGATAAACTGAAGGTTATAAAAATTGTACCATCCCTGGCTACGCGCATACTGCGGATCATCTTTCTCTATAAAATTCCAGATTTCCTTTCCGGACTTTCCGTCGATCGCCTTAAGTACCCCGGAACGTCCATTGATAAAAATATCCATAATGCCGTCTCCGGTGATATCCTGGAAATTGGCACTTCCGTAGATCTGGTCATAGGCGTGGGCAGTCCACAGAACCGCACCCGTTTTTCCATCCACCGCAATCACGGCGCTGTCTGATGCGATGAATTCCTTTCGGCCCGCACCAAGGACAATGTCCCGTGTTCCGTCCCCGTTCAGGTCGGTAGCTCTTGGAGAGGAGAATGATCCCAGGTTGTTGAATTCGGTCATCCATACCAGTTTTTCCTGCGCGTAAAGCGAACCGGCGGTGAGGTATGCAATTAGTATTGTGAATAATAGACGCATGAATAATTCTCTTATTAGCAGCACAAAGTTATTGAATAAAATTAGTTAATGACCGGATGCAAACAACGTTCCCAATATTTTCTGCCGTGTAAAACCGGTGAATTTTTATAAATTCAACTCATGGAATATTTTCTGGCTGGAATTTATTTGCTGGTCCTGGTTTACACCCTGGTACGCATTATTCTCGACACCCAATCTACCCCCAAAACTCTTGCGTATATTTTACTGGTAATCATTTTCCCACTTGGAGGGATATTCATCTATTTTTCTTTCGGCATCAATTACCGGCACCGTTCGGCCAGGGGACGCGGCATGACCGTTCAGAAGAAATTTGATGAAAAGTATCTTTCCCTCAAACATGATCCGGGCCGCGAAATGGAAAAGGTCTACTCAGAAGATATTGGCCATTTTTCTGAACTGGTTCAGTTTCTGGAGAATATGGGGCATGAGTATCTTCAGCCAGGTCGTTTTGAACTGCTCATCAACGGGGAGAGAAAGTATCCGAAAATGCTGGAGGAACTGTCACTGGCCAGTTCATTCATTCACATGGAATACTATGCCTGGGAAAATGACCAGGTCGGGAATGCGGTGAAGGAAGTCCTGAAAAGGAAAGCCGCGGAGGGGGTGGAGGTTCGTGTGCTCTTCGATGATTATGCCAGCCGGGGTATCCGCGGAAATATTGTCCGTGAGCTGAAGGAGGCCGGGGTGCAAATCTATCCGCAGATCAAGGTAAAATTCCAGCAATTCGCCAACCGGCTTAATCACCGGGACCATCGTAAGATCATAGTTATAGATGGTATAAAGGGGTTTGTAGGGGGTATTAACCTGTCAGACCGTTATGATAATTCAGTAGATACGGGGCTCTACTGGCGCGACACACATGTCCTGATAAAAGGGTCACTGGTGTCTTCTCTTCAGCGCCATTTTGTTGTAAGCTGGAACGCCTGTGAGAATACGGAGAAACTTGAATTTAATTACGAGCTGTTTCCTGAAATCCCTCCGGAGGGTCAGGGTGCCGGGCAGTTTGTAGCAGGCGGACCGATCTACCCTGATACCACGATCATGCTCTCATATCTGCGTGTGTTTACACTGGCGCGTGAAAAGCTGTATATCACGAATCCCTATTTCATTCCCAGTGAGAGTATCCTGGATGCATTACGCCAGGCCGCTTACTCAGGGGTGGATGTCCGGATACTGTTGCCCGATAAATCAGATTCGGCCCTGGTCGGAGCTGCGTCCCGGTTCTATTTTACCGGTTTGATTAAAGCGGGGGTAAAGATTTATCTCTATCAGAAAGGGTTTATTCATTCAAAAACCCTGGTGGCAGACGGCATGGTGAGTATTGTGGGAACGGCGAATATGGATATTCGCAGCTTTGATCTGAACTTTGAAATTATGCCCGTTCTTTATTCCCGGCAATTTGCGGGGGAAATGGAACAAATGTTTTTAAGAGATCTCGAAAACAGTAAACAGCTCACCTTAAAAGAGGTGGAATCAGTTGGTACAACCAGGAAGCTGCTCTATGCTACGGCGCGATTGATTTCTTCATTTCTGTAAGGGGCGGGTGAGACTTATTCAGTAATTGGTTGTCCAGGTTTTTTAGTAATTATAAAACTCTGAATCAATCCCCGGTAAATGCTTTCCTGATTCCGGGACATGTCACGCCACAATTCTCCATGAGAATAGCCATGGGCATACACAACGGTATACTTATTGAAATTAGTTTCCAGCAGCCGGTCTTCCAGAAGCGCGGTGTACCGGAAGAGTGAATGGTCCGATATGATAAGTAAAGGCTGATTGAGGTGATCAAGGTAGGAGATGGGCGATGCGTTTTTAAGCACCCCTGTGCCTTCTCCAAAAACCGCATCCACATGAAGCTCCGCCAGCTCGGGCTGATCCCCGGATTCCATGACCTCCCTGTAGTTTTCAAGGTCGTAGGCGCCGGATACAGGAATAATCCCTGTAATGATGGAGGCATCAAGGCCCTGTGCTTTCAGGTACTGTTCGTCCAGTGCCAGCAGCAACGCCAGATGTGCGCCGGAGGAGAATCCACCTATAAAAATATTCTCCGGATCATATCCGTATTCCCCCGCGTGATCGACCAGCCAGCGTACCGCTTCCGCCACATCCCGGATATGGGCCGGGTGGGTCACCCCGTCCGTCAGTTCCGGACTTCTCCAGGTGGCCGGACTCAGCCGGTGGCCAATACTTGCCATGGTGATACCCTCCTTTGCAAATTGTGCACCCAGTTCCATTTCCACATCCTTATCCACATACGACCAGGCCCCACCGCCTATCCAGATCAGAAGGGGAGCATCCGGGGTGTTCCTGGGAATAGCCAGGTTGAGCTGCCTCAATGTATCGTCCGGTGCCTCAGTGGAATAGGAAATGTCATAAATAAGCTGCACATCATCATTCTGTGAATGTGCTTTTATAAATGTCAGTATGATGAGTAAGAGCGGGAGAATACGTAGTGGAATATAACGCATAATTGAATGTACGAATTTATTGCGCTCAAAGATGAAAAAACCAGTGGTCATTCGCGTTCCATGCTCAGGCTGAATCCCTTACCTTCCATGTCGGTGACGTGTACGATCATGGTATTCGCCGATTTTATTTCATAGGTCAGCCGCTGCGGAAAATCATGCGATGGATTCTCGAAAACATAGGTATCCTTGCCGGAGGGCTTCCAGTAAAACGGCACAGGTTTTCCATCGTTCTGACCGGATACCTGTGCCTCATAACACCACTGATTCTCCCGGAAACTAATGGACAAATACTCACTGACCACTTCTGTTTCATTAGTCAGTGTATAGCCCCGGCCGGAAAGCGAATGGCCGTCTTCATCCCTGGACCATACCTCGTACTGCTCCTTATCGTTTATGCGCCACGTTCCTGGGAGATATTCTATGAGCACCGATATATCCTGCAGTTGCTTGTTTACATTGACAGAGGTTACCGGGGTCGCTGCTGTGAACGACAGGAACCAAAGTAATAATATGGGTACGGAAGGAGAGGCAGCTATAAATTTCATGCAGAATAATCCTATTTAAATTTAAACTAAATATTGAAGTAAACACCAACTTCTTTCCAGTTATTCAGGCGTTTATGATGTTTAATTAAAGTATTATGACAAGCGGTAAACAACAGGCTGGTTCCCTGGTGATGATCAAGATTTTTGGTATGATCATCAAGCATATAATCGGTATGTATGACGGATTTGTCACCACAGAAAATGCGCTGCTTCCAGGTAATAAAAGGACAGTGTTCGTCCAGCCATTCATATTTTTCTTCAAGTGACTGGGGGAATTCCATGGCAGCCGATACCACATAGATATCAAAAATCGTATTCAGTTTTTGCAATACATCCAGGGCGCCATCCATGACCGGAACAGTCCTGAAGAACCCGGGACTATGGACGTAACGCCAGAAGGCCTCCTGGTTTTCAAAACCGGAACCTTCCGGTTGCCCGTTGAGCTGTTCTTTTGAGTAGCTGACTCCATATTCCTTTTTATACCAGGCGATGGCATGGCCTTCCACATCGGCCAGCACATTGTCCATATCTATCGCGATTGATTGTTGCTTCATAATTCCACTTTTGTATGACTGATCAGGAACCGGTCCTGATATTCCAAACGCATTTAACTTCCCCTAAATTAAGGTGCAGAGGCTAATGGTTCACCACCGTTGACAGATTAAAAAAGACAAGTATAAAACCCCGGGTGAGCTTATGAATTTCATTATTAAAGGATAGGATATAACTGATTGATATTCAGAAGGAAAAGAGCAGGAGAATCTTTTTAATCGCTCTTTTTTTTTACTAAATTAATTTTTCCCCTGTCTGATTGGCTGGTAGCTGGTTTTGCCTGGATAACCTGCGACTTGAAATCACCATTTCCCGTGATTCATGATTCCCATGGTATGCCTATAATTCCAACTCAGAATAACGTCATCTATTTGCGTGATGAAGAGCTTGATCAGACTTATTGGAAGACTGGAACCTCAGGAGATAAGGTTTGTACAGGATTATCATGTGGCTTCGCGTAGCAAGCAGCGGTCTGATCTGTTTAACAGAATCGTGAACGGCAAGATCAAATCAAATACTGACGCACTTGAGCAGCTTTACAAAGGAAAGGCCAATGCAGCTTCAGCACTGAGTCATTTGAAAAAAAAGCTGAGGGAGGATATCCTGAACCTCATACTGGTTCTGGCCCCTGAGTCAGATTCCTCTGCCACGGAGAACAAGGAAATCTTATGCGAGAAGCTGATTTTACAGAGTGAAATTCTGTTTGCGAAAGGACTTCAGGAGGAAGGCATGGAATTGCTGGAAAAAACAATGAAGCTGGCAGACAAGTACGATCTTCCGCAAATTAATTTGTCTACCTATTATTTGTTACTGGAGAATCGGCAGTTTCCCGATATCCGGGATGTAAAGCGCAGGTTTGAGAGTTCCATTTCAAGATTTCGGGATCTGGTGGAAGCAAAGTCGGCATATTACTCCGGGGAGAATGAACATTCTCCCGATATTCCTGAAGAAAAACTAAATGCGCCTTGCCACCGGACCGCCTATTGGCGCCGGATGAATTCCATAGAACAGCTATGTCGTGATGGTGATTTTAAGCAGGCCAGGGATAACGCATTGATATTGCTCTCGTGTGTTCGTAAAGACAAACTGTTGTATTCACGAGAAAAAGATGCCCAAATATCAAGGCTTCTTGCCGGCGTGCATATGCACCTTGGCCTGTATCCGGAAGCGGTTGGCTATGCGCGAGAATCTCTGGAAAATACCAGGACTGGTTCAGACGAAAACATTCTCAGCCTGGAATATTTGTTTCTGAGCTTTCTGCGAGCAGAAATGTATCCTCAGGCTGAAGAGTTGATCGGGTCTGTTCCTGCCGGTCTGAAGGATAATTGTATTCGCAACCGCTGGCTTTTTAATCAGGCCGCCCTGAGCTTTTACCAGAAAAATTACCGCCAGGTCAGTGTGATTCTTGGCAGTTGGAATTGCAAACATACGGTGGATCAGGTTTGGAAAATTGCCCCGAGATTTCTTGAACTTCTGTCAATTCTCGAACAGGAGGATTATGACTGGTTTGTTTATCGGTTTGAATGCCTGCGAAAAAAACTGGGGCAGTTTAATGGTAATGTGCCGGTACGTATGAAACTTATTTACCAGTTGTTTAACCAGGTTATTCAGCATCATTTTTGTCTGGAGAGTGTCATTCACGCACAATCAGGTACTCTTCTGAAACTTTCAGGCAACCAGCCCGAATACCGATGGGACCCCCTGGGCCATGAACGTGTAAATATCCCTGGCTGGCTGATAAGCAAAAAACCTAAACTCAACCTTTTTCATACGTAAGTAATTGTAAATCAGCACTATATAATAGTTCAGTGCGTCTACGGAATTCAACTGAACACACAATTCTTCCTTTCCCGATTCCTGATAATTGCCAAAATTGAACAGATAAAATCAGAAATGCTTCATGATATATAAAGCAATCCAGTTGATTGAGACGCAGCTCAGCCAATACATACAGCCGGTGGCCGGTCCCGATGAAGTCGTGGCCGGTAATATTGCTTTGTATGAAGCACCTGATCAGGATCAGATCAAAGACAAGGTAGTCATCAGCCTGGTTAATATCGAGGAAGAAAGTACGCTGAAGAACGGATTGAATTATTACAAAACAGTAGGTGGACTGCAATACACTGAGCCTCCGGTTCATGTAAATCTCTACCTGTTATTTACGGCTCATTACCCGCAGGCATATGATAAATCACTGACAAGGATCGGTGATGTAATCCGCTTTTTCCAGGGCCGCAAATGCTTTGATGTTAAGAACGCCCAGCCGCTGCCGGACGGATTTGATTTGAGTAACCCTCAGGATTCATCGATTTACCTCACAATGGAGCTGTACACACTCACTTTTGAACAGATAAATCATTTGTGGGGGTCCCTTGGGGGCAAGCAGATGCCCTTTGTCATGTATAAGGCCCGACTGGTAACTATAAGTGAATATGGCACTATGGGCAGCGGTCCGCTGATCGAAGAGATCAGGAACAATGTTGGAACTGATCCGGAGGCCTGCTGATATGGGGACTGTGATCTATAAAAAGCTGGTGGAAGTCAGGATCCTGCAGGATTTTTATCTGGGAGCCCACGATGAAACGAGCTTTTTTGACCTGTCGGGGGCTGACCGCCTGATCAGGTTGAATAATTTACTGGCTCGTTCGGAATATGATATCCGGAAAGACCTGCGAATTGCCCCGACTGAAGGTACCGGAACCTATTTCAACAATCACCGGATCCGGTTTATTACCACCGCAACCGGATTCTTCCTTGCTGCCGAAGTACGGGCGGTCGAATCCGGGGGAGCCGACAGGTACCAGATGATCATACCGCCGGAAGCAAATCCTGGGTGGAAGTTTACCATTCAGGTTATCAATCCGCAATTCATCAACTTTACGAATGTCATCCAGGCAGGTGAAGTCTCGTCGGCTTATTTCCTGAGTAACCTGAATCCGGATTCCACGAAAGTATATCCTTCCTTGTCGATGCCTGTCGTCCCGTTTACCATGGGAGAGACCTATGAAATGGGTGATCTGTCCATTATCGGAGGGGATCTCCGCCAGGCCCTGAAGCAGACGGCCAGTGCCGCTTCAGGGTGGATTGTTCTGCCTGCTGATCATCGCTGGGTGAATAGCAGCGACCGTCACCTGCTTTCCACCCGTTTCCGATACGCTTTCATCAATCCGTCTGTAAATACCGCTGCCTTTGCTTTATCAGATACGGATGGCAATCCTGTAACCACAGTTTCTTCAGGGGATGCAGGAGTGACCACTATTCGCAACGAAGACGGGGACCTGGTTGAGATGATGGTCGATTTTACCACCTATCAGAATGGTGCAGATGAAGTGACCCTTTCAGAGGGGTCTTATTCACTGGAAGTTTCAGAAAACGGGGCTCCCGTCAGGACATTGAATGTTCATTTTCACAATGACATCGCCATGGGCTTCGCCGGAATTCTCCTTCAGCCAAAAACAGCTGATCCTGATTTCGGCTTTCTGGAGGATGACGGAACGACCAAAGGCCTGCTGATACGCCGGCCTGACGGTTCGCATCCGGTATTTGAAATACGCCTCAAAAACCGGATTACCTACTGGCGGTATTACTCGGTAACCTCGAACGAACTGGAAGCGAAGAACAAAGCAACCTTGTTCCTGGATGCACCTGCGGCCTCCGGTTTTCTGGTCACCAAGGATCCCAAGTCGTTGCAGCAGGAACCTGTTTATTTCGTAGATGGAGGGGATAAAATATACCTTCCCAATCCCATCAATGCGCAAATCCGGCCGGAACCGGATGGCAAACTGTATTCAGACATTTTCCTGTCTGAGATTAAAGGACTCATAGAAAACAAAATTTAACATAACCACTAGTGCAATATGGATAATTTCAAAACGCCCGGGGTTTACATTCGGGAAATAGCCACCCTACCGGCTTCCATCGTGGCGGTAGAGACCGCCATTCCGGCTTTTATCGGTTACACGGAAAAGGCGAGACTGAAGGAAGACGACGATCTGATCAACGTACCGCGCCGGATCACCTCCATGTTTGAGTACATCCGGTTTTTCGGAGAAGGACCCAAGCAGGAAGGAATTCAGGTGACCATCAATACCACTGCCACACCGCAGGAAATTGAAGCAAAAATTGAGACGATATCGCCATTTCTGATGTTTCATCAGCTACAGGCTTATTTTCTCAACGGAGGCGGTCCATGCTATATCGTTTCGATCGGAACCTATGCCTCGAGCGCGGGGGTGCTGAACCCAGCCGACTTCAACAGCCTGTCGGATAATATTGGATTAAAAACCATAGAGAAGGAAGACGAAGTCACCCTCATCAATTACCCGGACGGACCCAATCTCGATTCTACCAATTATTATGGCCTGGTAAAAGAAGCGATGGATCAATGCGTGGCCTTACAGGACCGCTTTACGGTTATGGACATCTGGGTCGATCCCACGGATCCACTGGCTGACAATGTTCAGACATTCCGGGATTTCGGATTTGATGATGTGGATGTTCGCAAGTACGCCGCTTCTTATTACCCAAATCTGGAAATGAGCCTGGACTATCAATATGAAGATTCGGCAGTGAGTGTTTCTTTTGATGGCTCTGATATTACCATGGATCAGCTGAAGACACAGGACAACGCTTTGTACAACCAGGCGAAAGTACGCATCGGCAACATTTCGATGGTATTACCGCCGTCTGGTGCAGTCCTTGGGGTTTATGCGGCAACCGATGAAACGCGTGGGGTGTGGAAGGCTCCGGCCAATATCAATGTGGACGGTGCCATTAAACCGACCATCAAGATCACCGATGCTGACCAGGCTGATCTCAACGTGGATCCGGCGGAAGGCAAGTCGATCAATGCGATCCGCACATTTACCGGTCGCGGTCCGGCGATCATTTGGGGAGCGCGCACGCTTGCTGGAAATGACAATGAATGGCGTTATGTGTCCGTGAGGCGATTTTTCAATATGGCGGAAGAATCCATCAAGAAAGCCACGGTACAATTTGTATTTGAGCCGAACGACATCAATACCTGGACCCAGGTAAAATCGATGATTGAGATATTCCTGACCCAGCAATGGAAGGCAGGAGCCCTGCAGGGTGCTACCCCTGAAGAAGCATATTTTGTGAAGGTCGGATTAAATGAGACCATGACACAAATTGATATTTATGAAGGGAGAATGATAGTTGAAATCGGGATGGCCGTAGTTCGGCCAGCTGAGTTCATTATTCTCAAATTCAGTCATAAAATGCTTCAGGAATCCTAAATGATTAATGTAAACGATTAAAAACATGGCTGAAGAAAGAATATCACCCACCGAAGAGACCATCAACCAGTGTGTTGAAGATCTGAAAGAAAAGAAAAGCGTGCATCATGCTGAAGCGGCCGCAGCCTGGAAAGCGGTCGAACTAAAAAAAGAAGTTGAGCAGTACAAAACCTGCTGTCTTGTGAAATCCAGGGAAATCATGGACCTGTATATCAACCTGGACCTGTGTTATGTGGCCCAGGGGCACCGGAAGACTGTCCTGATCAAAAGCGAAATCCAGAAGCTCTGTGAAAAGGAAAAATCCATGGAGCAAAAGCTCAAGGATGCGGTAAAAGGCATCAAGGAGGTGAAGATGAAGCTGAATGATGTGGTCGATGAAGCCTGCAAACTTGATCGCTGTGTCAAGGAAGAAAAGCGGTGCAAGCAGGGCCTGCATGAGTACTTCAGTAACAAGGGCAATGGAGAATGGAAGGATTTGATTTCTCACATTGAGGAACACGCGGTAACCTGTTTCAATAAAGCCTGCTGGGCGTTTGACGCCGGGGTCGATGTAATCGGAATCCAGACATTCGTGGATATGGACAGCCTGAAGACAATGGCTGCTGACCTGGAAGTAAAAATGACCGCGGTGCAGTCAGATGTTAAAAGCGTTGCCACGAAGGCCGAGGAAGAATGGAAAAAATCTCTGCAGGAACTCCTGGAAATCAAAGGAGAGCTGGTTACCGGTAAAATCGAAAAATGCCGAGCGGTGAATTCGCGTGAAGGTATTGAGGACACCATCGATTTTCTGTGTTCACCGGAAGCCTGCGACAATTTTGAGCTGACACTTGAGGAGATCTGCCGGAAGGTGAAGGATAATTTCGGAGAAGGCACTGATGACAACGAAGATGACCACGGCAAGGATCATGGCAAAGACCGGGGTAAGGGAAAACCAACCCGTCAAAAGTCCGGAAAGGATTCCGAAGAGGAAAACTGGGATATCGATTAATCTGAATAACACATCAAAAAAATATAACAATGGCAACTAAACCTTATGACCAGGAATACGAGCAGGATTCAAAAAAGTGCTGCCTGGAAGACTGGGAAAATGACCTGAAGGATGTTCAGAACAAGCTGAAAATGTCCCAGTGTAAGAAAACAGGGATCAGCAACAAGAACACCAATGCAATGCAATGGCATGCCAAGCTTAACATGTTCTGGGACAGCATGCAACAAACAGATGAATTACTGGACGATGTTTCCGTACACCTTGAGTTATTCATTGATCAGTCTGAATTGATCTGCAGCAATATCGAATGTTCGAGAATGGCCATACAGATTCTTTTCTGTAAACTGAAAAAGGTATTTGATTGCACCGACTCACTGCGGGAGCACCTGATTGATTTTTTCATGAAGGTCGACTGCCTGGGTGACGAGAACATCAATGCCAACAGTTCTTTCATCTATGCCTGCCTTCAGAATCTGCTGGCCAAGCTGGAGCTGGCCGTCGCCAAACAACAGGCGCTGCTGAAGCTGTTCATCGAAATTCTGACGTGTATTGAAGAGCTGGAAGAGGCGATCTGTGATGACGACTGCGGTGTGAAAGGACATCTTCATCACCTGGCAGATATATTCACAAGGGCAACGGAAGAATCGGTCACCTGTGACCTGGATAGATCCTGCGATGAAAAAGTCGAGCCTAAACCTGTCATTCCACTTGAATGCGAACGTGTCTTTGTTTTTACCGGACGACAGCGTGAATTGTCGGCCGAGGAGAAAAAAGAGATAAAAGATGAACTGGATCAGGTTTGCAAGGAACATGAAGCGCTTGCCTCCTGCGAACGCAGCCTGAGTGAAGCTGTCGAGAGCTCTCGCGCAGCACAGGAATGCAAATGAGTTATCAAATATTTAAAATTTAACAGATATGTCTAAAGCAAAAGGAGACTACCCGATTCCCAAGTTCCATTTCCGTGTGGAATGGGGCAATGACTTCAGAATGGGATTTACAGAGGTCAGCGGACTTGATTTTGAGACGGAGGTAATCGAATACCGCGAAGGGAACAGCAAAAAGTATAATAAACTCAAGCAGCCCGGCCTGACGAAATTTGCAAATATTTCCATGAAACGCGGAACGTTTGAAGGCGATTTTGATTACTACAACCTCTGGAGAAAGACCTACATGTTCCAGGAGGGGAACGATACCGGAAGCCAGTACCGACGGACTGTCACCATCAAGCTGCTCAATGAGAAGCACGATCCGATTATTACCTGGGTGCTGGAGAATGCCTGGCCATCCAAAGTACAATCCACAGATCTCAAGGCCGACGCCAATGAAGTGGCCATTGAAACCATGGAACTCGTGCACGAAGGGCTTACCATCCAGGAAGCATAAATTGATCAGCGTGTATGCAAGGAGCGAATGAATACCTGTATCAGACGGTCGGATTCCATTTCCGCGTAATATTTACCGGTCTGGGAAACATGAGAAAGCCGTTCGACGTACGCTTTCAATCGGTCACCGGCCTGGATGTTCAGCTTGAAACGGAGAACATAAAGGAAGGTGGGGAGAACCGTTTTGAACATGTGGTGCCGACCCGTACCAGTTATTCCGACCTGGTACTGAAACGCGGGCTCCTTTCTCCAAAAACCAAATCCGGCCTCACTTCCTGGTGCCAGCGCGCCTTCGACAATTATGACATCATGCCAATCAACCTGGAGGTTCATCTCCTGAATGAAAGCCATGATGTAATGATGAAATGGGAAGTGGTCCACGCCTGGCCTAAAAACTGGAAGCTGGGCGAACTGAATGCGGAACGCAGTGAGATCCTGATAGAAACCCTGGAACTCAATTACAATTATTGCCGGTTCAAATCCGTGCCTGACTAACTATATCAGAATATGCCACTTGAAATACGCGAACTTATCATTAAAGCCTCTGTAGGAGATGAGGAGAATGCCAGCCGCTCCGCCGCTGCCAATGGCGATGAGCAGGACCGGGAACAGGCAATGGTCCAGTCCTGCGTCGAAGCCGTTCTGGAAATTTTAAAACAACGGACTGAACGATGAAAGAGAAAGCACCGGAACCCCAGATAAGAAATGGTGTACATAAGATCATCATTGTCCCTTATGAGGATAAGGGACTTACACGTAAAGCCGATGGTGTGGAGCCATTCGTCATCCCTGTTAACCCGGAAACCTACAGTCAGAATTACAAGGTGGATTATGATGTTCGCCGCGGACAGGGACAACAAAAGACGGAGGTTAAATATAAATCCACCGCCCCGGAAGAATTAAAGCTTGAATTCGTTTTTGACGGGACAAAAACGATTCAGGAGTATTTCTACCAGGACGAACCGGTAAAAGAGCAGGTAGCCACTTTCCTGAATACGGTGTACAATATGAGTGGTAAAATTCACATGCCCCGATACCTGAAACTGTTCTGGGGAAAAAACTATATGATCCAGTGTGTCCTTACCAACGTGGATATTAACTACACCCTTTTTGATCCGGAAGGAAATCCGCTCCGGGCCAAAGTAAGTGCCACTTTCCTCGATCATATTGCCAAAGAAGAGCGGGTAGCCCGGGAAAATAAGGAGTCACCGGACCTGACGCATATCCGGGAGGTTAAAGCAGATGACAGGCTGGATTACCTGGCTTTTGACATCTATTACAACAGCAAATACATGCTTCAGGTGGCCAGGGCCAATGGGTTGACATCAGTCCGCAACCTCTTACCCGGCCGTACACTAAAATTTCCACCGCTTGAAAAGCAACCTGAATGAGCCCGACAACCAACATACCGGATGCCTCTGAATTCGGCGTGGTCACCCATGACCTGTTGTCCGACAATAACCGGGTTGATCCCGGCTATGAAGTGATCAGCATTGTTATCAGCCGGGAGGTCAACCGTATCCCGACTGCTCAGATCAGACTTCGGGACGGCAGTGCGGCGGAAGAAACATTTGAGATCAGTAATACAGATGATTTTGCCCCGGGAAAGAAGATCACCATTAAACTGGGTCGGGATGGGGACAATGACGTTGCCTTTGAAGGCATCATCATCCGGCACGGAATCAAGGTCTCGGAAAGTGGTGAATCCAATTTGCTGGTCGAGTGCAAGGACGAAGCGGTAAAAATGACGATTGGAAGACACAGCCGGTATTTTGAGGATATCAGTGATCAACAGGTTATGGAGGAGCTGATCAGTGCATACGGACTTACCCCGGATATTGAGGAAACCGGTCCGCAACATCGCGAATTGGTCCAGCACCATACCACGGACTGGGACTTTCTGCTGGCCCGCGCAGAAGCAAACGGAAAGCTGGTCTTTGTTGAAAACGGAACCATCAAGGCAGAATCGCCAAAAACCAGTGAGGAGCCGGAAATTTCACTGCATTATGGTCAGAATTTATTGGAAATAGAAGCCGAGATGGATGCCCGCACCCAATGGAGCAAAGTGAAGGGGACAGCGTGGGATTTTGCCAATCAGGATTTGTTCGAGGCGGAAACCGAGTCGGTCAACTACAATGAACACGGAAATATAAGAGGCGAAGATCTGGCCGGTGCCGTGAACCTTGATGAATTTGATCTGCGGCACAGCGGTCACGTAATGGAAGAGGAGCTGAGAGAATGGGTAAATGCCTGCATGCTGAAGAGCCGCATGTCCAAGATCCGTGGCCGGGCAAAGGTCAGGGACGGATACCTGGGTTTTTTACCAGGCAAAATGGTCAATCTTGCCGGTGTCGGACAACGCTTTGAGGGCAATGCCTTTATCAGCGCGGTTCGCCATGAAATGAGGTCCGGGGCGTGGGATTCTCATATTCAATTCGGACTTGACCCCAGGTGGATAACCGCCACGGAAGATGTCATTGATATTCCGTCCGGCGGACTCATCCCGGGGGTGCGTGGTCTTCAGGTAGGTAAGGTGGTGCAGCTGGAGAATGATCCTGAGGGTGAACATCGTATCCGGGTGAAAATCCCTGTGGTCGATAATGAGTCTGCCGGAATCTGGTGCCGTATTGCCTGTCTAGACGCAGGTGATGGCCGTGGTTCCTTTTTCCGGCCGGAACTTGATGATGAGGTGATTGTCGGATTTGTAAATGATGACCCGCGGGATGCCATTGTCCTGGGTATGATGAACAGCAGTGCCCTTCCGGCACCGCTGGACGCATCTGACGACAATCATGAGAAAGGTTTTTTTACACGTTCCGGGATGCGTATTCACTTTGAAGATAATGATAAGACCATTACGATCGACACGCCTGCCGGGAACAGTATCAAGATGGATGAATCAGGGCAAACAGTGGAAGTGAAGGATCAGAGTAGTAATTCAGTGAAAATGAGCACAACCGGAATCGAGATTAATAGTCCGCTTGAGGTAAAAATTACCGCCGGAACCAGCCTCACACTGGCGGCCGGAACCACCCTGGCTATTTCTGCCGCCAGTCTTTCGGTAAAAGCAGACGGACCGCTGAACATGGAAGGGGCCGTAACCAAAGTCGCCTCGTCCGGGATTACGGAAATAAACGGATCACTTGTAAAAATAAATTAAGAAAATATGCCTGCAGCTGCCCGATTGACCGATATGCATACTTGTCCGCTTTTCAACGGCCCTGTGCCCCATGTAGGCGGACCGGTAACCGGTCCGGGTGTGCCGACGGTGCTGATCTGCAATATGCCGGCAGCAGTCGTGGGTGACCTGCTTACCTGTGTGGGACCACCGGATACAATTGTTAAGGGCTCTTCCACCGTCTTCATTGGTGGCCGGCCGGCTGCAAGAATGGGTGATCTCACTGCTCACGGGGGTGTCATCGTGGCGGGCTGTCCGACAGTAATAATAGGAGGTTAAATTAAATGATATGGCTAAAGATGATTCATTCTTAGGTACCGGCTGGTCGTTTCCACCTGAATTCGAAAGAAGTACGGGAAGAGTAAAACTGGTCACACAAACGGAAGATATCGACCAGAGTCTTACCATTCTCCTTTCAACCAGCCTTGGAGAACGTGTTATGCAGCCCAAATACGGGTGTAACCTGGTGGAATTTGAATTTGAACCAACCAACAACGCACTGATTTCTTATCTCATTGACCTGGTTGAAAATGCCATTCTCCTGTATGAGCCCAGGATCAAGGTGGAGAATATCAGTATTACTTCCCCGCAATCGTTCGATCTGTACGAAGGAAAGCTGCAAATCTCGGTAGACTACCGGGTCAGGGAAACCAATTCCCGCTTCAATTATGTCTACGATTTTTACCTGCGGGAAGCTAATGTGCCTATCACAAATCAGAAATAAATGGATTCAGACTGCACAAATATTGCCCATCCGCTGACTTTCAGACCCGGCATTTCCCAGCCGGAAAGGAGGCAGCATGCGCCGGATCCATCAGAGGTCAAAATTGACGGTCGCACGCTGTCTGATTTCCTGAAGTTCATTGAAGACTTTTCCCTCCAGGTGAATCATTATGATTCGGATCTGTCTATTGGCGACTGGAAGTCTTTTTTCAGTGATCAGATACCGTTTGCCATTGCCGGAATTGCGGGTACAGATCCGGAAAAGATATCTGATGACTACGCTGCCCTGATTCGTGATCTGCAGGCGGATAATGATCCGGCCCTGATCCAATGGATTGTTGACTTTATCTTTAATGAGGTAATTGCACCCTGGGACCAGTGGTTTAATGCGTTGTCCGGCGGGGAGAACTCCCTGCATCGATTTATTGGCAAAACGATCCGGAGTGATCTGAGCCGACAACTGAAGGAATTTGTGCAGCTGGTAAATGGAATCAACAGACATTATGAGTTGATTAAGCCCGATTTCGGAAGATTCAGCCAGCGGCAGCCCTGGGGGCTTGAGGTTTTGGATCTGATCGTGGAGAATGATTCATTTATTCATGCCCCGGGCGGTGATGCAGGCCGGATCAACGCGCTGGAGCTGGAGCTGGAAGGTATATTCGAACCGTTCCAGGAAAACCTCAGGATTCTTACCGACCAGGCGTCCGTGGAGGAATTCCTGTCCGAGGAAAACCTGCTGGGGCAGGAAGGATCAGGCGGGCATCCTGCTCATCTGGCGCTGATGTACACATTTTTCAGGCTCTTTAAATCATTTCAGGAGAATACAAATCAGCTGACCCGAAAACACCTGGACTATTTTTACAGGGAAATACTCTGTATTCGACAGAAGGATCCTGCTCCTGACAATGTCCATGTCATATTCGAACTGCAGAAATTCGTTGACAAAAAGCTGATTGAAGAAGGTGTACAACTGAAAGACGGGAAGGATGCTAATAAAAAGGATGTATTCTTCAGCCTGAACGAGGATATCGTAGTAAACAAGGCTAAGATCAAAACGCTTCGCACCCTCTTCCTCCAGCAAAATGATCTGTATCGGGGAGGACCAGCAAAGGTCAGGAACCTGATCCAGGGCGTTTATACCGCTCCACTGGCTAATTCGCTGAACGGCCTGGGGGAAAGTTTTGAAGACGATGGTTCCAGGAGCTGGGCGACACTGGGTGAACGGTTCAGCAAACAACAGCTACCTGATAAAACACAGCCAGTTCAGCATCCCTTTGGGCGACTCGGATTTGTGCTCGCTTCGCCTGTCCTTCTTCTGAACGAAGGATTGCGGAACATTACAATCCGCCTGGAACTGGCTGCAACACCAGGTGTCAGTCGTATAGGCGAACTGGATTTTTCAAAGCTGGATGACATCCTGGGGATGGAATTCTATTTTATCACAGAACAAACCGCGGAGGCAGCTAAAAAGTCCGGGCTCACAGAAGCGGCTTCTGCATGGCTCGACCAGCTGCTCGCCGCAGGCGTGGACGTGAATATCGGGGAAGACCTGATCAGGATCACCTCCCATCCGGGACTGAATGCTGCGGATGAAAAGGCCATCATTGCTGCACTGGAAAAGAGAAAAGCGTTGCGCGTAAGTTTCAGCGGGGAGAAGGAATGGCTTGTTGCTCCTTCGTTTATCAGTACCATTTCCAGCGGACCCTATGAGCTCGTACTGGAAGTGGAACTGCCGCCTGAATTTCCGGCGGTAACCTTTTACAATTCAGAAGTGCTGAAGGAAGAACTGGATACAACCCTGCCGCTCGTGAAGATCGAAATTGATCAGAGTGTGCCGGTGTATTGCGACTCCCAGCTGTATGATCCGGATTGCTGCCTGGAACGATGTATGCCGGCCGGGGAAGTTCAGGTATCGCTATATGAGTATTTCCGCGGATTACGGGTTACGGACAGCGAAATTTGTGTGGATGTCTGCGGGGTTAAAAACCTGGTGGTTCAGAACGATGAGAATGTCATGGACGTAAACGGAACGATTTATCCGTTTGGAACCCGGCCTGATATTGCTGATTTTTCTGTGATTGATCCGCTTAGCAGGCCGTATTGCATAAATCAGGAGTTTATAGATGATGCTGATTCCATCGGGATAACTGCAACGACAAAATCATTCCTGGAAGATTTACTTCCAGCTTCCGGTGGTGAATACCTGGTAGGGCTGACTGAAAAAGAGCGGGACAATTTCCTGTTGACCCTTCCGGTTGCTGCTGATAAACCAGTAGTAGAATCCTTGTTAAATGATGATACTAAAATGTATTGCCCGAAAAACCTGGAAGGTCCTAATTTCTACATCGGTAGTCGTGAAGTTTTTCTTAAGAATTGGGAGAATGTCTGGGTGAATATGAGTTGGAAGGACAAGCCCAGTAATTTTAATCAACATTACAAAGCCTATGTGGTCGATAAATCCGGGCTTACCAAGGTGTACGGACTGGATGAGGATGGTTTTGAAATCAACCTTTCTGTTCTTGGTGATGGTCAATGGTACCGGGAAAATCAAAATGCAAAAAATATAGATCACGATCCGGCGTCTGCTCCGGTTGATCCAAACCCTTTAACTGGTCACAATAACCGGTACTTGTTCAGATCTTCCTCTCCGGATACTGCCTGCACCCAAATTAACATTGATCCCATGGGCAACCGGGTTTATGATATGACCATCCAGGTAGCTAATTCCGATTTTGATAATGCCGATAGGTTTTATGATATCTCTGAAGCCCTTAATCAGTATGCAGTGGATTCACGCAATGGCTTCCTTAGAATGACCCTGGAAAATCAGGATTTTCTGCATAAGGATTACCCTTTTGTCCTGGCACGACAGATGATGGCATTCGGACGGTTCACAGGCGATAAAAAGGACCTGATCGATGATGCTGTTTATGAGGATTCATTTGGGATACCCCATGTATTTCAAATTGACAGTATTCTAGACAGTCTGGAGGATGCCCTCATTGATTTGAGTAAAAATCTTATTGATGCACAGGTTACTCAATTACTGGATGATATTCAGGATTCGATAAATGAATTGATTGATGACATAAGTGTGGATATTGACCTGTCTGATCTGATCGATCTCACGACAGCAATTGGCGATCTGAATATGGCTATAGGGAACCTCACGTTACAGGCAGGAAATATTTTGCTCAATGGGGATAAGTCTGAATTAAAGACCGTATACAATGAGGTTCATGCGACATTTGAGACCTTTCTGGATGTGGTAGGGATAACCCTGGCAAGCGTTGAACAAAAGGTTCGTGAAAAAATTGAAGGGAGGGTCAATGCTGCAATAGCCGTGATTAAAAGCTCAGGCCTTAGCATCTTTGGATTTGAAGAAGTAAAAAAAGTCCTCATCCCCAATGAACCCTACACCCCGGTAATCGAGTCCATCAGCATTGATTACAAGGCCTGTGCGACCGAATCCGATATTCACCTGCGCCACCTGGGGCTGTTTGAGAATACATTTGCCTCCCGTGAGATTACCCAGGAGCCGCCTCTGTTACCCGTTATTACCCAGGAGGGAGCTTTATTCCTGGGAATTGAGGAAATCGTTCCAGGCAGTAACCTGAATATTCTTTTTCAGCTGGCGGAGACAACTGCAGACAGCGAGGCGGATGGAGCAAAGCTGGATTGGGATTACCTCAGAAATAACCGGTGGATCCCGCTGCGCTCAGGGTTTGAGATTTTGGAGGATGATACAGACGGGCTCACCCGTTCCGGCATCGTGAAGATTTCGGTGCCTGGTGATATTTCTAAAAAAGGGCATACCGTAATGCCCGATAACCTGGCCTGGCTGCGCGTGGGCGCGGATGAAAATGCAGGGGCTGTGGCCGAAGCGATCGGAATCCATGCCCAGGCGGTTAAGGGAACTTTCCAGTTATTGGAAGGAAATGATCCGGGGCGACTTTCAGCACCTCTGGAAGGAGGTAAGATCTCTAAACTTGCTGTGGCCGACGCCGCCGTTAAAAAAGTAAGCCAGCCCTACGAATCCTTTAACGGACGCCTCCCATCAGATCATTTCTACAAATCGGTAAGTGAATTACTCAGGCACCGGGGACGTGGGATCACTGCGTTTGACTACGAACGCATCGTCATGGATTACTTCAGCGAGGTGTTCCGGGCCAAATGTATTCAGCATACCCTGGGCTTGTCTGCCAGTGACTACCGGAGCGACCTTGAGCTGGCACCGGGTCACATACTAATGGCGGTAATTGCCGACATATCCCGTTTGCCACTGAACGATCGCTATGCGCCTCAGCTGCCTGTTAGTAAGCTGAATCGAATTGAGGATTACCTGGCCGATAAGCATTCTCCCTTTATAACTGTCAAAGCCAGCAACCCAAGATATGAAAGAGTGCATGCCGGTATTCGTCTGGTCCTTCACCGGGGAAAAGATGAAAACTACTTCCGGGAGCAGCTTCAGAAGGAGCTGAAGTTGTTCATCTCCCCATGGGTGGAAGGTAACCTGGATGAGCTCGCTTTTGGCCGCATTATCGCCACATCGGCGGTTCTCCGGTTTATTGAATCCCGCGATTATGTTGACTACGTACTGGAATTACAACTGAAGCATGAAGAAGAGAAGAATGTGCGGTGCCTGGAAGATCCCCTGCAGCTCTGTTCATGTGAACAGGAAAACGGGCGGGTTACCGGGCCAGAGGAAATCCATCCGTTAACGGCACGCTCCATCCTGGTGGCGGGGACGATTACGGTGCAGATCTGCCCGTTGAAGTGTATTGAACAGGAAGGCGATTGTGAGAAATCTTATCCTTTCCATAACTGTCAAAAAGATCAAAATGGAATCATCATCGGATAATAATGTAATCCGGAAGAATGAGTTTCCGGAGAATATGGACTTTGACTTTCTCCGTCAGAATGGCATCACCCATCTGGGCGAGCTGGCCGGAAAGGTATGGACTGATCATAATGTACATGACCCTGGAATTACTATCCTGGAAATGCTTTGTTACGCACTCATTGACCTGGGGTACCGGACCCAGCTTCCGGTTCAGGACCTGCTGGCCAGGGATCCTTCCGGTCCGGGTTATGAGGATAATTTTTTCACTCCTGCTGAAATACTGACCAATAATCCAGTAACCATTCTGGATTACAGGAAATTGCTGATCGATACTCCTGGCATTCGGAACGCCTGGCTGGAGATCAACACGGAGCATAAAATGTATGTAAACAGCATCCGGAATGATAATCAGGCTGTCAGGGATGAGCTGAGCTGTACTCCCCGCGAATCTGATCAGTACAGGAATGTTCCTTGCAGCCAGAGAGAATCCGTCGAACTTACCCTGAACGGTTTGTACGATGTATATCTGGAGCTGGAACGGCCTCCCGGAGCCTGCCGGTCTGATTTCAGTGATGAAAAAATCAAAGAACTCCTGGAGACGGTTCGAGCAAAACTGCATGCACACCGTAACCTGTCCGAGGATTTCGTCAACATTCATATCCTTTGTGAGGAAGAAATATTTTTCTGTGGAAATATTGTCCTGAAGGAAGGAGCAAATCCTGAAAAAGTGCATGTAGCGATATTGAAGGCCCTGCAGGAATTCCTGTCGCCTCCTTTGCAATTTTATACGCTTGAAGAACTGCTGGAAAAAGGGACTCCGATCGAAGACGCATTCGCCGGCCGTCCCCTGCTGTCTGAAAGTTACGGATTCCTGGATATGGCCGAAGTGGAGCACGCAAAACGAACCAGGGAAATACATCTGTCCGACATATACGGCCTGATCGGTATGGTGGAAGGAGTAAAATCGGTGAAGGATCTGATCCTGAAATACCGGTACGCTGAAGGAGAAACACTCACCGGTGATGAAGGTGCTTGTGATTACTGGGTCCATACCCTCCGCAAGAATCACGTCCCCGTATTCTGTCCGGACAAGACCTGCTTTGATTTTTCCGGTGATGGCTCCCTTCGTATTCAAACCAACAAAAATAAGGTCCTCGCTCTTTTCCGTCAGGCTGTCTCCGTAAACAAAAAGGTCCTTTACAATGAACTGATGGATAAGTCGATCAAGGATGGCGCCTACAGATCCGACCTGAAAGAGTATTATTCGATTCAGAATGAATTTCCAAGAACCTATGGGATAGGAGAAGGGGGCCTGGCGCCGGATGCCCCGGATACCCGAAAAGCGCAGGCGCTTCAACTCAAAGGCTATCTGTTGTTTTTTGACCAGTTACTGGCGAATTATTTCTCCCAGTTATCACACCTCCGGGACTTGTTTTCCTTCCGGCCGGATTCGCTTCGGGCTGATTCATCCAATCATACGTACTTTGGGGCGGGGATCGATACGGTTCCTGACATTGAGAAACTGATTCGGTTTTACACCGGGAATTTTGATGAGCCTGAGGGGTCAGTTGTGGCGCTGCCGATCAATCCTGAAGAAATTGATTCCGGATCACTGGCGGAAGCTGAGTTTACACATCTGACCTTTCAATCAGTGACCGAGCGGGAAACTGCCATCCGCCAGCTATCCCGTGAATTCGGTCAGAATGAATTTGATATTGGCGTCCTTCCCGATGAATGCGGGTTCATTTTCGAACTGGTAACCAATATCAGCGGGGTTCAGCTGGTCAGTAAGCGAATTTACAAAACCGCCGGGGAGGCCCGTCAGGCGGCTAAAACAATCTCGTTTCTCGCTTCACTGGATAAGGCGTACCACCGCGTCAATGATTATGAGGACCAGGAATTCAGTTTTGAGATCGTATTTACAAGTGTGGATTACCTGACTTACCTGACCGCCATCCTGGAAGACCGCAATGCGTATGCCCGGAGACGCAGAGACTTCCTGGATCACCTGCTTGACCGGTTTGCAGAACAGTTTACGGATTACTCCCTTCTTGCGTATTATTCTCCCGAATCAACAGAAACAGACAGGATATTGCAGGAGAATGAATGCAAAGCCAGATTTCTTTCTGCGTTGCCGGGTATCAACCGGAATCGCGGTAAGGCGTATGATTATCGTCTGAATGGATGGAATAATGAGAATGTGTCGGGACTTGAGAAGCGAGTTGCTGCCCTGGCCTGTCTTGATCCGGCCAAAAGACAGCATCTATGTAAATTCGATGTGATCAGGTATGATGACCGGTATGTCTATCAACTTATCGATGAAGCAGGGGAGGTGGTCCTGGCCAGTGATGTTGAATATACGTCAGAGGCAGAGGCAAAAGCTGCCTATACCAGTTTGCTGGAAAACCTGAACGATAGGTCGAATTATCAGGGATCGGTGGATAATGATTCGTTTGCCATCCGGGTACGGCACGGGCTGGGCTCAGCAACCTTCAGTCGAAAGTATACCAGCGCGGAGGAGCGCGATGCCAATATTCAAAGAGTTGCCGGTTTATACGGTGATGCCGGCAATGAGGAAAATGTTTTTGTTTCAGAATACATTTCGAGACTGATCCTTTCAAGTGAAGACGGCACCGCCCTGAAAGAAAGCAGGAGGCACTACGCGTCGGAGGAAGAAGCGAGGCGTGACATAAACTACTTCAAAAAGAATATTAACAACCAGCTGTGGCTGGATGATAATGCGGAGCGGGTAAAACTTGAACTGGCCAGTACGACCATCCCGGATGTTTATCTGGATACAAGCCGGATTCAACCTGAGGAATTCCCGGTGATCACACGGCACCGGTGGAATATTAACGGACTCGACGGAACAAACTGGGTTGAGAGTAAGGCAGCGTACGACAGCGAAGAAGAAGCTATGGAAGCTCTGAATCAGTTTCTGCGCACCAGGAAAAATGTTATTTCAATCCGCCTGGAAGAGGAAGAGCAGGGGACTACAATCCGGGTAAGTGACGGAAGCAGGAACATCGCACAGGGGAGGTGCCGGAACATCGAAGAAGGCGAGAAAATCCGCGAGGAAATGCAGGAATTTCTGGGTGACAGAGAGCCGGGCGATCGCTGGGTACGGGCACATGACAATGCGTGTGGTTGGGTTGTGGAAGACCCTGACGGCACCTTCCTGCGAAGTTACCGGCTCTATGACAACCGCCGGAAGGCAAAGGCGCTGGCCGATAAAGCATTCCGCCTTTTGAAGGATGATTCAAGCATTTCCATGAGGGAAATGGCTGGCGGACAGTATTGCTGTGTGCTTTCAGATTCCGGTGAACCAGTGGGAATATCTGCCCGGTATGACTCGGAACAAAGCGCGCGTGATCGGTTTGAAAAAGCACGGGAGGCCTATGAGGCCTGTAATGTAAGCCTGGAGAATGGGTTGACAGGCTATCAGTTCAGGATCCCCGCCGCAGATTCGCGGGCAAACCCGTTATTGCAAAGCTATCATCTGTACAGGGATAGAAAAGAAGCAATCAGTGAACTGGAAACACTACTGAAGACGGCCAAAAAGAGCTCGGCTTATTACAAAACAGGTGATGAGCCCCACATTGATTTTAGTTTTGTTATCCGTGACAGCGGCAATCACTATCTCGCCGCTCACCCTGAAGAGTATGCCATTCCGGAAGACCGCGACAAAGCCCTGGAGGAAATCCGGGATGTAATGAAGAAAACCAAAAATCCATTTACGATCCGGAAAGAGTATACGGCGTGTCTTGAGATTGAGAATGAAATCATTCTGGAAGGGGATCGCCCGTATGCTTCGGCCGGACCTGCCAGAAGAAATATGCTCTCATGCCTTACTTGTGCCATGGATTCGGAGAACTACGATGAGCGTGTTCTTCCCGGGGGGTATTCGCAGGAACTGATTCTTCGAAATGACCAGGGGGAAATTATCGCCCGTTATCCGAAGGATTATGTAGGACGGATAATCGGGGTAAATATTATTTCAAGGATCAAACAGTATTTGTCACCACATCTCTACCGAATTTCTGCGGTGGAGCAGCCGAACGAATGGAAATTCAGATATGCCTGGATCAGCGATGAAAATGATCAGGGGACACTGGCCGAAAGTACGGCCTCTTTTGAAACGAGCGAACAAGCCGCCGGTGCCTGGGAGGAATTCAATTCAAAGCTGGACCGGTTAACAGTGGAGGACCAGGAAAATGGTCTCCTGTTTAAAGACGACTCGGGAAATGAAATCGGTCGAACTCCTGAAAATGAGAATATTTCCGCTGCTTCTGCCACAGAGTATATTTCGCGAGTTACAGAGAACCGCCGTCTACTGGCAGCCGCCCCGGAAAATGAAGCGGCCGTAAGTCGTATCCCGGGCATGCGTGGAGGTAATTATGTGTATCGGGTCATTCGGCGTGACGAACATCTGGCTTATTATCCTTGCCGGTGCAGTGAAAAACCTTCTGTTGAATTGCTTGACCACCTGTGGACCACCGCTGTTCAGGGATATGATTACCTTGAGATTTGCCTGGCAGGGGATATTTGTATTTCGATTGACGGGCGCTATTACTTTGTCATTCGGGACAAATACTCACATGAGATCTACCTGCGGAGTTATGTAGGATATGCCGACAGTACGGAGGCCATAAATGCATTCAGGGAGTACTATGTCAGGATCATTGATAAGGCATCTGACGCCGCCAATTACGGCCCCTGGGATCCGGTGAACCCACCGGCTATTCTGACCAGTCCGCCTCCGCCTGAAAAAAAATGTGAAGTAACCTGTCCGCCCGACCCGGCTCCCCTTGCCGTGGTCAGTCCGCATGCACTTGAAACATACAGTATTGATCAGCTTGCCGACCTGATGTGCTCATTTCCTGTGCGGCTAGGGGTGACCAGGGAGGAAGACTGTGATCAGGAGGAGGAAATCTGTTATTTTTTCCACCTTCTGAATCCCGACCGGGAGCGGAATGACGAATGCAAGGAAGACTGGATCAGCAGTTCATGTTATGAAACTATCCGCGAGGCATGGGAGGCATTCCGCGCATTTGAGCTGCTGCTTCGATACCGGGGGAATTATCATTTTCACCTGGACGAGGAAGACTGCTGTTATCGTCTTGTAATCCGGGAAGTACTGCTGGTCAGCAAGTCGGGGTATGCCGAAGAAGCTGACGCCTGGGCAGCACTCACTGAAATGCTTAAACTGACCTGTTCACCGGAAAATTTTCATGTGGACTGGGATGAAGATACCTGTGCCTTTACCATCTGTCTGATTGAGCCGGGCTACCGGCTGGCGTGTGATCCAGTACTTTATTACAGCAAAAAGGAAGCAGCTGATCAGGTGAAGAAAATACGCCAGCTTCTTCAGAAGCAACCCGTTGAACCATTGCAGATATCGGTGGTCAACAATGAGATTGATTATGGTTTTGAGATAAGCGACCTGAAACAACAAGTGCTATGGCGAAACTTCCAAACCTACAATACGGAGGAACAGGCGGAAAATGCAGCTTGGCAGGCAATTGCCTATGGCAGGGAGCTGAATTTCTATGGCGAATTCAACGGACAGCCAGCCTTATTTTCAAAGAACAAGAACTATCTGAAAAACGGATTTTCGTTACAGGAGACGGACCTCATCGCTGTGCGGGGAAGTGATGCCCTAATTGAGCCGGAAAATCTGGCGGCAATACTTATGCGTAACCCACTTGACAAGGATCCGGAAGGCATTTCCCTTAAATTTTATACTACAGCTGAAAACGGAGTTGATCCTGTTCTTCTGTTAAGGTCCTCATCGCATTTCACATCAGCTGATGATGCACTTACAGGACTCGATACGATGCGCGCCGCAATCGAAAAAGATGATTTTGATATTATTGAGAAGGATCAGTGTGGCCGGTACGAAGTCTGTCTCACTGATGCCTCAAAAATGCCGGCGTGTCACCCGCAACGGTACAGTCAGCATGACGATGTGAAAGAGGCGATTGACCGGATCATGAAGTGTACCAATCCCGATGGCATGCACCTGGTCGAACATATACTCCTGCGACCTGAGAATGCCCGGGATTGTGAGTGCCTGATACCGGCGATTCCGGATAAGAGCTGTTGTATTGAGCTCCCGTTGCCGGAAGATCCCTGCCGGAAACCGGAACGGGACGAACGCGGTAATGAAATACGGGAGACTGATCATTATGTTCCTCACGCAGATCCGTATTCCTTCTGGGTGACGGTTGTTTTGCCCGGATGGACAAAGCGATTTTGCCACCAGGAGCGGCGAACGGCATTTCAGCAACTGATTCGCAAGGAAGCTCCGGCGCATATCGGGATCAATATTCATTGGCTGAGCCCGGAAGATATGTGCGAGTTTGAAATGAAGTACCGCCGCTGGTTAAGATGGAAAAGTTGCAAGACTGTTTGTGGACAGCGTGATTACAAATGTGATCTGATTAACTGCCTGGGAATGCTGGTCAACATGCCGGCATGTGAGGTGCCGGAAGGTGATCTGGGCTGTGACTGTGATTCACCGGTGGAGATCGGAGTGACTGACCTGGCGATAAATTATCTGTTTCACCAGAGTCCGGAAGAAACCTTTGGTGTGAATTTCCTATCGCAGATAGGTATTGCAGGCGGGATCCGTCCGGGGATTGCGGCAAATGCGATCCGTTTGCCGGGGATTGATCGGAGAAAGATTCTGGCCAACCCGGTAAGCGCCCTGGCCGGACTGGAAGAAAAGGCTAAACCTAAAGAGGCAGAAGAGAAACCAGTAGCCAGGAGCAAAGCCAAAGCTTCTGATAAGTCCGCAAAGGCTCCTTCAAAATCAGAACTGATAAAACTGATCCGGCAGCGGATGGCTTCTTATAAGTCGGATGTCGAAGTTATGACCGAACGGAGGTTCACGGAGAAGGAAGAATACCAGCGTGCTGTTTTATTTCTGGGTGGCCCTGCCCCGCATGATCAGTATACCGCCCTGATGGGTAAACTGTCTGATGCCTATGACCGGGCACGATCTAAAAAGAGTCTGGTCGGGTTGGGTAGTATAATGGCCAATGTGACCGGTTATTACATTGATCAGCATGTAACAAATGATCATTCAGTTTTGCCGAAGGAAATGCGTGATGCCCTTAAAGAGGCTACAGAAGGACTTGATGCGAAAGTGAAGAAACAGGTGCGGGAGCGGTGGAATGCCGGGGAATGGGAAAACTGGTACAGTTCGAAGGCAGCAAGGGCTGCAAAGAAAATCCTTGCAGGCAAATAAATGGGGGCACAAGGACATCATATCGTCAAATTTAAATTTGATCTGCGGCTTAATGTGGAGGCCGACGCCATTCGATTGCAGAAAGACCTCAGCAGTCATTTCTACAAGGTAATTCAACCGGCACTTGCCAAATTTCTGGACGACCTGATCCCGGAGACAGAGCAGGTCAGGATAGACCGGCTGGAAATTGATCTTGGCAATCTGAACCTTGCGGGTGTCACTTCGGATGAAATTTTGGCGCGAATCCTGAAATCGCTCAGGGAGCAGATCCATCCTGCTTTGCAGTCGCCGTTTGCTCCCTTGTCGATCGAACGGGCCACCTTACCGCAAGGAGCAGTGGAAAATTGGCTTTTCTTCCTGGAAACAGGACAGCTGCCCTGGCCGCCTGAGGTGTCAGCGGATGAATGGAACAAACAAATTCTGGAAGGATTGATCAGGCATTCCGCCTTGCCTGGAAAACTGGTGGCATTGCTCAAAAAGTCATCGACAGCCTGCAGGCGATTAATACAGCAGTATAGTGATCAATTCCTTGTGCACCTCATTGAAATTTTTACCGGACATTCGCAGGCAGGCCTGGAAACGGCATGGGAGAATATACTGGAAAACAGTACCGGGCAAATCCGTGATGGCCGGATTGATCAAAGCATTGATATGCAGGAATCAACCTCACGAATAACGGAGCCATTCAAACGAAGGAGAGCATTCCGTCATTGGTTCTGGGAGCAGATCCTTCAGCGGACAATCATTGAAGGCAGGCGGGAATCGATGACTGAGCTAATGGAAAACATGATCCGTAACATTAACCAATCCGAAAGGCCGGGTCATGTGAGACATTCTCCCGGCAAAAACGGGAGCCATGCCAGTGATAATGCTGAAACGGAGAATACTTCTGTTTCTTCAGAAAATTCAGAGTCCCCGGAAAAAGCGCATGGATTGAAGGAGTGGTATCTGCAGCATGCGGGAATAATTCTCCTGCATCCGTTTTTGGCTCAGTTTTTTGGAAATACGGGGCTGGTAAAAAATGGCAAATTCCGGGATGCGGAAGCAAAGACCGCGGCGGTGCACTTGCTGAATTACCTGGTCACGGGAGAATGTGGCATGCCAGAGTACGCATTGCTGTTGCCAAAGGTATTGTGCGGAATACCATTGGAAATGCCGGTACCGGCTGAGGTTGATCTTGAAGAGGATTGGCTGAATGAAGCCGATCATTTACTCGAGGCAGTGGTGGAGCAGTGGGAGGCGCTAGGTAGTGTATCTGCCGGTTCGCTTCGCGAGGGGTTTCTTGAGCGCCCCGGAAAATTAACACACACAGGCAATGGCTGGTTGCTTCAGGTTGAGCAGCAAACACTGGATGTATTGCTGGACAGGCTGCCCTGGGGTTTGTCGGTGATTAAACTGCCCTGGATGAAGGAAATGATGAAAGTAGAATGGAGATAGAAATAATCATACCGATTGTGACCGTATTGCTGGGAGCATTCGCAACCGCGGTTCTGGGTTATTTCTTTGGTATGAGGAAAATGCGAAGGGAATACCGCGGATCGATTGGTCAGGAGGTATGGAAGGTGCGGAAAGAGACATATGCAGAATTGCTTGGTTATATGAAAATACTTCCGCTATGGCCAACCCGATCGGGGAAGGCCACTTTCGGAGAATTGCAGAGGTTGAGTAAAAAATTCAGAAACTGGTATTTCGGAAACGGGGGATTGTTTCTTACGGAAGTCAGCAAGCGGCATTATTTCGACGTGCAAAGTTCAATTCAGGACTTACTTCAACGGCATCCTGATACGAAAGAAATAATCGACCCTGACATCTATAAAGCGGTAAGAAAGAAACTGAGTGCATTGCGAACGGAGATGACCAATGACCTTTTATCCAGGGAGCGGGACCTGCTGACAAGTAAGAATGAGCAGACAACAGATTCAGGAATAAACGAAACATGAAATAAAGATCCGACATGCGCTTTTATTATTTCCGGACGACTTCTGCGAAGAACAATGCAGACAAAAAGAATGGTGAAGATACCTTCTTCAGCAGTCCGGGAAAGGAGCGCGCGCCGGAAAACAGCGGGCAGTTTTTTAACGGTGCCAGTTCTTCGTTTTTCACGCCGGTACAAACGAAAAGCAGCTTGTCTGTCGGACAGCCGGGCGACCGGTACGAACGGGAGGCCGATGGGGTAGCCGACCGCGTGGTCAACGGAATGAATGTTCATGCCGTTCAGGCAAAATGCCAGGATTGTGCTGAAGAAGAAAAGGTCAATAAAAAGGAAGCGGCGGAAATTCAGCGCGTCGCCTTTGAATCGGAAGAGGAAGAAGCCATTCAAACAAAATGCGAGGCCTGTGCGCATGAAGAAGAAAACGAGGCCACCGGCAAGATCATGACAAAGCCGTCTGGAACAGCGGGAAGTACAGAAGGATTACAGGCAAAGCTCCAAAGCGCCGGAGGAAAAGGGGAAAGCCTCCCTGATGAAACCCGGTCGGAGATGGAAACGGCTTTCGGGACAGATTTCAGTGGTGTACGCGTGCATACCGGTTCGGGAGCGGAAGAAATGAACGCACAGCTTAATGCGCAGGCATTTACGCATGGCCAGGATATTTATTTTAACCGGGGAAAATACGATGCCAGATCTAAAAACGGCAAACACCTGCTTGCTCATGAGCTCACGCACGTGGTTCAGCAAAACGGGGAAGCAAGTCCGCCTGCAGTACAGCGGTTTTCCAATGAGGATTTTGCTATTCGCGGACTTGACCCGTCGACCAGGCACGTGCAGAACACGATCAGGTTTGAATACGGGGAAGCCCGGGTTCCGCCTGTGGAATATCCTAAAATACGGGCGGAGGCAGTGCCTGCCGGAAGGGATGTTACCCTGAACGGGTATTCAAGTGAAGAGGGTACCGGACAGGCTGCCCTTACCAATCGAAGAATCGGGTCAGTACGCCGGATGCTGACACACGTCGGGCATACGGGACCCAAGCATCCGAATCCCAATCCGACGGCAGGAGAAGGGAATATCGATTACCGGAGTATGCGCGTTGTTGAAATTGTTGATACCCCGACCGGAGGCAGCCCGGTACCGACCGAGGTACCGGATTGTGATACGGAATCCACTGAGCCTTGTGCCGGAGCCCTGTTCAGTGCATTTCCGCTGGCAATTCAGAAAGTGGTGGCGGCAATCAGCGCACTGAGTAGTCCGACACCTGCGACCCTTGCTCAGGTGCGAACTTATTTCGGGGGAAATGATCCAAATACCATACGTACCAACCTGTTCAGTCTGATGGGCATGCTCATTGTCCTGGGAGCAAATCATAAAGAGGATGAGGACTGCCATCTTGATGCCTGTGACGGGGGTTGCGTTGGCGCTAATGCATATGTTTCGCGCACCGTATCGCCGCCAAAAATGGTGCTTTGTGAAGGGTTTACCCATGAGCCCGATGTCAGTGAACGAGCGGAAACATTTATCCATGAGGCCCTGCACGCCACACCCGGTGTTCTTACTGATGATATTGCCTATGCCCACACCCGGAGGATCAGAACACTTTCAGATGCGGAAATGCTTCGGAATACGGACAGTTATGTAAACCTGATCAGCGTTCTGCATGACCCGGCCGCGAGTGTGGCCACACCGCCGTCAGACACGATTTCAGGAACGGCGAATGCGGCGGAGTCTGACCATGCCCAGTCGGCCATTGACTACCTGGAGCAATGGCTGATCGCGGCCAAATTCGGATCGAGCGGGATGTATGAAAAAATTCAGGAAGCCCTGGACGATCCGACTACCTGGACCACAGCCTCAAGGCAGTGGTATCATCGGAGGATGCATTCGCTGAGCAGCTTGTTTGACCTCACGGACCCGGGCACCTCTGCTCCGTTTACGCTGCCTGACAAGGATGATAAAGTGAGAATGGCAGGGATCAGTGACCGGTACCTGAGTATGCGCTCGGTGATGCACGGCCATGCATTGTCTCTCACCAAAATCGCGGCGGGTGCTGACAGCTGGCGGGGCAGGAATATCGAAGTGACACAGCCATTTTTCAGTTTGTCCCTGGAGGATGCCATTATCCACCTGGTGCGGTTACTGGCATCTTCCCGAAGTGATATCCCCCCGGGGCTGCTTGATTCGTACATTACCGGGGTAAATGAAATCAGAAATCAACGAAGTGTCGGACCTTAGAGATGAAAACCGCGGAAACAGCATCGGCCAGACACTCGTCACAAACTGCGACGACGCCCTTTTTCAGCAAGGAGGGAGAAAACTCCTTTTTTGCCGACTCCCCGGTGCAGGTTCAGCGGGCTGCCTTTTTCGGCGAAGATAAAAATGATGAGGGGGAAGGCTTGCTAACCGATTCCGGAACGACTGAAATTCAGCAGAAAGCAATCTTTGAAAGTGATGAGCCGGCGGTACAGATGAAAGTATCCGGCGGCGGACTTCGCTTAGGTGAGCCGGATGACAAATACGAAAAGGAAGCCGATGAAGTGGCTGATCAGGTATTGGAGAATGAGGGGGCGTCAATGGAGGAAGAGGATTTTAAAGCTGAAGAATCTGCGAGCCGTGGATCGACAGAAACCGGTACCGATATCCAGGCAAAAACGGAAAAGGTAGCTGATCCTTCTATCGACTCAGGAGAGATTGCAGGCAACACTGAACCAACCACCGTTCATTCTCCCGCCCCGGAAATTCAGGCAAAATGTAAAGAATGTGAAAAGGAAGAAGAGCAGGGAGAGGAACCGGAAGTTCAGCGGAAACCCATTCACGATGAGGATAACGTGCACAGGCCTGACGAATTTATGGCCGGCCGCAGCTGGGAGGAGGAGCAGGCTGATAAGGAAATATTATTTAAGCGAATGCCGGATATTCAGCGTAGCGGCAGCGGGTCATCCGGGGATGAATCATCTGTACGCGGGCGGATAGAGGAGATTGCGCGGGGCGAATTGGGGAAAGTGGAGGCAAAGCGTTCAGATGGATCCGGTAAACGGGTCGGTTCTGAGCGGTTGCTGGAATATTTTCATCTGGCAGCCCCGGATCAGTGGCCTGATGAGGTGATTGAGAATGTAAAGTACGGGGAAGGTCACTTCCCGCACTGGTGTGCGATTTTTGCCATTTACGTGATCAAGAAAGCCGGCGTGGATGTCGGCAACTGGGAAATGGGTCTTGGTGTGTCGAGGCATAATACCCTGGAGAATACGGATTCACCTCAGAAAGGGGATATCGGGTATATTCACAAGCCATTCCGGCATCATTCTATAATTATCGAGGTGAACGGCGATACGGTGAAAAGTATTGATGGCAACAGCGGACCATTCAGCGGGGTGCTGGAGCGGACGCGGGCCAAGTCGGACTACACCTTGTTTATGACCCCGTTTACAGGAAGGGAAAAGTATGTGCAGCGTAAAGAGGAAGCCGGCGCAGCAGGTTCTGAAAGCCTGAAAGATGATCTGGACCGAACCTCGGGACATGGCAAGTCGCTGGATCAATCTGTGCGATTCGAAATGGAGCATTCGATTGGTGCCGATTTTAGCCAGGTGAATATTCATAACGACATCCATGCGAACACACTCAGCCAGGATCTGCATGCCCAGGCGTTCACCCACGGGAAGGATATTTATTTTAATGAAGGAAAATACAATCCGGAAACATCTTCCGGGAAACACCTGCTGGCCCATGAACTGACACATACCGTGCAGCAGGGGGCGGCCTCAGGGAAAAAGATTCAAAAACAGGAGGAAGGGGAATCCACCGCCCAGGAAAAAGCTGAAGAGATATATGAAGCATTGAACTGGTCAAATGAAATTATCCGATTGTTCAATGCAATGCGCGCACCGGATAATCATATGCGCTCGATGATTCGCGATGCATTTTATGAGGAATACGATGAGCCAATTCAGGGCTATTTACAGGATCAATTGGATTCAGATAATCTTGTAAAGGCCTACAGCCTTCTTTCTGAATCAAACTATCACGGACCGCATGTAGCTCTGGCACTTGCTCTGATTCCATTTACCACCCGGGATGAGGAAGTTTTCAGGCTGCTGGAAGGTCGGGAACTAGCACAACGGAAGAGTCTTGAGGAACGCTACAACTATGTTTTTGGTAAAGATGGTTGGAAAGGTGGGTCTTACATAGGTGAAGGCTCACTCAGGGACGACTTAATTGATGACCTCAGTTTTGATGACGAAGAAAAGGCACTCATGCTTTTACATCGGGACCTGCATGAATCGGATCACTTGTACCTGGATAGCCGGGGAATTTCAGGGACAAGGACTGATAAAGTAGTCAACAGTCTCCAGCGGGTATGGAGGCAGGGTCCGGAGGCATTCAATGAATTTGTGGAAAAATGGAATGAGAACATTAAGAATAATGCCGGCAACTGGCGGGACGGTGCGTTAAATGAAACATTGCGGGAGGCAATGGACGCTGAACTTTCTGGAGAGGAATGGGAGCAGGCAAAGGCAGTTTTGGATGCATTTGACCGATACAAGGAAAAAGGTTTGTTGCAAAGCGACCTTGGTGAGGGTCCGCCTACGGAGGAACAAAAATTCTTGATGGAGGAAATTCAGCTTGATGAGGCCAATGCTGCTCTTACCGCGGCTACCACGGGTGGGATGACGGGAGCCGGAACCGATGAAGAGCAAGTATTCTCTGCTATTGAGCGTATTAATCAGGTATGGACTGAACGGATCGCCCGGGTAACCAATCCACTTAATGAGGAATTGAAAAACCACTATGAGCGACAATGGGAAACCAGGCGACTTGAATTAATTCGCTTCCTGCCAAATGAGATGGATGAGGATACGGTTGATTATGCCAAGACCCGCCTACTTCTTGAGGGAAATCTGACTCTGGCAGATAAAATTTATCTTGCCGATCTTGATTTCAATTATGATCAGATAAATGCTCTGGTGCGTGAAGCCTGGGCTGCTGGTCAGGTTTCAGAAGTTTCATCCCAAGCAAGAGAAGCAAGAACATCATCAGCCGATGGTGAGATCATTCGTCCATCCTATGACCTGATGCTGACAATCCCTGCGACAAGGGGAGATACGGCAGCGGAATTATACATTCTCACAAACAGAGAGTTTTCTCAAACCAGGCGTGGAGCTAACCTCATTGATCACTATCTGTCCAATGGAACGTCAAACAGTGACTTGCTTAAAGCACATGATTTACTTAAGACAAAAGGAATAAGTTCCGAACTCCGTAATAACACCCTTGAATCTTACGTTGATACCTTCATCAATGATCAGGAGGGTGAAAGTAAAACACAGAAATTCCTGAATTATATCGGGCACCGTTATGAGCATTCTGCTACTGTCTGGGATTTTCATGATTTACTTGCTCCTGCTCAGTCTGTTGAGGAATTATTACGAAGGGCACGGGGCCGAAGGACCGCTGAAAATACAGGAGTTTTAAATGCTGTTCTAAATGGCTTTGTTCATGATTATGACGAACTCTCTGGCGAGGATACGATGGCGACGGTTGATGAATCGATTAATCGACTGGAGTATTATGCAGAAAGAACGAATGTTACCACTGAGGAACTTCAGGGCATGCTGGAACTTGCCGGTATTACGTATGATCCGGATAACCCGCAAGCAGGGATTCTTGAGCTGGCTCAATTGGAATACCGTGATTTCAATTCCAGGCTGCAATCACTGCGCGCTATCAAGCAAACCATTGCAGAAGCCATTGCGACAGCGGTCGAATTGGTCGTTGAGGCTGCCATTACGATTGCTACCGGCGGCGCCGGTGGTGCTGCCCTGGTGGCTTCTATCTCGGCTGCGGTCGCAGGTATGCTTGTGCGCGAGGCCTTATTAGGCAATAATTATGATCTTGTGAGTAGCCAGAATCTGCAACAGCTGATTGTCACCATTGCATCCCATGGATTTGGTCAGATGGGAAATCGGGCTTTTAATGAGTTTTTTGATCCGGATACAATTGAACGACTGGGTAGATTGGGCCATTTTCTGGAAGGTAGTGCTGAGGGGCTTGGATCGCAAATTGGTCAGCAGATGACTTCTGCAGCGTTCAATGACCGGATGCCTACGACTGAACAATTAGCTGCTGGGGTGGCAAATCTTGTAGTAAGCGGTGTATCCTCAGGCACTAGCAGTGCAATCTCTAACAGCATCCGCCAAAATCCCACTGGAATGGAAAGGTTGAGAAACAGTCTTGCCAGCAGCCTGGCTGACAGCATGATTGGTGGTTTGGGAGAAGAAGGTGTCAATATTGCAGCTTCAGGTGACAGCAATCAAACACCCTGGGATATTGGATTGAGGCTGGGAAGAAAAGCGGCTTCATCGTTCGGACAGGGTATGGTATCAGGTCTTGGTGATGCCGGAGCTCAGTTAAATTCGGAACGTCAGCGACAACGTGAAGCTGAAGGCAGACCGGAAACTGATTTTGATGAAATGTTGAATGAACAACTCGGTGAGGTTGATTCTCCTATGCCAGGAGACGAAAATGCGACACCTGACACCGTTCCGGCCGATCGAACCGAAGCTCGTGATCAGGTGGATCAGTTGACAGAACAGGTAGGGAATATGAATGTGGAATTACAAACGCTTCTGATCGCAGATAATGAACTCCGGGCCAGGGTTATTGATAATCAAATGATCAATAATAATAATGTGGAAGCATGGAATGAAATTGCCATACTTTCTCCGATGCACCCCGATACCTACGATGTCTTACTGAACAATGCCGGTCTCAGACGCGCTCTGATAGATAATCCGGCAGCTGCGCGTGCTTTAAAGCATTGTGCGTCACCGTGTTTTCCTGCCAATGCCACCGCTGCCAACATTCTGGCACTTGAAAGCCTGATTCGCCAAAGAAGGGAAAATGGTGATCCCGTGGATATGAGAATGATAAATGAGTTCTTATATCAACAGCGCGATGCTGAAAACCTGGATGAAGCCATAAGGCGGTTACAGGACAACCTTGATGGTGCCCTGGAGAATCTTTCCATTGAATCATACGATGAAATTACCATTCCGGATGATTGGAATCCACCGGCAAGTTTTGAAAGAGCAAGGGCACAACTTGAGGCTGCCAATATTCCATTTGATCTATTACAACGTCTGATAAACAGAGGCGCATTGCTGGACAATCCGGATACTTTTTTCCAGAATATCAACCTTATGATGCGCAGAGACAGTACATCGGCAGGAATGATTTTGCATGGTCTGGCTGGAAATGATAGCAGCATATTTAATGCGGCGATGATGCTTGCTGGCCGTCTGGCCGCAGGTCGGGAGTACACTAACCGGGTAGATCAGCTTCTTGCCCAGTTCAGCTTGTCTCAGTTGGCCGATGGGCTCGCATATTTGAAAGAAGCCAGGCCTGAACTGAGTGACGGTTGGATGTTTAACTGGTTCGAAAGGGCTGCAGAAAAAGTGGGGACGGATCTGGTAGTATATGATGATGCCAGTGATATTCAGGATCACCCGGGGGAAGGCTTTGGAGAAAGGGAACGTGGTACGGCTCCAATTCCTAATGTTGATCTGATCGGATTGATTGGCGAGTATGAAATGATGTTGGCTGAATTACAGGTGCTGATGCCTGATGCTACGGATGAGATGCGTCGTCATGTGGCTGATCAGCTCATGGCTACAGTTTTATTTCCCGATCGTCAGAGACCACCCGAGGTGGATGCACTCATCGGGCAATTCAAGGAAGGGCGAATTAGCATGGATGAAATGACGGCATCTGAAGATTTCCCGGCTGAAGGGGTACTCCAGGTAAGTATAGCCGTAGGTACCAGTGACACCCGAATTATTGATCATTTGTTCAGAAGAGGTGGTCAGACTGTATTCCGGGAAAATAAAAATGTGCAAAACCTGACCCCCGATCACGGGATATCACATCAGGTTGATAAAGACATTCAATTATTATTAAGCCACTCGAATTCAATTGTGGAATGGAATATTACAGGGACAGCCAGTAATGAATACCTGGCATATGTCCGTGATGAAGCAATGCGGCTGGGTGTAGCGGACAGGTTTATTATAAGAGATAAAAATGGAACAACAACCGCAAGTGATATTCCAAATGATCTATGAATTAAAACAATATGAAAAGTGAAGTAATCTCTATAGCCATCCAAAAAGGAGGTTCCGGCAAGACCACCACTGCGATCAACCTGGCTGCCTATCTCAGAAACCAGGGCAAAAAGGTACTGCTGGTTGACCTGGACCCCCAGGCCAACCTGACTCAATCGGCTGGTTTGCAGGAGGAGGTCGAGCCAAATATCTATCATGTTTTCAAGCGGCTCGCGGCCGGACAGGATGCTCCGGTCGATTTTTCCCTTTTCCGCTCCAATGATATGGATATCATCCCGTCTTCCCTTGATCTGGCCATGTCAGAAATGGAACTGGTCAGCATTTTCGGCCGGGAAAAACTTCTCCAGCAACATCTCAGGGAAGCCAGGAAAAAATATGATTTCATCATTATTGACTGTCCGCCTGCCATGGGAATGCTCACCATCAATGCCCTGACCGCAAGTGATTCCGTCATCATACCCCTGCAGGCAGAATTTCTCCCGCTCAAAGGGATGCGGAACTTTATGAAATCAATGGAAACCGTCAGGAAAAACCTGAATCCAAAACTAAAGGTATTGGGTTTCCTGCTGACAAAGTTTGATCAGCGAAAGATCATGAACCAGCGGGTGGCCAGTCAGCTGAGCCGCCAATACGGAGACAAGGTTTTTAAAACCCGGATCCGTACCAATATCGCTCTCGCCCAGGCTCAGGAAAAAGGAGTGGATATCTTCTCCTTTTCGAGACGCAGTAACGGGGCAGAGGATTACAGTAATTTCGGTGAAGAAGTGCTTAACCGTCTCCGATGACTCATGAAAAATGAAAACTACAATGTAATTATCAATACACTCGATGACCGGGTGATGTACAAGGAGATCAGCCGCCGGCTCAGCGAAATGGACCGGAGCCGCTTCCGTTCCATGTGGCTGGTACCCCTGGTTTCCGGCGTATTCATTCTGCTGCTTTGGATCCTGCATATCCCTGCCCTGATCAATATCGTTGTGTCGCTTTTTGGTGCGGTAATTACGTACTTTATATTCCGCTGGGCCAAGCAGAATTTCCAGATGACCCGTGCATTCAGAAAACACGCGGCGCTGCTTGAGTCCCGGAAAAACCAGCAGGAAAACCTGCCCGCCGACCAACTGAACGAAGGGCCTTATTCGATTATTGAATCCCTGTCAGAAAAGACGATTACACTTCCACACATGTCACACTCACCTGATGGCAATGAACCACCAGGCCCTCCTGCGGCATATGCCTGGAGTAAAGAAAAAGCTGAATCAGCCGTTTATATGGCGACGATCCTGCTCTGGCTGCTGACCATCTTATTAGGCGTGGTGAAAATATACTTCCCGGCCTTCGCACTGATAACCGGAATTTTTTCCCTGCATTAAAACCTTTAACCCAAACTATTATGCAAAGTTTTCAGAAATATGAATATCACCTGGAGGAACGGCGGACGTATGCGAAGCTGTTTCCGGAGCTGAAACCGCTTGTAGTCAGTGACAATAACCTCAAGGAACTGACCGACGGAATGATCGATCATAAAGGAAAATGCCTTGACAGCAAAGTGGTAAGCAGCGGACTGGCCATATTCGGCCAGATGATCGCCCACGACATGACCTTTGAGGTGACCTCCAAATTCAGAGGGTACAACCAGATCGAGACCTTTATCAATGACCGGACATTCCGGCTTGACCTGGATTGTATGTATGGCCAGTGGACGCAGGATTTTCTCTATGACATGAATGACCGGGACAAGCTGCTGCTCGGAAAACGGTATGAGGAAAAAGGGCGATGCTGGTATGATCTGCAGCGTAATTCACAGGACAAAGCCCTGATCCCGGATGCCCGGAACGATGAAAACTTCATTGTTTCCCAGCTCCACCTGATGTTTATGAGGTTCCATAACAAAATGGTGGACCGGGTCCAGAAATACTGTGCTTACAATGATGTGTTTCAGGAAGCACGCAAGCTGACTGTGTGGCACTTCCAGTGGCTTATTCTCCATGAATACTTGTATAAAATAACCGACTGGACCGTTTTTGAGGATATCCTGGAGAATGGTCCGGGATACTACCATTGTCCGGATTATCTTCCACTGGAATTTACGGGGGCAGTATTCCGAACCGGCCATACCCAGGTCCGGGAAGACTACCGAATCAATGATGAAGAAGAAATGGACCTGTTCGGCATGGGCTCCTTCCGGCGGGTGGATAAGTATGTGGACTGGCATTATTTCTTTGACTTCGGCGATGATTGTGTGCAGTATGCACGACGGATTGATACCAGGATCGGGAGGCTGTTCCACGATATTCCCTTCCTGAAATCCGAGGATAAATACCAAAGATCGTTACCTTATAGAAACATGAAACGCGGCGTGGCCTACGGCTTGGCTTCCGGGGAGGATATTGCGCGGCGAATGTGCATTGATCCAATCGAAGTGGAGGAAACCCGCCATATGGGTGGTACCCCGCTTTGGTATTATATTCTCCGGGAAGCTGAGGTATGTGGTCACGATGGGGAACATCTCGGACCGGTCGGCAGCCGGCTGATGCTCGAGTGCTTTCTGGGAATGCTAAATCATGATAAGCATTCTTTCCAGGTACTGCATCCGAAATGGAGGCCCACACTGGGTCGGAAGAAAGGTGAATTTGACTTTGCCGACCTGGTCAATTGTGTAAAAGATGAGTATTAAAAGTTATGTGTTATGGGACGTTCAGGAAAAAGACTTCGTAACAGGCAGCAAAAGAACAAAGAAGAAAAACCATTTTTCAGCCCTGATTCAAAGTCAGCGGAAAAGGCTGCCTTCTTTCAGGCAAAAGCAATGTCGGTAGGTAAGCCCGGAGATAAATATGAAAAGGAAGCTGATTCAGTGGCTGATTCGGTTGTAAACGGGAGGGATACGGGCAATGTGATCCAGGAAAAAGAAATCAGTTCTATCCAGCGTGAAAGCCTTTCCACTCCGCTGGAAGATGAAAAACTTGGTACTGCAGAGCAACGGATGGAGGAAGATAAGCTGATCCAGGAACAACCGGAAGAAGAAGAGGAGTCACTCCAGATGCAGGAAGAAGAAGAGGAGTCACTGCAGATGCAGGAGGAAGAAGAGGAGTCACTCCAGATGCAGGAGGAAGAGGAGGAGCCCCTGCAGATGCAGGAGGAAGAGGAGGAGCCCCTGCAGATGCAGGAGGAAGAAGAGGAAATGGTTCAGGCAAAGTCAGACAATAATGGCAAATGTGCACCGGGACCTGTATCTGAGACTATTTCGAAAGAATCCGGAAAAGGAAAGCCGCTGTCCGGGAAGGTAAAAAAGGAAATGGAAAGATCTTTCGGGGTTGATTTCAGTGACGTAAATATACATACCGGAGAAAAGGCGGAAAAGCTGAACAAAAAACTTAAAGCCCAGGCATTTACCTGCGGTAAGGATATATTTTTCAATGACAACAAATTTAAACAGGAGCAGGCGGCTGGTAAAAAGCTTCTTGCCCATGAACTGACTCATGTTGTCCAGCAAAAAAAATCGAAAAAATAAATGGAAAATTCCATAAAAACCGGATCCCCGCTGGTTCTGACCTTCCAGGTAGAGTTTGAATGGCTTCGCCAGGTAATTGAAGCACGTATGGCTGATCGTCATGAGCAACCATCGGTTCTCGGCAATCCGCCTGAACTCAGGCCGGTAGATCAGTATTCTCGATTCGTACTTCAGGAGGAACTGGATCCGAAGCACCGGTTAATACTTGCTTTGGCCCTGGCACCTCATATCAGGCCTGATTTTTTCGATGAAATAATTCAGAGAAGCCTTAATAAGGCCGGCGATTTTCCCCAGCTGGGAGGGGTTCGGGGAAAAAATTTCAGGGGGTTTCTCCCGACCGGAGAAACGGCGCTGTTTCTGATTGCCGGCGATGATCTGTCCAGAAAGTTTGAAGCACAACGATTACTTTCCCCTGATGGGTATTTTGCCGGAAAACAGATTCTCTGGATAGAAGATCCGCCGGCCGGTGACCCCGCGATGAGCGGCAAACTGGTTATTGCCCAGGAGCAGGTAGAATTGCTCACGCTTGGCCATATCACACCGCCGCGGTTCGGTCTTAATTTCCCGGCGGTCCGGGTGGAAACCGAAATGGAATGGGAAGACCTCGTCTTGCCGCCGCCTACCATTGAGGCGATACATGACCTGGAAAACTGGATCAATCACGGAGACAAACTATTGTATGAATGGGGCATGTCCAGAAAGCTTAAGCCTGGCTTCCGGGTGCTATTTCACGGTCCGCCGGGTACAGGAAAAACACTCACCGCTTCGCTCCTGGGTAAATATACAGGCCGGGATGTCTACAAAATCGATTTGTCCCTGGTGGTTTCGAAATTTATCGGGGAAACAGAGAAAAACCTCGCCAGCCTTTTTGATAAAGCGGAGAACAAAGGATGGATCCTGTTCTTTGACGAAGCGGATGCCTTGTTCGGAAAGCGTACCAATGTGCGTGACGCCCACGATAAATATGCCAACCAGGAAGTCAGTTTTTTACTTCAGCGCACTGAGACGTACGGCGGTCTGGTGATACTGGCGACTAATTTCAAAAGCAATATTGATGACGCATTCTCCCGCCGCTTCCAGTCCCATATATATTTCCCTGCTCCGAAATACAACGAGCGCATGAAACTATGGCAAAACGCTTTCCCCGAACAGGTGACCCTCAGCGATGACATCGACCTTGCCCAGGTTGCCAGGCAATATGAATTGACAGGTGCAAATATTATGAACGTTGTGCAACACGCCTGTCTGGATGCTTTGTCATCAGGAAAAGCTCTGATTACACGACAGGCGCTGGCCGAAGCCATAGGAAGTGAATTTGCAAAAGAAGGTAAACTCTCCTGAGATTCCGCATATCGCTCTTTTCAAGTAATCACAGGCTGTCTATCCTGCCATTTTATGTTCAGGGACAGCCCTGAATGCAATAAAGAAGGTGGTTCCTTTATCAGGGATGCTTTCAAGCCAGATCCGCCCTTTGTTCTTATCTACAAAGTCTTTGATCAACAACATGCCCAGTCCGACTCCCCGCTCACCGGCCGTTCCCTGGGTAGATGAATTTGTTTTCAGGTCAAACAGTCCGGCGGATTTTTCCAGGCTCATGCCCACACCGGTGTCCTGAACCGATACAATTACATGTTCGCCCACTTCGCTGGCACGTATAGTGATAGCGCCATTCTCCCGGGTAAACTTAAGTGCATTGCTGATAAGGTTATGGAGAATGATCAGCACCTGGTTTTGATCTGCATAAATTTGGGTGGCGTCGGTCAAACGATTGATCAGGCGTATTTTTTTCTTTTTGGCTTCCGGGGAGAATAATTCGATTTTTTCCTTTACAAGGTCACTCAGTGGCAGGGCGATATGACGAACTACCTCACCCTCAAGTTGTCCTTTGGCCCACAGGAGCAGGTTTTCCACGGCATTTTTCACGTGATCAATCCGGTCGCCGATATCGTGTCGAATTTGTTGCAGGTCTTTCGCTGTCAGCAATTCCTGGTCCATTAACGGGAGAATTCCTTTAAGCGAGTTTAGCGGACTCCGCAAATCATGCCCGATCAGGGAGAATAGCTTGTTTTTTTGTTTATTGATTTCCTGAAGCTGTGCTGCCTGTTTCTGAAGTTCATTTTTCTGCGTTATCACTTCGGCCGTTCGCAACCTCACTTGTTCTTCAAGGCGTTTGTTATGGGCCTGGATGATGTCCAGCCTGTAATTAAAGAGGAGGTATCCCAGAACGAATATCCCGGCGTAAAGCAGGGCCTTTGCCCACCAGGTATTCCACCATGGCGGCACGACAATAACGGAAAGGGAGGTCTCCATTTCATCATCAAATTGTCCGTTCGCATTGGAAGCCCTGACGTTAAATACATACCTCCCGGAAGGCAGGTTGGTGTAAACCGCTTTGCGGTCAGTGGCGTCTGTGCTTACCCAATCTTCATCAAATCCTTCCAGTTTGTATTCGTACCGGATTTTTTCTGTCTCATGAAAATTGAGTGCTGCAAATTCAATAGCTACGAGGCGGTCATTGTGATTCAGCCTGATTTTGGATAGTGAATTCAGGCTTTGAGGTAAATGGGTGCTGTCACCAATCTCTACGGATTTATTAAAGAGCAGAAAATCGGTCAGAACCACATTTGGTGCAGGGGGAGTAAGGTGAAACAGGTCCGGATCAATTTCTGACAAACCGCGCCTTCCTCCGAAAAATACCTTGTTGCTTTCCTCATTATAGAAAGATGATCGTGAATCAATGTGATTTCCCGCAAGTCCGCCTGAAACATCGAGGTGCATGATTCCGAATGTTTCCGGATTGATCCGGTCCACTCCTTTGGTTGTTCCTGCCCAGATGAATCCCTTGCTGTCCACAACAACCGAATTAATATTATTACTACTCATCCCGTCCTGTTCACGAAGAGCCAGGGTACAGTCTCCGTTTTCCGGGTTGAAACGGAACAGTCCCTCAGAAGTTCCAAGCCAGATATTGCCCGATGAATCTTCGGCCATCCCGAAGACATCAAATGGATACTTGGTAAACGTCGAGTTGTCTTCATTCAGCAGATTAAGGTGTTCGGAGTCGGCCACCCAGATTCTTCCACGGCTGTCCCTGTAAATTTCTTTGACATTGTTACTGTTCAGGGATCCCTGGTCTGATTCGTTGTGTACATAATGCGTGAATTCACCGGTGGAAATATTCATTTTTTCCAATCCGCCGTACCAGGTACCTATCCACAGGCTGCCTTCACCATCATTCAGCACCTTCAATATGTTATTGGTGGAGATCGATCCCGGGTCTGAATCGTCGGGCTCATAAAATTCGATACTCCCTGTTTGGCGGTTAAATTTTCCCACACCCCGTGAGGTTCCCAGCCAGAGGATGTCATTTTTACCGGGTGACATGGACCAGATGGTTCCTCGTGCCAGCGCGTCCCTTGAGCCGTCTGATTTGAGAAAAACCTTGAATTCGCCTGTTTTGCGGTCATACCGGTGCAATCCGTTCTGCGCAGTTCCGATCCACAGGTAATCATTGTCCTCATATACCGAGCGCACATAATTCGTGAGCATTGTATTGTCGATTCTAGAATTCCGCTGGTATCGTACGATCCGCTGTTCCTTCATATTAAAGCGGGACAAACCGCCATGATCCGTTCCGACCCAGATATCACCGGTGGAGGATTGCATCAGGCTGATTACAGCGTTATGGGGAATACTGTTGGGATCATCCGGATTGTGAATAAACCGGGTGGCCCGGCCGGTACCGGTATTGAACAGGTTCAGTCCGTTGGACCAGGTTCCCACCCACAACCGGCCATCTGCATCTGTCAGAAACGAATAAGCTGAATGGGCTGATAATGAAGAAGGATCATTCTCCCGGTGGGTGTATTTCTTTACCGCCAGGGTGGCTGGATTAAGGATATTAAGCCCGTTGGCAGCGGTGCCGATGACTATTCTCCCATCTGGCAACAGACTCATTTTTCTCATATTGTTGGAGGAAATACCTGCGGCATTATCCGGGTCATACATAAGCTGCGTGAATTCATCCTTGTGGGCATTGTACCTGAATAATCCGAATCCGCTGGTGCTGATCCAAAGATTACCTGAGTGATCCAGCATTACGTCATAAATATGGGTAAGTGCTGAATTTTCAGTAGAATTATAGCGCTTTACCTCGTCTTTGAGGATATTGTACCGGTAGAGTCCGTTTCTTGAGCCGATCCAAAGATTTCCTTGCTGGTCACTAATGATTTTTGAAATGTAGCTGTCGGCTGAATCAAGAAAGATTTTTTTAAACTTTTCCGTAGTGCTTTCAAAAAGAAAAAAACCACCACGCGTTCCGACCCAAAGTCCGCCATTCTCCCCGGGCAACAAGGCAGTAATGTCGTTATTGGTCAGGCCGCTTTTGTTTTCCTGAGATTCCCTGAACGACCTGAACCGGTAGCCATCAAATCGATAGAGGCCGTCATCGGTCCCGGCCCAAACGAAACCGAATGAATCCTCGGCCAGGGTATTGATTGATGCTGCCTCGAGGCCCTCCTGAAAACCGTAGTTGTGAAAACGGAAATTTTCTGGTTGTGAATATGCGCAGACCGGGAAGAGTAAAAAAATTAAAAAATAGCGTATCATCCTAGGCAATAAGGTGTTGTGCGATTCATCATAAGTGAATGCAGCCACAAGGTAGGGCTATGAAATATAAAAATAGGGGAAAAACCGCCCCGCATCTTACGTTGATAGAATGACGGAAGGAATTCAATTTTTTAGGTATTCTTTCCTCGTTGTTATCTGCACGTAAAAAATGATTATATTATTGGTTCTGTTTACATGCCCTCCTTAATTATGAAGAATAAATCAAATGAATCTGTCAGCCGCAGAAGGTTTATCGGGACATCTGTGTCACTGATTGCCGGTGCGGCCATTGTCCCGTCTGTATTCGGGGCGCCGAACATAATCCGAAATTATAATCGCCACCGATCAATCATTAACGGGGTCCGCCTTGGCGTTATCACGTACTCGTTCCGGAGCCTGCCCGATCAGAGTGCTGAGGCGACGCTTCAGTATATCGTTGATTCCGGGATGACCGAAACGGAGCTAATGGGTGATCCGGCTGAGTCATATGCCGGGAAACCGGAAAGTCCGGTGGACAGGCGTGCATTTTTTGGCTTGATGAGGGCCCAGCGTGACGGGGAAATAACTGATGATCAGAAAAAAGAGCTTGCCGCCATGCGGGAGCAGCTGGAAGCGTACAACAAAGAAGTTGCGGAATGGCGATCTGGAGTTTCCATGGATAAGTTTAAAGAAGTCAGAAAAATGTTCAAGGACAAAGGTGTTTCAGTATACGCCTTTAAGCCTAATGCATTTGGTGCGAATAACACGGACGCCGAGGTGGATTACGGGCTCCGCGCTGCCAGCGCTCTTGGAGCCACACATGTGACCCTGGAGCACCCGGGGAATGATGAGCAAACAGCTCGTCTGGGTAAATTGGCCAAAAAGCACAAGATTATGGTGGCCTATCACGGCCATGAACAGCAAACTCCTGATATGTGGGACACGGCACTTGAACAATCGTCTTTCAATGCCATGAACATGGACCTGGGGCATTACATTGCGGCCGGAAATACAGATGCCCTTGAACTAATTAAAAGTAAGCATGACCGGATTGCCAGTATGCATATAAAAGACCGGCAGAACCCGGCCCATGGTAAGGACAACCTGCCCTGGGGACAGGGGGATACGCCTATTGCAGAGGCCCTGAATTTAATGAAGGATAACAAATTCAAATTTCCGGCAACCGTCGAACTTGAATACCAGATACCGGAAGGGTCTGATCCTGTAGCTGAAGTGAAAAAATGCAGGGCATTTTGTGAAAGTGCGCTCGTCTGAATCTAAAATAACCTGAAATGAAAAAGCTGAAAAAAGAAGATATTAAACAGGAAGTATTTGATCTCTATGATCAGTATGCGCATAACCGTTTGTCCCGAAGACAATTTGTTGATCGTCTGTCTGCGTATGCAGTAGGTGGCATTACCCTGGCTTCCCTGATGAGCTTTCTGATGCCGGATTACAAGAACAAGGTCCAGGTGCAGCAGGGAGATGCCAGGCTGAAGACCAAGTTTATTACGTATAACTCGCCGAAGGGAGGTGGCGAGATCAGGGGTCTTCTGGCCAGGCCTTCGGATGCTTCGGGTAAGATGCCCGGAATCGTTGTGGTACATGAAAACCGTGGTCTCAATCCGCATATTGAAGATGTTTGCCGGCGGGCTGCCCTTGCCGGATTCGTGGCCCTAGCACCGGATGCGCTGACCCCGCTGGGTGGCTATCCGGGAACAGATGATGAAGGACGTGAATTACAGCGACAGCGGGACCGGGATGAGATGCTGGAAGATTTTATAGCAGCTTTTGAATACCTGAAGGCCAGTCCTGATTGCACCGGGAAGGTTGGTGTGGTCGGATTTTGCTTCGGCGGTTGGATATCAAATATGATGGCCGTCCGGTTACCGGATCTGGGAGCGGCGGTGCCTTTTTATGGCGGACAACCTTCAGCGGAAATGGTGCCGCAGATACAGGCGCCGCTTCAATTGCATTACGCAGGACTGGATACCCGGGTCAATGAAGGATGGCCTGACTATGAGGCGGCGTTGCAGGAAAACAGCAAGGATTTTACGGCATACATTTATCCCGGCGTCAATCATGGCTTTCATAATGACACGACTCCGCGATATGATCGTGAATCCGCTCAGCTTGCCTGGGAACGTACGGTGGCTTTTTTTAAGAAACACCTTGCCTGACAGAATCAGCCGGGATAACATGATCTCATTTAATTGCATATGAAGAAATTGCTATTGCCTTTATTTATTCTCCTGGTGATACGTGTTTCCGGCCAGGATATGTTGGTTGAAGAGCCCGGTGAAATTGTGATTGGCCAAACCCTCACAGTTCATTCAGCTATTCTCGATGAAGACCGGAAAATTCTGATCGGTCTGCCCGAGGGCTATGAACAATCCACGGATCCGTACGCAGTCCTGTACCTGCTGGATGGGGACGGCCACTTTCATCACACCACAGGGACAATCTCATTTCTAGCAGGAAATAACAAAATGCCCGGACTTATTGTGGTAGGTGTTACCAATACGGACCGGAACCGGGATCTGACTCCGCCCGTAACTACCGATACTGCTTTCCAGGCCCGCATGCCTACGGCGGGCGGGGCAGATAATTTCATTCGGTTTATGAAAGATGAATTGATCCCGTATGTGGACCAGCACTACCGCACCGCTCCTTACCGCATACTTGTTGGCCATTCATTTGGTGGACTGCTGGCTGTTCACAGTTTTGTCAATGATCCTGACCTGTTTAATGCGTATATCGCCATTAGTCCGAGTCTCTGGTATGACAACCAGTCTTTTTTTAAGCCGGCCGGTACGTTTTTAAAGGAACGTGATTCGCTTAACCAAACATTTTACATGACGATGGGAAATGAAGGTGGCTACATGCTGGGAGGGGCGATGAAACTGGCGGCCCTATTTGAGGAATTCAATGAAGATCACCCCAGGAACAAATTTGACTGGAAGTTTGAGGAGATGCCTCAGGAAACACATGGGTCAGTTCCTGCCAAAAGTACTTACAATGGTCTGGAATTTATTTATAAGGATTTTGCGCCGCCAATCCCAAATACCTATGAAGAATTTCTTGCCATGATGGAGACCGCCGGTCCTGCCTCATTGATTGACAACATAGTGGCTCATTACCAAATGTTGTCTGAAAAATACGGCTATCCGGTGAGCAGTGAGAGTACCGTGAATTCACTTGGCTATGGTTTTCTCTCGGAGAATATGCCTGATGCGGCGATTCTTGCATTTGAAACAAATACAAAGAACTATCCTGGTTCTGCAAATGCATTTGACAGTCTGGGGGATGCCTACAAGGCCGCCGGCAAGCGCGGGCAGGCAAAAGAATCGTACGAAAAGGCGGTCGCCCTGGCGGAAAAAAATAATGACCCGGTGCTTGCAACTTCTAAAACAAAGCTTGCCGAATTAGTGGAGTAGTGTACAATACGCTAAACTGATGCCGTGATAATTTACCTCATTTTATAGTACCTTTCTAATATTAATTAAAGCTTCTTATCCATGAATCATGTTTTCTCCAGGATCTTTGTGATCATCCTTTTTCTTGCGCCCGTATGCAGTTCGGCGCAGGCGCTTACAACCGAAGCAACTCCGGAAAGTGCCGGTATGGACCCGGCCCGGCTCGACCACCTCAGCCAGATCATGCAGCAATATGTGGATGATGGCAAACTGGCGGGTTCTGTCGTACTGGTGGCACGCAATGGGAAAGTTGCCTACCTGGAGTCGTTCGGGATGCAGGATATGGAGAAGAATGTGCCAATGTCTGAGAATAGTATATTCAGGATTGCCTCTCAGACCAAAGCGATCACCAGTACAGGAATTATGATTCTCCAGGAAGAAGGAAAGTTGCTGATAACCGACCCCGTCGGGAAATACATCCCTGAATTTTCTGAGACCACAGTGGCTGTTCCCGGGGACGATGGCGGCTATGAAGTGGTGAAAGCTGACAGGCAGATTACTATCCGGGATTTGCTGACTCATACCGCCGGAATCGGCTACGGTGGCGGACCCGCGGCCGAGCAGTGGGAAGCTGCCGGGATTCAGGGGTGGTATTTTGCTGACCGTGAGGAACCCGTCCTTGAAACCGTGAAAAAAATGGGAAGCCTGCCTTTTGAGGCTCAGCCCGGTGAACGGTTCGTTTATGGTTACAATACGGATATCCTGGGGGCATTGATCGAAGTTGTTTCGGGGCAGCCGCTGGATGTATTTTTGAAGGAACGGATTCTTGACCCATTGGGCATGAATGATACCTATTTTTACCTGCCCGGCGATAAGCAGGATCGCCTTGCTACCGTATATTCCAGTGGTGAAAGCGGAATTGCACCGGCACCTTCTCCGGGTGGAATGGTAGGCCAGGGAGAATACGTAGATGGACCACGCACCAGTTTTTCAGGAGGAGCCGGATTTCTGAGTACGGCAATGGATTATGCTAAATTCCTGCAAATGATGCTGAATGGTGGAGAATATAATGGTCAGCGGATACTTTCGAGGAAAACCGTTGAACTGATGACGGTAAATCACCTGAAGCCCGGTCAGTTTCCATGGACAGGAGGTACAGGTTTTGGACTGGGTTTCGACGTGTTACTTGATGTTGGCGCCAGGGGTACGCCGGGCTCTCCGGGAGAATTTGGATGGGGTGGCGCCTACCACTCTGATTACTGGGTAGACCCGGTGGAAAACCTGATCGTTGTTTATTTTACCCAGCTTATCCCCGCGGCCGGTGTGGACGATCATGGGAAATTGAGAGCATTGGTATACCAGGCAGTCAAATGAAAAATTATTTTCGCCGCTTATGCGGACGGGAATTATACCAGCAATCCATCCGAAGAGCCCGGATCACCTTATTCCGGGTTGTAGTAAGGGAGATCCGTTGCGCCTTTCCACAGTTTTTCACCTGGCGATACCCGTTCAGGAGTCTTCTGCGGGTCTTTGGTGTAATAGCATCGGCGTTGATTCGTCTTTTTCTCGGAAGAAGTGTGAAATACACGTATGCCCATGGTGGTGAGGATCGGATTCTGATGGAGATGATCAAGTTGATACCGGAGAATACCGGTTTTTACGTGGATGTCGGCGCTAATCACCCGGTCTACATTTCGAATACCTATGGTTTTTATCGAATGGGGTGGCGGGGGATATGTATCGATGCCAACGAAAAGTTAATTGCAAAATACAAACTGTTCCGTCCGCGCGACAGAGCCATACAGTCGCTTGTTTCGGATTCTGCAGGGGAAAGGACATTTTATCTCGTTGAGAATGATGTGTTGTCCAGTACCGAACCGGAAAACCTGGGCTACGTCAGGGAGATGAGTCATGGGGTAAAAGAAGTGAGGATGAAACCGCAGATGCTGACAGATATTCTCCGAAAAAATGGAGCCCCATTTGTATTTGACCTGTTGACCGTGGATGCGGAAGAACATGATTATCATGTGCTGAGATCCCTGGATTTCACTTTGTACCGGCCGCGGATTATTGTGCTGGAGGATGAAACGTTTGAAATTGGCCAGGAACAGGACAACCGGATTTGTGCCTACCTTGCCACCTGCGGGTATTCGCTTTCAGGTTCAGTTCTTAAGAATCTCTATTTTAAGGATACGGCGACTCAATAAAAAAATGGCCGTGGCTACAAGGCCACGACCTGCAAGCATAAAAATCAACAAAGGTGTCCTGCCTGATATTTTTAGCCGGGAAACAGCTCGTACTGTTTTGCCGGCGTATGAGGGATATGGATAAAAAATGTGGTTCCCTCAACCGAAGTTGAAAAAGTGATCTGCGCACCAATTCGCGCAGCGGCAGACCGGGCAATATAAAGTCCCAGGCCTGAACCATTGCTCCTGACAGTACCCCTGTAAAACATTTCAAATATTTTGGACTGCACCGTTTTGTCAATACCCTGACCGTTGTCCTGTATTTCAAGGTTCACTCCTTCCTTTACACTTTCAAGTCGGATTTGCACCCGGCATTCTTCACCACCAAAATCAATGGCATTTTTCAGAATGGGCTGAAGAAGAAGCGCCAGCATCTCATGATCCCCGTAAAATCCCTGGGTTTCGTTTCCTTCCATTGTCCATTGAACGTCATCGCCTGAATGGTGAATTTCTTTAATCAACTCCCTGATAAGTGAGTCAAATTGTACTGGCCCCGGATGAAGGATTCCCCGGTGAGTACACGCAAGCAAATACATATTGGACATGATATCGCTTTGCTTTCGAACAGACTGTTCCATTTTGTCCAGATAAGGCTGTTGCGCCGGGGTACCTTCAATCCGCATAAGGTTAATTAACCCACGAAGGGTAGACAAAGGGGACCTCAGATCGTGGGTAAAACGGTAAGTCAGCTCATTAAACTCCTTTTTCAGGCGGTCAAGCATTGAATTCTCCCGGTAGATATCAAAATCATTCAGGATTATGAGTAAGTGGTCTCCGTATTCGGGCTGACGTATCGTAACCTGCATCGGGACTATCTGCCCGTGATTCATGAAGAGTTTACATTCAAAATTGATATATTGATTGATCTGCAACAGCCGAACATAGTTGGGCCATTCGTCAGGACTAATTGAGTCACAGAAATCAAATATACTCATGCACTTCATCCGCTCCCCGGAATAACCGGATTTCTCCAGGGCGGTTTTGTTGACTTTCAGGAAATTGCCCTCCTTATCAACCCAAACAAGGCTTTCTCCGACCTGGTCAATCGCATCGGCGATCATCCACATATCCTGTTCCTGAAATTCCATCCTACTTGTAATTTTTCTTGTCAAAAGAATATATCAGGTCGTTAAAAAAGGGCAACCCGTCTACCAGGCAGCCCTTTTTTCCAACTTCACATTCCCAACATCCATTACCTATCAACTCTCTATCAATCTAATGCAATACAAAGGTACGATGCGTCAGGATAGGCTATGTAAGCGCTGTTACGTAAATCTGACTACGGGTTTACCCGTAAATAACTGGTAATCAAAAACTAAGGATGGTCAAAAAGGTTATTTTTGACGGCGTAGAGTACAAGGCCGGTCGAACTCTTGGCCCCGGTTTTTTCCATGAGATTGCGTTTATGGACTTCTACCGTCCGGACACTAATGAAGAGTTTATCAGCGATCTCCTGATTGGTAAGTTCCTGGAGAATGAGTTTGTAGACCTCTTTCTCTCGGGGAGTAAATGTGACGGAGGCAGTTTTCTCATTCTTTTGCTGGTGTGCCATATTATTCATGACCATTTTGGTTACTTCCTCCCCGTAGTAAATATCTCCGTTCATAACGGTTCTTAATGCCTCCCTTAGTTCGTTTTCATCGCAGTTTTTCAGGACATAGCCCTTCGCCCCGGCTTCCAGCATGGCCTGTACGTACTGGTAATCGTTATGCATGGTCAGTGCAACAACGCGCAGGTCCGGATTCTCCCCCAGCATTTTCCTGGTAAGTTCGATTCCGTCATCCTCCCCGATACTCAGGTCCATCAAGACCACGTCGGGATTTTCCCGCTGAATTACAGATAACGCGGTAACGGCATTACCGGCTTCCCCGACAATCGAGAATTCCTCATCATTTTGCAGGAAAAGTTTCACCCCGTCCCGTACAACTTTATGGTCATCAACTAGTACTATCCTCATTTTCATGATCCAGAGGTATTTCAAAAGTTAGCATTGTTCCGTCCCGGGCAGAGCTTTCAATATTCATTGTGCCTTTAAGGGAGTCTATCCGGTTCATCATACTGTCCAGTCCGAAACTTTTTCCATTTGCACGGACAGCACCCACATCAAAACCGGTTCCATCGTCTTCAATAGTCAGTATCAGGTCGTCACTGTATTTCATTATCTGAATAGAAACATTGCCTGCCCGGCTGTGACGGATAATATTATTAATGGATTCCTGGATGATCCTGTAAATATTGACTTCCAGGATTTTCTGTAGCCTGTGACTGTTCAGATTATTATAAAATTCAAATTTTAATTCACTTGCCGATTCAATTTCCGCCAGCATACTCTCAATTGCCGGTACCAGGCCAAATTTCTCGATATTCCGTGGCATCAGGTTGTGGGCGATGTTACGGCTGTCACGGATGGCAGCCTCAAGACAGTCCAGCCCGTTCTCCAGTTGTTTCAGGCTTTTTTCCTTCAGATTGCTGCCGCGCAGTGCATGAAGATTCAGGGAAGCCGTGGTCAGTTTCTGGCCAAGGTTGTCGTGGAGCTCCTTGGCGATCCGTTCACGTTCGGCATTCTCAGTATTGATCACCGCATTCATTACGCGTTCCTCTGATCTTACCCGGTCGGTAATATCTGTTATAAAACCTTCCAGCAACCCACCATCAGGCATTTGCGTTCCACGTTCCCAGACCCATTTCTGGGTTCCGTCCCTCGTTATGATCCGGTAGGTGAGAGTGAATGTGGAGTTGGACTTAATCGCCTCCTGTACTTGCTCCCACACTTTTTCTCGATCTGAGGGGTGAATAATCTCTCCGAGGATTACTTTGCCGGTCAGGAATTCCTCGGGTGAATATCCGGTAAGATCCAGGGATCCCTGACTGGTCATTCGCATGGTCCAGTTCTTATCATTTTTACACTGATAAACCATTCCCGGGAGATTGGCCATCAGGTTAACCATGTGGGATTCGCTTTTCTTCAGAGCGATTTCCGTTAATTTCCGGTCATTGATATCTATGTTGGTGCCTATGGCCCGAATGGCATGTCCGGTCTTGTCCCGCTCCATGACCCTTCCCCGGGTAAGTATCCATTTCCATTCACCGCCGGATGACCTGAGCCGGTATTCCCTTTCCACGTAGTTTGTGTTGCCTTTGAAGTGGGACAAAAATCCTTCCCGTGTATCCTCTGCATCTGCTGGATGAATACGCTCAAAAAAAATCTCACTGGCCTTTTCCACTGTCCGCTCATCCAGTCCCAGCATTTCTGCGGCATACTGGTTAAGTTCGATCCTGTCCTCCTGTATGTTCCAGTCCCACATACCCTCGCGTGCTCCCTCAATAGCCAGCTGCAGCCGTTGTTCATTCTCCAGTGATTCTGAAATATCAATGAGGAGTCCATCCATTACCACTTCATTATTGGACAAACGTGTAGGCTTAAACCGGTCGTAGACCCATTTTACCTTGTCATCAGCCGATCGGATCGGTATGACCAGTTCACCGCTCTGCATCTGGCTGACTGACTTCATCGTTTCCTGCTTTACCAGCTCGTGATACTCCGGAAGAATGAGGTCTTTCGGGAGAATATTTTTCCTGAGCACTTCATCCGCATCAAGTCCGAGCAGGTCATGGGAGCCCTGGCTGACAAACAGGACGGTAAAATCCTTGTCGATTTTCAGGCGCCAGGCCATGCCGGGCAGGTTATGCATCATACTTGAAAGCTGCTGTTCACGTTCACGGAGGGCATTTTCCGCTTTCCTCCGTTTGGTAACATCCAGGCCCACCCCCCAGTCGCTCCAGCCCGGTATGGGAAATTTATCTGCCCGGTGGACCCATTTGATGATCTTCTTGCTGCCATCCTTGCAAGTAATGGTGGTTTCCTCATTGAAACTGTTCCGGCTCCCCCGGTACATACGGTCCACTTCCATGCGATACTTCGGATCGGGGTATAACAGTTCGAACGGATTTTCACAGGAAGTCATTTCTTCAGCAGTATATCCGGTTATTTCTTCACATCGCTGGTTCCAGACAACCAGCCGACCCTTTTGATCAAAGGCATCGATCATCACCGGAACATTCTGCACCGCAAGCCTCATTTTTTCCTCATTCTGACGCAGGTCGCGCTGCCATTCACGTTCACGGGTGATGTCACGGGAGACGTACAGGATATGACTAAGCGTGCCCTCAGTGCGGACCGGGATCATAAGGGAGTCCGCAATGCCTGACTTTACCAGGTAATTCTTCCCTTCAAAATGGATCCGTTTACCTGACTCGGCTGCCAGGCGCACCTTTGACATCAGGAATTCGGCTTCTTCCACGGGGATCTTCATGGCATTCAGAAAAAACTCGGATAACTCCATTCCGGGGATATCCCGGGCTTTCAGCTGCTCAGTGGTGATCTGGTGAATGAACCAGTCCGGGAGGTTGCGGACAATAAACCGGTCATTTTCGATGGCAATAAGACCAAGAAATTCACGGGCGTGGTTGTAAATAAGTGACAGCTGGGTTTCCTGCTCCCTCAAGGTGCGGATAACCTGATTCAGTCTGCTGGTATGCCGGCGTATTTTACGATTAGCTACCAGAAGGGATATGATTAACACTACAATAGCATTGCTCAGCAGGAGCAAAGGTACCCACCAATAATCACCCATACAGTCTTTGTTAGCGGTTGTTAATAGTAATTTAATAAATATCTAACAGCCTGTGCATAAATAAGATAGGTAATTACGGCCAGAAATTTTAATGAAGGGCAATTTTTGCGGTAACCGTGCTGAAGGGAGTGCCCCTTCGATCGTGCCTTCTATTCGAACCTGTAACGAAACAGTCTCCAGGGGAATAATAATTGCGATGTAAAAAGCCCCTCTTTAATCAAATGGTAATTAAAGTACCAATACAAGAAGATTTATAACAGCATTAAATTCACCTGACACTAATATATTTCGCTAATACTAATTATATTAGCAAATATATGACTGAGAGAGTTTTAGAAAAGTTGTCCATATTATCCGATGCAGCCAAATACGATGTGAGCTGTGCATCGAGTGGAAGTGTCAGGAAGAATACGCCCGGGGGAATGGGTAATGCGACCGGGATGGGTATTTGTCATTCCTATACGGCGGACGGACGGTGTGTTTCCCTCCTGAAAATTCTGCTTACCAATCATTGCATTTACGATTGTGCCTATTGTGTAAGCCGGAAGTCGAATGACGTGAAACGTGCTGCATTTACGGTTCAGGAGGTGGTAGATTTGACGGTGGAGTTTTACAGGAGAAATTACATCGAAGGGTTATTTCTGAGCAGCGGGATTTTCCGGGATGCTGATTACACCATGGAACGACTGGTACGCATCGCACGCGATTTGCGGCAAATCCACCGGTTTAACGGCTATATTCATTTGAAGGCAATTCCTGGGGCCAGCGAGGAATTGCTGCACGAGGCGGGGATGTATGCCGACCGGTTAAGCGTAAATCTTGAGATTCCATCTGAAATGAGCCTTAAAAAAGTGGCGCCGGAGAAAAACTATGCCTCGGTGTATAAACCCATGAATTACCTGAAGGAATCAATAACGGAATACAAGGCGGAGAAGAAAGTCAGTAAGAAGGCCCCGTTATTTGTTCCTGGCGGACAAAGCACGCAGCTGGTGGTAGGGGCAACGGAAGAGAATGATTTTCAGATCATGAAGCTTGCGGGGAACCTGTACGACGAGCAAAAGTTGCGAAGAGTTTATTATTCCGGATATGTTCCTGTCTCCAATGATCCGCGGGTACCGGCATTGGGGTCTGCTCCGCTGATTCGGGAAAACCGTCTGTACCAGGCTGACTGGTTGTTGCGCTTTTACGGTTTCACGGTGGATGAATTACTAAGTGAGGATTATCCGGATCTGGACCTTGACCTTGACCCGAAAATGAGGTATGCACTGAGGCATCCTGGTGAGTTTCCGGTTGATATCAACCGTGATCCGTACAGCAGGATTCTCCGGGTTCCGGGTATTGGTGTGAAGTCAGCGAAAAAAATTATCCGTGCCAGGAAGTTCGGGAAGATTCGTATGGAACAACTGCGTAAACTGGGAATAGCCTGGAATCGTGCACAATATTTTCTTACTGACGGAGGGGTCCCGGCGAGGTTACTCGAGAAAGATCCGGCGCTGGTAGAGGGGCGCTTTCTTTCTTTAAAGGGCAGGACAGATCAACTAAAACTGTTTGCCTGATGCAATACCGCTATGATGGGACTTACGAAGGATTGCTAACCGTGATTTTTGACAGCTATGCCAACCGGAGGCGGGCTACCTCGATTACAACAGATAGTCCGGAGGTTCAACTGGCACTGAGCTCCTGCAGGACGACAACAGACAAATCGAAGGCAGACCGGGTGCTGAAAAAAATGAAAGAAATCTGTGGAAAAAAAGTCAGCTTGTTCTTCTTCAAGAACTTTTTATCGGAAAAGGAGGAACGGGAAATGAATATTTACCGGTTCATTCAGCGGGTTATCAGGGAAAATAAAAATGTACTTGGTGATTTCCGTGATCCGTTAATTGTGGAGATGCAGCGAACCATTAAGCAAGTTGACCGGGAAGTTCATCGTATGCATGCATTTGTGCGATTCCAGGAGACGACCGATGGGAAATACATGGCGTTGATCAGGCCTGATTTCGATGTGGTGCCCCTGATCGGACCACACTTTGTGAAGAGATATCCTGGCTTTGAATGGGTGATATATGATATTCAGCGTCATAAGGGCATCCATTTTACTGAGGGACAGCTTGTGTATGTTAAAGGGAACGCACTTATGAAATCCGAACTTAGTCACGATGATCTGACCGGAAGAGAGAAGGCAATCCAGGGGCTTTGGCGTACATACTTCAGGCACGTCAGCATTGGGGAACGAAAAAATGACCGCTTGCATGTTCAGCATATTCCTAAACGTTACTGGCCACTGCTTACGGAGAAAAACGAATGATCATGCCGATGATCTTCGGGGAAACATCAGGAATTGGTTATATTCAGGGAACTGAAAATTATACATTTATGAAGGTGTTCCGATTAGTACTTTGCTTATTGTTCCTTACCAATTTCGCGATGGTTCACGGTCAACGAACCGACCGTTTTGATATGGGTAGGGACTTATTGCTTGCCAATTATAACTGTAAAACGGATGTTGATGACCTTCATTCTGCGGCGGCACTGGCGACAATATTGAATAATGCTCAGTACAGCGATATTCAATACCATGCAGTGGCGGGAACATACGGTATACAGGAAGGTTTGTACGTGCCTCCTAATGATCTGTTTGAGCTTGCTTTCGGGGATAACTGGACAGATGCTCATACTGACCGCAATGCGGCTGTCGAAAAGGTAAAAAGGCTTGTTTCGGATGTATTGATATCCGGTGGGGATATCTGGGTGGCAGAGGCCGGCCAGTCGGACTTCACTGCTGAGCTGATCCGCCGGTTGACGGATGAAATGCCGGGCCTTGCCCTGAAACAACGTATTCATGTGGTACAGCACAGTGACTGGAATGAGGAAGTTACTACTACCGAAGACCTGGCCTATGTTAAACTGCGCACTGATTATCATAAAATAGATGACGGGAACGCGGTAGGAAACGGAACTCCTGGATTCAGAACCCCTGAATTTTCAAACTGGGAAGACTATCTGTCTGATCCGCAGGTACTGGCCATCTGGAAACTGGCAGTGAAAACCGGCAAAAAGTACAATGGCAAGGAGGGAAGGTACAATAATGAAGCTGTGGAGTCGGGCGGACTGGATTTTTCTGACACTTCGGAAATTTGCTGGATGTTCAGCCTGGAGGATATTCAGGACACCAAGGAGTTTTTTGAGCGATTCGGGGAGTAGGCGCCGGGGATCAACTAAGCCCTGGGTCCTGGCGAATTACATACCCTTTTTTTTTTGAATTCTTACATGTATATGTTCTTACCGAATATAGACCGGCGATGCAGCCTTGAAACTGGTAAGTTTAGGCACTGTTTTATTAGACATTCAGTGTTTTATCATGAAAAAACTACTAGTTGCTGCTTTAATTTTCATGTCCTTACAAGCCGGTGCCCAGGTAATATGGAGTGAGGATTTTAATTCATATTCAGACGGAACAACAGTCGGGGATAACAACAATACAGCTAATCCTGCCAATGACTGGACGCTGTCCTGTTCCGGCTGCGGAGGCACCTTTTCAAAACAGACTTTCTGGCTTTTCGGGACTTATGAAGTATTTCAGGCTTCAAATATTGACAATGCAGGTACATGGACTTCGGAGGAAATTGATATTTCCGGAACCGGTCTGGCTGTTCTTGATTTTACATTCCTTGCTATAAGTAATTCTGACGGCGACTACTTAAGAGCCTATTATTACCTTGATGGGGGATCCCGGCAATTATTTTATGATTTGAACGGAGATGAAGAAACACTTGATATACCGACCAGCATTATTCTTCAGGGCAATTCCGTGGTGATTGAAATTGAAATGTACAATGATGACAGTGGTTTTTTCTCTACTGATTATTATATGCTGGACGATATCACTGTTACGGCTATCACCAATCTGTACAGCCGGCAAACGGGCAACCTGGCCACAACGGGCACCTGGTCAGCAGATTCATATGGCGGGGCCAATTGCGGGTGTACACCTACCAGCAATAGTGTTATCAATATAGGTAACGGACATACGGTGACTATGAACTCAGATGCAACGGTGGCAGGTGTGAATGTGGAGAATGGTGTGTTGAGTTTATCCGGGGCAGTGGACCTTACCCTGAATTATGGTTCAACCCTGACGGTTGAATCCGGTTCATCGCTCAATGGCACCAACAGTGGTTCATGGATTATCATGAATGCCAATTCACCCTATATATTTGATGTAGATGGAAGTTTACAGGTGGGGAATACCGAAGCGGAAAATGACCAGACACTTGATTTGACCGGATCTGGTTCCATGACCTTGGTAAATGACCTGATTCTAAGCGATGGTGCGTTGGTTACTAATGACCTCGCTTCCTTGAGTATAGGGAATGAACTTGAATTTTCCAGTAGTTCATCCTACGCATCGTTCACCAACAACGGAACGGCTGATACAGGAGGTAACTTGTATTTTAATAATGATAATTCCAGTCTCTCAAACAATGGATCATTAACAATTGGCGGAAATATTTATGTTGGTGCATCTTCAGATGATAACAATAGTATTACCAATAACGGAACATTAAACATAAGTGCGATAAATACAAATGACGGGACATTTGTTATCACGAATAATAACTTACTGAATCAGACTGGCAGCTTTTCCAATATTACAGGGTCAAGCAATTTTGTGAACGCTGCCAACGGAATTTGGAATTATTCTGGCAGCAGTTCGGATAATAACATGTCAGGGGTCCTCAATGCAACAGCCACTGATAATGCATTTAATTACACGAGGGCCGGAAACCAGGAGGTAATCAGCACCACCTATTTTATTCTTAATATCGATGGATCAGGGACTAAATCACTTGAAGGGGATATCACGATAACGGACGATCTCGCAATTCAGGGGGCCGCGGTTCTTAATGCTAACTCAAACGATATTGCACTTGCCGGAGACTGGAATAATACAAGCAGCGCAGGGGATTCATTCCTCCAGGGATCGGGAAGCGAATTGGTTACCTTTAATGGCAGCGGTACTCAACAGATCAATGATCCTGAAACATTCAATAATCTGACGGTGGATAAGTCTGGCGGATTTCTTGACCTCTATGCCAATATCAGGTTGGATGGAACCCTACGGTTAAACAACCGGAAACTTCGGCTCCGGAGTAGTTCGCTGACCGTTTCCATTTCAGGTGATATAGCCACTGCCTCAAGTAGTTCCTATATTATCAATAACGCCAATGGTATTTTAATTCAGGAAAGCATAGGCGGAGGAGGTCGTACAGGTGATGTATTCTTCCCGCTGGGAAGGAACAATGGCAGCTATAATCCATTATGGATTAATAATGATTCCGGAACGGCCGACGAATTTTCGGTTCGTGTCGGGAACAATGTATTTGCAGAAGGAGGATTCGAAGCAGGAACGATGGTCGGCTCTTTTGTGGTGAACAAGACCTGGTTTATTTCAGAAGGCACGCCCGGTGGGTCAGATGCCACATTAACATTTCAATGGGATTCTTCCAATGAAATCGGAGGCTTTGACCGTGCCAATATGGGAGTCAGCCATTTTAACGGCGCAGCCTGGGAACCGCTGACCGCAGGCGATGGTGCCGGAGGGGGCGGACCGTACTCTGCCTCCGTATCTAACGTCAGTGATTTTTCACCATTCGCGCTGGGCAGTGATTCTTCGCCGTTGCCGATCGAACTGGTGGAATTCAAGGCATCCTACGAGAGTGGTCGGGTGAATCTGAGCTGGAAAACTGCATCCGAGCTGAATAATGATTATTTCACCATCGAAAAGACGGTGGATAACGTGAATTTTGAGGAAGTAGGTCAGGTACAGGGGCATGGCACCACCACTCAGCCTGTAAATTATTCGGCCGTGGACCGTTATCCCTATAATGGGGTTTCGTACTACCGTTTGAAACAAACAGATTTCGACGGAAAATTTACCTACTCCGATCCTGTCCGTGTAGAAAATACCGACCGCGACGTTTACCTCAATGTATACCCGGTACCCAATGACGGACATTCTGTGAATGTTTCAATAAGCGGACTGGATGCTCAGATTAGTACGGGAATCAAAATTATCGAATCTTCCGGCAGAATTGTTCTTGAGGAAGAACTCGAGGTTGATCCTGTAACGGGTGTCACCAGGGAAATTCATTTTACTAACCAACTCGTGCCCGGGGTATATTTCATGATCATTGATCTTCCCGAACCTGAAGTGCGACAAATTCTGGTTCAGTAAACAGCCTGCATTCAGGAGATGAAAGTCATGAGTTGATTGCGGTTCTATCAGGATTTCGTTTAGAATGTAATACGGATAGGAAAATCGTAATTTTCCTCCATTGCCAAATTGTCGTAATTTGGGTGGATGTACAGATTCCTTATTCTCCTTTTTCTCCTGGCCATAGTATTTCCCAAACAGATTTCCGTTTTGGCCGGAAGCCCTGCCGTAAGTTCCCTTGAACCAGTGGCAGATAAGTATGAAGACCTGGTTGCCCTCTTTCATGAATGGCGCAGGTTTGAAGTTCCGCCTGATTATAATGGTGCTCCGGATTACCGGAAGCAAACTTTTCAGAAGCGCAGGTCAGACTATGAAGCGCTCAGGACCAGACTGGAACAACTCGATACAGCTGGCTGGACGATCGCCCAACGGGTGGATTATCATGTAGTTCTGGCAGAAATGAACGGGTACGATTTTAATGAGCGAATATTGAGGCCCTGGGAGCGGGATCCTGCGTTTTATAAATCGGTATGGATGTCGCGCAGTGACGTACCCGCGCACGAAGGTCCGACCCATCATCACCTGACAGAAGTTTGGCAATATTCATTTCCCCTGTCGGAAGATGCTCGAACCGCTTTCCTGGCTGATCTGCGGATTATACCTGCGCTCAATGAACAAGCGCAAGAAAACCTGACCGGTAACGCCAGGGAGCTTTGGGTGGCGGGGATTCGTCCGATCGAGCAACAATCCCGCAATCTGCAAAGCCTCCTGGATCTGCCCGGCGTTGGCAGTGACGAGGAGCTGAACTCAGCCATTGACCAGGCAATTTCCTCTACCAACGAACTTGTGAACTGGCTCAGGAGGGAGGCTTCATCGAAGACAGGACCTTCAGGTATTGGCCGGGAGAATTATACCTGGTACCTGCAGAATGTGCACCTGGTACCTCTTACCTGGGAGGACGAGGTAATGCTACTTAAGCGTGAACTTGCCAGGGCCTGGACTGCCTTAAAGCTGGAAGAACACAATAACCGGCAGCTTCCGGAACTCGTGGCGGCGGATTCACCTGAAGCCTACAAGGAGATGGCAGACGCGGCAGCGGAAAGCCTTATGACCTTCCTGGAATCCCAGGATGTTGTCACGGTCAAACCTTATTTTGAACCGGCCCTGCGTGAGCACCTGGGTGAATTTGTGCCGGAGAATGAACGGAATTTCTTTCTGATCGGTGAGCATTTTGATCCGAGGCCGTTGTATTCTCATTTTTACCACTGGTTTGAGCTTGCCAGGATGGATAATGAGCCGCATCCCAGTGAGATTCGCCGGGGTCCTCTGCTATACAATATTTTTGATTCGCGGAATGAGGGCACGGCGACGGCCGTGGAAGAAATGTTTCTGCAGGCTGGTTTATATGATGACAGTCCCCGGTCCCGTGAGATCGTTTATATTATGATTGCCCAGCGCGCCGCCCGTGGCCTTGGTTCTCTGTATGCACATGCCAACGAAATGACGATGGAAGAGGCCGGAGGCATCCATGCAGAATATACCCCGCGTGGGTGGATGAAGACGGAGAAGGATCTGCTGATTTTCGAACAGCATTTGTATCTGCGGCAACCAGGCTACGGCACCAGCTATATTACCGGCAAATATCTTTTGGAATCAGCTCTGGCAGAATATGCCCGTAAGATGGACGTCGCTGGTCGGCCATTCTCCATCAAAGACTTCTTTGACAGACTGAACAGCATTGGTAATATCCCGGTATCATTAAGCCAGTGGGAAATGACAGGTTCGAAGCAGTAGATAATCATATAACCGAAAAGCTACCGGCTCGATTGCGGGCAATTGCATATTCCAGAGACTAAAAAAAGAGCTCTGACCAATTTCATTGAAATTCGTCAGAGCTCTTTTGCCTTTCAAATGCTTATTTCTGTAAAACTAGGTTCTACGCACGAAATGCATGATGACAGAAATGGCCAGCAATACCAGGAAGATATAGAAAATGATCTTGGCAATTGAGGCAGCTCCGGCTGCAATTCCTCCAAATCCGAAGACTGCAGCGATTAATGCGATAACAAGAAAGATTAAGATCCAGCGTAACATGTTGATTGGGTTTAAGGTTAAGGTAAAGTATTTATGTATTGATGAGTTAAAACCATGCCAGTGGTGAAACAGAGGTATTCGGGACTTCTTTTCACTCGCCCACCAATACCTGTGGGAAGAAAATTCCACATAAATACCCATACCTGTTAATCACTTGCAGCATCCCAGCATCCATTCAACAGATCTTTCCAGTGAAGAGCGGAAAATCCTAATTTACCGAAAATAGCAATGCCGGTATTGCGAATACTCTGGAGAAATCCGGCTTCCCTGCCGATATTTGGCCGAAGTTTAGTTGATTCTATTTTAATTTTAACCTTACAATTTTCAACTAATCCCCGTATTTCAACAAATGAAGAGTTCGAATAGAAATGTGCCGTAGGCTTTGTTTTGCTTCCCGGATTTGATGAAGGCTGAACTCTCATTAAAAAGTCTTGAGATTTATCATTGGGTAATTTCAATTTAGTGATTTTGACCCAATCTTCTCCTGTTCCAATTGGATTGTCAGGAGCTGGAATGACTGATTTAATGAATAATAATTCACGAGCCGGTCCCTTTATTTCAACACCATTTTCATCTGTTAGCGTAAATGTGGTTGAATGTTCCGTATACTCCTTCCAGCGCGAAATCATCCGGATACGGCAGATAAATTGGCCGAGAAAATCCCTGGCCTGAACTGGTCCTGCGAATGCTGCATTTCTTTCGGCCTTGGTTTCCATATCACGCAAGGAATAATCAGTCATCATCTTGGTCTTGATGATTCCCGTTTCCTGTTTCAAATTCAGATTGTTCATCAGCTTGTTCCGGTGATGCCGGCCTGGTTCCGGTAACCTTATCTTTATTATCAGGATAGTCGATGAGTTTATCGGCTGATTTCTTCTTTTTCTTGTTTCTGTCTCGTTTCATATTTATCAAGATGAAAAGATCATGCCTGGATAATTATCTGAGAAATGAAGCGTACCCGAATTTATTTATGGATTGATCGTGGTGGGGCTTGCACACCGTGAACAAAACGCTACTGAACCGGTGAATATCTGGCTTGACAAGAAGGCTTCCGATGCGTATACCTTCGGGCAGGATTATTGTCCATTTATTAGCAAAGCTTTTGAAGAAAATGAAGGAAGCTTTATAAAACCAACAAATGTTAAATTGTAAATCAATAAACCAATGAATACTACTCAGAAGGAATTTATCGAAAAATTGAATAAGTGTGCTGCTGCATGCGATATATGTCTGGACGCCTGCCTGGACGAAGAAAATCTCGACAAAATGGTGGCATGCGTCCGTACTGACAGGGATTGCGCCAGGATCTGCCGGCTGACGGCCAGCTTTGTGGCATCAGGGTCGGCGTTTACCGACCAGCTGGTGGGTGTTTGTGAAAGTATATGTAAATCCTGCGCAGATGAATGTGCGAAGCATGAAGCAGACCATTGCCAGGAATGTGCGGAAGCCTGCCGTGCCTGCGAAGAGGCATGCCGGGACTATGCTAACGTAGCTGCCTGAATCAATTGTGATTAATTTAAAGCCCTGCTTTGTCAGGGCTTTTTTATTAAATACCAAGCTGACATCTTTCAGCAAGCACTGTTCGTTTTGTATCATTTTATATTCCGTTAAGCTGTATATATTTTAGTATATTCCGGCCAATATTCAAAAATAGCATGACCGGATCTGCCGCTGTATGTAATTCCTGCAAAACCCCATTGAAGGGTGAATACTGCCACCATTGCGGGGAAAAGAAACCAGCGGCCAGGGACAAGAGACTGAAATTTTTCCTGGAAGAAACTTTTTCAGCCTTCTTTTTTGCTGACGGTAAATTTCCTCAAACCTTAAAATATTTACTGCTGCAGCCTGCCCATCTGCCGGATGCGTACATCTCAGGAATCCGTAAAAAATATCTATCGCCGATCCAGTTATTTTTCTTCGCCAACCTCATCTATTTCCTGGTACCTATGTCGAATACCTTTGACAGCAGCCTCGAAATTCAGATGCATCAACTTCCGTACAGTCGGTGGACCGAAAACGTGGTGACCAATCACCTGGCTGATGAGGACCTGGAATATGCCGGATATGAAAAACGCTTCAATGCCAAATCAACCTCCAACAGTAAGCTGATACTGATCGCTATGGTGGTGCTGATCGGACTTATGCTTCAATTACTTTTTCTTGACAAGATGGAATACTACCTGGTAGATTTTTTTACAGCCGCTGCCTACCTGATGAGCTTTTTCTTATTGTTTGTAATGGTAATCCTTCCACTGTTACTATTGATTCTAAGTTTGATCTTTAGCATCGACCGGAACCTGATCTTCCAGGATGCTGTCATGAGCATTTCCGCCCTGCTTCTCATTCTTATCTATTCATTCTTCCTGCTGAGGGGAGCATTTAAAACATCCATTGCAGGTAGTATGTGGCGCAGCCTGGTTCTTATGGGCCTTATTATTCCCAGTCTGTACATCTATCGGTTCATCCTCTTCTGGGTGACATTCTGGATGGTGTGAAATCAGTGAATTGACATGTTGCCGGTTAAATTTCCATGGTCAGGTTTCGGGGCAGGGTTATTGTCCTGTTTACGGGAGAATAACGATTTTCTGCTTTGAATGCATGGGGAGTCGTATCAAAGGGACAGTGCCACCACTGTACTGAGCAAACAGTTCCCCGTTGATGCGGATATCTGTCGCGATGCGGAATAATTAACCAACTAAACAAGATAGATAATGTCAAAGAAATCAAATCAACCCGGCGCGGATAAAAAGTCAAAAGATCTGAAACAAAACACACGGGATTCAGATAAGCAACCAATCACTACTAATCAAGGAACAAAAATAAACGATACCAACAATTCATTGAAAGCCGGGGAACGTGGAGCCACCTTGCTTGAAGATTTCATTCTCCGGGAGAAAATCACTCATTTTGATCATGAGAGAATTCCGGAGCGAATTGTACATGCGCGCGGTAGTGGCGCACATGGATATTTCGAATTATACGATAGCCAGGAGAAATACACTAAAGCAGGCCTGTTCACGGATATCTCAAGGAAAACGCCTGTTTTTGTCAGGTTCTCAACGGTAGCAGGAAGCAAGGGTTCGGCTGATATGGCCCGTGATGTTCGTGGTTTTGCAACGAAATTTTATACGGACGAGGGCATTTTTGATCTGGTGGGTAATAACATGCCGGTATTTTTTATCCAGGATGCTATAAAATTCCCGGACCTGATCCATTCGGTCAAACCTGAACCGGATAGGGAAATTCCTCAGGCAGCTTCAGCCCATGATACATTTTATGACTTCGTATCACATACCACTGAAACCCTCCACAATCAAATATGGGTAATGAGTGACCGGGCCATTCCGCGAAGTCTTCGCATGATGGAGGGATTTGGTATTCACACATTTCGTTTGATCAACAAATCAGGAAAATCTCATTTCGTGCGTTTTCACTGGAAGCCTTTGTTGGGTGTGCATTCGGTGACCTGGGACGAGGCGGTGAAAATACACGGGGCCGATACCGATTTCCACCGCCGGGACCTGTGGGATGCTATTGATAACGGTCAGTACCCTGAATGGGAATTGGGGTTGCAGATAATTCCTGAGGAAGATGAGCATAAATTTGACTTTGATCTCCTGGATGCGACCAAACTGATTCCGGAAGAAATGGTGCCGGTTAAGATAATTGGTAAAATGACACTGAACCGAAATCCGGATAATTTCTTTGCGGAAACGGAACAAGTAGCGTTTCACCCGGGTCATCTGGTGCCGGGTATTGATTTTACAAATGATCCGCTGCTTCAGGGTAGGTTATTCTCCTACACCGACACACAACTTTCGCGACTGGGCAGCCCGAATTTCCATGAAATTCCGATTAACCGGCCGGTCAATGAGGTGCACAATAACCAACGGGACGCACACATGCGCATGACAATTGATAAAGGCAAGAGTGCTTACTTTCCGAACAGCATCGGCGGTTGTCCTTACCTGGCCAAACTGGCGGAGGGTGCCTATGAATCATATGAGGAGCGCATTGATGCCCGGAAAGTCAGAGCACGAAGTGAAAGTTTCAATGATCATTTTTCACAGCCGGCCTTGTTTTACCGAAGCCTTGCAAGACATGAGAAGGACCATGTAATCGGTGCGTATATATTTGAACTGGGGAAATGTACCTATGAACATATCAAGGAAAGAATGCTGTATATTCTTGCACAGATCGATGATGAACTCGCCTCATCGGTTTCAGAAGGATTGGGTATGCCTGTTCCGGAGAAGATTGAGGGATATTTGAATTTAGCGATTGGAGCAGATGCCGATCCGGAAAAGCACCAGCCGGGTCCGAAAAAGAATTACCTGGATGAGGCTCCATCCCTGTCACAAACATCCCGTAATTCTGATTCGATCATTTCTCGCAAAATTGCAGTGCTGGTGAGTGACGGATTCAGTGCCTCGGCCCTAAAGCACATAAAGGAGTTGACGGAAAAAGGAGCGACGACGCAATTAATAGCGCCGCATGGAGGCACCATCACGTGTAGTGAAGGTAAGTCACATAAGGTCGATGCGGCCTTACCTACTACGGAAAGCGTCTTATTTGATGCCCTGTATATTCCGGGAGGGGAAAAAAGTATCGAAGCACTCCTGAAAGAAGCAAAAGCAAAAAAATTCATTAATGAAGCACTTAAACACTGTAAGGCGATCATGGTGAATGATGAAGGAGAAAAGCTTTTTGAGGAGACGTATGGAAGCGAATTCAGGGACGACGAAGCGGTATTTATTAATAAGAAGCTGCCAGAATTCGTAAAGGCGGTTGCGGCGCACCGCAACTGGAAACGTGAAGAGAAAGCGAAGATGATACCTGCCTGATAGGTTAAGTCAGACACTTGCATCTTATTAAGAAACTCCGCTTGTTGGCGAACTGAGTATTTCATTCAGCCTAATTGAATGATCTTTCATTTTGTCAGCAACCGGAGTTTTTTCTATACAAACCGCTCCCGGAACTGCATATTATAAATCCCGTAAAGCATGCAGAGCGCACTGGCCACCACCAGGTATAAACGGTTCTTGAAGATGATTGTGTGCCAGATAAATTCACTCATTTCGCGGGGTTCGGAGAATGGGTTGAGGAAGACGTTATACGGACTGTACGCAAGGGGTTCGGCAAAAATGAAGAATATGAATGAGACAATGACCACTACAATGGCGGTTCCATTACCATTTTTGATCAGCGTCGATAACATGAATGCCAGCGATGAAATAAACAGGATCGGGAAGCCTACCTGGCCGATCATCGGCAGAATGTCAAACCGGAACAGGGTCATGTTGGCAATATTTCCCAGGATAATCAGAATGACCATCGCCACTCCGATAGCCAGAATAAATCTTACCAACCACACTTTGTAGCGGTAATTGGGAATGCCGAATATGGTCTCAAGCATTTTCGAATCATCGTCGTTCTGGATCCCGTAGGCCATCGGATAAAAGATCAGCAGCAACCCCGGAAAAACCAGGAAGCCGTAAATCACTGCCTCATTAAAATCCGGGTCATCCAGCACGGTAATCAGAATGATAAAGGCAAAAAACAGGAAAGAGGCCAGCACAAAATAGATGAACTTATTCGCGAAGATCACCTTTACATTATAGGAGATCAGCCTATACAACAGCAGCAGTATACTCTTCATCGGTATCTGTATTTTTATTCTTCATTAACCATAAATAGGCGTCTTCCAGGTTGGCCCGCACCGGTTTGGCATCTGCCTTCGGGACCTCCTGCGACAGGCATTTTACCCGGATTAACGCGCCTTCACTCATATGATGCACTATCAGATAGTTTTCTTTGGTAGCTTCAAATTCATCCGGTGTCAGGTGAAATTCCCAAACCTTGCCATTTGCCAGCTCTGCCATCGTGGCAGGACTGCCTGTATACTGGATATTACCTGAAATCAACACTGCGAGGTTATTACAACTGCTGGCAATATCTTCGATAATGTGTGTGGAGAATATGACAATCCGTTCCCTGCTCAGCTCTACCAGCAGATTCCTGAACCGGATACGTTCCAGAGGGTCCAGACCGGCAGTGGGTTCATCAACCACCAGTATCTTCGGCAGGTGAAGCAGGATCTGGGCTATACCAATGCGCTGTTTCATTCCACCCGAAAACGACCCGATTTTTTTACCCTGATGTTCATCCATATGTACCGCCTTCAGTACATATTGTACCCGCTCTTCACGTTCTTCCTTGTTGGTGATCTTGCGCAGGATTGCCTGGTAATCGAGGAACTGGTAAGGCGTCATATTCTCATAGGTACCAAACGCCTGTGGCAGGTACCCGATCAGCCCCTGCAGTTCTTCCCGTCGCCGGGTTGTATCATGTCCGTTTATCCAGATCTTGCCATAGCTCTGGTCCATAATCCCGCAAAGGATACGCATCAGCGTGGTTTTTCCTGCCCCATTCGGTCCCAGTAACCCGAACATTCCCTGCTCAATATTGAGGCTTACACCTTTGAGTGCTTTGAATTCGGGTTTTTTCGGCCGCACAAACGGGATCAGCAATATCAATTGATAATACCATTTTCTGATCCGTGCAAACCGTCCGGTGATTTCATTGATATCCACCGGATTCTCTGCCATTCTCCGGCGCATATTCACAAGGAATAAACCAATAAACCAGACAATTATCAGGAATATACCGAAACCTTTGATCCGGATATCCTGGTATAGAAATATTGAACTTACCACCGGAAAACCCCAGAAAAGTAACTTGTCTGATATTCTCCCTATCCGGCTTTTCTTACGCCAGTTATTCGTCACACTGCGGAAAATAAACAGCAATAAAGCATGCAGCAGGATCATGAATAACAATTGCCAAAATGGTTTTTCCAGGTGGAAGTAAACAAAATACACCAGGAAACCGGTTAAGGCGGTCTGCCAGATCAGGTTCTGGAGAAGGACTTTGCGTGTCACCGGTTCTTCACCCCGCAGGAAATACAGATGTTTATTTCCCTTCCATTCGCGAAGCCAGCGCTTGTCACGGCCATATATTTTTGTAAGATTCCGGATCGTTATATGCATGACTTCTCCGGGTGCCACCATTTTTGCATTGGCTTGTCGCAGTGAGGTCATGACAAAATAGGTGCCCCCAGGTATGAGAATGACGGCCGAAAGAAACCAGATTGTCTGCCAGAGTACACCCTCGATCCGGGTATAGATCAGCACGGCGGTTAAGGCCATGAGCACTATCTGGAGAATTTTTATAAATGGCCTTAGGTTTCTGAACCAATCCAGTACGCTCTCCAGTCCGGCACTCATAGTAGGAATATAAAACAATGTCAGGATCGAAGCGAAGGCGAGTCCGCCCATGACTGTGACCGCAAACGGCTGACCTATGCTTGTAACATATTCGGCTTCGCCGAGGGCCAGCGGCAGCATCGCGACAATGGTGGTGATGGAGGTTATGAGAATGGGCCGGATCCTGGAAATACCGCTCATAATAAGCGAGCGGTATTTGCTGTATCCTTGTCTCCTCAGGATCCTTGAATAGTCGATGAGAATGATCCCGTTATTGACCACCACGCCAAGTAAAATCAGCAGTCCGATCAGCGTGTTGGCATTCAGAATGGAATTACCCGTAAGTGTAAGTCCCAGGAAGGCGCCTGTGCCGGCCAGCGGAATGGAAAACATGATCACCACCGGAAGATAGAGTGATTCAAACACGGCTGCCAGGATCATATAGATTATCACGATGGCAGCCAGCAGGAAAAAGTAGAAATCATCGAAAATTCCTTCGTCATGAATGACTTCCACCACGAGTCCCGAAGGGATGTTCACACTGTTCACCAGCTCGTCCACTTCAATCCGGGAGGCTTCCAGTAGTGACTCGGAATTCACCACTTCATCAATGAACCGATAGGTAATTTCAATGCGTTTTTCCTGATTGAGACGGGTAATGGTACTTTCTCCCGATGAATAAATAACCGATCCAAAATCAGACAGCGCATGGACGGCGCCGGTTGCACCGGAAACAGGCATCTCACGAAGGTCCTTCATCTCTTTTGCTGCAGGTTCTGTTTCATTCTGAGTCTGGATGGTGATTTCAAATTCTTCATCCCCGCTGATAAAAGTTGAGCCTGAGCTGAAGGAGGGTTGAAAATCATTAAGGCCAACTGCCACATTCTCCAGCGAAATTTCCAGGGCATTCATTCTTTTCTGATCGAATGAAATGTGTGCTTCAGGTCGCTCCGGGCTGACATTCATGGTGGAAGAGGAGATGGATTGCAGGCTGCCTACAAACGTATTGATGTCATTAGCTACCGACTGCATCAGCTCAAAATCCTGTCCACGGACCACAATCCGTTCCGAAGGTGTGCCGATTCCCAGCATTCGCTCGAAATCCGCGGAAGCCGAACTCGCCGCACCTCCCGGACCTCCTCCGGTTTGCGGAGGCTGTTCGAGTGAAATCTCCAGGTCTTCATATTCGTTTCCAAAACCAACCAATTTATTTCGTATGGCCGGGAAAGACATGCCTGACTCCTTAAAATCTTCAGGTAATGTCGCGGTAATAACAGCTTCTCCTTCCGATACCTGGCTGATCACCTTTTCGATCACCGGCATTTTCAGAATTTTACCCTCAATACTTCTGACCCGGATGTCCGTGGATTCCAGGGTGGCTCCCTGGGGCATAGTCACGAATAAATTGATATCAGGCTTCTCCACCTCACTGCTGCTGCTGATACTGATAAGAAAACTCAGTCCGATGGCCACAAAGAAAAGAACCAGTCCGCCCAGGACCGTAAAAAGCGGTCTCCTGAAGCATGATTTCAGAATCACCACATACTTCTGGATCATCCGTTGTCGGATGGATGCGTTTTTTATCAACGGTGCTTTTTCCTCGTCCTTCCGGTTAATCGCGGTATGTGCCAGCATAGGTATCAGCACCAGGGCCACGATCAAGGAAACCAGCAGGGTGGAGATGATGGAAACGCCAATGTGGGTTCCGATCATTGTAATCAGCACATTAGACGAGAAGATAAAGGGGAGGAACACAGTGACTGTAGTGAGGGTAGCGGCTATTACCGAGCGCATCACTTCTTTGGTTCCCCTGACCACAGCCACTTCTTTTCGTTGTTTATTCACAACGTGCCGGTAAATATTTTCCAGCACCACTACACTGTTGTCCAGGAGCATGCCAATGGCCAGGGCCATACCAATCAGCGTAAGGCTGTTAATGGAAATGTCCGCAGCATAAAAGAAATTAAAGGCGGCATAAACAGAAATCGGAATGGCAAGTGCGATACTAAGTATGAATTTTATTCTCCTCAGAAAGATCCATAAAACAAAAATCGCGAGGAGTCCGCCGGTAACGGCCAGGTTTTTAATCTGGTTAATATTGTCGGTCATCAGCTCTGCCTGGTTGCTTTGCACCACAATCTCCACATCCTGGGCGGCGAGTTCCAGGTTAAGGTCGTCTATTGCCTCCAGGGTCAGGTCTGACAGTTCAATCAGGTTGGACTGTGTATCTTTCGACAAGCGTATCGACACGGCATCCTTCCCGTTCACCCGGCTGAGGGAAGTTTGTTCCTTGACCCCGAAAAAGACATCCGCCACGTCACGTAACAGGAGCGGACCATTCTCCGAGACCACCAGTTCCTGGATATTCTTGATGTCCTTCAGTTCGGCGGTTACGTGAACAAACACCTGCTGTCCGTTCCGGTCAATCTGACCCGCGAAAGCGCTCTTCTCCGAATTGGCCGCCAGGACGGAACTGATGGTATTCGGGGTGATACCATGTGCCTCGCAAATCGCATCATTCATGATGATCTCCACTGTTTTCTGCCTTCCGCCAAATACTTCGACCCCCCCGATGCCGTCGACATTATTCAGGCGATCCGTTATATACTGATCGGTAATATTGCGTACCCGGTCCACACCGCCGCCGCCCAGCACCTGCAGGTCCATAAAGGCATTGGTAAACTGTTCGGTATCGATCTTGATGATATTGACAACAAAGTCAGGCATGAGATCGGCCTGGATAGCGCCCACTTTCTGCTCCAGTTTCAGGTAGGCGTATTTTATATTGACATTCTTCTGGAAAGATATGAAGATCATACCCTGCCGGCTGTCGGCATTGGCGCTGATCTCCTCAACCCCTTCCAGGGTACTGACGGCACTTTCCAGCGGTATTATGGCCTCGCGCTCCATGTATTTAGGATCCACCTCGGAGGTGGAATTTACCTGGACAATAAGCACGGGAAATTCCACATTCGGGAAGAGTTCGACCGGAAGGTTGGTATAGGAAATATACCCGAGCACCGTGAAGCCGATGAATAACATCGACACCAGCACTTTCCTTTTGATTATTATGTGCAGGAGACTATCAGGCATGGGCGGTATCTGTTTTCGTCTTCCTTTTCAGACTGTTGATCAGTAACTCGATGGTCTCGTAAAAACAGGGTATAATGACCAGGGTCAGCAGGGTGGAGCTGACCAGGCCGCCAATAACTGCGATGGCCATTGGGGCACGCAGGGCGGCACTTTCACCAAAGCCGAAGGTTAATGGCAGGAGTGCCAGTACCGTGGTCAGGCTGGTCATAATTATCGGCCTGAAACGGCGCTGCGCGGCGTCCAGGATGGCCTCCCGCAACGGAAGGCCTTGTTGCTTGTTCCTGTTCATGCTGTCGACCAGAATGATGGAGTTGTTGACGGCAATTCCGGCCAGCATAATTATCCCGATGAGGGCCATCATGTTGAGTGGCATGCCCAGGATGTAAAAGGCAAGCAGGGCGCCCACGCAGGCAAGCGGGATGGTCAGGAGAATGGTAA